>NZ_JADKSE010000001.1:0-14061 GCF_015350835.1 Frigoribacterium sp. VKM Ac-2530
CGAACCCGGAAGCTAAGACTCTCAGCGCCGATGGTACTGCAAGGGGGACCTTGTGGGAGAGTAGGACACCGCCGGACTCCTTTTGAGAGAAGAGCCCCTCCACTGGAGGGGCTCTTCTTGTTTAACCCGACAGTCGCCAAGAGATGCTGGCTCGCCTCGGGGCCATCCGTTGGTAGTCTCGTACCTCGGCCGCAGCGAGTCCCGCTCGTCCTGGCCGATCGACTTCCGGGGTGCGAGCCCCCACAACACAACAGCTGCCTGCACGACAGAACGAGGAGCATCTCCGTGAGCGACCGCGACGACGACCGACCCGACCGACCCCGACGAGACGCGTCCTCCGGACGTGACGGCGGTGCACGGGGGGAGCGCCCGTCGGGCGGCGACCGCGGGGCCCGGGGCGACCGGCCCCAGCGCGGTGAGCGTCCTGCGTACGGGGACCGCGCCTCCTCGGGTCGTCCGCAGGGTGGGGGAGACCGTCGAGGCGGTCCCTCGTCCGGCGGTCGTTCGGGCTCGACCGGCGGTCGTCCCTCGACCGGTTCCGGTCGTCCGTCGAGTGGTGGGCGTCCGTCGACCGGTGGCGGCGGTCGACCTTCGACGGGTGGCGGACGTCCCTCCACCGGTGGACGTCCCTCGAGCGGATACCAGGGGAACCGCGAGACGCCTGAGGACCGCGATCCCTACGGTCTGAAGTCGGTCCGGCCGGCGCAGGAGGTGGCGCACGTCCCCGACGACGTCGAGCCCCGCGATCTGGACAAGGTCGCCCGCGGCGAGCTGAAGACGCTGAGCAAGGAGAACGCCGACTGGGTCGCGAAGCACCTCGTCATGGCGGGGCGCCTCATCGAGGAGGAGCCGGAGGAGGCGCACAAGCACGCGCTGTCGGCCGGTCGCCGCGCTGGTCGCATCGGTGTCGTGCGCGAGACCATCGCCATCACGGCGTACACGGTCGGGGACTACGCGCTGACGCTGCGCGAGCTGCGGACCTACCGGCGCATCACCGGTCGTGACGACCAGCTGCCGCTGATGGTGGACAGCGAACGCGGGCTGGGACGTCCCGAGCGCGCTCTCGAGCTCGGGCGATCGGTAGACGTCTCGACCCTGGCGCCGGCGGTCCGCGTCTCCCTGGCCATCGCCATGAGCGGTGCCCGGCTCGACCTCGACCAGCCCGACGCGGCGCTCGGCGAGCTCGAGATCCCGCAGCTCGACCGCCGTCGCGCGTTCGAGTACAGCCCGGCCCTGTTCGACGCGTACGCCACCGTCCTAGAGGACCTCGGTCGCGACCGTGACGCGGAGGAGTGGCGCACGCTGGCGGAGCGGGCCGACGCGGCGCTCGAGGCTCACCACGGCGACGACGACCGGGAGACCGTCGAGGTCGTCGAGGAGGAGCTCGAGCTCGACGAGTCCTGGACCGCCGAGGACGAGTCCGTGCCTCTCGAGGAGCCTGCCGCTGACGACGTGCCCGAGACAGACGGGGCAGCCGCACTCGATGGGGAGCCTGTTGTCGATGGGGGGCCTGCTCTCGATGAGGAGCCTGTTGTCGATGAGGAGCCTGCGGCCGATGAGCAGCCGGTCCCCGCCGACGAGTCTGCAGGCGACGACGAGCCCGTGACGGACGATGAGGCCGAGCACCGTGGCTGACGGCCCCACGCCCCTGGACGGTGTCGACACCGTCCTCGCGGACCTCGACGGGGTCGTGTACCGCGGTTCCGTCGCCATCGACCACGCCGTCGAGAGCCTGACCGCGGCGGCGGAGACGCGCCGGGTCGGCTACATCACGAACAACGCGTCGCGCACCGCGGCGACGGTGGCCGCGCAGCTGAGCGGCTACGGGCTGCACGTGACCGCAGACGACGTGGTGACCTCCCCGCAGGCGGCCGTGCGCCTCCTCGTCGACGCCGTGCCGGCCGGCTCGACCGTCCTCGTCGTCGGGGGAGACGGGCTCACGTCCGTGCTCGAGGCCGAGGGCTTCCGTGTCACCCGGTCCGCGGACGACGAGCCCGCGGCCGTCGTCCAGGGCTTCAGCCCCGAGGTCGGCTGGTCCGACCTCGCCGAGGCCTCGTTCGCCCTCGCGGCGGACATCCCGTGGATCGCCACGAACACCGACTGGACCATCCCGCAGGAGCGCGGCACCGCACCCGGCAACGGCACGCTCGTCAGCGCCGTGCACACCGCCGTCGGCCGTCTGCCCGTGACCGCGGGCAAGCCCGAGACTCCGATCTTCACCGCCGCCGTCGAGCGCTTCGGCGCCACGACCGCGATGTTCATCGGCGACCGGCTCGACACCGACATCCTCGGCGCCCGTCGTGCCGGGCTCGTCTCCGTGCTCGTGCTGACCGGCATCGACGGCGCCAAGCAGGTGCTCGCGGCCGAGAAGGGCTCGCGGCCCGACTTCATCGTCGGCGACCTGCGCGAGCTGAGCCAGCCGTATCCCGAGATCGTCGAGCACGACGAGGACGACGTCCACGTGGTCACCGTGCGTCAGGCCCGCGTCGCCGTCCGCGGCGGCGTCGTCCGGGTCCTCGCGGCCGGCGGCGACCCCGTCGACCTGCTGCGCGCCGGCGCGCACGCCGTCTGGGGCACCGGACGGGCGATCTACGGCCTCGACATCGACCCTGCCCTGCACCCCGGTGAGTAGGGTGGACGACACCATGCAGCAGGAGCCGAGGGCCGTCGACACGACGTCCGACGAGGAGGCGACGGCCGAGCTGGCAGGACGCCTCCGGACGATCGAGGCCCTCCCCCTCGACCAGCGTGCCGTCGCGTTCGGCGCCGTGCACGACGAGCTGCGGGTCGCGCTCGAGGGCACGGGCGAGACCGACGACAGCCCGGGTGGTCGGTGACCGTCCGCATCGAAGAGCCGGAGGACGCCGCCTCGTCCGCCGAGCAGGCGGAGCGGGCCGGCCAGCGGCTCGACGCGGCGCTCGCGTCCCGGGGGCTCGCGCGCTCCCGCACGCACGCCGCCCGCCTCCTCGCCGACGGCCTCGTCACGGTGAACGGATCGGGTGCCGTCAAGGCGTCGACCCGCGTGGTCGAGGCGGACACCGTCGAGGTGGCCGGCCTCGACCACTACGTGAGCCGCGCGGCGCACAAGCTCCTCGCGGCGCTCGACGCCTTCGACGTCGACCCGCGCGGTCGCACGGCGCTCGACGTCGGCGCGTCGACGGGCGGCTTCACGCAGGTGCTGCTCGAGCGGGGCGTCGACCACGTGGTCGCGCTCGACGTCGGGCACGGCCAGCTGTCGCCGTCGATCCGCAGCGACCCTCGCGTCACGGTGGTCGAGGGCGTGAACGCGCGCTACCTCGAGGCCGACCAGCTGCGGGGCCTCAGCGACCGCGCCTCCTCGATCGACCTCGTCGTCGCCGACCTGTCGTTCATCTCGCTCACGATGGTGCTGCCGGCGCTGGTCGCCAGCGTGCCTGTGGAGAGCGACTTCGTGCTGCTCGTGAAGCCGCAGTTCGAGGTGGGGCGGCAGGGCATCCGCGAGGGAGTCGTGCACGACGCCCGGCTGCGGAACGAGGCCGTCACCTCGGTCCTCTGGGCGGCCCACGACCTCGGCCTCGGCACGGCGGGGATCATCCCCTCACCGATCGTCGGGACGGCAGGCAACAAGGAGTACGTCGTGCGGTTCTCGGCTCGCCACGGGTCGAATCCGACAGAATGGCTCGGCAGGTCCGAGAGCACGACGGGAGCGTGAGACAGATCGACACGACGACACGGCACATCCTCGTCGTCTCCCACACCGGGCGACGCGACTCGCTCGACGCCGCCCTCGAGGTCTGCGCCCTCCTGGTCGGCGCCGGCGTCGTGCCCGTGCTCTCCCGTGACGAGTGGGACGACATCAAGACGGCCGCGCCCGACATCGAGCCGGTCGACATCCTCGGCGAGGACGTCGCGCTCGACGCCCTCGAGTGCGTCATCGTCCTCGGCGGCGACGGCACCATCCTCCGGGCCGCCGAGCTCGTCCGGGGCACGCGTGCCCCGATCCTCGGGGTCAACCTCGGCCACGTCGGGTTCCTCGCCGAGAGCGAGCGCGACGAGATGGCGTACGCCGTGTCTCGCGTCGTCGCGCGCGACTACGACGTCGAGGAGCGCTTCGCCCTCGACGTGCGCGTCGTCGAGGGCGCCGAGGTCGTCTGGCGCACCTGGGCCATGAACGAGGCGACCGTCGAGAAGGCGTCGCGCGAGCGGATGCTCGAGGTCGTCATCGAGGTCGACGGGCGTCCCCTGTCGTCGTTCGGCTGCGACGGCGTCGTCATGTCGACGCCCACCGGGTCGACCGCCTACTCGTTCTCCGCCGGGGGCCCGGTCGTCTGGCCCGAGGTGCAGGCGCTGCTGCTCGTGCCGCTGAGCGCCCATGCCCTCTTCGCCCGTCCGCTGGTCGTCGGCCCCGACTCGACGCTCGCCGTCGAGGTGATGAGCCGCACCGACGGCCGCGGCATCCTCTGGTGCGACGGACGCCGCGAGCACGACCTGCCGCCCGGCGCCCGTGTCGAGTGCACGCGCTCGGACCAGCCCGTGCTGCTGGCCCGCCTGCGACAGGGGCCGTTCACCGACCGCCTCGTCGCCAAGTTCAAGCTCCCGGTGACCGGCTGGCGCGGCCCCGAGCAGGGAGACGCGTCGTGATCGAGGAGATCGCGATCCGCGACCTCGGCGTCATCGGCCGCGCGACCCTGCCCCTCGGGCCGGGGTTCACCGCCGTGACCGGCGAGACCGGCGCCGGCAAGACCATGGTCGTCACCGCGCTCGGCCTGCTGCTCGGCCAGCGCGCCGAGAGCGGCATCGTCCGCTCGGGCAGCACCCAGGCGGTCGTCGACGGCCGGTGGGTCGTCCCGGCCGACGGCGCCGTCGTCGAGCGCGTCCGCGACGCCGGGGGAGACGTCGACGACGGCGAGCTCTTCCTCAGCCGCGTCGTCTCGGCCGAGGGCCGCAGCCGGGCCGTCGTGGGCGGCCGGTCCGCCCCGATCGGCGTGCTGGGCGACCTCGCCGACCACCTCGTGGTCGTGCACGGGCAGTCCGAGCAGATCCGGCTCAAGTCGGCGCAGGCGCAGCGGGCGGCGGTGGACGCGCACGGTGGTGCGCCGCTGGCCGCGGCCGCCGCCTCCTACCGGGCCGCGTTCGAGGCCTGGACGGCCGCCCGTGACGAGCTCGCCGAGATCACCCGTGACCGCGACGAGCGCCGTGCCGAGGCCGATGCGCTGCGGGCCGCCATCGACGAGATCGAGGCGGCGGCTCCCGTGGCCGGCGAGCTCGACGAGCTCGACGCCACGGCCGACCGGCTCAGCAACTCCGAGGACCTCCGGCTCGCCGCCGGCCTCGCCCACGAGATCCTCTCCACCGACGCCGTCGACGGCACCCGCGACGTCCTCTCGCTCGTCGAGGAGGCGCGGCGGCAGGTCGAGCGCGTCGCCCCGCACGACCCCGCGCTCGCGCCGATCGCCGACCTGCTGGCCGAGGTCAGCGTGCAGGTGTCCGAGTCGTCGTCACGCCTGTCGAGCTACCTCGGCGGCCTCGACGCCGACGCGGCGGGTGACCTCGAGGCGGTCCAGACCCGTCGTGCCGAGCTGTCGTCGCTGCTGCGCAAGCACGGTCCGGGCCTCGACGACGTGCTGCGGCTGCTCGACGAGGGCAGCAGGCGCCTGGTCGAGCTCGACGGCGACGACGACCGACTCGCCTCGCTCGACGACGAGGTGGCGCAGTTCCGGGCCGAGGCCGAGTCCAGGGCCGGGGTCCTCAGCGACCTGCGCCGCGCCTCCGGCGCCGACCTGTCCGAGCGCGTCAGCGCCGAGCTGTCCGCGTTGGCCATGGCCGGTGCCGAGATCGTCGTCGAGGTCACGCCGCGCGACGAGCTCGGCAGCACCGGTGCCGACGTCGTGTCGCTGCTGCTGCGCCCGCACCCGGGAAGCGAGCCCCGCCCGCTCGGCAAGGGCGCCTCAGGAGGCGAGCTCTCGCGCGTCATGCTCGCCCTCGAGGTCGTCATGGCCGGGGCGAGCGACGTGCCGACCTTCGTCTTCGACGAGGTCGACGCCGGCGTCGGCGGGTCGGCCGCGATCGAGATCGGTCGCCGGCTCGCCGCGTTGTCCGAGCGAGCCCAGGTCATCGTCGTGACCCACCTCGCCCAGGTCGCCGCCTTCGCGACGAACCACCTCCGCGTCGTGAAGGACGCGTCGGGCGAGGTCACCGCGAGCAGCGTGCAGCAGCTCGAGGGCGACGAGCGGGTCGCGGAGATGGCCCGGCTGCTCTCGGGGCTGCCCGACAGCGCGAGCGGACTCGACCACGCCCGCGAGCTGCTCGAGCTCGCGGCGGCCGGCCGCGCCGTCACACACTCGTAACAGGCAGCGGTGGCTGACCGGCCCCGCGTGACATAGGATGGAATCCCGTGGTGAACGTTGAGAACTCGGGCCTTGATTCCTCCTCGATCGACGGAGGTGGGCCTTCTGAGTCTCCTTCTGCGGGTCGCAGCAACTCCAGCGTGACGAAGCACAGTGTCACCAAGCACATCTTCGTCACCGGCGGCGTCGTGTCGTCGCTCGGCAAGGGCCTGACGGCCGCCAGCCTCGGCAACCTGCTCACGGCGCGCGGGCTGCGCGTGGTCATGCAGAAGCTCGACCCCTACCTCAACGTCGACCCGGGCACGATGAACCCGTTCCAGCACGGCGAGGTGTTCGTCACGGACGACGGGGCCGAGACCGACCTCGACATCGGGCACTACGAGCGGTTCCTCGACATCGACCTCGACCAGGCCGCCAACGTGACGACGGGCCAGGTGTACTCGACCGTCATCGCGAAGGAGCGTCGCGGCGAGTACCTCGGCGACACCGTCCAGGTCATCCCGCACATCACGGACGAGATCAAGCGCCGCATGCGTCAGCAGGCCGAGGGCGACGTGGCCCCCGACGTCATCATCACCGAGGTCGGCGGCACCGTCGGCGACATCGAGAGCCAGCCGTTCATCGAGTCGGCTCGTCAGGTGCGCCACGAGCTCGGGCGGAACAACGTGTTCTTCGTGCATGTCTCGCTCGTGCCGTACATGGGCGCCTCGGGCGAGCAGAAGACCAAGCCCACGCAGCACTCCGTCGCGGCGCTCCGCTCGATCGGCATCCAGCCCGACGCGCTCGTTCTGCGCAGCGACCGCCCCGTGAGCGAGGCGAACAAGCGCAAGATCGCGCTGATGTGCGACGTCGACGAGGATGCGGTCGTCAACGCGAAGGACGTCGCGAGCATCTACGACATCCCCTCGATGCTCAACGAGCAGGGCCTCGACTCGTACATCATCCGCCACCTCGGCCTGGCCGAGAAGGCGGGCGAGGTCGACTGGTCCGGCTGGCAGACCGTGCTCGACGCGGTGCACCAGCCGAAGCACGAGGTCACCATCGGCCTCGTCGGCAAGTACATCGACCTGCCCGACGCCTACCTGTCGGTCACCGAGGCCCTGCGTGCCGGCGCTTTCGCGCACCAGGCCAAGGCGAAGCTCGTCTGGATCCCGTCGGACGACTGCGAGACGCCCGAGGGCGCCGCGGCGGCGCTGTCGCAGGTCGACGGCATCTGCGTGCCCGGCGGCTTCGGCATCCGCGGCATCGAGGGCAAGCTCGGCGCACTGAAGTTCGCCCGCGAGAACGGCATCCCGACGCTCGGCCTCTGCCTCGGCCTCCAGTGCATGGTCATCGAGTACGCCCGCGACAAGGCCGGCCTGGCCGGCGCCTCCTCGTCCGAGTTCGACCCCGACACCGAGTTCCCCGTCATCGCGACGATGGCCGAGCAGGTCGACATCATCGCAGACGGCGACCTGGGCGGCACCATGCGCCTCGGCCTCTACCCGGCCGCCCTCCAGCCCGGCTCGCTCGCGGCCGAGCTGTACGGCTCCGAGCTGGTCGACGAGCGCCACCGCCACCGCTACGAGGTCTCGAACCAGTACCGCCAGCAGATCGCCGACGCGGGCCTCGTGTTCTCGGGCACCTCGCCCGACGGCACCCTCGTCGAGTACGTCGAGCTCGACCGCGCCGAGCACCCGTTCTACATCGGCACCCAGGCGCACCCCGAGCTGCGGTCGCGCCCCAACCGCGCGCACCCGCTGTTCAGCGGCCTCGTCGGTGCGTCGCTCGAGCGCCAGAACTCGAGCCGCCTCTTCGCGGACGAGGGCGACGACGCGAGCGAGACCCGTGCCGACGCGGTCGCTGCGGCCGTGGACCCGACCGACGGCGCGGCCGAGGCCGCTGCCCCCGGGCGGTCCTGAGCCGTGACCGACTCCGAGCTGCTCCGCGACGAGCCCGCCGACCCGACCGTCACCTCCTCCGACACGGTCTTCGAGGGCGCCGTCTGGAACGTCGTCCGCGACGTCGTCGACTACAACGGCTCGCCGATGACGCGCGAGTACGTCGCGCACACCGGCGCCGTGGCGGTGCTCGCGGTCGACGAGCACGACCGCGTGCTGGTCATCAAGCAGTACCGGCACCCGATCCGCACCCGCGACTGGGAGCTGCCCGCCGGCCTGCTCGACGCCGAGGGCGAGTCGAAGCTCGACGCGGCCAAGCGCGAGCTGGCCGAGGAGGCCGACCTCGAGGCGACCGACTGGGACGAGCTCGTCTCGTTCCACACGACCCCCGGGGGCAACGACGAGATGGTCACGGTCTACCGGGCCACCGGCGTGACCGCGACCGCTGCTGCCTTCGACCGCACCGACGAGGAAGCGGACATCGAGAAGCGCTGGGTCGCCCTCGACGAGATCGTCGACGGCGTGCTCGCCGGGCGCCTGCACAACTCCATCCTCAGCATCGCGGCCCTGGCCGCGACCGTCGCCGCCCGCCGCTGACGACGCGGCGGCCGGCGGTCGGGACGAGCGGACGATGACCTCGATCGAGGAGGCGGTGGCCCGCTACCTGAGGCACGTCACGGTCGAGCGCGGCCTGTCCCCGAACACCACGGCCGCCTACCGACGCGACCTCGTGCTCTGGGCGGCGCACCTCGAGGAGGCGGGACGCGCCTCCGTCGAGGAGGTCGCGCCGGCGGACGTCGCGGCCTTCCCGGCCGCACTGGCGACCCGTGCGGACGACCCGCTGCGCGCCTCCAGCGTGGCCAGGGTGCTCTCGTCGGTGCGGGGCCTCCACCGGTTCCTGCACGAGGAGGGGCTGGTCGCCGTCGACGTCGCGGCCGGCGTCCGCCCGCCGAAGCTGCCCTCGCGCCTGCCCAAGGCCATCTCGGTCGCGCAGGTCGAGGCCCTGCTGGCCGCGACCGACGGCGACGAGCCGGCCCGCGTGCGCGACAAGGCGCTGCTCGAGCTGCTGTACGCGACGGGCGCCCGCGTGAGCGAGGCCGTGGCGCTCAACGTCGACGACGTCATCGACGGGGGAGACGTCGTGCGGCTGTTCGGCAAGGGCGGCAAGCAGCGGATCGTGCCCGTGGGCAGCTTCGCGCGGCGGGCGCTCGACGCGTGGCTCGTGCGGGGCCGACCCGAGTTCTCGGCGCGCGGCGACGCGACGCCCGCGCTGTTCCTCGGGGCGCGGGGCGCCCGGCTCTCGCGCCAGAGCGCCTGGCTCGTCATCCAGGCCGCGGCCGAGCGCGCCGAGCTCGACGTCGACGTCTCGCCGCACACCCTGCGGCACTCGTTCGCGACGCACCTGCTCGAGGGCGGCGCCGACGTGCGGGTGGTGCAGGAACTCCTCGGGCACTCGTCCGTCGCGACGACGCAGATCTACACGCTCGTGACGGCGGACGCCCTGCGGGACATGTACGTCACGGCGCACCCGCGGGCCCTCCGACCTGCCTCCTGACCAGGCACTACCTTCATCCGCCGCATGAGGCTTCCTGCCCGCGGGACGGGCGCGTCAGCCCGGCCGCGCCGAGGGCCGCCGGTACCATCGACATGTGAGCACCAAGTCGACCTCGAGCACGCCCGCCCTCTTCGAGAGCGCTCCGGCGACCGTCCCCGCGAACGGTCCCACCGGTCGCCCGCGCACCGAGTTCGCCGTCCCCGAGCCACTCGACGGCCACGGCCCCGCGCGCATCATCACCCTCTGCAACCAGAAGGGCGGCGTCGGCAAGACCACGACCACCATCAACCTCGGCGCCGCGTTCGCCGAGTACGGCCGTCGCGTGCTCGCCATCGACTTCGACCCCCAGGGCGCCCTCACCGCGGGCCTCGGCGTGCAGGCGCACGACCAGCCCACGATCTACGACCTCATGATCGGCTCCGTCAAAGATGCGCACGACGTGATCGTGCCGACCCGCGTGCACGACCTCGACGTCATGCCCGCGAACATCGACCTCTCCGCCGCCGAGGTGCACCTCGTCAACGAGGTCGCCCGCGAGCAGATCCTCGCCCGCATCATCCGCCAGGTCAGCGCCGAGTACGACGTCATCCTGATCGACTGCCAGCCCTCGCTCGGCCTGCTCACCGTCAACGCCCTCACCGCGGCGCACGGCGTGCTCATCCCGCTCGAGTGCGAGTTCTTCGCCCTGCGCGGCGTGGCCCTGCTCGTCGAGACGATCGAGAAGGTCCGCGACCGGCTGAACCCCGCCATCACGCTCGACGGCATCCTGCCGACGATGTTCGACTCGCGCACCCTGCACAGCCGCGAGGTGCTCGAGCGCGTCGTCGACGCGTTCGGCGACGAGGTGCTCGAGACCGTCATCGGCCGCACCGTGAAGTTCCCCGACGCCTCGGTCGCCGGCATCCCCATCACCCAGTTCGCCCCCGAGCACCCGGCGGCGCAGGCCTATCGCCAGCTGGCCCGAGAGCTGATCGCGCGTGGTGCCGCAGCCTGAGGCCACCGTCGTCGTCGCCGACCCGAGCGGTGCCCCCGATCCCGCAGCCGGTGCGTCGGCGCGGGGGTTCGAGGTCGTCCTCGACAACTTCAGCGGTCCCTTCGACCTGCTGCTGACCCTGATCGGCAAGTGCGAGATGGACGTCACCGAGGTGGCGCTCAGCGCGGTCACCGACGAGTTCATCGCCTACCTGCGCACCGTCGACACCGACGAGGACCTCGACCAGGCCAGCCAGTTCATCGTCGTCGCCGCGACCCTGCTCGACCTCAAGGTCGCCGGCCTGCTGCCCCAGGGCGAGCTCGTCGACGCGGAGGACGTGGCGCTGCTCGAGGCGCGCGACCTGCTCTTCGCCCGGCTGCTGCAGTACCGCGCCTTCAAGCAGGCGGCCGAGTGGTTCGCCGAGCGCGGCGCCGTCGAGTCCCGCCGCCATCCCCGCACCGTGCGGCTGGAGGAGAAGTACCGCGTCACGACGCCGGAGCTGGTGTGGACCCTCTCGCCCGACGACTTCGCGGCGCTCGCCGCCTTCGCCCTCACGCCGCAGGCCGTGCCGACGGTCGGCCTCGACCACCTGCACGCCCCGCTCGTGAGCATCCGCGAGCAGGCCGCCTGGGTCGTCGCGATGCTGCGCGGCGCCGGGGTCGCGACGTTCCGCGAGCTCGTGGCCGACGTCGACCAGAAGGGCGTCGTCGTCGCGCGGTTCCTCGCGCTCCTCGAGCTCTACCGGCACGGATCGCTGGCGTTCGAGCAGGTCGAGCCCCTCGGCGAGCTCAGCGTGCGCTGGGTGGCCGAGCACTGGACCGACGAGGCGCTGGACTCGCTGGGGGCCGACTATGACGGCTGACGCGACGACCGCCTCCTCGGCTCGCAGCGCCGTCGACGACGGGCCGGACGACCGCGCCGACGACGACCGCGCGACCGCCCGGGCCCTCGAGGCCGTGCTGCTGGTCGCCGACGAGCCGCAGTCGCTGCTCTCGCTCGCCGCCGCCGTGGGGCGACCGACCGCGGAGGTGCGCCGTGCGGTGGCCGACCTGGTCGCCGACTTCGACGGCGTCGACGGCACTCCCCGGCGCGGCTTCGAGCTGCGCGAGGTCGGTGGCGGCTGGCGTTTCTACGTGCGGGAAGAGCTGGATCCCGTCGTGCGCGATTTCGTGCTGACGGAGAACCCGTCCAGACTGTCGCAGGCGGCTCTCGAGACGCTGGCGGTCATCGCCTACAAGCAACCCATCACCCGGAGCAGCATCGCGCAGATCCGCGCGGTGAACGTCGACTCGGTCGTCCGTACACTGGTGGGTCGCGGCCTGGTCACGGAGTCGTCCACCGACCCCGAGACCGGCGCCCTCACCTACGAAACGACGGATCTCCTGTTGACCCACCTCGGCATCGCCTCGCTCGACGAGCTCCCGCTGATCTCCCCGCTCCTCCCTGACGGATCCGGAGGATTCGACGATGTCATCTGACCCCACCACCACCCCCGACGACGACCTGCCCACGGGCGAGCGCCTGCAGAAGGTCATGGCCGCCGCGGGCGTCGCCTCGCGCCGTGTCTCCGAAGACCTGATCGCCGCAGGGCGCGTCACCGTCAACGGCAAGGTCGTCACCGAGGCCGGCCGCCGCATCGACCCCGAGAAGGACAAGGTCGTCGTCGACGGCGCCGCAGTCCAGCTCGACACGACGCGTCGCTACGTGATGCTCAACAAGCCCGTCGGCGTCGTCAGCACGATGAGCGACGAGGCCGACCGCCCCGACCTGAGGCAGTTCACCTCGGACTTCGAGGAGCGCCTGTTCAACGTCGGCCGCCTCGACGTCGAGACCAGCGGCCTGCTGCTGCTCACGAACGACGGCGAGCTCGCCCACGTGCTCGCACACCCCTCGTTCGGCGTCACCAAGACCTACATCGCCAAGGTTCGCGGCGTCGTCACGCCCGCGGTCCTCGCGCAGCTGCTCGCCGGCGTCGACCTCGAGGACGGCCCGATCGCCGCCGACCGCGCGGCCGTCGTCGCCGGAGGCGCGGGCCTGTCGCGCTCCGCCGACTCGTCCCTGGTCGAGATCACCCTGCACTCGGGGCGCAACCGCATCGTCCGCCGCATGATGGAGGAGGTGGGCCACCCCGTCATCGACCTCGTGCGCCGCTCCTTCGGCCCGCTGCACCTCGGCACCCTCAAGGCGGGCCACGTCCGCTCGCTGAACAAGACCGAGCTCGGCGCCATCCTCACGATCGCGCGCGACGCCTCGCCGTCGCCCAAGGTCGACTCCGTGCCCACGATCGAGAGCGGCGACGCGCCGGTCGACGAGGCCGACGTGGTCGAGGTCGCCCTCGACGCGGACGAGGTCGAGAAGGAGTTCTACGACGAGGACGACGACGAGTACGACCCCGAGACCGACGCCCGCGACGCCCGTCGCCGCGTGCCCGGTGCCGGCCCCCGTGCCGGCGTCGGCAAGGGCGACGCCCCGGTGTCGCGACGCGCGGAGGTGCGGCGCGAGCAGGCAGGACGCCGCGAGCAGGGCGCGGACCGCGGCGGGCGCCCCGTGCGTGACGACCGTGCCGGACGCCCTGAGCGCGGCGGCTACCAGGGCCGCGACGACCGTGCTGACCGGGGCGATCGTGGGGGCTACGCCGCTCGCGAGGACCGTGGCGGCTACGCCCCCCGCGCCGACCGCCCTGGCTCGGGTGCCCGCGGAGGCGCTGCCCGTGAGGACCGTGGGGGACGCCCGGAGCGTGGTGGCTACCAGGGTCGTGACGACCGTGGCGGGCGTCCTGCCGGTGGCGGGTACCAGGGTCGCGACGACCGGCGTGACGACCGTGGCGGACGCCCCGAGCGTGGTGGCTACCAGGGTCGCGATGACCGTGGTGGTCGTCCTGCTGGTGGTGGCTACCAGGGTCGTGACGACCGTGGTGCCCGTCCCGAGCGCGGCGGCTTCGTGTCGCGCGACGACCGTGTCGGACGCCCGGACCGCGGCGGCTACGTGTCCCGCGACGACCGTGGCGGCGCTCCCCGTGGTGGAGACCGCCCGCTGAGCCCCGGCGAGGAACGCGCCGCCGGCTACCCGAACCGCGACCTGCCGAAGGACCCGCGCACCGGCCGCCCCTCCGGCGTCCGTGCCGGCGGACCCGGATCCGGCCGCGGCGGCCGCGAGGACCGCAGCGCCCGTGACGGCGACGACCGCGGCGGCTACCAGGGCCGCGACGACCGTGGTGCACGTGACGACCGCGGTGGACGCCCCGAGCGCGGCGGCTACCAGGGCCGCGATGACCGCGGCGGACGCCCGGCTGGCAGCGGCTACCAGGGTCGCGATGACCGTGGTGGT
>NZ_JADKSE010000001.1:14161-1727348 GCF_015350835.1 Frigoribacterium sp. VKM Ac-2530
CGTCCTGCGGGTGGTGGCTACCAGGGTCGCGATGACCGTGGTGGTCGTCCTGCGGGTGGTGGCTACCAGGGTCGCGATGACCGTGGTGGTCGTCCTGCGGGTGGTGGCTACCAGGGTCGCGACGACCGTTCCGGTCGCGACGACCGCGGCGGACGCCCCGAGCGCGGCGGCGACCGTCCGTTCCGCGGCCGCCCCGACGACGGGGGACGTGGTCCCCGCGGGGGCGGGCGGTCGTGACCGACCCGACCCGCGCCTCCTCGACTGATCTCAGCGACGCTGAGCCCGGCACGAACCCGGCACGGACCGGCGTGACCGTCGACGACCTCGTCGGCGGCACCCGTCGTCTCGACGGTCAGGTGCGGATCGTCGGCTCGGGCCTGCTCGGTACGAGCATCGGGCTGCGGCTGCGCGAGCACGGGGTCGACGTGATCCTCGACGACGCGTCGCCCGCGGCCCGCAGCCTCGCCGTCGACTACGGCGCGGGTCGCGTGGCCGCCGACGGCGACGCCCCCGTGCTCGTCGTCGTGGCGGTGCCGCCCGACGTCACGGCCGAGATCGTCCACCGCGAGCTCGACGCGTACCCGGAGGCGCTGGTCACCGACGTCGCCTCGGTCAAGGTCGCGCCGCTCGACGAGCTCCGTGCCCGCGGCGCCGACGTCTCGCGCTACATCGGCTCGCACCCCATGGCCGGTCGCGAGCGCGGCGGCGCCATCTCGGCCCGCGCCGACCTGTTCGCCGGCCGTCCGTGGGTCATCGCCGGCCACGACGACATCAGCTACCGCCGCGCCGCGGCCGTCGAGGACCTCGCCCTCGACCTCGGCGCCACCCCGATCGAGATGACGCCCGAGGAGCACGACGCGGGCGTCGCCCTCGTCAGCCACGTGCCGCAGGTCGTGTCGAGCCTCATGGCGACGCGTCTGCGCGACGCGACCGACGCCTCCCTGGGGCTCGCCGGCGGGGGAGTGCGCGACGTCACGCGCATCGCCGCCAGCGACCCGACCCTGTGGGTGCAGATCCTCGGCGCCAACGCGTCCCGCGTCGTGGAGGTGCTGCGCGAGCTGCGCGACGACCTCGACGGCGTGATCGCGGCGCTCGCCGACCCCTCGGCCCCGGGCGCTCGCCGCACGGTGGCCGAGGCCATCGGCGCCGGCAACACCGGCGTCGCACGCCTGCCCGGCAAGCACGGGCAGTCGACACGGTTCAGCTCGGTCGTCGTCATCGTCGACGACGCCCCGGGCCAGATCGCCCGCCTGCTCGCCGACATCGGCGACATCGGCGTCAACCTGGAAGACCTGCGGCTGGAGCACTCGCCCGGCGCGCAGGTGGGACTCGCGGAGGTCAGCATCGTGCCCGAACAAGAAGAACGACTCGTCGCCGAGCTCGAGGGGCGCGGCTGGACCGTGTCCGGGGCGTTCGCATGAGCGCCGAGGGCACGACCGGGCCCGTCGGCTCGGCTGGCTCCGCAGGCTCGCCCGTCGAGACCGACGTCGAGCGCACGCCCGGCGAGCACGGCGTGGGCGGCCCCGCCGGCGAGGCGCACACCGCCGAGCTGCGCGAGCGGACCGCGGAGGCGGTGCACCGGCACGTCGTCGTGGCCGTCGACGGCCCGGCCGGCAGCGGCAAGTCCAGCGTGAGCCGCGCCTCCGCCGTGGCCCTCGGCTACGACTACCAGGACACGGGCGCGGCCTACCGCGCCTTCGCCCTGCACGCGCTCGACAGCGGCGTCGACCTCGACGACCCGGACGCGGTGATCGGGGCACTGCCCTCGTTCGAGTACGCGATCGAGATCGACCCGGCCCGCGCCTCCTCGGTGACCGTGGGAGGCGCGGACGTCACGGACGAGATCCGCACGCCCCGTGTGACCGGCGCCGTCAGCCACGTGGCCAAGCTGCCGGAGGTGCGGCGCTTCATGGTCGACCTGTTCCGTCGCATCATCGCGTCGACCGACCGGCCCGGCATCGTGACCGAGGGCCGCGACATCACCACGGTCGTGGCGCCCGACGCCCAGGTGCGCATCCTGTTGACGGCGAGCGAAGAGGCTAGGATGGCCAGGCGTTCCGCCGAGGTCACCGGGCAGTCCGCCGAGGAGACCGCTCGGCAGCTGTCGACCCGCGACCGGCTGGACAGCAAGGTCGTCGACTTCATGACCGCCGCCGAGGGCGTGTCGACCGTCGACTCCACCCATCTCGACTTCGACCAGACGGTGCAGGCCGTGGTCGAGCTCGTGCGAGCGAGCACCCCCACACGCTAGGAGCCTCCATGGCAGACGACGACAAGTACCCCGAGCTCGACGACCAGATGGTCGGCCGCATCCAGGCGATGCCCGACGAGGACGCGGAGCAGCGCGCCCGCGCCCTGCGTGCCGGTCTGTCGGACTACGAGCTGGACGACGAAGACGTCGACGTCCTCGAGGGCGGCGAGTGGGACCCCGACGCCCTCACGTACGCCCCGGCCTTGCCGGTGCTCGCCATCGTCGGCCGACCGAACGTCGGCAAGAGCGCCATGGTCAACCGCATCCTCGGCCGCCGCGAGGCCGTCGTCGAGGACAAGCCGGGCGTCACCCGCGACCGCGTCTCGTACAAGGCCGAGTGGGGCGGACGCCGCTTCACCCTCGTCGACACCGGCGGGTGGGAGCCCGACGCGATCGGCATCGACAAGTCCGTCGCCATGCAGGCCGAGATCGCCGTCGACCTCGCCGACGCCGTCCTGTTCGTCGTCGACGTCAACGTCGGGGCCACGTCCACCGACGAGCACGTCGTCCGCATGCTGCGCGCCTCGCACAAGCCGGTCATCCTGGTCGCCAACAAGAGCGACGACGCCCGGAAGGACCTGGAGGCGGCCTCGCTCTGGACCCTCGGGCTCGGCGAGCCGTTCCCCGCGTCGGCCCTGCACGGCCGCAACGTCGCCGATCTGCTCGACATGATCATGACGAAGCTCCCCGCCGTCTCGACGGTCGCCAAGGAGGAGATCGGCGGACCCCGCCGCGTCGCCATCCTCGGGCGACCGAACGTCGGCAAGAGCTCGCTGCTGAACAAGGCCGCAGGCGAGGAGCGCGTCGTCGTCAACGAGCTGGCCGGCACCACCCGCGACCCGGTCGACGAGCAGGTCGAGATCGCCGGGCGCATCTGGACCTTCGTCGACACCGCGGGCATCCGCAAGCGCGTGCACCTGCAGCAGGGCGCGGACTTCTACGCGTCGCTCCGCACCTCGGCCGCGCTCGAGAAGGCCGAGGTCGCCGTCGTCGTCATCGACGTCACCGAGCCCATCTCGACGCAGGACCTGCGCATCATTGACCTCGTTCTCGAGTCCGGCCGCGCGCTCGTGCTCGCCTTCAACAAGTGGGACCTGCTCGACGACGACCGTCGTCGCTACCTCGAGCGCGAGATCGAGCAGGACCTCGACCACGTCTCGTGGGCGCCTCGCGTCAACATCTCGGCCCGCACCGGTCGTCACCTCGAGAAGCTCGTGCCGGCCCTCGAGCTCGCGCTCGAGTCGTGGGACACCCGCATCCCCACGGGCAAGTTCAACGCCCTGCTGGCCGAGCTCGTCGCCGAGCACCCGCACCCGCTGCGCTCGGGCAAGCAGCCGCGCATCCTGTTCGGCACCCAGGCGGCCAACCGCCCGCCGACCTTCGTGCTCTTCACGACCGGCTTCCTCGACCCGCAGTACCGCCGCTTCATCACGCGTCGCCTGCGCGAGATCTTCGGCTTCGAGGGCACCCCGATCACGGTGAACATGCGCGTGCGCGAGAAGCGCAAGCGCCCGTAGCTCGTCTCTCCCCGCGCCCCCGTGCGCTGAACGCCCGGTTGTGGATCCGTCCCCGGCCGGGCGTTCGCATTGCTACTGTGATGGTCTCGCGTGAGACATTGACATATCGTCGACGCGACCACCTCCGACGGAAGGCGATGCATGACCGCGACGATCGACGTGGACCTCGAGGCTCTGGAGGGGATGGCCGCGACGGCGCGGACGGCCCGGGACGGGCTGCCCTTCTCGCACGTGCTCACCGGCGACTGCTCGGCGGCCCTGGGCAGCAGGGGCGTGGCCAGCGTGCTGGGGGAGGTGACGGTGCACCTCGCGCGACGCGTCGACCTGACGCTCGAGCTGCTCGAGCGGCTCGCCGCGACGGCCACGGCCTTCGCGGCCGGGGTCCGAGAGGTCGACGCGCAGCTCGCGGCGCAGGTGGACGCGGGCTCCGGGGCGTCGCCCGAGGTCGACCGATGAGCGTCGACGAGGTCGACCCCGGCAAGGGCGACCCCGCCGGGATCGCCCGCCTCGCCAGGGTGCGGCGCGAGAAGCACGACGACCTGGGGCTCGGCCGGCACCGCCTGGAGTCCTGTCTGCGCTGGGCGGCGACGGAGTGGCGGGCCGAGGCGGGGTCGGCCTTCTGCGACGCGTGCGAGCTGCTCGTCACGGAGTTCGCGACGCTGATGGACGCCGTCGAGCAGCACGGCGTGGTGCTCGAGGCGTACGGGGTCGAGGTCGGCGACATCGCCTCGGTGCAGCGACTGCTCGAGCGTCGCCGGGCCGAGGTCGCGGCGGCTCTGCGCCGCACGTCCGACTCGCTCCTCGTGCTCGAGGCGGAGGAGGCGGCGTCGCCCTTCTCCGGATCCGATCTGCGCGACGTCGAGAGGCAGGCTCTCCGCCGCGGCGAGGAGGCTGACCGCACCGAGCTGGCCTGGGTCGGGCGGAGGTGGGCCGAGCTGGTCGAGCGTCGGGACGCGGCGGACGGGGCCTGCATCGCGGGCCTGTACGGCGCGGCGGCAGGCGAGTTCCTGGCTGCCGCGGTCGAGATCCGCGAGTCGACGACGCCGGAGGAGGCGCTGCGCCGGCTGGACGGTCTCTCCGTCGTCGAGCTCGCGCTCCTCTTCGGTGAGAACCCGCTCCTCGCCGGTCTGATCGCGCAGGCGTCGCCGGAGGCGGTGCGCGAGTGGTGGGACTCGCTCGCGCGGCTGCGTCCACTCCAGGGAGACGGCCTGTCGGTGGCGCAGCAGGCGCTGGTGCTCGCGGTCCCGTGGCTGATCGGCAACCTGGACGGTGTACCGCCGCTCGCGCGCATCAAGGCCAACGCGTCCACGGCTGCGGGACAGGTCGTCGAGAACCAGCGCGTGATCGACGACATCGCGCGACACCCCCTGGACGACCCTCGGGCCCGGGAGCTGATGGCGGAGCTCGAACGGGAGAACGCGTACCTGCGGGGTGCGACGGCCGTCCCGCCGAGGGTGCAGCTCTACACGTACGACCGGGACGCCGACCGGATCGTCGAGATGCTGGGGGAGTGGCCTGTCGGGCGTGCGCCTGAGCGCGTGTACACGTACGTGCCGGGCACGTACTCGAAGATGGCCGACTTCTGGTCGGGCAAGGGAGGGGTCCAGTCGTTCGCGGCGCGGATGATCAAGGACGATCGGCTGGACAGCGTGGCCTTCGTCTACAAGGACGGACGGTTCCCCGGCGGGGACGAGGGGGTGGCTCCCGACAGCATCAAGGGCGTCGCGGACGGCCTCGGGGAGGCCAACACCACATCGATCGCCCGTGAGGCAGGCCAGCGGCTGGCGGCGTTCCAGGGCGGTCTCGACGTCGCGGGCGGCTCGGACGGGGCTGATCTGCCTCGATCCGTGGGCATCGGCCACAGCTGGGGAACCGCCAACGTCATGGCGGCGGAGGTCGCCGGGGCCCGCTTCGACCACGTCGTGTCGCTCGCCGGTGCGGGCACGATCCGGGAGTGGCTGCCGAACGAGGACACCGAGTACGACTCGTTCCGCTACGACGACTTCCTCGGTGCAGCCCAGGCGACGGGGTTCGTCTACAAGGGCAGCAATCCGCAGTACATCCCCGAGTTCCAGCAGCACGAGTACGAGAGCGACGCCGATCGCGCCCTGAGGTGGAACTCCGTGCAGGCCTGGGGTGAGTCCCTCGTCAGCAACCACGCGCTGATCGCCTCGGACTCAGCGGAGAACAACCAAGTCTTCGTCGATCTTCTCGATGAGCTGTTGGAGGTGGATCCGCGTTGAGATGGTCCGTACGCAACATCGGCACGGCGACCGTCGTGCTGTCCGTCCCGTTATTGATCGGAAGTTGCAGCCTGATGCCCGTTCCCTACCCCGAGAAGCCCGCGCCGGTCGTCTCGCAACAGACCCTCGCCGAGATCAAGCCCGTGGTGAAGGCGATCGAGGTCGAGATCGCCTCGTTCGTACCTGTCGACCTCGTGATCGAGCTCCAGGAAAAGCCGGGAGGGTCCATCCTCGACTGCCCCGGCGGGGTCAACTGGGGCAGCTCCACGGCGGTCGTCATGACCGAGCATCTCGACCTCGACCAGCTTGAGAGGGACCTCAAGGCGGGGTGGCCACGCGCTGCTGACTTCGAGTTCGAGCGTTCGGAGGGCCCGACGGGGAACCCCCGGCTCCTCCTGAGGAGCAAGTCCCTGGGGCAGTACTGGGTGAGGCGTGTGGAAGACGGCCTGCAAGTCATGTCGTTCTCGGCGTGCTTCGCCTACGACCCTCTGCGCGACGGATACGCCTGGGACATCGCTGCTGAGTGACGGTGCCGAGACGTGGATGCGGCACGATGGGGTGGTGCGGACGGTGCGAGGCGGGGTGGTCGGGCCCCGGGACGGTGTGGACGCGACCAGCGCCCTCAGCGACTCCGCCGACCGGCTGTGGAGGCGCCTCCGGCTGGACAGGATCGCGGGAGGGCGTCAGGCCGAGCACGTCATCCACGAGGACATGCGGGAGCACCCGCGGACCGTCCGGGCGTTCGTGGGCATCCGGTGGCTGCTGCTCGGCGAGACCGTCGTCGGGCTCACCGCGATCTTCATCGCCGCCGTGCTGTGGAGCCGAGGCGAGCACGTGCCGTGGGCCGTGTGGTTCCGCTCGACCGTGGTGCTCTTCATCACGGCGTCGCTCTACGTCTTCGCCTGGCGGGCGCAGCTCGGTTACTGGTGGGCGTACTCGCGGCTCAGGCTGTTCAGCCGGATCTTCCCGATCGTGACGCTGATCGTCGCGACGATCCCCGGGCTCTACCCCGGCTGGATGGTCGTCGAGCAGATCGTGTTCTCGCTGCTCATGATCGGCATCGGCGACCTGCTGACGACGGACCACATGCGGGCTGCGTTCCCGCGGCCGGCGAAGGCGGCGGGCGCCGAAGCGGTCGTGACGAGTCATCGACACGTTGACAGTTAGATAGCTAACAGTTAGAGTCCTGACCATGAATGAATCCGAGGGCATGCGCACCACCCCGCTCGGACTCGTGCGGTGGATCGCCTGGGCCCAGCGCAAGGGCGGGGAGGACTGGGTGCGCAGTCGCGACCTCACTCCCGAGCAGGCGTTCGTGCTCGGGTACCTCGTCCAGACCCCCGGAGTCATCCAGCGTGACATCGCCGAGATGACGCGGACGAGCGCGGCGAGCGTGTCGAGCCTCGTCCAGGGGCTGGAGCGCCGCCTCCTCGTGGAGAGACGCAGCGAGGACGGCGACGAACGCCGCAAGCGCGTCTACGCCACCGCCGCGGGGGCCGAGCTCGTCTCGGGCTTCACCGAGGCGATGGCCGAGGTCGACGACGCCATCCTGGCGCCGCTCGACGACGACGAGCAGGCCCAGCTGCTCGCCCTGCTCACCACGATCACCGCACAGCTGGCCCCGCCGCGCCGGTGACCGGCGGCGGGGCGTCCTGAGCGACGCCGCGCCTCCTCCCGTCCGTTCCACCCCCTCGCCGTGCCGGCGTCCGTCGGCGCGCGCTCCAGCCTGCCCCGGAGAGGAGCAGTCATGGACTCCGTCGAGCCCTCGTCCACCACCACCGTCGCAGCCGGCACTGCCGTCACCGACGCCGTCGGCACCGCCGACAGCACCCGCGTCTCCGGCGCCGCCGTCAGCGATCCGCCCTCCGCACCGGAGCCCGGCACCGACCGCTGGTACCTCTCGGCCGCGCCGATCGTCCGGGCCCTCGTGCACCTCTGCGTGCCGATGGCCGCCGCGCTGATCGTCGGCGCGCTCTACAACGTCGTCAACGCCGGGTTCATCGGGTCGCAGCGCGACACCGCGATGCTCGCCGCCGTCACGTTCGGCACCCCGCTGCTCGGCCTCGTCATGGCCGTCGGGGGCGTGTTCGGCGTCGGCGGCGGCGCGCTGATCTCGCGGCTGCTCGGCGCCTCCGAGACGGACCCGGCGAAGGCGGGCGAGATCAAGCACGTGTCGGCGTTCGCGCTCTGGGGCGCGGTCGGGACGGGAGCGGTGCTGGGAGCCGTGGGGCTCCTCCTGCTGCCCCAGCTCGTCGCCGTACTCGGCGCCGACGAGGCCGCCCGAGCCGAGACGACGAGCTACGTCGCCGTGATGCTCGCCTTCGTGCCGGTGCTCGCGGCCGCGTTCTGCCTCGAGCAGATCGTCCGGGCCGGGGGAGCGGCCCGCCAGACGATGATCGGCCTGATCATCTCGACGGTGGCCAACGTGCTGCTGGACGTCGTGTTCATCCTGGTGCTGCACTGGGGCGTGGCCGGCGCCGCGCTCGGGACGGGGCTCGCGAACGCCGTCGCCGTCGCGTACTTCGCGGTGTGGCTGAGTCGGCACGGCGAGCACGTCAGCCTGGCTCCGCGCTGGGTCACGCTGGCGCGCCGCGTCACCGGGCCGGTGTTCTCGGTCGGGGCGAGCGAGCTGCTGCAGGCGTCGTTCCTCATCGTGACGTCGCTCGTGCTCAACCGGCTGGCCGCCGCCTACGGGGACGGGGCGCTCGCCGCCATGGGCGTCGCGGTGCGCATCGCCCAGGTGCCCGAGTTCCTCGTGATGGGGATCACCCTCGGCGTGCTGCCGCTGCTCGCGTACTCGTTCGGCAAGGGCGACGGGGCTCGTCTGCGGGCCGCGCTCCGCGCCTCCGTCGTGGCGGTCGCGCTGGTGATCGGAGTCTTCGCCGGTGTCGTGTTCGTGTTCCGCGAGGCCGTGTTCGGCGCGTTCTCGGCCGATCCGTCGGTGCTGGCGATCGGCGTGACGATCCTCACGGCGCAGCTCGTCGCCGCGGTCGCGAACGGGTTCACCGGGCTGCTGACGTCGCTGTTCCAGGCGACCGGTCGGGCCGTGCCCGCGATCGTGCTGTCGATGGGGCAGGGGGTGCTGTTCATCCCGATCGTGCTCGTCGGGAACGCGGTGTTCGGGCTGGCGGGGATCGTCTGGTCGCTCACGGTGAGCGAGGTGCTCGTGCTCGTCGCCGGGGGCGTGATGTGGCTCGCGGTGCGCGGGTCGATCGCGCGCGGGGTGGCGGCGAACCGCGTTCCGTTCACAGAACCGCGAAGCAACGCGGTTCTGTGACCGGAACCCGGTTCGGTGCGCCGGCTGCGCGGCTCTCGGGGGCGCGCTTGGCTGCGCAACGGCGTGGCACCCCGTAGTGGACGATGCACCCCGTCGTGTCGGGGTGCATCGTCCACTCGGGGGTGCATCGGAGGCGCGGCAGGGTGCAGAAGAGGTGCGGGCCGGGCGGCCGAGGAGGCGCGGGCCGGCAGCACAGGAGCTGCGGGTCAGCTGCCGACGCGCGGCAGCATCTCGACGGCGGCCGGGTCGACGACGTGTCCGGCGTCGGTGACGAACGCGACGCGCACCGGTTCGCCGGAGTCGGCGGCGGTGAACTCGCGGGCGGCTCCGTCGGGGTGGGGGTCGTGCTCGTCGCCCCAGGCGGCCAGCGCGGCGAGCACGGGCGCGAGGTCGCGGCCGGCGTCGGTGAGGAGGTACTCGACGCGTTCGCGGGCTCCGTCCTCGCGGTAGGTCGAGGGCTGCAGCACCCCGGCGGCGACGAGAGACTCGAGGCGTGCCGTCAGCACGTCGGGCGAGAGGCCGAGCCGGGCGCGGAACTGCGAGAACCGCGTGTGGCCGAGCAAGGCCTCGCGCACGACGAGCAGCGCCCAGCGCTCGCCGAGCACGTCGAGGCTGCGGGCGATGCCGCAGCGCGGGTCCAGGGGAGTGCGAGCTGCCATGCGGTCACCCTACCTCGATAGGCTTTTCGTATCCAGGGTGCTAGCGTCGCGCTCATGCCCCACGCTCAGCGCCTCGCGTTCTGGACCTGCGCCTCCGTCCTCGCCCTCGCCCTGTGGACGAGCGGCGCCGCGACGCCGGTCTACCCGCTCTACGCGACCGACTGGCAGCTCACGCCGTTCGTCACGACGGCGATCTTCGCCGTCTACCCGCTCGTGCTCGTCGTCGTCCTGCTCGTCTTCGGCAGCCTGAGCGACACCATCGGACGCCGGGCGAGCATCCTGCTCGGAGTCACCAACTCCATCGTGGGGGTGCTGCTGTTCGCGCTGGCGCCGAACGTCGGCTGGGTGCTGGTCGGGCGTGCGTTCATGGGCCTCGGCGTCGGACTCTCGCTCAGCCCGGCCACCGCCGCCATGATCGACGTAGCCGGGCCCGTCAACTCGGCCCGCACCGGAGCCATCAGCACCGCCTCCACCGCAGTCGGCCTCGTCTTCGCGACGCTGCTCGGCGGCGCGCTCGTCCAGTACGCGCCGGAGCCGCTGCACCTCACCTACTGGGTGCTGCTCGTCGTCGAGCTCGGGGTGCTCGCGCTCGTGTGGCGCCTGCCCCGCGACCGGGACGCACAGGCCGGGCGGTGGCGGCCACGGGGGCTGAGCGTGCCGCGGGGGCTCCTCGGGGCGGTGGGCGCCGCAGCCGTCTGCGTCAGCGCCTCCTACGCCCTGGGTGCGGTGGTGCTGTCGCTGGGTGCGGAGATCGGGGCGACGCTGATCGGCAGCTCGAATTCGTTCGTGACCGGGGCGATCATCGCGTTGTCGATGGTCGTCATCGCGGTCGTGGCGCTCGCGTCGCGGCGGGTGCCCGTCGTGATCGCGGTCGTCGTGGCGGCGGTCGCGACGGCGGCCAGCTTCACCGCGCTGGTGC
This sequence comes from Frigoribacterium sp. VKM Ac-2530, assembly GCF_015350835.1. Taxonomy (NCBI): domain Bacteria; kingdom Bacillati; phylum Actinomycetota; class Actinomycetes; order Micrococcales; family Microbacteriaceae; genus Frigoribacterium; species Frigoribacterium sp. VKM Ac-2530. The sequence continues at coordinate 25,028 of NZ_JADKSE010000001.1, forward strand.
TGGCGGCGGCGCAGCAGTCGCTCGCGCTGTTCTTGGTGTTCTGCGTGCTGTCGGGGGTCGGCTACAGCTTGTTCTTCGCGTCGGGGCTGGGGATCGTGTCGCGGTTCGCTCCCGAGCACCACCGTGCCGGGACGCTGTCGGCCGTGTACCTCGTCGCGTACCTGGTGCAGGGGGCGACGGCGCTGTGGCTGGGCGCGCAGGCGACCCGCGGAGGGCTCGAGAGCGCCGTCGACGTCGGTGCTCCGGCGATCATGGGCCTGGCGCTCGCCGCGATGGTGACGGTGGTGGTCGTGATGGGCGGGCGGCGCCGGCGCGAGCGCGAGCGCGGGCGCGTCGCGGCGTAGGGGCGCGCGCCGGGCACACCGACCGTGTGCCGCGGGCATCGAACCGTGTTCCGTTCACAGAACCTCGTTGCACGGTGGTTCTTCGAACGGAACGCGGGTCGTCGTGCGCGGGTGACGGCCGAGGTGCCGAGGAGGTGCGTGCTGGGCAGGCGAGGGGGCTCGGGTCGGGCAGCGGTGGGCGTCATGCCGCGTTCCGGACAACGTGCCGCGCTGGACGGCGGCATCTTGTCCGGAACGCGGCATCGCAGCGAGGAGGCGCGGGCCGGGGACCCAGGAGGCGCGGGCGAGGCAGGCGAGGAGGCGCGAGCAGCAGCGCATTCGCCAGCGGGCGTGATCGGGACTACCGTGGCTGCGTCACAGAACTCGGCGACGACTGTCGTCGAGCGTGACGAGAGCAGCCCCGACCAGCCCGACGAGCCCGGAGGATCCGACATGGCACCGTGTGCGCCCCGGGCCGGAGCTGCCTCCGTCGACCGCACCCCTGGCGTCCGCGCTCCCGTCGACTGCACCACCACCTCCGGCGTCCGCAGCCTCGCCTCCGGCGTCCGCACTCTCGGCTCCGTCGTCCGCCGCGCCGGCGTCGTCTGGTCGCGTCGCACCGTGCACTTCGGCGCGGTCTCGCCACGCCCCTGAGCCGCCCGGGCACCCGACCGCCGCGCTGACGCGCGCTCGCCGGTCGGTGCCGTGCGGCTCGTCTCGGCGGCCGCGACCGACGCGGCCGTCTGCGGTCCGTGACGTCGTCGAGTCGCGCGCACCGCACCTCCTCGTCTCGGTGCCGGCGTGTGCCGAGCAGACGAAAGGTCCACCATGAAGAAGACCACCCGCATGAAGAAGAACGCCCGACTCGCCACGGCCCTGGGCGGCGCCGCCGTCGCCCTCTCGCTCGGACTGACCGCGTGCTCACCCGGAGGGCCTCCCGCCGCTGCCCTCGACAACGGCGACCAGGGCGAGATCACCATCGCCGTGTTCGCCGGCTGGCCGGAGGGCATCGCTGCGTCCGAGCTGTGGAGCGCCGTGCTCGAGGACGAGGGCTACGACGTGACGCTGACGGACATCGACGTGGCTCCGGGGTACTCGGGCGTGGCGTCGGGCGACTACGACCTGGTGCTCGACTCGTGGCTGCCCGACACGCACGCCGCCTACCTCGACGAGTTCGGGGACGACCTCACCGACCTCGGCCCCTGGTACACCGACGCGCGCAACACGATCGTCGTCAACGACGACGCGCCGATCACCTCCCTCGACGAGCTCGCCGCGAACGCCGACCTGTTCGGCAACCGGATCGTCGGCCTCGAGCCCGGCGCCGGCCTGACGAAGATCACCGAGGAGCAGGCGATCCCGACCTACGGCCTCGAGGACATGGAGTTCCTCACGTCGTCGACCGCCGCGCTGCTCACCGAGCTGCAGGCCGCCGACGCCGCGGGCGAGAACATCGTCGCGACCCTCGCCCGCCCGCACTGGGCGTACGAGGCGTACGGGCTGCGCGACCTCGAGGACCCGGAAGGCGCCATGGGTGCGGCCGAGGAGATCCACGCGCTCGGCAGCCCCACCTTCGACGACGACTTCGCGACCGCGGGCGGCTGGCTGCGCGACTTCTCGATGAGCGACGACGAGCTGCTCTCGCTCTGCAACGTGCTCTTCAACGAGAACCGCGGCAGCGACTACGAGCCGTTGGTGCGCCAGTGGATGGCGGAGCACGGCGACTACGTCGACGAGCTGACCGCGTAGGAGGCGCGGGGCGAGCACGCGAGACGTGTGCCACTGGCATCGAACCGCGTTCCGTTCAAAGAACCATGTTGCAACGCGGTTCTTTGAACGGAACGCGGTTCTTCGGTGCAGGAGGCGCGGGGCCCGCAGCGCAGGAGGCGCGGGGCCAGCAGCGCAGGAGGCGCGGGCCGGGGACCGGGGGAGGCCGGGCTAGCGCCAGCGGCGGAGGAGCACGCGCTGGGCGGCGTTGAGGACGAAGTCGGTCAGCGTCCCGAGCAAGGCGAGCAGGATGATCGCGAGGAACATGCGGTCGACGCGTCCGTTGTACTGCGAGTCGGTGAGCAGGAAGCCGAGTCCCATCGACGACGCGATCAGCTCGGCCGCGACCAGGAACAGCCACGCCTGGGCGAGTGCGAGGCGCAGGCCCGAGACGAGCGACGGGATCACCGCCGGCAGCTGCACCGTCGTGAAGAGCGAGACGGGGCCGAGTCCGTACGCGCGGCCCGCCTCGACCAGCTGGGGGTCGACGTGGCGGAGGCTGCCCGCCACGGTCGTGAAGACGGGGAACGCGGCGCCGATCGCGATGAGGGTGATCTTCGAGTCCTCGCCGATGCCGAGGTAGAGGATCAGCAGCGGCACCCACGCCAGCGACGGCACGGCCCGCACGGCGGCGATCGACGGGGCGAGCAGGGCCTCGCCGACCCGCGAGAGGCCGACGACGGCTCCGAGCACGATCCCGATGCCGGCCCCGATCGCGAAGCCGATCAGCACGCGCTGCACCGAGATCGCGACGTACTGCCCGAGCAGCCCCGCCTGCGCCAGCTGCACGCCGGCCAGCCAGACGTCCGACGGCGAGGGGAGGTTGTAGCTCGGCACGTCGACGACCTCGGTCGCGAGCACCCACGCGAGCAGGACGGCCGCGGGAACGATCGCTCCGAGCAGTGCCAGGCCGCGACGCGGACCGCGGGAGGTGGGGGTCGAGCCGACCCGCGCCTCCTGCGATCCGCTGCTCGCGCTGGCACCGCTGCTGCTGCGGCCGCCCCCACGACCGTCACGACCGCTGCTGCGGCCGCCCGCACCGTAGCCGTCGCGACCGCCGCGCTCGGCCGCCTCGCGGCTGCGCTCGACCACCTGGCGGGCGTCCGCCTCCTTCTCGTTGCCGCTCAGCGGGTACGTCATGAAGCGTCGGCGTCCTTGGCGAAGGTGTCGTCGAAGAGGGTGTCGAGGGCGTCGTCGACGGCGTCCTGCGAGGCGACGTCGCCGGACTCGACGAGGATCGGGCCGACGGTCTTCAGCACGTCGGCCTGCGCGGCTCCGGGGACAGGGTCGACGTCGAAGTGGGTGCGGTCGAGCACGGTGGTGGCGACGGCGGGGTCGATGCCGGCGACCCCGGAGAGGATGGTCGCCGTCTCGTCGGGGTTCTCCTCGGCCCAGGCGCGGGCCTTCTCGTACGAGTCGACGACGACCTGGGCGACGTCGGGCGACTCGGTCAGGAACGACTCCGTCGCGTTGAGGAACCCGTAGGTGTTGAAGTCGACGTTGCGGTAGAGCAGCTTCGTGCCCGACTCGGCCTCGCTGGCGGCCATGATCGGGTCGAGCCCGGACCAGGCGTCGACGCTGCCGTTCTCGAGGGCGGCGCGGCCGTCGGCGTGCTGCAGGTTCTCGATGGTGACGTCGCTCGCGCTCAGGCCGGCCTCGTCGAGCGCCTGCAGCAGGAAGAAGTAGGGGTCGGTGCCCTTGGTCGCCGCGATGGTCTTGCCCTTGAGGTCGTCGACGTCTGCGATGTCGCTATCGCCGGGGACGACGAGCGCCGACCACTCGGGCTGCGAGTAGATGTCGATCGTGTGGATGGGGGAGCCGTTCGAGCGGGCAAGCAGCGCGGCCGAGCCAGCGGTGGAGCCGACGTCGACGGCTCCGGCACGCAGCAGCTCGTTGGCCTTGTTCGAGCCGGCGGACTGGGTCCAGGTGACGGTGACGTCGTCGCCGAGGGCGTCCTCGATGAAGCCCTGATCTTTGACGATCAGGCTGAGCGGGTTGTAGGTCGCGAAGTCGATGTTCAGCGTGTCGGTGCTCCACTCGCCGCTGGACGCGCTCGCGTCGCCGCCCGCGGCCTCGGCGGGCTCGCCCTGGGCGTCCTCGCCGGCGACGCAGCCGGTGAGCGCGAGGGCTGCTGCTGCGCCCAGCGCGAGGGCGGCGAAGGAGGCGCGGCTGCGGCGGGCGGGGGAGGTGCGGGTCGTGGTGGCGGTGCTGCTGCTGCGGCCGGTCGTCGTGCCGGTTGTGCCGGTCGTGGAGCCGGTCGTGTCGGTGTCGTGCGTCATGGTGTCGTCTCCGGTGCTGTGTCGGGGATGGCGTGGTGCTCGAGGTGTGCGGTGCGGGAGAGGTGCGTCTGCTGTGGCTGTTCCGTCACGACACGGATCAGGCTGTGGCGTGGTTGCTGTGGCTGATACGTCACGAGACGGATCACGCCGTGGCGTGGCCGGTGAGGCTGGCGTGGTCGGCGGCGCGCGTGTGGCCCGCGGGGACGCGGTGGACGCCGAGGCCCTCGAGCAGCTCCTGGCGGAGGACGGCGAGCTCGGGGGCGTCGCGGTCTCGACGGCGGGCTCCGGGGACCGTGACGATCCGTTGGATGCTGGTGGCGCCTCCTGCGGTGTCGGCGTGCGTCGAGTCGGCGCTCGCCGGGTCGGCCTGGTCGGCAGGCTGCTGGCCGAGGTCGGCGAGCAGCACGATGCGGTCGGCGAGGTAGAGGGCCTCGTCGACGTCGTGGGTGACGAGGACGACCGTGGTGGGGAGGGCGTCGTGGACGTCGAGGAGCAGGTCCTGCATGCGGAGGCGGGTGAGGGCGTCGAGGGCGCCGAACGGCTCGTCAAGGAGGAGGACCGCGGGCTGGCGGGCGAGGGCCCGGGCGAGGCTGGCGCGCTGGGCCATGCCGCCGCTGACCTCGCGGGGGCGGCGGGCTCCGGCGGGCCCGAGGTGGACGAGGTCGAGCAGCTCGGTGAGGCGGGCGTCGCGCTCGAGCTTCGTGAGCCTGGGGGAGGTGGTGGTGCGGCTGGTCCTGCTGGCCGTGCTGGTCTTGGCGCTCTGCTTGCTCGGCTTCGGGAGGCCGAGGGCGACGTTGTCGCGGAGGGTGCGCCAGGGGAGGAGGCGCGGCTCCTGGAAGGCGACGGCGCAGCGCTGGTCGGCGTGGCGGGCGGGCTCGTCGCCGATCCGGACGGTGCCGGTGTCGGGCTGGTCGAGTCCGCCGAGCTGGCGGAGCAACGTCGACTTGCCGCACCCGCTCGGCCCGAGCACGGCGACGATCTCGCCGGCGGCCACGTCGAGGTCCACCCCGTGCAGCACCGGCCGGTCGAACCGCCGGCCCACACCGCGCAGGGTCAACGGCAGAGCGCGGGGGGCGGTCGTCGAGGAGGCGGGCATGTCCCGACGCTATGGCGGGGTGGCAGCTGCTGTCGCGCGAGCTGTAACCCGGCGCAACAGTGGTGGTCTGGTTCGTGGCCGCCTGGCGCTCGCCCGTCGGACTCTGCTGGCCAGCGTGGTTCGTCCCAGGTCTCGAGATCCGCTATGCTGTTCGAGTTGCCTCGGTCGGGGCAACACCAAGAAGTCGGTTGCTCAGCAACGGATTTCTCGGGCTGTGGCGCAGCTTGGTAGCGCACTTGACTGGGGGTCAAGGGGTCGCAGGTTCAAATCCTGTCAGCCCGACCAAAAAAGGCACTGCTTGAACGCTACTCGGGCAACCCCGAAGTTCCGCAGATACCTCCCTGCTTCGTTCGCTGCCAGGACATACGCATCAAACTGTCAGGACGATCAAGCAGCCGGCCATGTGACTGAGTCACACCTAGTCCACCAGGCAAGACTGTGATGCCGGGCGTTGCGGCTCCCGCACAATTCCTACTAAGAAGCCTCCACAAGCCAGACAAACTCGTCGTCAACCTCGACAAGGCATCCAAAGCCGATAGTCTCCAGCAAGGCCAGTAGATCGGATGCTGGCGCCTTCGGTAGGAGCAGCGCACAGCGAAGACCGTCCAGGCCAAGATTGTGTCTGTAGTCGTGAAGTTGCCCGACCGCCATCCTCACGTCGCTTCGACTTGACGAGGCCTTGGCCTCAAACAGGGTCTTATCGTCCTCGGTAAAGTAGTCAGTCATGAGAGACGTTCCACCAGCGACCGGTATAGCCCATCGCCTGGCTGACCTGGATCGGGACTCCAGCCACGAAGTGAACTTTCTTGTGAGTTCCGCCTCGCGACGGCTTGCCGTCCCAGCTTTGGAAGCTTTTCGCGCAGATATGTAGGTTCGGTCCACTTCGATAGGTACTAGAAAGGGCGAACCGGCTTCGAGCGCGGGGTCGGTGCGGGGTATGTCCAGCGGTGCTACCCCACTGCCGAGGCGCTGAAGGTGAAAGACGACGACGGTCCTATCATGCCCGTTCTTGTCGGGGGCTCGCGCGTATCGAAAAGGTCCACGATCGTCATCTCGGACAGCGTACTCACCGACGTACTCCTGCCGTTTCGTACTGGAGCCGGGGACGGTTCCCGCAGAAATGAACAACTGAAGACGTTTTTGGTCATCCATGTGGTCAAGAAGAGTCTTGTTGCCTCGGAGAAATACCTGATCTCCTTCTTGGCCCGCTCCCGTGTAGTCAAAACCGTAGCCGTCGTCGGTGACGCCGTCGTGCTGCGAGTAGCCGAAGTGTGCGCCCTCATCGGCATCAGAGAACACCATGACAAAGCTGCTCGTCCTCGACGGCACTATGCCGCCCGACTGGACGCTGCCGCCATAGCGCGCAACGAGCTCGGCCCGCGTAGTACTGTCACCGGGCCTGAGATGCCAGGAAGGGGTCATGTGGCTATGCAAACGGATGAATGTGATATCGCCGATAGGTGATCGGGTGGTTCTAAGGCCTCCGACGGGTGAACCATGGGAACAAGGGCTCGGTGCGCAGAAGCTAGGCATGAAAGGAGTCGGGAAGTCCCAGCGCTGCTACCTTGCTTCGTATGAGCGAGAATGCAGCGACCGCCGCCATCAAGGAGCTTGTTGCGGAACGCGAATGGGGGCAGTTCCACCTTGAAGAAAACCTCGCGAAAAGCATCTCGATCGAGGCTGGCGAGCTCCTGCAATGTTTCCAGTGGGGATCCGCTTTTGATCGCGACCGAGTCCGGGACGAGCTGGCGGACGTGCTGACTTATTGCTTGCTTTTGGCTGACAAGCTCGCCCTCGACCCGGAGACAATCGTTCTGCAAAAGCTCTCCGTCACGCGGGAAAAGTATCCCGTCGACAAGGCTCGGGGGCGGAGCACCAAATACGATGCCCTCTAGCATCGTCCGGGTGCCCTTTGACCGGGAGGCGCTCGACCTCTGGGCGCTGGCCGACGCGCGGCACGTTGACTGGCCTGTTGTCTACGTCCTCGATCAGGCGAGGCCCCGGCGGACCGGCCGGCATCCTCAAGAATCTCTCCGCGACATTTACGTGGGCGAGACTCGCAACGCCGCCGGGCGGATGCGTCAGCATCTCGCCAACCCCGACAAGAGTCAGCTCGACACCGTCCGCGTCGTTGTCGACGAGACTTTCAACAAGTCGGCGTGCTTGGACCTCGAGTCGAGGCTGATCCAGTTGCTCTCCGCGGATGGCGCTTACAGCGTCCTGAATCGCAACGATGGCATCACCTCGGCCAACTACTACGACCGTGAGCGGTATCGGGGCGTGTTCGCGGACGTCGTGCAGCAGCTCCGATCCGAGGGGGTGTTCACGCGGCCCATCCCGGAGATCGAGAACAGCGACCTCTTTAAGCTGTCGCCGTTCAAGGCCCTGACGCAAGACCAGGCCGCGGCTCTTGAGGACATTCTCGAAGGCCTCTTCGCTGACCTCCGCGACGAGAGGGGCGACACTATCGTCATCCAGGGGCATCCAGGTACGGGCAAGACCGTCGTGGCCATCTACCTGCTGAAGCTGCTGGTCGATATCGGCTCCGCGCCTCCTGCCGACGACTTCGACGGAGACTCGCTCTTCGCCGACTTCTTCCTGGGCGAGTACCCGGCTCTTTTGGCGGGCCTGCGTGTCGGGATTGTTGTGCCGCAGCAATCGCTGCGCGAGTCGATCAAGCGCGTGTTCCGCAAGACGCCTGGTCTTGACCCGGCCATGGTGCTCACGCCGTTCGAGGTCGGGCAGGCGGATGGAGAGTGGGACCTGCTTCTCGTCGATGAGGCACACCGGCTCAATCAACGGGCCAACCAGTCGACGGGTGTGCTCAATGCCAAGTTCCCGGTCATCAACGAGCGTCTTTTCGGGGCCGACGACCTCGCGAAGACGCAACTCGACTGGATCCGTGCGAAGAGCCGCCACCAGATCCTGCTGGTCGACGAGGCCCAGAGTGTGCGACCGGCAGACCTGTCCAAGGAGTCCGTCGTCGCGCTCCTCGAGGACGCTCGTGCCCGGCGCCGGCACTACAGGCTGTCCACGCAGATGCGGGTCAAGGCCGGCGCCGACTACGTCGGTTACGTGCGGGACGTCCTTCGCGTGCCTCGCTCGGGCCACGTCTCGGGGAGCGTGTCGCCCAGGTCCTTCGAGGGGTACGACCTGCGGGTCTTCGACGATCTAGGCGAGATGCACGCGGAGATCCGCGCGAGGGATGCCGATCACGGCCTCGCTCGACTCGTAGCGGGCTACTCGTGGAAGTGGGCCTCGAGGAAAGACCCCGAAGCGGCCGACATCGAAGTCGATGGTGTAGCTCTGCAGTGGAATCGGACGTCCAAGGACTGGATCGCGTCCAGGGGTGCGTTGGAGGAGGTCGGCTCGATCCACACCGTGCAGGGCTACGACCTGAACTACGCCGGCGTGATCATCGGCGGCGACCTCCGCTACAACGTCGACCTAGACGAGCTCTTCATTGATCGAGGCTCTTACTTTGACACGAAGGGGGCGGAGAACAACAAGCAGCTCGGTCGCTCTTACACGGATGCCGAACTACGCGAGTTCATCAGCAACATCTACGGGGTGCTGCTGACCCGGGGAATCAGGGGCACCTACGTGTACGCCGTCGACCCTGGGATGCGGGTCTACATCGAGAGGTACTTCACGGCATGACCGCCAGAATGGTGACACCGCAGGAGCTCTCCCGGGAAATCGCCGTCCCGGGCCAGGCCATCCGCAAATACCTGCGGGCTCATCACGCCGACGGGCATTCCGACTACGAGAGATGGCAGCTCGATGACGTTCAAGCCGATGCCGGCCGCGCATACTTTTCTTGCGGCCCAGACCCGCATCCGACCGACTCGCTCGCCGACTGGACGTCGTGGGTGCCCTTTTTTGCCGCCGCCAAGGCGGCTCCGACGGCGCCTGGTGTCTACATGTTCCGTGCCCGGACGACGTCCGAAGTCGTCTACGTCGGCATGGCCGGCGAGCGCAGCGGCAAGGGGCTGCGGGGAAGACTCGACATCTACCTGCGCGGGCGCGGAGCTGTATCGGGTTTCGGAGAGGCTGCGCTGGACAGGGCCCTGTCCGACGTCGCGTGGGTGACACGTCGCCTTGAGCTCCTCAGTAAGTCGGAAGGCGCCAGGACCAAAGAATGGGCCAAGGCTGCCATCGAACGTGCAGACGTCGAGGTTCGGTGGTCGATCAGCGGCGATGCGGCTCTCGCCCGGGCTCTCGAGTCAAATGTGCTGAGGTCGCTCGATGCCGAGCCTCTGTGGAACCGGCAGCGGCCCAAGAACACGGACTTCGAAGAACTATGAGTCAGTCGTCACTCCGTCTGGTGGGCGGAACGTCATGATCCCACGTCGGATGAAGGACCCCAAGTATCGCCAGAGCCAACTCGACTCCGTCCACGACGAGCACATAGCCCCCGTCACGGAGTTCATCAGCTGTCTCAGCGCAGAACGGCAGGAGCTCGCAGGAGTGCCATTCGTCGCGCCTCACTATCGCCCCGAGACTGCTCGAATCCTGTCGCTATCGTCGAACCCTGGACCGCGCGCTGGCGGGGAAAAGGGATCAGGGCTGCTGTCTGTCCAGAACGACGACGCGTCTGCCGAACGGATGCTCAAGGTCTATGCAGCCGCCGGGATTCGGGACGAAGACGTGGTCCCGTGGAATGCCTTTCCATGGTTCGTCCACGAGCAGCTCCCCAACGGCCTGACATCTGACTACATCGAGCAAGGCGTCCATGTCCTCAGCCGGTTTCTCGACCTGTGCCCGAACATCGTCTCCATCGTCGCCCACGGCGGTGACGCTCATCGATGTGCTCAACTCCTTCGCTCGGCGCGCATCGTGGGCCCCGTGGTGCGTCGGCGGGGCATCCACACCTGGGATGCGCGTCACACGAGCAACCGGGCTTTCATCCTCTCGCCGCAGCAGCGTCGAGACGCAGAAGAAGACATGGTCGAGACCTACCGGCAGGCCATGGCACATGCGGGGCTCGTGCCGCGAGAGCCGTGAACCGCCCGACGCTTTCCGGCTACTCCTGCTCCAGGTGAGCGCCGGGTTGCAGGCCGTTCCGTGTCAAATACTGCAAGGCCAGCTCGACCGTCGCGACCTTGCGCCTGAGGTTCTTGATGCCGGGCGCCGTGTCGTCGCTGAATTCGTCCATTCGCTCAAGCTGGCGGCGTACCTGACGCTCGATTTCGGTGAGGACGCTCCAGACTGCAGGGTCTTGGTCCAGCCGCTGGCTCTGTCGCAGGATCGTGGCGGCGAGTCGCCGCTCCACCACTGCTTCGAAGGTCTCAGCACTCGTGCCCTGACCGGCCAGCCCGTAGGCGATGCCCCCTCCGCCCGCTGAGACCAAAGTGCCAGCGGTCAGCAGGCCGCCGATCATGCCTCCTGGCCCGAACGTCGCCAGGGCGCTGGTGATCGCCGCGGCTCCAGCGAGGCCGGGGGCCGCCGCTAGTGCGAGTCCGCCTGTCGCGACGACAAGCGCCGCAGCGCCGACGCCGAGGGCGCTCCACTTGATCCAGTTGACGCCACGGCCGGGGGTCAACTCGCTTCGGGCTCGTTTCCCGGCCTCGAACACGTCGGTTCCGAACTGTGTCCCCAGGCCGATCTCCGCGCAGAGTTCCTTCATGGCCGCCTGCCACTTGTCTCGCGGCAGATCTATCTCGAACGGTCGGATGACGTTCTCGGCGGCTAGGACGGTCAAGAGAGTGACGGCCTCGTCCTTAGTGAGGTAACGACTCGGATGCGGCTCCACCAGCGGTTCTGTGGGGTCTGCGAGGTCGACAGCGAGGCGCATCACGTCGGCGGGCACCTGTCTCCCGACGCTCTCGTTCCTAGCAACGATGTCGCGCACGGCGGCAGCTTGGACCTGGCGCAGGGCCCCGCTGAACCGATCCAGGTCGTCGCCCTTGAGCTGTCTCCTCATGAGGTGCGCGTAGCGCAAGGCCATCAGAGCAAGGGATTCGGCTTCGTCGAGGACGATGTCCACTCCGACCTCACGTCGTGCGACCTCCTTCGATGTCGAACCGAAGAGAGCAAAGCCGATGGCGGCACCGACGGTCTCTGAGCTGAGGTACTCCTCGGCGAAGTGACCCCGGACTACATCCCACGTCGTCTCGATCCGGAAATCGACCATCCACGGAAACGCTGAGGAGAGTCCGCGACGAGCAGCCACCGGATCTGATGCGTTCCAAAAATTGACCCACCAGGACAAGTTCGTGGGGGGCTCGCGAAGCGTATCCCTGAGCTTGTCGATGTCGAAGGCCCCGTTCGACAGAGGGCTTCCGATGGTGACCATTCCTGCGATCTCGATCCCGACAGGCAAGCGTCGAAGCAGGTCTGCAGCGATCACCGAACCGAGGCTGTGGCCGACGATCACGAGCTGGCCGGATGCCGGCAGGGTGGCCAGGATGCGGTTCAAGACCTGAGCCCGGATCTGGGGATTCGAGAGGTAGTTGCGAGCTTGTTTGAAGAAAGGGAGTGCGGTGGCTGCGCCGACGGCGGTGTCGAGACCGGGGATGCCTTCCCCGGGCACGTGATGGCCGAGTCGAGACTCGATAGCACCCATCCGCGCCTCGAACGCTCGTCGATTCTGCCTGGCGGCATCGCGAGTCGCAGCCTTTACCGTGACGTCGGGTAGGTCCTCTTTTACGTCCCAACCGATCAGCGCATGGCTGTACTTGGGGGCGATCACCTGCTCGTCCCTCAAGGCTGGGTACCCCAGCTTCTGGAGGCTGCTGGATAGGAAACCTCGCCAGGTGTCCTCTCTGTCGCTCGGACCCACACCGTGAAGGAACAGCAGGGTCGGTTCGGTGGGCACAGTCGATTCCATTCGTGTCAAGCAGTCGCGAGGTCAGGTGAAAGTGCGCGACGTGATCAGGCGTAGGACTTGATGACGCTACGGATCGCGTCCGCGTGCTCGTAGATGCCGTCGAGGGACTCGATCGCGTGTCGGGTCTCGACCTTGTCGGCATCGAAGATGCCGAGGTACTTCTGCTTCTTGCCGTTGAAGTGGAGGCGCGCGATCGGCTTGCGGTTGTTGTCGTCGAGCAGGACCGCGAAATAGGACTTGGCATCACGGTGAGCGACCCGCTGGGGCTTCACCTCGCTGCACGCGATGGCCTTGACGATCTGGTAGCCCTCGAGCTCCTCCAGAGTCGTCTCCGTCTCAGTGTCCCGGTCCAGGTCGGCCTCGACAGCGGGCTCGCTTGTAACGGCACCTGCCGGCGCATCGACGGGGATCGAGGGGAAGCTCGACGAGCCGAGCGCCGTCTTGAGACGGTCGTTGACCTGGTCGTTCAGGAACTGCTTCGACGCCTTGGTGACGAGAGGCGTGAACTGGTCGCGCACCTTCTGCGTGAACGAGCCCTCATAGACACGGGTCGTGACGAACTTGACCCAGTCGTCGGACGGGTCACGGAACTGAGCCGCGATGGCACGCTTGAGCTGGCCTACGTACTTCAGCTCTTCGGCGGCGCTGATGACCGAATCGAGGTCGAAGACGTCCTTCGTCAGCTTGCTGAGCTCGGGGAGGAGGGTCTCGTCGATGTCCGACAGGTCGAGTACCAGGAAGGGCTTCTCATCCATGCGGTTCGGCTTGTCGAGGTCCGTGTAGAAGTGGTAGCTCTCACCGTTCGTGAGCACGGCGATCCGCGCGTTGGTGACGGCGAAGTAGCGGAAGAGCTGCGACGCGTGCTCGATCTTGAGCGGCTCAGTCGACTTCTTGCACTCGATGAGGATCTGCACTTCGCCGTCTCGCATGATGGCGTAGTCGATCTTCTCGCCCTTCTTCACGCCCACATCTGCCGTGAACTCGGGTACCACCTCGAGAGGGTTGAACACGTCGTAGCCGAGGATCGTCGAGATGAACGGCATGATGAACGCGTTCTTCGTCGCTTCCTCGGTCTGGATGGCCTCGCGCTGGTTCTTGACCTTCAGTGCAAGTGCGGCGAGCCGCTCGGCAAACTCCATCGTTGTCCCCTTTGTGACGTTGTCTCATGACCTTATTTCATGCTTGAGGCAGCGTGGTGCTTGTCCCGGCCATGAGTCGCACCCTGTTCGGGTGGCGTCCTCAGTAGCTGGAGCCTTGTTGAACGGACCGCCGGGAGAGGTGAGTGGGTTGATGACGATGCGCGTGAACCGCGGTCGCCGGTGCGACGGCGTGCACCGCCCTACGCGACGACGGTCGCTCCCTTGGTCCGATTGCAGCGCCAGCACAGTGTCTGCAGGTTGTCGGGCGTGCTGAGGCCGCCTCGCGACACGGGCATGATGTGGTCGACCTCGAGGAGAAGGTGGGGTTCAGCCGCGACCGAGATCCCGCAGTAGCGGCAGGTGAAGTTGTCGCGGGTCTTGATGAACGACCGGAGGCTTCTCGTCATGAGGGCTCGCTGGCCCGCCGCCGACTTGGCCCATCGGATCTTCTCCACGAGTACCGCGGAGAGAGCTTCGAGGGTCGCTGAGTCGAGCTGGATGCGGGTGGTCTGAGCGCTGTTGCCGCCGGCTGACGTGTACTGGAACTTGTACTGCGCGTAGGGCATCGCTATCGCCGACAGGTGAGCCCCGATCTGGTCCCAGAATTCCTTGCGGTAGTGCTTCTGGATGAAGCTGGGCGGCGCGATTCGGTTCAGGAGGTCTTTTTCTCGTCCCCGGACGTTGGCGGCCGCCTCCTCCAGCCGGGATATGTCGCTCGCCACCCTCTGGACGTCGGCGAGAGTGTCCTGTTGCGCTTGCACGTGGAAGTACTTCATCAGGTACTTAATGGGCTCGGCACTCGCGTTCCGGACGACCTGCAGTGAGGCGTTGTGAACGTGCGGGGCGTACTCGGCGACGTTGCGGTCACGGCGGTTGTTCCATGACGAGTCGTTCACGAAGGTGGCGAGGTGAGCATGCTGTCCTGTCGAGGACGCACCGAGCTCGAATGAGCCCTGGGCCCTGATCTCGGCCACGTAGTCCACGACAGCGTTGTGCTCGGCGACCAATGACGCCACAGCCTCGCGCAGACCCTTGAAGTGATCCGAGCGGAAGTACCGCGCCGCGCGTATCGAGCGCACGATCGGATTCGCGATCAGGACGAGCAAGAACGAGAGGACGCCGAGCCAGAAGCTTCCCGAGGCTGAGATCACCAGGATCGGGCTCGCGATGAGCAGGATGATGAAGAGTGCTTTCGGCACGGCGAGATCCCCCAGGATTTGGCAGGTGTCACATGACCAGACGTCATGTGACAGAAGTTCGACTCTGCCAGAGCGCGGGATGCATCCGTGAGCGCCTCTTCGGGGGTCACCTCGAGTTTGAGCATCGAAACGGCACAGGTCGTACATCGGCGACGCCTGTACCGGCCCGAGCCAGGTCGAGCTGCTGCTAGCTAGACGCGCGTGCCTACCCAGAGGCCGTCGCGGGCTCGGGTCATCGCCACGTAGAGTTCGCGTCGGTCGAGCTCGCGGCGCTCGCGCTCAGTCTCGGACGACGGAGCAGACGCGTTGCGCTGCAGTAGCTCGCGCTTCACTCGCGCCAGCAGGACCTGCTTGAACTCGAGGCCCTTGGCCCGCTTCACCGTTCCGACCTTCACAGCGTTGGTGGGCTGACCGTCGTAGTCGAGGAGGTCGACCACGGGCAGGCCTGCGGCGACCAGCGCTTCCTTCGTGGCGGTTGCATCCCAGTTCGTCGCGGTAAGCACCCCGATGTCGCCCAACGACATTCCGACGAGGTGCATCACTTCGCGCACCCTCGCCACCAGGGCAGCGTCATGCTCAGACCAGGTCGCATGGCGCGCAAGGACGGGATCAGACCCCGTGCGGGTGACGGCCTTCACCCCGTCGATGCTCTGTCCTGTGCCTTCGATGTCCGTGTACTCGTCGCCGAGCACCGCTGCGTTGGCGAAGGCCAGGATCTCGGCCGTGTTGCGGTGGTTGACGTCGAGGACGACTCCTCGACCGCTCAGCGAGATGCCGACCTCGGAGAGCGTGTATCCGCCAGGGTAGATGGTCTGCTGACCGTCACCGATCAGGGTGAGACCGTCGGGCCGGTTGCCGACCAGGCTGTGGAGGAGCGCGACCATGGAGCAGGTGAGGTCCTGGGCCTCGTCGACGATGACGGCGCCGTACCCCGCCAGCGGCTTCTGCTTCACACTCGCAAGGGCCATCAAGATGACGTCGGCGAAGTCGACCGCCTTTCGGCGGCGGAGCGCCTGGTCGTACCGCTCGTAGAGGGACCAGACGAGCCGGCGCTGATCGATCGTGAGACGGTGTCGACGGCCTACGCGCGCGAGGTCCGCGTACTGCTCGAACGTGCGGATGCCGCGGCCCTTGATGACGTAGGTGATCTCGTCCTTCCAGTAGTCGGAGGACATTCTCGAGGAGCCGAGCGCGCCTCCTTCGCCTCTGCCCGCCCACGCCTCGGTGAACGCTGCGTTGGCGGCCTTAGGGTCGATGCGGACGGACGTGCCCCGATCTCGGAGGATGCCGAGGGCCAGCTTGTGGATGCTGGTGAACTCGACCTGGTGGGCGACCTCGGGCGCCATCCTGCCGAAGAGGTTCTCGAGCACGACGGGGAGAGTCTTCACGAAGGTCGTGAAGAGAACCTTGCCCTGGCCTCCGCGGGCCAGGTATGCGGCGCGGTGGAGGCCGACCACTGTCTTGCCGGTGCCGGCTGATCCTCGGATGCGGGCCGGTCCGTTGAAGCTGCGGCGAGCGAGCTTTGCCTGCGCCGGGTCGAGGAACGACATCCACTCCTCGATGGGAGCTTCGAGGACACCGTCGAGAAGGGCCGCGTTGACTTCTTCTGCCGTCATGAGCTCGGCTGCGTCGACAGGGTCGGTCGGCCGGGTCAGGACCGGCTCGGGCACGGTGACGTCGATGGCGGAGGACGTCCGCAGGACGGGGAAGTGGTCGAGGACGCGACGCAACACCAGGTCGACTTGCTGAGGTGTCAGGCGGGCGCCGGGGGAGGTGACGTGGCGGAGGGCGTCATGCTCGCCGATGACCGACACGGGGCCGACCTTCTCCTTGATGCCCCTCCGGCCCGCCAAGACCGCCACGGCGTGCACCTCGAGCGCGCCGAGCCCCACCTCGGCGAGGAGCGCCTCGGTGTTGTGGGCGAGGTCGGCCATGTTCGCGAGGTCGTCGGACACGTCCGCCTGACCACGGAAGATGCGACCGCCCCGGATCGACACCTCCTTCCACGCCTTGGTGTCGACGATGTGGACGCCCGAGGGGCCGACGACGATGAGGTCGACCTGGGCACCGCTGCGGCGGCTTCCCGGCCAGGCTCGGTCGGGCAGGAGCGTGTAGCCAACTGCGGCGAGCGGGGCGAGGATGCTGGCGACACGGCTTTCCGTGACGCTTGCGAGACCGAAGCGCGCTGCAGCGTCGCGGTCCTCAGCTGCTGCCTGTTCATGCGCCTCCGCGCGTGCCAACCGACGACGCGCTTCGTCGCGTGCGGATGCTCCTGCTGCGGCCATGTCGTTCCCCCGAGGTCAGGCCGCGTCTGGTCGGGGCGCGGTCTGTGAACCATGCTCACATGCTCGGCCGTCTGGGCTAGTGGGGTGCGGGGACCCAGTAGAGGGGTGGATGCGTGTTCGACGTTTCGCCGGGAGCGAGGGGTCCGGCCTTCCCCGAACGGGGGCGCGAAGTCATAACCGACTAGACGGTACTTTTCGCAGATGTCGAACAATGTTCACCTCCAGCATCGCTCTGCTGCGGCCGTCTTCTTCCTGCCTCTCGTCACCTTCGGGATCTACTCCATCGTCTGGTACGCCAAGACTCGCGGAGAGGTGAACGCGAGCGGTGCGAGCGCCATCACGACCTGGTGGATTCTCTGCCCCTTCGGCCTCTTCTGGTACCTCTGGTCGCTGGCCAAGGGCATCAACGTCGCCACGGGACTCGGAACAGGCGGCAACTACGCGCTGCTCCTCCTTCTGGGCGGCATCGGCCAGGCCATCGTGCAGGCGCGCATGAACAGTGCCCAGGCTGGCGCCCCGGTCGCCGTCACGCCGGCGATGGCCTAGACCGACGTGTCTCTCGCGATGAAAAGCTGGTGGAACGGTCTGACCAACAAAGGGCGTCTCCTGACGGGAGCTGGGGGAGTCGCCGCTCTGCTAGTCATGGGGACGCTCATCGCCCCGGACAGCAGCAACGGCTCGGCGCCTGCTGACGCCGATGCCCAGAGGGCAGCGTGGGCGAGTCCCACGCCGACGCCGACGCCCGTGGTCACCACGGAGAACGTCGACGTCAGCGAGGCGATACCGTTCGACGCCGTCACGGTCGACGACGCCGGACGTGATATCGGACAGGACGCCGTCACCACGACCGGTCAGGACGGAACTCGCGTCAAGACGTACGAAGTCACCTACACGGATGGCATCGAGACGTCACGATCGCTCGCCAGCGAGGCCATCTCGGCGCCTCCGGTCCAGCAGGTCACAAGTAGAGGGACCAGGCAGCCCTACGTGGCACCCGCACCCGCACCTGCCCCCGCACCCGCGGCTCAGGGCTGCGACTCGAACTACTCAGGTGCCTGTGTCCCTGTGGCCTCCGACGTGGATTGTGAAGGCGGCAGCGGCAACGGACCCGCTTACGTGCGGGGACCCGTGAGTGTCGTCGGCTACGACGTCTACGACCTCGATCGCGACGGCGACGGCATCGCCTGCGACTAGGACTTCCTGTCGGGGCCAGTTGGTCGGGTGGTCGAGAGTGGTCGTTCGTCACTCGATGGAGGACCTTTTCTGACCACTCGAGGACGAAGGGCGTCGGGGTGTTGCCAAGAGGCAGCGCCCGGACGCCCTTCCGGGCGTTCAGAGGACTTGGCTAGGCAGTGGCACTGGAGGCCCCGTGTAACGAGTGCGTGAAGCTTCGGGGCGGGAGGGGGAGGGCGCCGGGGCGGGCCGAGGCCTGTAGCTGCGGGGATCGCGGGGTGCAGAGTGCGCACGCAGGCGGCGCCTCCTGCGGTCTGACGGCCTCGCGGCAGGGACGTAAGTCCCTTATCGTTCAGCGGAACGATAAACGGAAGGCCATCCCCGCATGACACCGATCGTCCCTGAACACCGACCCGGCCTGAGTCGGCGCACCGTGCTGGCCGGCGCCGCCGGGCTCGCCGGGCTGGGCCTGCTCAGCCTGTCCGGCTGCAGTCCGGCCCGGAGCAACCCGACCATCCCCGAGGCCGCCGCCACCGGCACCGCCGCCCGAGGCGGACGCCTGCGCATCGCCCGACCCGCCGCCTCCGCCGCAGAGACCCTCGACTCGGCCAGCTCGCTCTCGGCCTACGAGTACCTCGGCGCCCTCTACAACCGCCTCGTCAAGCTCGACGAGCAAGGCGTCACCGTGCCCGACCTCGCCGAGGAGTGGTCCGCCACCCCCGACGGCGTCACCTGGACCTTCCGCCTGCGCCAGGGCGTCACGTTCCACGACGGACGCCGCTTCACGGCCGCCGACGCCATCTACTCGATCGAGCACATCCTCGACCCCGACACCGGGTCGCCCCAGGGCGAGGTGCTCGCCGCGATGATCGGCCCGGGCAGCATGAGCGCCCCCGACCCGCTCACCCTCCGCTTCGAGCTGCTGACCGCCAACGCCGAGTTCCCCTCGCTGCTGACGGCGTACCAGTGCTACATCGTCCCCGAGGGCAGCGCCGAGCCCGGCGACCCGAACGGGATCGGCACGACAGGCATCGGCACCGGGCCGTTCAAGCTGAGCAGCTTCGAGCCCGCCGGCACGGGCAGCATCGAGGCGTTCGAGGACCACTTCGCCGGACGTCCGGTGCTCGACGGCATCGACTTCTACTCGATCCAGGACACGACGGCCCGCGTCAACGCCCTGCTCGCCGGCCAGATCGACCTCATCTCGCAGACCAACCTCGACTTCGCCACCGCCCAGGTCGTCAGCGCCTCGAGCACCGCCACCGTCGCCCGCAGCGCGAACGCGCAGTGGTACACGATCCCGATGCTGTTCACCTCCGCCGAGTTCAGCGATCCGCTGGTCCGCCAGGCGATGAAGCTCGCCTACGACCCCCAGGCCATCGTCGACACCGCCCTGCAGGGCACCGGCTCGCCGGGGTGGGACAACCCCGTGCCTCCCACCCAGGCCGTCTGGCTCGACGAGCAGCGCCAGCACGACCCCGACAAGGCCCGCGCCCTGCTCAAGCAAGCCGGTCGCGAAGGGTTCCGCACCGAGATCTACACGTCCAGCTACGAGTCGGTCTTCACCCCGATGGCCGTCGCGTACCGCGACCAGGTGAAGGAGGCGGGCATCGATCTCGTCGTGCGCAACGCCTCCTCGGACTCGTACTACACACAGATCTGGATGCAGAAGCCGCTGATGGTCAGCTACTGGTTCACCGGACGCCCGATCGACCAGCTGCTGAACCAGATCTTCCGCAGCGGCTCGTCGTACAACGAGAGCGCCTGGTCGAACCCCACCTTCGACGGGCTGCTCGACTCCGCCCGCGCCGAGATGAACGACGACCGTCGCCGGATGCTCTACCAGGACGCCCAGCGCGTCATCGTCGAGGACTCCGCCGACATGACCCCGATGTTCGGCGACCGCCTCGTCGGCCTCGGCCGCGACGTCGTCAACTACCGCGAGTACGGCTTCGAGTTCGACTACCTGCAGATCGGACTGCGCGCATGAGCACCGAGATCACCACCCAGCCCGGCTCGGCGTCGACGGACGCCCAGAAGCAGGGCCGAGGAGGCGCCCCCTCGCCTCGAGGAGGCTCCCGACCCGGCAGCGCGGCCGCCACGACGGCTCTGCTCGTGCTGCGCCGGGTCGGCACCGCCCTGCTCACCGTGCTGCTCGCCTCCTTCTTCGTGTTCTTCGCGGTGCAGGCGCTGCCCGGCGACGTCGCGCAGCAGCTGCTCGGCCAGGACGCGACGCCCGACGCGGTCGCCGCCCTGCGCGAGACGCTCGGCCTCGACCAGAACGTCTGGGCCCGCTACGGCCAGTGGCTCGTCGGAGCCAGCCACGGCGACTTCGGCATCTCGCTGGTCAGCGGGGCTCCGGTCGGGCCCGACCTGCTCGTCGCGTTCCGCAACAGCATGCTGATCGCCGTGCCGGCCCTGCTCGTCGGCGTCACGCTGTCGCTGACCCTCGGCGTCGTCGCGGGCGTGCGCCGCGGCCGGCCGAGCGACCACGCCATCTCGCTGATCAGCCTGGTCGTGATGAGCGTGCCGGAGTTCATGGTCGCCACGATCCTCGTGCTGCTGTTCGCGGTCGCGATCCCGATCTTCCCCGCCGTCGTGCTGCGCGGCGACAGCGCCACCGTGACGGAGCTGCTGCCGAGCGTCTGGCTGCCCGCCATCGTGCTGACCCTCGCCATGGCGGCCTACATCGTCCGGACGGCACGCTCGTCGACCATCGACGTGATGGCCTCGGAGTTCGTCACCACCGCCGAGCTCAAGGGCCTCTCGACCCGCCAGGTCGTCTGGCGCCACGCGGTGCCGAGCGCGCTGATGCCGACGCTCAACGTCGTCGCCCTCAACGTCGCGTGGCTGCTCGGGGGAGTCGTCGTCGTCGAGAACGTCTTCAACTACCCGGGCATGGGCAAGCTCATGCTCGAGTCGGTCTTCAACCGCGACCTGCCCACCATCCAGGCGATCGCCGTCGTCAGCGCGCTCGTCTACGTCGTCTGCAACCTCGCGGCCGACCTGATCGCCCTTGCGCTCGACCCGCGGCTGCGCACCCGACGGAAGGCCCGCTCATGAGCACGATCACGCCTCCTCCTGCCTCTGGTCCTGTGTCGCCTGCCGGGCCTGCTCCGATCGCGACGCGGCTGCGCTCGGTCTGGACCGGTCTCGGCAGCAGCATCAGCGCCTCCTCGGCCCTCGGCATCGGGCTGGGGCTCATCGCGCTGCACGTGCTGCTCGCCGTGCTCGCCCCGCTCATCTCGGGGCACGACCCCGTCATGACCGACTCGACCGCCGCGCTCAGCGGCGCGAGCTGGTCGCACTGGCTCGGCACCGACCAGTACGGCCGCGACATCCTCTCGCGCACCCTGCACGGTGGGCAGTACGCGCTGCTCGTCACGTTCCTCGCGACGACGATCGCGGTCGGCATCGGCACGGTGCTCGGCTGCGTCACCGCTTACGCCGACAACTGGTTCGACGAGGTCGTCATGCGCGTCGTCGACGCGTTGCTCAGCGTGCCGTCGATCCTCGCGCTGCTCGTCGTCGTGACCGTGTTCGACTCGGGGCTGTGGGTCATCGTGCTCGCCGTCACCGTCGTCTACGCACCGGCCGTGACCCGCGTCGTCCGCGGAGCCGCCCGCACCGTCATCACCCAGGACTACGTCACCGCCGCCCGCGCCCGCGGCGAGGGAGCGCTCAGCATCGTGTTCCGCGAGATCCTGCCGAACGTCACCGACGTGGTGCTGGTCGAGTTCGCGATGCGCGCCTCCTGGATCGTGCTGCTGATCTCGACGCTGTCGTTCCTGGGGTTCGGCGCGAACCCGCCGACTCCCGACTGGGGGCTCATGGTGCAGGAGAACCGCACCGCCCTCACCGTCGTGCCGCTCGGGACCCTCGCGCCCGTCGTCGCGCTCGCCACCCTCGTGATCGGCCTCAACCTCAGCGCCGACGGACTCAGCAAGACGCTCGGCGTGGACCGCGCGCAGAAGGGGGCGATCTGATGAGCGCTCGCATCGGAACGGCCGGGCACACTCCTGCGGGCGCTGATCCGTCTCGTGACGGATCAGCGCAGGGGAGCTCAGCCGCACCTCCTGCGGTCGGATCTGGCGCTGCGGCGGGGGCGAGCCGGGGAGGCGCGGGTGCGGTCGACGAGACCGCCCGCGACCTCGTCGTGCGCGTCGACGACCTCTCGATCTCGTACTCCGCCGGACGGCGCGAGGTGCCCGTGGTGCGCGGCGTCAGCTTCGACATCGCCGCCGGTCGCGCACTCGGCCTCGTCGGCGAGAGCGGCAGCGGCAAGTCGACGGTGGCTCGGACGCTGCTGGCGCACCTCCGACGGGGCTCGCGCATCGTGGGTGGCAGCGTCACGGTCGCCGGGGACGACGTGTTCGCGCTCGACGAGCGTGCACGGCGTGCACTGCGCGGCGGCACCGCGGCACTCGTCGCCCAGAACGCCGGCCAGGCGCTGACTCCGTCGATGCGCGTCGGCCGCCAGCTGCGCGAGGCGCTCGAGAGCCACGGACTGCCCGGCGGACACGAGCGCGTGCTCGAGCTCGTCCGGCACGTGCGGCTGCCCGACCCCGAGGGGATCGTGCGGCGGTACCCGCACCAGCTCTCCGGCGGGCAGCAGCAGCGCATCGCGATCGCGATGGCCGTCGCCGCGCGTCCCAAGCTGCTGGTGCTCGACGAGCCGACGACCGCGCTCGACGTCGTCACGCAGTCGGCCGTGCTGGAGCTCATCCGCGACCTCGCCGTCGAGCTCGACATGGCGATCCTGCTCGTGAGCCACGACCTCGGCGTCGTGTCGAGCATGGCGGACGAGATCGCCGTGATGCGCGACGGGGTCGTCGTCGAGCACCGGGCCACCGCGGACCTGTTCGCCGACCCGCGCGACCCGTACACGCGGGAGCTGCTCGCGAGCATCCCGCGCGTGGGCGGCGCCGATGCTGACGCTGCTGACCACCATGAACCGGGTTCCGAACCAAGAACCGCGATAGAACGCGGTTCATCGTTCGGGACGCGGTTCTTGGCGCTGGTGAGTCGCGTGGTGGGCGGTGCCGGGGACGGCGCCGCGCCTCCTGCGGGTGAGTCTGCTGCCGACGAACCTCGTTCCGTTCAAAGAACCTCGTTGCAGCGCGGTTCTTTGAACGGAACACGGTTCGAAGGAGGCGCGGGTCGCGCCGACGGGACCGGGACCGGGCACGGCGATGCACCCTCGAGAGGACCGAACACCCCGTCGTTGCGGGGTGCATCGTCCACTCCGGGGTTCGCGGGAGGTGCGGGTCGCGCTGACAGCGCCGGGCACGCCACCGGCAGCGAGAAAGCAGCGCCCAGCGAGCAGGCAGAGGCGGTCGTCGTCGCGCGCGACCTCGTCGTGCGGTACGGGCGCGGGCTGCCCGCTGCCGTCGACCGGGTGTCGCTCGAGATCGGGCGGCGCGAGACGTTGGCCGTGGTGGGGGAGTCGGGCTCCGGCAAGTCGACGCTCGCGACGGCGATGGCGGGGCTGATCCCGGCGGAGTCGGGGTCGTTCACGTTCCGCGGCACGGACGGCGTCGAGGGCGACCTCACCCAGCCCGTCGCCCGTCGCACCGCCGAGCTGCGGCGGTCGGTGCAGCTGGTGTTCCAGAACGCGGACACGTCGCTCAACCCGCGACGCACCGTCGGCGCCGCGATCGCCCGACCGCTGACGCTGTTCACGGGGCTGACCGGCTCCGCGCGGGCCGATCGCGTCGCCGAGCTGCTGGTCGAGGTCGGGCTGTCGCCGGACTTCGCCGCACGGCTGCCGGCGCAGCTCTCGGGCGGACAGCGCCAGCGCGTCGGCATCGCCCGGGCTCTCGCCGCCGGCCCCGAGCTGATCATCGCCGACGAGATCACGACCGCGCTCGACGTGCGCGTGCAGGCGGGAGTTCTCGACCTGCTGACGGGGCTCCGCGACGAGAAGGGGCTGAGCTGCCTCTTCATCAGCCACGACCTCGCCGTGGTGCGCGGGGTGGCCGACCGCGTCGCCGTCATGACCGGCGGACGGATCGTGGAGGTCGGCCCGGCCGACGCCGTGTTCTCCGGCCCGAACCATCCGTACACGCAGACGCTGCTCGACGCGACGCTCGACCCGGGCACCACCGAGCTGCCGAGCGTCGGCGACGGCCGCCCGCGCTGGCGCGACGCCGACGGCTGGGACGACCACGGCGACGGACACCGGATCAAACGCTGGGAGGCGATGTGAGCACGGGCGGCAGGAGCAGCAGCGACGTGAGCAGGAACGACGTGAGCACGGACGACCGGGGCAGGCACGACACCGAAAGGGGCGACTCGACCCTGCGCGGTGGTGGGCCGAGGACGCACGGCCGAGCCAGTGAGGCCGCAGATCGGGGCGTGGCGAGCAGGGGCTCCGTGAGGACCAGCGTCCACGGAGGCCCACGCCTGCTCGACCGAGCCAGGGACGAGGAGGCGGAGGGCGGCATCGCCGCCGAGGAGCACATCCTGCACCGCCTGCGCGAGCGGGAGCGCGAGCAAGCCCGGAGCCGAGCAGGCGCAGGAGGTGCCGGTCAGGACCTCGATCCCGGTCGCGGTCGCACCGACGGGCCGGGCCCCGACGGCACCGACGACGACGGCACCGACGGCGACGGCACCGACGGCGACGGGCACCTCCGCGACGGGGGCGTGTCGTGAGCGACCAGGGCGACCCGGGCGACCAGGGGCGCCAGGGCGACCGGTCCGCCGGTCGCGACCCGCGCCTCCTTCGCGATCCCGAAGTGCTGCACGAGGTCGACGTGCGCGACGAGTGGGTGCCGCTGCCGGACGGCACGCGGCTGCACGCGCGGATCTGGGCACCGCGGGTCGAGCACCCGGTGCCGGTGCTGCTCGAGTACCTGCCGTACCGGCTCGACGACTGGACGGCTCCGCGCGACAGTGAACGGCACCCCTGGTACGCGGCGCGGGGGTACGCGTCGGTGCGGGTGGACATCCGGGGCACGGGGTCGAGCGACGGGCTGTTCGACGACGAGTACTCCGTGCAGGAGCTCGACGACGGCCTCGCCCTGATCGAGTGGCTCGCCGCCCAGCCGTGGTCGACGGGCGCCGTCGGGATGTTCGGGATCTCGTGGGGCGGGTTCAACGCGCTCCAGCTCGCCGGTCGCGCACCCGCCGCGCTCAAGGCGATCGTCACCGTGTGCTCGACCGACGACCGGTACGACAACGACGTGCACTACATGGGCGGCGCGGTGCTGGGCATCGACATGGCGGCCTGGGGAGGGACGATGTTCGCGTTCAACTCCCGCCCGCCACGGCCCGAGGTCGTCGGCGCCGACTGGATCGCGCGGTGGCGCGAGCGGCTCGAGCACAACCGGCCGATGACTCCCACCTGGCTCGCCCACCAGGAGCGCGACGACTACTGGCGGCACGGCAGCGTCTGCGAGGACTACTCGTCGATCACCGCCGCCGTGCTCGCCGTTGGCGGCTGGGCCGACCCGTACCGCGACGCCGTGCTGCGGCTCGTCTCGAACCTCGACGCACCCGTCAGGGGCATCGTCGGGCCGTGGTCGCACCAGTACCCGGACCGGGGGCTGGCTCCGGGGCCGGGCATCGGGTTCCTGCAGGAGACCCTGCGCTGGTGGGACCGCTGGCTGCTCGACGAGTCGAACGGCGTCGACGACGAGCCGGCGCTGCGGGCTTGGATCAACGACTCCGAGCCTCCAGCGACGTTCTACGCCGAGCGGACCGGCCGCTGGGTCGCCGCCGAGGCGTGGCCGTCGGAGGCGACTTCGGCGCACGTCGAGTCGCTCGAGCTGCTCACCGGCGGCGAGCACGGACCGGTGTCGGTGCGCTCGCCGCAGAGCACCGGCCTCGACGCCGGACGCTTCTTCCCCTTCGGCAACGCCACCGACCTGCCGCCCGACCAGCGCGGTGAGGACGGCCGCTCGGCGTGCTTCGACCTGCTGGTCACGGAGGCGCCCCTCGACCTGCTGGGGAACGTCGTCGTCGACCTCGCGCTGACGAGCGACCGGACGTCGGCCACGGTCATCGTCCGACTCTGCGACGTCGCCCCCGACGGCAGCTCGACGCTCGTCACCCGCGGCGTCCTGAACCTGAACAAGCGGCACGGTCGCGATCAGAACGACCCGATGGAGGCGGGGGTCGAGGAAGACGTGCAGGTCGCGCTGGTCTCGACCGGACATTCCTTCCCGGTCGGCCACCGCTTCCGGGTGGCCGTCTCGTCCGCCTACTGGCCCTGGATCTGGCCGCACCCCGACGAGGCGACCCTCACGATCGACCCGCGGCACAGCTCGGTGACGCTGCCGGTCTGGACGCGGAGCGGCGACGACGGGGTGCGCTTCGAGGAGCCGACCCGCGCGACCCCGCTCGCCGTGCGGGCGCTGCCCGCCGCGTCGGACCTGCCGCAGCGCAGCGTCTCGCACGACGTGGGCACCGGCGAGTGGGTGCTCGACGTCGACCCCGGCTACGGCGGCGGTCGCGCCTATCCCGACGGGCTCGTCTTCACCGAGGACAGCCGCGAGACCTACCGGATCACCGACGGCGACCCGCTGTCGGCCTCGGCGGAGTCGCGCTGGGCGATCGGGCTCGAGAAGCCCGGGTGGAAGGCGTGGCTCGAGACGACGTTGCGGCTCACGGCGACGCGGGACGAGTTCGTCGTCGTCAACACGGTCCAGGCCTGGGCTCGCGACGGCGGGCCGGAGGCGCCGGTCGTCGTGGTCGCCTCGCGGCAGTTCGAGGACCGGGTGCCGAGGACGTCGGCGTGAGCGGGGCCGGGGACGGGACCCGCGCCTCCTCGGGTGCGGGTGCGGGTGCGGGTGCGGCTGGCACTGCTGGTGCCGGTGCCGGTGGCGGTACCGGCGCTGGTGCTACTGCGGGCGTGTCTACGGGCGCAGCTGTCGCCGCGGGCGGCGGGCGGCAGAAGCCGGCCGTGCGGCGGGCGCTGATCGTGGAGGCGGCGCGCGGCGTCATCCTGCGCGAGGGGCTCGGCGGCACGCGGCTGCGCGACATCGCGGGGGAGGCGGGCGTCTCGGTGGGCACGGTGACCTACCACTTCGAGAGCGTCGCGGAGATCCTGAACGAGGTGGTCGTGCTCGAGACGGCCCGCTTCTACTCGTCGATCATCGAGGCCGTCGACGCCGAGCCGGACCCGGTCGCCGGCGTGCGGATGCTCGTCGAGCCGCTCTTCGCCGCGACGGACGCGAGCGACGAGCACTGGCGGCTCTGGTCGGACTATTGGACGGCCGTCGCGCGGAAGCCCGCGGTCGCCGCGGAGTACGTGGAACGGATCCGCGTCTGGGAGGCATGCCTCACGCGGACGCTGCGGCGCGGGGCCGAGTCGGGCGCGTTCCCGGCGCTCGGGGCCGGGGCCGGAGCTGGAGCTGCGCGTCCGGACGGTGACGGGGCCGCGGCCGGGGCTGCTGGTCCGGACGGGGCCGGGGCCGCTGGTCCGGACGGCGTCTGGGCTGCCGGCCCGGACGAGGGGCCCGCCGATCGTGCGTCGGAGGTGGCGTTGAAGCTAGCCGCATACAGCGACGGAGTCGCGACGCAGCTCGCACAGAAGGCCCCAGGGCTGACGTCGGAGCTGGCGCTGACGTGGATGTGGACGTTCCTCGGGCACGAGACGGGCGCCTCCTTCGCCTGAGGCCCTTCTATAGGCGCTGAACCGGCACGAACTGCTGTCCTGGCGCCTCCCGAGAACCGTTCGCGCCGGTTCACCGCCACGCGGACGGACGAGAGGCCCCGGATCGACCTTCCGAGGGGCTCGGAGGTCGATTCGGGGCCTCTCGAGGGAGGGCGCCGGCGCTACGCGCGGCGGCGGCGGGCCCTCACGACCAGCGCGAGACCGGCGAGCAGCACGAGCAGGGCACCCGCGGCGAGGGGGAGGGCGTCGCTGCCGGTGAAGGCGAGCGTGCCGTCGGCCTGCGCCGTGGCGGTCGAGCCTCCGGCCGACGTGCCCGCACCCGTGCCGGCTTCGGAACCCGTACCCGCACCCGCGCCGGCACCCGGCGTGCCCGGGAGCGGGTCGGAGGCGGCCGTCAGCTCGAAGGTGCCCCAGGTCTCGGCTCCCGTGGCGTCGGTCTGGCCGACGAGGGTGTGGGTGCCGGCTCCGAGGCCCTCGGGGAGGCGCAGCGTGAGCACCCCGTCGTCGTCGCTGGGGTCGTCACCGAGGTAGACGGGCTCCGAGTGGACGAACCAGTCGAGCGCCGCACCGGCGAGACGACGTGGGACGGTCGCGGTGAGCGTGCCCTCCGCCTCGTCGACGGCGGTCACGACCAGCGTGTGCGTCGCCTCCGTCAGCTCGGAGAGCGGCACCGCCGTGGGCTCGCCGGTGCCCGGGTCGACGGGCGGCGTCGTCGGGTCGACCGGAGGCGTGGTGGGGTCGACCGGCGGGGTCGTCGGGTCCGTCGGATCGACGGGAGGCTCCGTCGGGTCGGCCGGACGCGACAGCGTCACCTCGTCGACGACCGACAGGTCCGCGGTGCGGTACGTCGTCATCGCGATGGAGTCGGCGGTCACCTCGACGTTGGTGAAGTTCGGCGTGTACTCCTGGTTCTGCACGGCGCTGAAGGCGAAGTCCTGCGACTGGATGTCGTAGTACTTGCTGCCGCTCGACGAGTTCGCCGTGACGTAGAGCACCTCGTCGCCCTCGGGCGTGACCGTGCCGTCGACCGGCTCGTCGGTGTGCACCGGCGTCATGCCGCTCATCAGGTAGCTGCGGACGTAGACGTGGTCGTGGCCCATCAGCACCAGGTCGACGTCGAGCTCGCTCATCACCGGGGGCAGCTCGGCACGACGCGTGACGATGTCGCCGTCGGTCGCGTGCGAGGCGACGCTGTAGACCGAGTGGTGGAACGTGACGACGGTCCAGCGGGCCTCGTCGCCGTGCTCGGCGATGACCTTCCGGGCGAAGTCGGCGTGGCCGGCGTCGTCACGGTCGTTCGAGTTGAACGAGATGTAGAGCGTGTCCTGGTAGAGGAACCAGTAGTCGCCGCCGGCCCGGTTCGCGTCCGGCCGGCCCGCCGTCTCGCTGACGTTCGGCATCGCGAAGTGCTGCTCGTAGGCCTTGCTCGCGACGTCGTGGTTGCCGATGTTCGTCGCGAACGGCAGCGACTTCGTCTGCGACGG
This sequence comes from Frigoribacterium sp. VKM Ac-2530, assembly GCF_015350835.1. NCBI lineage: Bacteria > Bacillati > Actinomycetota > Actinomycetes > Micrococcales > Microbacteriaceae > Frigoribacterium > Frigoribacterium sp. VKM Ac-2530. Next base: position 54,224 of record NZ_JADKSE010000001.1, read on the forward strand.
CGCGAGGAACCCGTCGTACTGCAGCTCGTTCGAGGCCGTGTTGACCTGGTCGCCCGCGCTCAGCACGAAGCTCGTGTCGGGGAACTCGCCCGACGCCTTGCCCATCGTCTCGACCCAGCCGGCCGTGTCGGCGACGGTCTCGCCCGCGCCGATCTGCGCGTCGCCGATGAACAGGAAGCCGTAGTCGCCGGTCGCCTGCGTCTCGAACGTGTACGTCTCCGACCAGCCGTCGGCGTCGCTGCCGACGCGGTAGCTGTACGAGGTGCTCGGGACGAGGCCGGTCAGCGTCGCGTGGTGCCAGTTCTGCCCGTCGGTCGCGGTCCCGCTGGTGGAGGGGAACGAGGAGGCGCGGGCCGGGAAGGCACCGCCCGTCACGTCCTTCGTGAGCGCGAGCTGCGCCTCCTCGGCGCTGGTCGAGTCGGAGTACCACGACACCGCACGCTGCGACTCGTCGGCCCCGATGTTGAGGAACACGTCGCTGATGGTGGCCTCGGCGCTCGCCGAGACGGGGGTGAGCGAGAGGAAGTCGAAGTAGATGTCCGAACTGGTCGAGCGGTCCTGGTAGAGCGCGACCGAGACGGTGTTCTCGCCCGCGTGCAGCAGGGCCGGGTCGATCGTGAACGTCGAGCGGTCGGGGTCGCCGCCGCCGTCGCCCGCGTAGCCGACGTTGCCGTCGTGCTCGGCGACGCGGGAGTCCTCGTAGCCGACGACCTTCGTGCCGTTGACGTAGACGACGAGCGCGTCGTCGTAGACGACGTCCGCGGTCAGCGACTTCCAGCCCGCGAGCTGGTCGGCGGTGAGGTCGAGGGAGCTGCGGAAGAAGTAGGTCGGCACGTCGACGGTGCCGCCCGGGAGGTACTGCTGCAGCAGGGTGTCGACGGCGTAGCCGCCGCCCATGCCGGTCGCCTTGCCGCCCTTGGCGCCGAAGCTGCCCTGGGCGTTCTTCCAGGCGGAGTCGTCGAAGTCGTCGGCGGTCCAGCTGAGCGGGTCGGCGCTGCCGGCCGAGGGGTCGACCCCGGTCTCGAGGTAGCTCCACGCGGTCGACTCGGTGGTCAGCAGCGGGACGGCGTCGTCGGCACGGGCCGACGTGGCGGTGCTCGTGGCTCCGACGGCGGTGGCCGTGACGAGCAGGAGCGCCGCGGCGACGCGGGCGCGGTGGCGCGGGCGTCGTGCGGCGGTGGGGGTGGTGGTCATCCTGGTCCTTCGTGGTCGTGGAGGCGCCGCCCCCGTGATCGGGGCGGGCCTCGGGCATCAGAGCAGGGGGATGTGGACGACAGGTGTAGCGGGGGTGACAGCTCGGCTCGGGCTGCCCGGCTGCGTGAACCGGCACGAAGTGCTGTCTCAGCGCCTTCCGAGAACCGTTCCCGCCGGTTCAGGGCCCAGATCGGAGGTCGAGGTCAACCGGCGCAGGAGTCCCATCGCGCGTGCCAGACCTCGGGCTCGTCCTGGGGGTCGACGAGGTCCAGGGCCAGGACGTGCCCGCCGAACGTGAACTCGCCACGGTCGACCTCCTCGAGGTCCGCCGTGCCGAGCGGCAGACCACAGGAGTGTGGATTCTCGTAGTCGGGATCGGAGTAGAAGCTGCCGTAGTCCAGGTCCTCGGTCCAGTTCAGCGCCCACTCCGCGAAGAGGTGGGGCCGCACGCGCCGCCGGCTCCACCAGGGGCCCTCCACATCCCACGTCCATTCCCGGGCTACGGACAACCAGCCGCGCACGACTCCGGGGTCGCTCGGCAGCGACATCCGGTAGAGGGTCGGTGCCACCAGCACGGGGTCGGAGGGCGCCGGCTCCGGCGGCGGCGAGAACAACACGGGCTGAGCCTAGGGGGCGGCGGTGAGCCGGAGGGATTCGGCTGCTCGGCGGGTGAACCGGCGAGAAGTGCTCTCGTCGGGGCCGGGGGCAGCGATGTCTGCCGGTTCACCGGTCGCGCAGCAGGGTGAGAGGCCTCGGAGCGACGTGGCGACCTTGCCCGCGTTCGTCGAGTGGTCAGGTGCGGTCCTCCGCCGGTCGGGGGAGGACCGTTCTCGACCGCTCGGCTGAGGGCGGGCTCGACCGGTCGGCGACTTCTCCGATCGACGCTTGACCGTGCCCCGGGGGCATGGTCTCTACTCGTCAGTAGCCGCCGACACGCGTCGGCACAGACACCGACGAGGAGGCGACCATGGCCTGGAGCACACGACAGCTGGCCGAGATGGCCGGCACCACCGTCAAGAGCGTCCGCTATTACCACCAGCTCGGGCTGCTCGACGAGCCGGAACGGCTCGGCAACGGCTACAAGCAGTATGAGGTGCGGCACCTGGTCCGCCTGCTGCAGATCACCCGGCTGACCGAGCTCGGCGTGCCCCTCGCCCAGGTCCAAGCACTCGGCAACGCCGGCGACGACCCCGACGGGGCCTTCCGCGTGCTCGACGCCGAGCTCGAGGCCACGATCGGACGGCTGCAGCGCATCCGCGGCGAGCTCGCGCTGATCATGCAGCACCGTTCGCCTGCCGAGCTGCCCGCCGGCTTCAGCGACGTCGGCCGCCACCTCAGCGAGGCCGACCGGTCGCTCGTGATGATCTGGTCGCGGGTCTACGACGAGTCGGCCATGCAGGACCTCCGGACGATCCTGCGGGACGAGCCCCGCACCTCCGACGACGACGCCTTCGACGCGCTGACCCCGGACGCCGATCGAGCGACCCGCCGCCGTCTCGGAGCCTCGCTCGCCCCCGCCATGGGCCGGCTGTTCGAGACCTACCCGTGGCTCACCGACCCGCGTGAGCAGGCGGTCCACGGCGTCGAGTCGGCGACCGCCACGGTCGGCGCCGCCGTCACCGAGCTGTACAACCAGGCCCAGCTCGAGGTGCTCTACCGCGCCTACCTCGTCTCGGCCGGCAAGGACGACGACCTGGAGGCGCTCGAGGCCGCGCTGGACGCGGCGGAGGCAGGCGGGCCGGCTGCGTCCGTGCCCTCCGGCTCCGTTCCCTCCGCCTCCGCCTCCGCCGCTGCCGGGGGAGTGCCTGCGCCTGCGCCTGCGCCTGCACCCGAACACGACCCGAGGACACGACCATGACCGAGACCGACCCCTCCGCCACCTCCCTCGCGACCGCGCCCCTGCTCGCCGAGGACGTGCTCGTGCTGCTCTTCGACCCGGAGTCGGGCACGATCCGCTCGGAGGGGATGCCGCTCATGCACACCCTCGCCGGGGCCGTGCTCACCGAGCTCGCGCTCGACGGCGCCGTCGCCATCGACGAGCACACGTCGGCGCTGCGGGGACGCCTGGTCCACGCCGTCGAGGGACGCGAGCCCGCCGATCCGCTGATCGCGGCGACCTGGCGGCGTCTCGCCGGCAAGCCGACCGACCTGCGGTCGCTCGTGCTCGAGATCGGACCGGGGCTCCGTGCGCCGATGATCGACCGCGTCGTCGAGCGCGGGACGCTGCGGCGCGAGGCTCGCAAGATGCTCGGCTTCATCCCGATGACCGCCCTGGTCGACGGCGGCACCGGTCGGCGCGACGAACTGCTCGCCCTCGTGCGGCCCGTGCTGCTCGACGACCAGGTGCCGTCGCCGCGGTCCGGGGCGCTCGCCGCCCTGCTCTCGGCCAGCGGCGCGCTGCCCGCGCTGCACCGCGACCTGCCCTGGTCGGGCGCGCTCTACACCCGCGGGCAGCAGCTGCAGCGCGGCGAGTGGGGTGCCGCCGCCACGGGCGAGGCCGTCGCGGCCTCGGCTGCCGCGGTCGCCGCCTCCGTGCTCTCGAACACGCTGTTCGTCAGCGTCGTGCTGCCGTCGCTGCGCGACTGAGCCGCTGCTCGGTCCCGCGCCCCTCCTCCTTCGGTTCTTCGCCCCCCTACTTCGCCCGCCCGTTCGTCGCCCTTCCCCCTTACCGTCCTGCACGAGACCCTCTCTGGAGACCTCCATGTCCCGCCCCGTCCTCATCGCCTCCTCGGCTGCCGGCATCCCGGCCGTCACGGCCACCGTCACGTCCACCGCCGACACGTTCGGCTGGGTCCAGGAACTCATGAGCCAGGTTCCCGACGCGGTGCAGCCGCTCGTCATCGCCCTCGCGGGAGCCGTCCCGTTCATCGAGGGCGAGGCCTCCGCCGCACTGGGCGTCATCGGAGGCGTGCACCCGGTCGTCGCGGCGCTCGCCGGCATGGCGGGCAACCTGCTGTGCGTCGTCGTCGTGGTGCTGCTGGGGTCGCGGATCAGGGAGGCGGTGGTCCGGAGGCGTGCCGGTCGCCGTGCGCAGGCGGCCGGGGCCTCGGGTGCGGTGGCGGTCGCCGTGCCCGCCGGCTCGTGGTCCGAGGGGCAGGCCGAGTCCACGGCAGCGCCGGCCCCGGCGGGGGAGGCTGCGTCTGCGTCGGGACGTGCCGGCGCTGCCGCATCGACACCGGCTCCCGTCGCGGCGGGATCGGTCGAGCCGACGGAGGCGGTGCCCGAGAGCAAGGGCAAGGCGCGGCTGCGGCGCTGGCTCGTCAAGTTCGGGGTGCCCGGAGCGAGCCTCCTCGCCCCGCTGGCGCTGCCGACCATGATCACGGCCGCCACGTTCGTCGCGTCGGGAGTGCCGAAGGGGTGGGTGATCCTCTGGCAGGCCGTCGCCATCGTCGTCTGGACCACGGCCATCACCCTCGTGGCCACGGGCGTCCTCGCCGTCGTCGGCTAGCCGACCGGCTCGCCCTCGTCGCTCGAGTGGTCAGGAAAGGTTCCTCATGGGGTGGCAGAGAACAGTTCCAGACCACTCGGTCGGTGTGCCGGGAGGAAGAGTCCTCAGGGGGCTGCCGGAGGACCGAATTCGGACCACTCGCGGGGGCGGGGTGGACGAGAGGCCCCAGATCGACCTCGGGAGGTGCGGGGGAAGTCGATCTGGGGACTCTCGTCGAGCGGCGGGGGAGTCGCGCCGGCGTCGAGTGGTCAGGAAGTGCTCTTCGTGGGGCCGAGAACAGCAGTTCCTGACCACTCGATCGGTGAGCCGTCGGAGAACGCTCGGGAGGGGGCGGCGGGCAGCAGTTCCTGCCGGTTCAGCTGGGCGAGAGGAGCACACGCCGGAGGTGGGCGGCGGCCTCGTGGCCGACGCGGGACATCGCCTCGCGGGTCTGCCCGCCGACGTGCGGCGTGAGCACGACGTCGGGGCGGTGCCGCAGGGGGTGGTCGCCGGGCAGGGGCTCGACCGAGGTGACGTCGAGGCCGGCTCCCGCGAGGTGACCGGACTCCAGGGCGGCGACCAGCGCCTCCTCGTCGACGATGCCTCCGCGGGAGGTGTTGACCACGACCGCTCCCGCGGGGAGCAGCGCCAGCTCGCGGGCCGAGAGCAGACCGCGGGTCGCGTCGGTGAGGGGCACGTGGACGCTGAGGGCGTCGGAGGTGCGGAGCAGGTCGTCGAGACCGGCGGGCTCGGCTCCGGCCTCGCGGATCGCCTCGTCGTCGAGGTGCGGGTCGTGCGCGACGACGCGCATGCCGAGTCCGTCGCGGGCGATGCCGGCGACGAGCTGCGCGATGCGGCCGTAGCCGAGCAGGCCGAGGGTGGCTCCGGAGAGCTCGCGTCCGGTCATCGACGCCCGATCGGCAGGCGCGGTCCCACTCGACCCAGCACCAGCACCAAAACCGGCTGTCGCGAGCGCCGGGCCCAGCCCGCGGCGCGTGATCATCAGCAGCGCGACGGCGAGCTCCGCGACCGACCGGCTGTTGGCCGCGGGCGTCGTCGTGACCTCGATGCCGAACTCGGCAGCCGCGGCGACGTCGACGGTGTCGAGCCCGACCCCGTGCCGCGCCACGATCCGCAGCTGCGGGGCCTCGCGCATCATCGCCCCGTCGACGCGGGCGGTGCGGAGCAGGACGCCCTGCACCTCCGGAGCGACGTCAGCCCAGGAGGCGGCCGTCGCGCCCCAGCCGAGGCGCACGTCGGCCCACTCCGCCAGGGACTCCACGACCGCGTCGTCGATCGGCCGCGGCACCCACACGACGGGCCGGGCGGACTCGGCCGCGCTCTCAGCCACGCGGCACCAGCCGCCGGTTCGCCTCGCGCCGCTCGCCCTCGCCTCGCAGCAGCTCGTGCGTCGCCGCGACCACGTCCTCGACGCGACCCGCGGGCACGATCGCCACACCGTCGTCGTCGCCGACGACCCAGTCGCCCGGAGCCACGGCGACCCCGCCGACGGCCACGGTCTCGCCGAGCCGGTACGGGCCGGTCTTCCACGGCCCGGCAGGAGTCACGGCCCGGGCGAACACGGGGACTCCCACCCGCTCCAGCTCGACCACGTCGCGGGCGGCCGCGTCGAGCACGATGCCGCCGACCCCCAGCGCGAGCGCCTTCTCGGCGACGAGCTCGCCGATCAGCGCCCGCGTCTCGTCGCCGCCGCCGGAGACGACGAGGATCTCGCCCCTCCTGATCTGCTCGAACGCGGCGTGCAGGCCGGCGTTGTCGCCGGGGCGGGTCCAGACGGTGAAGGCGCGCCCCGACAGGGCTGCTCCGCGCCAGAGCGGACGGATGCCGTCGGCGACGCCGAAGCGCTCCATCGCGTCCGAGATCGTCGCGACGGGCAGCTCGCCCGCGGCGGGCCAGGCTTCGGGCCCGGTGTCGACGGGCCCGGGTGCGGGGGATCCGGCGGTCTCGGGCTGCTGCGGGTCGGGCTGGGGCATCGTCGCTCCTGTCGGTCGGGGTGGTGACCCGCGGCGACGTCGCCCGGGCCGGGGGCCTGGGTCAGTCGAGGGCGGGCGGCAGCCCGGTGCGGGCGATGTCCGAGGAGGCGGCCTGCAGCGCCCCGAGGAAAGCCGCGGTCGCCTCGTCGGTGAACCGGCTGGTCGGGCCGCCGAGCGCCAGCGCCACGGGCTGCGCTCCGTCGCGGCTCGGGACCGGGACCGCCATGCCGCTGTTGCCCGGCTCGCGGACGCCGTGCGACAGCGACCACCCGGCGGCCCGGGCCTGCTCGACGCGGGCGACAAGCGCCTCCTCGTCGACGTCCTCGGCAGCGGACCCGACATGCGGGCCGGCCCCGGATCCGGACGCGGCACTGGCACTCGACCCGGCGACCGCAGCGGCCAGCGCCGCCACCTCGGCGCCGAGCTCCTCCGGCGCGACCGAGCTCAGCAGCACCATGCCGGCGGCGCCCTTCCACAGCGGCAGCTCGTCGCCGACCTGGACGACGTGCCGCAGCGAGTGCGGGCTCGGCGACTGGGCGACGACGACGCGGGTCGTGCCGTTGCGCACGTAGAGGCTGACGGTCTCGCCCGTCTCGGCGGCCAGCTCGGCCATGCGTGCGGCGGTCGCCTCGGGCACGGTCCAGGCGGCGGCGGCGAAGGCGCCCCAGCGGATCAGCCGGGTGCCGACGGCCACGCGGCCGCCGGCGACGTGCTGCAGCATGCGCTCGGCGACGAGGGTCTCGACCAGGCGCAGCACGGTCGTCCGGGGCAGCCCGGACGCCGTGACGAGCTCGCCGACCGACAGGGAGGTGCGCTCGGGCGTGAACGCCTGCAGCACGTCGAGGGCGCGGCTGACGGCGCGGACCCCGCTCGCTTCCGTGACCATCGCCGACCTCTCGTCCCGACCCGCGCCTCCGGACCGTCCTGTGCGGTCCGCCTTGCACGATGTCTCGACGCGAAGCTACCATCAGGCGGACACAGACATCCACCTAGTGGATGCCCGTCCGACGTCACAAGGGAGTGAACGTGGCCAGACCGAACGACAAGACGCGGCGCCGCCTGCTCGGGGGAGTCGGCGTCGCCGTCACCGCCGCGCTCGTCGGCTTCGCCGCCGTGGACGCCGGGGACGGCACCGCGGGAGCCGATCCGAGAGCCAAGCTGACGGTGATGGCCCCGGCCGCGCCCGGCGGAGGCTGGGACCTCGCGGCCCGGGAGGCGCAGCAGGCGCTGCGGGCCGCCTCCATCGTGAACAACGTCCAGGTGGTCAACGTGCCCGGCGCGGGCGGCACCATCGGCCTGACCCAGTTCGCCGACTTCGACCCCGACCCGACGAACCTCATGATGACCGGCACGGTCATGGAGGGCGCGATCACGGTGCAGGGGTCGGCCGTGGACCTCGAGGACACGACGCCGATCGCCAAGCTCGCCGAGGACTACGAGGTCTTCATCGTGCCCGAGGACTCGCCCTACGAGACCATCGACGACTTCGTCGAGGCCTGGCAGGAGGCGCCCTCCAGCCACGCGATCGGCGGCGGCGGGCTGGGCGGCACCGACCACCTGCTCGCGGGGCTGTTCGCCCGCGAGGTCGGCGTCGACCCCGGCGAGATCAACTACGTCTCGTACCCGGGCGGCGGCGAGGTGCTCACCGCGCTGCTGTCGGGCACGGTCGAGATCGGCGTGAGCGGCTACAACGAGTTCAGCGACCAGATCGAGGCCGGCAACCTGCGCGCCCTCGCCCTCTCGGCCGAGGAGCCCGTCGACGGGATCGACGCCCCCACCTTCATCGAGCAGGGGATCGACGTGAACCTGCCCAACTGGCGCGGCATCGTCGCCCCGGCCGGCATCACGACCGCCGAGCGGGACGAGCTCGTCGCGATCATCGACGAGATGGTCGCGTCCGACGAGTGGCAGGACACCCTGCGCCGCAACTCGTGGGAGCCGGCGGTGGTGACCGGCGACGACTTCGTCGAGTTCATCGCCGAGGACCAGGCCCGTGTCGACGCGATCATCGAGGAGCTGGGCCTGTGAGCGGCGTCATCCGGACCGTCTCGGTCACCCGCCGCGCCGTGGTCGTCGCCGACGGCTTCTGGCGCCGCCGCACCGGGCTCATCGTCCCGGCGCTCATGCTCGTCATCGGGCTCGGCCTCGTGGTCGGCACGGTGACGATGGAGGTGCCCGCCAACACGGCCTCGCCCGGCCCGCAGGTCTTCCCCTCGCTGATCGCCGCGCTGGTGATCGTGCTCGCCCTGCTGCTCGCGATCGACGTGCTCCGCAAGCCGGAGTCGGAGAGCGTCGAGGTCGCGCAGCCCGCGGCGCCCGGCCAGCCCGACGACGACCTCGTGCTCGACGAGGAGGGGGAGCCGCAGGCGCTCCGCCCGACGAGCAACCACCGCGCGCTGCTCGGCGCGTTGCTCACCGTCGTCGTGTTCATCGCGGCGCTCACCCCGCTCGGCTGGCTGCTCTCGGGCGCCCTGCTGTTCTGGGGCGTCGCCCGGGCGCTGGGCAGCCAGCGACCGCTGTTCGACATCCCCCTGTCGCTCGCGATCTCCTCGATCGTGCAGCTCGCCTTCTCGGCCGGTCTCGGCCTCAACCTGCCTCCGGGCGTCCTGGGAGGGATCCTCTGATGGAGTCGCTCGCGAACCTCGGCGACGGCTTCGTCACCGTCCTCACGCCGATCAACATGCTCTGGGTGCTCATCGGCGCCCTGCTCGGGACCGCGGTGGGCGTGCTGCCCGGCCTCGGCTCCGCGATGGCCGTCGCGCTCCTCCTGCCGGTCACCTTCTCGCTCGACCCGATCGGCGCCTTCATCATGTTCGCCGGGGTGCTCTTCGGCGGCCTGTTCGGCGACTCGATCTCGGGCATCCTGATGAACACCCCGGGCAACAGCACGGCCATCGCCGGCACGATCGAGGGCCACAAGATGGCCACGAGCGGGCGGGCCGCCCAGGCGCTCGCCACGTCGGCGATCGGCGCCTTCATCGGCGGCATCATCGCGTCGATCCTCGTGGTGTTCTTCGCGCCGCGGCTCGCCGAGCTGGCCACCCTGTTCGGGCCGGCCGAGTACCTCGCGCTGGCAGTGTTCGCCTTCGTGGCGATCTCGGCGGTCGTGACCGAGTCGGTCGTCCGGGGCCTCGGCGCCCTCGCGATCGGCCTGGCGATCTCGGTCGTCGGCATCGACGGCATCTCGGGCGCCTCGCGCTTCACGGCCGGCGTGCCCGAGCTGTTCGACGGCATCGACATCGTCGTCATCACGGTCGGCCTGCTCGCCCTCGGCGAGGTGTTCAGCGTCGCCGCCCGCCGCGGCTCCCGCGACGAGACCCAGCTGCTGCGCTCGACCGGTCGCCTCTGGCTGTCGCGGCGCGAGCTGCGGCTCGCCGCGCCCGCCTGGCTGCGCGGCACGGCGATCGGCATCCCCTTCGGGATCATCCCGGTCGGCGGGGCCGAGGTGCCGACGTTCCTCGCCTACGGCACGGAGAAGCGCCTCGACGCACGTCGCAAGTCGCCGATGTTCGGCCGCGGCGCGATCCAGGGCGTCGCCGGACCGGAGGCGGCCGGCAACGCGACCGCCGGCACCGCGATGGGCGCGCTGCTGGCGCTCGGCCTCCCCACGTCGGCCACCGCGGCGATCCTGCTGGCCGCGTTCCGCCAGTACGGCCTGCAGCCGGGACCGCTGCTGTTCGACCGCGCGCCGGACCTCGTCTGGGCCCTGCTCGCGAGCTTCTTCGTCGGCATGGTCGTGCTGCTCATCCTCAACCTGCCGTTCGCGCCGCTCTGGGCGAAGCTGCTCAAGGTGCCGCGGCACTACCTCTACGCGGGCATCACCGTCTTCGCGATGCTCGGCGTCTACGCGACGAGCAGCAAGATCCTCGACCTGGCGCTCGTCACCGTGATCGGGCTGATCGGGTTCCTCATGCGCCGCTACGGCCTGCCGGTCGCGCCGATGCTGATCGCGATCATCCTCGGCCCGCTCGCCGAGACGGAGTTCCGCCGGGCGCTGCTCGTCAGCGAGGGCGACCCGTCGATCCTCGTGTCGAGCGGGATCACGGTGACGCTGTACGTGGTTCTGGTGATCGCCGTCGCGGGGGCCGCGTTCACGAAGATCCGTGCACGTCGCCGGGCTGCGCGCGGCAGTGCCGCCTCCGGTGACGCGCTCGACGCCCGAGAGAAGGAGAACGCGTGACCGACGCCCCACCTGCAGGAGCTGGAGCCGCGGCTGGGCCTGGCTCGTCTGCCGGCCCTCGCCCGCTCGAGGGGATCCGCGTCCTCGACATGACGAACGTGCTGGCCGGGCCGTACGCGGCCTACCAGCTGGCGTTGCTCGGAGCCGACGTGATCAAGGTGGAGACGCCGAGGGGCGGCGACCTGGCCCGCCAGCTCGGCGCGTCTGCAGAGCTGAACGGGCGCCTCCTCGGCATCTCGTTCCTCGCGCAGAACGCCCAGAAGCGCTCGTTGACGGTCGACCTCAAGACCGAAGGAGGCGCGGAGGTGCTCCGCAGGGCGGTCGCGGAGTCGGACGTGCTGCTCGAGAACTTCCGGCCCGGGGTGCTCGAGCGGCTCGGCTTCGGCTGGGACGCGCTCCGCGCGATCAACCCGCGGCTCGTCTACGCCGCGATCTCGGGCTTCGGGCAGACCGGGCCGCTGCGCTCGAAGCCGGCCTACGACCAGATCATCCAGGGCAGCTCGGGGATGATGAGCGTCACCGGCACCCCCGACACCGCGCCGCTGCGGGCCGGCTACCCGATCGCGGACACGCTCGGCGGGCTCGCCGCCGCCTTCGCCATCTCGTCGGCCCTGCTCGGGCGGGAACGGACCGGAGTCGGCTCGGTCATCGACGTGTCCATGCTCGAGACGGCCGCGACCGCGATGGGCTGGGTCGTCTCGAACCACCTCGTCGCGGGCACCGAGCCGCGTCCGCTCGGCAACGACAACGGCACGGCCGCCCCGTCGGGGACCTTCGCGACGGGCGACGGCGCCCTCAACATCGCCGCCAACAAGCAGGAGCAGTTCGAGCTGCTCTGCGGCGTCGTCGGCCGCCCCGACCTCGTCGCCGACCCTCGGTTCGCCGAGCGGGAGGCGCGCAAGACGCACCGAGCGGCGCTCACCGTGGCGCTCGAGGCGGCTCTCGCCTCGCGGTCCGCGGCCTCGTGGGAGGAAGCGCTGAGCGACGCGGGCGTGCCGGCCGCCGCCGTGCTCACGGTCGCCGAGATGCTCGACAGCCCGCAGGTGCGCGACCGGGAGCTGGTGCACTCGCTGCCGTTCCCCGGGGGAGCCGACGGCGACGACCCGCTGCGCGTCATGGGGCACGGGATCCGCATCGACGGGGTGCCGGGCAGGCCCACCGTGTCGCCGCCCCTGCTCGGGGAGCACACGGACGAGGTGCTGGCCGAGCTCGGGTACGACGCGGCCGAGATCCGGGCGCTGCACGAGGGTGGTGCGGTGTGAGCGCGGGGGGTGCGGGTGCCGCTGCTGCTGCTGCTGCTGCTGGTGCTGGTGCTGGTGCTGGTGCTGCCGCTGGTTCGCTCGAGGAGCAGCTGGCCGCCGCCCAGGCCGAGAACGCTCGGCTCGAGGCGCGTCTCGCGTCGACGACGGCATGGTGGTCGACCGCCATCACGAGGATCGAGCCCGGCGTCATCGAGCTGCGCGGCTACCCCGTGCAGCAGCTGATCGGGAACGTCGACTTCATCAGCACGGTGTGGTTGATGACCCGCGGCGAACTGCCGTCGCCGGAGCAGGCCGCTCTTCTCGAGGCCGCCCTCGTCGCGAGCGTCGACCACGGACCGCAGGCGCCGTCGATCGCGAGCGCGCGGATGGCGGCGACCTCGGGCGTCGGCCTCAACTCGGCCATCGCGAACGGGGTCAACGTGCTGGGCGACACCCACGGAGGCGCGGGTCAGCAGTGCGTCGCGCTGCTGAACGAGATGGTCGCGGCGCACGAGGGTGCGGGTGGATCCGGCGGGGCTGACGGGCTGGGTGCGGCGCGTCCTCTGGACGAGCTCGCCGCCTCCCTCGTGGCCTCGTACAAGGCGCGGGGCGCATTCGTGCCGGGCTTCGGCCACCGGTGGCACCCGCGCGATCCGCGTCGCGACCCGCTGCTGACGCTCATCGAGCGGGCACGCGACGACGGCGTCGTGGCGGGCAGGCACCTCGCGGCTGCCCTGGCGATCGAGGACGAGCTGGCGGCCAAGGACGTCCCGATGAACATCGACGGCGTCTCGGCCGTCGTCTACGGCGAGCTCGGCATCGAGCCCGAGCTCGCGCGCGGCCTCTTCGTGCTGTCGCGGTCGGTCGGCATCCTCGCGCACGCCTGGGAGGAGTCGCAGTCCGGCCAGCGGATCAAGGGCCCGCTGCCGAAGGGGTTCCTCGTCGACTACACGGGCCCGCCCACCCGCGACGTCTGACGACGGCGCCCCGCGCGCGATTCGACCTTCGCCCCCCGAGACGATCGAGTTGCCCCGGATCGTCGCCTCGTGCCCTGCGAGGCAACAGTTCGGGGCAAGTCGCTTAGGGCGTCCGCGCGTGAGGCGTCCACGAGGTGTGCGCTGCCGAGTGGTCGGAAACGGTCCTTCCCATGACGGGGGAGGACCGTTCCTGACCACTCGGCCGCGTCTGGGGGCGGAGGCGGGCCGGGCTAGCCGAGCAGGGCAGGGTCGAGGCCGTGGCGCTCGACCTCCATCGCCTCGCGGATCGTGAGCGGCCAGATGCGCGAGAGCTCGGGGCGGGTCGGGTCGCTCGAGATGTAGGCCACGCTCTCGACGTGCTGCTCGAAGGCGGCGACCTTGTCGCGCGGGGCTCCCACGACGAGCTGGAACCCGAGCGAGCGCAGGGCCGACAGGGCGCGGCCGGTGTACTCCGTGTCTGCCTTGACGAAGCCCTCGTCGAGCACGATCGGCGCGTAGGTCGGCACCCGGTCGGTGCCGTCGCCGAGCCGGAACCGCAGGGCGGCGCCGAGCACGAACGCGATCAGCTCCTGGCCCTCGCCGCCCGACTTGCCGGCCACGCCCTCGTGCACGATCTGGGTGCCGTCGGCCCGCGTCTCGATGGCCCGGAACTGGAAGTGCTCCCGCGCGTCGAGCACCCGGCGGCGCCACGCGTCGCCGACCTTAGAGCGCTCCTCGAGGTGGGCGAGGTCGCGCCGGAGGCGGAGGAACCGTCGCTCGACCTCGGCCGGTTCCCGAGACGGGGCGGCTGCACCCGTCGCGCCCGCGCCTCCTGCGACCGTCCCCGAGCCGGATCCCGACGACGTGCCGGCCGCAGGGACCGACCCGCGCGCGTCGCCCAGGTGCTCGCGCAGCGTGCGCCGGAAGTCGGCCAGGTCGCTGTTCGACACGGGACGCGGCTCGATGTCGAGCGTCGACCCTTCACGGAACTCGATCGCCCGCAGCGCCTCCGAGATGGGGCGGACGCCGCGTCGGATGACGTGGCCGTCCTCCTCGATCTGCACGAGCAGCGCACGGAGGCTGTCTCCCATGTCGCTGCCGGCCTTCTCGAGCCAGCTCTCCTTGGCGTGCGGCAGGTCGTCGTCGACGAGCCCGCGGTGGATCGCGAGCACGGCGGGCAGGCTGTCGATCGTCGCGTCGATCCCGGCGTTGCGGTCGAGCTCGAGGTAGCGCGCGAAGACGAGCTCGAGGGTCAGCTCGTGCTGGCCCCGCTCGCGGTCGTGCGCGTCGATCTGCGACCGCAGCTGGGCGGCGGCGTCGCGACGCGAGCGCTCGACGTCGGCTGCCTCGCGCGGCGCGGTGAACGGCAGCGTGCTGAGCAGGGCGCGCTCGTGGTCGTCGAGTGGGTCGGCGCCGTGCAGGGCGTCGCTGAACGCGTCCTCGATGTCGACCAGGGTCGCGTGCGTCTGCTCGAGCTGGTCGAGCACCTGCTGCACCTCGGCCCCGCGGCGCACCGCCTCGAGCCGGGCCTCGTCGTGCTCGGCCGCGGCGGCCTGCAGCGTCGCCACCTCGGGTCGCTCGAGGGCGACCCGCTCGAGCTGGCCGCGCAGGTCGTCGAGGCGGGCACGGGCCGGTGCGGCGTCGACGTCCGACCAGCTCGTCTCGACGGCGCGCTCGATGGTCTCGACGACGCGGCGGCGGGCGCCCGCGACGGTCTCGGCGGCGTCCCACTCGGCACGGGCGGCATCGAGCGAACGGGTCAGCTCGTCGATCTCGTCGCCCAGCTCGGCGACCCGGGCGGCGTTGTCGAGGCCGATCCACGAGCGGATCCGACGGTCGTCCTTCGTGACGCGACGACCGCCTCCGGTGCGGAGGCCTGCCCGAGTCACGGCCCCGCGTGCGCCGTCGGGCAGCGGTGCGTCGAGGTCGTCGGCGCCCTCGACGCAGAGCACGCTGCGCTCGGCGACGAGCTCGTCGTGCAGCCAGCCGCGGAACGGGCTCGCCTCGTCGAGCACGAGCATCGACGGCACCGTGCGGGCGATCGGCGTGAGGCGCGGCGTGAGGCCCGGGGGCGCGGGCACGAGGGTGACGCGGCCGCGCATGTCCTCGGCGTCGACGAACCGGCGGACGGCCGCGAAGTCGTCCGAGTCGACGAGGAGGTGCGTCGCCAGCTCGCCGAGGACCCGCTCGACGGCGGTGCTCCAGTCGCGGTGCTCGGGGGCGACCTCCATCAGCTCGCCCGCGTAGGGCAGGCGGGAGACGGGGACGCCCGTCCCGTCGGCGATGCGGCGGCGACGCTCGACGGCCTCGTCGGGCACGTTGCTGCGGCGTCGCTCGAACGACTCCTTCTGGCGCTGGCGCTCGCCCACGGCACGACGCGTCTCGGCGATCCGGGCGGCGAGCTCGCCGCGCAGCTCGTCGTGCTCGCGGCGGGCGGACTTCTCCTCGGCGGCGAGCGAGGACGCGCGACCGCGCAGGGCCTCGAGCTCGTCGGCCGAGGTCGGCACGGCCTCGCCGACGCCCTCGAGCGGCGCGGCGAAGCGCCGGTGCTGCGCCTCGACGCGGGCGAGCGCGTCCTCGGCCCAGCGCACCTGCTCGCGGAGGGAGTGCGAGGGGTCGCCGCCGAGGTCGGCGATCTGCGCGAGGGCCTGCTCGCGGGCACGGAGCGCGACCTCCTCGTCGTCGGCCGCGCGCCTCCTCGTCTCGGTCGCCTCGCGCTTCGCGAGCTGGACGCGGTCGACCTCGCCGCCCACCCAGTCGCCGACCTTGCCGGCCAGCCAGACGCGGAGGCGGCTCGGCTCGGCGCCGGGCTCGTCGCCCTCGGCCAGCAGCCGGCGCTTGGCCGTCGCGTCGTCGCCCGCGGCCTGCCACTGCTCGGCGAGGGCAGGCACGGGCTCGAGCACCTCGAGCTTCTTGCGGGTCGTCTCGAAGACGTCGTAGAGCTGCGAGGCCTCGCGGTAGGTCGCGAGCGTCGTCTCCCAGCGGCTCAGGGCCTTGGGCTGCGTCAGCACGAACTGCGTGAAGAGCTCGTCGATCGAGAAGACGCCCTTCGACGCCTGGGCACGACGCAGCAGCGTCAGCGCCTTGAGCTGCGACTCGTCGCTGCCGCCGATGCCGAGCACGCCGCAGAGCCGGACGCGCAGCTCGGGCTGCGAGTAGGTCACGAGGTCGTGCGCGGGGTCGACGAGGCGGCTGAGCGAGCTCTTCGTCAGCGGGGAGGTGCTGGTGGGGTCGCGGCGGGCCTCGGTGAGGCGGCTGAGGTCGAAGCGGCCGCGGACGAGCAGGTAGACGGTCGATTGGGTGACCTCGTCCTGGCTCGACGTCTCGGGACCGATCCAGGCGAGGCGGACGGCGGTGAGGGTCTCGCCGAGCTCGGTGCTCCAGGTGATCGCCGAGCCGCTCGCGAAGGCCTCGCCGAGCGGGCGGAGGAACCGCGTCGTCGTCTGGTCGGAGGCGGCGTCGCGCACCTCGTCGGTCTTGCCGCGGGCGTAGCTGTAGACGGTGCGCTCGGAGCGCTGGCGGGAGTCGTCGCGGGCCGCGCGGTTGAACTCCTGCGGGTTCGGCATGATGACGGCGCTCATCGCGTCGAGCACGGTCGACTTGCCGCGGCCGGTCGGGCCGAGGATCGCGATGCCGCCGCGCCCGACGGGCATGCGGTGCAGGCCGGCGTAGCTGCCCCAGTTGAGCAGCTGCACGAGCTCGATGCGGTATTGGCCCGAGTGGAACATGCCGAGGTCGGGAGCGTCGTCGGGGGCGACGTCGACGTCGAGCGCGGGGGTCTCGGGTGCGGTGTCGGTCGTCTCGTCGGCGGGGGAGGCGGGGGTCATGCCGGGTCTGCTTCCGTGTCGCGGGGGAGGTCGAGGTCGAGCGCGACCGCCGTGGGGTCGGGGAGGTGCTGGGCGTCTTCCTCGTCCTGGTCCAGCTCGGCCTCGTCGAGGTCGTCACCGACCTCGACGTCGGGACCCGCGCCTCCTGCAGCGTCGAGGTACACCTGCTCGAGGTGCGCCAGCTGCTCAGGCCTGACCAGGGGGACGATCGCGGGCGAGACGGTGAAGAGCTGCGGGTCGTCGGGCTCGGGCTCGAGCAGGTCGCGCGACACCATGGCGGCGATCGCGGCGTCGACGCGGCGGTCGGCCCGCACCTCGTCGCGGCCCGTGTCGTCGTGGAACCGCCCGAGGAACTCGGCGACCTGGTCACGCGAGACGACGACGGCCTCGTCGTCGCCGTCGGTGTACGCGTGCTCGCGCCGCAGGAACACGAGCAGGAACGACGCGTCGCGCGACAGCGGCTTCTCGCGGCGCAGCAGCACGGGGGCGTCGTCGCCGCCCGACTGCCGCTTGAACGCGACCTCGTGGCCGTGGTCGACCTCGAGGTCGAGGAACAGCTCGGACAGGCGGGCGCGGATGTCGGCCTCGTGCGCCAGGAGGCCGGCCCACGCCTCCTTCTGCCTCGCCCGCGAGACGAAGCGGTGGGTCAGCAGGGTGACGAGCGCGCGACGGCCGGCGAGGGGGAGCGTGCCGGGGGCGGCGAGGACGTCGGCGGCACCGGTGGCATCGCCGGCAACGGCGTCCGGTGCGGCGTCCTCGACCTCGGGCGTCGTGTCGACGGGGGCATCGGTCATGAGGGGTCTCCCTGGAGGTGCAGCGGGGAAGCATCGTCGGCTGAGGCGGCGCCCGCCGACGCAGCGGAGGACGGCGCCGTGAAGACGAGGCGCGGCAGCACGACCTCGCGGCCCGTGCCTCCCTCGTCGGCGGTGAGCACGACGGACTCGCGGTCGTCGGTGACGAGGCCCCGGTCGACGGCGAGGTCGAGCATGCTGAGCACGAGGCCGAGGCGGCGGAACTCGGGCTCGGTGGCGAGCCACACGTCGGTGCTCGACACCTCGGCACGCTCGGCGAGGAGCCGGTCGAGCGTGCCCGCGACGGCGGCGGGGCTCGTGCCGGCGGTGAGGCGCAGCGCCACCCGGTCGGCCTCGGGCAGGGCGAGGTCGCCCTCGGTGACCTGCACGTCGACGGTGGGCCGGCCGCGCTCGCTCCAGAGCTGCAGCTGGGTGAGGTCGACGGCGTCGAGCGGGCCGAGTCCGAGCACGTCGGCGGGCAGCACGGCGGCTCCCGGGAGCTGCTCGGCCCAGGCGGCACCCGCGTCGAGGGCACGGTCGGCGAGGGTGAGCAGCCGCTGGTGCCGGTCGGCGCCCGAGCGGCTGAGGAACCGGCGGAGCGACGACGTCCAGCGGCCGTACGTCTCCTGCACGGCCTGCTCCTCGGCGAGCAGCGACGAGATGAGCTGCTCGAGCTGGGCGCGCTGGCGCTCGCCGATCTGGGAGGCGGCGTCCGGCTGGGCGAGGACCGTCTCGATGTCGGCACGCATCTGGTCGATCTCGCTCGACGACAGCATCTGGGCGAAGCCGCGGTAGGCCCGCCCCTCGGGCGTCTGCTCGAGCAGGTCGTTCTCGCGGAGGTACTGGTCGACGAGCGCGCCCTTGCCGAGGTCCTCGCTCGCGGCACCGCGGGCGACCTCGCGGTGCCGCTGCTCGACCATCGCGCTCAGCTGACGGAAGTCGGCGGGCAGGGACGCCGTCAGCCGGACGACCTCGTGCAGCTGACGGCTCAGCGCGTCGAGGGGGACCGGCTCGGTGCCGTGCTGCTCGATCCGGTCGCGGCGGATCTGCAGGTCGGCCAGCTGCGCGTCGATGCGGCCCAGCTGCGACTCGACGCTCGGGTCGGCGAGCCCGGCCAGCTGCCGGACGGCGTTCGCGATGCTGCCGAGGCGCGCCTCGCTGACGGCGTTGTCCGCCTCGACGAGCTCGCGCACGATGCGCAGCGCCCGCAGCGCGTGCGGCGACAGCCGGTACGCAGGCCGGGCATCGTCCGACGAGGAGGCGCGGGTGCGGACGAGCCACCGGGCGTCGACCCAGCTGCGGCAGTAGTCGGCCGGGGTGGCCCGCGTCTCGGGTGCGGGGCCGTCCGGGGCCGGCGCGGGCGGCGCCTCCTCGGCGCCGTTCTCCTCGGCGGCGTTCTCGGCCAGCGCCTCGGCGACGGCCTGGTGGAACCAGTCGGCCGACACGGGGCCCTCGGCTCGCTCGAGGTGCTGCGAGAACAGGGGGAGGACCCAGCGGCTGTTCGAGCTGCGGAGCAGGGCCCAGGTGGGGTCGGCGGCATGGACCCCGCGCACGTCGGCGCGACTCAGGGCGTCGTGCCCCGACGGTTCTTCCACGGGCTCGTCCCTCCCTGATCGTCGACGGACGAGGATACCGCGGGCGCGAGCCCCCTCCCGACCCGCTCGTCAGCCTGCTCGCCGCGGCGCCCGGAACCGCAGGGTGACCAGCTCGAACGGCCGCAGCTCCAGCTCGACCCGACGCACGTCGGAGGCGCGGACGGCGGTGCTCTCGACGGTCCGCTCGAGCAGGTCGGTCGTGTCGACCGAGTCCCAGTCGACCGTGGTCGTCAGGCTCGCCGACGACCGGTCGCCGTGTCCCTCGTACAGCCGCACCACGAGGTCGCCGCTGCCGTCCTCGGCCAGCTTGACCGCCTCCACCACGACCGCCGGGTCGGAGACCGAGAGCAGCGGCTCCACGGGGGTGCCGCGCAGCGGGCGGGGCGGCAGGCTCTGCCGGTAGCCGTCGACGACGGCCTCGGCGATCCCGCCCGGACGGAGGCTGACCGTGAAGGAGTGCCTGCCCTGGTCGGCGCCGGGATCGGGGTAGAGGGGAGCGCGGAGCAGCGACAGGCGGGCGGTGACCATCGGCCGGCCGGACGGCGCCGTGGTCGTGCGCAGGTCGTGCCCGTAGACGACGTCGTGCGCGATGGCGACCCCCCAGGAGGGCTCGCCGACGTGCACCCAGCGGTGCGCGACGGTCTCGAAGCGAGCGGCGTCCCACGACGTGTTGCGGTGCACGGGACGGTGCAGGTGCCCGAACTGGATCTCGAAGGCGGCCCGTTCGGCGCGCACGTCGACGGGGAAGGCCAGCTTCAGCGGCTTCTGCGACTCGTGCCAGTCGATGTCGAACGCGAGGTCGACGCGGCCCTCGACCAGCCGCACGCGGATCTCCGCCGTCGACGCCCCGAACTCGTGCCGCACGACGACGGCGTCGCCGTCGGGGACCACCGAGACGGGGTCGAGGAGCTCGCGGCCGGAGCGCTGGTCCTCCTCGTTGATGTCCCAGGCGTCCCACTCGCGCGGCGTGTCGCGCAGCAGCTGGAGGACGCCGCCCGCCGTGCCCTCCGGCAGCACCTCGCGCCCGGTGGCGCGCTCGACCACGGAGACGAGGACGCCCCGACGGTCGAAGGCCACCCGGAGCAGGCCGTCGTCGAGCACCAGCAGGTCGCCCTCGGCGGACGGCTCGGCGGCTCGCGGGGCCGCCGCCGCGCCGATGCCGAGGCCGGCGACGCCGTGCTGCGCGTACGGGCCGGCGTTGGCGACGAGCGCCGTGTCCCCCGAGCCGACGAGAGCCGCCGTGGCCGTGTCGACGATCTCCTCGAGCGAGGTCGCGACGCCGGCGTAGGTCGCCTCCGCCTCCTGGTGGACCCAGGCGATCGACGTGCCGGGCAGGATGTCGTGGAACTGCAGCGTGCTCACGATGGACTGAGCCGGCCCCTCCTCAGGCGTGTCCGACCTGCCACGCGACGTCGAGGGTCGACGTCACGCCAGGCGCCAGGGTCGTCAGCGGACCGAGCACCTCGAGCTCGACGAGGTGGGCGGAGGGGTGCAGGCCCTCTCCCAGCAGTTCTGAGCAGTGCACGGGCTGACGCCCGTCGCGTACCGGGCCCAGCGCAAGGGCTGAGGCACCGGGTCGGGCTGCCGACGGGCGTGCGGACCGGCGTCCCGACCGGCCTGCCGCCGAGCCTGCCGCCGGGCCTGCTGCCGGGTCGTGTCGGAGGCGGCCGCTACGGTGTCGAGCACGCCCCGCTACGCTCGTCGCCCGGCCGGACCTGCTCGAGGAGGCCCCCATCTACATCGCCGATGACACCGTAGTGACGAGCCCCACCGACCTCACGACCTGGGCCGCGTGCGAGTGGGCGTTCCTCCGCCGGCTCGACGCGAAGCTGGGACGGATCGACGCGGTGGTCGACGAGGTCGACGCGATGCTCGACCGCACGGCTCGGCTCGGCGACGACCACGAGGTGCGGTTCCTCGAGCAGCTGCGCGCGACGCACGACGTCGTCGAGTTCGAGCGGCCGTCCCGCGACGAGTACCCCGCGGCGGCGCGGGCGGCGGCCGACGTGATGCGGGCCGGTGCCGACGTGCTCTACCAGGCGACGTTCTTCGACGGGTCGTTCATCGGGTTCAGCGACTTCCTGGTGCGGAACGACGCCGGTGAGTACGAGGTGTACGACACCAAGCTGGCCCGGCACGCGAAGATCCCCGCGCTGCTGCAGCTCGCCGCCTACGCCGAGCAGATCGAGGCGCTCGGCATCCCGGTGGGGGCGCAGGTGCACCTCGTGCTCGGCGACGGGTCGCGGTCGACCCACGACCTGGCCGACATCTCGCCCGTGTTCCGGGCCCAGCAGGCGCAGCTCCGGGCCGTGGTCGCCGAGCGGGTGCGCGCGACCGAGCCCCTGGCCTGGGGCGCCCCGGGCGTCACCGCGTGCGGCCGTTGCTCGCAGTGCTCCGCGCAGGTCGAGCGGCACCGCGACCTCGTGCTGGTCGCCGGGCTGACGCTCTCGCAGCGCTCCCGGCTGAACGACGCCGGCGTGCACAGCATCGACGAGCTGGCGGTCAGCACCGGCGGCGTGCCGGGAGTGGGCGGCGCGGCCCTCGCGCGCCTCCGGGGCCAAGCGCAGCTGCAGCTGGCGAGCGAGCACGGCCGACCCGAGGTCCGGCTCGTCGATGCCGGTGCACTCGCGGCGATCCCCGCGCCCGACCCCGGCGACGTCTTCTTCGACTTCGAGGGCGACCCGCTCTACACCGAGGGCGACAGCAGCGTGTGGGGCCTCGACTACCTCTTCGGCCTCGTCGACCAGGAGGCGCGGTTCACCGCGTTCTGGGCGCACGACCTCCGAGAAGAACGGCGTGCGCTCGTCGCGTTCCTCGCCTACCTGCGCGAGCGACGGGCGGCGCACCCGGGCATGCACGTCTACCACTACGCCTCCTACGAGCGGACCCACCTGCTGTCGCTGGCCGCCCGGCACGGCGTCGGCGAGGAAGAGGTCGACGACCTCCTGCGCGACGGCGTGCTCGTCGACCTCTACCCGATCGTGCGCAAGGCGCTGCTGGTCGGCTCGCGCAGCTACTCGATCAAGAAGCTCGAGCCGCTCTACATGGGGGCCGACCTGCGCGACGACGAGGGCGTCGTGAACGCCGCGGACAGCATCACGGCCTACGTCGAGGCGATCACGGCCCTCCGGGCGGGCGACCCGTCCGGTCAGGCCCGCCTCGACCAGGTCGCCGACTACAACGAGTACGACTGCCGGTCGACCCTGCGGCTGCGCGACTGGCTGCTCGGCTTCGCCGCCACCACCGACGTCGAGGCCTCGGACGACCTGCTGCCGCTCGTCGACGACGAGCGCGTCAAGGCCGAGCCCGATCCCGTCTTCGTCGAGCTCACCGCCCTGATGGCCGACGTCGACCCGCTCGACCGCGACGCCGACCAGACGGCGCTCGCGCTCGCGGCGGCGGCGATCGACTACCACCGGCGCGAGGCCAAGACGTTCTGGCAAGAGCACTTCGACCGCCTGCGCGGCCCGGTCGACGAGTGGGGCGACACCCGTGACGTGTTCGTCGTCGAGCGTGCCGAGGTGGTCCGCGACTGGGAGAAGCTGCCGCGGGCCCGCACCCTCTCGCGCGACCTGCGCCTCGTCGGCTCGCTCGGGCCGGGCAGCCGTCTCAGCGCGGGCGGTCCGTCGCCGCACCTCGTCTACGACGCCCCGCTGCCGCCCACCGTCCGGGCGGCCGGGCCCGGCCTCCGCGGGGCGACCGCCCGCGCGACGGTGCTCGACGTCGACGCGGACGGAGACAGCGTCGCCCTGCTCGTCAAGGAGTCGCTGGCGAGCGGCGGAGAGCCGCACCACCAGTTCCCGCTCGCGCTGACGCCCGCCGCACCGCCGCGGGCGGCCCCGCAGCCCGAGGCCATCTCGGAGTGGGGGCGCGCCCTGCTCGATGAGCTGCCGGCGATGCGACCGGACCCGGCGCTCGACCTGCTGCGCCGGGTCCCGCCGCGCGGGGGAGTCGTGCCCGTCGTCGGCGACGACACCGTGGCGGCCGTGACCCGGACGCTCCTCGACCTCGACCGCTCGTTCCTCGCCGTGCAGGGCCCTCCCGGCACGGGCAAGACCTACGTCGGCTCGACCGTCGTCGCCCGCCTCGTGAGCGAGCACGGCTGGCGCGTGGGGGTCGTCGGGCAGTCGCACGCGGTCGTCGAGAACTTCCTCGACGCGGTCGTCGCCAAGGGCGTCGACCCGTCGCGCGTCGTCAAGGTGCCCAAGAAGGGCACCGATGCCGAGACGCTGGAGGCGGCGGCCTGGACCCCGGTCAAGGACGGCGCCGCGGTGGCCGGCTTCCTCGCCGGGGCGGGCGAGACGGGCGGCGTCGTCGGCGGCACGGCGTGGACCTTCGCGAACGGCGACACGATCTCCCGCCGGTCGCTCGACCTGCTCGTGGTCGACGAGGCCGGACAGTTCTCGCTGGCCCCGACCATCGCCTCCTCGGTGGCGGCCCAGCGCCTCCTGCTGCTCGGCGATCCGCAGCAGCTGCCCCAGGTCAGCCAGGGCTCGCACCCCGAGCCCGTCGACACGTCGGCGCTCGGCTGGGTGGCCGACGGGCACGACGTGCTGCCTGCCGAGCTCGGGTACTTCCTGTCGCGCACGTATCGGATGCACCCCGCGGTCACGGCACCGGTGTCGCGGCTCTCGTACGCGGGGCAGCTCGAGTCGCGCGCTCCGTCCCGGCTGCTCGAGGGAGTCGAGCCGGGGCTGCACGTCGCGCCGGTCGTGCACGCGGGCGACACGACGTCGTCGGTCGACGAGGCCGAGCGGGTCGTCGACCTGGTCCGGGACGTCGTCGGCCGCCGCTGGACCGACGAGCACGGCAGCCGCTCGCTGACCGACGACGACGTGATCGTCGTCGCGCCCTACAACGCGCAGGGCGCGGTGATCCGCGAGCTGCTCGACCGCGCGGGCTACGCCGGCACGACCGTGGGGACGGTCGACCTGTTCCAGGGCCGGGAGGCCGTCGTCGCGATCGTCTCGCTCGCCGCGTCCTCGGCAGCCGACATCCCGCGCGGGCTCGACTTCCTGCTGATGCCCAACCGGCTCAACGTGGCGATCTCGCGCGCGAAGTGGGCGGCGTGGCTCGTGCACTCGCCGGCGCTGGCGTCGTCTATGCCGACCTCGATCGCCGGTCTCGGGCTGCTGTCGCGGTTCATCGAGCTCGTCGAGGGCGGCCAGCCGGGCCAGCAGCCGGCCTAGGCGACCCGAAGACGACAAAGCAACGTGGAACATCGCGTCGTCTTGTCGCTCTCACGTCGTCTTTCGCCTCGCGGCGGCGGCTCGGGCGTGCTGCGCGGCGACGAGGACGGCCTCGACGGTCGCCGTTGCGACGTCGACGGGGTCATGCTCTGAGACACGCACCATTCGCCAGCCCGCCAGGGTCAGTTCGGCGTCGTGCCGAGGCGGGCCGGCCGAGGGCGAGACCTCGCGGGCCTGTTCTGGGGAACACTGGTGAGCGAGGGGAGCCGGGGAGGGCGCACGCACGCGCACGACGAAGGGGGACGGGGGCGGCGACGAATCCTCACGGAACGGTCGTTCGGGCCCCTCCTTCCGCTAGCGTGGCGCCATGAGGTACTCGATCGACGTGGGGGGCATCTCCGACGTGACCCGGGCGGTCGCGCGGGAGATGGACGACGCATCGGCGGCGATCGTGGCTGCCCTGGCAGCCGCGGACGTCGCCCTGTCGGCGGTGAGCAGCGAGGGGGGACTGGCGGGGGCCCTGTCCGCCGCAGTCGACCCGAGACGGTCGACGGGACCGAACGCGGTCGCGCGTGCAGGAGCCCTGACCGCCGTCGCACAGGCCAACGCGCTCTCGTACGTGCAGACCGACGAGGTGATGGCCACGACGACGGAGGCTGCCTCGGGGCAGGCGTCGGCCGCAGAACAGGCGGCCACGGCCCGGTACACCGGTCGCTTCGGCGGAGGGATCCCGCGATGACGGCGCTCATCACGCTGGCCTCCCTGCCCGAGATCACCATCGACGTCGCGTCGCTCTCCTCCGGGGCGAGCGACCTCTCATCGAAGGCCGCACTCGTCCAGCCCGCCACCGACCAGGCTTCGACGTCCTGGCGGGGCCTGCTGACGAGCTACGACACCCCTGAGTCGCCCGCGCTCGTCGGCAAGATGACCGTCGTCGGGACGGCCGGCGCCGACTTCACCGAGGCCCTGGCCTCCGTCGCGAGCACCCTGACGACGTGCGCGGACGCCCTGGCGGGTGCCGAGGCGAGGCTCGAGGCGCTGCGGGCGGACATCACGTCGTTCCGATCGTCCGTCGCCACGTTCCGGGCCGATCAGGCCGAGCTGCTCGAGGTGGACTCCGACCAGACGGGAGACGTCTGGGGTCCGGGGCAGTTCGAGCACAACGCCGGCCTCGTCGCCGAGAGGGAGGCGGTGCGGCAGCTCATCGAGTCGGCGATCGACGAGGCTCGGGGCGACCTCGCGTCCGTGGCCGAGCCCGTGGGCGTGTCGTCCCTCACCGGCGTGGCCGACGCCTCGGCGACGAGCACCTCGTGGTCGCAGGCACAGGAGCACTTCGACGCCGAGCTGTCGTCCGCCCTCCTCGCCCGGCTCGCGCAGGACGACCCGGACGCCGTCTCACGACTGCTGGCTCAGCACCCCGAGTGGGTCGACCAGCTGCGGGAGCACCCGCCCGAACCGACGGACGTCCGCGCGTGGTGGGACGGTCTCGGCGGTGGTGTCGGTGATGACACGGTGGGGTGGTCCGCGACCCAGTCGGCCCTGCTGCTCGGAGCGCCGGTCGTCATGGGCGCCCTGGGAGGCGTGCCGCCCCTGGCCCGCGTCGAGGCGAACCGGCACACTGCTGAGGCCAGGCTCGCCGTCGTCGAGTCCGAGCTCGACGAGCTCCGCGAGCGCCTCGGGCCCGTCGACGGTTCGGGCTACACGACCTCCTACGGATACCAGCCCGGGCAGGTGGAGAAGCAGATCGAGGCCGACATCGCCCGGCTGGAGAAGGAGAAGGCGTACCTCGACCGAGCGACGACCAGGTTGCCCGATGGCACCTACGAAGTGCAGCTGATGCTCTACGACCGCGATCGCTCGCGTCTCGTCGAGATGGTCGGCACACCGGGACCGGACACGAAGTCCACGATCACCTACAGTCCCGGGACGGGCACCACGATGGAGTCCTTCTACGGGAACGGGGTCCAGGACGTGAGCCGATGGCTGGTCGACCAGGACTCGTCCAGAGTCGCCTTCGTCTGGAAGGACGGCTATTTCCCCGGCGGCAGCCCCGGTGACACTGTGCCGGGTGGGATCTGGGAAGCCAACCAGACCGACTACGCCCTGCGGTCGGGCGCGGACCTGGCCGCCTTCCAGGACGAGGTGCGGTCGGATCCGGTCCTGGCCCAGAGCTACGAGGTCGGCATCGGCCACTCATGGGGCCTGGCTGCAGTCACTGGTTCGGAGGCGAAGGGGGCTCGATACGACCAGGTGGAGTCCCTCGCGGGGGCTTACATGCCTCCCGGTTGGACCGCACAGCCCGACACGACGTACAGTCACCAGAGCTACACGGACTTCCTGTCCGTGGCTCAGGATCTGGACGTGGTCGGTGGTGGGAACAACCCGGACGTCAGCGACGACTTCGATTCCACGATCTACTCCCGAGATGGCGATTGGACGCTGGTGTTGCCTACGGGATCGCAGTACCCCGGCACACTGCCGACGTCGGGCGCAGATCTCGACGTGACGACGCTCTCGGGCTTGGTCGACAACCACAACCTCGTCGCGACCAGCCAGACCGACAACCTGAGTGTGCTGCAACAGATCGACGGGCGCCTCGCGAGGGGCACACGATGAAGCCCCCCTCGGTCGCCGGTCTGCCGAGGACGATGACGACGATCTCGTGCAGCCTCATGGTCGTCATGGCTCTCGTGGTCGCCGGCTGCACCCGTTCTGAGGAGATGACCGTGGACCGTGAGATGACGCTGACCCAGGCGAAGGCCGAGACCCAGCAGCTGGAATTGTCCATCGTCGATGCGTTCGAGCCTGTGGGAGTCGTCGCCGTCGACCAGAAGCCGGACGGCGTGCTGCTGAACTGCGGAGACGAGCGCTACCAATGGACGGGTCGCATCATTCTCACGCTGGGTCAGGAGCTGAGCGTGCAGGATGTCGCCTCGACCGTCACGAGCGCGTTCAGTGAACGAGAAGGTTTCTCGACCGAGGTCCGAGACATGCAGACCGGTGGGCCAACTGCTGTGGTGTCCGGTCCCGACGGGCTGTCCTTCGTCGGGGGGACGGACGCCGATTCGCTGGTCCGCGTCGTGTCCGCGTCGCGGTGCTTCACCTTGTCCGAGGACGAGAGTCCCTTCAGCACGTACTGAGCGATCGCGTTCTCGGGGGCTGACGAGCGAGTGAGGTACATCTGCACCGTGATCTCCTGCGGGTCGTCACGCCGAACCGCCCGCCGCGCTCGCCTGGCTGCCCTCGCCGCAGTCCTCATGCTCTGCACGACGCTCACCGCCTGCACCGCCGGAGGAGACGCCGACATGGACGAGGAGGCGCTCACCGTCGACCAGGCCAAGTCCGAGACCCAGACACTCGGGAGCGGTGTCGCCGACGCGTCGGGCGCCGGCGAGGTCGTCTCGTCGGAGCAGGCGCCGGACGGCGTCCTGCTCTCGTGCTCCGACACGACCTGGCAGTGGACGGGACGGACGACGTTCCAGCTCGACGGGAGCAGGGACCGCCGTGCCGTCCTCGAAGCCGTCGGGGCGGACTTCGCCGACATGGACGGCTTCACCGCGGGGCTCCGGGACGGGTCGACGACCCTCATGCTGGTCGCCTCGGGCCCCGACGGACTGTCGTTCGTCGCGGACGTGGACGACGCCGACGTCCTCACCGTGTCGTCCGCGTCACGGTGCTTCGAGCTGAGGGACGGCGAGTCGTCGTTCGACACCTTCTAGCGCGCCCGTAGCCCTCACGACCAGGGCGTCAGGGGCCGCCGAGCAGGACGCCGACCAGCCAGACGGCCGGCAGCACGACGACGACGACGGCGACGTCGACGACGAGCAGGGCGACGTCGACGGCCTCGTGCTCCGCCGGCTCGCTCGAGGGGAGCACCGTCGTCACCGCCGCGACGGCTCCGACCGCCCCCGCCGTCGGGACCGTCACCACCAGCGCCGTCGCGGCGGCGATCGGCCCCGGCCCGGACCACGGCACGCTCACGAGCAGGATCGCCGCAGTGACGCCCACGAGGCCGCCGAGCACGGCGACGACACGGGCGACGCGCACACGGCGACGCCTCGCCGGAGACGGCGTCGGCGACGGCGGGAGCGACGGGGAGTCCATGCCGCGCAACGATACAGACCGGTCGGATCATCCGACACCGGGCCGCACGAGTCTCAGCCCCGAGGCGGAGCTGCCCGGCCAGAGCGCCGTCGAGGCGCCGGGCCGAGTCGCGAGCCTCAGTCCTGCGGCTTGGGCGCCACCACGAAGAACAGCACCCCGGAGACGACCGCCGTCAGCACCGCGACCACCAGCAGCGGCGACGACACCCCCGACACGAACGAGGCGCCGCCCGACGCCGACATCACCAGTCGGCCGATGAGCAGCGCCGCGGTCGCGAGACCGGAGCCGAGCAGGCCGACGCGAGCCAGGTCGTGCAGGCGACGGGCGTCGTCCGCCGTGGCGCGCCTCCTCTGCCTCGGCACGAAGAGCACGACGGCCAGCACGGCCACGGACAGCGGCACCACGGCTCCGAGCGTCAGAGCGAGCTGGACGATGCCGAACAGGGCGGGCACGCCCTCGGGCTGGGTGTTCACGGCGGTCCTCACGGGATCGGGGCGGAGCAGGCAGGGGCGACGAAGGTCGCACGACCATCTTGCCTTGTCGCCGCCGTCACCAGCAGACCGGAGTCCCGAGGAGACCCGAGGAGGCGCGGGTCGCGCTCCTGGGCTCGCTCACGGCTGGACGGCAGACGTCGCCCAGACGACGTCGCTAGGGTCGCTGCGACGAGAGGGGGTCGTGTGTTCGACGCCACCGGCCTCATGGGCCTGCTGCTGATGATCGTGGGAGTCCTGCTCCTCGCGGTCGCGCTGCCGCTCATCGGGTCGTTCCTGCTCGACGGGCTGATCCAGATCGTGCGCGGGGACGGCCTCCGCGTCTTCGGGCTCGCCGCCGTGCTGTCGCTCGTCACGGCCCTCATCGGGGTCGCACTGCTCGTCGGCGCCCGGCAGGTCACCGACGACATGGTGTCGCTCGGCATGCTCGAGAGCGGGCTCAGCGGGCTCCTGTCGGTGCTCGTGCCCGCGATGGTCGTGCTCGCCGTGATCCAGTTCGTGCGGCGCCAGGTGCGCGCACGTCGCCAGCGCGCCGCGTAGCTCCCCACGCGATCCGTGCGCGTG
Organism: Frigoribacterium sp. VKM Ac-2530; assembly: GCF_015350835.1. Taxonomy (NCBI): domain Bacteria; kingdom Bacillati; phylum Actinomycetota; class Actinomycetes; order Micrococcales; family Microbacteriaceae; genus Frigoribacterium; species Frigoribacterium sp. VKM Ac-2530. Next base: position 83,777 of record NZ_JADKSE010000001.1, read on the forward strand.
CCGCGCCTCCGGTGCTGGCGCCGCGCCTCCCGCGCTCTTCGACGAAGGGGAATTCGCGAAAAGGGACAAAACGCCCTCGGGCCCGAAGGTATTTTGTCCCTTTACGCGTGGTCAGCGCAGCGCAGCCGCAGCCGCAGCCGCGCCCGCGGCCGGCGGCCGGCGGCTAGTAGCGGGGCTTGCGGTCGCGGTCGCCGTCGCGACGGGGCGCGCCGCCGCTGCGACGGTCGGGCTTGATCTCGATCAGCGTGCCGCTGATGCGGGTGTCGGCCAGGCGGTCGAGCATGTCTCGGCTGATGTCCGAGGCGAGCTCGACGATCGAGAAGTCGGGGCGGATCTGGATCGCTCCGAAGTCGTCCCGGCTGAGGCCGCCTTCGTTGGCGAGGGCGCCGACGATCTGACGGGGCTCGACGCGCTGGCGACGGCCGACCTCGATGCGGTAGGCGGTCATCGGCTTCGAGGTGCGGGGGCCGCGCTCGGCACGGTCGCCGCGGTCGGTACGTCCGCCACGGTCGTCGCGCGACCCGGAGCCTGCGCCGCGGTCGTCGCGGGCCGGTCGGTCGTCCCGACGGGCGGGACGCTCATCGGCAGGGTCGAGCAGCAGGGGCGTCTCGCCCTGGGCGACGACGGCGAGTGCGGCGGCGACGTCGGCCTCGGGCACGTCGTGGTGCTCGACGTAGTGGCCGATGATGTCGCGGAACGCGCTGATCCGTGCCTCCTGGTTCAGCGCCTCCGTGATCTGGTCGTCGAAGCGCGCGAGGCGCGTGACGTTCACGTCCTCGAGGGTGGGCAGCTGCATCTGCGTGAGCGGCTGTCGCGTCGCCTTCTCGATGGCGCCGAGGAGGCGGCGCTCACGGGGGGTGACGAAGCTGATCGCCGCGCCGCTGCGGCCGGCACGGCCCGTGCGGCCGATGCGGTGCACGTACGACTCGGTGTCGATCGGCAGGTCGTAGTTGACGACGTGCGTGATGCGGTCGACGTCGAGGCCGCGGGCGGCGACGTCGGTCGCGACGAGGATGTCGAGCTTGCCGCTCTTGAGCTGGCCGACCGTGCGCTCGCGCTGGGCCTGGGCCACGTCGCCGCTGATCGCGGCGGCGGTGTAGCCGCGGGCGCGCAGCTTCTCGGCGAGGGTCTCGGTCTCGCTCTTGGTGCGGACGAAGATGATCATGCCCTCGAAGGCCTCGACCTCGAGGATGCGCGTGAGGGCGTCGACCTTCTGCGGGTACGAGACCATCAGGTAGCGCTGCGAGGTGTTGACCGAGGTGGTGGTCTTCGCCTTGACCGTGATCTCTTCGGCGTCGTTGAGGTACTGCTTCGAGATGCGGCGGATCTGGGGCGGCATCGTCGCGGAGAAGAGCGCGACCTGCTTGTCGTCGGGGGTGTCGGCGAGGATCGTCTCGACGTCCTCCGCGAAGCCCATCTTGAGCATCTCGTCGGCCTCGTCGAGCACGAGGTACTTCAGCTCGCTCAGGTCGAGGGTGCCCTTGGCCAGGTGGTCCATGATGCGGCCGGGCGTGCCGACGACGACGTGGACGCCGCGGCGCAGCGCGCTCAGCTGGACGCCGTAGGCCTGGCCGCCGTAGACGGGCAGCACGTGGACGCCGCGCATGCCGCTGGCGAACTGCTCGAACGCCTCGCAGACCTGCAGGGCCAGCTCGCGCGTCGGCGAGAGGACGAGCGCCTGGGGCTTCTTGGCCGAGACGTCGAGGCGCGACAGGATCGGCAGCGCGAACGCCGCCGTCTTTCCGGTGCCGGTCTGGGCCAGGCCGACGACGTCGCGTCCGCCGAGCAGGGTGGGGATGGTGGCCGCCTGGATGGCGGAAGGGGTCTCGTAGCCGATCTCCTTGATCGCCTTGAGCACCTGGTCGCTCAGACCCAGGTCCGAGAACGTCGGACCGATCTCGGGTGCATCGGCGTCGATCGTGTCGTTCTCGGTGGTGTCGCTCATCCTTCTAGGGTAGAGGACTACGCGGGCTCCCACGGCCGCTCGGCGCGGGCGGGTCGCCGAGACGTGCCCGGCGGGTCGGGTCAGGCGCCGCCGGTCGGGCTGGCCGAACCACCCGAGCTTGCCGAGCCCGTCGTCCCCGGCGCCGGCGTCTGCGGGCCGACGATGCTGATCGGCGAGGTGTCGAGCCGCTCGGACTGCACGACGACGCGCTTCACCCGGCGTCGCAGCGAGCGCCGCGCGCCGGGGGTGGCCAGCAGGCTGCCGAGCACCAGGCCGGCGCCGATGGCGAGCGTCGTCGAGACGGAGCCGACCACGTCGAGCGCCGCGCCGCCCGTGCCCGCCATGACGTTCAGCAGCGCCGAGGCGACGGCGAGCGACGGCAGGAGCGAGCCGCAGAAGGCGGGCACGGCGATGGCGGTCGCCGAGACGCGCAGGCGCGCCGCGATGACGGTGCTGAGCGCCCCGAGCAGGGTGGCCACCAGGAACGTCGCGCCGAGCAGGGGCACCTCGAGCTGCTTCAGGCACCACAGGGTGACGGTGCCGACGAGCGCGACGCCGATCGCGACCGGCACGACGCGGGCGTTGGCCCCCTGCGTGACGGCCGTCGCCGACGCGGCGAAGAAGGTCGTGACGAGGAGGAGCCAGATCGGCAGGGTCCGGAGCGTGATGTCGGTCGGGTCGACCTCGATCGACAGGCCGGAGGTGAGGGCCAGCCCGCCGGGGATGCCCACGGCGATCCCCGCCACGATCAAGGCGATGATCAGCGCCCGGGACAACGCCATCGCGCGGAAGCCCGAGATGGCGTCCTGGGCCCAGGTGACGATCGTCACGTGGGGCAGGATCAGCACCACCACGGCCGCCACCATCGCGGCGGCGCTGCCGGCGCCGACCGCGCCCGCCCAGATCGCGAGCGACCCCACGGCGGCGACGCTCGCCGACTGCAGGGCGACGATGAAGAAGTTCGGGATGCCCTTGCGGGTGAGCCAGCGCCCGAGGACCATCGCGCCGACCATCAGGACGAAGGCGCCCGCCGCGCCGGCGAGCGAGCCGCCGGCCTGCAGCGAGACGGAGACGCCGAAGAGGCCCATGGCCGCGTCCGTGATCCAGGTCGGCCAGCGCGGGGGAGAGCGCAGCACCGTCACCAGCCCCTCGACCGCGCTCGTCATGTCGCGCTCGTCGTGCAGCAGCTCGTCGACGATCTGGTAGACGAGCGAGAGCCGGTGCAGGTCGCTGCCCTCGGCCGCGACGACGCGCATCTTCACGAGCGGCGGGCCCTCGAGGGGCGTGTACTGCACCGTGATCGCGGTGCCCGTGATGTCGAGCTCGAGCGGGGCGAGGTTCCACTTCGTGCCGACCGCGACGATCGCGACCTCGACCGTGCGGACGTCGGCGCCCGAGGCGAGCATCACCTCGCCGAGGTCGAGGCAGAAGTCGACGATCTGACGCGGCGAGTAGAGGTCGCCGAGGTGGCCGTGGGCCGGCGTCGTGCCCTCGTAGATCGTGCCGCGCAGCCGGGCGCGGACGTCGCGCATCTCCTGCGCGTCGACCCGACGACGGCGCACCCGCGCCGGACGCGGTGCCGAGGGCGTCTTGGGCGCCCCCCGCCCCGACGCCTTGGCCGGGGCCTTCGGCGGCGTCCGGTAGGTGGGGATCCAGGGAGCCGCGGGGTCCCGGGTCGTCCCCGGCACCTCCTGGTGCGTGCCGGCGGCGCTGCCGCCTGTCCTGTCGGTCGCGGCGCTCGGGGCGCCGCCGTGAGCAGCCACGTCGGCCTCAGGTCCTGCCTCGGGAGCAGCGGCTCGTCTCGGTGGCGGGTCGTACGCCCGCGGGCCGTCGGCGAAGCCGGGCGTGCCCGCCCGGGTCGGCGTCCCGTCGCGGTCGGCAGGTCGGTCGGAGGCGGGGCGTTCGGACATCGGGACGAGTCTAGGCAGGCGCGCCCGGCGAGTCGCTGCGACCGTCGGCGACCGGCGCGTCCCCCGCGGACTCGGCCTGCGCCTCCTGCGCCCGCTGCCGGGCGAACATCTGCGGGACGATCCTGAGGAACGTCCAGACGTCGCCGCGGTCGTAGCTGTCGGGCGACTCGTCGCCCCCGAGGAACGGGTACGGCACGGGCACGTACACCTGGTCGGGGCCGAGGGGGCCCGTGCGGCGGGCGACCTCGTCGAGGTGGGGGCGGCGGAGGACGAACTCGTCGAAGCCCTCGTCGGACAGGACCATGGCGTCGAAGTGCTCGAGGGAGTCGAAGCGGCCGTAGTCCTTGAAGGCGTCGCGGAACGGGTGCAGCACCCCGAAGGTGCCCTGCCGCCGGTCGTGGAGGAACACGTGCCCCAGGTGCGAGTAGCCGACGACGTCGGTGTACGAGCGGTGCAGCCCCTCCCAGCCGGGCAGGTCGGCGACGGGGCGGGGCGACGGCAGGAGGTGGTAGCCGGGCGAGCCGGCCGGGGACTCGGGCGCCGTGGGCCCGGCCGGGGGCTCGGGGGCCGGTTCCCGAGCGGGCTCGGGCTCGGGGACGGGCGCGTTCTCGGGTGCGACCGCGGTGTCCTGCGGGCTCGTCGTCGAGCGCCGGAACGGGTTCCTCATTCGCGTGAGCATAGGGCGGCCCGGCTCGCCAGTCGAGAGCTGACGAGAACTCAGGAGGCGGATGGCCGGTGCGCGGGACCGACCGACGGGAATGCACGGCCGCCGTCGCGGTTGCACCACGGATGAGCTCTGCCGACACAGCCCGCCCGTCCGACCCGACCGCCGACTCCTCTGGTCTCCCCTCGGCCTCCCCGACCGACGCCGCTCCGCGCACCGCGCTCGTGGTCGGCGCCAGCGGCATCACCGGCACCGCGTTGGTCGAGCGCCTCACGGCGGACGGCTGGGACGTCCTCGCGCTGTCGCGCCGCGCCTCCTCGGCTCCCGGCGTCCGCGGCATCGCGGCCGACCTGCGCAGCGCTGAAAGCCTGCAGGAGGCGCTGGCCGGCGAACGCCCCACCCACGTCTTCTTCACGGCCTGGTCGCGCCAGGAGACCGAGGCCGAGAACATCGCGGTCAACGCGGGCATGGTCCGCGACCTGCTCGCCGCCCTGGCGCACGCGCCGGTGCAGCACGTCGCGCTGGTCACCGGCCTGAAGCACTACCTCGGCCCGTTCGAGTCCTACGCCGCGGGCGAGATGCCCGACACGCCCTTCCACGAGGAGGAGCCGCGCCTCGACACCCCGAACTTCTACTACGCGCAGGAGGACGAGGTCTTCGTCGCCGCCGCGCGTCAGGGCTTCACCTGGTCGGTGCACCGTTCGCACACGGTGATCGGCTACGCCGTCGGCAACGCGATGAACATGGGCCTCACCATCGCCGCCGCCGCCGCGCTGAGCCGCGAGCACGGGCTGCCGTTCGTGTTCCCGGGCAGCGAGACGCAGTGGAACTCCCTCACCGACATGACCGACGCCGGCCTGCTCGCCGACCACATGGTCTGGGCGTCGACCGACCCCGCCGGCGCGGACGAGCCGTTCAACGTCGTCAACGGCGACGTGTTCCGCTGGCGCTGGATGTGGCCCCGCCTCGCCGCGCACCTCGGCGTGGACGCGGCGCTGGTCTCCGGGCCTTCCGGCGCACCGCAGCCGCTCGAGGTGCAGATGACCGGTCGCGAGGACGACTGGGCGGCGCTCGCTGCACGTCACGGCCTCGTCGAGCCCGACCTGGCACGCGTCGCGTCGTGGTGGCACACCGACGCCGACCTCGGCCGCGAGATGGAGGTCGTCACCGACATGGGCAAGAGCCGCGAGGCCGGTTTCGTCGGGTTCCGCCGCACGGAGCGCGCGTTCACCGAGCTCTTCGACCGGTACCGCGCCGCACGCCTGGTGCCGTAGCGCGGCTGCGCCGCGCCCGCAGACTCCCGTACGGGACATCGGCCCAGGCCGCTAGCCCGCTGGAGGACAGCAAATGCCGACCACGCGGCCCGCAATAGTGGTTCTTCCGGGTGTGTGAAGCCAGATGCGGTGCCGAGGGTCGGCATTTGCGGAAGACGGGGCTGGATCGAGGAGGCGCGGGTCGCGAGCTAGGGGAGGCGCGGGTCGTCCGCCGGGCCGTCGGACGCGTCGTCGACGCGGGGGGCACCTTCCGCGAGGGGCACGTCGTCCGCGTGGGCGAGGATCGACTGTGCCGTGGCGCCGAGCACCACGGTGGCGTCGACTCCGCGCGCCTCGGCAAGGGCGGCGCTGAGGCCGGCCGCGAGGCTGCCTCCGGCGGCTCCCAGGGTCGAGACGACCGCCTCCTGCTGCTCGGTCAGCGGCTCGTCGGCCTGCTCGGCGATGACCTCGCGCAGGTTGTCGTCGCTGGCGTCGAGCGCCTCGTCGTCGCCCTGCGTGATGGCGGCGGCCTGGGACACGATCGCGAGTGCGAGCTCTGCGGCGTCGCGCTCGGGCGTGCGGTCGGTCGGTGTCGTGTCGTCCATGCGGCGACCGTACGCCGCACTCGCGAGCGATCGTCAGGCAGCTCGGAGGCAGCGCGCGTCCGGCGTCTCGGAGGCAGCGCGTGTCAGGCGTCGAGCAGGCCGCGGATGTCGTCCGCGGTGAGCGACGAGCTGAAGACGGCGTCGTCGTCGACGACCGCGTCGAAGAGGGCGGCCTTCTTGCGGCTGAGCGCGAGGACCTTCTCCTCGATCGTGTCGTTCGCGATCATCCGGTAGACCATCACCCGCTTCGTCTGGCCGATGCGGTGGGCACGGTCGACCGCCTGCGACTCGGCGGCGGGGTTCCACCACGGGTCGAGCACGAAGACGTAGTCGGCCTCGGTCAGGTTGAGGCCGACCCCGCCGGCCTTGAGGCTGATGAGGAACACCGGCGACCCGCCCGAGCGGAACCGCTCGATCACGTCGGCCCGGCGCCTCGTCGACCCGTCGAGGTACTCGTGGGTGACCCCCCTCTCGGCGAGTCGGTCGGCGACGCGCGACAGGAACGACGTGAACTGGCTGAACACGAGCGCACGATGGCCGCCGGCGACGACGTCGTCGATCTCGTCGAGCAGCTGGTCGAGCTTCGCCGAGGGCACGTCGTCGTAGGCAGGGTCGATCAGCACCGCGTCGAGCGCGAGCATCCGCAGCAGGGTCAGCGAGCGGAACACGATGAACCGGTTGCGGTCGAGGTCGTCGATGAGGTCGAGCAGCTTGAGGCGCTCCCGCTGCAGGAACGCGTCGTACAGCTCTCGGTGCGCCGGCGCCAGGTCGACGCGGAGCACCTGTTCCTGCTTCTCGGGCAGCTCGGGTGCCACGAGCTCCTTCGTGCGCCTCAGCATGAGCGGCCGGATCCGACGCCGCAGCGCCTGCAGCAGCTCGGGACGCTCACCCGTCGCGATGGGCTTCAGCCAGTCGTCCGAGAAGCGGACGCTCGTCGAGAGCAGCCCGGGCGCGACGATGCGGAACAGCGCCCAGAGGTCCATCAGGCCGTTCTCGAGCGGGGTGCCCGTGATGGCGATCGTCACCGGCACGTCGAGGTCGACGGCGCAGCGGTGCGCCTGCGACTGCGGGTTCTTCACGTTCTGGGCCTCGTCGAGCACCAGCGCCGCCCAGGAGTGCGCGGAGTACGCCGCGAAGTCGAGACGGAACAACGCGTAGGAGGTGACCACGACGTCGGCCTCGGCCGCCGCCCCCCGCAGGCCCCCGCGGCTCTTCGCCTCGGTCTCGGTGATCGTGTGGACCGTGAGGCCCGGGGTGAAGCGAGCAGCCTCGGACGCCCAGCCCGACACGACGGAGGTGGGGGCGACGACGAGGAACGGGGCAGGTGTCGGGGCGTCGGGCGAGTCGTCGCCGGGGGAGTCGCCGCCGGAGGAGCCGATCCTCGCTGCCGCTGACGCTGCCGCTGCCGCTGCCGCCGCCTCGGTCTCGCGGACGTGCGCGACCAGCGCGAGCGTCTGCAGCGTCTTGCCGAGCCCCATGTCGTCGGCGAGGACGCCGCCGAGCCCGTGCTCGTACAGGAACGCCAGCCAGCGGAAGCCCTCGAGCTGGTAGGGCCGGAGCGTGGCCGTCACCGATGCGGGGACCGACACCGAGGAGGCAGCGGCCACGACGCCGGCAGAGCCACGGTCACCGTGGTCGGCGCCCTCAGCGCCGTCGGCACCCTCGGCCGCATCGGCCAGCGCGAGCAGCCCGCCCACCGTCCGCCGCCAGCTCTCGGCCTGCACGGTCGCGTCGGCGAGGTCGTCGAACTCGGCCCAGAGCCCGGCCTGGTAACGGCTGATGCGCGGCGTCTCCACCTCCCACTCGTGGAGCGAGGTCGCCTCGTCGATCAGGCGCTTGAGCTCGTCGAAGGCCGGGTGCGTCAGCGAGAGGTACGACTTGTCGACGAGCAGCATCTTGCGCTGCCGCTTGGCCAGCGCCGTGAGCAGCGGGACGAACGGCACGGTGCGCCCCTCGATCGTGACGAGCACGCCGAGGTCGAACCAGTCGCGCTTGTCGGTCTCGATCGTCGTCACGGTCAGGTGCGGCGCCTCCGTGAGCTCGCGGTAGTCGGGGCGCTCCCCGACGACGTCGACGCGGACGTCGCGTCGAGCCTCGAGGTCGGGGAGGCGCGCGTGCGCGAACTCGGCCGCCGCGACCCCGCGGAGCCTCGTTCCCCGGGCGGGGACGCCCCACGACTCGACGTCGGGCACGACGACCCCGGGCGCCGGCGCCGCCGAGCCGAGGGGCACGACGCGGCCTGCGACCTCCCAGTGCCAGGCGAGAGTGAGGCTGTCGCCCGTGCCGAACGTGGCCGTCAGCACGAGCTGCGGCGGCAGCACCTCGGGGAACACGACCGAGTCGTCGCTGCTCGTCACCGCCACGGCCTGCTGCAGCGAGGGATAGAAGTCGCGGAGGAACTCGTCCGCGTCGGCGGCGGGCACGACGACCTCGCGCGCCGACGTCAGCAGCCGTCGTTGCTCGTCGCCGAGCGGCACCGGCGTCGGGGCGAGCACGATCGACAAGGAGGGGCCGGGCGTCACGAGGTAGACGCCGTGGTCGGCCACCGTGCCTGTGTCGTCGCTCGTGCGCAGCGCGCCGTCGACCGTCACGCCCGCCACGAGGACGAGGCCCCCGTCGTCGTCGCGTCGAGCGTCGACGCTCACGCGGGCGCTCGCGGCGACGGCGACGTCGGTGCTCCGCTTGCCCGTCACCAGGGCGATCCCGAGCCGGTCGGCCTCGTCGAGCAGGGGCCAGAGCAGCGGACTGGAGAAGTCGTCGAGCATCAACCAGTCGCTCTCGCCCGGCACGTAGGCCGCGTGCACCGAGCGGTGCAGGGCCGCGAACTGGCCGAACCAGGCGTGCACGTCGGCCGCGATCTGCAACCGGTTCATCTGGTAAGGCAGCGACGTCCAGGTGAGGTCGCCCCGCACCCAGTTGCCCGTGCGGCTGAGGCTGACCGGTCGCACCCCGAGACGCCAGGAGGCGCCCGCCGGCCCACTGAGGGAGGCGCCCGTCGCCAGCCCGCCCGCGCTCGGTCCGCCCCGGCCCAGCCCGCCCGAGGCCCGGTCGTGCGCGTCGACGAGCGGTGCGGGCGAGGGGGCGTCCCACCGGCTGCGCGAGGGCCGTGCCCGCGGTCGACGCTCGAAGAGGAGGCCCATCCGGGTGGTGCGGGCGTCGACCGGCCGCGGCGGATCGGTGAGCTGCGACAGGCGCGAACGCCAGTCAGAGGAGGAGGAAGAGGAAGTGGAGGCTAGACCCGTGCCGGGGCCGGCCGCGGTCGAGATCGCGGCCCCTGCGGCAGCGCCGGGGGAGGCGACCGTCTCGTCGCCGCCGGCGACGCCCGTCGACCAGCCCGCGCCTCCTGCGGTCGAGGCCGTCTGCACGAGCCCGGCCCCGGGCGTCAGCACCCTGGCGTTGTTGGCCAGCAGTGCGGCGGCGACGTGCTTGCAGTCGCCGCCGAGCGGGCAGCTGCACTCGCTGCTCGTGGGGCGACCGTGCTCGCCCCGGCCCGGGGCGAGGACGACGCGGCACCGGTAGGGCGCGGCAACGCTGCCGCGCACCTCGGCCGTGAGCGCCTGCCCCTCGACGTCCCACGAGGAGGAGAGGACGTGGTCGTCCCTCGCGTACTCCTTGGCGCGGGAGAAAGCGCGAGGCCCGACCAGGCGGATGACGTCGACGGCGTCGACCAGGGGCGCGGGTGCACCGGGCTCCGGGGACGCGTTCATGACCCCATGCTGTCAGGTGCCGACGACATCGACGCCGTCCTCGTCCAGGCCTCGGCGCGCCCGGTCGGCGGTGCCCTGCGCGCCTCGTCGCCGACGAGCTCGCCCTGGTGCCAGACTTGTGACGCACCACGGGCCGTCGTCGCCCCGGGGCGCTCCGAACGCCTCTGACCGACCCCCTCCTCCAAGGATCTGTGCATGGCCTCCACCCTCCCGCGCGACGCGTCCCGCCTCGGCGAGCTCGGCGCGCTCCTCTTCGACCTCGACGGCGTGCTCACGCCCACGGCCGAGGTGCACATGCGCGCCTGGTCCCGCCTCTTCAACGACTGGTTCTCGGCGCACGGGCTGGACCCGTACACCGACGCCGACTACTTCGAGCACGTCGACGGGCGCCCCCGCTACGACGGCGTCCGCGCGATGCTCGCCGCACGCGGCGTCGAGCTGCCCGAGGGCACGGACGACGACAGCCCGGACGCCGAGACCGTGCGCGGCCTCGGCAACCGCAAGAACGCCGTCTTCGCGGCCGAGCTGGACGAGAACGGCGTCGAGCCCTACCCGGGCAGCGTCGAGTTCCTCGACCGCGCGATCGCCCTGGGCGTGAGGGTCGCCGTCGTGTCCAGCTCGCGCAACGCCGTGCCGGTGCTCGTGGCCGCGGGCCTTCGCGACCGCTTCGACGTCATCGTCGACGGCGCGGTGGCCGCGGCTGAGGGCATCACGGGCAAGCCCGCCCCCGACACCTACCTCGAGGGCGCACGCCGACTCGGCCTCACGGCCGCGGACTGCGTCGTCGTCGAGGACGCGACGAGCGGGGTCGAGGCCGGCCGTGCCGGCTCGTTCGGCCTCGTGCTCGGGGTCGACCGGGGCACGGGCCGCGACGCCCTGCTCCGCTCCGGCGCCGACGTGGTCGTCGACGACCTGCAGGAGGTGGTGGCCGCGCTCGGCTCGGCCCGCGCCTCCTCGACGCCCGACCCGGCCCGCACGGGCACGAACAGCACCACCGACACGACCAGCACCACCGACACGACCAGCACCGAGACCCCCGAGGCACAGCCGTGAACCACATCACCTCCGACCCGCTCGACCGCCACCGGTTCCCCGTCGACGAATGGGCGCTCGTCGAGGACGAGTACGCCCAGGGCGACGAAGGCGTCACCGAGACGATCTTCGCCGTCGGCAACGGCTACCTCGGCCTGCGCGGCAACCCCGACGAGGGCCGGGGCGGCCACTCGTTCGGCACCTACGTGAACGGGTTCCACGAGACGTGGCCCATCCGCCACGCCGAGGAGGCGTTCGGCTTCGCCCGGGTCGGCCAGACGATCGTCAACGTGCCCGACGCGAAGGTCATCCGGCTCTACGTCGACGACGAGCCCTTCGTGCTGTTCGAGGCCGACATCCTGCGGCACTGCCGCCGGCTCGACTTCCAGGACGGCGTCCTCAGCCGTGAGGTCGAGTGGCGCACGCCGTCGGGCAAGCGCGTGCTCGTGACGAGCCGCCGGCTCGTCAGCCTCGAGGACCGCCACCTCGCGGTCATCGACTACGAGGTCACCGTGCTCGACGCCGACGCGTCGCTGCTGATCTCGAGCCAGATCCTCAACCGCCAGGACATGGGCGACGAGTACCACGCGGGCATGCGCGCGGCGGCCGACGCCTTCGACCCGCGCCGGGCCGAGTCGTTCGAGGAGCGCGTGCTTCAGCCCGTGGTGGCCCGCAACGGCGGTGCCCGCGCGGTGCTCGGCTACCGCACGACGAACTCGGGCATGACCATCGCGGTCGGCGCCGACCACCTGATGGAGACGGACAACGAGTGGGACGAGTCGTCGTCGATCGACGACGACCTCTCGAAGCACGTCTACCGGGTGCGGGCCAAGGCCGGCGTGCCCGTGCGGATGATCAAGACGGTGACGTACCACACGAGCCGCGGCGTGCCCCCGCGCGAGCTCGCCGACCGCTGCGACCGCACGCTCGACCGCGCCGCGGAGGAGCCGCCCCAGGCGATGTTCGACAAGCAGCGCGCCTGGCTCGACGACTACTGGGCCCGGACCGACGTCGTCGTCGGGGGCCAGCCCGAGATCCAGCAGGCCGTGCGCTGGAACCTGTTCCAGCTCGCCCAGGCCACGGCGCGCACCGACGGCCAGGGCATCGCGGCCAAGGGCGTGACCGGTTCCGGCTACGGCGGCCACTACTTCTGGGACACCGAGATCTACGTGCTCCCGTTCCTCACCTACACGGCCCCGAACGTCGCTCGGAACGCGCTGCGCTTCCGCCTGGGCATGCTCGACGCGGCCCGGGACCGGGCGGGCGAGCTGAACCAGCGCGGGGCGCTCTTCCCGTGGCGGACCATCAACGGCCTGGAGTCGTCGGCCTACTACGCGGCGGGCACCGCGCAGTACCACATCGACGCGGACATCAGCCACGCCCTGAGCCAGTACGTGCAGGCCACGGGCGACCTCGACTTCATGGAGCGCGGCGGGGTCGACATCCTCGTCGAGACCGCCCGCCTCTGGGCCGACCTCGGCTTCTGGCGCTCCAACGGCGACCAGCGGTTCCACATCGACGGCGTCACGGGCCCCGACGAGTACACGACGGTCGTCGACGACAACCTCTACACGAACGTGATGGCGCGAGCGAACCTCCGGGCCGCGGTCCGCTACGTGGCGAGGCTCGCCGAGGAGTCGCCGGTCGCCCACGAGCGGATGGTCGCCCGACTCGGGCTCGACGACGACGAGATCGTCGGGTGGCAGCTCGCGGCCGAGGCGATGGAGATCCCCTACGACGAGCACCGCGGCATCCACCCGCAGGACGCGCAGTTCCTCGACAAGGAGCTGTGGGACCTCGACGCCACGCCCGCCAACAAGCGCCCCCTGCTGCTGCACTACCACCCGCTGGTGATCTACCGGTTCCAGGTGCTCAAGCAGGCCGACGTCGTGCTCGCGCTGTTCCTCCAGGGCGACGAGTTCACGGCCGAGCAGAAGCTGCGCGACTTCGAGTACTACGACGCCCTGACGACGGGCGACTCGACCCTCTCGGGCGTCGTCCAGTCGATCATCGCGGCCGAGGTGGGGCACCACCAGCTCTCGATGCAGTACTTCCTGTCGTCGCTCTACGTCGACCTCGCCGACCTGCACCGCAACACGGCCGACGGCGTCCACGTCGCGTCGACCGGCGGCATCTGGAGCGCCCTGGTCAACGGCTACGGCGGCATGCGCGACTACCTCGGCGGCATCAGCTTCGACCCGCGCCTGCCCGCCGACTGGGAGGAGCTCACGTTCCGCCTCACGGTCAAGGGCAGCCGCCTCCGCGTCGAGCTGGCCGCCGACGAGATCGTGTTCACCGTCGAGGACGGCGAGGGCCTGACGGTCAGCGTCCGAGGCGAGACCGTCGAGGTGCCGAGCGATCGCCCGGTGCGCGTCGCGCTCGACGACCAGGGGCCCCGCATCACGACGAGGGTGCCGACGACGAGCGACCTGCGCGGGCTGGTCCGGGCCGACGGCTCGGTCATCACGGCGTCGATCCCGACGATCAGCGCCGACCGGCACGACGACGACGAGGCCGCGTCGTAGCCCACCACCCGGCGCTCGACGTCCTCGGGAACGCGGCCGGCACCTTTTGGGAGGGGCCGGCCGTTCTCGGTCTCGGGGTCGGGCTTGGGGCGGCTCGGCTCCGCTGACAAGGGCGAGGGGCTAGAAGGGCCCGGCCGCCGAGGCGATGGCGTCGAACAGCGCGATCGTGTCCGCGTCGCGCTTCTTGACGCTGACGCCGATGGTGCCGGCCGGCGCGTGCACCTCGCCGGAGACGCGGCTGCCCGCGCCCGCCTCCTCGAAGACGAGGTGGACGGTGTCGGCGTCGCTCGCCGTCGCCGAGCGGCGGATCAGCCGCGCGCCCTGCTCGTCGGCCGACGTGAACGAGAACGCGGGAGTCGACTGCACCGCGCGGCGCACGACGCCCGCCAGCAGCGACACCGGAAGCGATAGCTCCAAGGAGGCGCGGGTCACGTCTGCGTCGCCGGTCTCGACCTGGGGTGCTCGCTTCTCTGCCATGCGCCCGAGGCTACGGCACGTGCGCGCCGCGCCCGTAGGGTGGCAGCCATGAAGACGCTGTTCTACGCAGGCCAGGAACTGATCGTGACCGACGAGCTGGCCGAGGTGCTGCTCGCCGCCGCCATGGAGTTCAGCGACGACGACCGCACCTTCCGCGTGCCGGTCGCCGCGCGCCTCGGTGGCGTGGCCCACATGGCGCAGCTCGTGGTCGGCCCCGGCATCCCGCTGCTCGTCGTCGACGCGGACGACGACGTCGAGCCGGCCGCCGGGTCCGAGTCGTCCGTCGCGTTCATCGTCGAGCTGATGGAGAGCCTCGTCGACGACGACGAGTGACCGTTGAGTGACCGACGACCGCACGTGACCGCCGGCTGACGGCGGCCGGCAGCCGGCCGACGACGCATGCCCGGTCGCCTCGTCCGGCCCCAGCGGATCCCGAGCGGCGCCGCCTAGCCTGACGAGATGTCCGTGCGCCTCGAGTCACCCGCAGCCTCGAGCCGAGAGGCCGAGGGCATGACGACCCGCGCCTCCTCGGGTTGGGCCGCGGTCGCCGGCGTCGTCTCGGCGGCGGCCTTCCTCGCCTCGGCCGAGCTCGCCGCCGTCGTGACCGGCCCCGGCGGCAGCCCGCTCTACGCGGTCGGCTCCGCGGTGATCGACCTGGCGCCTCCCGTGGCCAAGGACACGATGGTCGCCCTCTTCGGCACCGGCGACAAGATCGCGCTCTTCACCCTGATGGGCGTGCTGCTCGCCGTCATCACGGCGGGCGCGGGCATCGCCGAGCTCCGTCGGCCCCCGGCCGGCAAGGTCGTCTTCGGCCTCGGGGGAGTGCTCGCGATGATCGCCGTGCTCACGCGTGCCGACTCGTCGAGCATCAACGGGGTGCCCACGGCCGTGGGCACGCTCGTCGCCCTGCTCCTCCTCACGGCGCTCGTCCGGAGGCTCTCCCGCTGGCAGGCGACCACCCGCGCCGGCTGGTCCGAGGCCTCGGTGCCTGCGCCGCCCCTCCGCGGCCCCGGCCTGGAGCGCCGCAGCTTCGTGCTGCTCGTGGGCGCCGCCGGTGCGGCCTCGGTGCTGCTCGGCACGGGTGCCCGTGCCTGGAACGCGACGCGGGCGAACGTGACGCAGCTGCGCGCGGCCCTGCGCCTGCCCGCCGCGGCGACCGCCGAGGAGGCGGTGCCCGCGGGCGCCTCGCTCGACGTCGACGGCCTCACGTCGTACATCACGCCGAACGACGAGTTCTACCGCATCGACACCGCCCTGCGGGTGCCCGGCATCGACCCGGCGGACTGGTCGCTGCGCATCCACGGCCTGGTCGACGAGGAGGTGGTGCTCACGTTCGAGGACGTGCTCGCCCTGCCCCTCGTCGAGCACACGGCCACGCTCAGCTGCGTCTCGAACGAGGTCGGGGGCACGCTGATCGGCACCGCGCTCTGGCTCGGCTACCCGCTCCGCGAGCTGCTCGCGCGGGCCCGGCCGCAGGCCGGCGCCGACATGGTGCTCTCCCGCAGCATCGACGGCTTCACCGCCGGCACGCCGCTCGAGGTGCTGCAGGACGACGACACGGAGGCGCTGCTCGCGATCGGCATGAACGGCCAGCCCCTGCCCCAGGAGCACGGGTTCCCCGCCCGCCTCGTCGTGCCCGGCCTCTTCGGCTACGTCTCGGCGACCAAGTGGGTGACCGAGCTCGAGGTGACCCGCTTCGCCGACGCCGAGGGCTACTGGACCCCCCGCGGCTGGGACGCCCTCGGCCCGGTCAAGCTCGAGTCGCGCATCGACGTGCCCGCCGCCGGGACGACCGTCGACGCCGGCACGGTCGCCGTCGCCGGAGTGGCCTGGCACCCGCACACCGGCGTCTCGCGCGTCGAGGTGCAGGTCGACGGAGGCGCGTGGGACGAGGCCGAGCTGGCGGAGTCGATCTCGCCCGACACCTGGGTGCAGTGGGTCTACCGCTGGTCGGCGTCGTCGGGCGGGCACACGCTGCGCGTGCGGGCGACGAGCGCCGACGGGACCGTCCAGTCGGAGACCGAGCTGCCGCCCGCGCCCAACGGCGCGGAGGGCTGGGACGAGCACGCGGTGTCGGTGCGCTGAGCCCGCTAGCCGACGGGCCCCGCCCGGCCCTCACGGCCCTCGACGGACGACCCTCAGCCCACGACGCCCAGCGAGAACGGCAGCACGGCCGACGCCCCCGCGCGGCGCAGCTCGCGCCCGGCGGTCGTCATCGTCCAGCGGCTGTCGACGAGGTCGTCGACGAGCAGCACGGGCCCGGACACCTGCGCCAGCGCGGCGGCCAGCTCGGGACCGACCTCGACCGCCTGCCACACGTCGGCGAGCCGGTAGACGCTGTTGCCGCCTCCTCCGCTGCCTCGACCGGCTGACGGTCGCGTCGGGGTGAGCGAGCCGAGCAGGGGGAGGCGCCCCACGGTGCTGATGGCCTCGGCGAGCGAGCCGACGAGCTGAGGGCGTGACGAGGACGGCATCGACACGACGCCGACCGGGCGTTCGGCCCACGGCCACTCCTTGAGCACGCGGACCACCCCGTCGAGCAGAGCCTTGGTCAGCGGGGCGTCCTCGGCACCGGCCGCGAAGACCTGGCGCAGCGTCGTGCCCCAGCCGAGGTCGGTGAGGCGGGCCAGGGCGCGGCCGGTCTCGACGCGCTCGCCCTCGGCGATCTTGCCCTTCGCGGGCACGCCGGCCCGGTCGGCGCCCGTCGGCCACTGGGCCCGGGGCTCGATCTCGACGCCGACCCGGTCGAGAGAGGTCGAGGCCGACGCGGCGGCCTCGCCGCCGATCTCGCTCGGGTACCAGGCGCCGGCGCAGACGTCGCACCGCCCGCAGGGCGCGGCAGCGGGGTCGTCGAGGTCGAGCTGGAGCATCTGCATGCGGCAGGTCGTGGCTCGCTCGTAGGCGATCATCGACTGCTGCTCGGCGACCCGGGCCTCGCCGATGCGCCCGTAGCGCTCGGCGTCGTAGACCCACGGCCGCCCGGTGCTGACCCAGCCGCCCTGCACGCGCGAGACGGCGCCGTCGACGTCGAGCACCTTGAGCATCAGCTCGAGCGGCGAGCGCTTGACGTCGACGCGGGCCTCGAGGGCCGGCGTCGACAGCGGCGTGTCGCCGAGCTCGGCGAGGACCGCCGACGCGCGGGCCTCGGACGGCATCGAGGCGGTCGCGAAGTACTGCCAGATCTCGGCGTCCTCCGTGCCCGGCAGCAGCAGCACGTCGGCGTTGTCGGTCGCGCGCCCCGCGCGGCCGATCTGCTGGTAGTAGGCGACGGGCGACGACGGCGCCCCGAGGTGCACCACGAAGCCGAGGTCGGGCTTGTCGAAGCCCATGCCGAGGGCGCTGGTCGCGACGAGCGCCTTGAGCTCGTTGCGCTTGAGCTGGCCCTCGAGCGCCTCCCTCTCTTCGTTGTCGGTGCGGCCCGAGTACGAACGCACCGCGTGCCCGGCCTCGCGGAGCAGGCGCGCCGTGTCGTCGGCCGCCGAGACGGTGAGCGTGTAGATGATGCCGCTGCCCGGCAGGTCGTCGAGGTGGCTGAGCAGCCAGCCGAGCCGGTCGCGCGACGTCGACAGCGTGAGCACCCCGAGACGCAGGGAGGCGCGGGCCAGCGAGCCGCGGATCGTCAGCACCTGGTCGTCCGGCCCTGCCGTCAGCTGCTCCTCGACGTCGGCGACGACCCGCTCGTTCGCGGTCGCCGTCGTCGCCAGCACGGGCACCGTCGTCGGCAGGGTGCGGATGAGGTCGGCGAGCCGACGGTAGTCGGGCCGGAAGTCGTGGCCCCAGTCGCTGATGCAGTGCGCCTCGTCGACGACGAGCATGCCGAGGCGGGCGACCAGCACCGGCAGCTGCTCGTCACGGAACCGCGGGTTGTTCAGGCGCTCGGGCGAGACGAGCAGCACGTCGACCTCGTCGGCGGCGAGGGCCTGCTGCACGTCGGACCACTCGTGCGCGTTCGCGGAGTTGACCGCGACGGCGCGCACGCCGGCACGGCTCGCCGCCGCCACCTGGTCGCGCATCAGCGCGAGGAGGGGCGAGACCAGCAGGGTCGGCCCGCCGCCCCGGCGTCGGAGCAGCAGCGTCGCGATGAAGTAGACGGCCGACTTGCCCCAGCCGGTGCGCTGCACCACGAGGGCGCGGCGGCGGTCGGCGACGAGCGCCCGGATCGCCTCGAGCTGGCCGTCGTGGAACACGGCGTCGTCACGGCCCGTCAGGGCCCGCAGCAGCTCGAGGGCCTCGGCGTCGATCTCGGTCGCGGTGCTGGCCGTGCTGCTCGTCGTCATCCCGCCATGCTGTCACGGGCCACCGTCAGCGAGGCCCGGCGCCGACGCCTGCGCCCGGCGCCCCGACGCCGGCCCCGCGCCCGCGGCCTGCAGCAGCGCCCACAGCTCGGCCCGCCCGGCGAAGCCGTCGAGCGGCAGCCCCAGGGCGGACTCGACCTTGGCCACCCGTGCGCGGAGGCTGTGGCGGTGCAGGCCGAGTCGGCGGGCGGCCGGGTCCCAGGCGCCGTTGTGCTCGAGCCACGTCCGGCAGCAGGCCAGCAGCTCGTGGCCGTCGGGCAGGGCGACCACGGGGGCGAGACGGGACGACGCGAGCTCGGCGGCCCCCTCCGACCAGAGCGCGGCCACGAGGCCGCCGGCCGCGAGGCTCGCCCAGGTGACCACCGCCTCCTCGGCCGACGTCGTCGCGACGGCGAGGGCGCGCTCGGCCTGTGCCGCGGCGCCGGCGAGGTGGTCGAGGTCGGTGACGTCCGAGACGCCGATCCGCAGGCCGTGGTCTACGGCAAGCGCGGGCAGGTCGACGGCGCCCTCGGCGGCGAGCACGGCGATCCTCCCGTCGACGAGGGCGACGAACACGTCGGGGCGGCCGGCGGCGAGCCGCTCGACGGCCTCGGTCGCGTGGTCGGGCGAGTCACGAGGAGGCGTGGCGAGGGCCACGACGACCGGTCCCGCCGCGATGCCCACCCCGACCGACCGCGTGATGGACCGTGCCACCTCGACCTGCCCGGCGACCAGCAGCGACCACACCTGCCGCCAGAGCTCGCGCTGCCCGCGCAGCCGGGCGACGTCGCGCTCGAGGGTGACCTCGGCGAGGGCGACGACGCTGGTGAGGACGGCCCGGGCCGCCGTGTCGAGCTCGGCGGGGGTGCGGACGGCGAGGACGCCGCGGAGGCCGTCGCGTCGCCCGAGGGTCTGCAGCGACACCACGGCGCCGGGGACGGTCACGGTGCTGCCGGCCCGGGCCCCGCGGCGCAGGAGCCGCGCGACCTCGGCCTCGACCTGCCGCTGGTCGCCCTGCCCCTGGTCGGCCGCGGCGTCCGTCCCGTGCAGCACGACCGACCCGCCGAGCTGCTCGCCGAGCACCCGCAGCACGGCGTCGAGCCCGCCGTCGCCGATGGCCGCCACGGAGACGGCGCGCTGGGCCCGCAGCGTCCAGCGGTCGCGGTCGCGCGCCTCCTCGGCCAGCTGGTCGGCCGCCCAGCGGGCGACGGCGATGAAGGGGGTGCGCCAGGGGACCTCGACGACGGGCACCCCGCGGGCGGAGGCGGCGAGCACGAGCTCGACGGGCGTGTCGGGCCGGTGCACGCCGGCGCCGAACCCGAGGGCGACCACGCCGGCGCCGACGACCCGCCCGACCCAGGCGTCGTAGTCGTCCCGCGTCGCGTCGGTCCGGAACTGGCTGCCGGTCGTGAGCAGCATGGTCGAGGCGGCGACGAAGGGCGACGGGTCGACCAGGTCCGAGCTGTGCACCCACGAGAGCGGCTCGTCGGTGCGCGTGGTCGGGTCGAGGAGGCGCAGCCCGAGGGGAGCCTGGCGGACGAGGGCTCGGACGGTGGGGCGCACGCGCCGAACCTAGCACCGGCCTGCCGATCTGGCAGGCACGAGGTGAACATGCGACGAACTGTCAGTCGAGGAGGTGCGCCCCGGCTCCCTAGAGTCGCCGCAACGTCGAAGGAGCGCCTGCATGTCGAGCACCACAGTCACCACCCCGCGCGGAGGTCCCAGCCTCGAGCAGCGCCGCCGTCTCGTCACCGAGGTGCCCGGCCCGCGCAGCCGCGAGCTGATGGAGCGCAAGCGCGGCGCGGTCGCCGCCGGCGTCGGCGTCTCGCTGCCCGTCTTCACGGAGGCGGCCGGCGGGGGAGTGCTCGTCGACGTCGACGGCAACACCCTGATCGACCTGGGCTCGGGCATCGCCGTGACGGGCGTCGGCAACTCGGCCCCCGGCGTCGTGGAGGCGGTCGTCGAGCAGGTGCAGCGCTTCACGCACTCCTGCTTCATGATCACGGCCTACGACGGCTACGTCGAGGTCTGCGAAGCCCTCAACCGGCTCACCCCCGGCGACCAGGACAAGCGCTCGGCGCTCTTCAACACCGGCGCGGAGGCGGTCGAGAACGCCGTCAAGATCGCGCGGTCGTACACGCGGAAGTCCGCCGTCGTGGCCTTCGACCACGCCTACCACGGCCGCACGAACCTGACGATGGCGCTCACCGCCAAGTCGATGCCCTACAAGAGCGGCTTCGGGCCCTTCGCCCCCGAGATCTACCGCGCCCCGCTGTCGTACCCGTACCGGGACGCCGGGCTCGACGGGCCGCAGGCCGCGGCGCGCGCGATCTCGCAGATCGAGAAGCAGGTCGGCGCCGCCAACCTCGCCGCCGTCGTCATCGAGCCGATCCAGGGCGAGGGCGGCTTCATCGTGCCGGCGCCCGGCTTCCTCCCCGCGATCGTCGCCTGGTGCCGCGAGAACGACGTCGTCTTCATCGCCGACGAGGTGCAGACCGGCTTCGCCCGGACCGGCCGCATGTTCGCCAGCGAGCACGAGGGCATCGTGCCCGACCTGGTCGTCACGGCGAAGGGCATCGCGGGCGGGCTGCCGCTCTCGGCCGTCACCGGCCGGGCCGAGATCATGGACGCGCCGCACGTCGGCGGCCTCGGCGGCACCTACGGGGGCAACCCGATCGCCTGCGCCGCGGCCCTCGCGGCCATCGAGTCGTTCGAGCACGACGGCCTCCTCGAGCGCGCGACTGCGATCGGCGACCTGCTGCTCGGCCGCCTGAACGAGCTGCAGCAGGGCGACCCGCGCATCGGCGACGTCCGGGGCCGCGGCGCGATGATCGCGGTCGAGCTCGTCGACCCGCTCACCGGCGAGCCCGACGCCGCGCTCACCGGCCGGGTCGCCGCCGCCTGCCACGCCCAGGGCGTCATCGTCCTCACCTGCGGCACGTTCGGCAACGTGATCCGGTTCCTGCCGCCGCTCGCCATCGACGACGCGCTGCTGCACGACGGCCTCGACGTCGTCGCCGCCGCACTCGGGTCGGCCTGATGACCGACGTGTCGACGGTCGCACGGACGACGCGGCCCGACGCCGCAGCGCTGCCCGGGTTCCCCGCGCACCTGGTCGCGCTCGTCCGAGAGGGCGGCGACGACGGTGCAGGCGGCGCCGCTGCCGCAGCCTCCGAGCTCGGCAGTGTCCCCGCCTTCCCCGTGCACGACCCGGCCACGGGCGAGGTCCTCGCGCTCGTCGCCGACCAGGGACCCGACGACGCGCTCTGCGCCCTCGACCGGGCGGTGGCCGCCGCCGACGAGTGGGCCGCCACGCCGCCGCGCGTCCGCGGGGAGACCCTGCGCCGGGCCTTCGACCTCCTCGTCGAGCGACGGGAGTCGTTCGCCCTGCTCATGTCGCTCGAGATGGGCAAGCCCCTGGCCGAGGCGCGCGGCGAGGTCGCCTACGGCGGCGAGTTCCTCCGCTGGTTCTCGGAGGAGGCGGTGCGCGTCCAGGGCCGGTACGGTCCCGTCCCCGAGGGCACCGGCACCATGATCGTCACGCACCGTCCCGTCGGGCCGAGCTACCTCGTCACCCCGTGGAACTTCCCGCTCGCCATGGCGACCCGCAAGATCGCGCCTGCCCTGGCGGCCGGCTGCACGGTCGTCGTCAAGCCGGCCGAGCTCACGCCGCTCACGACCATCGCGTTCGCGGAGCTGCTGCGCGAAGCCGGCGTCCCCGACGGCGTCGTCACCGTGCTGACCACGACGGACGCGGCCGGGGTGACCGGGCCCCTCCTCGCCGACCCGCGCCTCCGGAAGCTCTCGTTCACCGGCTCGACCGCCGTCGGCCGGGTGCTGATCGCGCAGGCCGCGGAGAACGTGCTGCGCACCTCGATGGAGCTCGGCGGGAACGCCCCCTTCGTCGTGATGGCCGACGCCGACCTCGACGCCGCCGTCGACGGGGCGATGCTGGCGAAGTTCCGCAACGGCGGTCAGGCCTGCACGGCCGCGAACCGCCTGCTGGTGCACGAACGGGTCGCCGACGAGTTCACGCGTCGCCTCGCCGAGCGCGTCGAGGCGATGGTGGTCGGGCCCGGCACCGCCGACGGGACGACCCTCGGCCCGCTGATCGACGACCGCGCCGTCGCGACCTGCGAGCGGCTCGTCGCCGACGCCGTGGCCCGGGGCGCGCGCGTCGTCACGGGCGGCTCGGCGATCGACGGCCCCGGCTCGTTCTTCGCGCCGACCGTGCTCGCCGACGTGCCCCGCGACGCCGACCTGATGCACCAGGAGATCTTCGGCCCGGTCGCCGCCGTCACGACGTTCCGCGACGAGGACGACGCCGTCCGGCTCGCCAACGACACCCCGTACGGCCTGGTCGCTTACCTGTTCACGACCGACCTGGCCTGTGGACGACGCATGCTCGGACGGCTCCGCACCGGCATGCTGGGCGTCAACACCGGGCTGGTCTCGAACGCCGCGGCCCCGTTCGGCGGGGTGGGGCACTCGGGCCTCGGGCGCGAGGGCGGCAGCGAGGGCATCCACGAGTACCTCGACACGACCTACGCGCTCCAGCCCGACGGCTGAGCCCGAGCCGACCAGCACCGCCCGACGCGACCCGACCAGCACGGCCCCGAGCACCACGGCACCAGCACCGAGCACCACCGAGAGGACACCATGGCGACCCTGCAGAACTTCGTCGACGGCCGGCACGTCGTCGCCCACGGCACCGCGACGATCGACGTGGTCTCGCCCGTCACCGAGCAGGTCGTCGCCGTCTCGCCCGTGAGCGACGCGGCCGACGTCGACGCGGCGGTGCAGGCCGCGGCCCGGGCGTTCCCCGGCTGGAGCCGCAGCACGCCGTCGGTGCGCCAGGCCGCGCTGCTCGCGCTCGCCGACGCCCTCGACGCGCACAGCGACGAGCTCGTCGAGGCGCAGCACCGCGACACGGGGCAGCCGAAGGCGATCATCGCCGCGGAGGAGGTCGCGGTCGGCGCCGACCAGGTGCGCTTCTTCGCCGGGGCCGCCCGCCGGCTCGACGGCATCGCCTCGGGGGAGTACCTCGACGGGCTCACCTCGTCGGTGCGCCGCGAGCCCATCGGCGTCGTCGCGCAGGTCACGCCGTGGAACTACCCCCTGATGATGGCGATCTGGAAGATCGCCCCTGCCCTCGCCGCGGGCAACACGATCGTGCTGAAGCCGAGCGACACGACGCCGGAGTCGACGCTCGTGCTCGCCTCCCTGACGAAGGGGATCCTGCCGGACGGCGTGCTCAACGTCGTGCTCGGCGACGCGAGCACGGGCCGGGCCCTCGTCGAGCACCCCGTGCCCGGGCTCGTCGCCATCACGGGCTCCGTGCGGGCCGGCGTCGCGGTTGCGACCTCCGCCGCCGACCGCGTGGCCCGGGTGCACCTCGAGCTCGGCGGCAAGGCGCCCGCCGTCGTGTTCCCCGACGTCGACGTCGACGTGGTGGCCCCCCAGATCGCGGAGGCGGCCTTCTTCAACGCCGGCCAGGACTGCACCGCGGTCACCCGCGTCCTCGTGCACGAGTCGATCCACGACGACCTCGTCGCCGCCCTGGTGCGCGCCGCGGAGGCGACGACGACCGGTCCCGACGCCGGGGAGGGCGCCTCCTACGGGCCCCTCAACAACGCGCGGCACTTCGCCGCGGTCCAGGCCGTCGTCGACTCGCTGCCCCCGCACGCGACCGTGGCGACGGGCGGGCACCGCGTCGGCGCGACTGGCTTCCACTTCGCGCCGACGATCGTCACGGGCGTGCGGCAGGACGACGACGTCGTGCAGGCCGAGGTGTTCGGCCCGGTCCTCACCGTGCAGTCGTTCGGCACGGCCGACGAGGCGCTCGAGCTGGCCAACGGCGTGCCCTACGCCCTGGCCTCGAGCGTCTGGACCGACAGCCACACCATGGCCGAGCGCTTCGCCCGCGACCTCGACTTCGGCTGCGTCTGGATCAACACGCACATCCCGCTCGCCGCCGAGATGCCGCACGGCGGCTTCAAGCGCTCCGGCTACGGCAAGGACCTCAGCGCCTACGGCCTCGAGGACTACACCCGGGTCAAGCACGTGATGAGCGCGCACGCCTCGCCGCGCGCCTCGTCCTGACCGCCCCGGCCGAGCCCGACCCCACACTCACCCGGCACCACCCGGTGCCCGCACCAGCGACGGAGACCACCCCATGACCGACACCACCACCTGCGACGTCGTCGTCATCGGCGCGGGGGCCAGCGGCCTGACCGCGGCCGCCGACCTGCGCGCGGCGGGCCTCGACGTGGTCGTGCTCGAGGCACGTGACCGCGTCGGCGGCCGGCTGCGCACCGAGACGATCGACGGGGCGATGCTCGAGCTCGGCGGCCAGTGGGTGTCGCCCGACCAGACGGCCCTGATCGCCACGCTCGGCGAGCTCGGCCTCGAGACGTACTCCCGGTGGCGCGAGGGCGAGAGCGTCTACGTCTCGGCCGACGGTACGGCGTCGCGCTTCACGGGCGACATCTTCCCTGCCTCCGAGCACACGCAGGCCGAGATCGAGCGGCTCATCGTCGTGATGGACGAGCTCGTCGCCGAGACCGACGTCGCCGCACCGTGGGAGCACCCACGCGCCGCCGAGCTCGACCACGTCTCGTTCTCGGCCTGGCTCGAGCAGCAGAGCGACGACGCGGAGGCGCGGGCCAACATCGCGCTCTTCATCGCCGACGCGATGCTCACGAAGCCCGCCCACTCGTTCTCGCTGCTCCAGGCGCTGCAGATGGCGTCGAGCGCCGGCAGCTTCAGCAACCTCGTCGACGCCGACTTCATCCTCGACAAGCGCGTCGTGGGCGGCCTGCAGCGGGTGCCGCTGACGCTCGCGGAGCAGCTCGGCGACGCCGTGCGCCTCGGCCAGCCGGTCGAGACGCTCGAGTGGTCGGCCGACGGGGTCGTCGCGTCGACGCCCGAGCTGCGCGTGGCGGCCCGCTGGGCCGTCGTCGCCGTGCCGCCCAACCTCTACTCGCGCATCGAGTACCTGCCCGCTCTGCCCGCCCTGCGCCAGCAGTGGCACCAGCACGTCTCGCTCGGCCTCGTCATCAAGGTGCACGCCGTCTACGAGACGCCGTTCTGGCGCGACGCCGGTCTCTCGGGCACGGCGTTCAGCCCCTACCAGGTGGTGCACGAGGCGTACGACAACTCGAACCACGACGACCCGCGGGGCACCCTGGTCGGCTTCGTGAGCGACGAGAAGGCCGACCGCCTCCTCGCCCTGCCCGCCGACGAGCGACGCGCGGCGATCCTCGCGTCGCTGGCCTCGTACTACGGCGAGCAGGCGACCGAGCCGGTCGTGTACTTCGAGAGCGACTGGGCCAGCGACGAGTGGACGGGCGGCGCGTACGCGACGAGCTTCGACCTCGGCGGCCTCTCGCGCTGGGGCCACGACCAGCGCGTGCCCGTCGGGCCGATCCGGTTCTCGTCGAGCGACATCGCGGCGGAGGGGTTCCAGCACGTCGACGGCGCGATCCGCGTCGGTCACGACGTCGCGGCCGAGATCCTCGCCGAGCGGGACGCACACGCCGACGCGTCCGAGCAGGCCGCGTCCGCGGGCCAGCCCGAGCACGCCGACGCCGGAGCGGCCGTCTCGTGAGGAGCGTGGTCGTCGGGTACCTGGACACCCCCGCGGGGCACGACGCCCTGGCCCTCGGCACGGCCCTCGCGCACACGCTCGGCGTGCGCCTCGACCTCGTGATGGTCCTGCACGACCAGGGCCGCGCCTCCCTCGTCCCCACCGCCCCCAGCTACGAGCGGCACCTCGACGACCTCGCCGAGGGCTGGCTGCAGGAGGCGGCGGCCGAGGTCCCGGCCGGCGTCACGTCCACGACGCACCTGGTCAGGGCGGAGACCTTCGCGGAGGGCCTGGTCGCGGCCGCCGCCGACCTCGAGGCCGACGCGATCGTGATCGGCGCCGGAAAGGAGGGCACCCTCGGCCGGCTGCACCTCGGCAGCGTCGGGGGAGTCCTCGTGCACTCCGCGCCCGTGCCCGTGGCGATCGCGCCCGCCGGGTTCGCCGAGCGCGGCGTCCGCAGCTTCGGCAGCGTGACGGCCGCCGTCGGCACCCGGGCCGGTGCCCGCGCGGTCGTCGACACCGCGGTGGCCACGGCCGCCGCCGCCCGCGTCCCGCTGAGGCTCGTCTCGCTCGTGCCGCTCGATTCCGTCGGGGACGGCGAGCGCCGCGACCGCGACGAGCGTGAGCGCGCCCTGAACGACGAGGCGCGAGAGCACGCGGAGCGGATGCGCGACATCGCCCTCGACGGCGTCCCCGCCGACCTCGACGTCACGGTCGAGATCGCTCCGGGCCCGAGGATCGCCGACGCGATCGACGCCCTCACCTGGAGCGACGACGAGCTCGCCCTCGTCGGCTCGAGTCGTCTCGCCCAGCCCCGTCGGCTGTTCCTCGGGAGCGTCGCCGCGAAGATCGTGCGCGGCGTCCCCGTCCCCCTCGTGGTGGTTCCTCGTGACCACGATGCCCGCACGACCTGGA
Organism: Frigoribacterium sp. VKM Ac-2530; assembly: GCF_015350835.1. Lineage (NCBI taxonomy): Bacteria > Bacillati > Actinomycetota > Actinomycetes > Micrococcales > Microbacteriaceae > Frigoribacterium > Frigoribacterium sp. VKM Ac-2530. Next base: position 110,672 of record NZ_JADKSE010000001.1, read on the forward strand.
CCGGCGTCGCCCCGGGCGGCGCCCACCCCGAAGGGACCACCCCGTGAGCATCCTCAAGAAGTCCGGCGTCGCCGCCGACCAGACCCTGTCGTCCAAGGGCCTCAGCGCCGGCAGCGTCGGCCTGATCGGCGCCGTCGTCATCGGCATCTCGTGCATCGCGCCCGCCTACACGCTGACAGGGGCGCTCGGCCCGACCATCGCGCAGGTCGGCACGCACCTGCCCGCGATCTTCCTGGTCGGGTTCATCCCGATGCTGCTCGTCGCGTTCGGCTACCGCGAGCTGAACAGCGCGATGCCCGACAGCGGCACCTCGTTCACCTGGGGCGTCCGCGCCTTCGGCCCGTGGGTCGGCTGGATGGCCGGCTGGGGCCTGGTGGTGGCGACGATCGTGGTGCTGAGCAACCTCGCGGGGATCGCCGTCGACTTCTTCTACCTGCTGCTCGGGCAGGTGTTCTCGGATCCGTCGATCGCCGACCTGGCGGCGAACCCGCTGATCAACGTCGTCACCTGTCTGGCCTTCATGGCCGGGGCGACCGTCATCTCGTACCGCGACATGCAGACCACCCAGAAGGTGCAGTACTGGCTCGTCGGGTTCCAGCTGCTCGTGCTGGTCGGCTTCGCGATCGTCGCCTTCGTCCGGGTCGGCGGAGGCTCGGCGTTCGACGCGACGGCCATCTCGCTCGACTGGTTCAACCCGCTGACCGTGCCGACCTTCTCGGCCTTCGCCGCGGGGCTCTCGCTGTCGATCTTCATCTTCTGGGGCTGGGACGTCACCCTGACGATGTCCGAGGAGACGAGCGGCTCGCGGACGACCCCCGGCCGCGCCGCCACCCTCACCGTCGTCATCATCGTGCTCGTGTACCTGCTCGTCTCCCTCGCCTCCATGACGTTCGCCGGCCTCGGCGACGAGGGGGTCGGGCTCGGCAACCCCGACATCCAGGGCAACGCGTTCTCGGCGCTCGCCGGGCCCGTGCTCGGGCCGCTCGCGATCCTCATGTCGCTGGCGGTGCTGAGCAGCTCCGCCGCCTCCCTCCAGTCGACCTTCGTGTCGCCGGCGCGCACCCTGCTCGCCATGGGGCACTACGGTGCGCTGTCGCCGAAGTTCGCCCGGGTCTCGCCGCGCTTCTTCACCCCCGGGTACGCGACCCTCGCCTCCGCGGTCGTCGCGAGCGTCTTCTACGCGGTGATGCGCTTCATCAGCGAGGACGTCCTCTGGGACACGATCACGACCCTCGGCATGATGATCTGCTTCTACTACGGGCTCACGGCCTTCGCGTGCGTCTGGTACTTCCGGCACCAGTGGCGCACCGGGGCCCGCAACCTGTTCTTCCAGATCGTCGCTCCCGGCGTCGGCGGGCTCATCCTCGCCGTGCTCTTCGTCACCACGCTGATCGACAGCATGGACCCCGACTACGGCAGCGGCTCGCAGATCGGCGGGGTCGGGCTGGTGTTCCTGCTCGGCGTCACGATCCTGGTGGGCGGCGTCGTGGTGATGCTGGTCAACGCCCGGCTGCGTCCCGCGTTCTTCCGCGGCGAGGGGCTCCGGGCCGGCGTCGCCGGCGACGAGCGCGAGGGGCAGGCCGCGCTCCCCGAGTGACCCCGGCCCGTCCACACCGTCAGGTCGGTCAGGTAGGTCAGGCCGAAGGAGGCGCGGGCTCGGCCTCTTCATCGGCCGCGGCCGGCAGGATCACCAGGTCGAGGTAGTCGCGCAGCAGCCGCGGCACGTCGACCTCGTCCGGGGCGAGCAGCCACTGCAGCTGCACGCCGTCCCACAGCCCGACGAGCCCGGCGGCAGCGCGGTCGGGGTCCACGCCCTCGCGCAGCCGGCCGACCTCGGCCAGGGCGCGGAAGTCCGCGCCGTAGTCCCGTCGCAGGCCGGCGAGCCGCTCCGTGACGTAGCGGCGGCCGGGGTTGCCCTCCGTCACCGCCTCGCCCGACAGCACCGTGTAGAGGCCGATGAGCCCGGGCACGCCCTCGTTGTACCGCGCCTGGCGCTCGACGTCGCCCGCGAGCTGCACGCCGTCCCCCCGCACGAACTCGCCGCTCGACATCTGGTCGCGGCGGCGGAGCACCTCGAGCAGCAGGTCGCTCTTCGACGGGAAGTAGTGCAGCAGGCTCGTCTGGCTCATGCCCACCACGTCGGCGACGCGCTGCAGCGAGCCGCCCTGGTACCCGTGGGCGGTGAACACCTCGAACGCCGCCTCGACGATGGCGGACCGCCGCTCGGCGGACTTCGCGTACGGGCCGCGTCGGCCGCCGCGGGCACCGCGGCCACGGGTCGTCACGGGAGCGCCTTCGGTCATGACCGGGAGCCTACGACGACCCGCGCCTCCTCGGTGCGCATCCGGGTCTCAAATTCGAGCGACCACTCGAAAAACCGTGTTACGGTCGGTCTCGTCCCGTCCACAACGAAGTGAGTCCTGATGAGTCCTCTCAGTCGTCGGCAGCTGCTGAGCCTCGGCCTCGGCGCGTCCGCCGCCGCCGTCCTCGCCGGCTGCGCCACGCCCGGCACGACCTCGGTCAACACCCTGCCGACCATCCCGCCGGCCGCCGGCAAGGTCCGCCTCGAGTACTGGGCCTGGCTCAAGGGCCTCGACCAGGTGACCGACCTCTACAACAAGAGCCAGGACCGCGTCCAGGTCGAGACCGTCTTCATCCCCGGCGGCAACGCGGGCGGGTACCAGAAGCTCTACTCGGCGCTCGCCGCGGGAGCCGGGCCCGACATCGCCCAGGTCGAGATGCGCTCGTTGCCCGAGTTCCTGCTCGCCAACGGCGTCGTCGACCTCAAGCGCTACGGCGCCGAGAAGTACGAGGAGCTCTACGACCCCACGCTCTGGAACCAGGTGAGCTACACGGGCGGCATCTACGCCGTGCCGCAGGACAGCGGCCCGATGGGCATGTTCTACCAGCCTGCCGTCTTCGACCAGGTCGGCGCGGCCGTGCCCGCGACCTGGGACGAGTGGGCGGCCGTCGGCTCCGAGCTCAAGGGCGCCGGCGTGCTGATGGACTCGTTCCCGCTCGCCGACGCCTCGCTCTTCGCCGCCTACGCGACGCAGGCCGGCGCCTCCTGGTTCACCGCGGAGGACGACGGCTGGGTCATCGACATGACCGACGACGCCACCCTCAAGGTCGCGGCGTTCTTCGACAAGGCGATCGACGACGGCATCGTCACGACCGCGTACGGCGCCTACACGCCGGCCTGGTTCTCGGCCGCCGCGGACGGCAAGATCGCCTCCGTCGTGACCGGCTCCTGGGGCGACGCCCTGATCCAGGGCGTCAGCGGTGCCGAGGGCAAGTGGCGCGTCGCGTCCATGCCGACGTGGGAGGGCACGGGCTACGCCTCGAGCTTCCTCGGCGGCTCGACCGCCGCCATCCTCGCGAACAGCCAGCACCCGCAGGAGGCGCTCGAGTTCGCCGTCTGGATGACCACCACCCCTGAGGGCGTCAACGCCCTGATCGAGTTCTGCGGCATCGGCTGGTCGCCGGCCGTGGACGTGGTCGGCACGCTCCGCGAGAAGCCGAGCGCCTTCTTCAGCGGCCAGAACTACAACCAGGAGGTGTTCGTGCCCGCCACGGAGGAGTCCAGCCAGAACCAGGACTGGAGCTGGTGGCCCGTCACGCAGCAGTCGTTCAACATCCTCAGCGACGGCTTCCGCGGCAAGGCCTCCGGCGGCACGCTCGTCGACGCCGTCGCGCAGGCCGAGAAGGACATCATCTCGGTGATGCAGAACAAGGGCCTGTCGATCCGCAAGGCGAGCGCATGAGCGCCGGGATGGAGACGCGGTCCGAGACGGCAGCGGCGACGGACGCCACGGCGCCCGGCCTGGGTCGCGACGGAGGCGGCGACGCCACCCGCAGGAAGAGCGCGTCGTCCGGCGCCGTCAAGCGAGCCCCCTGGGTGCTGCTCTTCCCGTTCCTCGCGCTGTTCGCGCTGACCTTCATCGTCCCGATCCTCATGGCGCTCGTGTCGAGCTTCACGAAGGTGACCCGCGGCGGCCTCTTCGGCGAGGCCGGCGTCGTCACCGAGTTCGCCGGCTTCGACAACTACGCCCAGGTGATCGGCGACCCGAACTTCGTCGCCTCGATCGGCCGGATGTTCCTCTTCGGCATCGTCCAGGTGCCGGTCATGCTGATCCTCTGCACGGTGCTCGCGCTGCTGCTCGAGTCGGCGTCGGCCAAGTGGCCGGGCGTGTTCCGTGCCGCGTACTTCCTGCCGTACGGCGTGCCCGGCGTCATCGCGACCATCCTCTGGTCGTTCCTCTACGTGCCGGGACTCAGCCCGATCATCGACGTGGCCGAGGTCGTCGGCGTCTCGCCCGACTTCCTCGGCGCGAACACCGTGCTCTGGTCGATCGCCAACATCGTCACGTGGAGCTACACCGGCTACAACATGCTGATCATCATCGCGCAGCTGAAGTCGATCCCGGTCGAGCTGTACGAGGCCGCCAAGGTCGACGGGGCCTCCGCCCTGCGGGTCGCGACGAGCATCCAGCTGCCGCTGATCCGCCCGGCCCTGCTGCTCACCGCCGTGTTCTCGATCATCGGCACCCTGCAGCTCTTCGCCGAGGCCCAGGTGCTGCAGCGCGTCGCACCGGCCATCGACAGCCAGTACACGCCGAACCTCAGCGCCTACACGACGGCGTTCGCCTACAACGACTACAACGTCGCCGCGGCTCAGTCCGTGCTGATCGCGCTCGTCGCGTTCACGCTGTCGATCGTGTTCCTCACCATCACGAACAGGAAGTCCGCATGAGCCCCCGTGCCTCGGGCTCCGCGACGAGCGCGACGAGCGCCTCGGTCGCCGAGCAGCCCACCGACACCGAGTCCATCGTCACGGCCGGCCAGGGCAGGAGGCGCGGCGAGGGTCGAGCCGCCGCCCGCCGGTCGGCGAACAGCGGGCCGGACAGGTCCGCGGGCCGCAGCCGCGCCTCCACCATCATCGTCACGGCCGTGCTGGTCGTCGTCGCGCTGTACTTCCTCATCCCGGTCTACTGGGTCGTGGTCGCCGCGACGAAGACCACCGGCGACCTCTTCGGCACCTTCGGCTTCTGGTTCGCCCCGACCTTCGCCCTGTGGGACAACCTCGGCCAGGTGCTCACCTACGGCGACGGGATCTTCCTGCGCTGGCTCGGCAACTCGGTGCTCTACGCCGGGGTCGGCGCCCTGATCGCGACGTACTTCGCCGCGGCCGGCGGCTACGCCCTCGCCAAGTACGAGTTCCGCGGGCGCAACGCCGTCTTCGGCACGATCCTCGGCGGCGTGCTGGTTCCCGGCACGGCCACGGCGCTGCCCCTGTTCCTGCTGTTCAGCCAGATGGGCCTCGCCAACACCTACTGGAGCGTCCTGCTGCCGTCGCTGGTGTCGCCCTTCGGCCTCTTCCTCTGCCGGATCTACGCCCAGGCGACCGTCGACACGTCGCTGATGGAGGCCGCCCGCCTCGACGGCGCGAGCGAGCTGCGCATCTTCCACACGCTGGGACTGCGCATCCTCACGCCCGCCCTGGTGACGGTGTTCCTGTTCCAGCTCGTCGGCATCTGGAACAACTACTTCCTGCCCCTCGTGATGCTGAGCGACGTCGACAAGTTCCCCGTCACGCTCGGCCTCAACAACTGGCTCAGCCAGACCGACCGGCTGCCCGAGTTCTACCAGCTGACGACCGGCGGCGTGCTGCTGTCGATCATCCCGCTGGTCATCGCCATGGTCGTCCTCCAGCGCTTCTGGCGCGGCGGCCTCACGGAAGGATCCGTCAAGTGACGACCCCCGCCTCCTCGTCCGCCGGCTCCTCGACCCCCAGCTCGGAGATCCTCGCGTCGCCGAGCTCGGCGGCACCGGCGCCCGGCGACTACCTCGCCGACACCGGTCCCGGCACGGGCCGCCGCAGCCCCGCCCGGTCGTGGCTGCACACCGACGCGCCGACCCTGTCGCTCGACGGCGAGTGGGCCTTCCGTCTGCTGCCCGGCGCACCCGGCACCCCCGGGGGCCGCGGCGTGCTGCCCGAGGGCGAGCCCGTCGACGGCGTGGGCGACCCCGCCCTCGACGACTCGTCGTGGCAGTCGATCGCCGTGCCGTCGCACTGGGTGCTGACCGGAGACGGCGAGCGGGGCGCGCCGATCTACACGAACGTGCAGTTCCCCTTCCCGACCGAGCCGCCCTTCGTGCCCGACGCGAACCCGAGCGGCGACCACCGCCGCCGCTTCGACCTGCCGGCCTCGTTCGACGGCGCCGAGCGGGTGCTGCTCCGCTTCGACGGCGTCGAGTCGCGCTACGTGGTCTGGGTCAACGGCGTTCACGTCGGAGTCGGCGTCGGCAGCCGTCTCGCGCAAGAATTCGACGTCACCGACGCCGTGCGCCCCGGCGAGAACGTCGTCGCGGTGCGCGTGCACCAGTGGTCCGCCTCGAGCTACGTCGAGGACCAGGACCAGTGGTGGCTGCCCGGCATCTTCCGCAGCGTCACGCTGCAGGCCCGCCCGGTCGGCGGCCTCGACGACGTCTGGCTGCGCACCTCCTGGCACGGCACGGCAGGCGAGACCGTGGGAGGCGCGACGATCGTCCCCGAGGTCACGGCCGGCCCGGACGCGTTCCCGGTCACCCTCGCGGTGCCCGAGGTCGGCGTGGACGTGACCTGGGCCACGGCTGCCGACGTCGCGCCCGTCGAGCTGGCGGAGGGCGTCGAGCCGTGGTCGGCCGAGACGCCCCGGCTCTACGACGCCACGGTGTCGAGCGCGCTCGGCGCCGAGGTCGTCAGCCTCCGGCTCGGCTTCCGCACCGTGCGGATCGACGGCGACCTGTTCACCGTCAACGGCCGCCGCGTCGTGTTCCACGGCGTCAACCGGCACGAGACCCACCCCGACCGCGGCCGCGTCTTCGACGAGGAGTGGGCGCGCCGCGACCTGCTGCAGATGAAGCGGTTCAACGTCAACGCGATCCGCACGTCGCACTACCCGCCGCACCCGCGCCTCCTCGACCTCGCGGACGAGCTCGGCTTCTGGGTCGTGCTCGAGTGCGACCTCGAGACGCACGGCTTCGAGCGCGACGCCTGGACCGAGAACCCCAGCGACGACGCCGCCTGGCACGACGCCTACGTCGACCGGATGGTGCGCACGGTCGAGCGCGACAAGAACCACCCGTCGATCGTGATGTGGTCGCTCGGCAACGAGGCCGGCACGGGCCGCAACCTCGCGGCGATGGCCGCGTGGACGCACGCCCGCGACACCGGTCGCCCCGTGCACTACGAGGGCGACTACACCGGCGCCTACACCGACGTCTACTCGCGGATGTACTCGTTCGTCGACGAGACGCGCGCCATCGGCAGCGGCGACGAGTCGGTGCAGCTGCTCGGCTGCACGCCCGCCGAGGCGGCGCGCCAGCGGTCGAAGCCGTTCCTGCTCTGCGAGTACGTGCACGCGATGGGCAACGGCCCGGGCGCGATCGACGAGTACGAGGCGCTGGTCGACGAGTTCCCGCGGCTGCACGGCGGCTTCGTCTGGGAGTGGCGCGACCACGGCCTGCGGCACCGCACCGCCGACGGCACCGAGTTCTTCGCCTACGGCGGCGACTTCGGCGAGGTCGTGCACGACTCGAACTTCGTGATGGACGGGATGGTCCTCAGCGACGACACCCCGTCGTCCGGCCTGTACGAGTGGGCGCAGGTCGTCGCGCCGATCCGCGTGTCGCTGGCCGCAGGCGAGGACCTCGGCCTGACCGACGCCCAGAGCGCCGACGAGGGCGCCGAGGCGCTCGTGACCGTCGCGAACCTGCGGCACTCGGCCGACGCCTCCGACGTGGTCGTCCGGCTCACGGTCGAGCACGACGGCGAGGAGGCGCTGGTCGCCGACCTCCCCGTGGCCGGCGTCGGCGACGACGCCCTCGCCGCGGGGGAGACGGTCGTCCTGGCCGTCCCCGGCCTGCCGGTCGCGTCCTCGGGCGAGACCTGGGCGACGGTGCGGGTCGTGACCGCCGCCGACGCCGAGTGGGCGCCCGCGGGGCACGTGCTCGCGACCGCCCAGCTCGACCTCACGCCTGCCGCGGCGGTGCGACGCACGCCGTCGACGCTGCGACCCGGCGTGCCCGGTGCCGCCGCCGACCGACTGGCGGGCGCCTCCTCCGCTCGGCTCGACCTCGGGCCGGCGTCGTTCGTCGACGGGCGTCTCGTCTCGCTGGCCGGTCGTCCCGTCGACGGGCCGCGGCTCGAGCTCTGGCGCGCGCCCACCGACAACGACCAGGGGCGCGGCTGGGTGCCGCGCGACCGTGACGTCGACGTGATGCGCGACCGGCACCGCGCCGACCAGTACCTGCTGGCGGAGCTGCCGAGCGCCGAGACGACCTGGCTGCGGCTCGGGCTCGACCGCATGACGCCGCGTGTGGAGCAGATCACGGCGACGGAGTCGCAGGTGCACGTCCGCACCCGCTGGGCCGCGGCCGACGCCCGCCAGGCCGTGACCGTCGACGAGCGCTGGTCGCTCGACGGCGGCGAGCTCTGGCTGGCGCTCGACCTCGTGCCGACGGCCGGCTGGGACACCTCCTGGCCCCGCGTGGGAGTCCGCCTCGACCTGCCGACCGACGTCGCCACCGCGTCGTGGTTCGGCACGGGGCCGCACGAGTCGTACCCGGACAGCCGCCACGCCGCCGTTGTCGGGCGCTACACGGCGGCCGTCGACGACCTCGTCGTCGACTACGCCCGCCCGCAGGAGAGCGGCCACCGCAGCGACCTGCGGAGCCTCGACCTGACCGGCGCCGACGGCCGCGACTGGCTGCGGGTCGACGCCGTCGGCGACGAGCTCGGCCGGCTGCCCGGCTTCACGCTGCGCCGCCACACCGCGCAGCAGGTCGACGCCGCCCGCCACCCGCACGAGCTGCCCGAGCCGGACCACACCTACCTGTGGCTCGACGCGGCGCAGAACGGGCTCGGCTCGCGGGCCTGCGGGCCCGACGTGTCGGCGCCGCACGTGCTGCGGCCGTCGGCTCGGTCGATGCGGCTGCGGCTCACCGCGCTCGGCTAGGGGGCCGCCCGGCCCGGGCCCCGGCCGTGGCTCAGCTCCGTCCGGGCCCGCCGAGTGGTCAGTCCTGGTCATCCGTGCAGCACGGAACGACCGGAACCGACCACTCGGCGCCCCCGGCAGGAGCAGACTGGTCGGATGTCGAAGCGCACCACAGCCCGTCCCACATCCGTCCCGCGGACCGTCGCCCGCCTCCTGCTGGGAGCCGTGCTCGTCTTCGCGGGTGCCAGCCACCTCAGCTTCGCGCGCGACGACTTCCAGGCGCAGGTGCCCGAGTGGCTGCCGATCGACGACGACGCGGTCGTGCTCGCGTCGGGCGTCGTCGAGATCGCGCTCGGCAGCTCGCTGATCGCGCTCGGTCGCTGGCGAGTCGCCGTCGGGCTCGTCGCGGCGGCGTTCTTCGTCGCGATCTTCCCGGGGAACATCTCGCAGCTCGTGACCCGGACGAGTGCCTTCGGCCTCGACACCGACGCCAAGCGCTGGCTGCGCCTCCCGTTCCAGCCGCTGCTCGTGTTCGTCGCGCTCTGGTCGACGGGCGCCTGGCGCGACCGCCGCGTCGTGCTCGACCGCCTGCGCCGCCGCCGCTGAACCTGGCGTCTCCCGCCCCTCCTTCCGCGCTGTTCTCTCGCAAATGCCGACCGCGGGCCCTCCAATCGTGGGAAATGCGAGTGCTGTGCTGCCCAGATCTGGCTTCCGGTCGGCATGTGCGGGGCCGGAGGCGGCGGGGCAGCGGACTAGGAGGCGCGGGTCGCCTTGACGACCACGTCGCGCACCGTGGTGGTCCCGCCGTCCGTCGCGGGGACCTGCCGCGCGCGCGACTCGGCCACCTCGACGGTCCAGCCGTCGTCCGGGACGGCCGCGAGCACGTCGTCGATCGTGAACATCAGCTCCTCCTTGCCGTGCCGACCGGCCCCCGCGGCCAGGTCGGACAGGTCGTGGCCGACGACGAGCAGGGTCCCGCCGGGTGCCACCGCCTCCGTAAGCGACCGGAACAGCGCGGCGCGCACCGGGTCGGCGAGGTGCATGAACTGCGACGACACGAGGTCGACCGACCCCGGTGCGGGAGCCCACTCCGCGAGGTCGTGCTGCTCCCAGGTGATCCGGGCAGCCGCCTCCGCGTCGACGTCGGCCGCCCGGGTCGCCGCCTTGTCGAGCGCGGCCTGCGCGATGTCGATCGCGGTCACCTGCCAGCCGCGGCCCGCGAGCCAGATCGCGTCGCCGCCCTCGCCGCTGCCGACGTCGAGCACACGACCCGGCTCGAGCCCGCTCACCTCGTCGACGAGGACGGGGTTCGGGCGCCCGCTCCACTGCAGGCCGGGGGCCGAGTAGCGGTCCTCCCAGTAGTCGCGGCCCCACTCCTCCGAGGCGTGCTGCCCGTGCTGGTCCCCGCCGTGCTCGTGTCCATGCTCGTCCTCGCGCCCGTGGCCGTGCTCCGGTCGGTCCTCGTCGTGCGGGTGCTGCCCGGTCGTCTGCGTCATCGTCGTGCTCCCTCGAGTCCGTGCCGGCGGTCGCCGAGCACCCTGGTCGTGTTCTCCGCCTCGGCGCGGACGCCGAACGGCCGGCGTCGCTCCTCCACGGCGAGGTCGGTGTCCTCGGTGATGAGGTCCATGTTGACGGCGACGGCGATCCCCACGCCGGAGGCGGCGGCCGTGACCACCTGCATCCGCGCGTCGGCGACGTTGCCGGCCAGGTACAGCCCGGGCACGGTCGTCGCCCCCGTCAGCGGGTCCGAGGCGATCACGGTCCCCAGCCCCATCGGGTGCGGCTCGTGCACCAGGCCGAGCGGCTCGAGCAGGTCGCCGTTCGGGCGCACCGCCGCCGCGACGGCGAGCGCGTCGACGGGCACCACGGGCGCCCCGTCGACGACGACGCCCGTCAGCGCGTCGCCCTCGACCCGCAGCGACCGGACGCGACCTGTCACGACCTGCACGCCGCGGGCGGCCAGCCGTTCCCACTCGTCGTCGGTCGGCTCGGGCGCCTCGTGCACGAAGAGCGTCACGCGGTCGCTCCACTGCCGGAACATCATCGCCTGGTGCACGGCGAACGGGGTCGTGCCGAGCACGCCGATCACCTGGTCGCGGATCTCCCAGCCGTGGCAGTACGGGCAGTGCACGACGTCGCGGCCCCAGCGCTCGGCGAGCCCGTCCACGTCGGGCAGCTCGTCCGTGAGGCCGGTCGTCACGACGACGCGTCGGGCCCGGACGACGCGCTCGTCGTCGCCCTGCGTCGTGAGCGAGACGGTGAACGAGGAGGCGCCTCCTGCGCTGGCCCCCGCGGTCGACGTCCAGGCGTCGGCCGAGGCGTCGACAGGGTCGCTGTCGCTCCGCTCCAGCCGCGTCACGGTCCCGTCGACGACCTCGCCGCCGACCTGCTCCACCTCGGCGCGGCCGAGCCGCGTCAGCTCGCCGGGGGCGATGCCGTCCCGGGTGAGGAAGCCGTGCACGGCCGCGGCGGGGGCGTTGCGCGGCTCGCCGGCGTCGACGACGAGCACGCGACGGCGGGCGCGGGCGAGGGTGAGGCCGGCGCTGAGGCCGGCGGCGCCGCCGCCGACGACGACCACGTCGTAGGTCGCCGCGGTCGTCGCGGTCGTGGTGGCGAGCGGGCGGGGTGGGTGCTGCGGGGCGTTCGTCATGGTGGATGACCTCCTGGGACCATGCTCGACCGGCACCTCCTCGATCTGCAAGCTCTGTTGCCGATGTGGCAAGATCGCGGCATGGTTCATGATCCTGCTCGTCCTCACGGCCCTCTCGGCGGGTCCGACGCCGGAGCCGACGCCTCGACCGACGACGTGCTCGCGGCCGTCGGCCCTCGGCTGCGCGCGCTGCGGGCGACGAGCGGCCGTACCCTCGCCCAGCTCGCCGAGACGACGGGCATCTCGGTGAGCACCCTCTCGCGGCTCGAGTCGGGCCAGCGACGTCCCGCGCTCGAGCTGCTGCTGCCGCTCGCCCGCGCCCACGGCGTCCCGCTCGACGAGCTCGTCGGCGCACCCGAGACCGGCGACCCGCGGATCCACCTGCGGCCCGTGACGATGCACGGCCAGACGATCGTCCCGCTGTCGCGCGGCGGGGGAGGCCTGCAGGCGTTCAAGCACCTCATCGAGGCCGACGTGCCGCCGGGCGAGCCGGACCCCCGCGTGCACGAGGGCTACGAGTGGCTCTACGTGCTGCGCGGGCGGCTGCGGCTCGTGCTCGGCGAGCACGACCTCGTGCTGCCCGCAGGGGAGGCCGCGGAGTTCGACACGCGCACGCCGCACTGGTTCGGCCGGGTCGGGCCCGGAGCCGTCGAGTTCCTCAGCCTCTTCGGCCGCCAGGGCGAGCGCATGCACGTGCGGGCCGCCCCGCCCGGCCGCCTCGGCGCCTGACCCGCCCCGCACGCGCTTCACGTCTCCCGAGGGCGGGTCTTCTGCATCGAGGGCGGGTCGCCGCCCCTCTCGCCGAGAGGGCACGCGCGCGGTCGACTTGCCCCGGATCGTCGGTCAGCGGGCGTGCGGGCAGCCGTTCGGGGCAAGTCGACGGTGTGGACGTCGGCCTGGCCGGCCGTCGCGACCTGAGGAGGAGCCCGGTTCATCCCGGAGGAGGGGCCCGGTCATCCCTGGGCAGGCTGCGGCGGGGCACGGCCCGTTCCTACGCTCGAGGTCCGGACGTTCGTCGTCCCCGAGCGGGCCTGCCCCGCGCGATCCAGAGGACCCGCCATGACCCCACGACCCTCCGCCTCCCCGCGGCCCGCGAGCCGTCCCCGCCGATCCGCCCTGCGCGCGGTCGCCGCCACGGCAGCCGCAGCCCTCGCGCTCACGGCCCTCGCCGGCTGCACCCTCGAGTCGCCCGAGCCGCTCGTCCTCGGCTTCACGGCCACGTCCGCCGAGCCGCTGCCCTCGCTCGGGGCCGGAGCCGCCGACGCCGTCTCCGCCCACGCGCTCGCGGCGCACCAGCCCGCCGAGGGCAGCGTCGACGTCGTCGTGCAGGGCACGTCGTCCGCGTCGGCCCACGACCTGACCCCGATGCTGACCGCCGACCGCGTGCAGCAGGTCCCCGACAAGAGGGAGGCGGCGGTCGCCGACGCCCTGGACGAGCTCGGCTCGGACGTGGCCGGCCTCACCGCCGGCGACGAGGGCCTCGACCTGCTCTCGGTGCTCGCCTCCGCGGCGGCCCTGCACGACGGCGGCTCGATCGTCGTCGTGTCGAGCGGCGTGCAGACCGCGGACCCCCTCGACCTCCGACAGCTCGGCTGGTCGTTCGACCCGGCGGCGGTCGCCTCGACCCTCGCCGACCAGGGCGCCCTGCCCGACCTGGGCGGGCACGCCGTCACCTTCGTCGGGCTCGGCCGCACGGCCGGCTCGCAGCCCGCGCCGTCGATCTCGTCCACGAGCCGCCTGTCCGAGCTCTGGCTCGCGATCTGCGACGCCGCCGGGGCGACGAGCTGCGCCGACGGGGGAGCGGGCGCGTCCCAGGAGGCGCCCGTCGCCTCCTCGGCGGTGCCCGTCGTGCCCGTGACGAGCGACGCGACGCCGTGCACGGCTCCGCTCGTGCTCTCGGCAGCCGTGCTCTTCGGCGGCGACTCCGCCGCCCTCGGGTCGACCGCGGACACGGCCCTGCAGGGCGTCGCCGACGAGCTCGGCCGCTGCCCGTCCGGGGTCGCGGCCGACGTCGTGGGCCACGCCGCCGACACCCGCGCCGGCGTCGTCGACGGCGAGCAGCTCAGCCTCGACCGCGCGCAGGCCGTGCACGACGCCCTCGTGCGCCTCGGCGCCCCCACCGGCACGCTCGGCGACGTCGTCGGCCGCGGCGACGCCGACCCCGTGGTCGACGACCTGCCCGGCGGCGTCTTCGACGACCAGCTCGCGGCGCAGAACCGCCGCGTCGAGATCACCTTCCGCAGTGAGGACACCGCGTCATGACCGACACCCGCCCCGGCTCCCGCCCTGACTCCCGTCCCGACGACCAGGTCACGGAGCGCCTCGACGGCTGGCCGGACGCGCAGGTCACCGAGCGCCTCGACAGCTGGCCCGATGCTCAGGTCACCGAGCGTCTCGACGGCCGGCCCGACGCGCACGTCACCGAACGGCTCGACGGCTGGCCCGACGGGCAGGTGACCGAGCGCCTCGACGGCTGGCCCGACGGGCAGGTCACCGAGCCCCTGCCCGGCCGGACGGGCCCCCGCCCGACGGATCGACTGGACGCCTGGCGGGAGGCCCGCGTGCGGGACCGCCTCACCGGTCGGCCCGACCACGACCCGACCGGGCGGAGCGCCGCCCCGACCCGAGTCGTCCCGGCGACCTCCGCTGCGCCGACGGTGCTCGAGGCGACCGCTGCTGCCCCGACCGCTGTCGTCCCACCTGCTGCCCCGCCGGCAGTCGCCCCTCCGGCTGCTGCCGTCCCGCCTGCTGCCGTCCCGACCGCTTCCGTGCCGCCAGCCTCCGTCCCTGCTGCCGTCGCCCCGAGCTCATCCGCCTCGACCTCGCCGGCGGCGACGGCGCCCGCCCCGCTCACGGCTCCCCGCCCGGCCGGCACGCTCCCGCGGGCCCGCGCCGTCGAGGCGATCCCCGCCGGCGACCTCGTCCTCTCGCTCGTCGGCGTCGGTCCGATCCCGGCACGGCACGTCGCCACGGCCCCGCGCCTGCACGACGAGCGCCTGCGCGCCGACCTGCCCGAGGGCGTGGACGACCACACCCCGTTGGAGGCGGCGTTCCGGCTCCGCACCGAGGTCGCGGCCGAGCGGTGGCTGGCCCGTCGCACGCGGCAGGTGCTCGACCCTGCGGCGCGCCGCCTCACCGCGCACAGCTCCCGGCACCGCGAGGTGCTCCGACGCCTCGACCGCTCGGGCGACGAGCCCCTCCTCGACACGACGGGCCGTACGGTGACCCGGGACGAGGCCCGGGCGACCGCCGACCGGCTGTCCGTGGCCATCGAGGCGTCGCTCGACTCGGGCTCGGAGAAGCACCGCACCGAGTCGCGGGCCCGCAAGCTCCTCCTGCTGTTCTTCGTGCTCGCCGACTTCGCGCTGTTCGCCTACTTCATGTCCCGCGTGCTCAACGTCGACGTGTTCATGCCGGCGACCGACCCGATCGCCTTCACGACGTCGATCGTGTTCGCGCTGCTCTTCACCCTCGGCGTCGCCTACGCACTGCACCACTTCGGGCACGCGCACCGGGTGCACAAGGACGACTCCGGCGAGGTCGTGGTGCCCGACGGCGCGGTGCAGCTCCGCCTGCAGCTCGTCTACGTGCACGTGCTGACCGTGCTGCCCGGCGTGCTGATCGGCGTGCGGATCGTCGACGACGCCCTGGTCTCGGGGGCGCCCCTGCCCCTGGCGCTGCTGTTGGGCGTCGCGATCGGCGTGGTCATGGCCGGCATCGGGCACCTGATCTACCGCACGGAGCTGCGCGACGGCACGAGCGCGACCGACCGCCTCCTGCACCTCGGGCGGCACCTGCGGAAGGCCCACCGACGCGACCGGAAGCTGCACCTCGAGCTCGACCGGCTCGAGCGACGCATCGCGGTCGTCTCGGCCCGTGCGGAACGCGCCGCCGCCCGGATCGAGCAGACCGGCGATCGCCGGGCGAACCGCGGCCCGAGCACCCGCACCCTGCGCTACACGCGGTCGCTCGCCGGCACGGTGCACGTGGGGGCGGCCCTGCCGGTCGTCCGGCCGGCCCGCGGCGGCCTCGACGAGGCGCTCGGCCAGATCCGGGCGCCGCGCGTCACCGACCTCGCCGACTGACCCGCGCCCACGCCCGCGCCCGCGAGGCGGCATCCGACGTGGATGAGGACGGCAAAGGGACGTCGCAGACGGGGGCCCCGGCCCACCACGTCCCTTTCCGTGCACGACGCTGTCGTCGTGCGGCGACGCCCGCGCGAGGAGACGCCTGACAGCACACGGACGACACTGCGCGGAGAGGTCCCCGATCCCGCCCTCGACGTCGCCCGGCCAGCACACGGTGATGAGACGTCGTCGATGAGACGTCACCTGTGCGGCGTGCAGGGCTGCATCATGCGGGGATGGCGCTGCCCTCGCGCCGACAGGGGCCGGGTTGACCGCCGGCCACGGCTCGTGCTCGCTCCGGGAGGCGTCTACCGACTCTCCGCGCGCGGTGGTGCCTCGTCTCAGGTCGTGAGGTCCGCCTCCCAGTTGCTGCGCTGGATCTCGACGTCGAGCTCGCGCAGCTCGCGGGCCGTGTCGTCGGCTCGTCGGCGCAGCTCGGCGACGGGCAGCGCCGCGAACTGTCGCAGCTCGCTGCGCAGCTGACGGAACCCGCCGCCGCCGGCGCCCTGGGCCGCGTCGGCCGCGCTCGACAGGAGGCCGTGCCGCGCCCGGAGCGTCTCGCGGCGGGCCAGGGCGGCGGTCATGGTGCGACCGTCGGCGAGCAGCACGGAGGCGTTCGTCAGGTTGACCGCGAGGACCAGCTCCTCGAGGCGGTCAAGCGACCGCGACACCTCGTCGACGAGGGCCGCGGCGTCCTCGGCGGGCTCCTCGCCCTCCTGGTAGCGGGCGTTCTGGCGGATCCGCTCCTGCGCCTGCGCGATCCGTCGCTGCAGGTCGGCACGGGTCATGAGGGCCTCGGCGAGCTTCATGCCGCCATCCTGCCAGGCGCCGGCGCCGCGGGCACCGCCGCCGGTCGCGCAGGAGGCGGAGGCACGGTCGGTCGTCCAGCCGCCGGGAGCAGGATGGCTCCATGAGAGCGAAGCGCGTCGAGCCCGGGCCCGGCCAGGAATCCGTCTGGGACTACCCGAGGCCGCCCCGCGTCGAGGCGCGCCCCGAGCGCGTCGTCGTCCGGCTCGGCGGCGAGGTCGTCGCCGACACCACGAGCGCCTACCGCGTCCTCGAGACCAGCCACCCGCCGGTCTGGTACGTGCCCCGCGAGGCGTTCGTCGACGGCGCCCTGTCGGCGGGCGAGGGCCGGAGCATGTGCGAGTTCAAGGGGACGGCGCGCTACCTCGACGTCCGGGGCGGCGGGACCACCGCCTCCTCGGCCGGCTGGACCTACCCGAGCCCCTGGCCCGGCTACGAGATGCTCGCCGACCACGTCGCGCTGTACCCGAGCCGGTTCGACTCGTGCGAGGTCGACGGCGAGGTCGTCGAGGCACAGGACGGCGACTTCTACGGCGGCTGGATCACGTCGCGCGTCGTCGGTCCGTTCAAGGGAGCCCCCGGCACCCTCGGCTGGTAGCCGCGCCGAGGCGTCGCGCTACGGCGCGGGGCTCGCGGTCAGCGCCGCCACGACCGTCTCGGCGTCGTCGAACCACTTCGTGTAGTGGTCGGGATCCGCGTTGACCTGCACCGCGTGCGCGGCCTGGGTCGGCGTCAGATCCTTCCAGCCGGGCATCCGCACCAGCTTCGTGAAGAAGCTCGTCGCCGCCGTGTACGGGTCCATGCGCTGCTCGTAGGTGCCCCACTGGCCGTTGTCCCGCTGCTGGAACAGCCCCCGGCTGTCCGGACCGACCTCATCGCCGTGGTCGATGTTGCGGAGGCTCGACTCGCCCATCGCGGTCATCACCCCGATCGCCTGGGTGTGGGTGCCGATGCCCTGGGCCTTCGCCGCCTCCATGATCCAGGCGGCGTTGATCAGCCTGTCCTGGCAGTAGCCCGCGATCGGCCCGGCGGGCACGCTGATCGTGCCGACCACGACGGGCTCGACGTCGGGGCAGGTGACGCCCACGGCGACCGGCTCGGACGGCTCGTCCGGTGTGCGGGCCAGCGACGCCACGACCATCACGAGCGCCACGACGAGGGCGACGACCCCGCCGCAGAACACGACGGAGGCGGCGATCACGAGACGGCGCACGGCGGGCTCCCGGGGCGGTGACGGGGTCGGACGGGGTGGACCCGACCGAATATAGGGCCCTGTCCTGGACGATCCCGGCAGGCATCCTGCACGTCACCTCGGTCAGCGGGCGGGCGGCACCGCCTCGGGGTCGCCCGCGTCGCCGGTCGACGCGACCCGCGCCTCCTCGGCTCGGGCGCCGCCGCCGGCTCCCCGATCGACGCCTCCTCCGCCGCCGCGTCCGCGCCGCGAGATCATCGTGACGACCCACAGGACGACCCCGATCGCCAGCAGGATGCCGGCGATCTGGTACTGCTCGCCGCCCCGGCCGGACGAGAACGGCAGCACCAGCCAGAGGCAGGCGACGACGCCGACGACGGGCAGCACGCGCCCGGCCCGGAAGTGGTGCCGGCCGACGTCGTCGCGGCGCAGCACGAGCACGGTGACGTTGACGATCGCGAACACGACGAGCAGCAGCAGCGACGTCGTGCCGCCGAGCACGGCGACGACGGGCGACTCCGGGCTGAGCGACACGTAGCCGATCAGCAACAGCGAGAGCGCCGTCGTGAAGACGATCGACGCCCACGGGGTCTGGCGGGTGCGGTGCACCCTCGACAGGAACCCGGGCAGCACGCCCTGCTTGCTCATGCCGTAGAGCAGCCGGCTCGCCATCATCATGTTGATCAGCGCGCTGTTGGCGACGGCGAACATCGAGATGAACGGCAGCAGCTGACCTATCGGGAACCCGGGAGCCGCCGTGTTCACCACCGTGACGAGCGGGGTCTCGTTGTCGGCGAGCTCGCCGATCGGCACGACGGCGACGGCGCAGATCGAGACGAGCACGTAGACGACGGCGGTGATGCCGAGGCCCGTGAGCATGGTGCGCGGGAAGATCCGGCTCGGGTCCTTGGTCTCCTCCGCCATGTTGACGCTGTCCTCGAAGCCGACCATCGCGAAGAAGGCCAGCGAGGTGGCCGTGCTCACGCTGAGCAGCAGCGACTTGTCGCCGGGCGTCTCGAAGATCGTGACGCGCGACAGGTCGGCGTCGCCGCCCGCGATGGCATAGAAGCCGATCATGATGACCATCACGAGGCCGGACAGCTCGACCAGGGTCAGTACGACGTTGGCCTTGACGCTCTCGCTGACGCCGCGGAAGTTGACGAGCATCACCAGCAGCATGAAGCCCATCGCGATGCCCATCACGGCGATGTTCGGCAGCTCGAGCCCGACGCCGACGGCGAGGTTCGCGGCGAACGCCCGTGAGGCGGTGGAGGCGCTGGTGATCCCCGAGCACATCACCACGAAGCAGACGAGGAACGTCACGAAGTGGACCCCGAACGCCTTGTGCACGTAGAGGGCGGCGCCGGCGGTCTGCGGGTACTTGGTGACGAGCTCGAGGTACGAGAAGGCCGTCACGAGCGCGACGCCGAACGCGATCAGGAACGGGAGCCAGGCGGCCCCGCCGACCTCGGCGGCGACCTGGCCGGTCAGCGCGTAGACGCCCGTGCCGAGGATGTCGCCGACGATGAAGAGCAGCAGCAGCTTCGGCCCGATGACCCGCTTCAGCTCTGTCCCCTCCTCCCCGTCGGGGGCAGCGCCGGAGGCGGCGGTCGGCTGGTCGGGAGGAGTGGTGGTCGTCGACACGAGGGCCTCCTGGGGCGCATCGGTGCTGCACGGGTCCGGTTGACGGACCATCCTGCTCCGCCCCGCGGCCCAGGTCACCTGCTGCGATCGACTTTGCAGGCCGTGCAGCGTTCGCCCGCGCGCTCGAGGAGCCCGGTCGACCATGTGACGCGCCGGGGGCATCGACGGGTGCAGGACACCCTCGACGCGTCACTTCCCTCAGGGGAGCCCCGAGGGGGCGGCCTAGACGAACTCGGACCGGTCGGCCAGGTAGGCGCGCAGCTCGCGCACCTCGTCGGGGCCGCGGCCCCAGCGCACGTGCACGACCCCGTCGCGCAGCACGAGCGGGTCGGATGCCCCGCTCCGCAGCGAGTCGGCGTCGAGCGGCAGCGGGACGTGCTCGAAGTTGACGACCTCGCCCTCGGTGAACTTCTTCGAGGCGGCCCGGCGGGCGTCGCGGCGCTCCTCGACCGAGGCGGAGAGGCCCTGCTCCTTCTTCGGCTCGGTCGCGCGGGTGATCCGGCCGGTGGCCCAGACCTCGCCGCCACGGCCGAGCAGCAGGACCCCGAGCCGCCAGGCCCGCCCGGCGGGCTGCATCGACGCCGAGGTGTGCACGAGCAGCAGCTTCCGCGAGGCCTTCACCGTGGCCAGCGCCTCGTCGCGGGCGTGCCGGGCGCCCAGCTCGGCGGCGGTCGCGCGGAGGAGGCGCGCGAGGGAGTCGGCAGCCGTGACGGCCTCGTCGTCGGTCACCGCGCCTCCTCGGGGGTCTGTCGGGTCGTGCTGTGTCGTGGGGTGCTTGTGGGTCGCGGGCCTGCCCGGCGGGTCAGCTGTCGTAGCCGTGGTCGAGGAAGTCCTCGACGAGCTCGACGACGAGCGCGTGGTCGTCGGCCTGGGGCAGGCCCGAGACGCCGACGGAGCCGACCATGCCGACGCCGCGGACGATCACGGGGAACACCCCGCCGTGCGCCGCGTAGAGCGCGGTCTCGAGCCGGGACTTCTCGTCGAAGGTCGAGCCGTCCACCCGGAACTGCTCGCCGACCCGCCACGAGCTCTTCCCGTAGCGCTCGACGACGCGGGCCTTGCGGTCGAGCCACTCGTCGTTGTCGAGGGAGGTGCCGGGCAGCGCCGCGTGGAACACCCGCTGGCGGCCCTTGAGCACGGCGATCGTGACGGGCAGGCCGCGCCGGCGAGCACCGGCGAGGACGTGGGCGCCGAGGTCGAGGGCCGTGTCCGTGGTGAACCTGCGGAAGGTGAGGCGCTCCTCCTGCTCGGCGAGGGTGCGCAGCAGCGTGTCGTCGGTCATGGTGCCTCCGGGATGTCAGGTCGAGCGGGCGTCGTCGCCCCGGCCGAGCCTAGACGCGGGCGCTGGGGACGAGATCGGCGCGGCCGCCGGCCCGTCTCGTTCCCGAGGGTCAGCGACGCCCGCCCGCCGCGGCGAGCGCCCGGCAGGGGTCGCTGCCGACGAGCCGGCAGTACACGTCGGACAGCTCGGCGGCCGACAGCGACCACGGGTGCTCGAGAGCGCGCTCGCGGGAGGCGCGTGCCAGTCGCCCCCACAGCTCGCCGTCCCCGAGCAGCCGGGTGACCGTCTCGCCCCAGACGGCGGGGTCGCGTGAGTCGAGCACGACGCCGGTCACGCCGTCGACGACGGACTCGCGGAGGCCCCCCGAGGAGGCGGCGACCACCGGGACCCCGCTGGCCGCGGCCTCGAGGGCGATCAGCCCGTACGTCTCGGAGTGCGACGGCACGAGCACGATCCGGGCCTCGCGGAGCAGGCTCGCGAGGCCCGGGCGGGTCTGCGGGCCGAGGAACCGGACGTCGAGCCCCGACCGGTCGGCGAGCGCGGCCAGGTCGCGCTCGTAGCCGGCGAACTCCGTGGAGGCGCCTCCGGCGATCACGAGCTCGGGTCGCAGCTCGGCGGGCACCGCGGCCACGGCCTCGATGGCGAGGTCCGGGCCCTTGAGCGGCTCCAGCCGGCCGGCGACGACGACGGTGGGGTGCGAGGCCGTCTCGCCCGTAGCGAGAGGGCGGAACAGCTCGGCGTCCACGCCCGGCAGCACGATCGCGACCCGGGCCGGGTCGCCGCCGAGTCGGCTCGTGACGGTCTCGGCCTC
Source organism: Frigoribacterium sp. VKM Ac-2530 (assembly GCF_015350835.1). NCBI lineage: Bacteria > Bacillati > Actinomycetota > Actinomycetes > Micrococcales > Microbacteriaceae > Frigoribacterium > Frigoribacterium sp. VKM Ac-2530. The sequence goes on from NZ_JADKSE010000001.1 coordinate 132,163, forward strand.
GGCGTGGCTGATGGCCACGACGGCGTCGGACTCCCGGGCGAGCATCGCCTCGCCGGCGAGGCGGCCGGGCGACTCGGCGCGTTCGCCGTGCGAGAGGGGAGTGCTGTCGGCGGCGGCGATGGAGTGGAAGCTCTGCACGTGCGGGATCCCGCGCTGCCGCGCGATCGGCAGGGCGGCGACGCCGCTGAACCAGTGGTGGGAGTGGATCACGTCCCAGGGGCCGAGCTCGGCGAGACGCTCGCGGAACTCGTCGACGAACTCCTCGTGGCGGCCCTTCGGCACGGCCTCGACGGGCCCCGCGGCGAGGAACCGGAGCACGACGCCGGGCGACAGCTCGACGGTCTCGGGCTCGTCGGGGGAGGACCGCCGAGTGAGGATCTCGACCTCGTGGCCCGCCGCGCCGAGCGCCTCCGCCTGGTTGCGCACGACGACGTTCATGCCCCCGACGTCGCCCGATCCCGGCTCGGCCCCCGGCGAGGTGTGGAGCGAGACGAGCGCGATGCGGAGGGGTGAGGTCACTGCCCGAGCGTACTCGCCGTGGCCCGCACGGCCCGCACGGCCCGCCCGGCGCCGCCGGGCATACGGTGAGGCATGGCGAGCGAGGCGACGATGCTGCACGTGGGCGACCGCGAGGTCCGGGTCTCGAGCCCGGGGCGGGTGCTCTGGCCCGACCTGGGGATCACGAAGCTCGACCTCGCCCGGTACCTCGCGACCGTGGGCGACGCGTTCGTCCGGGCGAACGGCGGCCGGCCCGTGTCGCTGCAGCGGTTCCCCGCCGGGGTCGACGGCGACGACTACTTCTCCAAGAACCCGCCGAAGGGCGCCCCCGAGTTCGTCCGCAGCGTCGAGGTGACCTACCCCAGCGGCCGGTCGCACCCGCAGCTCGTGATCGACGAGCCCGCCGCCGCGGTCTGGGCCGCGCAGATGAACACGGTGGTGTTCCACCCCTGGGCGTCCCGGGCCGACGCCAGCGACCTGCCCGACCAGCTGCGCATCGACCTCGACCCCCAGCCGGGCACCGACGTCGCCGACGCGGTGCCGGTCGCGCACGAGCTCCGCCGGGTGCTCGCCGACGCGGGCCTCACCGCGTTCGTCAAGACGAGCGGCAACCGCGGCCTGCACGTCTTCGCCCCGATCGAGCCGACCCGCGAGTTCCTCGACGTGCGGCACGCCGTCATCGCGGCCGCGCGCGAGCTCGAACGACGCCTCCCCGAGGCGGTCACCACGAAGTGGTGGAAGGAGGAGCGCGGGCAGCGGATCTTCGTCGACTACAACCAGGCGAACCGCGACCGCACCATGGCGGGCGCCTGGTCTCCCCGGGCTCTCGCCGCCGCCTCCGTGTCCACGCCCCTCGACTGGAGCGAGCTCGACGGCGTCGACCCGTCGGCGTTCACCGTCCTCACCGTCCCGGACCGCCTCGCCGCGACCGGCGACCCGTGGGAGCGGATGCACGACGAGCCCGGCACCGTGGACGAGCTGCTCTCGTGGTGGGAGCGCGACGTCGAGGCCGGACTCGGCGAGCTGCCGTTCCCGCCCGACTTCCCGAAGATGCCGGGGGAGCCGCCCCGCGTCCAGCCCAGCAGGGCCAAGAAGCAGCCGTAGGAGGCGGGGCCCCGCCAGCAGGCGCGGCACGGCCGGCAGGCGGGTCGCGGTCAGGGGCGGACGAGGACCTCTCCGAGGTCGTACGCCGCCGGCACCTCGAGCTGGTCGAATCCGCACGACGCGGCCTCGCGGTCGTCCCGCCAGCGCTCGACCTGGACCGTGTGCCGGAACCGCGCGCCCTCCATCTGGTCGTAGCGCACCTCCACGACGCACTCGGGGCGGAGCGGCACGTACGAGACGTCCTTCCCCGACGAGAACCGGCTGCGGTCCGTCTCGGCGTGCGCGACGCCTCCGTCGTCGTCGCGCCGCACCAGGTCGGCGAGCTCGTCGACGAGCTCGAGGCGACGGGCGTCCGAGAACGCGGAGGCGCCTCCCACGTTCCGCAGCTCGCCCTCGGAGTCGTACAGCCCCAGCAGCAGCGACCCCACGCCCCGGCCGCTCTTGTGCACCCGGTAGCCGAGCAGCACGCAGTCGGCCGTGCGGTGGTGCTTGACCTTGAGCATCGTCCTCTTGCCGGGCAGGTAGGAGGCGGCGAGCGGCTTGGCCACCACTCCGTCGAGCCCCGCGCCCTCGAACTCGACGAGCCACCGGCGGGCGACGTCGGCGTCGGTCGTCGTGCGGCTGAGGTGCAGGGGAGCGGTCGCCCCGTCGAGCAGGCCCTCGAGCGCGGCACGGCGCTCGCCGAAGGGCCGGTCGAGCAGGCTCTCGTCGCCGTCGGCGAGGAGGTCGAACGCGACGAAGGAGGCGGGGGTCTCGACGGACAGCCGCGCGATGCGCGATGGGGCCGGGTGGATCCGCTGCGAGAGGGCCTCCCAGTCGAGGCGCTCGCCGCCGTGGTCGCCGCGGCGCAGGACGATCTCGCCGTCGAGCACGCACGGGCGGGGCAGCTGCTCGCCGAGGGCCGCGACGAGCTCGGGGAAGTACCGCGTCAGCGGCTTCGAGCCGCGGCTGCCGATCTCGAGCTGCTCGCCGTCCCAGTAGACGAGGCCGCGGAAGCCGTCCCACTTGGGCTCGTACGACAGGCCGCCCTCGACGCTGTCCGCGTCGGGCACGCTGGCGACCGCCTTCGCCAGCATCGGCGCGACGGGGTCGGCGGCGGTGGGCACGGCGGCAGGGGCTGCCGCGTGGTCGGCGGACGGGCTCGGGCTGCGTGGCGGCGTCATCGCTCGAGTCTGCTCGCAGGGATCCCTTTCCGTCCTGGTCATACCGTGTCATACTCGGGGGATGAAAGCAGCCATCTCCGTCCCGGACGAGACGTTCGACCGAGTCGACCGGCGAGCCCGCGAGCTCGGCGTCAACAGGTCGCAGTTCTACACGATGGCGGCCGAACGGTGGCTCGTCGAGCTCGACTCGGTCGAGATCACGGCGCGCCTCGACAACGCGGTCGAGGCGGCGGGGCCGTCCGGCCGGGCCGAGGCCGCGCAGTTCGCCGCGGGGGCGGCCCGATCGCTCGCGACGCTCTCCGACGACGAGTGGTGAGGCCGTGCTGACCCGGGGTGCCGTGTGCTGGATCGACCTCGGCGCCGTCGAGGGCAGCGCCCCCGCCGGGCGTCGGCCCGTCGTCGTCGTCCAGGCCGACGCGTTCAGCCGCAGCGCCCTCGCGACCGTCGTGGTCGCCGCCCTGACCTCGAACACTGCGCTGGCCGAGTACCCGGGCAACGTCTTCGTCCCCGCTCGGGCCTCCGGGCTGACCAAGGACAGCATCGTGAACGTCACGCAGCTCGCCACGGTCGACGAGGCCGCGCTGAGCGAGCCTCTGGGCGTCCTGCCCCCGTACATCGTCGACGACGTCTCGGCGGGGCTGCGGCTGGTCCTCGCCGTCTGAGCCGACTCGCCGTCGGTGTCGAGGGCGGTCGCGGGGCGGCGGTCAGCTCGCGAGGTCGGCCGCGCGGCCCGCCGCACGCAGGTGCCACTCGGTCTGCGCCAGGGCCGACGCGAGCGGCAGGCCGCTCATCGACCGGAGCCCGCCGCGCCAGCCCGTCATGGCCTCGGCCACCTGCCACACGGACGGCGCCGTACCCGTACCGGTACCGGCACCGCCGAGCAGCCCGTCGAGGGCGCTCACCGCGTCGCGGGTGCGCTCCTCGCGGTGCGCGACGAGCGCCTCCGCCCGCTCCGTGAGCCCGACGAACCGGTACTCGTGGCCGGGGCAGACCTCGAGCGCGTCGGCGCCCGGCCGGTCGAGCTCGACGACGCGAGCCAGCGAGGCGAGCACGTCGTCGAGCGGGTTGGCGGCGGTGCGGCCGCCGAGGCCGATCCCCGGGTTGATCGTCGGCAGCACGTGGTCGCCCGTGAAGATCAGCCGCTGCTCGGGCTCGACCAGGCACAGGTGCCCCGACGTGTGGCCGGGCGTGTGCAACGCGCGCAGGCGACGCCCCGCGACCGGCAGCTCGTCGCCGTCGTCGAGCAGCAGGTCGGGGACGACGTCGACGAGGAGGCGGCCCGAGCCCCACGAGGCGACCAGCGCCTCCTGCGCCTCGGCCGGCACCTGCCAGCGCTCGAGGTCCGCGTCGGCCGCGACGGCGTCGTCGGCCCGGCCGGCGAGCGCACGCTGCTCGGCCGGGTGCATCGCGAGGCGGGCGCCCGTGGCGCGTCGGACGGCGTCGGCCGCGCCCAGGTGGTCGACGTGCAGGTGGGTGGCCACGACCAGGTCGACGTCGTCCAGCCGGTGGTCGAGCTCGTGCAGGGCGGCCTCGAGCCGGTCGACGGCGTCGGGGGAGGGCCAGCCCGGGTCGATCAGCGTCAGTCGCTCGTCGGAGCCCTCGACGAGGTAGCCGTAGGAGAAGTCCGCGACGGAGGAGGTGGCCGGCGAGGTCAGTGACCAGACGCCGTGCCGCACCTCCTCGAGCGGAGGGACCGTGCCCGCACGCAGGGCCTCGGCCTGCACGGGGCTGAGCGGAGCAGGAGCAGGCATCCGCCGAGCCTAGCCCGCCCCCTCCGCCCGTCCTCAGCCCTGGGCGACGTCGATCAGCACCTTGCCCGTGACCCCGCCCTCGACGGCGTCGTGGGCCGCGGCCGTCTGCTCGAGCGAGTACCGGTGCAGCGGCAGTCCTGCCTCCGCGCCGACCGGCAGGGCGCCGTCGCGGACGGCCGCGGTGACGTCCTCGGCGGCCGCCTGCAGCGCCTCCTCGCCCACCGTGTACAGCAGCACGAACTGGTACCGGGTGTTGGTGCCCATGTTCGCGCGGAGCGGCAGCTCGACCGTGTCGCCGCCGTCGTTGGCGTAGATCGCGACGGAGGCGCGGGTCGAGACGACCGCCGCGACCAGCTCCGCGTTCTGCCGGATCGACACCTCGACGACGATCTGCACGCCGTCGGGCGCGATGCGGCGGATCTCGGCGGCGGCGTCCTGCTCCTTGTAGTTCACGACGTGGTGCGCACCGGCAGCGCGGGCGAGCGCGGCCTTCTCGTCGCTCGAGATCGTCGTGATCACCGTCGCGCCCGCCCAGGCCGCCAGCTGGATCGCGGCGTGGCCGACGGCTCCCGCGCCGCCCGAGACGAGCACGGTCACGCCCTCGAGCGCGCCGGGTGACAGTCGCGAGGGCCCGTCCTCGTGCACGGTCAGTGCCCGGTGCGCGGTCATGGCCGGCACGCCGAGGCTCGCGCCGAGGTCGAACGAGGCGCCCTCGGGCAGCGGGACGACGCGAGCTCGCGGCAGCACCGTGTACTCCTGCGCGGTGCCGGTCGCGTGGCCGTTCGCCGAGATGAACGACCAGACCCGGTCGCCGACCTCGAGGTCGTCCACGCCCTCGCCGACGGCGTCCACGACGCCCGCGCCGTCCTGGTTCGGCACGATCACGGGGAACGGCACGTCGCCGCCGCTGGTCTCGCCCGTGCGCGACTTCCAGTCGGTCGGGTTCACGCCCGACGCGACGACGCGCACGCGCACCTCGCCCGCCCCCGGCTCGGGCACCTCGCGCTCGACGAGGTGCAGGACGGACGACGGACCGGTCTCGGTGTAGGTGATCGACTTCATGCCCCCAGTCAACGACGCGGCAGCGGTGCGTGTTCCGCGGCGACGCAGATCGACGAAGATGTGCAGATGAGCACACCTCGGGGGGAGGGCGGCAGCGGTGCCGTCCCGCACTGGACGACCGTCGCCCGGCCCGCCGACCGCACGCCCGCCTCCGCCGCCGACCCCCGCCCCTCCGGGGTCGTCGCCTGGGTCGCCGTCGTCTCGGTGCTCGTCATCGTCGCGGTCGCGGTCGCCGCCCTCTTCGCCGCCCGCGGCCTCGCCGAGGCCGAGTCGGTGCGCGACGCCGCCGATCGGGCGGACCGCATCGCCGACGCGATCGTCGAACCTGCCCTCACCGACGCGCTGGTCGACGGGGACGAGGAGGCGCGTCGCGCCATGGACGACGAGGTCCGCGACCACGTGCTCAGCTCGAGCATCGTCCGCGTCAAGATCTGGGACGACACCGGCCGCGTCGTCTGGTCCGACGAGCCCGCGCTGATCGACCGCCGGTTCACCCTCGACGAGGACGACCTCGAGGCGCTCGCCGCCGCAGGCAGCGGCACCGGCAGCGGCGTCGAGGCCGAGGTCAGCGACCTGACCGCCGCCGAGAACGAGTACGAGCGCGACCGAGGCAAGCTGCTCGAGGCCTACCGGGCCGTCGAGACGCCGGGCGGGCAGACGCTGCTGTTCGAGGTGTACTTCCGCTACGACGAGGTGCTGCAGCGCAGCGGGCAGCTGTTCGCCGGGTTCGCGGGCATCACGATCGGCAGCATCGTGCTCGTCGTGCTGCTGTTGCTGCCCGTGCTGCGGCAGCTGCTGCGGGCACTCGACCGGGCCAGGGTCCAGCGCGAGGCGCTGCTCGAGCGCGCGCTCGACGCGAGCGCCGCCGAGCGACGCCGCATCGCGGCGGCCCTCCACGACGGTGTGGTGCAGGACCTCGTGGGCGCCTCGCTCGCGGTGTCGGCCGAGTCCGGCTCGGCCAGGGCGCGCAACGACGTCACCACGGCCGACGGGCTCGACCGGGTGGCCGGCGCGCTGCGCGGCAGCGTCGGGGGCCTGCGCTCGCTGCTCGTCGACATCTACCCGCCGAACCTCGCGCGGGCGGGCATCGGCCCGGCTCTCGACGACCTCGCGGCGGGCGTGCGGTCGCGCGGGGTCGCCGTCGTGCTCGAGGCCGACGCGGCCTCGGCGCTGGACGACGAGGGCCAGCGGCTGGTGTTCCGGGTGGTGCAGGAGTGCCTGGCCAACGTCGTGGCCCACGCCCGCGCCTCCGTCGTGTCGGTCACCGCGGACCGTGCCGCCGAGGGCGGCGTCGTCGTCACGGTGGCCGACGACGGCGCGGGCTTCGACCCCGAGCTGCTCACGAGTCCCGAGCCCGACCACTTCGGCCTGCGGGTGCTCGCCGACGTCGCGGGCGCAGGAGGCGCGGGCCTCGACCTGCAGACCGCGCCCGGCCACGGGACGCGGTGGCGCCTCACCCTGCCGGCGTCCGCCCTGGCCGCGTCGTCCACCGCAGGCCGCCCCGGGAGCCAGCCGTGATCCGCGTCCTGGTGGTCGACGACCACCCGCTGGTTCGCCAGGGACTCCGCTCGCTCGTCGACCAGGCCGACGGCGTCGAGGTGGTCGAGGAGGCGGCGGACGGCGAACGAGGAGTCGCCGCGGCCGCCCTGCACCGGCCGGACGTCGTCCTCATGGACCTGTCCATGCCGGGCATCGGCGGCGTCGAGGCCACGCGGCGCATCGTGGCGGCCGACCCGCGGGTGCACGTCGTCGTCCTCACGTCCGTGCCCGACGCCTCGTCGGTCCGGGAGGCGCTGGCCGCCGGGGCGGTCGGCTACCTGCTCAAGGACGCCGAGCCCGCGGCCGTCGTGGCCGGGGTCCGGGCCGCGGCGGAGGGCGGGGCGCCCCTCGACCCGCGGGCCGCCCGGGCGCTCCTGCCGGACCGGGCGGCGCCGGACAGATCAGCTCCGGTCAGGTCGGTGCCGGGAGGTCCGGCGTCCGCCGCGGCGCCCGATCCGGCCCCGTTCGTCTCCGGCCGGGAGGCCGAGGTGCTGCGCCTGCTCGGCCGCGGCCTCGCGAACAAGCAGATCGCCACCGAGCTCGGCATCAGCGAGCGCACGGTCAAGGCGCACGTCGGCAGCGTCTTCCGCCGCATCGGCGTCGGCGACCGGACGAGCGCGGCCCTGTGGGCGCGCGACCACGGGTACTAGTACCAAGGTCCGATGGTGCGCCGGGACGCCCGCGGCGAGAGTGGTCGCAGGCCCGGGGGACGGGCCGCCCACCCTCCACGAGGAGCCCGCCATGACCACCACCACACCTCTCGGCCGCACGGCCCGTCAGCTCCGCGCGGCGGTGCTCGTCGCGGCCGTCGTCGCCGGGTCGCTGGCCCTCTCGGCCGGCCCGGCCAGCGCCTCCGGCAAGACCAGCGCGGGCGGCGACTACCGCGTGACGATCGGCAGCACGACCTACGACCCGGCCCCCGGCAAGAGCGTCAAGATGAGCGGGATCGTCCCGACCGGCCGCATCGCGGTCCGCGGGGTGAACAACGGCTTCGACATCGACGTCGCCACCCTGGGCGTCTACGACTACACGCTGACCGGCGCGCCGGACACTCAGCGGATGGTGACGAAGCCGACCGTCGTGTTCGCCTCCAAGGTGCCGACCCTCACGCCGGCACAGCTCGCGGGCGCGACGATCAAGAGCCTCGAGGTCAAGGACGACACCCTCGTCGTGCTCTTCAGCACCGCGGGCGGCAAGTTCAAGATCCAGGCGAAGGACGGCGCGCAGGGCGGCATCTTCCAGATGGAGTCCGAGTTCGGCGCGCCCGTCGAGTTCACGCACACCCTCGGCGCCGGCCTGTTCTACTTCGTCAACCAGTACACGGGCAAGGTCAACTTCGGCGACGGCGTCGACCCCGTGACCTCGGGTGCCGGAGCGCACCAGATGCTGCTCGGCAAGGACAGCCCCCAGGTCGCGACGAAGACCCTGCAGACCGGCACCGTCACGAAGTGGGTCGTCCAGTCGGGCGGTCGCCTCGGAGGAGTCCTCGGCGAGGACGCGATCGAGCTGAGCGCCGGCGCCACGAACTGCACGAGCCAGTGCCAGGCGCAGAACCAGATCCGCGGCTCGCTGCCGGTGCCGCCGCTGCCGACCGACCCGACTCCGATCGGCTGAGCCGGGGCCGTCGCACCTCGGGGGCCGAGCAGCCGCGTGCTGCTCGGCCCTCGTCCGCGTCACGACGGGCCAGCCCTCCACGGGGGGCTGGCCCGCCGCCGTCGTCCGCGCCAGACTCGGGCCGTGAGCAGACGAGACCGGCCCGCGCGGCCGCCCCGCGGCGGTGCAGGTGCGCCCCTCTGGGTCGAGACGACGATCCACGCCCCCCTCGAGCGCGTCTGGGAGCTCACGCAGGCCCCGGAGGAACACGTCCGCTGGGACCTCCGCTTCAGCCGCATCGTGCCCGTGGCCGACCTGCCCGGCGGCGGCTGGCGCTTCCGCTACGAGCGGTCGATGCCCGGCCACGTGATCACCGGGACCGGCACCTCGCTCGGCGAGCGGGAACGACCGGACGGCACCCGCACCTCCGCCCTGCGGTTCGACACCGCCGACCGCCTGTCGCCGCTCCGTGGGGGCCGCGGCTACTGGCGCTACGTCCCGGTCGACGGCGGCGTGCGGTTCGTCACCGGCTACGACTACGAGCCCGGTCTCGGGCGAGCCGCCGACCGCCTCCTCCGGCCCGTCGTGCTGTGGATGACGGCGTGGTCGTTCGACCGGCTGCGGATCTGGGCCGAGACGGGCACGCCGCCCGAGGCGTGGCCGCTCGCGTCGGTGCTGGCGTTCTGGCGCGCGGACCGTCCGCGGGCGTCCCGCTGCGGCACGACCGCCCCGCGCCGGGGAGCCCTGGCCGACGCCCCGACGGCCCTCTCGACCCTGGAGGCACCGTGACCGCCCCGCTCGACCGCTCCCCGCGTCCCCGTCGGACGCCGCTCTCGCGCACCGGCGGGCCGACGACCGGCTCGGTCTTCCGTGCCGCGCTCGGCGACGACTTCGACCGGCTGCACCCGCGCCTCCAGGAGCGCTTCGGGGTCTCGGTCGCGGACGGCCGCGGCTGCGTGGGCACGGGCGTCATGACGGAGGTGCGGCGCGGCCCCTGGTGGACGGTGCCCTTCCTGCAGATCGGCCGCCTGCGGAACATCCTCATCGCCGACGTCGGCCGCGACGTGTCGTTCCGCATCGAGAACTGGCCGTACGTCGACCCGTTCGGACGCGAGACGGTGACCTTCGTGCGCGAGTACCGCGCGCCGAGGCGTCGCGCGGTGAGCCGCTTCGACGCGACCATGGTGATCGACCCGGGGCGCGGCACCGTCGTCGACTACCTCGGCACCCACCAGCACCTCGCGGTCGACCTCGACCTCCACGTCGAGGACGACGGCTCGATGCACCTCACCTCGCACGCGCAGCGCTTCTACGAGGGGCGGGCGGCGTTCCGGTTCCCGATGCTCGCCTCGGGCACGGCGTCGCTCCGCGAGCGGTGGGACGACGACGCCGGGGTGTTCCGCATCTCGCTGGAGGTGCACAACCGGCTCTTCGGGTTCCTGTTCGGCTACGAGGGCTGGTTCACCGCCGAGTACCCGCCCGCGTCCGAGGCTCCGGACCACGTGAGGCCCCTGCGCCACGAGGAGCGTCTGTAGGCCCGGTGCGATCCGCACCCCCGGACCCGGCGCGGTGCAGCTACAGCCCGAACGCCCCGCGCAGCATCGCCAGCGCCTCGAGGTCGTCCTCGACCCCGCCGCCCTCGTGCCCGTTGTACGGCCACACGGTGATGTCCGCGTCGCCGCCGTACGCGTGGAACGCGCCGAACACCGTCGACGGCGGGCAGGTCGCGTCCATCAGCGCCGTCGAGAACAGCGCGGGCGCCGTGGCCCGCTTGGCGAAGTTCACCCCGTCGAAGTACGACAGCACCTCGTGCACCTGCTCGGCACGGTGGCGGTGCACCGCGAGGTAGCGCCCGATCTGCTTGTACGGGTCGCTGTCGGTGATGACGGACGCACGGCGGAAGTCGCAGAGGAACGGCACCCGCGGCACCGCGGCGACCAGCCCCTCGACGAGACCGGCGACGGCCAGCGTGATGCCGCCTCCCTGGCTGGTGCCCAGCACGGCCACGCGGTCGGCGTCGACGACGTCGAGCGACCGGGCCGCCTCGACGGCGCGCACCCCGTCCGTGTACACCCGGCGGTAGTAGTAGCTCTCGGGGCTGTCGATCCCCCGGGTCATCACGCCGTCGGCGGCCGGGCCCGAGCCCCCGGAGTCGGCGGTGTCGCCCGTGCTCCAGAGCGAGCCCTGTCCCCGGGTGTCCATCTGCAGGTGCGCGAAGCCGGCGGAGGCCCAGAACAGGTTCTGCTGAGCGTGCCCTCGGCCGCCCCCGTAGCCGACGAACTCGACGACCGTCGGCAGCAGCTCGCCCGAGGCGGCGGCGCCGGCCGGCACCCGCAGCCAGGCGCGCACGCGCTGGCCGTCGGCCCCGCGGAACGACACGTCGAGCACGTCGACCGTTGTGAGCCCGGTGTCCACCGGCTCCGCCTGGACGTCGAGGTCGTGCTCGCGTGCCTCGGAGAGGGTCCGGCGCCAGAAGTCGTCGAAGTCGTCGGGCTCGGTCTGGGTGCTGCGGTACGCGCGGAGGGCCGCCTCGTCGAGGTCCGTGTTCATGCAGACATGTCTACAGGCCGCAGGGCGGCGAGGGGACGAAGAGGCGCGGCTCGCCTCGGGAGCGGCGGTCGCTGCTACGAGGCGGTTCTCGCCCCTACGAGGCGGTGGTCGCGCGACCGAACGCGGGCACCCACCCGATCGCGGGCGCGACGTGCTCCGCCACGGTGCGCAGCAGCCGCGCGTTGTAGTCGACGCCCAACTGGTTCGGCACCGTGAGGTGCACGGTGTCCGCCGCCTGCACGGCCGCGTCGTCGGCCAGCTGGCGGGCGATGACGTCGGGCTCGCCGACGTAGCTCTTGCCGAAGCGCGACTGGACGCCGTCGAGCATGCCGACCTGGTCCTGCGAGTCGGCCTGGGCGCGGACGCCGAAGTACCGGACGTCCTCGTCCGTCGTGATCGGGATGACGCTGCGGCTGACGGCGACGCGCGGCTCCCGCTCGTGCCCCGCCGCGGCCCACGCCGCCCGGAACACCGCGATCTGCTCCGCCTGCAGCTCGTCGAACGGCACGCCGGTGTCCTCGGTGAGCAGGGTGCTGCTCATCAGGTTCATGCCCTGCTCGCCCGTCCACTGCGCAGTCGCCCGGGTGCCGGAGCCCCACCAGATGCGCTCGCCGAGCCCCGGCGACCGCGGCTCGATCGCGAGCGGGCTCGACCAGCCAGTCATGCGCGGGTCGCTCTGGGCGACCGCGTCGCCGTCGATCGCCCGGCGGAACAGGTCGGTGTGACGGCGGGCCATGTCGGCGTCGGTCTCGCCGTCCTCGGGCACGTGGCCGAACGCCTCGTAGCCGCGCAGCGAGGTCTCGGGTGATCCCCGGCTGACGCCGAGCTGCAGCCGCCCGGCGCTGATCAGGTCGGCTGCCGCGGCCTGCTCGGCCATCGAGAGCGGGTTCTCGTAGCGCATGTCGATGATGCCGGTGCCGAGCTCGATGCGGCTCGTGCGCGCGGCCATGGCGGCCAGCAGCGGGAACGGGCTGGCCAGCTGCTTCGCGAAGTGGTGCACGCGCACGGAGGCGCTGTCGATGCCGATCTCCTCGGCGGCGACCGCCAGCTCGATCGACTGGACCAGCGCCTCCCGGGCGGTGGGCGTCCGGGAACCGGGCACGTCCTGGTAGTGGCCGAACGAGAGGAACCCGATGCGCTTCGTCATGTTCGATGCCAACGCATGCACCGCCTCCCGCATTCCGCCACTCGCCCCTGTGCACGTCCGAGGGCAGCGGCAGCCGCAGAGATCACAGGTGACGGGACGAGGAGGCGCCGCTAGCGTGGGTCCCGTGGAGAACCGCTTCCGGATCGACGGCGACGACCTCGGGGTCGACCTGCGCGCCTCCTCGGTGACTATGGGCTCGGACGGGGTGGTCGACGCGACCATCGTCGCGGCCCGGGTGCCCGAGGTGGCCGACTGGTCGGACGACGCCCCGCGGCTCGAGTTCCGCGACGTGCCCCTCAAGTTCGACGGCGCCAGCTTCGGCGTCACGGTCGACGACGACCTGCTCGACGAGCACGAGATCTCGTTCTGGCTCGGGGAGTCGCTCGACGTGCACGGCCAGCTCAGCCTGGCGGCAGGGGAGCGGCTGCGCTTCGTGGGCACCACCCACGTGGCGGGCGAGCCCAAGGCGTGGCGCGTGGACGTGTCGATCCGGTTCGGGTCGCCCGGTCGCAGCGCGGCCGTCTGAGCCGCGACCACGCCTAGCGCGCCGCGATCTCGACCACGGGCAGGTGCCGCCGCACGCGCATCTGCAGCGTGAGCTGTCCGCGCCGGGCGAGCACGAGCGCGGTCACGCCCGCGACGACCGCGGGCACGCCGCCGGAGACCACCATGGCCGTCGGCGTGCCGAGCAGCTCGACGATCCCGCCCATCAGCGGTCCGCCGACGGCCTGGCCGCCGAGCAGCACGAGCACGTAGAGCGACATCACTCGACCGCGGATGCCGATGTTGCTCGACAACTGCACCAGCTGGTTCGCCGATGTCAGGAACAGCAGCGACGCCAGCCCGACCGAGACGAGCACCAGGGCGAACGGGACGACGCCGGCGGCGCCGCCGACGATCCCGGCGCCCGCCTGCAGCAGGCCGGTCACGAGCAGGCCCACGACGAGGGTGCGCAACCGGATCGTGGCCCGCCGGGTCGACAGCAGAGCCCCCGTGAGGGCTCCCACCGCGATCATCGAGTTGAAGAGCCCGTAGCCGCCGGCGCCCACGTCGAAGACCTCGTCGGCGTACGACGCGAGCAGCACGGGCATCGTCAGGCCGAACACGGCGTAGGACGCGACGAGCACGACCGGCACGAGGATGGTCGGCTTCGCCCGCGCGTACGCGAGGCCCTCGCGCAGCTGGCCGCGCGACCGGGGAGCCGGTGCGGTGCGGGTCATCTGGGAGGTGCGGAGCAGGCCGAGCATGCCGACCACGAGCAGGCAGGCGACGCCGTTCACGGCGAACGCCCACCCGGCGCCGACCGCGAGCAGCAGCACGCCGCTGACCGCGGGGCCGATCATGCCGCCGAGCTGGAACACGCTCGAGTTGACGCTGATGGCGTTCCGGAGGTGGCGCTGGCCGACGAGCTCGCTCACGATCACCTGGCGGGCCGGGTTGTCGACCACGGTCACCAGGCCGGTCGCGAAGGCGATGGCGAACACGTGCCAGGCCTCGACGACGCCGGTCAGGGTCAGCACGGCGAGCCCGACGCTCAGCACCGCGAAGACGCTCTGGGTGACGACCATCAGCGCCCGCTTCGAGAACCGGTCGACGAGCACGCCGCCGAGCAGGCCGAAGAAGAGCATCGGCGCGAACTGCATCGCCACCGTGACGCCGACGGCCGTCGCGCTGCCGGTCAGCTCGAGGACGAGCCAGTCCTGGGCGATGCGCTGCATCCAGCCGGCGGTCATGGCCACGAAGTTGCCGACCGTCCAGAGCCGGAAGTTCGGCACGCTGAGCGCGATGAAGGTGTGCCGCCACGGCGGGCGCTGCGTCGCGACGGGCAGCGGCGCGGTGGCGGGGATGGAGGCGGCGGGGTCGATTACGGGGGTGCTGGCGGTGGACGGTGAGGACATCGGTGTTCCTGCGCTGGTGGGCGGCCCGGGGCGGTCGCGGCCGCCGGGGGAGGAGGCGAGGGGCCTCGCGGTGGTGAGCCGCGCCTCCTCGTCCCTCGACGGTAAGGCCGCCGACGTCATTCGGACCCCCTATGGTGTGAATCAGTGTCATGCGATCATCGAATGACGCGACGGGAGGAGGCCTCACCATGTTCGACCCTGCCCTGCTCACGACGTTCCTCGCCGTCGCGGAGACGCGCAGCTTCACGGCCGCGGGCCTCCGTCTCGGCATCAGCCAGCAGACGGTGAGCCAGCACGTCGGCCGGCTGGAGAAGGCGGCGGGCCGCACCCTCGTGGTGCGGGACACCCGCGACGTGCGCCTCACCGACGACGGCGACGCGATGGCCGGCTTCGCCCGCACGATCCTCGCGGCGCACTCCGCGGCCGAGAGCTGGTTCAGCGGCTCGGCGATGCGCGGCCGCCTGCGCTTCGGGGCCGCGGACGACCTCGCCATCACGCAGCTGCCGCGCATCCTCCGGCACTTCCGGCAGCTGCACCCCGACGTCGACCTCGAGCTGACGGTGAACCAGAGCGGTCCCCTGCGACGCCGGCTCGCCTCCGGCCACCTCGACCTCATCTTCGTGAAGCAGACGGCGGGCGAGTCCGACGAGGGTCGCCGGGTCGCCGGCGACACGATGGTCTGGATCGGCCAGGAGAAGCTGCAGGTCGAGCCGGGTCGGCCGGTGCCCCTGATCGCCTACCAGGCGCCGAGCCTCAGCCGTCAGCTCGCGATCGGCGCCCTCGAGGCGAGCGGGCGCACCTGGCGCATCACCTGCAACACGCGCGACGTGAACGGCGTGCTCGCGGCGGTGCGGGCGGGCATGGGCGTCGCCGTGTTCCCCTTCTCGCTCATCCCCACCGACCTCGTCAAGGTCAGCGACCGCTTCTCGCTGCCGGCCCTCGGCGACGTCGACTACGTGCTCGTCGCCAACCCCGCCGCACCGCGCGAACCGGTCGAGGCGCTCACCTCCGCGATCATGAGCCGGGGCGTCCGCCGCGCCGTCTGACCTCCCCTCGGCCGGGTCGGACCCGTCGAGGAGGCGCGGGCGAGCAGGATGGACCGCATGAGCACCCGACGCACCCGCCACGCCCGCACCGCCTCCGTCCGCCGCACGGCGCTCCTCCTCGCGGCCGCCTGCGGCGTCTCCGGCGTGCTCCACCTGGTGCGCCCGAGCGCCTACGACGCGGTCGTGCCGCGCAGCATGCCCGGCCCGGCCCGCCTGTGGACCACGAGCTCCGGCGTCGCGGAGGTCGTCGTCGCCGGCGCCCTGCTCTCGACGGCCACACGACGGGCGGGCGGCGCCCTCGCGGCCGCGCTCTTCGTCGCCGTGTTCCCGGCGAACGTGTCGATGGCCCTGCGGGCGCTCCGGAGCAGCCGCGCCGGGACGGCCCGACGGGTCGTCACCGTCGTCCGCCTGCCGCTGCAGGTGCCGCTCGTGGCGAGCGCGCTCGCCGTGAGCCGCGCCTCCTAGCCGACCCGACGGAGCGGCCGCCGCGCGTCCTCGTGGGCGTCGCCGCGCCTCCTGCCCGGCGTCCTCCCCGCCCCGGCCCGGTACCGTGGACGACCGGCCCACGAGCCGACCGCCGCACCGACGCCGCGCGACAGCCGCACGACGACCGCCGAGGGGAGGCCCGCATGACCACGATCGACCTCAACGCCGACCTCGGCGAGGGCTTCGGCCGCTGGACGCTCGGCGACGACGACGCCCTGCTCGACGTCGTGACGAGCGCGAACGTCGCCTGCGGGTTCCACGCGGGCGACCCTGCCGGCCTGCTGCACGTCGTCGACGCGGCCCACCGTCGCGGGGTCGTCGTCGGGGCGCACGTCTCGTACCGCGACCTGGTCGGCTTCGGCCGCCGCTACGTCGAGGCCTCGCACGACGAGCTCGTCGCGGACGTGGTCTGGCAGATCGGCGCGCTGACCGGGCTGTCCCGAGCGGTCGGCGGGGCCGTCCGCTACGTCAAGCCGCACGGCGCCCTCTACTCGGTCGTCGCGGACGCCGACGGCCGGGGCGCCGTCCACGCGGGCGCCGTGATCGAGGCGGTCCTGCGGGTCGACCCGGCCCTGCCCGTCGTCGGGCTCGCCGGCTCCGCGTTCCTCCGGCGTGCCGAGCAGGAGGGCCTCCACGTCGTCGCCGAGGCCTTCGCCGACCGCGCCTACGACGCGACCGGCGCGCTCGTGCCCCGCAGCCGACCCGGGGCCGTGCTGCACGACGCCGGCGAGGTCCGCGACCGCGTCCTCCAGCTGGTCGAGACCGGCACGGTGCGCTCCGTCGACGGTGCCGTCGTCGAGCTGCGGGCCGACACGGTCTGCGTGCACGGCGACAGCCCGGACGCCGTCGCGATCGCCGTCGGGGTGCGCGGCGCCCTCGAGGAGGCAGGGGTCGTCCTCCGCCCTTTCGTGACGGTCCCGCAGGCGGCCGGCGCCCCTGCGACGCCCCCGTCGTCGGCGACGCCGCTCGACCCCGGGACGACCGCCCGGTGACCGGCCACGAGGTCGATCTCGGCGCCGCTCTCGCGCACCTCCGGGTGCTGCCGCTCGGCACGGACGGCGTGCTCATCGAGACCGACGGGCTCGACGAGTCGCTCGCCCTCTTCGGCGCCCTGCTCGCCCAGCCCGTCGCGGGCATCCTCGACGTCGTGCCGGCCGCGCGGAGCGTCGCGGTGCGGTTCCTCCCCACGCTGCTGCCCATCGCCTCCCTGATGAGCGTCCTCCGGTCGCTGCCGACGTCGCGCGACGCCGCGACCGAGGGCCGGCTCGTCGAGATCCCCGTCGTCTACGACGGAGAGGACCTGGCCGAGGTCGCCCGGCTGAGCGGCCTCAGCGTCGACGAGGTCGTCGACCGCCACGCCGGTGCCACCTACACCGTGGCCTTCACGGGCTTCGCACCGGGCTTCGCCTACCTCACGGGCGGCGACCCGTCCCTCGCCGTGCCTCGCCGTGCGACGCCCCGCACCTCCGTGCCCGCCGGGGCGGTCGCCATGGCGGGCGAGTTCACCGGGGTCTACCCCCGCGAGAGCCCGGGCGGCTGGCAGCTGCTCGGGCGCACCGACGTCGCCCTCTGGGACCTCGCCGAGCGTGTCCCGGCGCTGCTGCAGCCGGGGATGCGCGTCCGCTTCGTCGACGTCACGGAGCGTCCCGCCGCAGCCGAGGAGGCGGCGAGCCAGGAGTCCAGGAGCGCCTCGTCCGTAGAGTCCGGATCCGCGCTCCCGCCGGCTGAGACGATGTCCGACGCGCCTGCGCCCGCCGTGCCCGCGCCCGTCGACCGCCCGCGCCCCGACCGTGCGCTCGTCGTCACGGCCCCCGGCCCCTTCAGCATCCTCGAGGACCTGGGGCGGCCCGGCCGCTCGGGCCTCGGAGTCTCCCGGTCCGGCGCGATGGACCACCGGGCCCTCCGCGAGGCCAACCGCCTGGTCGGCGCGGCGACGGGCGCGGCCGCGCTCGAGCTGGCCTACGGCGGGCTCGAGGCCACGGCGCGCGGCGACCTCGTGCTCGCCGTGGCGGGCGCGCCCGTCCCGCTGACGGTGCACGGCGCGAGCGGCGTCCGCCACGCCGTCCCGGGGGCCGCGTTCGCGCTCGACGACGGCGAGGTGCTCGTCGTGGGGGCGCCTCCTCGGGGCGTCTACTCGTACCTCGCCGTCCGCGGCGGCTGGGAGGCCGAGAGCGTGCTCGACAGCGCCTCCGGCGACGTGCTCGCCCGCATCGGCCCCGGCCGGCTGGCCGCCGGCGACGAGCTCGCCGTCGGACGCGCCTGGTCCGAGAGCGTCGCCGCGGCGGCCCACGACGCCCAGCGCTCGGTCTCCGCCCCGGACGAGGTCACCCTGCTCGACGTCGTGCTCGGCCCGCGCGACGACTGGTTCACTGCCGAGGCGCTCGAGCGCCTGACGGGCCAGCGGTTCACGGTCACGGCGCAGTCGAACCGGATCGGGCTCCGCCTGGCGGGCGAGCACCCGCTCGAGCGTGCGGTCGAGCACGAGCTGCCGAGCGAGGCGACCGTCTCGGGCGCATTGCAGGTGCCGCCCGACGGCCAGCCCGTCCTCTTCATGGCCGACCACCCGGTCACGGGCGGCTACCCGGTCGTCGCGTGCGTCGTCGGCGACCAGCTCGACCGTGCCGCGCAGGTGCCCGTCGGGGCGAGCGTGCGGTTCCGCGTCGTGCCCGGGCCCGACCTCGGCGCGGGTCGGCGCGGCGGCCGGCGTGACGCGCGGGTCGACGAGCGCGCCGCCGACGAGCGGGGGGTCGAGCAGTGAGGAAGCTCCTGATCGCCGAGCGCGGGCTCGTGGCGGTGCGCGTCGCGAGGGCCGCCGCCGACCTCGACCTGCCCTCCGTCGCGGTGTTCGCCCCCGACGACGTCGACGCCCTGCACGTGCGGGCCGCCGACGAGGCCTGGGCGCTCGACGAGCTGCCCGGCGCCGACGCCTACCGCGACATGCAGGCGCTCCTCGACGTCGCCGAGCGCAGCGGGGCGGACGCCGTGCACCCCGGCTGCGGGCCCCTGAGCGAGAACGCCGAGTTCGCGCGTCGCGTGCTCGCCGCGGGCCTCACCTGGGTCGGTCCCGACCCCGAGACGATGGAGCTGCTCGGCGACAAGGTGTCGGCCCGTGCCCTCGCGGACTCGGTCGGCGCGCCCCTCGTCGTCGGCACCTCCGAGCCGATCGCCTCGGCGGACGAGGCGGTCGCCTTCGCCCAGCGGCACGGGCTGCCGATCGCGCTCAAGGCGGCCCACGGAGGCGGCGGACTGGGGCTGCGCGTCGCTCGTCGGCTCGACGAGGTCGCCGACCTGCTCGACTCCGCCGTGCGCGAGTCGGCCGCCGTCTTCGGCCGCGGAGAGGTCTTCGTCGAGCAGTACCTCGACCGGCCGCGCCACGTCGAGGCCCAGCTGCTGGGCGACGGCGAGGGACGGGTCGTCGTGGTCGGCACCCGCGAGTGCTCGGTGCAGCGCCGGCACCAGAAGCTCGTCGGCGAGGCGCCGGCGCCGCACCTGACCGACGAGCAGCTCGAGGTCGTCACCTCCACCTCCGTCGCGCTCGGCTCGGCCGTCTCGTACCGCGGCGCCGGCACCGTCGAGTTCCTCGTGTCGCGGGCAGGCCAGGTCTCGTTCCTCGAGGTGGGCACCGCACTGCCGCTCGAGCACGTCGCCACCGAGCAGGCCACGGGCGTCGACCTGGTGCGGCAGCAGCTGCTCGTGGCGGGCGGGCTGGGGCTCGACCTCGCCGACGTGCCCGAGAGCCGTGGGCACACGATCTCGTTCCGCGTCACGGCGGAGGACGCCGGTCGCGGGTTCCTGCCGGCACCTGCCCCGGTGGCCCGCCTCGAGCTGCCGGGCGGACCGGGCGTCCGGGTCGACTCGGGCGTCGTCGCGGGGTCGGCCGTCCCGGCGGGCCGCGACCCGCTCCTCCTCACCGTCGTCGTGACGGGCCGGGACCGTGCGGCGGCCCTGAGCCGCGCACGCCGCGCCCTGGACGGCCTCGTCGTCGAGGGGCCCGCGACCACCGCGCGCTTCCACCGCCTCCTCGTCGACGACCCGGCCTTCACGGGTGTCGTCGCCGACGCGGGGACGGGGGCCGACGGCGGGGGAGCGGACGGCGACGAGCCGACCGTCCACACCCGCTGGATCGAGACCGAGTGCGAGTGGCTGGACGAGCTGGCGAGCGCCACGCCGGAGGCGGCAGCCGGCCCGGGGTCCCTCCGCACGTGGGTCGTCGTCGACGGGTGTCGCGTCCCCCTCGTGCTGCCGCTCGCCGACGTCGTCGGCTCCGCCGAGGGCGCGCTCGGGTCCGACGCGCTCGTCGCGGGCATCGCCGCCGCGGCGGTCGAGGTCGATGTCCCCGGACGGGCCGACCAGGGCTCCTCGGCGTCGTAAGCTGAGAGTGCGCCCAGAGTCGCGCGCCCTCCTCGCCGCCCTACTCCTCGGGAGCCACCATGACCACCCCCGTGTCCACCGACTCGCGCCGCCCCGGCGTGGCCGGTGCCCTCGACCGCTACTTCGAGATCACCGGCCGCGGCTCGAGCTGGGCCCGCGAGATCCGCGGCGGCGTCGTCACCTTCGTGACGATGGCCTACATCGTGATCCTCAACCCTCTGATCCTCGGCGGCTTCAGCGAGGACCAGGCCGCGAAGGACGTCCTCGGCGG
Source organism: Frigoribacterium sp. VKM Ac-2530 (assembly GCF_015350835.1). Lineage (NCBI taxonomy): Bacteria > Bacillati > Actinomycetota > Actinomycetes > Micrococcales > Microbacteriaceae > Frigoribacterium > Frigoribacterium sp. VKM Ac-2530. The sequence continues at coordinate 152,642 of NZ_JADKSE010000001.1, forward strand.
CTGGCTGCAGAACAGCCAGGTCGGCGCGGTCACGGCCCTCACCGCGGGCGTCATGACCATCCTCTTCGGCACCGTCGCGCGCCTCCCGTTCGCCTTCGCCGCGGGCCTCGGCATCAACTCGTTCCTCGCGGTCACGGTCGTGCAGGACGTCACCTGGCCCGAGGCGATGGGCCTCGTCGTCATCAACGGCCTCGTCATCACGATCCTCGCCGTCACGGGCCTCCGCAGCATGATCTTCAGCGCGGTGCCCGCGGCCCTCAAGACCGCGATCACGGTCGGCATCGGCCTCTTCATCGCGTTCATCGGCCTCGTCGACTCGGGCTTCGTCCGCACGAGCGGCGCCGCGTCGCCGCCGGTGCAGCTCGGCGACGGCGGGTCGATCAGCACCCTGCCGACCATCACGTTCGTCATCGGCCTCGTCGTCATCGGCGTGCTCATGGCCCGTCGCGTCCGCGGCGCGATCTTCATCGGGATCGTCGCCTCGACGGTCATCGCGATCGTCCTGCAGGCGATCTTCCAGGTGCCCACCTCGAACGGCCAGAACCTCGACGACTGGAACCTCAACGCGCCGGTGCTGCCGACGCAGATCGTCGCCCTGCCCGACCTGTCGCTGATCGGCGACGTCAGCCTCGGCGCCTTCGCGCGCATCGGCTGGCTGTCGGCCGTCATGCTCGTCTTCACCCTCGTCTTCACGAACTTCTTCGACGCCATGGGCACGATGACCGGCCTCGCGAAGGCCGCCGACGTCGCCGCGCCCGACGGCACGTTCCCCCGCCTGAAGTCGGCGCTCGTCGTCGAGGGCATCGGCGCGGTCGCCGGCGGCGCGACGAGCTCGTCGTCGAACACCGTCTTCGTCGAGTCGGCCTCCGGCATCGGCGAGGGCGCCCGCACCGGCTTCGCCTCGGTCGTCACCGGGCTGCTCTTCATCCTCGCCATGTTCCTCACGCCGCTGACCCAGGTCGTGCCCCTCGAGGTCGCCGCCGCGGCGCTCGTCATCGTCGGCGCGCTGATGGTCTCGCAGATCAAGGACATCGACTGGACCGACTTCAGCGTCGCCCTGCCCGTGTTCCTCACGATCATCGTCATGCCGCTGACCTACTCGATCGCCAACGGCATCGGGGTCGGCTTCGTCACCTGGGTGATCGTCCGCGCCTTCTCGGGCAAGGCACGCGAGATCAGCCCCCTGCTGTGGATCGTCGCGGTCGGGTTCCTGGTCTACTTCGTCCGCGGCCCGATCGAGACCCTGATCGGCTGATCCTCCGCGCGACACCTCGACGTGGACGAGGCACCCCGACGTATCGGGGTGCATCGTCCACTTCGAGGTGCGGGACGACCGAGGCGCAGCTTTCGACCCTCGCGGCCGGACGCGGTGCGCGGTAGCGTCTGCCGCACGCGCCGACACCGTCGTCGGCGCGACCGAGCCGAGGAAGCGCCCCGTGCCCCGCATCACCCCAGTCCTGTGGTTCGACGGCGAGGCCGAGGCGGCCGCGACGTTCTACGTCTCGCTGTTCCCGGTCTCCCACATCAGCCACGTGTCCCGGTACCCCGACGACTTCCCCGACCCGGCCCTGGCCGGCCAGGCGCTCGTCGTCGAGTTCGACCTCGACGGCCAGGGCTTCCAGGGGCTCAACGGCGGCCCCGGGTTCGTCCCCAACGAGGCCGTCTCGCTCTCGGTGCCGGTCGACGACCAGGAGGAGCTGGACCGGATCTGGGACGCCCTCGCCTCCGACGGCGGCCAGGAGGGGCGGTGCGGCTGGGTCCGCGACCGCTGGGGCTTCTGGTGGCAGGTCGTGCCGAGCGCGATGCAGCGGACCGTCGGCGGGCCCGACCCGGCCGGCGCCTCCCGCGCCATGGAGGCGATGATGGGCATGGGCCGCCTGGTCGTCGCCGACCTCGAGGCCGCCTACCGCGGCGACTGACCTGCCTGCCGCGACGAGAGGCCCCAGATCGATCCGCAGTCGTGGCGTGAGGTCGATCCGAGGCCTCTCGAGCGCCTCCTCAGCTCACCAGTCGTGCACCGTCCCGTCGGCGAGGCGGTTGTAGGGCAGGTAGGCCTGCTCGTAGGGGTACTTCCCGGCCTCGTCGACGTCGAGCTCGACCCCGATGCCCGGCTGCTCGCCGGGGTGCAGCATCCCGTCGACGAAGGTGAAGCTCTGCCGGAAGACGGAGTCGGTCTTCTCGCCGTGCTTCATGTACTCCTGGATGCCGAAGTTGTGGATCGCGAGGCCGAGGTGCATCGCGGCGGCCATGCCGACGGGCGAGATGTCGGTCGGCCCGTGCATGCCCGACTTGATCTGGTATTGCGCCGCGTAGTCGAGCACCCTGCGCAGGTGAGTGATCCCGCCGGTGTGGGTGACGGCGCTCCGGACGTAGTCGATCAGCTGTTCGCGGATGATCTGCTGGTAGTCCCAGACCGTGTTGAAGATCTCGCCGATCGCCAGGGGCGTCGTCGTGTGCTGGCGGACGAGCCGCAGAGCCTCGGGGTTCTCGGCCGGGGTGACGTCCTCGAGCCAGAACAGGTCGTAGGGCTCGAGGCTCTTCCCGAGCGAGGCCGCCTGGATCGGCGTCATGCGGTGGTGACCGTCGTGCAGCAGGGGGATCTCAGGCCCGAACTCGTTCCGCACGGCCTCGAAGACGGTCGGCACGTGCCGCAGGTACGAGCGGGTGTCCCAGTCCTCCTCGTTCGGCAGGGCGCCGCGCTGGGCGGGCTCGTGGTCGTAGCGCACGCCCGTGTTGGCGTCGAAGGTGGCGTTCGAGGCGATGCCGTAGATCGACTTCAGCCCGGGCACGCCGGTCTGCACGCGGATGGCCTTGTAGCCCTGCTCCTGGTGGTCGCGCACGCTGTCGAAGAGCTCGTCCAGGTCCTTGCCGGAGGCGTGGCCGTAGGTGAGCAGGCCGGTGCGGGAGGCGCCGCCGAGCAGCTGGTAGAGCGGCATGCCGGCGACCTTCGCCTTGATGTCCCAGAGGGCGACGTCGACGGCGGCGATGGCGGCCATCGTGACGGGGCCGCGGCGCCAGTAGGCGCTGCGGTAGAGGAACTGCCAGGTGTCCTCGATGCGGCCGGGGTCCCGGCCGAGCAGGAGCGGCACGACGTGCTCGCTGAGGTAGGCGACGACCGCGAGCTCGCGGCCGTTCAGGGTGGCGTCGCCGAGCCCGGTGACCCCCTCGTCGGTGGTCAGCTTCAGCGTGACGAAGTTGCGGTCAGGGCTGGTGACGACGACCTCGGCCTTGTCGATCTTCATTCGGTCTCCTTCGACTGGATGGTGGCGGCAGCGCCTCCTCACCACCCTGTCGCACCTGGGCGTCACGCGCCAGGGCGTCCTGCGCGCCCGCGGCGTCGCGCGCCAGCAGGGTCGCGCCGGCGACCGCGGCGGGCATCACGACGACGGCCCCGAGGGGGACGAAGAACGACAGCCAGGTGGCCGTGCCGAAGCCGAGGGTCCGCCAGCGGTTCGCCGCCAGCGCCGCGCGTCGCTGCCGCAGCGACCGCCCGCGGGCGTCGAGGGCGAACCCGGTCAGCTCGACGGCCAGGAACCACCCGCCGGTCAGCGCCCCGAGCACGGGCACGAGGGTCTGCCCGACGACGGGCACGAACCCGCCGACGAACAGGCAGACGCCGACCGCCGCGGTGGCGAGCAGCAGGCGGACGGAGTCGCCGACGCTCCGCAGCACGCCGCGCCAGAACCCCTGGTCGACGTCGGCCGGTGCGTCGCCCTCGCGCTGCTCGACGTGCCGCCAGATGCGCTCGTAGAAGGGATCGCCGACGAGCAGCGTGACGGCCGTGAAGGTGACGACGGCGAGCAGGACGGCCAGCAGCGCGACCGCGACGCCGACGCCGACCCGGACGAGCACGCGGCCCCATTCCGGCCACCGGTCGGCGAACGGGGTCGCCAGGACGGCCAGGTCGTCCGCCTGCCCGTTCACCAGCACGAGCAGGGCGACGAAGACGGCGCCGACGATCAGGGCGGGCACGGCCCCGAGCAGCATCAGCCGCGGCGACGTGCCCCAGAGGCGGAGCCCCCGGCCGAGCACCGCGACGCCCGAGCCGAACTCGCGGAGCGCCGACACCTCAGCGCACCTCGAGCGGAACGGGCCCGGTCGGGGCCGGGAACGCGCGCTCGAGCTGCGCGAACGCCTGGTCGTCGAGGTCGACGGCGAGGGCTTCGGCGTCCTCGCGCACGTGCTCGACGCTGCCGGCCTTCACGGCGAGCAGCACGTCGGGCGCGAGCCGCAGCACCCAGGCGATCGCGAGCTGGGCCGGCGTCACGCCGAGGTCGTCAGCGACGGAGGCGACGACCGGGTGGTCGAGGAGCTCGCCGTGGTCGACGGGCGAGTACGCCATGAGGGGCGTCCCCGACTCGCGCAGGCGCGGCAGCAGGTCGTGCTCCGGCCCCCGGCGCGCGAGGTTGTAGAGCACCTGGTCGGTCTGGGGCACCGACGAGCCGCCGGTGGCCCTGGCGAGGTCGACGAGGTCGTCGACGTCGAAGTTGCTGACGCCCCAGCCGCCGATCGCGCCCTCGGCGACGAGCGCCTCCATCGCCTCCACCGTGTCCTCGAGCGGGTGGCCGCCGCGCCAGTGCAGCAGGTAGAGGTCGAGCCGGTCGGTGCCGAGGCGGGCGAGGCTGGCCTGGCACGCCTCGATCGTGCCGCGGCGGCTCGCGTTCGAGGGCAGCACCTTGCTCACGAGGAACACCTCGTCGCGCCGACCCGCGATCGCCTGGGCGACGAGTCGCTCCGAGGCGCCGCGCCCGTACATCTCCGCCGTGTCGACCAGGGTCATGCCGAGGTCGAGCCCCTCGTGGAGGGCCGCCAGCTCGGCGTCGCGTCGACGGGGGTCGTCGCCGAGCTCCCAGGTGCCGAGCCCGAGGGCGGGGGCGGTGCGTCCGTCGGGGAACGTGACGCGGGGGTTCTCGTGAGCGGCCATCGCCCCAGTGTGCCCGGGAGACCGTGCTCACGGCCCGTCCTCCCCGCGCCGCAGACGCGTGCTCCCTCCCCAGAGTCGATGGCTCGCGGCACCGTCCACAGTCGAGGAGGCGCGGGTCGAGCCGGGAGGCCCGCTGCGGCACGGTGGTCCCCATGACCACGACAGACCGCACCGTCCCGCCCCTGCCCGCCAGCTCCTCCGAGTCCGCCCTCGCGCAGTGGGCGAGCGTCGTCTGCGACGAGCCCTGTGACGAGGACCTCGTCTACGTCGCGTTCTTCGATCGCGGCGAGTACCCCTGCGCGAACCTGATCCGGCTGAGGGGCCTGCCCCGGCTGCCCTACGGCCGCGACGTCGCCTCCCTCGAGCGCGTCGTCCGCGACCAGGCGAGCGACGTGCGGGCCCGCTCGGTCGTGCTCGTGTGGCAGCGCGAGGGCGAGACGCCCCTCGACGACCTGGCCGTGGCCACCTGGGCGAGGGGCCTCGACGAGAGGCTCCGACGCGGCCCGCTGAGCCTCCGCGGCCAGGTGCGCCGCACGCCGGGCGGGTTCGACCCGGCCCCGCGGCTTCCAGGACAGGTCACGGCGACCGACCTCCCCGAGGGGTTCGGCGTGCCCGGCGACGGCCCGCAACTGATCCCGATGCGGAATCCGTACCACTGACCGTCGCCCGCCCGCCCGTGCCGTCGCCCGGAGGGGCCCGTCAGCTCACGCCGCGTCGGCGGCTGCGTCGAGCCTCTGCACCTCGTCGGCGGACAGCTTGATCGTCGCGGCGGTGGCCGAGTTCATGATCGTCTGCGGACGAGTCGACCCGGGGATGGGGATGACCAGCTCGGACGCGTGCAGCTCCCACGCGAGGGTCAGCACCTGGGGCGAGATCCGACGGGCGTTCGCGATCTCGGCGAAGACGGCGTGCTTCGTGCCGAGGTCGGCGGCGTTCGTGATGCCGCCCAGCGGGCTCCACGGCAGGAAGGCGATGCCCATCTCGTCGCACAGCACGAGCTCCTCGGTGCTCGAGCGGAACGCGGGGGAGTACTGGTTCTGCACGGAGACCAGGCGCCCGTCGAGGACGTCGTTCGCCTCGCGGATCTGGTCGACGGTCGCGTTCGAGATGCCGGCCATGCGGATGACGCCCTCGTCGAGCAGCTCCACCAGCGCGCCCACCGAGTCGGCGTACGGCACGGCCGGGTCGGGGCGGTGGAACTGGTAGAGGCCGATGGTCTCGACGCCGAGGCGCTGTGCGGACGCGCGCGCCGCCTCCTTCAGGTAGGCCGGGTCGCCGTTCTGTGCCCAGGCTCCTGCCTCCGGTCGGAGGTGGCCGCCCTTCGTCGCGACGAGCACGTCCGAGGTGTCACCGTGGAAGCTCTCGAGCGCCCGGGCGATCAACGACTCGTTGTGCCCGATCTCGTGGGTGCCGGGCTGGTGGTAGGCGTCGGCGGTGTCGATCAGGGTGATGCCCTGCTCGAGAGCGGCGTGGATCGTGGCGATCGCCTGCTTCTCGTCCGGCCGTCCCTCGATCGACAGGGGCATGCCGCCCAGGCCGATCGCGCTCACGGTGACGTCTCCGATGGTCCTCGTCTTCATGGGTCCTCCTCGTGCCGCAGCGGTGCGGCGCTCGTGATCGTGGCGGTCCCCGCACGCGGGGACCCTGCGTCCTGGCTACGCCCGCCGGGCCTCCCCGTTCCCAGGAACGGGCGGCGCCCAGGTGCCTGGCAGGGGGCACGGCGGGGTCTGCCAGGGGAGCCGCCTAGGTTCTCCGCATGACCTCCGAGACCGCCGTGGCCCCGTCCCGGCCCGCCGCCGGCCCGCACGACGACGGCGCTCCCCACGGTGCGACGTCTCCGGGCGCCCCCGAGGAGGGGCTCGGCCGGGCTGCCCGGGCGCGGGCTCGGTGGCGTGCCGGGCGAGAGAAGCTCGACGGCTACCCCCGCCTCCGCGTCGCCTACAAGGTCGGGGTGGCGCTGGTGGGCGTCGTCGTGATCGCCGTCGGCCTCGTGCTCGTCCCGCTGCCCGGTCCCGGCTGGTTGATCGTCTTCGTGGGTGTCGCGGTCCTCGGGACCGAGTTCCCGGCCGCACACCGCGTCACGCAGGCCGTGCGACGGCTCGCCCACCGCCTCCGGCTGCGCTGGCGGGCCTGGCGAGCGAACCGGGCCGCCGCGCGCGCCTGACCACCTGCACGGCAGAGGGCCCGTCCACGATCGTGGACGGGCCCTCTGCGGTGTCGATGCCGGAGCAGTCGCTAGTGCGCGGCCTCGTACTTCACCGGCTCGGGCAGGCCCTTGTCGGCCCGGATCGACCGCGACAGGCGCTCGATCGAGGTGAGGGCCGCGACGACGTCGGCGGCGGTCACCGGGAACGGCATCGAGTGGATGGTCTCCGACTCGACGGTGGCGGCCGCGGCCACCGCCTCGAGCTCCTCGATGTCGTCCGTGCTCAGGCCGATCTCGGTGAGCGTGTTCGGCAGGCCCACCCGGGTCGTGAACTCGACGAAGTCCTCGATCTCGGCACGGGGCGCCCCCTCGAGCACGAGCTGGGTCAGCGATCCGATGTTGACCTTCTGGCCGTGGGTCAGGCCGTGCGTCTGCGGGGCGGCGGTCAGGCCGTTGTGGATCGCGTGCGCGGCGGCGAGGCCGCCCGACTCGAAGCCGAGGCCGGAGAGCAGCGTGTTCGCCTCGACGAGCGACTCGAGCGCCGGCGTGACGATCCCGTCGCGGACGGCGTCGAGGGCGGAGAAGGCGTTCTCGTGGATGATGCGCCACGACAGCTCGGCCAGGGCGGTGCCCGCCTGGGTCGCGAGTCCGCCGGCCATCGTGGTCGCGGCGGCCTTCGCCGACGCGCGGGCCTCGATCCAGGTGGCGAGCGCGTCGCCGATCCCCGCCACCAGGAACTGCACGGGGGCGTTCGCGACGAGCTGCGTGTCGATCAGCACGAGGTCCGGGTTCCGCGGGAAGAACCGGTACTCGATGAACTCGCCCTCGTCCGTGTAGACGACGGCGAGGGCCGAGGTCGGCGCGTCGGTCGAGGCGACGGTGGGCACGCTCACCCAACGGATGCCGGTGGCGTGGCCGGCGGCCTTGGCCGCGTCGACGGCGCTGCCGCCGCCGATCGCCACGACGACGTCCGCGTCCGACGACCGGATCGACTCCGCCAGCTCGTCGATCGCGGCCGGCGTCGCGAACCGGCCGAACGGGACGCGCTCGACGCGCAGCGACTCGGCGGCGAAGCTCGTGCCCACCGCCTCCTCGACGAGGCTCCAGACGACGTCGTCCGAGACCACGAGGGGGCGGCTCCCGATCGGCGCGACGAACTCGCCGAGGCGGGTGATCGCGTCCTTGCCCTGGACGTAGCGGGCGGGGCTCATGACGGTGCGGACGGGAACGGGCATGCGGGTCTTCCTCTCGTTGCGGAACGTGTGTCGTGCACGGTAGGCGGGGCGGCTCCGTGTCCGGTGGACGCCGACACCGACGCCGACGTCCTGCCCAGCCGCAGCCCGATATCGTTGCGGGGTGACGCCCAGTCCTGCCTCCGCCACCGCCTACGAGGTGCTCGGCGTCCCCTCCACGGCGTCCGACGACGACCTGCGACGTGCCTACCGCCGCCTCGCCCGAGAGACGCACCCCGACCTCGGCGGCAGCGCCTCGGCCTTCCGCGACCTGCAGCTGGCGTGGGAGGCGGTCGGGACGCCGGAGGCGCGGGCCGCGTACGACCGTCGGCGCCCGTCGTCGTCGGCGTCCGGCCGCTCGGGCTCCGGGTCGTCTCCCACCGGCGCCCCGACGCCCGGCTGGGCACCGCCGCCCCGTGACCCCCAGCGCACCGACTCCCGGCCGAGGGCCCGGGTGCACGGCCATCCCGGCGGCGCCAACCGGGAGCGCTACCTGTCGCTGATGCGCGAGTGGGTCGGCCGCGGCGTCCCCCTCGACGACCCCTACGACGAGGCCCTCGTGCGGAGCGCGCCCCCGGAGATCCGGCACGTGCTCGCCGACGCCCTGGCCGAGGAGGCGACGGTCGCGATCGTCACCGGGCTCGGCATCGGCTTCACCATCTGGAGCGACGTCGACGCCGGCCCCGACGGCAAGCTCGACCACATCGTGCTCGGCCCTTCGGGCCTCTTCGCCGTGCAGTCGTCCGACTGGGGGAGCGAGGTCACCGTGTCCAAGGGCGACCTCGTCGGCCCGGGCATCCCCCTCGACGAGCAGCCGGTCCGCGACGTGACGAGGCAGGCCCGCGCCGTCCGGCGCGAGACCCGGGTGTCGTTCACCCACCAGCTGATCGTCGTGCCCGACGACGACCTGCCCACGGCGCTCGAGCAGGTCGGGCGTGGTCGACGGGGCAGCACGTGGGTCCTCCGGCGCTCGCTCCTCGCCCAGGTGCTGCGGCACGGTCCCGAGCTGGGCGACCGGACGGCGCTCTCCGACGTCTTCGAGATCCGGGAGCGCCTCCAGCAGGCCGTCCGCTTCGTGTGAACCGAGAAGCGCCTCGGGGCGCGCCCTTCCCCGGGGCAGGTCCCGAGGCGCACACTGGTGTCCCGATCGAGGAGGTCCCCGTGTTCGAGCCCGTCAGCGCCTACGGCGGCTTCAGCGTCGACGACGTCCCGGCGGCGGCCGAGTTCTGGGGCGAGGTGCTCGGACTGGCCGTCACGCCCCTCATGGACGGCACGATGCTGCAGCTCGAGCTGCCCGGCAGCGCCGCGAAGGTGCTCGTCTACGGCAAGGACGACCATCGGCCCGCGGGCTTCACCGTCCTCAACCTCGTCGTCGACGACCTCGACGTCGCCCTGGCCGGCCTCGCCGAGCGCGCGCTGAGTCCCGACCCGGGCGGGCCCTGGGCGGGCGACGACCAGGTCGTCCGCGGGCGCGCCTCGGGCCACGGCCCCGACATCGCCTGGTTCCACGACCCCGCAGGGAACGTCTTCTCCGTCCAGCAGCAGTGACGGCAGACGCGAGCCGAGGCGGCAGCACGAGCGGAGGGCTGGCCCGACATCGGGTTCCGGGCCAGCCCCCTGTCCTCGTTCGGAGTCCCCGGCCCGCCGGTTGGGTGTCACGTCGTCCTCGGAGCGGCGGCCGGTAACCTTGGGGCACCGACCCGAGGAGCACCAGCGATGACGCGCGACGCCGAACCCCGCCCCGCCTCCGACCGCCCGATCGCGGCGTTCCTGTCCGTCGCGGCGGGCGTGCTGGCCTTCGCGGTGCCCGTCCCGGCCCTCAACGTGGTCTTCTCCCTCGGCGCCCTCGTCTACGGCGTGCTCGGCCTCCGACGCAGCCGGGCGCTGCGCTCCCGCGGTCCGCTGCGGTCGGGGCTCGTCCTCGCGATCATCGGCCTCGTGCTCGGGGCCCTGGCCGTGCTCGGCACGGTGGCGGGCCTCGTCGTCCTGTCCCAGCGCTCGTGACCGTCCACGGACCGGCCGACGGCTGGGTCGAGGGCCCCGACGGCCGACGGTTCTGGGGCCGCGCCGGGGCCGCCGGCCTGCTCGCCGTCGACGCCGCCGACCGCGTCCTCCTCCAGCACCGCGTCGAGTGGAGCCACTTCGGCGGCACCTGGGGCCTGCCCGGGGGCGCGCGCGACTTCGACGAGACCGCCGTGGCCGGAGCCCTCCGCGAGGCAGGCGAGGAGGCCGCCGTCCCCGCCGACGCCCTGCGACTGCGGTCCGAGTCGGTCCTCGACCTCGGCTTCTGGTCGTACACCACCGTCGTCGCGGCCGTCACGCGCGACTTCGACCCCGTCATCTCCGACGCCGAGAGCCTCGAGCTGCGCTGGGTCCCTCGATCCGAGCTCGACGTCCTCCCGCTGCACCCGGGGCTCGCGGCCTCCTGGCCCGGCCTCCGTGCCCAGCTCGACGACGACGTGCACCTGGTCGTCGACGCGGCGAACGTCGTGGGGTCGCGGCCCGACGGCTGGTGGCGGGACCGCGCAGGAGGCGCCGCCCGCCTCCTCGGGTCCCTGGTCGACGCGCTCGCGGTCGGCCTCCCCGCCCGGCTCCTGTGGGACGCCCCTCCCGAGGGTCCCGGCGCTGCGACGTCCTGGTGGCCGACGACGACGGTCGTGCTCGAGGGCGAGGCCCGGCGAGCCCTCGACGTCGACGGGCTCACGGTGCGACGCGCCCCGGGAGAGGGCGACGACGCGATCGTCCTCGAGGTCGAGCAGCGCGTGGCCGCTGCCGTCGGCGCCGGAGCGACGCCTCGGGTCGTCGTGGTGACGGCCGATCGTGGCCTGGCCGACCGCGTGCGGGCCGTGGGCGGCGCCGTCGTCGGCCCCCGGCGCCTCCTCGACCTGCTCGGCTGACGGCACGGAGGCCCTCCCTCCGGACCGGGAGGAAGGGCCTTCGCGCGCGTCGGGGGTCAGGCTGCGGGGCCCTCGCCGAGCGTCACCGTCGCGGTGTGGCTCGTGCCGGTCGCGTCGGTCCAGGTGAGCTGCACCTGGTCGCCTGCGTCGTGCGCCTGGACGGCCGCGGTCAGGGCCGAGGCGTCCGCCACGGCGGTGCTGTCGAGCGCGGTGACGGTGTCGCCCGCGACGAGGCCGGCCGACTCCGCGGCGCTGCCCTCGACGGTGCCGGCGATCGCGACGCCTGCCCCGGTGCCCGTCGCCGTGCTCGAGATCTGGGCGCCGAGGAACGCGGGGAGCCCGATCTGGATCGTCGAGCTGCCCTGACCCGCGACGATCTGCTTCGCGATCGACAGCGCGTGCGAGATCGGGATGGCGTAGCCGGTGATCGGAGCGGCGCCCGAGGAGGCGGCGGTCACGATCCCGACGACCTCGCCGTCGGCGTCGCGCAGCGGCCCGCCGGAGTCGCCCGAGACGACGTCCGACTGCAGCTCGATCAGGCCCGACAGCGACTCCGTGCCGCTGCCCGTCTCGCTGGCGACGGAGATCGCCTGGTCGGTCGCGAGCACCGTGCCCTCGGCCGTCACCAGGTCCCCGGTGCCGCCGGCGTTGCCCGTCGAGTGCACGGCGTCGCCGGTGGCCACGTCGCCCGAGGCGTCGAAGTCCACGGGCGTCAGCCCGCTCGCGTCCTCGAGCTGCAGCACGGCGACGTCGTTCGTGGCGTCGGTGCCGACGACCTTCGCGGTGTAGGCCTGCCCGGTCGTCTCGTCGGTGACCTCGATGCTCGTCGCGCCCTGCACCACGTGGTTGTTCGTGAGCACCAGCCCGTCCGCCGTCATGACCATCCCGGTGCCGGCCGACTCGTACGACGTGTCGTAGTTCAGGGTGCTGACGATCGTCACGACGCCCTTCGTCTCGTCCGCGGTCGCCGCCGTGGCGGACGACTCGGAGGCGCCCGTGCCGCCGGTGCTGCCCGCGCCGCCCTGAGCCTGGCCGGGGAGCAGCTGGCCCCCCGAGGACGACCCGTCCGAGCTGCCGAACGGCGAGCCCTGCGAGGGCAGCTGCTGAGGGGTGAGCTGGTAGGTCTGCTGGCGTGCCTCCGCGGCGGCGAGGCCGACGGAGTGGCCGAGCGACCAGGCGCCCACGCTCGCCCCGCCGACGCCGAGCACGAGGACGGCGGCGGCGCCGGTCACGAGGGCCCAGCGGGCGGGCCGGCGACGACGGGAGGGGCGGGGACCGAAGGCCGACGGGAGGGAGGGGGCGGACGCGGCCGTGCCGCCCTGCGTCGCGGCCGGGTCCTCCGCGGCGGCGGACACGAAGCGTGCGTCCGAGGAGCCCGTCACGTGGGGGAGCGTGCGGGCCTCTGCCGGAGCCCGGTCCGTCGCGCTCGGGGTCGGGGTCGAGCTCGTGTCCGGCGTCGTGCTCGGCGTCGGCGTCGTCGCGGGCGTCGGCTGGTCAGCGGTGCGGTCGGCGTCGCTCTCGCGGTCGTTCATGGGGTGCCTCCTGGGGCGGTGGTCGAGGTGATGAGGACCATGGAACGAGGTCCGCCGATGGATTCCCTATGAACCGCCGAGGAGGTGGTCGTGAGTTCTCGGAGGGACCGCCGACAGCCCCGGGCCGTGTCCTCCCTTCGGCGGACGACCGTCCGTCCCCGGGCGGTCCGCCCCGAAAAGCGTTGTCGCCCGGTGCCGCCGATCCGATACGCTGGTCACCCGAAGGAGGTCCACGATGGCAGAGCCCGTTCACCACGTGCCCGACGAGCACCGCCCCGACGAGGGCAGCCCCGGCGCGCACACGGCACACACCCCCGCGCAGGGCGTCCCCGGGTCCTCTCGAGAGGTCGACACCACCCTCAGCTTCAACGAGGAGTACCAGGCGCAGCTCGCCGCGCTCCAGGGGGGTGCCACGTCCGACGAGGGCGAGGCGGTCGCCGCGCTCCCCTCCGGCTCCGCCCTCCTCGTCGTTCGACGAGGCCCGAACATCGGTGCCCGGTTCCTCCTCGACTCCGACGTCACGGTGGCCGGCCGGCACCCCGATGCGGGCATCTTCCTCGACGACGTCACGGTCAGCCGCAAGCACGCCGAGTTCCGTCGGTCGGGCACGACGTTCACGGTCAACGACCTCGGCTCGCTCAACGGCACGTACTTCGACGGCGTCCGCATCGACGAGGCCCTGCTCAGCGACGGCGCCGAGGTGCAGGTCGGCAAGTTCCGCCTCACCTTCTACGCCTCGCGCGTCGACCTGGCCACCCTGGCCCTCCAGTAGTGCCCGGCTCCGCCGCCGCCCGGTCGTCGCCGACCGGGTCGGCCGACCTGTTGACGATCGGGCAGGTCCTGGCGCGTCTCAAGCCCGAGTTCCCCGACCTGAGCAACAGCAAGCTCCGGTTCCTCGAAGAACGTCAACTGGTCACGCCCGTGCGCACCGCGTCGGGCTACCGCAAGTTCTCGTCCGCCGACGTCGAGCGCCTCCGCTTCATCCTCGGGCTGCAGCGCGACCACTACCTGCCCCTCAAGGTCATCCGTCAGCACCTCGACGACCTCGATGCCGGTCGACCGTCCACTCTCCCGATGGGCTCCGCTCCCGTCTCGATGCTCTCCACCGTGCGCCGGTTCTCCCGAGCCGACCTGCTCCGCGAGTCGGGCGCCTCCTCGGCCCTGCTCGACGACGCGATCGCGTCGTCCCTGATCTCGCCGTCCGAGACGTACGGCGACGAGCCCCTCGCCGTGCTCGTCGCCCTGGTCGAGCTCGGTCGCTCGGGCATCGAGCCCCGTCACCTGCGGAGCTTCCGTGCAGCCGCCGAACGAGAGCTCAGCCTCATCGAGAGCGCGCTCGCGTCGGTCGCTCGCCGTCGCGACCCGGCCGGTCGGGCACGGGTCGCCGAGCTCTCGCGAGAGCTCGCCGGGCAGCTCGAGGTGGTCCGCACCTCCCTCATCCGCTCCGCCCTCGACCGCCTCGACACGTAGACGCCGGCGCCGTCGACGAATATCCTCGACACGCCGACTCCTCGACGCGGATGTCGCCTCGACGAGCACCCGATGTGGGTACCGTGGGACCAGGTCGAACCATCAACCCGGTGTTGAATGTTTCGGGTCAGATCGCGACGTGGAAGGCAACAGCATGAACGAGTCAGGTTCCCCTGAGGGATCCCGCTACGAGCGGGGCCTGCTCTTCACGGACGGCATGCCCGAGCTCGACGCCGACAGCGGCTACCGCGGCACCGTCGCGGCTCGCGCCGCCGGCATCAGCTACCGCCAGCTCGACTACTGGGCCCGGACCGGCCTCGTCGAGCCCACCATCCGCAGCGCCGCCGGCTCGGGCTCGCAGCGGCTCTACGGCTTCCGCGACATCCTCGTGCTCAAGCTCGTGAAGCGCCTGCTCGACACCGGCATCTCGCTCCAGCAGATCCGCACCGCCGTGAACCAGCTGAGGGAGGCGGGGGTCAGCGACCTGGCGCAGACCACGCTCATGAGCGACGGCGCCAGCGTCTACCTCTGCACGTCCGACGACGAGGTCATCGACCTCGTGAGCCGCGGTCAGGGCGTCTTCGGCATCGCCGTCGGCAAGGTCCTCCGCGAGGTCGAGACGAGCCTCGTCGAGCTCGACAGCACCCCCGCGGCCGATCCCTCCGACGAGCTGGCCGCCCGTCGAGGCGACCGCGCCAGCTGACTTGCTTCGGTCGGCGTCCGGTCGAGCGCTGCCCGTCACTCGCGGGCGCAGCGTGCGGGGGCCTCGGCGGCCGCGAGCCGGCACTTCTCGTGGGGTTCGTCCCCGTCTCAGCAGCGAGACGACAGGGCGCGGGTCCCTGTGCCCCAGGAGCCCACGTCAGAAGACGTGCGCCAGCGGGCGTGCCTCGACCGGCGTGCGGAGGGGCGACCGGTCTCAGCGCGCGGCGGGTTCGGCGTAGTCGCCGATCTTCGCCGTGCGCATGATGCGCTCGAGCAGCTGGTCGAAGTTGCGGGCCATCTCCTGTGCGCTCTCGCCGGGCCAGACGTGCAGGGGCTTCGCGGCGCCCTGCGCCTGCTGCAGCGAGGTCCGCTCGGGCAGCTGCGGGCTCAGGACGAGGGGCCCGAACATGTCGCGGAGCTCCTTGATGCGGAACTGGTGCTCGATCGACTGGACGCGAGCACGGTTGACGATGATGCCCAGGGGCTGGAGCCGAGGGGAGAGGCCGCGGCGGATCTCCTCGATCGCCCGCAGGGCACGGTCCGCCGCGGCGACGCTGAAGAGACCGGGCTCGGTGACCACGGTGACGCGGTCGGAGGCGGCCCAGGCGGTGCGCGTCAGGGCGTTCAGGGAGGGGGCGCAGTCGATGAGGACGAGATCGTAGTCGGCCTCGACGTTGGCGAGCGCCTCCTCGAGCTTCCAGATGTCGCGGATCGACGGGTGCGGGCCGTCGAAGTTGATGGCCGAGGGGCTGCCGATCATGACGTCGATCTTGCCCGTGCGGCCCTTGGTCCAGCCGCTGGGGGCGATCGCGGCACGGACCGTCTTCTCCTTCGGCGACGCGAGGACGTCGGCGACGTTGAGGTGCCCCGCGACCGTGATGTCGAGGCCGGTCGAGACGTCGGACTGCGGGTCGAGGTCGACCACCAGGGTCCGGAGGCCCTTGGCGAAGGCCGCCGACGTGAGTCCGAGCGTCACGGTCGTCTTGCCGACGCCGCCTTTGAGAGAACTGACGCTGAGTACATGCACGACGACGACGATACCGTCACTATTCTTGAAGCACCTGCACGCCACGTCGCCCGACGGGCGATCCCGGCAGGCTCCCTCGTCTCCGGTGGCTCCGAGCCCCGTCCCCGTTCCTTCCCCAGGAGGTGCTCGTCGTGAGCGTCCGACCCATCCGACTCTTCGGCGACCCGGTGCTCCGGTCGCCCTCCGACCCCGTCCGGGTGGGCGACGCCCGGCTGTCCTCGCTGGTCGACGACCTCCTCGACACCGTGCGCGAGCCCGGTCGCGCCGGTGTGGCCGCCCCCCAGATCGGAGTCGGCCTGCGGGCCTTCAGCTACAACGTCGACGGCGAGGTCGGCTACGTCCTGAACCCCGAGATCGCCGAGCTCTCGGGCGAGAAGGAGCTGGTGGAGGAGGGCTGCCTGTCCGTCCCGGGCTTCTGGTTCCCGACCCCGCGCTGGAGCAGGGCTCGCGTCGAGGGCATCGACCTCGACGGCGAGCCTGTCGTGCTCGAGGGCGACGGCCTCATGGCGCAGGCGCTCCAGCACGAGACCGACCACCTCGCCGGCACCCTCTACGTCATGACCCTCGAGACCGAGACCCGCCGCGACGCCCTGCGACAGATCCGGGCGAGCGACTGGTGGCGGGCCTGACCGGCGCGCCACCAGCAGCTCTCGCGGTCAGGCGGTCGGCCCCGGCTTGTCGGCGGACGAGACGGTCCTGACCGACTCCGTGTTGGGGTAGACGGAGTAGAGGTCGGCGATCTGGCCCGCGAAGTCCTCGACCACGACGGCGCGCTTGACGCTCATCTTGGGCGTCAGGTGGCCGCTGGCCTCCGTCAGCTCGATCGGCAGCACGACGAACTTGCGGATCGACTCCGCTCGGGAGACCGCCTCGTTCGCGAGGTCGACCGCCCTCTGCACCTCGGCCAGCACGGCGGGGTGCTCTGCAGCCTCGGCCAGCGGCATGTCCGCGGCCTCGCCCGCGTTGTTGAGCCAGACCGGCAGCATCTCGGTGTCGAGGGTGACGAGCGCCGAGATGAACGGGCGCTGGTCGCCCACCACGACGACCTGGGCGACGAGGGGGTTCGCGCGGATCGGGTCCTCGAGGACGGCGGGGGCGACGTTCTTGCCCCCGGCGGTGACGATGATCTCCTTCTTGCGACCCGTGATGGTGAGGTAGCCGTCGGAGTCGAGGCTGCCGAGGTCTCCGGTGCGGAACCAGCCGTCCTGCATGACCGCGGCCGTCTCCTCCTCGTTCCTCCAGTAGCCGGCGAAGACGTTCTCGCCCTTGACGAGCACCTCGCCGTCGTCGTCGATCCGCAGCGAGACGCCCGGCAGGGCCGGTCCGACGGTCCCGATCTTGAACCGCGACACGAGGTTCACCGAGGCCGGCGCCGTGGTCTCGGTCAGGCCGTAGCCCTCGAGGATGCGGATGTCGAGGCTGCGGAAGAAGTGCCCGAGGCGGGTGCCGAGCGGAGCGGAGCCCGAGACGGCGTAGCGGATGTTCCCGCCCATGGCCTTCTTCAGCTTGCGGTACACGAGCCGGTCGAAGAGGGCGAAGCGCAGGCGGAGGCCGACGGGCACCGTCCCCTCGTCGAGGGCCTTGGAGTGCGCGATCGCCACCGCGACGGCCTGACGGAAGATGCCGCCCTTGCCCGAGGCCTCGGCCTTCTGCTCGGCGGAGTTGTAGACCTTCTCGAACACCCGCGGCACCGCGAGCAGGAACGAGGGGCGGAAGGAGGCGAGCGACGGCAGGAGCTGCTTGGTGTCGGCCTGGTGGCCCACCTTGACCCCGGCGTGCACCGACATCACCGCGATGAAGCGGGCGAAGACGTGGGCCGTCGTGATGAACAGAAGGGTCGACGAGCCCGGCGCCACGACGTCGCCCATGGCCACCGCCGCGTTGCGGCTGGTCTCCACGAAGTTGGCGTGCGTCAGCATGCAGCCCTTGGGGCGTCCCGTGGTGCCCGACGTGTAGATGATGGTCGCGAGGTCGTCCCCGTTCGCCAGCGTGCGGCGGCGCTCGAGCTCGTCGTCCGACACGCCCCGCCCGGAGCGGGCCAGCTTCTCGAGGTCGCCGAGGTCGATCTGCCAGACGTGGGCGACGTCCGGCAGCTCGGGGTGCACCTCGTCGAAGCGGGCGAAGTGGTCCGGCGTCTCGACGATCAGGGCCACGGCGCCCGAGTCGCTGAGGTTCCAGTGCACCTGGCTCGGCGACGACGTCTCGTAGACGGGCACGAGCAGCGCGCCGGCGAACCAGACCGCGAAGTCGACGAGCGTCCACTCGTAGCGGGTGCGGCTCATCAGGCCCACCACGTCGCCGGGCTGGATGCCGGCGGCGATCAGGCCCTTGGCGACCTCGCGCACCCGGGCGACGAACTCCGCGGCGGTGACGTCGGTCCAGCCTCCCGTGCCGTCGGGCACGGAGAACAACGGCTCGTTCGGCGTCGCCGCCGCCCGCTGCACGAGCAGGTCTGTCGCGTTGGCGGTCGGGTCGGCGGGGACCACGAGGGGGACGGTGTGTTCGTTCACGGCAGCTCCTTCGGCACCGGCAGGGTCCGACGAGCTTAGCGGGGGCCACTCCGTCCGTCCCGTGACGACCTGCGGACGTCGTGGAACGGCAGGAGACGGGCCGAGGATAGACTCGTCGCTCGTGCAGGCAATAGGCATTGACATCGGCGGGACGAAGATCGCGGGCGGAGTCGTCACCGAGCTGGGCGAGATCGTCGCCGAGGAGCGGGTCCCCACCCCCGCCGGCGACGCCGGCGCGATCGTCGACGCCGTCGTCGCGATGGTGAAGGGCCTCCAGGCGCGTCACCCCGACGTCGTCGCCGCAGGGGTCGCAGCCCCCGGCTTCATCGACGCCTCGCAGTCGGTCGTCTACTACACGCCGAACATCCCGTGGCGGAACGAGCCGCTCAGGGCCCGGCTGTCCGAGCAGCTCGACCTGCACATCACGATCGACAACGACGCGAACGCCGCGGGCTGGGCCGAGTTCCGGTTCGGCGCAGGCCGCCTCGCGAGCGACATGACCATGCTCACCATCGGCACGGGCGTCGGCGGCGCCGTCGTCGCCCAGGACCGCCTGCTCCGGGGCGGCTTCGGCACCGGCGGCGAGCTCGGCCACATGCGCATCGTGCCCGACGGCCTGCCCTGCGGCTGCGGCGCCCGCGGCTGCATCGAGCAGTACGGCTCCGGCAGGGCCCTGCTGCGCATGGCGGGCGAGGTGGCCGACCTCGGCGGAGTCGGGTCGGCGCTGGCGGCGGTCCGTGCCGAGAAGGGCGAGCTCACGGGCCACGACGTGGCCGCGCTGATGCAGGCCGGCGACGCCGGTGCCCTCGAGGCGCTCCGTCAGCTGGGCACCTGGCTCGGCCAGGCCGCGGCCTCGCTCGCCGCCATCCTCGACCCGCAGGTCTTCGTCTTCGGCGGGGGAGTCGCGCAGTCGGGCGAGCTCCTCCTCGCCCCCGTCCGCAAGGCGTTCCACGAGCACCTGCCGGCCCGTGGGTTCCACCCGGAGCCCGACTTCGTCATCGCCGAGCTGGTCAACGACGCGGGCGTCGTGGGCGCCGCCGACCTGGCCCGGCTCCACGCGTCCACTCGCTAGACTCCGACCGCCGACGAGGGAGGGGCCCCGATGCTCTACTGGTTCTTGAAGACGATGGTGGCGAGCCCCCTCATGCTCACGGTGTTCCGTCCCTGGGTCCGGGGGCTCGAGAACGTCCCGGCGTCCGGGGCCGTCATCTTCGCGAGCAACCACCTGTCGTTCGTCGACTCGATCTTCCTGCCGCTCGCGCTCGAGCGGCGAATCTCGTTCCTGGCCAAGAGCGACTACTTCACCGGCTCCGGCGTCAAGGGCTGGCTCATGCGCCTCTTCTTCACCGCCACCGGCCAGCTGTCGATCGACCGCTCGGGCGGCAAGGCGTCGGAGGCGTCGCTCGCGACGGGCCTGTCGGTCCTGGGCCGCGGAGAGCAGCTGGGCATCTACCCCGAGGGCACCCGCAGCCCCGACGGCAAGCTCTACCGCGGCCGCACGGGCGTGGCGCGCATGATCCTCGAGGGGCACGTCCCCGTCGTCCCGGTCGCCATGATCGACACCGAGAAGGTCATGAAGACCGGCACCAAGATCCCCAAGATCCGCCGGGTCGGCATCGTCTTCGGCGAGCCGCTCGACTTCAGCCGGTTCGAGGGCATGGAGGGCGACCGGTTCATCCTCCGGTCCATCACCGACGAGATCATGTACGAGCTCGGCGCCCTGAGCGGCCAGGAGTACGCCGACGTCTACGCCTCGTCGGTCAAGGAGAAGCGCGTCGCCTCCGCGCGGTAGGCTCGACCGCCGGGATCGATCGGTCCCTGGCCCGTCCTAGCTGCAAGGAAGACCGTGGTCCCCATCGCCGAACCGTCCGCGGGCGTCGTCACCGACGCCTCCACCACCGACGTGATCGACGGACTCGACTACTGGCGCACGCTCCCGATCAAGCAGCAGCCCGCGTGGCCCGATCCCTCCGCGGTCCAGGCCGCGTCGGCCGAGATCGCCGCGCTGCCGCCCCTCGTCTTCGCGGGCGAGGTCGACACCCTCCGCGACCGGCTGGCCGCGGCGGCCCGAGGCGACGCGTTCCTGCTGCAGGGCGGCGACTGCGCCGAGACGTTCGCCGGCGCCACCGCCGACCAGATCCGCGACCGCGTCAAGACGATCCTGCAGATGGCCGTCGTGCTCACGTACGGCGCCTCGGTCCCGGTCATCAAGATGGGGCGCATGGCGGGCCAGTTCGCGAAGCCCCGCTCGAGCGACTCCGAGACCCGCGACGGCGTGACGCTGCCCGCCTACCGCGGCGACATCGTCAACGGCTACGACTTCACGCCCGAGTCCCGACGGGCCGACCCTGCCCGGCTCGTGAAGGGATACCACACCTCCGCGTCGACGATCAACCTGATCCGCGCGTTCACGCAGGGCGGCTTCGCCGACCTCCGCCAGGTGCACAGCTGGAACCGCGGCTTCGCGGCGAACCCCGCCAACGCCGCCTACGAGCACCTCGCGAAGGAGATCGACAAGGCCATCCGCTTCATGGAGGCGGCCGGTGCGGACTTCGACGAGCTCAAGCGCGTCGAGTTCTACACCAGCCACGAGGCCCTGCTGATGGACTACGAGCGGCCGATGACACGGATCGACTCGCGCACGGGCGAGCCCTACGTCCTGTCGTCGCACTTCGTCTGGATCGGCGAGCGCACGCGTGACCTCGACGGCGCCCACGTCGACTTCCTCTCCCGGGTCCGCAACCCCATCGGCGTCAAGCTCGGCCCGTCGACCACGCCGGACGACATGCTCCGCCTCATCGACGTGCTCGACCCCGACCGCGAGCCCGGGCGCCTGACGTTCATCACGCGCATGGGCGCCGGCAAGATCCGCGAGTCGCTGCCGCCGCTGCTCGAGGCGATCAAGGGCGCCGACGCGACGCCGCTCTGGGTCAGCGACCCGATGCACGGCAACGGCCTCACGACGCCGACGGGCTACAAGACCCGCCGCTTCGAGGAGATCATGGACGAGGTCAAGGGGTTCTTCGAGGCGCACCGCGCCGCGGGCACCCACCCCGGCGGCATCCACATCGAGCTGACCGGCGACGACGTGACCGAGTGCCTGGGCGGCTCCGAGCACATCGACGAGGCCACGCTCGCGACGCGGTACGAGTCGCTCTGCGACCCGCGGCTGAACCACATGCAGTCGCTCGAGCTCGCGTTCCTCGTCGCGGAGGAGCTGGCGGCCAACTAGGCCGCGCCTCCTCCGCTCGCCGAACGGCCACGTCGAAGGGCCCGCCTCCCACGGGAGGCGGGCCCTTCGACGTGACGGGGGGCGGCCCAGGGCGGGCGCGCGGCGGTCACTCGACGCGGTAGGACAGCCTGATCGTCGAGCCGCGGGACGCGGTGGCTCCCGGGACGGGGTCCGTCGAGACGACCGTGAGGCTCGCCTCCCAGTCGAAGAAGGCGCAGGTGAAGTTCGTGCACCGGTCGTAGCTGACCCGCAGGCCGAGTGCCTGCAGCTGGGCCGTGGCCTGGTCGATGGTCTTGCCGGTGACGTCGGGGACGGTGACGGGCGGAGGCCCGTCCGAGACGACGAGGTCGAGGGAGGCGCCGGGCCGGATCGGGCCGTCCTGCTGCTGGTCGGCACGGATCACGGCGCCCTCGTCGACGTCGTCGCTGAACTCCGTGCCGGCCTCGACGCCCGTGAGGCCCACGTCCTGGAGCGTCGCCTGGGCGTCCTCGACCGACTGGCCGACGACGTCCGGGACGGGGCCGAGCGAGACGGTCAGCGTGACGGGCTGCTGCTCGCCGTACTGGGCCGCGCCGGCCAGGTCGACGGCCGTCCCCGCGGAGTCGACCCCCGAGACGGCGAGCACGGTGCCGGGGTCGGCGGCGTCGAACTGGGTCGTGCTGTCCTGGACGGCGAAGGACGACAAGGAGGCGCGGGCCGAGTCCTCGGTCTGACCCACCACGGCGGGCAGGTCGAGCGGCTGCGGGCCCTGCGAGACGACCAGCGTGACGGTCGACCCCTTCTGGAGGCGCGAGGACGGACCGGGGTCCGTCCCGATCACCTGCCCGGTCGGCACCTCGACCGAGAAGTCGGCCGCGTTCTGCTCCGCCACGACGAACTCGGCCGCCTCCAGGACGGACGCGGCGGCGGCGGGGTCCTGGCCGGCCACGTCGGGGACGGCCACCTGGCTGCCGGGCCCTGCGCCGAACCACCAGCCCGCGCCGCCGCCGACCACGGCCAGCACGAGGACGAGCGCGACCCACACGAAGCCCCGTCGACGCCGCCTCCGGGCCACGTCGCTCAGCTCGGCGACCGTGTCGACGGCCGCCGGTCCCACCGGTCCGGTGCGGTGGCGTGCCTTGGGGAGCGCCTGCGTCTCGCCGGTGCCGCCACGCGGCAGGACCATCGTCGCGGAGGCGGGGGGCAGCACCATGGTGCGGCCGAGGGGAGCACCGGACGGGTCGGCGAGGACGCGCTGGACGTCGATCAGCTGGTCGAGCATGGCCCGGGCGTCACGGGGACGGTGCTCCGGGTCGCGCGCCGTGGCCCACAGGACGAGCTCGTCGAGCTCGGCGGGGACCGACGGGTTCGCCGAGCTGGGTGCGGGGACCGTGTCGTTCGCGTGCTGGTAGGCGATCTGCATCGGCTGCTCGCCCTTGTAGGGCTGCTCGCCGGTGAGCATCTCGTAGAGCATGATGCCGAGCGCGTAGATGTCGCTGCGGGTGTCGGCCACGCCGCGGGTGACGAGCTCGGGGGAGAGGTAGGCGATCGTGCCGAGCAGGGCGGCGCCGGTCGCGGTGTTCGCGGTCGCGGCGCGGGCGAGGCCGAAGTCGCCGATCTTGATCCGGCCGTCGTCGGCGAGCAGGACGTTCTCGGGCTTGAGGTCGCGGTGGACGATGCCGGCGCGGTGGGCGGCGGCGAGGCCGGCGAGCACCGCCTCCAGGATGTCCATGGCCTGCTCGCTCGTGAGGACCTTGTGGTCCTGCAGCAGCTCGCGCAGCGTGATGCCGGGCAGGTACTCCATGACGAGGTAGGCGCTGTCGTCGTCCTGGCCCTGGTCGAAGACGTTGACGACGTTGGGGTGGGCGAGCCTCGCTGCCGAGCGCGCCTCCTGGATGAACCGCTCCTTGAAGGAGGCGTCGTCCGCCAGGTGCCCGTGCATGATCTTGATCGCGACCCGGCGCTCGAGCCGGAGGTCGGTGGCCAGGTACACGGTGGCCATGCCGCCGCGGGCGATGCGCGAGCGGACCTGGTACCGGTCGTCGATGAGCCGGCCGATCATCGGGTCAGTCTGGTTCGCGCTCATCGAGGCGATCTTACGAGTCGGCGCGCCGGTGGCGGACGCGGCTCACCGGCGAGTGTCGAACGAGGGTGCCGCCGACGTCGCCGCGGTGGTGGCGCGGACGGCTCAGCCCAGGGTGCTGAGCCACGTGCGTGCCGGTGCCTCCCACTTGGCGTAGGCCGTGGGGTGGGCCGAGAGCTGGACCGCCTGGGCGGCGTCCGTCAGCGACATCGAGGACCAGCCCCGGACGTCGAGCAGGCCGCGGGTCTTGCCGACGTTCGGGTTCGTCCGTCCGCCGAAGAAGAGCTTCGTCGCGTGCGCGGCGTCCGTGAGCTGCGCGGGGGTGCCCCAGCCCGTGCTCGGACGCTGCTGGAACAGGCCGAGCGAGTCGCGGTCGCCGTGGTCGATGTTCCTGAGGCTCGACTCCTGCGCCGCGGCGGCGAGGGCCACGACGATGGCCTGGTCTCCGACGCCCAGCTCGCGCCCGACGCGGATGATCACGCGAGCGTTCTCCTGCTGCTCGGCGGTGAGCGTGGTGCTCGTCGTCAGCGGGGCCACGGAGGTGGTGGCCGCGACCGTCGTGGGCGCGGCGGCAGGGGCGGGCGACGAGGCGCCGGGGACGACGAGGGTGCGGCCCGCGTAGATCGTGCTCGTCATGCTCAGCCCGTTGGCCGCGAGGAGCGCCTGGACCGTCGTGCCGGTCTGCCTCGCGATGGAGGCGATCGTCTCGCCGCTCCTGATGACGTGGCCGCCCGTCGCTGCGGGCGCAGGGGCAGCGGCCCTCGGGGCTGCCGGCGCGGCCTGCGAGGCCCCGCCGGGAAGGGAGAGCACCTGGCCCGGGTAGATGATGCTCGACCAGCTCAGGCCGTTCGCCCCGAGCAGCGAGGCGGTGCTCACCCCGTGCGCGCCGGCGATCGAGCTGAGGGT
This sequence comes from Frigoribacterium sp. VKM Ac-2530, assembly GCF_015350835.1. Taxonomy (NCBI): domain Bacteria; kingdom Bacillati; phylum Actinomycetota; class Actinomycetes; order Micrococcales; family Microbacteriaceae; genus Frigoribacterium; species Frigoribacterium sp. VKM Ac-2530. The sequence goes on from NZ_JADKSE010000001.1 coordinate 177,282, forward strand.
GTCGCCGCGCGCGATGGTGTAGCTGCCGGCCGCGGCGGACCGGGGCGCGCTGGTCGGCGCCGCGGGAGCGGGCGTCGGCGAGGACGCGACGAGGCTGAGCGTCTGGCCGGGGAAGATGGTCGACTTCCAGCTGAGCCCGTTGAGGGCGAGGACGGAGGCGGTGCTGAGCCCGAAGGACGCGGCGATGCTGGCGACGGTGTCGCCCGAGGCGACGGTGTAGGTCGACGGGGCCAGGACCGTGCTCGACGACGCGGCGACGTCGACGGTCGCGGACGTCGACTCCGGGGCCGGAGCGGCTGCCGTCGGCGGGAGCGCGATCGGGCGCGGCGCGGCGTGCGGCTTCTTCGTGGGCTGCTGGTGGTGGGCGACCGACGCCACGGGGCCGGTCATGCCGAGGCTGAGCGCCATCGAGCCGACGAGCATGATCGGCACCGTCTGGAGCATGGAGCGAGCAGCCCGTGAACGAGCCCCCCGTCCGTCGGCGTCGAGTGCTCCGCGGCCGAAGGCGGCACCGGGCAGCCGTGTGGCGCGGGGTGCGTCCGGGGTCCCGTCGAGGTCGAGGGCGCGGTCCGAGCTGCTGTCGTTCATGGAGGTGATCCTCGGGTCGTGGCGTCCGACACGTCGACAACCTGATCCGCGACGGCGTGTCTCGTGGTGCCAAGTTGGCACAGGTGGAGACCCGTGTCAATCACAGTGGCCAGTGCTACGAACGGGGTCGATGTTGCTGGTGTGACTGTTGTGGCTTGTGTGACGAGAGTGACACGAGCTACGAGGCACGACACGGAGCGGCGGGCGACCGTGGCAAGGTGGACCCGTGACCGATCTCTCTCAGCAGCCCTGGTTCGACGACACCGAGTGGCTGGCGGTGCCCGACCTCGTCGAACTGCTCGGCCTCAGCGTCAGCCGCGTCCACCGGCTCTTCGAGGACCACGTCCTGATCTCCACGCGGGTGGACGGCGTCGTCGTCACGCCCGCGGTGTTCCTGGTCGACGGCGAGCCCATGCACGAGCTCCGGGGCACCGTCACCGTCCTCGCCGACAACGGGTTCACGGACGACGAGGCGCTCGACTGGATGCTCTCCGTCGAGGACAGCCTGGGCGTCTCCCCGGTCGAGGCGCTGCGCGCGGGGCGCAAAGCCGAGGTCCGCCGGGTGGCACAGAGCCTCCTCTGAGCCCTCTCCCGATCGGTCGGGGGGCAGCCGGAGGCCGGCGGCCCCGGACCTAGTAGGTGCGCTTCGTCACCGTGTCGGCGAGCCGCGTGAGCTGGGCCCGTGCGGAGGGCGCGAGGTCCGCCCCGTCGAGCGCCGCCACGGCGCGCTCGACCTGGTCGGTGATGGACTGCTCCACCGCCTCCACGGCACCCGATTCCCTCAGCGTCGCCTGCAGCACGCCGATCTGGTCGTCGTCGAGGTCGGGATCGCCCAGCAACTCGTCGAGCAGGCGGACGGAGCTCGGGGGCAGCGCCCGGCGGGCCGTCGCCACGAGGACGGTGCGCTTGCCCTCGCGGAGGTCGTCGCCGGCGGGCTTGCCGGTCACCTCGGGGTCGCCGAAGACGCCCAGCAGGTCGTCCCGGAGCTGGTAGGCGATGCCGAGGGGGAGGCCGAAGCGCCTCAGCGACTCGAGCTCCGACTCGGAGCCGCCGGCCATGGCCGCCCCGATCGTGAGCGGTGCCTCGACGCTGTACTTCGCGGACTTGTAGACGATGACCCGCTGGGCCCGGGGCAGCAGGTCGACGTCGGGGACGCTGCGCCAGGCGTTCTCCTCGAGGATGTCGAGGTACTGGCCCACCGTGACCTCGGTGCGCATGCGGTTGAACTCGCGCCGAGCCGACAGGGCGGCGCCCCGGGACTCGAGGGCGTCGAGGGCCTCGCTGATCTGCTCGTCGCTCCACGCGAGGAGGAGGTCGCCCATGAGCAGGGCCGCCGACGTGCCGAAGCCGGAGGCGGAGCCGAGCCACCCGCCCTCGCGGTGCAGCGCCTCGAACCGGCGGTGCGCGGCCGGGCGTCCGCGACGGGTGTCGGAGTTGTCCATGATGTCGTCGTGCACGAGCGCGGCCGCGTGGAAGAACTCGAGCCCGACGGAGGCGGTCATCACGGCGTCGAGGGACCGCTGGTCGACGGTCGTCCCGAGCGGGTCGAACCCGGCGTCACGGCCGGCGACGGACTGCCAGCCCCAGTAGCAGAACAGGGCCCGGAAGCGCTTGCCGCCGCGGAGCAGGTCGCTGGAGAAACCGGCGAAGGGGGAGAGGTCGTCGGCGATGCCCCGGAGGGCCGGTCGGCGGTCGTCGAGGAACCGATCGATGCGCTCTTGAACGACGTCCACTAACCGCGTACTCTCAGCCACGCTGCCTAGCCTAGCCACAGCGCCCGGGCATACACTCGCCCGTATCCACACGCGGTGATCCCGAGGCCGCGGGGCCTGTGCTCGAAGGGAACAAAGAGATGCCACTTTCCGAACAGGAGCAACGACTCCTCGAAGAGATGGAGCGGAGCCTCTACAGCAACGACTCCGACTTCGTGGCGACGGTCGGCGGGCGCCGTGGGCGCCCGAACTACACGATGGTCGTCATCGGCGTGCTCGCGGCTCTCGTCGGCATCGCGGTCATCGTCACCGGCGTGATCATCCGGACTCCTCCCGTGGGCCCCCTCGTCGGCGTCGCCGGCTTCGTGCTCCTCGTGGCCGGTGCAGTCTTCGCGATGGCGCCTCCCCGTCGTGGCTCGCAGGCTCGTCCCTCCGCCGCGTCGTCCGCTCCCGGTTCTGCTCGTCCGTCGGCGTCGCGCCCCGCGCGCAGCGGCAGCATGATGGACCGCCTCAACGATCGCTGGGAGCGCCGCCAGGACGGCGACCGCTCCTAGTCCTCCACTTCGCACCACGACCTCAGGGGTCGGCCTCCGGGCCGGCCCCTTTCTCGTGCGCCCGGGCCTCCTGGCGCCTCCCCGCAGGGGTCCCTTCCCGGTGTCGGCGCGCGTCCCGGACCCGTCGCGTGGTCCCCGGTCGACTTTCCCCTCCCTTCTCCTCCACCGCCGTGGCCCCCGAACTGGAGCGGATCCGGGACGTCCCGGCACGACTTCGGCCCCGTGGCGCCTATCCGGGTGGGGGATTGTGGAGTAAAGTGGAGGCACGTGCCACGAACGGGGTGCGGGGCGAAGGGGGGCGAGGCGCATGTTCCTCGGCACCTACTCGCCCAAGCTCGACGAGAAGGGCCGGATCATCCTCCCCGCGAAGTTCCGTGACGAGCTGGCTTCCGGCCTCGTCATGACCCGCGGTCAGGAGCGCTGCGTCTACGTGTTCAGCCAGGCCGAGTTCGAGGACATGCACGCGCGCATCCGGCAGGCGCCGATCACGAGCAAGGAGGGGCGCGACTACATGCGCCTGTTCCTCTCCGGCGCCAGCGACGACGTCCCCGACAAGCAGAACCGCGTCACGATCCCGTCGACGCTGCGGGACTATGCGGGCCTGGGCCGCGACCTCACGGTCATCGGCGCGGGCAACCGCGCCGAGATCTGGGCCACGGACGCGTGGAACACCTACTACGAGGCCCAGGAGGCCGCGTTCGCGAACACCACGGAGGAGGTGATCCCCGGGCTCTTCTAGCTCCTCGGCCCTGACTCCCAGCCGTCCGCCCTGGCGCACCTTCCCCGGTGCCAGGTCGAGATGGATGGGGATCAGGGCCCGGGATCCAGGCCCAGGTCAGCCATGGCAGATCAGATCCACACCCCCGTCCTCCTCGAGCGCACGCTCGAGCTCCTCGCCCCGGCGATCTCGCGCCCGGGCGCCGTCGCGGTCGACGCGACGCTCGGCATGGGCGGCCACGCGGCCGCGATGCTCGAGCGGTTCCCCGACCTCACCGTGGTCGGCCTCGACCGCGACACCGAGGCGCTCGCGATCGCCGGCGAGCGTCTGCGACCGTTCGGCGAGCGTGCCCGACTGGTGCACACGCGCTACGACGGCGTGGCCGACGCCCTCGACGAGCTGGGCATCGACGAGGTGCAGGGCGTGCTCTTCGACCTCGGCGTCTCGTCGCTCCAGCTCGACCGGGTCGAGCGGGGCTTCTCCTACTCCAAGGACGCACCGCTCGACATGCGGATGGACCCGACCTCCCCGGTCACGGCCGAGACGATCCTCGCCGAGTACCCCGAGTCCGAGCTGCGGCGCATCTTCTACCAGTACGGCGAGGAGAAGCTCAGCCCCCGCTACGCCCGTCGCATCGTGGAGCACCGTGCCGAGGCGCCGCTCCGTCGCAGCGGCGAGCTCGTCGACCTGCTCATCGCCGCCACCCCGATGGCCCTGCAGCGCGCGGGCCACCCGGCCAAGCGCGTCTTCCAGGCGCTCCGCATCGAGGTGAACGGCGAGCTGGCGTCCCTCGAGGCGGCCGTCCCCGCCGCTCTCGACCGCATCGCCGTCGACGGTCGCGTCGTCGTGCTCGCCTACCAGTCGCTCGAGGACCGCTTCGTCAAGCGCGAGCTCGCGGCCCGGACCACCTCGACGGCGCCCCAGGGCCTCCCGGTCGAGCTGCCCGAGCACCGGCCCGGCTACCGCCTCCTCGTCCGCGGCGCCGAGCTCGCCTCCGCCGACGAGATCGACCTGAACCCCCGTGCCAAGCCCGTGCGACTGCGCGCAGCCGAACGAATCCGGAGAACAGCATGAGCAACGCCGCGATCGACCCGATCCCGCAGCGCCGCCTCTCGCACGAGCCTCGCCGGGCACCGGTCGAGATCGTCACGAGCCGGGCACAGCGTCGCGCGCGGCCCCGGATCGCGTACGCGCTCGTGGCCACCGCCTCCTTGTTCGTGCTCCTCCTGACGCAGCTGGCGATCAGCATCGCCCTCAGCGACGGCGCGTACACGATCTCCGACCTGCAGGCCGAGAAGACCGAGCTGACGCGCGACCAGCAGAAGTACTCCGAGCAGCTCGACGTCCTCTCGTCGCCCCAGAACCTGGCGAACAACGCCGAGCAGCTCGGCATGGTCCGCAACTCGAACCCGGTCTACCTCGACCCGACGACCGGCGCAGTGCACGGCGACCCGGCCCCGGCCGACGGCACGGCGGACGGCACGGACAACCTGATCCCGAACACCCTGCTCGACGGCGTCCCCCTCGCGACGGTCGCACCCGACACGGCGACCACCGACACGGCGGACCCGGCGGCGTCGAGCGACGCGGCCGCTCAGGGCACGCCTCCGACCGACTCCGCCACGACGGGCGCGGCGACCGCGGGAACCGGCACCCCCTCGGTAGCGTCTGACCCTGACCAGCTCGCGGCTCCCCAGACCCGCTAGCGGTGCGCCCCTCGTGGCGCACCTGACGACGAAAGCGGCCGGTGCCACACGACCTGCCGCGGTGAGGACACCTCCGTGAACACAGCCCCTCGCAGCCGCCGGCTCCGCGCGACGCTGGCCATGGCCGTGGTGATCGCGCTGGTCGGCGTGTTCGTCGTCCGCCTGGCCGACATCCAGCTCGTCCAGGCCGCCGAGCTCAACGCGCAGTCGCAGAACAAGCGCGAGATCCAGCAGGTGACGTACGGCGACCGGGGCGACATCACCGCGAACGACGGCACGGTCCTCGCCGGCAGCGTCACGCGGTACAACATCACCGCCGCGCCCGCCTTCGCCGACGACGTCACCGTGACGGGGACCGGCGCGGACGGCGAGAAGACCAAGGTCGCCATGTCGGTCGACCAGGTGCTGGCCGAGGTGGCCGAGATCACCGGCGGGTCGGCGGAGACCATGCAGGAGGCCCTCACCCGCGACCCCGAGGCCAACTTCGCGTTCCTCGTCAAGGGCGTCGACGTCGACGCCTTCCGCGCCGTCCGCGACCTCAAGAACAGCGGAGTCTCCTGGCTCTACTTCGAGCGCCAGTCCGCCCGGACCTACCCGAACGGCTCGGTGGCCGGCAACCTCACGGGCTTCGTCGGCACCGACGGGCCGCAGGCGGGGCTCGAGCGCACGGCCGACTCCTGCCTCGCCGGCACGAACGGCAGCGAGACCTACGAGCGCGGCGCCGACGGCGTGCAGCTCCCCGGCAGCACCGTGACCACGAAGGAGGCGGTGGCCGGCGGCACGCTGCAGCTCACCGTCGACAAGGACCTGCAGTACATGACGCAGCAGGCCATCGCCGAGCAGGGCCAGGCCATCGGGGCCGAGTCGGCGACCGCCGTCGTCCAGGAGGTGGCGACCGGCAAGCTGCTCGCCGTGGCGGACTGGCCCACGGTCGACCCCAACGACGTGAACCTGACGAAGGACGTCGGCGACCTCGGCTCCAAGGCCTTCACCGCCTCCTACGAGCCGGGCTCGACCTTCAAGGCGATGACCGCGGCCATGCTGCTCGACTCCGGCAAGGCCACGCCGACGAGCCAGGCGACCGTGCCCTACTCCCGCTCGTTCCCCTGGGGCGGCGAGATCCACGACGCGAGCTTCCACCCGACCGAGCGGCTCACCTTGACCGGCATCCTGCGCGACTCGTCCAACGTCGGCATCTCGCTGCTCGGGCAGAACCTCAGCGCGCAGGCGCGGTACGACTACATGGTCAAGTTCGGCCTGAACGAGCCCACGGCCGTCGGGTTCCTCGGCGAGCCGACGCAGGGCGTCCGGGCCGCGAGCTCGTGGGACCAGCAGACCAGCATCAACACGATGTTCGGCCAGGGCGTCTCGACGACGGCCCTGCACGTGGCGAGCATCTTCCAGACCCTCGGCAACCACGGCGTGAGGCTCCCGTCCCAGCTCGTCGAGGGCTGCACGGCCGCCGACGGGACGGTCACGCCGGCACCCGCCGTCGAGGGCACGACCGTGGTGTCGCCGTACGCCGCCGACACGACGGTGAACATGCTCGAGAGCGTCGTCTCGGCCGGCGAGCAGAAGGACGCGCTGACCATCCCGGGCTACCGGGTCGCCGCCAAGACCGGCACCGCCGAGATGGCCCGCGCCGACGGCACCGGCTACGGTTCCGACCGCGTGGTGTCCGTCGCGGGCATCGCCCCGGCCGAGGACCCGAAGTACGTCGTCGTCGTGAGCTTCACCAAGCCCAGTACCATGAAGACGTCGGCCGCCGCGGCGCCGACCTTCAACAAGATCATGTCCCAGGTCCTCGAGATGTACCGCGTCCCTCCGTCGACGGAGCCCGCACCGGCCATCCCCCAGACCTGGTGAGAGAAGAGGATTCATTGAGCGCCCGGATCCCCCCGGTCCTTCGACCGGAACATCCGTCGGCGAGGTCACTCGCCCAGCTGGTCAGCGAGTTCGGTCTCGAGCACGAGGGTTCCCTCGACGGCGTCGAGGTCACCGGAGTCACGCTGAGCACGGCGGACCTCCACCCCGGTGACCTGTACGTCGGCGTCCCCGGCGAGCACCGGCACGGTGCCGAGTTCGCCGCGCAGGCACGGGAGGGCGGCGCGGTCGCGCTGCTCACCGACGCCGCGGGCCTCGAGATCGCCCGCGAGAGCGGACTGCCCGTGGTGCTCGTCGACTCGCCCCGCGCGGCCCTCGGCGACGTCTCGGCGTGGATCTACCGCACCGGCGGCGACGACTCGCCCCTCTTGTTCGCCGTCACCGGCACGAACGGCAAGACCAGCACCTCCTACCTGCTCGAGGGCGTCCTCCGCCAGCTCGGGCTCGTGACCGGCCTGAGCAGCACGGCCGAGCGCCACATCGGCGACCTCACCGTCGTCAGCCGCCTGACCACGCCCGAGGCGAGCGAGATGCACGCCCTGCTGGCCCGCATGCGCGAGAGCGAGGTGCGAGCGGTGGCCGTCGAGGTCAGCGCGCAGGCGCTGAGCCGCAACCGCGTCGACGGCCTGGTCTTCGACGTCGCGGCGTTCACGAACCTCAGCCACGACCACCTCGACGACTACGCCGACATGGAGGAGTACTTCCAGGCGAAGCTGCCGCTGTTCCAGCCCGACCGGGCGAAGCGCGCCGTCATCTCGCTCGACTCGCCGTACGGGCAACGCGTCGTCGACAACGCGCGCGTGCCGCTGACGACGATCACGATCCTCCCCGACGTCGAGGCCGACTGGCGCGTCGAGATCCTCGACGAGCAGGCTGCCTGGACCGAGTTCCGGCTCACCGGCCCGGAGAACCGCGAGCTCGTCACCCGCGTGCCGCTCATCGGGTGGCACATGGTCGCGAACGCCGCGCTGGCGATCGTCATGCTTGTCGAGGCCGGCTTCGAGCTCGGCGCGATCTCGCAGGCCCTCGAGGCCGAGGGCGGCATCGTCGCCTACCTGCCGGGCCGCACCGAGCGCGTCTCGGGCGACCGCGGCCCGAGCGTGTACGTCGACTTCGGCCACAGCCCCGACGCCTTCCTCACCACCCTCGCGGCCGTCCGCCGCTTCACCCCCGGCAAGGTCATCATGCTGTTCGGCGCCGACGGCGACCGCGACAAGACCAAGCGCGGCGACATGGCCCGCGTGGCCGCCGAGGGCTCCGACATCCTCGTCGTCACCGACCACCACCCCCGCTTCGAGGACCCTGCCGAGATCCGGGCGACGCTCGTCGGCGCGGCCCGCGAGGCGTACCCCGAGCACGAGATCCACGAGGTCAGCCCGCCCGAGGCGGCCATCCGCACCGCCGTCGGCCTGGCCGGCGAGGGCGACTCCATCCTCTGGGCCGGCCCCGGCCACCAGGACTACCGCGACATCCGCGGCGAGCGGACCCCGTACTCCGCCCGCGACGAGGCGCGCGCCGCGCTGCGAGAGGCCGGGTGGGCCGAGTGATCGCCCTCACGCTGGCCGAGCTGGCCGAGATCGCCGGAGGCGCCCTGCACCTCCCCGAGGCCGGCCCCGATGCCGACCAGGTCGTCGACGGGTCGGTGGAGACCGATTCCCGGCTCGTGACCTCCGGCTCCGTCTTCTTCGCCCTCCGCGGCGACGAGACCGACGGGCACCTCTTCGCCGACGCGGCCGTCGCCTCCGGCGCCGCGGTCGTCGTCGCCGAGCGTCCGCTCGACCTCGCCGTCCCCTTCGTCGTCGTCGACGACGGCGTGGCCGCCCTGTCCCGCCTCGCCGCGGGGGTCGTCGAACGCGTCCGTCGCGGCGGGCGGCTGCGCGTCGTCGGGGTGACCGGCTCGAACGGCAAGACGAGCACCAAGAACATGCTCCGTGCCGTGCTGTCCGACGTCGGACCGACCGTCGCGCCCGAGGGCTCGTTCAACAACCACGTCGGGGCGCCGATCTCGATGCTCCGCGTCGATCTCGACACCGAGTTCCTCGTCGTCGAGATGGGGGCCTCCGGCCCGGGCGAGATCGCCCGCCTGGTCGCGATCGCCCGACCCGACACCGGCGTCGTCCTCAAGGTGGGCCTCGCGCACGCCGGCGGGTTCGGCGGCATCGAGGGCACCCGCGCGGCCAAGGCCGAGATGGTGACGGACCTGCCCCCGACGGCGACCGCCGTCCTCAACGTGGACGACGACCGCGTCGCCGGCATGGCCGCCGACACCGCCGCCCGCGTCGTCGGCTTCGGCCTGACCGGCTCGGCCGCCTACCGGGCGTCCGACCTCGAGGTCACCCGGGAGGGCACCTCCTTCGTCCTCGAGCACGACGGCGTCTCACGCCCCGTCCGACTGCGCATCCTGGGCGAGCACCACGTCATGAACGCCCTCGCCGCCCTGACGGTCGCGGGGGAGTGGGGTCTCGACCTCGACCGTGCCGTCACCGTGCTCGAGGGCGTCGCCCGCGCCGAGCGCTGGCGCATGGAGGTGCTCGACGGTGGCGACGGCGTCACCGTCGTCAACGACGCGTACAACGCGAGCCCCGACTCCGTCGCCGCGGCCCTCAAGACCCTGGCGCAGATCGTGCCCCCCGGCGGTCGCTCGATCGCCGTCCTCGGCGAGATGGCCGAGCTCGGCGACCTCGCCCGCGAGGAGCACGACCGCGTCGGACGCCTCGTCGTCCGGCTCAACGTCGGCCAGCTGGTGGTCGTCGGCCACGAGGCCCGGCACATCCACGTCGCCGCCGGCCTCGAGGGCTCGTGGGACGGCGAGTCCGTCCTCGTCGACACCGTCGACGAGGCCTACGACCTGCTCCGCCAGACGCTGCGCGACGGCGACGTCGTGCTCGTGAAGTCGTCGAAGTCGGCCGGTCTCCGCCACCTCGGCGACCGCCTCGCGGGGGTGTCCTCGTGATCGCGCTCCTCATCGCGGGCGCCGTCTCGCTCGTCTTCACGCTCCTGATGACGCCGCTCTTCATCCGGTTGTTCCACCGCCTCGGCTGGGGGCAGTTCATCCGCGACGACGGGCCGCAGTCGCACCACACCAAACGGGGCACCGCGACCATGGGCGGCATCGTCCTGATCATCGGCACCGTGCTCGGCTACTTCGTCGGCCACATCGTCGCTCCCGACGCGATCACCAACAGCGGCCTGCTCGTCCTCTTCATGATGGTCGGGCTCGGCGCCGTGGGGTTCCTCGACGACTTCCTCAAGGTGCGCAACCAGCGGAGCCTCGGCCTCGGCGGCTGGGCGAAGATCGCGGGGCAGGTGGTGGTCGGCGCGGTGTTCGCCGTCCTCGCGCTGTCGTTCCCCAACGAGAACGGCCTCACGCCGGCCTCGACCATGATCAGCGGCGTCCGCGACATCTCGTGGCTCGACTTCATGTTCTTCGGCACGATCGCTGGCGGCGGGCTCTTCCTGATCTGGGTCGTCCTCATCACGGTCAGCACGTCGAACGGCGTGAACGTGGCCGACGGACTGGACGGCCTCGCGACCGGGGCGTCGATCCTGGCCATCGCCTCCTACATCTTCATCGGGTTCTGGCAGTTCAACCAGTCGTGCTTCAGCACGCGGCTCGACGAGTCGACCCGGGCGGCCTGCTACACGGTCGCCAACCCGCTCGACCTGGCCGTGGTGGCAGCGGCCATCTGCGGCGGCCTGATCGGGTTCCTCTGGTGGAACACGTCGCCGGCGCAGATCTTCCTCGGCGACACGGGCTCGCTCGGCCTCGGCGGCGCACTCGCGGCACTCGCGATCCTCAGCCGCACCGAGCTGCTCCTCGTCCTCATCGGCGGCCTGTTCATCGTCGTCACGGGCTCGGTCATCCTGCAACGGGCGTACTTCAAGATCACGCACGGCAAGCGGATATTCCTGATGAGCCCCCTGCACCACCACTTCGAGCTGAAGGGCTGGGCCGAGGTGACGGTCGTCGTCCGGTTCTGGATCATCGCGGGGCTCTTCGTGGCCGCGGGCGTGGGCGTGTTCTACCTCGAGTGGATCTCGCGCACCTCATGACGAACTCCGCCTCCGACCCCGTCCTGGCGGCGAGGCTCGACGGCCTGACGAGCTGGCACGCCGACTGGTCGGGCCTCCGTGTGCTCGTCCTCGGCCTCGGCGTCACGGGGTTCTCCGTCGCCGACACCCTGACCGAGCTCGGCGCCCGGGTCGTCGTGCTCGCCCCGAGCGTCGACGACGACCGAGCCGAGCTGCTGGGCCTGATCGGCGCCGAGCTCGTCCTCGACCCGGGGATGGCCGACCTCCCGGCGAGCGTCGTCGACTTCGATCCCGAGCTCGTCGTCCTGTCGCCGGGCTTCGCGCCCCACCACCCCCTGGCCGTGCGCGTGGTCGAGTCGACAGCCGCCGTCTGGGGCGACGTCGAGCTGGCCTGGCGCCTCCGCGACAAGACGCCGACGATCGCCGAGTGGTTGCTCGTCACGGGCACGAACGGCAAGACGACGACGACGCAGCTCGCGACGGCCATGGCACTGGCCGGCGGCCGGCGTGCCGCGGCCGTCGGCAACATCGGCGTGCCCGTCCTCGACGCCGTCCGTGACCCCGAGGGGCTGGACGTGCTCGTGGTCGAGCTGTCCAGCCACCAGCTGCACTGGCTGCCCGTCGAGGGCCCCGGCGCCCTCCGGCCCCGGGCGTCCGTCTGCCTCAACCTGGAGTCCGACCACCTCGAGTGGCACGGGTCGGCCGAGGCCTACCGTGACGCCAAGGCCCGCGTGTACGAGAACACGATCACCGCGTGCGTGTACAACAAGGCCGACGCGGCCACCGTCCACATGGTCGAGCAGGCCGACGTGGCCGAGGGCTGCCGCGCCGTCGGCTTCGGGCTCTCCGCCCCCGGCCCGAGCGACTTCGGGATCGTCAGCGGCGAGGACGGCGGCGTGCTCGTCGACCGCGCCTTCCTCGCCGAGCGGCGCCACCGTGCCCTGGAGCTGGCGACGACGGCCGAGCTCGAGACGGCCGGCCTCGCAGCCGACCACCTCGTCGAGGACGTGCTGGCCGCCGCCGCGCTCGTCCGGGCCGTCGACGTCGACCCGGCCGCCGTCCGTGAGGCCCTCCTCGCGTTCCGGGTCGACCACCACCGGACGGAGGTGGTGGCCGAGTCGGGCGGCGTCGTCTGGGTCGACGACTCGAAGGCCACGAACCCCCACGCGGCACACGCGTCCCTCGGCTCGTTCCCCTCCGTCGTGTGGATCGTGGGCGGCACGTTCAAGGGCGTCGACCCGGAGCCCCTCGTCCGCGACGCGTCCGAGGGCCTCGCCGCCGCCGTGCTGATCGGCGTCGACCGGGAGGGCCTGCGGGAGGCCTTCCGGCGACACGCCCCCGAGCTGCCCGTCTTCGAGGTCGACGAGACCGACACTGAGCGGGTGATGCCGACGGCGGTCCGCCTGGCGGCGGCCGCGGCGAGGCCGGGCGACACCGTCCTCCTCGCCCCCGCGGCGGCGTCCTTCGACCAGTTCACCGACTACACCGCGCGCGGCAGGGCATTCGCCGCCGCGGTCGCACACCACCTGGGAGGTGACGCTGATGGCCACGAAGCCCACCAGCCTCCCGCGTCGCCGGCCGACTGAGTCGACCCGCCCGCGGGACGACGACGGCACCCGTGCCGCGCCGCACGACGGCAGGCAGGCCGCGGCCGTGGTGGCCGTCAAGAAGCTCTTCGCCGCCGAGACCGGCTCGTTCTTCCTGATCCTCGGCACGACGCTGTTCATGGTCGTGCTGGGCCTCGTGATGGTCCTGTCGTCGTCGTCCGTCGAGCAGTACATCGCCTCGCGGCACACGTCCTTCTTCGGCGCGTTCGTGCGGCAGGGCGTCTACGCGGCCATCGGGGTCCCGCTGATGCTGATCGCCTCCCGCGTGCCCGTCTCGTTCTGGAAGCGCTGGGCCTGGCAGATCCTGCTCGTCACGGTCGTGCTCCAGCTGCTCGTCTTCACCCCCCTCGGCTACGAGATCGGCGGCAACCGCAACTGGATCGACCTCGGTTCCTTCACCGCGCAGCCCTCCGAGGCGGTGAAGCTCGCCCTGGCGATCTGGCTCGGCATGATCCTCAGCGTCAAGCGCGACCTGCTCGACGACTGGAAGCACCTCGCCATCCCGCTGGTGCCCGTCGTCGGCGTCGCCGTGGGCCTGGTCGTGCTGGGCGGCGACCTGGGCACCACGATGGTGATGCTCCTCCTCGTCTTCGCGGCCGTCTGGTTCGCGGGCGTCCGCCTCCGGTACCTCGCGGTCCCCGTCCTCTTCCTGGCCGCGGCCATCCCTCTGATCGCGTCCGGCTCGGCCTCGCGCAACGAGCGCATCGCGGCGTGGATGTCGGGCTGCACCGACTCGAGCGACTACCAGGCCGCCTGCTGGCAGACGCTGCACGGCACCTGGGCGCTCGCCTCCGGCGGACTCTTCGGGGTCGGCCTCGGCAACTCCAAGTCGAAGTGGTCCTGGCTGCCCGAGGCCGACAACGACTTCATCTTCGCGATCATCGGCGAAGAGCTGGGGCTGATCGGTGCGATCGTCGTGCTGGCGCTCTTCGTCGTGCTCGCCGTCGGCTTCGTCAAGATCATCCGACGCACGAACGACCCGTTCGTCCGGGTCGTCACCGGTGCAGTCACCGCCTGGATCATCGGCCAGGCGCTGATCAACGTCGCCGTCGTCCTCGGGCTGCTCCCGGTGCTCGGAGTGCCGCTGCCGCTGATCTCCGCGGGCGGCTCGGCGCTCATCGTGACCCTCGTGGCGATCGGTGTGGTGCTCTCGTTCGCGCGTCAGCCGGAGGAGCCCCTGGCCGGCCGAGGCGCCCCGCGTCAGCGGGTAGGGTCTCTCCGGTGACGACGTACCTCCTCGCCGGCGGCGGCACCGCCGGGCACGTGAACCCCCTGCTCGCGGTGGCCGACCGGATCCGCGACACCGAGCCCGACGCGACCGTCCTGGTCCTCGGCACGGCCGAGGGCCTCGAGGCCCGGCTCGTCCCGCTGCGCGGCTACGAGCTCCTCACCGTGCCCCGCCTGCCCTTCCCGCGCCGCCCCTCCCGCGCCGCGCTCCGGTTCCCCTCGGCGCTCCGCGGAGCCGTCGCCGGCGTCCGCGAGCTGCTCGACCAGCACGACGTCGACGTCGTCGTGGGCTTCGGCGGCTACGCGTCGGCGCCGGCCTACGTCGCGGCCTGGCGCTCGCACGTCCCGCTCGTCGTGCACGAGGCGAACGCCAAGCCGGGCATCGCGAACGTGCTCGGCTCGTGGTTCACGCGGCACGTCGGCGTGGTCCACCGGTCGACGCGGCTCCGGCACGGCCGTCAGGTCGGCATGCCCCTCCGCCGCGAGATCGAGCAGCTCGACCGCCGCGAGAGCCGGCAGGAGGCGCTGGTCGAGTTCGGCCTCGACCCCCGCAAGCCGACGTTGCTGGTCACCGGCGGATCGTCGGGCGCCCGTCGCCTGAACGAGACCATCGCCCGGTCGGCGACGAGCGTGCTCGGCGCCGGCTGGCAGATCCTGCACGTGACGGGCCAGAAGTCCGAGCTGCGCTCGACCGACCTGGCCGACCACCACCTCCTGCCCTACTGCGACCGGATGGACCTGGCGCTCTCCGCGGCCGACCTCGTCGTCTCCCGCGCCGGCTCCGCCACGGTCAGCGAGCTGACGGCCCTCGGCCTGCCCTCCGTCCTCGTGCCCTACCCCGTCGGCAACGGCGAGCAGCGACACAACGCCACCGACGTCGTGGCCGCCGGCGGAGCGCTGCTGGTCGCGGACGCCGACTTCACGCCCGACTGGGTGCGCTCCACGCTCGTGGGCCTCCTGCAGGACCGCGCGGCCGTCGCCGAGATGGCCGTCCGGGCCGGCACCGTCGGCGTGCTGGACGGGACCGACCGCACGGTCGAGCTGGTCCGGGAGGCCGTCCGCGAGGCGCCCGCCCGTGCCGACCACGACGTTCCGCCCCGCACGCAGCGGCATGCCTCGTCCCGGACCGCCAGCGACCGCCGCACCGACCGCACCGACCGCACCGACGCCCAGACCGAGAAGGCGAGCCCCGAGCGCCCATGATCAAGCCCGACCTCCAGCAGCAGATCCCGGCCGAGCTCGGCCGGGTCCACTTCGTCGGCATCGGCGGCTCCGGGATGAGCGGCATCGCGCGCGTCTTCCTCGCTGCGGGCCACACCGTCTCCGGCTCCGACATCCGCGAGACGGCCGGGGTGGCCGCCCTCCGCGAGCTCGGCGCCGAGATCGCCATCGGCCACGACGCGGCGAACGTCGGCGACGCCGACACGCTCGTCGTCACGGGCGCCCTCTGGCAGGACAACCCCGAGTACCAGCTCGCCCTCGAGCGGGGCCTCCCCGTGCTGCACCGGTCGCAGGCGCTGGCCTGGCTGATCGGGCAGCACCGCCTCGTCTCGGTCGCCGGCGCCCACGGCAAGACGACCTCGACCGGCATGCTCGTCACCGCGCTGCTCTCGGCGGGCCACGACCCGAGCTTCGTCAACGGGGGCGTCATCCAGTCGCTCGGCGTGAGCGCGCGAGGCGGCTCCGACGACCTGTTCGTCGTCGAGGCGGACGAGTCGGACGGCTCGTTCCTGCTCTACGACACGTCGGTCGCGCTCATCACGAACGTCGACGCCGACCACCTCGACCACTACGGCTCGCACGAGGCCTTCGACGCCGCCTTCGTCGAGTTCGCGTCCGCGGCCCGCGAGCTCGTCGTGGTGTCGTCCGACGACGCCGGCGCGCGTCGCGTCACGGAGGCGCTCACGCACCCGCACGTGGTGACCTTCGGAGAGGACGAGTCCGCGGACGTCCGGCTGACCGACGTCGCCTCCTCGGGCCCGGTGTCGTTCACCCTGCACCACGACGGCTCGAGCTGGCCCGTCCAGCTCCGCGTGCCCGGGCACCACAACGCCGTCAACGCCGCGGGCGCCTTCGCCGTGCTCATCGGCCTCGGCGTGGAGCCCGAGGCGGCGATCGCCGGCCTCGAGACCTTCGGCGGCACGGAGCGCCGGTTCGAGCTGCACGGCACGGTCCGCGGCGTGAGCGTCTACGACGACTACGCCCACCACCCCACCGAGGTCGCGGCCGCCCTGCAGGCCGCCCGGTCCGTCGTCGGCGACGGACGCCTCATCGCCGTGCACCAGCCCCATCTCTACAGCCGGACCCGCATGATGGCGGGGGAGTTCGCCGAGACCTACGAGCGGCTCGCCGACCACACGATCGTGCTCGACGTCTACGGCGCGCGCGAGGACCCGGAGCCCGGGGTCACGGGCGCCCTCGTGTCCGAGCGCTTCGCCGACGCGTCGCGCGTCGACTTCGTCGCGGACTGGCAGGCCGCCGCCGACCGCACGGCGGCCGTCGCCCGTGACGGCGACTTCGTGATCACCCTCGGCTGCGGCGACGTCTACCGCATCGTCCCCCAGCTGCTCGGCTCGCTCGACGCCGCGTCGGCGCCGGACGCGTCGACCGCGGAGGAGTCCGGCGCGTGACCCCGCGTCGACCCGCGTCGACCGGCGGGCGGCGCCCGTGAGGCGGCCCGAGGGCTTCGACCCGTCCGCCCCCGGCTCCGACGGGGCCCCGGAGCCCGAGGAGGCGGCACGTCCGTCGTCCCTGCGCGACCGGTTGGCCGCGGCACGGCCTCGTCGAGCCCGGTCCGAGCCGGAGGGATCGTCCGAGACCTCGGACGACACGCCCACGGGACCGGTGGCCGTGCCGACGGGATCGGGCACCGTGGCCGGCGTCGCCTCCCGCGTCGCGTCAGGCCTGTCGGGTGTCGCGTCCCGTCGGGGAGCGTCGTCGACCGGTCGGCCCGAGGGGGCCGTGTCCGCGTCGGACGCCGACGAGGCGACGCGCACCGTGACCCCGCGCATCGAGCCCGAGGGGGGAGCGGACGAGGCTCGTCGACGAGCCGCCGAGGCGCGACGTGCCGCACGCCGTGCGTCAGGGGAGCGGCGGCGCACGGAGCGGACCGAGGTCCGCCGCTTCACGAGGCGTTCACGCCACCGCCGAGCGGCGTGGGTGACCGCCGCAGCCGTCGCCCTGTCGCTCGCGGCCTCGGTGGGGATCGCCGTCTTCTCGCCGCTCCTCTCGCTCGAGCAGATCGAGGTCGAGGGGACGGACCGGGTCGACGCCGCGTCGGTGCAGGCCGCCGTCTCGGGCCAGCTCGGCACCCCCCTCGCCCGGATCGACTTCTCGCGGATCACGACCGAGCTCGAGCAGTTCCCCCTCATCGCCAGCTACGTCACCGAGACGGCTCCGCCGCACACCCTCGTCATCCGGGTGACCGAGCGTCAGCCGATCGCGACGGTGCCCTCCGGCGACGGCTTCGACCTCGTCGACCCCGCCGGCATCGTCGTGCAGCACCTCGACGCTCGCCAGGAGGGCGTCCCGCTGGTCGACGTGGGCGGCGCCTCGTTGGACGACACGGCCTTCCGGTCCACCGCAGAGGTCCTGCTCGCCCTGCCTCAGGCGCTCCGGCAGACCGTGGACTCCGCGACCGCCTCGACCGCGGACGACGTCACGCTGTCCCTCACGACGGGGGAACGGGTGGTCTGGGGCAGCGCGGACGACTCGGCGGAGAAGGCGCAGGTGCTCTCGGGTCTCATCGCCGACCAGGCGAGACGGGACCCGGCCGCATCGGTCGAGTTCGACGTCTCGGCGCCGGACAACGGCATCATCAGGACCCGATGACACGCCGTGCGTTCGCGACACGCCTGCCCGGCTGGACCGTGCGTCTCGCGGCGGCACCTAACTTGTGACTGCACCACTTACATACCATGTACAACCTTAACCTTCAACTTCCGAGTTAAGGTTTCAGCGGAGGCCCGGACGTGACAACGAACCATAACTACCTAGCCGTGATCAAGGTCGTCGGTGTCGGCGGCGGTGGCGTCAACGCCGTCAACCGCATGATCGAGCTCGGTCTCCGCGGAGTCGAGTTCATCGCCATCAACACCGACGCCCAGGCACTGCTCCTCAGCGACGCCGACGTCAAGCTCGACGTCGGCCGTGAGCTGACGCGCGGCCTCGGCGCCGGAGCGGACCCCGAAGTCGGCCGACGCGCCGCCGAGGACCACGCGGAGGAGATCGAGGAGGCGCTGGCCGGCGCCGACATGGTCTTCGTCACCGCGGGCGAGGGCGGCGGCACGGGCACGGGCGGCGCACCGGTCGTGGCCCGCATCGCGAAGTCGATCGGCGCGCTGACCATCGGCGTCGTCACGAAGCCCTTCGGCTTCGAGGGCAAGCGTCGCCAGGCCCAGGCCGAGGCGGGCGTGGCCCAGCTCAAGGACGAGGTCGACACCCTCATCGTGGTCCCCAACGACCGCCTCCTCGAGATCTCCGAGCGCGGCATCTCGATGGTCGAGGCCTTCGGCACGGCCGACCAGGTGCTCCTCGCCGGCGTCCAGGGCATCACCGACCTGATCACGACCCCCGGGCTCATCAACCTCGACTTCGCCGACGTCAAGTCGGTCATGCAGGGCGCAGGCTCGGCCCTGATGGGCATCGGCTCGTCGCGAGGTGCCGACCGGGCGATCAAGGCCGCCGAGCTCGCCGTCGCGTCGCCCCTGCTCGAGGCGAGCATCGACGGCGCCCACGGCGTCCTCCTCTCCATCCAGGGCGGCTCCAACCTCGGCATCTTCGAGATCAACGACGCCGCGCGCCTGGTGCAGGAGGCCGTCCACTCCGAGGCCAACATCATCTTCGGCGCGGTGATCGACGACACCCTCGGCGACGAGGTGCGGGTGACCGTCATCGCCGCCGGCTTCGACGGCGGCGAGCCCACGGCCAAGACGAAGGACCGGCGCTCGAGCTTCGTCGAGTCCGACGCGGCCCCGGCCGCGGCGTCGACGCCGGGCGTCTCGGCCATCGCCGACAGCGGTGCGTCGCACGACACCCCGTCGTGGCGCCGGCCCGACGACCACGCGGCCACGCAGGCCGTCGACCCTGCCTTCGACGGCGGCGACGACGACCTCGACGTGCCCGACTTCCTCAAGTAGCGCGTGACGGACGGTCTCGATCTCGGAGGCGACCTCGGCGAGCGTCTCGCCCGGGTCGCCTCCGGCGTCGACGACGCGGTCAGGGCCGCCGGGCGTCGGGCCGACGAGGTGACGACCATCGTCGTCACGAAGTTCCACCCGGCATCGCTGGTCCGTGAGCTGCACGCCCTCGGCGTGCGCGACGTCGCGGAGAACCGACACCAGGAGGCGCAGGCCAAGTCGGCCGACACCGCCGACCTCGAGGGCCTCCGGTGGCACTTCGTGGGCCAGCTCCAGTCGAAGAAGGCCCGGCAGGCCCGGCGCTACGTCTCGGCCGTGCACTCGCTCGACCGGGACAGCGTCGTGGACGCCCTCGGGGTGGACGACGGCCACGTCGTGGACGGCTTCGTGCAGGTGTCCCTCGATGGCCAGGAGGGGCGGGGCGGCGTCCCCGCGTCCGAGGTCGAGCGCCTGGTCGAGCGGCTCCTGCTCGTGCCCGGCGTCCGCCTCAGGGGAGTGATGGCCGTGGCGCCGCTGGGCGAGCCGGCGCGGCCGGCGTTCGCGCGCCTCCGCCAGGTCTCCGAAGAAGTCCGTCGGACCGCTCCCGGCGCCGACGCGATCTCCGCCGGCATGTCGCACGACTTCGCCGACGCGATCGCCGAGGGAGCGACACACCTCCGCATCGGCACCGCAATCACGGGTTCGAGGCCCGAAGCTCGTTAACCTCGGACACAACGCCCCACGACCCGGAGGACACCCCATGGCCAACCCCCTGCGAAAGACGATGGTCTACCTGGGCCTCGCCGACGAAGAACTCGAGTACGACGAGCAGGAGCAGCGGCAGGAACAGCGCCAGCAGCCTGCCCAGGCCGCCCAGCCGGCCGCCCGTCCGTCCTCCGCGGCGGCGCACGCCTCCCCGGTCGCCCCCGTCCCCGCGCCGGCGCCTGCCCCCGCCGCGACACGCGCCCCCGTGACGCCCCTGCGTCGCAGCTCGACCTCCACCACCTCGAAGAACACGGTGCCCCACGACATGAACGAGATCCTCACCGTCCACCCCCGCGAGTACAAGGACGCCCAGGCGATCGCCGAGAGCTTCCGGGACGGCATCCCCGTCATCATCAACCTGTCGCAGATGACCGAGGCCGACGCCCGTCGCCTCGTCGACTTCGCCAGCGGCCTGTCGCAGGGCCTCTTCGGCAAGATCGAGCGCGTCACGAACAAGGTCTTCCTCCTGTCCCCGGCCCACATCGCGGTGAGCGGCGAGCAGGCCGAGGTAGAGTCCGACATCGAGGCGTCCTTCTTCGCGCAGTCCTGAGCGTCGGCGTCCCGACGCCCCGACTCCTCTCCGTGGCTCGACCACGCCGACCAGTGTGAGCTGATGACACCCCGATGACGTTCCTGATCGCCTCGATCGCGTACTACGCGCTCCTCCTGTTCTTCCTGCTGATGTGGGGGCGCTTCGTCCTCGACCTGGCACAGTCCTTCAGCCGCGGGTGGCGCCCCAGGGGGCCCGTCCTGGTGCTGGCCGAGATCGCCTACACGGTCACCGATCCGCCCATCAAGGCCGTCCGGCGCGTCCTCCCGCCCGTGCGGCTGGGGTCGGTGGCCCTCGACTTCGGGTGGAGCATCATCATGCTCGCCGTCGTCATCCTCATGGGCGTCGCCAGCGGGCTCCGCTTCGCATGACGTCCGGCCTGGCCTCTCTCCGCACGGCGAGAGGGTAGGCTGCTGCGAGGGCAACCGCGCCCCCGCTGCCCTCAGGGGCCAGTGTTCGCTACGGTGTAGTCGAACGACACAGACCACGATCACGATCACGTGATCCCACAGATGCACGAGGTGACGGCAATGGCTTTGACGCCTGAAGACGTAGTCAACAAGCGGTTCCAGCCGACGAAGTTCCGCGAGGGCTACGACCAGGACGAGGTCGACGACTTCCTCGACGAGGTCGTCGCAGAGCTGCGACGACTCGGCCAGGAGAACGACGAGCTGCGTCAGCGGCTGGCGTCCGGCGAGTCGGCGGGCGCCTCCGCCGTCCCCGCCCCGGTCGCCGCCGGCGCTCCGGCGTCGGCCCAGGCTCCCGCCTCGGCGCAGGCCCCGGCCTCCGCCCCGGAGGCCGAGGCCGAGCCCGCCCCGGTCTCCGAGCCGGCACCCGCGTCGGTCCCCGCTCCCGTCGAGGCCGCACCCGAGCCCGAGGCAGCACCCGAGCCGGTCGCCGCCGCGGCGGTCGCCCCGGTCCCGGCCTACGCCGGACCCAGCCAGGACGACACGGAGAGCACCAACAGCCTGCTGCAGCTCGCTCGTCGTCTGCACGAGGAGCACGTCCGTGAGGGCGTCGAGAAGCGCGACGCGCTGATCGCCGAGGGTCAGTCGACCTCGGCTCGTCTCGTGGCCGAGGCCGAGGCCAAGCAGCGCGACGTGGTCACCGAGGCCGAGGCCCGCTCCCGCGAGGTCGTGGCCGAGGCCGAGACCAAGCGCCGCGAGGTGCTCGAGCAGCTCGCGACCGAGCGCACCGGCCTGGAGCGTCGCATCGACGACCTGCGCACGTTCGAGCGCGACTACCGCCAGAAGCTCAAGGGCTACATCGAGGGCCAGCTCCGCGACCTCGAGGCCGAGTCCGGCGAGCAGCAGCCCGCGAGCGGCTTCGCGCCGGCCAGCGCCCAGGGCTTCGGCTCCAACTAAGGTCTTGACGCAGAGCACTCCTCCGACGAAGGTCAGCGTCCGCATCATCGCGGCGCTGGCCTTCGTCGCTGTCACGGCCTACGCGCTCGACCAGGTGTCGAAGCACCTCGTCACCACCCGCCTGGTCGAGGGCGAGAGCGTCGACGTCGTGGGCGAGTTCTTCCAGCTGCACTTCGTGCGGAACCCCGGTGCGGCCTTCTCCCTGGCCAGCGGCACGACCTGGATCTTCTCGATCGCCGCCTCGGCCGTCGTGGTCGCCATCGTCGTCTTCGCGCGGCGCATCCGGTCCCGGGCCTGGGCGGTCATGCTGGGCATGCTCCTGGGCGGCACGCTCGGCAACCTGACGGACCGTCTCACGCGTGAGCCCTCATTCGGCCAGGGGCACGTCGTCGACTTCCTCTACTTCCCCTCGCTGCTGCCGGCGATCTTCAACGTGGCCGACATCTTCATCGTGTCGAGCATGGGCCTCCTGCTGCTGCTGACCCTGCTCGGCGTCAACCTCGACGGCACCCGGACCACCAAGGCGAGCGCCGCGCGCGACGCGGCGGGCGACCCGCCCGCCGACGAGGCGACCCCTGCCGGGTCCGTGACGGACGCCGGGGCCGACGCCGCGCCTCCTGCGGCCCGACCGACGGAGCACCCGTGACCGAGTCCCGCCAGCTGCCCGTTCCCGACGGTCTCGCCGGCGAGCGGGTCGATGCCGCGCTGGCCAAGCTGCTCGGCTTCAGCCGCACCTTCGCCGCCGAGGTGGCGACCTCCGGGGGAGTGGCCGTCGACGGTCGCCCCGTGGGCAAGTCCGACCGACTCGAGGCCGGCGCCTGGCTCGAGGTCACCTGGGCTCCGCGCGAGGCTCCGACCGTCGTGCCTCTCGACGTCCCCGGCCTCGGCATCGTGCACGACGACGACGAGATCGTCGTCGTCGACAAGCCCGTCGGCGTCGCCGCCCACCCCTCGGTCGGCTGGACCGGTCCCACGGTGCTCGGCGGACTCGCGGCGGCCGGGTTCCAGGTCGCCACGTCGGGGGCGGCCGAGCGCGCGGGCATCGTGCACCGCCTCGACGTCGGCACCAGCGGCCTCATGGTCGTGGCGAAGTCCGAGCGTGCCTACGCGCAGCTCAAGGACGCCTTCCGCGAGCGGACGGTGGAGAAGATCTACAACGCGGTCGTGCAGGGCCACCCCGACCCGCTCACCGGCACGATCGACGCGCCGATCGGTCGTCACCCGTCGTCGGACTGGAAGTTCGCCGTGGTCGTGGACGGCAAGCCCTCGGTGACGCACTACGAGACCGTCGAGGCGTTCCGCTCGGCCTCGCTGCTCGAGATCCACCTCGAGACCGGCCGCACGCACCAGATCCGCGTCCACATGGCCGCCCAGCGCCACCCGTGCGTGGGCGACGCGACCTACGGGGCCGACCCGACGCTGTCCGCCACGCTCGGCCTGGGCCGGCAGTGGCTGCACGCCGTCCAGCTCGGCTTCCGCCACCCGGGCACGGGCGAGCCGGTCGTCTACCGCTCGACCTACCCGGACGACCTGCAGCACGCGCTCGATGTCCTCCGTGCGGCCTAGGCTGTCCACCTGCCGCTGAACCGGCGCAGCACCACAGAGCTGCAGATCCACCACAGAACCGCCGCAGCACCTCAGAACCGCAGATCCACCACAGAACCGTCGAACCACAGACGAGGAGCCGCGTGGCCTCGAAAGATTCCTTCGTCCACCTGCACGTCCACAGCGAGTACTCGATGCTCGACGGTGCGGCCCGGGTCAAGCCGCTGATCGCGGAGGCCGCCGCCCAGGGCATGCCCGCCGTCGCGGTCACCGACCACGGCAACGTGTTCGGCGCCTACGACTTCTGGAAGACGGCGACCGACGCCGGGGTCAAGCCCATCATCGGCACCGAGGCCTACATCACGCCGGGCACGCACCGGGGCGACAAGACGCGCATCCGCTGGGGCGACGGCGGGCGCGACGACGTCTCCGGCGCCGGTGCGTACACGCACATGACGTTGCTCTCGCAGAGCACGGCGGGCATGCACAACCTCTTCCGGCTGTCGTCGCGCGCGTCCCTCGAGGGCTACTACTTCAAGCCGCGCATGGACCGCGAGCTGCTGTCGCAGTACTCCGACGGCCTCATCGCCACGACGGGCTGCCCGTCCGGCGAGGTGCAGACACGCCTCCGGCTCGGCCAGTACGACGAGGCGGTCAAGGCAGCGGCGGACTTCCGTGACATCTTCGGCGCCGAGAACTACTTCGCCGAGATCATGGACCACGGCCTCGGCATCGAGCGCCAGATCATGGGCGACCTCCTCCGCCTCGCGAAAGACCTGGGGCTGCCCCTCGTGGCCACCAACGACCTGCACTACACGCACGAGCACGACGCCACGAGCCACGCGGCGCTGCTCTGCGTCCAGTCGGGCTCGACCCTCAACGACCCGAACCGGTTCAAGTTCGACGCCGACGAGTTCTACCTCAAGTCCGCCCAGCAGATGCGGCACCTCTTCCGCGACCACCCCGAGGCCTGCGACAACACCCTGCTCATCGCCGAGCGCTGCGACGTCCAGTTCAACACCTCGGCCAACTACATGCCGCGCTACCCCGTGCCCGAGGGCGAGACGGAAGAGACGTGGTTCATCAAGGAGGTGGAGAAGGGCCTGGTCTACCGGTACCCGGACGGCATCCCCTCCGACGTCCGCAAGCAGGCCGAGTACGAGATCGGCGTCATCACCGGCATGGGCTTCCCCGGCTACTTCCTCGTCGTCGCCGACTTCATCAACTGGTCGAAGGAGAACGGCATCCGCGTCGGTCCGGGACGCGGCTCGGGCGCCGGGTCCATGGCCGCCTACGCGATGCGCATCACCGACCTCGACCCGCTCCGCCACGGCCTCATCTTCGAGCGCTTCCTCAACCCCGACCGCGTCTCGATGCCCGACTTCGACGTCGACTTCGACGACCGCCGCCGCGGCGAGGTCATCCAGTACGTGACCGAGAAGTACGGCGACGAGCGCGTCGCCCAGATCGTCACCTACGGCACCATCAAGGCCAAGCAGGCCCTGAAAGACAGCAGCCGCGTGCTCGGCTTCCCCTTCGGGATGGGCGAGAAGCTCACGAAGGCCATGCCGCCCGCGGTCATGGGCAAGGACATCCCGCTCACGGGCATCTTCGACAAGGCCCACGAGCGCTACAAGGAGGCGGGCGACATCCGGACGGTCGTCGAGACCGATCCCGAGGCGAGGACGGTCTTCGACACGGCTCTCGGCCTCGAGGGGCTCAAGCGCCAGTGGGGCGTGCACGCGGCCGGCGTCATCATGTCGAGCGACCCCCTGATCGACATCATCCCGATCATGAAGCGCGAGCAGGACGGCCAGATCGTCACGCAGTTCGACTACCCCGCCTGCGAGTCGCTCGGGCTGATCAAGATGGACTTCCTGGGTCTCCGCAACCTGACGATCATCAACGACGCCCTCGACAACATCCGCACCAACCGCGGCTTCGACCTCGTCCTCGAAGACTTGGAGCTCGACGACCGGGCGGCCTACGAGCTGCTCGGCCGCGGTGACACGCTCGGCGTCTTCCAGCTCGACGGCGGGCCCATGCGAGGGCTCCTGCGGCTGATGAAGCCCGACAACTTCGAGGACATCTCGGCCGTCATCGCGCTGTACCGCCCTGGGCCCATGGGTGCGAACTCCCACACGAACTACGCGCTGCGGAAGAACGGCATCCAGGAGATCACGCCGATCCACCCCGAGCTCGAGGAGCCCCTGAAGGAGATCCTGTCGACGAGCTACGGCCTGATCATCTACCAGGAGCAGGTGATGGCGATCGCGCAGAAGGTCGCCGGGTTCTCGCTCGGCCAGGCCGACATCCTCCGTCGTGCCATGGGCAAGAAGAAGAAGTCCGAGCTCGACAAGCAGTACGCGGGCTTCGAGCAGGGCATGTTCGACAACGGCTTCTCGCCCGACGCCGTCAAGATGCTGTGGGACATCCTGCTGCCCTTCTCCGACTACGCGTTCAACAAGGCGCACTCCGCCGCCTACGGCGTCGTGTCCTACTGGACCGCCTACCTCAAGGCCCACTACCCGGCCGAGTACATGGCCGCCCTGCTCACCAGCACCGGCGACTCGCGCGACAAGCTCGGGCTCTACCTCAACGAGTGCCGCCGCATGGGCATCACGGTCCTCCCGCCGGACGTCAACGAGTCGATCGGCTTCTTCGCCGCCGTCGGCGACGACATCCGGTTCGGCATGGGCGCGGTCCGCAACGTCGGGTTCAACGTCGTCGACCACGTGATCGCCGCCCGCCAGAAAGAAGGAGCCTTCGCCTCCTTCCACGACTTCCTGCGCAAGGTCCCGCTCCCCGTCGCGAACAAGCGCACGGTCGAGTCGTTGGTGAAGGCCGGGGCGTTCGACAGCCTGGGCTCGACCCGCCGGGCCCTGGTCGAGATCCACGAGTCCGCGGTCGAGGCCGCCGTCAACGAGAAGCGGGCCGAGGCCAACGGCCAGGTCGGGTTCGACTTCGACTCCCTCTGGGACGAGCCACAGGACGTCCAGCACGTGCCCGAGCGACCCGAGTGGTCGAAGCGGGACAAGCTGGCGTTCGAGCGCGACATGCTCGGGCTCTACGTCAGCGACCACCCGCTGGCCGGGCTCGAGCTGCCGCTCGCGAAGCACGCGAGCACGACGGTGACCGACATCCTGTCGAGCGAGCCGACCGCGATCGACGGCGAGACGGTCACGATCGCCGGCCTCATCACGAGCGTCCAGCACCGGGTCGCCCGCAACTCGGGCAACCCGTACGGCATCGTCACGGTCGAGGACTTCGGCGGCGAGATCTCGGCGATGTTCCTGGGGAAGACCTACCAGGAATTCGGGCCGTCGCTCGTCGGCGACTCGATCATCGTGCTGAAGGGGCGCGTCAGCGTGCGCGACGACGGCATGAACATGCACGCCGCGAGCATGTTCATGCCCGACCTCGGCGTCGGTGCGTCGCAGGGCCCTCTCGTGCTGCAGATCCCCGAGCACCGCGCCACGACCGACACCGTCACCGAGCTGGCCGCGGTGCTCGGCCGACACACCGGCGGCACCGAGGTGCGGCTCCGGCTCGTCAAGGGCGACGTCGCCCGCTCGTTCGAGATCCCGATGCCGGTCGACGTGACCGCGGACCTGTACGGCGAGCTGAAGAGTCTCCTCGGGCCCGGCTGCCTCGTCTGACGCCCGGTCCTCCCCGCGGGACGACGACGGCCCCGCAGACGCGAGTCTGCGGGGCCGTCGTCGCGTGCGAGGCCCGAGGCCCGGGGCGGGGGCTCGGCTACGCCTCGAGGTGCACGGGCCGGAGCCAGCGACGGTCGTGGTAGAGCAGCGCGTCGTCATCGGGTCCCGTGCCGCCGTCCTCGACCTGCACGACGACGACCGCGTTGCCGTGCACGTGCACCCGCTCGACGATCCGGCCGGTCATCCAGGCGGTGACGTCGTGCAGCAAGGGGAGGCCGTGCGGCCCCTCGCTCCAGTGGTCGCCCTCGAACCGCTCGGCGGCCGGGCCGGCCATCCGGCGTGCGAGGCCCTGGTTCCGGAGGCCGAGCAGGTGGATCACCACGCGGTCGGTCTCCTCGATCGCCCGCCACGAGCTGGCGGTGCGCGCCATGTTGAACGTGGCCAGCGGCGGGACGGCGGCGAGCGAGGCGAGGGAGGTCGCCGTGAAGCCGACGGGCCGGCCGTCCGAGTCCCGGGCGGTGACGATGGCGACGCCCGCGGCGTGGCGGCGGAAGCCGGCCTTGAACGCGGCGAGGTCGGCGGGGTCGGGCTGGGCAGCCGCGGCTGCTGGTGCGGTGGTGTCGGGCATGACGGGTGGGCGCCTCCTGTGCTCTGCTGCCGGGGGAGTGGCGGGCGGGCGCGCGCCGTGACGGCTCGCGCGGAGCCCGCTCGGGCTAGGCTCGACGGGCCATGATCCAGACGACAGACCTCCGGGGCCTCAAGCCTACCCACGCCGACCTGCTGGGCCTCGTGCCCCGGTCGCACGTCGACGTCGCCGCCGCCTCCGGTGCCGCGGCCCAGATCGTCCAGGCCGTGCGCGAGCGCGGCGCGGACGCCCTGCGCGACCAGGCAGAGCGCTTCGACGGCGTCCGCACCGACGTGTTCCGCGTCGAGGCGGCCGCGATCGCCCGAGCCGTCGACGAGCTCGACCCCCTGGTGAAGGAGGCGCTGGTCGAGTCGATCGCCCGCGTCACCGAGGCCAGCAGGGCCCAGGTGCCCGCGGGCTCCGTGACCGTCCCGGCCCCCGGGGCGCTCATCGAGCAGCGCTGGCAGCCGGTCGCCCGGGCGGGCGTGTACGTCCCCGGCGGCAAGGCCGTCTACCCGTCGAGCGTCGTCATGAACGTCGTGCCGGCCCTCGTGGCCGGGGTCGGCTCGGTCGCGCTCGTCTCACCCGGGCAGCGCGACTTCGGCGGCGCCGTCCACCCCGTCATCCTCGGCGCGGCGGGCCTCCTCGGCATCGACGAGGTCTACGTCATGGGCGGCGCGGGCGCGATCGCGGCCCTCGCCTACGGGGTGCCCGAGATCGGGCTCGAGCCGGTCCAGGTCATCACCGGCCCCGGCAACAACTACGTGGCCGCCGCGAAGCAGCTCGTCCGCGGACGCGTCGGCATCGACGCCGTGGCGGGCGCCACCGAGATCCTCGTCATCGCCGACGACTCGGCCGACCCGACGCTCGTCGCCGTCGACCTGATCAGCCAGGCCGAGCACGACGAGGAGGCCGCCGCCGTCCTCGTGACCACCTCGGCGGAGCTCGCCGACCGGGTCCGCGACGAGCTCGTGCGGCTCGTCCCGCGGACGCTGAGCGCGACCCGCGTGCAGACGGCCCTCGACGGCCGCCAGTCGGCCCTCGTGCTCGTCGACGACCTGGCGGCCGCCGTCGACTTCAGCAACGCCTACGGGCCCGAGCACCTCGAGATCCAGACGCGCGACGACGAAGGGGTGCTCGCGGGCATCACGAGCGCCGGAGCGGTGTTCGTCGGCCCGAGCACCCCCGTGAGCCTGGGCGACTACCTCGCCGGCTCGAACCACGTGCTGCCCACGGGCGGCCAGTCGCGGTTCTCGTCGGGACTCGGCGCGTACACGTTCCTCCGGCCGCAGCAGATCGTGCGCTACGAGCACGACGCCCTGGCCGAGGTCGCCGACCGGTTGGTCGCCCTGTCGCGGGCCGAGCTGCTGCCTGCCCACGGCGAGGCCGTCGCGGCGCGTCTCCACAAGCCCTGACCGGTCGTCCCGACGGCGTCCGTGCGGGGCGCGGCCGAGCGTGTCCCGCCCGTGGCGTCGAGGGGGCAGGGTGCGGGGCCCCAGTACGCTGAGGGCACCATGTTCTGTCCTTTCTGCCGCCACCCCGATTCCCGCGTCGTCGACTCCCGCACGAGCGACGACGGCACCTCGATCCGTCGGCGGCGCCAGTGCCCGAACTGCGGTCGTCGCTTCAGCACGACCGAGACGGCCAGCCTGAACGTCGTCAAGCGCAACGGCGTGCTCGAGCCCTTCAGCCGGGAGAAGATCATCTCCGGCGTCCGCAAGGCCTGCCAGGGCCGTCCCGTCACCGACGGCGACCTGGCGGTGCTGGCGCAGAAGGTCGAGGAGGCGGTGCGTGCGTCGGGCACGTCGCAGATCGAGGCGAACGACATCGGGCTCGCGATCCTGCCGCCCCTGCGCGAGCTCGACGAGGTCGCCTACCTGCGCTTCGCGAGCGTCTACCAGGCCTTCGACTCCCTCGAGGACTTCGAGTCGTCGATCACCCAGCTCCGCGACGAGCACCGCGACCGCGAGCGCACGCCTCGATCGGTCGACGAGTGACGACCGCCTACCGGGTCCTGTTCGACCTGGTGCTCTCGAAGATGGACCCCGAAGACGCGCACCACCTCGCGTCCCGGGTCATCCGTGCCGTCCCGCGGGTCGGCCTCGCGCCCCTCGTGCGCCGGTTCACGGCGCCGCATCCGTCACTCGCCGTCGACGCCCTCGGCCTCCGCTTCGCGTCCCCGTTCGGCGTCGCCGCGGGTTTCGACAAGGACGCGACCGGCATCGCGGGCCTCGGTGCGCTGGGCTTCGGCCACGTCGAGGTCGGCACCGTCACGGCCAGGGCCCAGCCGGGCAACGAGCGACCGAGGCTGTTCCGCCTGGTGGCCGACCTGGCGGTCGTCAACCGCATGGGCTTCAACAACGGAGGCGCGGTGCAGGCAGCCGACGAGCTCGCTCGCGCACGGCGGGCCTCCGTCCGGCCCGTGATCGGGGTCAACATCGGCAAGAGCCGTGTGGTCGAGGTGGACGACGCGGTCGACGACTACCTCGTGAGCACCCGCCTGCTCGCCCCGCTCGCCGACTACCTGGCCGTCAACGTCAGCTCGCCCAACACGCCCGGCCTGCGCGGCCTGCAGGAGCTGGACAAGCTGTCGCCGCTGCTGCGCGCCGTCCACGCGGCCGCAGGCGACACACCCGTGCTCGTCAAGATCGCCCCCGACCTCGACGACGACGGCATCCGCCACATCGCCGAGCTCGTCACCGACATCGGTCTCGGGGGAGTGATCGCGACGAACACGACCCTCTCCCGTTCGGGGCTGCGGACCTCGCCCGCCGTCGTGGACGCCGCGGGGGCCGGTGGTCTCTCCGGCGCCCCGCTCGCGTCCCGGTCGCTCGAGGTGCTCCGGGTGCTGCGCTCGGTGCTGCCCGACGAGACGTGCGTCGTGTCCGTCGGGGGCGTGACGAGCGCCGCCGACGTGCAGTCGCGCCTCGACGCCGGTGCGACGCTCGTGCAGGGCTACACGGCCTTCCTCTACGAGGGGCCGCTCTGGGCCCGGAAGGTCAACCGGGGGCTGCGCGCCCTGCGCCGGGCGGCGTGACCGGTCTCGGCAGCCCCGAGAGCCTCGCCTGACACGAAGGAGCCCCCGACCGGTGGTCGGGGGCTCCTTCGTGCGGTCTGGCTACAGCGTGGGGAACTCGCGGCGCTTGACCTGCGGCTTCGGCAGTCGCATCGGCTTCATCTGCATGGCGCGCATGGCGGTGTACCAGCGGTTGCCCTTCTGCAGGCCGTCGTCGCCGAATTTCGCTCGCAGCTGCGAGGAGACGCGCTGGCCGGCGAGGAGGCAGTCGGCGACGGCGAGGATGAAGAAGCCCCACAGGACGAACAGCGTCGTCGTCTGGACCGCGACGTTCTGGACGATGCTCATGACGATGACGAGCACCATGACCGGGATCATCGCCTCGCCGACGCTGTAGCGAGCGTCGACGTAGTCGCGGATGAACTTCCGCTGCACGCCCTTGTCGCGCTCGGGGAGGAACTTCTCCTCGCCGTTCGCGAGCCCGGCGCGCTGGCGCTCGCGCTGCTCGGCGAGACGGGCGCGCTGCGCCTTCTGCGCCTCCTTGCCGGTGGCCACGAGCGGGCGCTGGTTGGCGGCCTCGCGTTCGCGGCGGGTCGGCGTCGGCCGTCCCTTGCCGGACGTCGGCGACTCGGTCTCGTCGACGGTCGTCGTGATGGTCTTGTCAGGTGCCTTGGCCACGGAGAGTCCTCGGGGGTTGAACGAGTTCCTAAGATTACCTGCATGACCGACTCGCAGCACCCCGTGACCCCGACCGATCCTCGTACTGTCAGCGAACTCGCGGAGGCGGTGCAGGGCGGATTCCCCGCCGCCGTCGCCGATCTCGGCGGCCTGGTGCGCATCCCGTCCGTCTCCTGGGACGCCTTCGACCCGGCGCACGTCGCCGCCAGCGCCGAGGCCGTCGCGGAGCTCGTGCGGGGCACGGGCCTCTTCGAGACGGTCCAGGTGAGCCGTGCCCCGATCGGCGACACCGGCGCCCTCGGCCAGCCGGCCGTGCTCGCGCGGCGCCCCGCGCGCGACGGCAAGCCGACGGTCCTCCTCTACGCCCACCACGACGTGCAGCCGCAGGGCGACGACGCCGACTGGGACTCGCCTCCGTTCGAGCCCACCGTCAAGGGCGATCGCCTCTACGGGCGGGGCGCCTCCGACGACAAGGCCGGCGTGATGACCCACGTGGCGGCGCTGCGGGCCGTCCACGAGGTGCTCGGCGACGACCTGGGCGTCGGCGTCGCGGTGTTCATCGAGGGGGAGGAGGAGTTCGGCTCCCGCTCGTTCGCCGACTTCCTCCGCCAGCACCGGGACGACCTCGCGGCCGACGTCATCGTCGTCGCCGACTCGGGCAACTGGAGCACGACCGTCCCCGCGATCACCGTGGGGCTCCGCGGCAACGTGACGTTCCGCCTGACCGTCCGCACCCTGGCGCACGCGTCCCACTCGGGGATGGTCGGCGGCGCGGTCCCGGACGCGATGCTCGCGATGGTGAAGCTGCTCGCCACGCTGCACGACGACGCGGGCAGCGTCGCCGTCGCCGGGCTGCACAGCCGCGAGGCCGAGCACCCCGAGCAGAGCGAGCAGCAGCTGCGCGAGGAGGCCGGGCTGCTCGAGGGCGTGACGCCGATCGGCACGGGCCCGCTCCTCAGCCGCGTCTGGTCGCAGCCGTCGATCACGGTCACGGGGATCGACGCCCCGAGCGTCGCCAACGCGTCGAACACGCTGTCGCCCGAGGTCTCCGTGCGGATCAGCGCGCGCATCGCGCCCGGGCAGGCCGCCTCGGAGGCGTACACGGCGATCGAGGCGCACCTCCGCGAGCACGCCCCGTTCGGCGCACACGTCGAGATCGACGACGTGGACCAGGGCGACCCGTTCCTGGTCGACACCAGCGGCTGGGCCCTCGCCGAGGCCACCGCGGCCATGACCGAGGCCTGGGGGGAGGCGCCCCTGCAGATCGGCATCGGCGGCTCGATCCCCTTCATCGCCGACCTCGTCCGGACGTTCCCCGAGGCCCAGATCCTCGTCACGGGCGTGGAGGACCCCGACACGCGCGCGCACAGCCCGAACGAGTCGCAGCACCTCGGCGTGCTGCACCGTGCCGTGCTCAGCGAGGCCGTGCTGATCGCCCGCCTCGACGCGCGGAGCTGAGACACGACGGGGTCGGCGGCGCCCGTGCGCCGTCGGCCCCGCCGGCCCTGGTCACCGGGAACAAATCCGGGTACGGGCTGCTTACACTGGTCAACGACGAGTGCCCCTGCGCACCGACCCGAGGAGGCTCCATGACCGACACCGCGACCCCCGCCGTCGAGACGGCCGCCGGCGACACGACGACCGCCCACGGCGTCACGATCACCGCGACCGCCGCCGACAAGGTGAAGAGCCTCCTGACGCAGGAGGGGCGTGACGACCTCCGCCTCCGCGTGGCCGTCCAGCCCGGTGGCTGCTCCGGCCTCATCTACCAGCTCTACTTCGACGAGCGCCTCCTCGAGAACGACGCCACGGTCGACTTCGACGGCGTCGAGGTCGTCGTCGACAAGATGAGCGTCCCGTACCTCGACGGCGCTGCCATCGACTTCGAGGACACCATCCAGAAGCAGGGCTTCACCATCGACAACCCGAACGCCCAGGGCAGCTGCGCCTGCGGCGACAGCTTCCACTGACGCAGGAGGCGCCTCCCGGGCGCCCCTGACCGGTCACCACACGAGAGGGACCGCCGAGAGGCGGTCCCTCTCGTGCGTCCAGGTGGCTCGTGCTCGAACGACTCGGCGGGGCCGCGTGCAGAGGCCCGGTCAACCTGCGAGTAGGCTAGGGAAGTCCCGTCCTAGACTGGGAAGACCCCAAGCTGTCGTGTCATCCGAGAGGTAACAGTGCGTTCTAACCGCCGTCTTCGTTGGGCCGCCATCCCCGTGGCCGCCGTCATGGCCCTCGTCCTCGCGGGATGTACGCCCGAGCAGCTCCAGGGCTGGCTCCCCACCACCGCGGGCACCACCAACCACGTCGACAGCATCATCGGCCTGTGGGTCACGTCGTGGATCGTCCTGCTGATCGTCGGGCTCATCGTCTGGGGCCTCATCATCTGGACCTGCATCGCCTACCGGCGCCGCAAGGGCCAGACCGGCCTCCCCGTGCAGCTCCGCTACAACATGCCGATCGAGATCTTCTACACGGTCGTGCCGCTCATCCTCGTGCTGGGCTTCTTCGCCTTCACCGCTCGCGACCAGGCCGCCATCGAGGAGCCGACCGCTAGCCCCGACGTGAAGATCGACGTCTACGCCAAGCGCTGGGCCTGGGACTTCAACTACATCGACCAGCAGCAGGAAGACGACAGCGTCTACTACCAGGGCATCCAGGCCCAGGAGCTGCCGAGCGGCGAGGTCGACCAGGACCAGCTCCCCGTGCTGTACCTGCCCGTGGGCAAGACCGTGCAGATCGACCTCAAGTCGCGCGACGTCGCCCACTCGTTCTGGATCGTCGACTTCCTCTACAAGAAGGACACGATCCCCGGCAAGACCAACTACATGTACTTCACGCCCGAGAAAGAAGGCACGTTCACGGGCAAGTGCGCCGAGCTCTGCGGCGAGTACCACTCCCTGATGCTCTTCAACGTCAAGGTCGTCTCCGAGGGCGAGTACGAGGACTACCTCAGCACGCTCGCCGACGAGGGCAACACCGGCCTCCTCGGCGACCAGTACAACACCAACACCAACCAGCCGAACAACGAGGCGCCCGTCGCCGCCGGTTCGGACGAGAAGTAAAGGCACGGGTTCGATGACAGCCACCGCCACCCGCCCCTCCACGGGCGGTACGTCCTCAGGTCAGAACTTCGGCGCCTCCAAGGTGGGGCGCAAGGGCAACGTCGTCGTCACCTGGCTGACGTCGACCGACCACAAGACCATCGGGTACATGTACCTGATCGCGTCGTTCCTCTTCTTCTGCCTCGGCGGCGTCATGGCGCTGCTGATCCGCGCGCAGCTCTTCGCCCCCGGGCTCGAGATCGTGCAGACGAAAGAGCAGTACAACCAGCTCTTCACCATGCACGGCACGATCATGCTGCTCATGTTCGCGACGCCGCTGTTCTCGGGCTTCGCCAACGCGCTCATGCCCCTGCAGATCGGTGCGCCGGACGTCGCCTTCCCGCGGCTGAACGGCTTCGCCTTCTGGCTGTACCTCTTCGGCTCGCTCATCGCGGTCGCCGGCTTCCTCACCCCCCAGGGCGCCGCCTCCTTCGGCTGGTTCGCCTACGCGCCGCTGTCGGACACGACGTTCTCACCAGGGCTCGGCGGCAACTTGTGGGTCTTCGGGCTCGGCATGACCGGCTTCAGCACCATCCTCGGCTCGGTCAACTTCATCACCACCATCGTGACGATGCGTGCCCCCGGCATGACGATGTGGCGCATGCCGATCTTCACCTGGAACACGCTGATCACCTCGATCCTCGTGATCATGGCGTTCCCCGTCCTGGCCGCCGCCCTGTTCGGGCTCGGGTTCGACCGGGTGTTCGACGCGCAGGTCTTCAACCCCGCCAACGGAGGCGCCATCCTGTGGCAGCACCTCTTCTGGTTCTTCGGCCACCCTGAGGTGTACATCATCGCGCTGCCGTTCTTCGGCATCGTCTCCGAGGTCTTCCCGGTGTTCAGCCGCAAGCCGATCTTCGGCTACAAGACGCTGGTGTACGCGACGATCTCGATCGCGGCGCTGTCCGTCACCGTGTGGGCGCACCACATGTACGTCACCGGCTCCGTCCTCCTGCCGTTCTTCTCCCTGATGACGATGCTCATCGCGGTGCCCACCGGCGTGAAGATCTTCAATTGGATCGGCACGATGTGGCGCGGCTCGGTCACGTTCGAGACCCCGATGCTCTGGGCGATCGGCTTCCTGGTGACGTTCACCTTCGGCGGACTCACCGGCGTCATCCTGGCGTCGCCCCCGCTCGACTTCCACGTCTCCGACACGTACTTCGTCGTGGCGCACTTCCACTACGTGGTGTTCGGCACGGTCGTCTTCGCGATGTTCTCCGGCTTCTACTTCTGGTGGCCGAAGTGGACGGGCAAGATGCTCAACGAGCGTCTCGGCAAGATCCACTTCTGGATGCTGTTCATCGGCTTCCACACGACGTTCCTCATCCAGCACTGGCTCGGCGTCATGGGCATGCCCCGTCGCTACGCCACGTACCAGGCCGAGGACCACTTCACGTGGATGAACCAGCTGTCGACGATCGGCGCCATGCTGCTCGGCGTCTCGATCCTGCCGTTCCTGTACAACGTGTACATCACCGCGCGTCGGGCGCCCAAGGTCGAGGTCAACGACCCCTGGGGCTACTCCCGCTCGCTCGAGTGGGCCACGTCGTGCCCGCCGCCCCGTCACAACTTCACGTCGATCCCGCGCATCCGCTCCGAGTCGCCGGCGTTCGACCTCAACCACCCCGAGGCAGGCATCCCCGTCGGCATCGGTCCGGTCAAGGACGCACCCGAGGCCCCCACGTACGACGCATCCAGCAACGAGGTGAAGTAGTCCGATGAGAACCAACGCGACCCTGTTCTGGATCCTCGCGATCTTCTTCTTCTTCATGGATGCCGTGTACGTCATCTGGAGCCTCATCGACGTCGGACGTGTCGAGTGGGCCGGCACCATGGGCATCGGCCTCGCCGGCGCGCTGGGCGTGTTCCTCGCCTTCTACATGGGGCGCTCGCACGCGGCCCAGGGCGGCGAGCTCGCCGAGGACCGTCCCGACGCCAACATCGACGACGGCGACCCCGAGCTCGGGCATTTCAGCCCCTGGTCGTGGTGGCCCATCGTGCTCGCCTTCGCCTGCGGCCTGATCTTCCTGGCCCTGGCGGTCGGCATGTGGATCATCTACATCGGTGGCGCCCTCGTGGCCGTCGCCCTCGTCGGCTGGGTCTACGAGTACTACCGGGGCAACTTCGCTCACTGACGCTACCGTCCACGCGGATGCCGCTCACCCTCACGGGTGGGCGGCATCTGTCGTCGTAGCCCTAGGCCGGCCTAGTGCAGTCGGCCGATGTTCCAGCCGGTCCCGCACGGCCGGCACTCGAGCCCGCTGACGCGAATGGGACGAGGCGCCCCGGGGCCCCCACTCAATTGTCCCTTTCCCCCCAGATCGCGGGATTCACCGTGTACCGGCTCGCCGCACGTCCACTCGCCGTGTACGACCGGAGTCGGCGGCCCGCTATCGGCGCCGGTGAGCCGCCGCCGACCCCCGCGACCTACGGGAGCCCACCGCCGCTAGTGGGAACCCGCCCAAGACCACGGGAACCCACCCAAGACCACGGGAACCCACCCGGAGCAGGGACGCGTGTCAGCGGGGTCGCCACACGCGTTAGCGAGTGCCTGGCCCTGCTCTATCGGGGGCGCGACGCTCGGGCGGGTCCTTGCCGCTGACGGCGGGTCAGGGCGGGCCCGCCGGGGCCTACGGGAGCCCGCCGCGCTATTGACGGGAGGCCGCCGAGGCGTTCGTTCACGCCTGCGGATGCTGTTCCTGTGCCTCGGAACGCCCGAGTCCGTCGCAATGCCTCGAGGGGAGTCGGCTGGTTGGCGTCACTGCCGGCGGGTCAACGCTGACCCGCCGGGGGCTACGGGAACCCGCCGGGGCTACGCGAACCCGTCGGGGGCTACGGGAACTCGCCGAGGCGCCCCCGAGCCCGCCCACGGGGGACCGGAACCCCTGGATGACAAGGGGCGTGCTGCCCTTGGGGAGGTGCGACCGCTGGCGAGTGCGTGGACCTTCAGACGGGGGAGAGGGCGGGGCGGGTTGCTGTCGTCGCGGGCGGGCTCGCGCGGACCCGCCGAGCGCTACGGGAACCCGCCGACAGCTATCGGGACCCGCCGCAGCCGTGCCTGGCCGGGGCCGGTGAGGCGCCCCTCGAGCAGACGGGGGCGGAGGTGCGGGGACGGGGGGAGCGGGGAAGCAGGGCGAACGGCCGAGGGCCCGACCGCTGGTGCGGTCGGGCCCTCGGGTGGTGCAGGTGGATCAGTGCTCGTCGTGGTGCGAGGCCTCGATCTCGGAGCGCTTCACCGGAGCGATGCGGTCCTCGAAGAAGAACGTCGACACCGATGCGCGGACCCGCTGCAGGGGAGTGATCTGTCCGTTCGCGTTCGGACGGATCATCAGCGGCTCGTACTCGTTGAAGTTGAGCAGACGCCAGCGCTCGTACTCGTCGAGCTGCTCGTGGACCTCGACGTACTCGCCGCCGGGGAGGCGCACGATGCGGCCCGACTCGTAGCCGTGGAGCGCGATCTCGCGGTCCTTCTTCATCAGTGCGAGGCAGACGCGCTTGGTGATCCAGAAGGCCAGGAAGGGCCCGATGATCAGGACGGCCTGGACCGAGTGGATGACGAAGTTCAGGGAGAGCCTGAAGTGCGTCGCCATGATGTCCGAGCTGGCCGCCGCCCACAGTGCTGCATAGAGGACGATTCCGGCTGCGCCGATCGCCGTCCGGGTCGGGGCGTTGCGAGGGCGGTCGAGGATGTGGTGCTCGCGCTTGTCGCCCGTCACCCACGCCTCGAGGAACGGGTAGAGGAGGACCGCGAGGATGAACAGCGTCAGCAGCGCGATGGGCGCCAGGATGTTCATCGACACCGTGTAGCCGAAGAAGAGGAACTCCCAGCCCGGCGGGACGAGGCGCAGAGCACCGTCGGCGAAGCCGATGTACCAGTCAGGCTGCGTTCCCGCGGACACCGGCGACGGGTCGTAGGGGCCGTAGTTCCAGATCGGGTTGATCGTGAAGAGCGACGCGATCAGCACCAGGACGCCGAAGACGATGAAGAAGAACCCGCCGGCCTTGGCGGCGAAGACCGGCATGACGGGGACGCCGACGACGTTCTCGTTGGTCTTGCCGGGGCCAGCCCACTGCGTGTGCTTGTTGATGATCAGCAGCAGCAGGTGGACGCCGAGGAGGGCGATCAGGAGAGCCGGCAGCAACATGATGTGCAGCGAGTAGAAGCGAGCCACCATGTCGGTGCCCGGGAACTCGCCGCCGAACAGCAGGTACGAGATCCAGACGCCGATGACGGGGATGCCCTTGACCATGCCGTCGATGATCCGCGCGCCGTTGCCGGAGAGCAGGTCGTCAGGGAGCGAGTAGCCGGTGAAGCCCTCGGCCATGGCGAGGATCCAGAGGGTGAAGCCGACGACCCAGTTGATCTCACGGGGCTTGCGGAACGCACCCGTGAAGTAGACCCGCAGCATGTGCAGCATGATCGCCGCGACGAAGAGGAGAGCGGCCCAGTGGTGGATCTGGCGGAAGAGCAGACCGCCGCGGATGTCGAACGAGATGTCGAGCGTCGACGCCATCGCGGCCGACATGTTGAGGCCCTTGAGCGGCACGTACGAGCCGTTGTAGTTGACCTCGGCCATGGACGGCTGGAAGAAGAACGTCAGGAACGTGCCCGAGAGCAGGATCACGACGAACGAGTACAGCGCCACCTCGCCGAGCATGAACGACCAGTGGTCGGGGAAGATCTTGCGACCCACCTCGCGGACGAGGCCCGACATGCTGGTGCGCTCGTCGACGTAGTTCGCCGCCGCGCCGAAGATCTTGTTGGTCTTGGTCGGCGCGAACGCCGGTGCCGTCGTGGTGGTGTTCGAGCCCTCGGACGACGGGGCCGTCTCGGTGCTCGGTGCCGGTGTGGTCGTGATCACTTTTCGCGCTCCCAGAAGCTAGGGCCCACAGGTTCGTGGAAGTCGCTCTGCGCGACGAGGTACCCGTCGGAGTCCACGGCGATGGGCAGCTGCGGGAGGGGCCGCTTGGCCGGTCCGAAGATCACTTCGCAGTTGTTCGTCACGTCGAAGGTCGACTGGTGGCAGGGGCAGAGCAGGTGGTGTGTCTGCTGCTCGTAGAGTGCCACGGGGCACCCGACGTGCGTGCAGATCTTGGAGTACGCGACGATGCCGTCGTACTGCCATCCCTCGCGGCCTTCAGGGATGTTGAGGTCCTCGGGCTTCAGGCGCATGAGCAGCACGGCTGCCTTCGCCTTCTCCTCGAGGAGGTGCTCCGACTCGTTCAGGTTCTCGGGGATCACGTGGAACACCGAGCCCAGGGTCACGTCGGACGCTCTGATGCGCGATCCGTCAGGGTCGCGGGTGAGGTGCATGCCGTCTTCCCAGAGGGTGTGACGGAGCACCGCGTTCGGGTCCTCTGCGGGGGCCAGGTCGCGGAACAGCACGACGGCCGGCAGGGGAGTGGCGACGAGGGCGCCGATCATGCTGTTGCGGATGAGGGCACGTCGTCCGAAGCCCGACTCCTGGTTGCCCAGGGAGAAGACCTCGACGGCCTTCTCGCGGGTCTCGTCGGTGCCGCGGGTGCTGTGGCGCATCTCCGTGATCTCACGCGCCGGCATCAGCGTCTTCGACCAGTGGACGGCGCCGATGCCCACGGAGAGCAGGCCGAGAGCGATGCCGAGGCCGAGGAAGAGGTTGTTCAGGCGGACGGAGCCCGAGTCGCCGGACGTGATCGGGAACCCGACGTAGGCGCCGATGGCGCCGATGCTGCCGACGATCGAGAGGAAGAACCAGATGCTGACCTGTCGCTCGGCCTTCTTCTCGGCCTTGGGGTCGATGTCCGTGACGCGGTCGCGGTGGGGCGGCTCACCCGGGTTCTCGAAGACGTCCGTCGTGACGACGGCCGTTCCGGCCGACACCTGTCGAGGCTCATGCTTCTCGACAGCCGAGCCCGCGGTGGGGGTCTCGTCGTCGTGCTGTGCCATGGTTTCTTGCCTTTCGTGGAGTGCGGGAGAGCCGCGGGTCAGTTGGACCGGGCGGTGAGCCAGATGGTCACGGCGACGATCGCGCCGAGGCCGAAGATCCAGATGAAGAGGCCCTCGGCGACGGGGCCGAGGCTCCCGAGCTCGAACCCGCCGGGCGACGGGTTGTTCTCCAGGTACTTGAGGTAGGTGATGACGTCGGCCTTGTCCTGGGGGGACAGGTTGAGGTCGTTGAAGACGGGCATGTTCTGCGGGCCGGTGAGCATGGCCTCGTAGATGTGCGCGCCGCTGACGCCGTCGAGAGCGGGGGCGTACTTGCCCTCGGTGAGGGCGCCTCCTGCACCGGCGACGTTGTGGCACATGGCGCAGTTGATGCGGAACAGCTCGGCGCCGTTGCTGGTGTCGCCGTCGGCCTGCAGGTACTCCTCGTCGGGGATCGCGGGGCCGGGGGCCAGCGACGCGACGTAGGCGGCGAGGTCGTAGACCTGGTCGTCGGTGAACTGCGTGGGCTTCTCTTCTGCCTGGGGGCCGTTGGCCGCCATGGGCATGCGGCCCGTGCCGACCTGGAAGTCGACCGAGGCGGCGCCGACGCCGATGAGGCTGGGGCCCTCGCCCGTGCCGTCGGCGGCGAGGCCGTGGCAGGTGGCGCAGTTGGAGGCGAAGAGCTTCTGGCCCTCGTCGATGCTCTGCTGCGAGGCGGCGGAGGTGGTGCTCTCGTCGGCCGTGGCCGTCGACGAGAAGAGGGCGTAGGCACCGCCGGTGGTCAGCAGGCCGACCAGGAGGAGCGAGGCCGTGGCCAGGGGGCTGCGGCGACCGGTCTTGGCCGGGCGGCGCTTGGGCGTGCGGCCCTCGGGAGAGGACGAGGCTGCTGAGCTTTTGAGGAACATGCTGTGCGAGGGATCCAATGCCTATTTGAGGACGTAGACGACCATGAAGAGGCCGATCCACACCACGTCGACGAAGTGCCAGTAGTACGAGACGACGATGGCGGTCGTCGCCTCCTTGTGACCGAAGTTCTTGACGGCGAA
Source organism: Frigoribacterium sp. VKM Ac-2530 (assembly GCF_015350835.1). Lineage (NCBI taxonomy): Bacteria > Bacillati > Actinomycetota > Actinomycetes > Micrococcales > Microbacteriaceae > Frigoribacterium > Frigoribacterium sp. VKM Ac-2530. The sequence continues at coordinate 218,687 of NZ_JADKSE010000001.1, forward strand.
GGCGCGGCCGATCGTGAGCAGGAACGCGATGAGCCCGCCGATGACGTGGGCCCCGTGGAAGCCGGTCGTCATGTAGAAGGCCGAGCCGTAGGCGCTCGAGCTGAGCGTGACGTGCTCGGAGATGAGGTGCGCGTACTCGAAGACCTGGAGGCAGATGAACGCGGCGCCCATGGAGTAGGTGAGGAAGAACCACTCGACCATGCCCCAGGAGCCGACCTGGAAGAGCTTGCCGGTGCGTCGTGCCTGCATGCGCTCGGCGGCGAAGACGCCGAACTGGCAGGTGACCGACGAGAGCACGAGCATGATCGTGTTCGTCAGGGCGAACGGCACGTCGAGCTTGGCGGTCTCGGCAGCCCACAGCCCCGGTGAGGTGCTGCGCAGCGTGAAGTAGATCGCGAAGAGGCCGGCGAAGAACATGACCTCGCTGCCGAGCCACACGATGGTGCCCACGGCAACCGTGCTCGGCCGGTTCACGACCGGTCCTGCAGAAGGTCTCGAGAGAGAGGTACTTGTCACGAGGACCATTATGCCTGGTAACCGGCCCAGGGTTTGCGCAGGAAACCCCGGGTGGTGGATTTTGCGTTGACGACGAGCTATGTGATGGGCCACCCTGTGCGCCGATAGCCTTGGCGGCATGATCCACGACCTGACCTGGCCCTTCCTCATCGACCAGCTGCTCTCCGGGCACGACCTCTCGATCAGCGAGGCGACCTGGGCGATGGAGCGCGTCATGGTGGGGGAGGCGACCCCGGCCCAGCTCGGCGCGTTCCTCGTGGCCCTCCGTGCCAAGGGCGAGACCGTCGACGAGATCGTCGGCTTCCGCGACGCCGTGCTGGCCCACGCGGTGCCGCTGCCCGTCGACTCCATGGCCGTCGACATCGTGGGCACGGGAGGCGACCGCTTCGGCACCGTGAACGTGTCGACGATGGCGTCCGTCGTCGTCGCGTCGACCGGCGTCCCCGTCATCAAGCACGGCAACCGCGCCGCCAGCTCGTCGTCCGGGTCCTCGGACGTGTTGGCTGCCCTCGGCATCGACCTGGGGCTCGGTGCCGACCGCGTCGCCGAGGTGCTCGGCGAGGTGGGGCTCACCTTCGCCTTCGCGGCGGCGTTCCACCCCGGGTTCGGCCACGCCGCCGCCGTCCGGCGCGAGATCGGCGTGCCCACGGTGTTCAACTTCCTCGGCCCGCTCGTCAACCCGGCACGGCCGGAGGCCAGCGCGGTCGGCGTCGCGTCGCCCGAGAAGGTGGCGCTCATCGTCGGCGTCTTCCAGACCCGAGGCGCGACCGCCCTGGTGTTCCGCGGCGACGACGGCCTCGACGAGCTGACGACCACGGGCCACAGCCACATCTGGGAGGTGTCGGCCGGCTCGGTGACCGAGCACGACCTCGACCCCCTCGAACTGGGCATCCCGCGCGCGGCCATCGCCGACCTGGTGGGCGGCGACGCCGAGCACAACGCCGGGGTGGCCCGTCGTGTCCTCGACGGCGAGACCGGACCCGTCCGCGACATCGTCCTGCTCAACGCCGCGGCCGGGCTCGTCTCGTACCGCCTCGCCCAGGACCCGAGCCAGCGCGACCGGCCGATCCTCGCCCGGTTCCGCGAGCAGCTGCTGGTCGCCGCCGAGGCGATCGACTCGGGCGCCGCCTCCCGCAAGCTGGCCGACTGGGTGGCCGCCACCCGGCGCTGAGTCGTGCCGACCGCCTCCTGCGTCTCGCCGGGTGAGACACGAGGCGGTGATCCTCCGGGGAACGACGGAGGGCCCGTTCCTGGCGGAACGGGCCCTCTTCTTGTCACCTCAGGGGAGGCTGGCGTCAGTTGACGTCCTCGTCGACCCAGTCGAAGGTCTTCGTGACGGCCTTCTTCCAGAGGCGGAGGGTGCGGTCGCGCTCGTCGGCCTCGATGTTCGGCGTCCAGCGCTTGTCCTCCTGCCAGTTCGAGCGCAGGTCGTCGAGCGTCTCCCAGAAGCCGACCGCGAGGCCCGCCGCGTAGGCGGCGCCCAGCGCGGTGGTCTCGGCGACGACCGGACGCACCACGGGCACGTTCAGGATGTCGGCCTGGAACTGCATCAGCGCGTCGTTGCCGGTCATGCCGCCGTCGACCTTGAGCTCGGTCAGGTCGACGCCCGAGTCGGCGTTGACCGCGTCGAGCACCTCGCGGGTCTGGAAGGCCGTCGCCTCGAGGGCGGCGCGAGCGATGTGGCCCTTGTTGACGTAGCGCGTCAGGCCGACCAGGGCGCCCCGGGCGTCCGAGCGCCAGTAGGGCGCGAACAGGCCGGAGAACGCGGGCACGAAGTAGACCCCGCCGTTGTCCTCGACGCTCTTGGCGAGCTCCTCGACCTCGGGCGCGGAGCCGATGATGCCGAGGTTGTCGCGCAGCCACTGGATCAGCGAGCCGGTGACGGCGATCGAGCCCTCGAGCGCGTAGTGCGGCGCCGCGTCGCCGAGCTTGTAGCCCAGCGTCGTGAGGAGGCCGTTCTTCGAGTGGACGATCTCCTCGCCCGTGTTGAAGATCAGGAAGTTGCCGGTGCCGTACGTGTTCTTCGACTCGCCCTGGTCGAACGCGGCCTGGCCGAAGGTGGCGGCCTGCTGGTCGCCGAGGATGCCGGCGATCGGGACCTCGCGGAGGAGGCTGGAGGCCTCGACCGTGCCGTAGACCTCGGACGAGCTCTTGATCTCGGGGAGCATCGAGCGGGGCACGTCGAAGGCCTCGAGGATGTCGTCGCGCCACTCGAGCGTCTCGAGGTCCATGAAGAGGGTGCGCGAGGCGTTGGTGACGTCGGTGACGTGCACGCCGCCGTCGGTGCCGCCGGTGAGGTTCCAGAGGACCCAGGTGTCGGTCGTGCCGAAGAGCAGGTCGCCGGCCTCCGCCTTCTCGCGGGCGCCCTCGACGTTCTCGAGGATCCAGACGACCTTCGTGCCCGAGAAGTAGGTGGCGAGCGGCAGGCCCACGACGGGCTTGAAGCGCTCGACGCCGCCGTCGGCCGCGAGGCGGTCGACGATCGACTGGGTGCGGGTGTCCTGCCAGACGATGGCGTTGTAGACGGCCTTGCCGGTGGTCTTGTCCCAGACCACGGCGGTCTCGCGCTGGTTGGTGATGCCGACGGCCTTGATGTTGTGGCGCGTGATGTCGGCGCGGGAGAGGGCCTGGCCGATGACCTCACGGGTGTTCTCCCAGATCTCGGCGGGGTCGTGCTCGACCCAGCCGGCGCGCGGGAAGATCTGCTCGTGCTCCTTCTGGCCGGTCGAGACGATCGAGCCGGAGTGGTCGAAGATGATGGCGCGGGTGCTGGTGGTGCCCTGGTCGATCGCCAGGATGTAGTCGTCGCTCACGGGTGGTTCTCCTTCGTCGTTGATGGTGTGCACCGGGCAGGGGAGACACGCCCCGGCCGTGGCCGGAGCGTGTCCCGGGTGTCCCCGCGGTGCAGTCGTGGAACGGGTGTGGCCGGCCTGCTAGCCGTTGATGAGGGGGAGGAGCGGGTACGACAGGAGCGCCGCGAGCGCACCGCCGACCAGGGGGCCCACGACGGGCACCCAGGCGTAGGACCAGTCGCTCGAGCCCTTGCCCTTGATGGGCAGCAGGGCGTGCGCGATGCGGGGACCGAGGTCACGGGCAGGGTTGATGGCGTAGCCGGTCGGGCCGCCGAGGGAGGCGCCGATGCCGACGACGAGGAGGCCGACGGCGAGGCCGCCGAGGGCGCCCAGGTTCGCCGGGGCCGCACTGCCGTTGGTGAACGCGATGATGACGAAGACCAGGACGAAGGTGCCGATGATCTCGGTGACCAGGTTCCAGCCATAGTTGCGGATGGCCGGGCCGGTCGAGAAGACGCCGAGCTTGGAGGCCGGGTCGGGCTCCTCGTCGAAGTGGTTCTTGTAGGCCAGCCACACGATGACCGCACCGAGGATCGCACCGATCATCTGCGCCGCGACGTAGACGAGGAACTGCGGGAAGTCGATGTTGCCGAGGATCAGCTGCGCGATGCTGACGGCGGGGTTGAGGTGGGCGCCGGAGGAGTACGACACCGAGATGCCGGCGAATACCGCGAGGCCCCAGCCGAAGTTCACCATCAGGGTGCCGCCGTTGAAGCCCTTCGACTTCGTGAGCGCCACGTTGGCGACCACGCCGCCACCGAGGGTGAGGAGCATGGCGGTGCCCACCAGCTCAGAGAGAAAAATCGTTCCCAGGTCCACGTCGACCTTCCTTAGTCGTCGGGCGGGGTGCCACTGTGCACCTCCGCGGTGAGCGTGTGGCATCACCATAGACCCGCGTGCGGCCCCGTCCGCCACCCGAATCACCACGGATGCACATATGTGCACGGGAGGCGTCGCGCGCCCTGCCTGCACGGGCCCTGCCCGGAGTAGCTTCGAGGCGCGACGGTGCCGCCCGTGCACCGCGCCCGTTCCAGGGAGGGACTTCGATGAAGAAGCTCATCAACGATCCGAAGGACGTCGTCGAGGAGGCGGTGGCCGGCATCGGCGCCGCTCACCCCGACCTGTTGGTCGTCTCGCACGACCCCACGTTCGTGCGCCGCGCCGACGCTCCCGTGGCGGGCAAGGTCGCGATCGTCAGCGGCGGCGGCAGCGGCCACGAGCCCCTGCACGCCGGCTTCGTCGGCCACGGCATGCTCAGCGCCGCCGTGCCGGGCCCCGTCTTCACCTCGCCCACGCCCGACCCGATCGTCGCCGCCACGCAGGCCGTCGACGGGGGAGCGGGCGTCCTCTACATCGTCAAGAACTACACCGGCGACGTCCTCAACTTCGAGACCGCGGCCGACCTGGCCGAGGCCGAGGGCATCACCGTGGCGTCGGTGCTCGTCGACGACGACGTCGCCGTCAAGGACTCCCTCTACACGGCCGGGCGTCGCGGCGTCGCCGGCACGGTCGTCGTCGAGAAGACGGCAGGTGCCGCGGCCGAGCGCGGCGACTCGCTCGAGCAGGTGGCCGAGGTGGCCCGGCGGACGAACGCCGCGACCAGGACGATGGGCGTCGCCCTCGCCGCCGGCGTCGTCCCGCACGCGGGCGAGCCGAGCTTCACGCTGGCCGACGACGAGGTCGAGATCGGCATCGGCATCCACGGCGAGCCCGGTCGCGAGCGCGTGCCGCTCGAGCCGGTGGACCGGATCGTCGACCGCCTGCTGGACGCGGTCCTCGACGACCTGGGCACCGCCTCCGGCGATCGCGTCCTGCTGTTCGTCAACGGGATGGGCGGGACGCCGCTCGTCGAGCTGTACGTCGCGTTCCGCCGCGCCGCGGAGGTGCTGGCAGAGAAGGGCGTGGAGGTCACGCGGACCCTCGTCGGCAACTACGTCACGTCGCTCGAGATGCAGGGCATGTCGATCACCGTGACGAGGCTGGACGACGAGCTGACCGAGCTGTGGGACGCGCCCGTCGAGACCGCGGCCCTGCGGCGCGGCCGCTGACCAGCCGTCCGCCACCGGACACCCGAGCAGACCAGACACCCGAGAGAAGGACGACATGACACTGGACTCCACCTGGGCCCGCCGCTTCGTCGAGCGCGCGGCCGACACCGTCAGCGAGAACCGGACGGCGCTCGTCGAGCTCGACCGCGAGATCGGCGACGGCGACCACGGCGAGAACCTCGAGCGGGGCTTCTCGGCCGTGCGCGCGAAGCTCGCGTCGCAGCCGGACGACGCCACGCCCGGCGCTCTGCTCAAGATGGTCGCGACGACCCTCATCTCGACCGTGGGAGGCGCCTCCGGGCCCCTGCTCGGCACCGCCTTCCTCAAGGGCGCGGGTGCTCTCGGCGACGCGACCGAGATCGACTCCGCCGGCGTCGCGGCCTTCGTGGCCGCGGCCCGGGACGGCGCCGTGCTCCGCGGCAAGGCCGAGGTCGGCGACAAGACCATGGTCGACGCCTGGACCCCCGCGACGGACGCGGCCAGGGCGGCCGCCGACGGAGGCAGCGAGCCCGCCGCCGTGCTGCGCGCGGCGGCCGACGCCGCGGCGGCCGGCGCCGAGTCGACCGAGCCGCTCGTCGCCCGCAAGGGACGAGCGAGCTACCTCGGCGAACGCGCGGTCGGCCACCGGGACCCGGGCGCGCAGTCGTCCGCGCTGATCCTGGCCGCCGCCGCGGACGCCGCCGACGACGTCGCGGCTGCCGCGACGACGACCTCCGGGGAGGCGTGACCATGGCCTCCGTCGGCATCGTCGTCGTCTCGCACAGCTCCAAGATCGCCGAGGGCACGGTGGAGCTCGCCCGTCAGATGGCGCCCACCACGACCCTCGTCGCCGCGGGCGGCACCGACGAGGGCGGCATCGGCACGAGCTTCGACGCCGTCTCCGCCGCGCTCGGCACCGCCGACGGCGGCGGGGGAGTCGTCGTGCTCTGCGACCTCGGCTCCGCGGTGCTCACCTCGGAGACGGCCGTCGACTTCCTCGACGACGCGGATCGCGAGCGCGTCGTCATCGTGGACGCGCCGATCGTGGAGGGCGCGGTGGCCGCGGCCGTCGCGGCCGAGACCGGCGGTTCGCTGGCCCAGGTCGCCGAGGCGGCCCGCAGCGCGACGGGCGTCGCGGACCCCCACGCCGACGAGCGGGAGCTGCGCGGCGGCGACGCGGTCGAGCGCTCCGCCGTGCTCGTGAACGCGTCGGGCCTGCACGCCCGTCCGGCTGCCGAGCTGGTGACCCACGCCTCCCGGTTCCAGGCCGACGTCACGGTGAACGGCGTCGATGCCAAGAGCCTGCTCCGCATCATGGGCCTGGGGCTCGGCATCGGGTCGACCGTGTCGCTCATGGCCACCGGACCGGACGCGCAGCAGGCGGTCGACGACCTCGTCGAGCTGATCGAGGGCGGGTTCGGCGAAGGCGTGGAGGCCCCGCAGGGCTGACGCGAGGAGGCACGACGCACCTCGGGCGGGGGAGCGGGGCCGATCTCGGTGCCGCTCCCCTCCTCGGGTCAGGCGGTCTGCTCCCGGTCGCGCACGTACCAGGTGAGCAGCTCGTCGCCGTCCTGCAGCACGTGGGCCAGCCGCATGCGCCGCAGCGGGCTCGAGTCGTCGCCCTCGGCACCCTGGCTGACGCGCAGGCCGTGGCCGCCCTCGAGCATCGGCGCGAGGGTGAGGAACAGCTCGTCGACGGCGTCGGCCCGCACCAGGTCGCCGAAGAGGCGAGGGCCGCCCTCGCAGTGCATCTGGGGCAGTCCGCGCTCGACCAGGGCGTCGCGCAGGAGGTGCGGGTCGACCCGCTCCTCGCCGCAGGCCACGACGTCGGCGACGCGCTCGAGCGCCCGACGTGCTCCGGGGTCGGCCCGGTCGGTGGTCAGGACGAGCGGCCGCACCGGCGCCTCCGTGAAGACGGTCGACTCGGGGTCGAGCCGGAGCGACCCCGAGACGAGGGCGAAGACGGGCTGCGGAGCGAGGCCGGCCTGCTCGCGCCAGGTCGCCGCGTCGTCGCTCAGCCGCATCGCGCCGTAGCCCTCGTCGCGGACGGTTCCGGCGCCGACGACGACGACGTCGGTGACGCGCCTCAGGAGGTCGAAGACCCGGCCGTCGGCCGGCCCGCCGAGCGAGCCGGAGACGCCGTCCGAGGTCGAGGCGCCGTCGAGGGTCGTCACGAAGTTGACGCGGAGGCACGGGCGGCTGCGGTCGCGGGGGGAGAGCGTCGCCAGCAGGTCCGCGTCGGTGAGGGGCGCCTCCTCGTGGCCGCCGGGGACCACGCGGACGACGCGCGGGCCGGTCACGAGGCGTTGTGCACGGCGTGCACGGGTCGTCGCCAGCCGAGGATCGCCTCGACCATGCGGGCGGCGTCGACGGCCGCGCGGGCGTCGTGCATCCGCACGATGCGGGCGCCGAGGAACACGCTGGCGACGGCGGCCGCCAACGAGCCGGCGAGGCGGTCGGGCTTGGCGCGGTCGAGGGACTCGCCCACGAAGTCCTTGTTCGAGACGGCCGCGAGCACGGGGTGCCCGAGCCCGGCCACCTCGCCGAGACGGCGGGTCAGCTCGAGGGTGTGGACGGTCGTCTTGTTGAGGTCGTGGCCGGGGTCGACGATGATCTGGTCCTCCCGGACACCGTGGGCGAGGGCGACGTCGACTCGGCGCGCGAGCAGGTCGGCCACCTCGACGACGACGTCGTCGTAGTGCGGCCGCGGGTGCGGTCGCCGCGGGGCGGCGAGGCTGTGCGTGACGACCAGTGTCGCGCCGCTGTCGGCCACGACGTCGGCGAGGCGCGGGTCGTGCAGCCCGGTCGTGTCGTTGACGACCCCGGCCCCGGCCTCGATCACCGCGGCGGCGACCTCTGGCCGGAACGTGTCGACCGAGATCACGACGTCGGACACGGCGGCGAGGGCCTGCACGACCGGCAGCACCCGGTCGAGCTCATCGGCAGCCGACAGCTCGGGGCCCGGCGCGAAGGGGACGCCCCCGATGTCGACCCAGTCGGCCCCGGCCTCGGCCGCGTCGACGGCCGCCTGCACGGCCGCGTCGAGCGCGAAGGTGCGGCCCTGGTCGAAGAAGGAGTCGGGGGTGCGGTTGACGACGGCCATCACGGCCACCTGACGGGAGAAGTCGAAGGTGCGGCGTCCGATCGTGCGCACCGGGAGGCGCAGCGGGGGAGCGATGAAGACAGGGAGCGAGGCCTCAGGCACGGTCGTCGCCCGCCGTGATCAGCGCGATCGCCTCGGCACGAGCGGCGGGCTCGGCGAGGGCGCCCCGGCTCGCGACGGTGACCGTCGAGCTGCCGACCTGCCGCGGGCCGCGCGTCGTGACGCAGCCGTGCACGGCGTCGAGGACGACGAGGACGCCGGCGGGGGAGAGGCCCTCGACGAAGGCGTCGGCGATCTCCTCGCCGAGGCGCTCCTGCAGCTGGGGCCGCGAGGCCAGGGCGTCGACCACGCGGGGCACGGTGCCGAGGCCGACGATGCGGTCGCCCGGCACGTAGGCCACGTGCGCCTGGCCCACGAAGGGCAGGAGGTGGTGCTCGCAGACGGACCGGAGCGCGATGCCGCGGACCACCACCAGCTCGCCGAGCTTCTCGGGGTCGGAGGCGACGGCCGACGAGCGCACGAGCTCGGCGGCGTCGACCTCGAGGCCGGCGAAGAACTCGGCGTACGCCTCGGCGACGCGTCGGGGCGTCGACAGGAGGCCCTCACGAGTGCCGTCCTCGCCGATGGCCGCGAGGATCTCGGTGACCGCCGCCTCGATGCGAGGGCGGTCGACGGGAGGCGGGGTCATCTCGCCATCCTGCCAGGTGGCCCGTCCGGCCTCGGCCCGCCGGAGGCAGTTCTCAGGAGGCCTGGGGGGAGTCAGCGCGAGTCGTCGCCGGGGGAGCCGTGCTGCTCGGCGGGGCGTGCCTCGTGGTGTCGCCGGCCGGGGCTGCGCCGCTCCTCCTTCATCTCGGACTCGAAGACGTGCCGTCTGCCGCCCGCGAGGGCGTCGCGCACGGTCTTCTCGCTGCGCCGGAACTCCGACCAGTAGGTGTCGTCGTAGTCCTCGACGATCTGGAACGTCCAGCGGCCCTCGACGACGTTGCGTCCGACCAGGTCGCGCTCCAGGGAGTCGGCGTGCTCGTCGTGGCCGGCCTCGCGGAGCAGGTCGACCGCCTCCCCGAGCGCCAGGTCGGCCTTGCCGGTGAGTCGGTGGAAGCCGTAGAGCAGGCCGCGGGCGTGCTCGACGACCTCGAGCGCCTCGGACAGCTTCCCGAGCGCGGCGATCGTCGCGTCGTCGACGCCGTCGGGTCGGAGGTGGGCGTCGTCGGGGGTCTCGTCGTCGGGCATGGGACGACTGAACACCGGGAGGCTGTCGGGCGGCAGGGAGGAGGGGGTACGGATCGGCGACGGGGACCGCGCCGCTGCGGCCGGGCGACCCGTCGTCGGATCGGTATCCTTCGGGCGTGCACGAGTACCTCCGTCCCGTCTTCGCCGAGTCGAGCGACCTCGACGGCGCGGACGTGGTGGGCGACGAGGCGGACCGGTTGCGCGAGGAGCGCTACCGCCCCGTGCACTCCGTCGCCCAGGCCCTCATCGAGCACGTCGACCGCGAGTACGACGTGCACGTCGACGCCCCGGTGGCGCTGCCGTCGGGGCACGCGCACTCGCTCGGGCACGACGTCTCGCGCATCGTGCGGATCGCGTCCGGGCGCCCCGGCGAGGTCACGGTGTGGGTCGTCTTCGGGACCGAGCCGGGAGTCCTCTCGGTCTTCGCCGGCTTCTTCAGCCAGTTCGACCTGTGGTTCTGCGGCTGCGAGGTCTGCGACGAGCCCTGGGAGGAGATCGCGGAGTCTCTGGAGGAGGTCGTCCTGGGCCTGGCCGGCGGGGGCGTGGCCGAGAGCCTCGGCCCTGGACGGTCCGGACGTGCTCGCTGGGCCCTGACCCGCTGGCGCAGGGACTGGTCGGGGACGGCGCCGTCGCTGGGCGTGCGTCGACGCGAGCGGCGCCGGTGGGAGGACCAGCTGGCGCAGCTGCCCGACGGTCGCTGGTCCGGCTGGACCGTCCGTGCCGATGCGGATGCCGATCACGCGGACGCGTGAGGCGTGAGGCGTGGGTAGGGGCGAGGAGTGGTCCGGACAGGCGAGCTGACATAATGTGCATTATCAGCGCCTAACTGAGGGACCGAGAGGGGTGCTCCTCAGCCTCGGGAGAGCACGTCGCGCAGCAACGTCGTCAGGTCGGCCGGCTCGACCGGCTCGGCGGTCGCGTCGAGCTCGTCGAGCGTCCACCAGCGCGACTCGAGGATGTCGACGCGCTCGTCGTCGGTCCAGCCCGAGTCGACGACCTCGAAGTGCGGCAGCCGCACGACGAAGAACTCGGCGTGGCCGTGCGTGTGGTCGGCGTCGTCCCACGGGACCTCGAAGTCGTCGACCCGCACGACGGGCCCGACGTCGGCGACGACCTGACCGGTCTCCTCGAGCAGCTCCCGCACCGCGGCCTGCGGGTGGTCCTCACCGGGGTCGACTCCCCCGCCGGGCGTGATCCAGCGGGAGTGCCCGCTCGTGTCGGGCGCCTTCGTCCGCATCAGCAGCAGGCGGTCGTCCTCGTCGAGGACGAGGAGGCGGGAGGTCGGTCGGACGACGCGCTCGGTCACGAGGTGCCCCGTCTCAGACCAGCGGGGCGAAGTCGCTCGTGTCGCCCACGTAGCGCGTGTGGTCGGCCGGGATCGGGTCGACCGCAGCGGAGGCGACCTCGGCGGCGAACTCGGCGACGTTGTACAGCTTGCCGGCGCTCTCCTTGCGCGACGAGATCGCGCCCGGGTTCGAGCGCTCGAGCAGCGTCGCGGTGATCGTGCCCTCGATCATGTCGCCCGACACGACGACGAACTCGACGCCGGCGGCCTCGAGCTGCGGCAGCATCTCGCGCAGGGCGTCCTCCCCCGCGCGCTTGCTGAGGGCGACGGGCAGGTACTCGGGCATCGTCTCGGTCGTGCGGATGAAGTGCGCCTGGTGGCTCGTGACGAACACGACGCGCGAGCCGGGCGCCATCAGCGGCAGGGCCGCCGTGAGCAGGGCGACCTGGGCGTCGCGGTTCAGCTTGAGCGCGTAGTCCTCGGCCATGCCGGTCTCCATGCCGCCCGACGCGTTCATGACGAGCACGTCGAGGCCGCCGAACGCGTCGCGCACCTGCGCGAACATGGCGTCCAGGCTCTCGGCGTCGGTGAGGTCGGCGCCGACGGCGATCGCCTCGCCGCCTGCGGCCTCGATCTTGCCGACGAGCTGGAGCGCGCGCTTCTCCTTGTTGCGGAAGTTGACGACCACGCGGGCGCCGGCCTCGGCGAGGTAGCCGACCGTGTCGGCGCCGATGCCCCGGGACGAGCCCGTGACGAGGGCGCGCTTGCCGGTGAGGGATCCTGCGGCGAGGGGGTTGGACACGGTGGGCTCCAGACTGTCGTGGGGGCGTGCGGCGGGTCGCGACGGACCGCCTCGAGACTATCGGTCCTCGTCCGGCTGTCGGTCGCCCCTGATACCGTCGACGACACGGTGCATCGACCACGCAGTGGGTCGACCGCACGCGAGACGAAGGAGGCCGACGTGGACGTCGTCACCCAGTGGGCGTGGCTGATCTGGATCGGGCTGCTCCTCGTCTTCGTCGTGGTCGAGGTCACGACCCTCGAGCTCACGTTCCTCATGCTGGCGATCGGCAGCGCGGGCGGCCTGCTGGCCGGCCTCTTCGGGGCGCCGTGGTGGCTGCAGGTCATCGTCGCCGGGCTGATCGCCGTCCTGCTGCTCTTCACCGTCCGGCCTCCCCTGCTCCGGGCGCTCGGCAAGGGCGGCGACCCGACGCCCAGCAACCTCGCGGCCCTGATGGGCATCCGCGGCACGGTCGTCGTGCCGATCGGCGTCGACGGCGGCCAGGTCAAGCTCGCGAACGGCGAGACGTGGACCGCCCGCCTCCTCCCCTCTCCCCCGGCGTCGGCCGGGATCGTCCTCGACACCGGCGCGCCGGTCGTCGTCACCGCCATCGAGGGGTCGACCGCCCTGGTCGTCCCCGCCTGAAGGGACTGACCATGGACCCCACCACCATCGTGACCGTCGCCGTCGTCGCGATCGTCGTCGTCTTCGTGCTCGTCGTGCTGTTCCGAGCCGTGCGGATCATCCCGCAGGCCAGCGCGGGCGTCGTCGAGCGGCTCGGCAAGTACCACAAGACCCTCATGCCGGGGCTCAACCTGCTCGTCCCGTTCATCGACCGGGTCCGGCCGCTGATCGACATGCGCGAGCAGGTCGTGTCGTTCCCGCCGCAGCCGGTCATCACCGAGGACAACCTGGTGGTCTCGATCGACACGGTCGTCTACTTCCAGGTGACGGACGCCCGGGCGGCGACCTACGAGATCGCCAACTACCTCGGGGCGGTCGAGCAGCTGACCACGACGACCCTCCGCAACGTCGTCGGCGGGCTCAACCTCGAAGAGGCCCTCACGAGCCGCGACAACATCAACGGCCAGCTCCGCATCGTCCTCGACGAGGCCACCGGCAAGTGGGGCATCCGCGTCGGACGCGTCGAGCTCAAGGCGATCGACCCGCCTTTGTCCATCCAGGACTCGATGGAGCAGCAGATGCGCGCCGAGCGGAACCGTCGTGCCGCGATCCTCACCGCCGAGGGCACGAAGCAGTCGCAGATCCTCGAGGCCGAGGGCTCCCGCCAGTCGGCGATCCTCCGGGCCGAGGGCGACGCCCGGGCACAGGTGCTGCGCGCACAGGGCGAGGCCGAGGCCATCGAGACCGTCTTCAACGCCATCCACCTCGGCGACCCCGACCCGAAGCTGCTCGCCTACCAGTACCTCCAGACGCTGCCGAAGCTCGCCGAGGGCTCGGCGAACAAGCTCTGGATCATCCCGAGCGAGCTGACCGAGGCGCTCAAGGGCATCGGCTCGGGCTTCTTCGCCCCGAAGGACCCGTCGGCGCCCGGCTGGGTCGACCGCGGCACGACGAAGGTGTCCGAGACCGAGCAGACGCCCGACCTCGCGACCACGGTCGACCTCGGCAGCGAGCCCGACCTGGGCTTCCCGACCGTCACGCGTCCCGGGGCCGGTGACCTGCCCGGGTCCGCCGGCACGGCCGGGACGTCGGGCACGACCGGCTCCTCGGACGGCAGCACCGACGTGCCGCCCACCGCTCCCCCGGCCGCTCCCTAGTGGAGCCGGCCCGCGCCTCCGTCTGGTTCGAGGGCCCGGCACCGCGGGTGCTGGCGCACCGCGGCCTGGCCCTCTACGTGCCCGAGAACACGACGGCGTCGTTCCTGCAGGCGATCGCGGCGGGCGCGCTCTACGTCGAGACCGACGTCCACGCGACGAGCGACGGCGTCGCCGTCGTGAGCCACGACCCCGACCTCTCGCGGGTCGCGGGTCGTGACGTCTCGGTGCACGACCTCACCCTGGCCGAGGTCCGGCTGGTCCGACTCGATGACGGCTACGAGATGCCGACCCTCGAGGAGGCGCTGGACGCGTTCCCCGAGACCCGCTTCAACATCGACGTCAAGGTCGCCGAGGCCGTCGACCCGACGATCGACGCGGTGCGGCGGGCACGGGCCGAGCACCGCGTCCTGCTCACCTCCTTCGACCAGCGCATCCGACGGCGGGTGCTGGCCGAGCTCCCCGGCGTCGCCACCTCGGCGTCGTCCTGGGGCGTCGTCGCCGTCGTCGCCCTCGGCGCCGTGCCCGTCACGTCGATCCGGCTAAGACTGATGGCCCGTGCGCTCCGTGGCTGCGGGGCCGTCCAGGTGCCCGAGCGCCAGGGCCCGCTCCGCGTCGTCACCCGTCGCCGGGTCCGCGACCTCGAGGCGATCGGTGTCGAGACCCACGTCTGGACCGTCAACGACCCCGTCGCCATGCGCCGTCTGCTCGCCCTCGGCGTGCACGGACTCGTGTCCGACAGGGCCGATCTCGCCCTCGCGGAGGTGCGGGCGGCCACTGCCAGGGCACTGTGAGCGGACTGTGAATCCGTCTCGGATGAAACAGGCGGACCCGACCTGACGTTACAACGGGAGATTGCAACGCGAGAGGAGACCACACAATGGCAGATCGCAGTTTGCGTGGCATGCGGCTCGGCAGTCAGAGCCTGCAGAGCGAAGAGGGCGTGGAGTTCTCACCCCGGAAGCGTGCCGTCTACCAGACGGCGGACGGCACGGAGTTCGACATGGTCTTCGCGGCCGACGCGGAGATCCCCGACATCTGGCAGTCGCCCAAGAGCGGCCAGGAGGGTCGTCTGCTCGCCGCGGACGGCAAGCCCGTCGAGATCGAGGCCGGAGACGTCAAGGTGCCCAGGAGCCACTGGGACATGCTGCTCGAGCGACGCAGCCGTGAGGAGCTCGAGGAGCTCCTCGAGGAGCGTCTGACGTTCCTCCGCGCGCGTCGCGGCAAGCAGGCCATCGGAGCCTGAGGCTCGCCCTCCGAGTTCCGGCCCGCTCCCCCACCATCGGCCCCGGTCGTCGTCACGACGCCGGGGCCGATGTGCGTCCGGTCGCCGGTCCTGACGGCCTGCCGGTCGTGACGCCGTGCGTCCCGTGCGGCTTCGTCAGCGGCGGCGGCCGCGCCGCACCGAGTCGAACTGGCCGGGGTCGTCCAGCTCGTCCTCGAGGGCCACGGACTTCTCGGCGGCCAGCCGCGGCGTGGTGAGCTCCGCCCACGGAGCCGAGGTGAGGAGACGGCGGCGTCGGCTCCGACGACCGCCGATCAGCACCCGCGAGAGGACCAGCAGGGCGAGCCCGAGGAACGAGACGAACAGCTCGATCGCCCGGCTGTCGACGACCGCGGGCGTCGTCCCGGTGCCGAGGTCGACCATGTGGACCATGGTGCCGGCCGTGAAGTCCTGGACGCCGGCGACGATGTCCCCCTGCGCGTCGATGACCCGGCTGGAGGCGATGGTCGAGACGTTGACGACCGGGCGCGCCGTCTCGATGGCCCGCAGCCGGGCGATCGCGAGCTGCTGGGCGTTCTCGTCGGTGTCGCCGAAGTCGGCGTTGTTGGTCTGCGCGATGATCACCTGGGCGCCGTCGCGCATCATGTTCGTGACGAGCTGGTCGTCGACGATGTCGAAGCAGATCGAGATGCCGGCGGTGAAGTCGCCGATCGTCATCGCCTCAGGTCGTGTGCCGGGCGTGTAGTCGCGGGCGATGAGGTCGATGAGGTCAGGTGCGAAGGGCCGCCAGAAGGAGCGGTCGGGCACGTACTCGCCGAACGGGATCGGGTGCTTCTTGTCGTACTGCCCCTGCACCTCGCCGTCGTCCCAGAGGACGGAGGAGTTCCAGACGGTCTCGCCGTCGTCGCTCTGCGTGATGACGCCCGACAGGAGGGGCGCGTCGTATCCCGTCGTGATGGCGTCGAAGACGTAGCGGCCGTACGCGTCGCGGGTGGGGTCGCGGTCGCTGCCGCCCTCGGGCCAGACGACGAGGTCGAGGTCGTCGCCGGACTGGAGGCCGCTCATCGCGAGCACCTGCGAGTTGAGCAGGTCGCCCTGCTCCCTCTCGTCGAAGTAGCCGGCCGGTCCGTTGCCCTGCACGCCGGCGATGCGGGCGGTGCCGCTCGACGACGTGGGCCAAGCGGGGACGGCGAGCACGGCGACGACGGCGATCGCGCCGGCCAGCAGCCGGGTCGCGCGGGGCAGCGTGACCATGAGGGCGAGCTGGATCAGCGCCGCGACGAGGGCCACCATGAGGAAGCTCAGCCCGGAGATGCCCACCCACGCCACGAGCCCGGCGAACGGGCTCTGCGACTGGCTGAGCGCCATGCGGCCCCACGCGAACCCGCCGTAGGGCCAGTTGCCGGCGACGAACTCGCGGAGGGTCCAGAGGCCGGCCACGACGACCGGGACGACGACGGCCTGGCCGACGAGTCCGGGCCAGATGCGCGGCACCCAGCGGTAGGCGAGGGCGATGAGCACGGCCCCGCCGCCGAAGAAGAGGGCCTCGAGCGTCGAGAGCGCGGCCCACGGCAGCAGCCCGAGGTAGAGGGTCGCCCAGAAGATGTGGACGAGGTAGAACGAGAGCCCGGCCACGAGGCCCACGAGGAAGGCTCCCCCGGCCCGGCGGCCACGCAGGGACACCAGCACGAGGGCGATCCCGACGAAGGCGAGGGGCCACACGTCGCCGTCGGGGAACCCCGCGTCGAGCACGACCCCGGCCCCGGCCGCCACGAGGACGGCCACCCAGAGCGGCAGGCGGAAGTCGGTCACGCGGAGGGGCACCGTGCGATCCTACGGGGGCGAGGCTGGGAGGCGGGGCGCGCCTCCTGCAGGCCCAGAGCGACCCTGCGGAGCCGGCTCGGACCGCCGAGCCCCGCCTCAGACCGCCGAGTAGGAGACGATCCCGCGCCGGACGGCGTCGAGGGCACGGCGGGCGATCGGCCCGACCGGCAGGTCGGCGACGACGGACAGCTGGTCGAGCAGGTCGATGGTCTGCTTCGTCCAGCGGACGAAGTCGCCCGCGGCGAGCTCGGCGTCCTCGAGCACGGAGTCGAGGTCCGCTCCCCGGGCCCACCGGTGCATGGCCAGCGCGAGGCCGGGGGCCGGCGGGTTGCTGCCGGGCAGACGGTGTTCTTGCTCGAGGTCGTCGAGCTCGGCCCAGAGCTTCTGCGTCTCGTCGAGGGCCTCGCGGTACGCGCCGCGGGGCAGGAACCGCTCGCTGAGCTGGCCCTCGTCGCGGCGGGGCTCGTAGACGAGGGTGGCGGCCATCGCCGCCATCGAGGGCACGTCGAGCGCGTCCCAGAGCCCGAGTCGCAGGCTCTCGGCGACGAGCAGGTCGCGGTCGCCGTAGATGCGGCGGAGGGTGCGCCCCGTCGACGTGACGGCGACCTCGGCCGTGCGGTCGCTGCCGCGCCTCGACGAGCCGGGTGCGGCCGCACCGGACGTCGAGGAGCGTGGTGACGTGGGCTCGAGGTAGCCGCGGTCGAGCAGCACGTCGGTAACCCGGTCGAAGACCTTCGCCACGGCGCCGGTGCGCCCCCGGATCTGGGCCGAGAGCTGGTCGGTCTGCTTCTTGAGCTTCCACCAGCGCTCGGACCAGCGGGCGTGCTGCTCGCGCTCGGGGCAGGCGTGGCAGGGGTGCTGCCGGAGGCGACGGCGGAGGTCGGCGAGGTGCCGCTGGCGCTTGTCGTGCTCAGCCCGGGACTGCGCGTCGGCTCGTGCGGCGCCCTGCTTCTCGAGGTCGCCGAGCTCGCGACGGATCGTGGTGTACTCGCCGAAGTCGCCCAGGTGGCACTGCATGCTGCGGGCGTAGCCGTCGAGGCTCTCCTGCTGCGTCCGGACCTTGCGGGCGAGGTCGACGACGGCGCGGTCGGCCTGGAACTGGGCGAACGACGTCTCGAGCACCTCGCGGGTGCGCGACCGGCCGAACTGCTCGATCAGGTTGACCGCCATGTTGTAGGTCGGGCGGAAGCTGGAGTTCATCGGATAGGTGCGCCGGGAGGCGAGGCTCGCGACCGCCTGCGGGTCGAGGCCCTGCTGCCACTGGATGAGGGAGTGGCCCTCGACGTCGATCCCCCGCCGCCCGGCGCGGCCGGTCAGCTGGGTGTACTCCCCCGGCGTGATCGGCACGCGGGCCTCGCCGTTGAACTTCTCGAGCTTCTCGAGCACGACCGTTCGCGCGGGCATGTTGATGCCGAGAGCCAGGGTCTCGGTGGCGAAGACGACCTTGACGAGCTTCTTCTGGAACAGCTCCTCCACCACCTCCTTGAAAGCGGGCAGCAGGCCGGCGTGGTGCGCGGCGACCCCGCGCTCGAGCCCGTCGAGCCACTGCCAGTAGCCGAGCACGGCGAGGTCCTCGTCACGGAGCGTGCGGCACCGGGCCTCGACGATCTCGCGGATCTCCCGGCGCTGGTCGGCGGTGGTGAGGCGGATGCCCGAGCGCAGCACCTGCTTGACGGCCTGGTCGCAGCCGACGCGGCTGAAGACGAAGAAGATGGCCGGGAGCAGGTTCTGGTCGTCGAGCATCTCGACGATCTTCCAGCGGTCGAGGCGACCCTGGGCGTGCTGCGTCGGCGGCACGACGTGGCCGCGCGGGCCGCGGCCCGAGAAGCCGTCGCGACCGCCGCGCTCGCGCCGGCTACCGCCTCCTCGTCTCGACAGCGAGGTGGCCCGCAGCAGCTCGGGGTTGACGCGGTTGGTCGCCGCCTGCCCGCTCGAGTCGAACAGGTCGAGGAACTTGCCCCCGACGAGGACGTGCTGGTCGAGGGGCACCGGGCGGTCCTCGGAGACGATCACGTCGGTGCCGCCGCGGACGGTCTGCAGCCAGTCGCCGAACTCCTCGGCGTTCGACACGGTGGCGCTGAGCGAGATGAGGCGCACGTCGAGCGGGAGGTGGATGATCACTTCTTCCCACACGGCGCCGCGGAAGCGGTCGGCCAGGAAGTGCACCTCGTCGAGGACGACGTAGCGGAGGTCGTCGAGCATCTCGGAGCCCGCGTAGATCATGTTGCGGAGCACCTCGGTCGTCATCACGACGATGCGCGCACGGGAGTTGACGTTCGTGTCGCCGGTGAGCAGGCCGACCTCGGACGCCCCGTACTCGGCCACCAGCTCCTGGAACTTCTGGTTGCTCAGCGCCTTCATCGGCGCGGTGTAGAAGACCTTGTCGCGGGGGTGCTGCATCGCGAGGTGGATGGCGAACTCGGCGACCAGCGTCTTGCCCGCACCCGTGGGCGCGGCGACGAGGACGCTCGAGCCCTCCTCGACGGAGGCGCAGGCCGCCTCCTGGAACGGGTCGAGGGAGAAGCCGAGGCGCGACCGGAACGACTGCAGCTGCGGCGTGCGGACGCGGTTCTTCGAGGCGGCGAAGCGGGCGGCCGGGCTGAGGTCGCTGCTGGTCATGGGGTCACCCTCCGGCGAGTTCGGCGTCGAGTGCCGCGGCGCGCTTGGCGACGCCGCGGTCGTGGATCCAGGCGACGCCGGCGGCGACGAAGTAGAGGAACACCATGGGCACCGCGAGCAGGAACATCGAGAAGATGTCGGCCGCGGGCGTCGCGATGGCGGTGAAGACCGCGATCAGCAGGATGGCGACGCGCCAGCCCTTGATGATCGCCCCGGCGCTGATGACCCCGACGAAGTTGAGGAGCACGAGGAAGACCGGCAGGACGAAGGCGATGCCGCAGGCGAGGACGAGCTTGAGGACGAAGTCGAAGTACTGCTTCGCGTCGATGATCGCGGCGTCCTGCTCGGAGACGAAGCCCGTGAGCACGCGCACGATGTTCGGCAGGACGTAGACGCCGCTCATGCAGCCGAGCAGGAAGAGCGGGATGGCCGAGCCGATGAAGCCGACGGCGTAGAGCTTCTCTCGACGGACCAGGGCCGGGACGATGAACGCCCAGACCTGGTACAGCCAGACCGGGCTGCTGAGGATCACGCCGACGGTGACGGCGATCTGCATCCGCAGGTCGAAGCTGCTCGTGATCTGGCCGTAGTTGAGGACGGCCTCGCTCGCGTTGCCGCCCGCCAGCACGAGGACCGGCTGCCGCAGGAAGTCGAGGACGAACTGGGAGACGAACCAGCCCGCGACGCTGGCGAGGATCAGTGCCAGGGCGGAGCGGAAGAGGCGCTTGCGCAGCTCGACGAGGTGCGCGCCCAGGGACATGCGCCCGTCGGCCGAGCGCTTGCGCGAGCCCCGTGGTGCCTGGTCGCCCTCGTCGGTGCCACGAGTCGTCGTCGTGGCCACGCGTCAGTTCTTCAGGTGGTCGTCGCCGCTGGTGGGGCGGACGGTCGGGACGTCGGCGTCACGGCGCAGGGTGCTGTCGGTGGCCGAGCGGCGGGTGACGTCGTCGTCGCCGGTCTTCTTGTCGTCGCCGATCTCGTTCTTGAAGATGCGCATCGACTGGGCGATGCTCTTCGCGAGGGCGGGCAGCTTGGGGGCGCCGAACAGCAGCAGGATGATCGCCAGGATGATGATCAGGTGCCAGCCGGTGAGGTTTCCGAGCATGAGGGGTGTCTCCTAGCGGGAAGGGGAGTCCCCAGTGTAACCCGGAGCCTGTGACGGGACCTGGCGGTCGGGCCCATGTCGAGCGACCCGAGCTGCCCCGGCGGCCGAGCGGCTCAGGCGTCGTAGCGGGCGGCGGCCCCGGCGGCCCAGCTCGCGACGGCGAGACGGGCCTCGTCGGGCGCGACGACGCGGGCGCGGCCCGGGAGACCGCTCACGAGACGGGCGACGGTGCCCACGTGGCCGACGCGGAGGGTGAGGCGGGTGCGCCCCTCCCCTGCGTCCACGACGTCGGAGGGCCGGTAGTCGTCCAGGAGCGGGGCCGCCGCCGCGTCGATCTCGACGACGACGTCGAGGTCGTCCGGCGAGCCCTCGAAGAGGGTGTCGGGCAGCGACAGGTCGGAGGCGCGGTGCGTGATGCGCGCGTCGGTAAGGGCAGGCGACGCGATGCGGTCCAGGCGGAACGTCCGGAGCGCCTCCCTCAGGTGGTCCCAGCCACGGAGGTACCAGTCGGCGTCGAGCGACTCCACCCGGAGGGGGTCGACGCGGCGCCGTTCGACCTGCCCTCGGACGCCGGCGTAGTCGAACTCGAGCTGCACCCCGCGCTCGACGGCGTCGCGGACGAGGGCGAGCACCTCGCTCGTGCCCTCCTGCGCCACGGCCACCTGGCTCGGCTCGCCCGAGGCGCCGCGGGACAGCTTCGACATCAGCGAGGCGACCGCCCCGCGGTCCGCGTTCTCCGGGAGCGACGACAGGTACTGCAGGCCGGCGATCAGCGCGGCCGCCTCGCGGGCCGAGAAGCGGGGCGTGTCGTCGATGGCCACGAGGTTGGTCAGGACGATGACGTCGTTCTGCTCGAAGTCGTCCCACGCGATGTCGAAGAGGTCGGCGTGCTGGTACTGGGCGGTGTCTCCCGGGATGCCCGAGACGGCGATCAGCTCGACGGCGCGCCGGATGTCGGTCACGCCCACGCCGAAGTGCGCGGCGGCCTCGGCCACGCTGACGCGCTCGTGGTCGATCAGCCAGGGCACGAGCGAGAGCAGGAACGCGAGCTTGTCGGTCGCGTGCAGGGCAGGGCGGCGGTCGGTCACGAGGCTGCTCCCCCGCTCGTGGCGGCACCGGAGCCCGCGGCGGCGCGGCCCGGGGCGGCTTCGACCGCGTGGTCGGCCGCGAGGTCGCGGAGGCGCGACGCCACCAGGTCGCGCAGGTCGTCGGGCGCGAGCACGACGACCTCGGGCCCGAACGACGTGAGCTCCTCGGCGAGGACCTGACGATCGCTGTAGTGCACGAGCAGCACGTCGCCGTCGGCCGGGACCGTGCCGCGCCGCGCGCCGAGGCGGGTGCGGGCGTCGGAGTCGGGGGCGGCCCGGACGGCGGCCGTGTTCTGCTCCCACAACCGGTCGAGGCCCTCCAGCGCGGAGTCGGCGGTGGCGTCGGCGGGACGCGCGAACGCCTTCGTCGTGACGGTCACCGGGCCCACGATGCGCGACAGCAGGAAGTTCTTGCGGGACGACGTGTCGGGCTCGACGACGGACACCATCCACCGGCCCTGGTGCTGGACCAGCGCGAAGGGCGCCACCTCTCGGCGACGGGGCGCCGCCTCCCCCGGCTTGAGGTAGTCGAAGCGCACGACGACGCCGCGGTCGAGGGCGGTGCGCAGCGGCTCGAAGGCGGCGTCGCGACTGCGGACCCGCGGGGCGTAGGCGAGCTCGGGGACGTTCGTCGCGCCTCCCAGGGACCGCAGCTTGAGCAGCGCGCGGCGGGACTCGGCCGAGAGGGTGCCCTCGCGCCACACCATGCCCGCGAGCGTGAGGAGCGCCGTCTCCTCCGGCGAGAAGGAGATGTCGACGGGCAGTTCGTAGTCGCCACGGAGGATGCGGTAGCGCAGGAGGTGGTTGTCACCGGCCGCGGCAGGGTCGTCGACGGTCTCGAGGGGGACGCCGAGCTCGCGGATGTCGTCCTTGTCACGCTCGAACTGCCGCTCGAGGGCCGCGTTGTCGCCGCCGGCGGCGTACTTCTGCCGGTAGCCCTGGACGGTCGACAGGACCTCGGTCTTGGTCAGGCCGGCGTCGGTCGCGAGGAGGGCGAGGACGAGGCTGAAGAGGCGTTCCTCGACGGGGATGCGCGGAGCGCGGACGGCTGCCACGGGTCGATCCTAGGACACGCCCGCGAGCCCCGCGGCCCGGAGGACGGGGCGGCGGGGCGACACGGGACGGCGGGTCAGAGGGCGCCCAGGACGTCGAAGACGTAGACGAGCGGCTGGGGGACGCCGGCCGTCTCGTCGGCGGGCACGACGACCATCACCTGGGAGCCGATGGGCGTGCCCACGAGCGCGTCGCGGATCGGGGCGGGGATCTGCTCGTCCGCGAGCGGCAGCGAGGTGGCCGACCCTCCGTTCGTCCACGACGAGGTCGCGACGGTCGAGGGCGAGGCCCACGTCACGGCGGTGAACTGCACGACGGCGGTGTCGTCCGCGGCGAGCTCGCGGCCTGAGCCGTCGAGGACGAGGTGCGACTCGGGCGACGTGGGGGCCTCCGACGCGGGGACCGTCACTCCGGGGGCGCCGTCCGGGGCACGGACGACGGCGGGCATGCCCTGCGCGCCGAGCACGGGGCGGCCGTTCGCCTTGGCGAGGAAGGACTGGCGGATGTCGACGATGGCGACGTAGGCAGCGTCGGGGGCGTCGTCGGTGGCACCGGCGCCGCCGTTGACCGACGCCGACAGCTCGGAGGCCTTGATGGCGACGGCGACGCGGGAGCCCACCCGTGAGCACTCGAGCGCCGAGGCGAGCGGGGCCAGGGCCGTGCCGCCGACGGTGATGGGCGCGTTGAGGCTGCCGTCGTAGCCGGAGTCCTCGACCTCGGCGCCGGTGGTGCCGTCGTAGAGGGTGTAGTCGATGATGACCGGCGTGCCGTCGAGGATGCGGTCGCCGGTGCCCTCGATCAGGGTCGAGACCTGCGTCTCGGTCGTGACGATGGGGCTCGGCACCTGGGCGTCGGGCTTCTCGCCGAAGGCGCCGGTGGCGGTGACGACCGAGGCGGCGTCGCCCGTGGGCGGGCACCCGGCGGAGCCCGGCGCGGGGGTCGTCGCGCACGCGGTCAGCGAGGCCAGCAGGCCGACGGTCACGACGAGGGCGGGGATCTTGCGCACGGAGGCTCTTTCCTGGGCTGCGGCCGGTGGCCGCGACTGGCGGGTCGCTGGTGATGCGGAGGACAGCTTAGTGCGGGGCGTCGGCCCGGCCGTCGCCGTCGGCCTGGCCGTCGCCGTCCGCCTCGGCGAGGCTGTCGGTCGCCGCGACGGCGCTGTCGGCCGCCGATCGTGCCTGCCGTGCGGTCTTGCGCAGCTTCTTGTCGCTCGCCGACCGCTCGCCGAGGGCCCCGGGGGTCCACAGCTCGACGTCCTCGTCCGAGTAGTCGGACTTGGACGGGCGGCGCTTGAGCTGGGGCAGCACCGCGCCCGGTGCGAGGCGACGGGCGGTGATGAGGAAGCCCGTGTGCCCGATCATGCGGTGGTCCGGCCGGACGGCGAGGCCCTCGACGTGCCAGCCCCGGACGAGCGTCTCGGAGGCGTCGGGCTCGGTGAACTGGCCGGAGGCGCGGAGGGCCTCGGCGACGCGCGAGAGCTGGGTGGCCGTGGCGACGTAGCAGACCACGAGCCCGCCGGGGGTGAGCGCGGCGGCGGTCTCGTCGACGCACTCCCACGGGGCCAGCATGTCGAGGACGACCCGGTCGGCGGTGCCGTCGGGGACGACGGCGGCGAGCTCCTCCACGAGGTCGCCGACGGTCACCGTCCAGTTCTGCGGCTCGGCGCCGAAGAAGCTCACGACGTTGCCCTGGGCGACGTCGGCGAACTCCTGGCGGCGCTCGAACGACGCGAGGCGCCCCTCCGGGCCGATCGCGCGGAGCAGCCAGAGCGACAGGGCGCCCGATCCGACGCCGGCCTCGACGACCGTGGCACCGGGGAAGATGTCGGCGAAGGCGACGATCTGGGCGGCGTCCTTCGGGTAGACGATGGCCGCGCCGCGGGGCATGGACATGACGAAGTCGCTCAGCAGGGGGCGCAGGGCGAGGTACTCGTCGCCGGTCGTGCTCGCGACGACCGAGCCGTCGGGGAGGCCGACGAGGTCGTCGTGGGCGATCATGCCGCGGTGCGTGTGGAACACGGCGCCGGGGGTCAGCACGACGGTGTTCATCTTGCCCTTGGGGCCGGTGAGCTGGACCTTGTCGCCCTCGAGGAACGGGCCGGACTGTCGGCGGGTGGCGCTCATGGTGGGTGCTGCTCTCTGTCGGGCCCGGATCGGGGCCGCGGTGCGGGAGGGGCGGCGCACGCGGCGCCGGGAGGTCAGGAGTCGGAGGTGCGCGCGTCGCGGGCGCGTCGGCCCGCGGCGTGCATCTCGCGCAGGTCGGCCAGGCCGACGCCGACGAGCGTGTCACGGCGGACGTAGCCGGAGTCGTCGGCGAGCGGTGCGGCGTGCTCGACGCCGAGCGCGACGGCGCCGGCGGCCATCGCCGAGGTGAGGCCCGGGACGCTGTCCTCGATGGCGACGCAGTCGGCGACGTCCACGCCGAGCAGCTCGGCACCGCGCAGGTACGCCTCGGGGTGGGGCTTGCTGTGCTCGACCTCGTCGCCGGCCACGACGGCGTCGAACGAGTCGTCGCCGATCGCGTCGACCATGAACTGGGCCATGCGACGGATCGACATCGTGACGAGCGCGGTCGGGACGCCGGCGGCCCGCAGCTCGGCGAGGAGCTCGCGGGCTCCCGGGCGCCACGGCACGTGCTCGGCGCAGCGCGTCAGCACGTCGGTCGTCAGCCGGTCGATGATCTCGTCCGCGGGCAGGTCGACGCCGTGCCGCTGGAGGACGGCGGCCGAGTGCCAGAGGCCCGAGCCGATCAGGGTGTCGCCCTCGGCCTTCGTCCAGGTGCCCCCGAAGGAGGCGACGAGGTCGACCTGGGAGTCGAACCAGTAGGGCTCGGTGTCGACGAGGGTTCCGTCCATGTCCCAGAGGACGGCGGCAGGCAGGGAGTCGGTCACGGGGCACGAGTCTACGGGAGCGGTCAGGGCCGCCGCGCTGCCGCCTCCTCGACGGTGTCGGACGGCTATCGTGGAGGGCTAGACGCCGGGGACCGTGCCCGGCCGGTGAGGATCCCGTGCCCGGTGAAGACGCAGTGCCCGACGAGACGACGACCGAGGGGTCGGCGGTGAGCGGCACGCCGTCGTTCGCGACGGGCCGCCTCCTGGTCGTCGCGTTCGAGGGCTGGAACGACGCCGGCGAGGCGGCCAGCGGCGTCGCCCGCAGCATCGTCGACACCCTCTCGCTCGAGCCGGTCGCCGAGCTCGACGGAGAGCGGTACATCGACTACCAGTTCAACCGCCCCCAGGTCGGGTACGACGACGACGGGGTCCGGGCGCTGGTGTGGCCCCGGATCCAGCTGCAAGCCTCCCCCGAGGTGGCCTCGACGCCCGCCGGCGGCCCCGCGGGCGACGCCCCGGACGTCTTCGTGCTGCTCGGCGCCGAGCCCTCGCGCAGCTGGCGCGGCTTCGCGGCCGAGGTGGTCGACCTGATCGACGTGCACGACGTCTCCGCCGTCGTGTTCCTCGGCGCGATGCTCGCCGACGTGCCGCACACGCGTCCCATCTCGGTCTTCGTCAGCAGCGACAACGAGGAGGTGCGGGGCGAGCTGAGCCTGGAGCGCAGCACCTACGAGGGCCCGGTCGGCATCCTCTCCGTGCTCGGGGACGCGGTGGAGTCCGCCGGGATCCCGACCCTGTCGATCTGGGCCCAGGTGCCGCACTACGTGCACGCCTCGCCCTCCCCCAAGGCGACCCTCGCGCTGATCGAGAAGCTCGACGAGGTCGCGGGCGTCAGCATCCCCCGAGGCGACCTCGAGGCGGAGTCCGCCGCGTGGGAGCAGGGCATCGACGCCCTCGCCTCGGACGACGACGACATGGCCGGCTACATCGAGCAGCTCGAGCAGGCGCGCGACACGGTCGACTCGCCCGAGGCCAGCGGCGAGGCGATCGCGGAGGAGTTCGAGCGCTACCTCCGGCGCAACGACGGCAAGGGCCCGGACGACCCGCGCCTGCCGCCTGCCCCCTGAGCCCTGCCCACGGCCCGCTGTGCTCTGACCCGGCCGTGCCGCGGGAGCGGTCCGGGCGCGACGTCGGTCAGCGCCGACGCCAGGCCTGGCCGAGCGAGGTCGTGCCGCCCGTGCGGAGCAGCGACCCCTCGTAGAGGCGCGCGGCGACCAGCACCACGGCGACCGCGCAGACGACGAGCAGCGCGAGGGCCGTGAGCGGCTGCCAGACCGGCACCCCGCCCTCGAGCACCATCCGCACCGGCATCGCGACCGGCGCGCTGAACGGCACGAACGACAGCGCGGTCAGGGCAGGGCCGGGCGTGTTCACGAAGACCGTCGCGAAGAACGGCACCATCACGACGAGCTGGACCGGCGTCGTCGTCGAGCCCAGGTCCTCGATGCGCGACACGAGGGCCCCGGCGACGGCCCACATGCCCGCGAGCAGCAGGAAGCCCGCGACGAAGAACGGCACGTACCAGCCGACGGCCGCGGCCAGGGAGGGCAGGAGCTCGGCCGGCAGGGCGTCGGCCCGGCCCGTGAGCGCCAGGCCCCCGAGCGCGACCGCGGCGAGGACGGCCGTCTGGGCGATCGCCAGGACGGCGGCGCCGACGACCTTGCCCGCGAGCAGCGTGCGCACCGGGACGGCGGCGACCAGGATCTCCACGACGCGGGTCTGCTTCTCCTCCACCACGCTCTGCGCGATGCTGAGGCCGAAGAGCAGCGAGGTCGTCACGAAGAGGACCCCGAAGGCGAGCGGCGCGAAGACGGCGACCAGCGGGTCGGCGTCGGCGGGCTCCAGCAGCTCGACCGGCGACGCCTCGCTGACGCCCAGCACGAGCACCGACGAGACAGACTCCAGGGCCACGACGCGGAGCCCGGTCGGCGAGCCCGCATCCGGCAGCACGGCGGCGTCGACGTCGCCCGAGCGGACCGCCGCCGTCGCCTCTGCGCCCGACGAGGTCGTGACGGCCTCCGCGCCGGTCGCCTCGACGACGGCCGCGGTGGGCGCGTCGAGGACCGCCACGCGGTCGGGGCCGCCCGCGAGCAGGGCCGGCACGACGAGTGCGGCGCCGATGAGGACGAGCATGACGACACCGCTGACGATGAACGCGCGATCGCGCAGCTTGACCGCCATCTCGCGTCGGGCGACGACCCAGAGGAGCCCGCGAGCACCGGGGCGCTCGGCGGCCCGGTCGGCGACAGGGGGGTCGGGCGTCATCGGACGACCTCCTCGAAGATCTCGGCGAGCCGGGGCAGGACGGGGTGGAACGAGCGCACCGGCCCGTGCCGGAGCCCCGCCGCGAGCATGGCCTGGTCGTCCGTCCCGGCCGCGAGCTCGACGAGGGCCACGGGGCCGTCGAGCTCGACGACCGTCACTCCGGGCTGATCGCGCAGCCAGCCCGCGTCGTCGTCGACGACGATGCGCCAGCGAGCCCGCGCGAACCGTGCCTGCAGCTCGTGCCTCGGCCCGGCCGCCCGGACGGTCCCGTCCGCGATCACGACCAGGTCGTCGCACAGACGCTCGACGACGTCCAGCTGGTGGCTCGAGAACAGCACGGGTACCCCCGTCGACGCCCGTTCCCGGAGCACCGCGACGACGACGTCGACGGCGATCGGGTCCAGGCCCGAGAAGGGCTCGTCGAGGACCAGCATCCGCGGTTCGTGGACGAGGGCCGCGGCGATCTGGACCCGCTGCTGGTTGCCGAGCGACAGGCTGTCGAGCTTGTCGCGTGCCCGGTCGACCAGGCCGAGCCGGTCGAGCACCTCGAGCGAGCGGCGCCTCGCCGCGGCTCGTCCGACGCCGTGCAGCCGAGCGAGGTAGACGAGCTGGTCGACGACGGTCATCTTCGGGTACAGGCCCCGCTCCTCCGGCATGTAGCCGAAGCTGCGGCGCACCTCGTCGCCGAGCGGGGACCCGTCCCACCGGACCTCGCCCGAGTCGGCGGCGAGCACGCCGAGGACGATGCGCATCGTCGTGGTCTTGCCGGCGCCGTTGGCCCCGACGAAGCCGGTCAGGCGTCCGTGGGCGACGTCGAACGAGACGTCGTCGAGCGCGGTCCGGCCGCCGAACGACCGTCGGACGTGGTCGAGCTGGAGCACGGGCCCTCCCTCCGGGCGGCACCGGGCTGCCCTGTGGCGTCGGCCGGGGCCGGCCGTCGACCCCAGCGTAGGAGGCAGCGGAGACCCGGCGCGTCCCACCGGCGGCGGAGTCGTCGCCCTAGCGGGGCCCGTCGCCGGGGACGACGACCCCGTTCTCGTAGGCGAAGACGACGGCGGCCGTGCGGTCGCGCAGCCCGAGCTTCGTGAGCACGTTCGACACGTGCGTCTTGACGGTGGCCTCGCCGAGGTACAGGTCGCGCGCGATCTCGGCGTTCGAGCAGCCCGTGGCCATGCGGTCGAGCACCTCTCGCTCGCGGTCGGTGAGCGCGACGAGCCGGGGGCTCGGCACGATCACGGGCACGACGGCCTCGGCGATGGCGGCCGCGACGACCCGGCGGGTCAGCTCGGGGGCGAGCAGTGCGTCGCCGCGGTGCACGACGGCGATCGCCTCGATCAGCTCCTCCGGGCTGGACGTCTTGAGCAGGAAGCCGCTGGCCCCGGCACGGAGCGCACGGAACAGGTACTCGCCGCGACCGAAGGTCGTGAGCACCAGCACGGCCGGGCCGCCGGGCGCGGCGGCCTCGAGGAGGCGACGCGTCGCCTCCAGCCCGTCGATGCCGGGCATCTCGACGTCCATCACGATCACGTCCGGAGACGTGGAGGCGGCCAGCGCCACGGCCTCGAGGCCGTCCCTGGCCTCGCCCACGACGACGACGTCGGGAGCGGTCTCGAGGATGATCCGGAAGCCGGCGCGGACGAGGTCCTGGTCGTCGGCGAGGAGGACCCTGATCGGGCGCGTGGCGTCGGCGTCGGGAGCGTTGGGCGCAGGGGCGTCGGCGGTCATCGTGCGGGTGCCTCTCGAGAGCGGGGAAGGGCGGGGTCCTCGGGGGCGGCGGTGGCCGTGCGGACGGCGGGCAGCACGGCGCGCACCCGGTAGCCGCCCTTGGCGTGCGGGCCGACGTGCAGCTCGCCGCCGTGCAGGTCGACCCGCTCGCGCATCCCGCGCTGACCGAGGCCCGAACCGGCCGAGCCGTGCTGCTGCGTCGGCGAGGTTGCGGCTCCGCCCACCCCGTCGTCGGTCACCTCGACCTCCACGGCGCGGTCGCGGAACCGCAGGCGGACGTCGGCGACGCCGGCCGAGGCGTGCTTGAGGGTGTTGGTCAGCGCCTCCTGGACGACCCGGAACAGGGTGACCCCGACGCTGTCGGGCACGTCGAAGCGCTCGCCGTGGGTGCTGAACCGGACGTCGAGGCCGAGTCGTCGGGTGTCGGCCACGAGCTGCGGGAGCGCGGCGAGCCCGGTCGGGCCGTCGTGCGGGGCGCCGTCCTGGGCGCGCAGCACGGTGAGCAGCCGCTCCAGCTCGTCGATGGCGGTGCGTGCCGTGGACTCGACCGCGCCGAGCGCACCGCTCGCGATCTCGGGTCGGTGCAGCGTGCGTCGCGCCGCACCTGCCTGGATGGCGATCACGGCGACGTGGTGCGCGACGACGTCGTGCAGCTCGCGTGCGATGCGTGCGCGCTCCTCGCCGATCGCGCGGTCGGCCACGAGCTCCTGGGCGGCGCGGAGGTCGACCCCGGCGCGCTCGAGGGCACGGAGGCGGGCGGCGGAGACCCGGGACGACCGGCCGAACCAGACGGCCGACACGAAGAAGAGCAGGTTGAGGACGAACGAGTAGACGACGCCGGCGACGGTCGACGAGAGCACCGGGTCGCCCTGCTGGAGGGGGCCGAGGACGGCGACGCCGAACCAGCCGAGCACGGCGACCGTCACGACCGCGCTGCCGACCAGGGCCGCCCGCCGTGAACGGGCCCACGCGTTGGCCGTGTAGACGACGAGGAACTCGACGATGGACGGGGCCGTGGAGTCGGGGTACCCGCGCAGCTGGCTGAGGACGAGGACTGCGCTCACCACCACCATGACGGAGAGCGGGGCGCGCCTGCGCAGCGCGGTCGGCGCGCAGAGGGCGACGAGCCAGGCGATCGCCTCGAGAGGCGGTGCCGTGCTGACGTCGGAGTCCTCGACGGCGACCGACGCGAGCCACCAGGTCACGAGCCCGAGGCCGAGGAGGGCCGCGGCGAGCCAGACATCGGCCCTGGCCTGCCGTCGGGTGAGGGGGCCGGGGCGCCAGACGGTCTCGTCCCCGTCGGCGGGGCACACGGGGACGGACATCCTGGTCAGTATATCAGGGACCGTGTGTCGCGAGCTTCCGTCACGGACGCCGGAGGGGCGGGGGCGACGACGTCGCATCCCGACCCTCCCCGGGGCAGGCGCTCCTCAGCGCCGGAGGTCGATCCCCAGCAGGGCTGCCACGGCGTCGACGTCGACGGCGGTCGCGGGCCGACCGGCCGCCACGTGGTCGTCGACGGCCCGGATCGCCCGGGGCGTGTCGAGGTCGTCGGCGAGGGCGGCACGCAGGAGCGCGAGCAGGGGCGTCGTCTCCGCCCCCGCCTCCTGCGGGCCCGCTCCGTCCGCCCAGGTCGTCCAGGTCGCGAGACGGTGCTCGGCGTCGACCAGGTCGTCGTCGAGCCACTCCCAGTCGGACCGCCAATGGTGCGCGGTGATCGCGAGGCGGACGGCTCGGGCGTCCCGGCCGGCGGAGACGAGCTCGCTGACCTTGACGAGGTTGCCGAGCGACTTGCTCATCTTCTCGCCCTGGTAGGCGACCATGCCGCTGTGGGCCCACTGACGGGCCGACGGCTCGCCGGTGATCGACGTCGCGTGCGCCGTGCTCATCTCGTGGTGCGGGAAGACGAGGTCGCTGCCGCCGCCGGCCACGGTGGCCGTCGCGCCGAGGTGCTGCTCGGCGATGACGGTGCACTCGATGTGCCAGCCGGGCCGGCCCGGGCCCACCGACGACGGCCAGGACGGCTCGTCGGGACGGGCCGCACGCCAGAGCAGCGGGTCGAGCGGGTCACGCTTACCGGCGCGGTCGGGGTCTCCCCCGCGCTCGGCGAAGAAGCGGGCCATGGTCGGCGCGTCGTAGCGGCTCTCGAGGCCGAGGTGCCACGAGGTGTCGCGCTCGGCGCCCCGGACGTCGAAGTAGACGTCGTCGCCGGCCTCGGAGCCCGGGGTCTCGACCCGGTAGGCGACGTCCGAGTCGATCAGGCCCGCGACGGCGTCCGCCACGTCGCCCACGACGTCGGTCACCGCGACGTAGTGCTCCGGCGGGACGACGGCGAGGTGCTCCATGTCCGAGCGGAAGAGATCGGTCTGCGACGCGGCGAGGGCCCGCCAGTCGACGCCCGTCGCCGTGGCGCGCTCGAGCAGCGGGTCGTCGACGTCGGTCGTGTTCTGCGCGTAGGTCACCCGGAGGCCCGCGTCGCGCCAGACGCGCACGAGCGAGTCGAAGGCGAGGTAGGTGCTCGCGTGACCGAGGTGAGTGGCGTCGTAGGGCGTGATGCCGCAGACGTACAGCGTCGCGGCACCGTCGACCGGGCGGGTCGTCACGAAGGAGGCGGTGGCCGTGTCCCACAGGACGGGCAGCGGTCCGTCTCCCGGCAGGCTCGGCACGGCCGGTGCCTTCCAGGACCTCATGCCGCCACCACGCCCGTGCCGAGCAGGACCAGCAGGACGCCGCCGAGCAGGATGCGGTACACGACGAAGGGCAGGAAGCTGCGCTTCGAGATGTAGTTCATGAAGAAGGCGATCACGACGAACCCGACGACGAAGGCCACGACCGTCGCGGCCAGGGTCTCGCCGAGCGAGTAGGGGCCCGGCTCGCTGAAGCTCTGGACCAGCTCGAAGAGACCGCTGCCGAACACCGCGGGCACGGCGAGGAGGAACGAGAACCGGGCCGCAGCGGGACGCGTGTAGCCGAGGCTGAGCGCGGCGGTCGTCGTCGCGCCCGAGCGGGAGACGCCGGGGAACAGCGCGAGCACCTGGGCGACGCCCACGGCGATGCCGTGGCCGTAGGTCATCTCGTCGAAGCGGGCCGTCTTCCTGCCGAGCCGGTCGGCGAGGCCGAGCAGCACGCCGAAGACGATCAGCACGACCGCGACGATCCAGAGCGAGCGGAAGACGGTGCGGATGTACTCCTGCGCGAAGTACCCCACCAGCACGATCGGGACCGTGCCGATGATGACGAGCCAGCCCATCCTGACGTCGGGGTCGGTGCGGGGGATCTTCCCGGTGATCCCCTGGAACCAGCGGGTCACGATCCGCTTGATGTCGCCCCAGAAGTAGATGACCACGGCCAGCTCGGTGCCGAGCTGCGTGATGGCGGTGAACGTCGCACCCGGGTCGAAGGCCGCGGCGGCGTCGGGGTCGGAGAAGAAGAGGCCGACGAGGCGCAGGTGCGCGCTCGACGAGATGGGGAGGAACTCCGTCAGGCCCTGGACGAGGCCGAGCAGGAGTGCCTGGAGGAGATGCTCCACGCGGGGTGCCCTTCTGGTGGGGGTGTCAGTAGGTCGCCAGGAGGTCCCGGAGGACGCGACTGCCAAAGGCTAGTGCGTCGAGCGGGACCCGCTCGTCGACCCCGTGGAACATCGCCGGGAAGTCCATGTCCTCCCCCAGCCGCAGCGGGGCGAAGCCGTAGCCGGCGATCCCCAGCAGGCTCAGCGCCTTGTTGTCGGTGCCGCCCGACAGCAGGTACGGCAGCACGGGCGCGCCCGGGTCGTGCCGCTGCAGGGTGGCCGTGATCGCCTCGACGAGGTCGCCCGAGAACGGCGTCTCGAGCCCGATGTCGGTGTGCACGGTCTCGATCTCGACGTCGTCGCCGACGAGCTCGCGCACCTGGGCGAGGACCGCCTCCTCCTGGCCGGGCATGCAGCGGATGTCGACCCTCGCCTCCGCGGTGTCGGGGACCACGTTGTGCTTGTAGCCCGCCGTCAGCATCGTCGGGTTCGTCGTCGTGCGGAGCGAGCCGCGGATGAAGCCCTGGGCCGTGCCGGTGTGCAGCACGAGCTCGTCCGGCGCGGTCTGCGTGACGTCGACGTCGAGGATGCGCGCGACCTCGCGGAGCAGGGCCGTCGTCGTCTCGGTCAGGGCGATCGGCCACTCCTGACGGCCGAGCGCGGCGACGGCCTCCGCGAGCCGCGTCACCGCGTTCGCCCGGATCATCTGCGAGCCGTGGCCCGCCGTGCCCCGGGTGCGGAGCGTGATCCAGATCAGCGCCTTCTCGCCCGTCTGCAGCAGGTACGAGCGACGCCCGTCGATGTAGGTCGAGTAGCCGCCCACCTCGCTGATGGCCTCGGTGGCCCCCGCGAAGAGCTCGGGGTGTTCCTTCACCAGGAAGTGCGAGCCCAGCACTCCCCCGGCCTCCTCGTCGGCGAAGAAGCCGACGACCAGGTCGCGGGCGGGGCGCTCGCCGGAGCGGATGATGTCGCCGAGCGACGTCAGCATCATCGCGTCCATGTTCTTCATGTCGACGGCGCCGCGGCCCCAGAGCATGTCGTCCTTGACGACGCCCGCGAACGGGTCGACCGACCAGTTCGCCGGGTCGGCGGGCACGACGTCGAGGTGGCCGTGCACGACCAGGCCCGGCTTCGCGCTGTCGGCGCCCTCGACCCGGGCGACGACGCTGACGCGCCCCGGCTCGGACTCGAAGAGCTGAGGCTCGAGGTCGAGGGCCCGCAGGGCCTCGGCGACGTACTCGGCGGCGTCGGCCTCGCCCTCGGACCGGCCGCCGCCGTAGTTGGAGGTGTCGAAGCGGATCAGGTCGCGCGCGATGACGGCCGTCTCGTCGAGGTCGTGGTGGTCCGGCTGCGATGCGCTCGTCGTCATGCGGTCCACGGTACCCGGCGACCGCCTCCTGCCCGTGGTCAGGAGTGCCTCCATGGCCGTGCTAGTGTTTCGTGGTCGGCTTCGGCAGGCACCATCCAGTCCGGGTGGCGGAAATGGCAGACGCGCT
Source organism: Frigoribacterium sp. VKM Ac-2530 (assembly GCF_015350835.1). Classification (NCBI taxonomy): domain Bacteria; kingdom Bacillati; phylum Actinomycetota; class Actinomycetes; order Micrococcales; family Microbacteriaceae; genus Frigoribacterium; species Frigoribacterium sp. VKM Ac-2530. Next base: position 253,054 of record NZ_JADKSE010000001.1, read on the forward strand.
AGCTTGAGGTGCTAGTGCCCGTATAGGGCGTGGGGGTTCAAGTCCCCCCTCGGACACCGGTCGCAAGATCGAGACATTGGTTGAGACAGTGTCAGGACAAAGGCCCCGCTTCGGCGGGGCCTTTCTTCTTGCCGCCGCCGACGCGCCGTAGGGTCGGCTCATGTCGCTCCTCATGGCCGCCACGCGCTCGCTGCTGTACCTCTTCCCCCGCACGACGCGCAGCGAGGAGAGCGTGCGGAGTGAGATCTCGAAGCGCGGCCCGGAGGCGGCGCCGTTCCCCCGGGAGCTGCACCGCGTCGCCGTCGTGACGGAGACGACCGTCGAGGGGCAGCGCGTCGTCCGGATCACCCCGCGCCGGGGCGCGACCGGGGCGCACCTTATCTGGACGTGCGGCGGTGCCTACGTGTACCCGGCGCTGCGCACCCACTGGGCCCTGCTCGCCCGGCTGGTCCGCGCCTCCGGCGTGACGGTCACCGTGCCGCTCTACGGGCTCGCGCCTGGGCACGACGTCGACGACGCGGTGCGGCTGCTCGACGCCGTGCACGACGGACTCCGCGCCGAGGGGGCCGACGTCGTGCACCTCGGCGGGGACTCGGCCGGCGGCGCGCTCGCCCTCGCCCAGGCGATGCGGCACCGCGACACGGGCCGGCCCGCCGCCTCCTCGGTGCTGCTGGTGTCGCCCTGGCTCGACGCGACGCTGAGCGACCCGGAGGTGCTGTGGCTGGCAGACCTCGACCCCATGCTCGGGCGGGACGGCCTCGTCGTCGCCGGGGCTTGGTGGGCCGGCGACCGTGACCGACGCGACCCGCTCGTCAGCCCGCTGTTCGGCGACCTGGCCGGGCTCCCGCCCGTCTTCACGTACCAGGGCGACCGCGACCTGTTCGTCGCCGACGCGAAGGAGCTGGCCCGTCGCCTCGCCCGGGTCGACGGACGCGGCGAGCTGCGCGTCTACCGGGGTGCGTTCCACGTCTTCGTCGGCGCGCCCTGGACGAGGGAGGCGCGACGGGCGACTGCGCACCTGGCCGGCGTGCTGCGCGGCCGGCCCTGACCTCCCCGTGTCGACCCGCGCCTCCGCCCGGCCGCGGATCGGCCTAGTCTCGGCGGCGACGAGAGACGGCCCGCACGAGCGCAGGCCGGACGAGAGGACGAACACCATGGAGCACACCAGACTCGGCACGAGCGGCCTGCGGGTCTCGACCGTCATCCTCGGCTGCATGAGCTTCGGCGTGCCGGGCAGGGGCGCCCACGAGTGGACCCTCGACGAGGAGGCCTCGCGGCCCTTCATCCGCCGGGCCCTCGAGCAGGGCATCACGACGTTCGACACGGCCGACGTCTACAGCGACGGCACGAGCGAGGAGATCGTCGGCCGCGCCCTCGCGGACTTCGCCCGGCGGGACGAGGTCGTCATCGCCACGAAGGTGAACGGCCGGATGAACGACGGGCCGAACGGCGCCGGGCTCTCGCGAGCCCACGTGATGAGCGCGATCGACGACAGCCTGCGCCGCCTCGGCACCGACCACGTCGACCTCTACCAGATCCACCGCTGGGACCCGGAGACGCCGATCGAGGAGACGATGGAGGCGCTGCACGACGTCGTGCGCTCCGGCAAGGCGCGGTACGTCGGCGCGTCGAGCATGTGGGCGTGGCAGTTCGCGAAGGCGCAGCACACGGCGGACCTCGGCGGCTGGACCCGCTTCGTCTCGATGCAGGACCAGTACAGCCTGGTGCAGCGCGAGGAGGAGCGGGAGATGCACCCGCTCTGCCTCGACCAGGGCGTCGGCGTCATCCCCTGGTCGCCGCTCGCCCGTGGCAAGCTGACCCGCGACTGGGACGCCACGACCGCGCGCACCGAGACGGACCGCTTCGGCCAGACCCTCTACAAGCAGCAGGAGGAGGGCGTCCGTCGCGTCGCCGCGGCAGTCGCCGAGGTGGCCGAGGAGCGCGGAGTCTCGCGAGCGCAAGTCGCCCTGGCGTGGGTGCGCCAGCAGGAGGCCGTCTCGGCGCCGATCGTCGGCGCGACCAAGATGCAGCACCTGGACGACGCCGTCGCCTCCGCCGACCTCTGGCTGACGGACGACGAGCTCGACCGGCTCGAGACGCCCTACGTCACCCGGGAGAACGAGGGGTTCTGACCCACGGGGCGCGGCGTCCGTCTACTGTGAGCCGCACGGGCGGCGAGGACGCCGTCCACCACGACGAACACGGAGGCACCCCATGGGCACCGAGCACCACGGCACCGACGAGCACACCGAGCACACCGAGCACACCGAGCACACCAGCACCGAGACGCACGGGCACCACGAGGGCCACGTCGACGGCGACACGCACGTCTCGCACGAGACCACGACGTCGAGCGAGTCGGACGGCTCCTACGTCGACAGCGACATCCCGGAGGACGGCGGCACGACCGCCGGCCCCCACGACGGCGAGGCCGACGGCTCGTACACCGACTCGGACGTCCCCTCCGACCGCTGACGCAGCCTGGTCGCACTCCCCCGCACGACGCCCCGCGCCTCCTCGAGGCCGGGGCGTCGTCGTGCCCGCGGGCGTCGCCGTGCCCGGCCGTGGTCGCGTCCGGGCATCGCCGGGCCCGGCCCGGCGGCTCGCCCCGCGTGCTGCCCGCAGAGTACGGTCGTCGCAGGGAGGAACACATCCATGACACAGCGAATCATCATCCTCGGCGGCGGTTCCGCCGGGCTCACCGCCGCACTCGAGCTCCAGAAGCGTCGTCCGCCGCAGAGCGCCAGCATCACGCTGGTCGACCAGTCGCCGTACTACACGTACCAGCCGTTCCTGCCGGAGGTCGCGGGCGGGCACATCGCCCCGCGCGACGTGACCGTGCAGCTCCGGAAGGCGCTCCGCAAGACGTCCGTGATCGAGGCCGGGGTCACGGGCCTCGACTCGGCCGCGAAGAAGGTCACCGTCACCACCGCCGACGGCCGTGAGCAGGTGCTGGCCTACGACCAGCTCGTCGTCGCCCTCGGCGCCGTGACGCGCACGTTCCCGACGCCCGGCCTCGCCGAGAACGGCGTCGGCTTCAAGAGCGTGGAGGAGGCGCAGTACGTCCGCGACCGCATCCTCGGCAACATCTCCGAGGCCGCATCGGTCACGGACGCCGCCACGCGTCGCAAGCTGCTCACCGTGGTCTTCGTCGGCGGTGGCTACACCGGCGTCGAGGCGATGGCCGAGCTCGACGACGCCGCCAAGGCGGCCGTCGACCAGTTCCCGACCCTGTCGCGCGACGAGCTGCGGTTCGTCCTCGTCGAGGCGCTCGACCGCGTCGCGCCCGAGGTCGGCCCCGAGCTCTCGAAGTGGACCCTGGGCCACCTCCGCGGCCGCGGCATCGACGTCCGCCTCGGCACCACGATGCCCTCGTGCGTCGACGGCGACGTCGTGCTCAGCGACGGCGAGACCATCCCCGCCGGCACCATCGTCTGGACGGCGGGCGTCAAGCCCAACCCCGTGGTCGCCGACCTCGGCCTGCCGCTCGGGCCGAAGGGCCACGTCAACGTCAGCGCCACCCTGCAGGTCGAGACCGAGCAGGGCGAGAAGCTCGACGGCGTCTGGGCGCTCGGCGACGTCGCGCAGGTGCCGAACCTGCTCGCCGAGAAGCAGCCCGCCTACTACCCGCCGAACGCGCAGAACGCCGTGCGCCAGGCGGTCACCGTCGCGGACAACGTGATCGCGGCGCTCTCGGGCGCCCCGGCCTCCGAGTACCGTCACGAGTCGCTCGGCACGGTCGCGAGCTACGGCATCGGCAAGGGGGCGGGCGTGCTCAAGGGCGTGTCCGTCACGAACGTGCCGGCCTGGCTCGCGCACCGCGGGTACCACCTGTACGCGATGCCCACGCTGAACCGCAAGTGGCGCATCCTCACCGGCTGGATCACGAACTTCTTCGGCGGCCGTGACCAGACGCCGCTCGTCGGCCTGAAGGACCCGCGTGCCGGGTTCCTCAAGGTGACGCCGGTCGTCGAGCCGAAGTCGGACCCCGCGACCGAGGCCAAGAGCGCGGCGAAGCCCGCGACGAAGGCCGGCGCCGCGAAGAAGTAGCGCGACCGTCGGAGCGAAGGAGGCGCGTCCCGGGTGACCGGGGTGCGCCTCCTTCGTCGTCGCCCCGCCTCTGCCTGATGCGTCTCACGGACGATGCCGTCCGCCCCGTTGTCTGATCCACGTCGCCGCGGCTGCTGTCGGGATCCTCATCGCCACGCTGTCGCGTCGGCCGTTGCCCCGCGCGGTCGGCGTGGCCGTGCTCGGCCTCGGACTCCTCGCGACGGTCGGTCTCGAGCCGGCTCTCTTCGGGTGGGCGTTCCTGTGCACGTGCCTGTTCGTGACGAGCCGGACGCTGAGGCCCCGTCGGCGTGCCCGCGTCGAACCGGCGGAGGCGGGGGCCTGAGGTGACCGATCGGCGCTCGGGCGCTCTCGGTCAGGGCCAGCGCACGACGAGATGCAACACCGCCATCACCACCTGCCCGAACCGCCGGAGGATCTTCCTGTGGAGCGGCGCTGCCCGTTCTCGCTCTCGGGCCGTCGGCCGCACGAACAACCCTGGGGGCACGCTGTTCCAGCACGTCTCTCGACCAGGGGTCTGTTGCGCGTGGTCCTCTTCGAACTGGCATTCCCCGCAGGCCACCGGGCCCTCGACAGCCGAACCTCCGTGCTCTTCCCACGGGTGCTCGCAGTCAGGGCACGACGTCTCCCGCAGCCGACGCCGCAGGGCACGACCAGGAGCGCTCGTCGGATCGGTCACGAAACGAGTATGGAGGTTCGGAGATTCGTCTCGAGCCTGATTCCCTGCCCGGCGGTCAGGACTCGTTCGTAGAGGACCACGGAGCCGCTTCGTCCCACTTCTGCGAGGCCGCCCTTGGTGAGGACGCGACGCGACGCAGCGTTGTCCGCTTCCGTGTCCGCCGCCGCGATCGTCGCCCCGTGCCGAGCAGCGTGTCCGAGCGCGAGCAGGACAGCCGACGTCGCGAGGCCCGCGCCCCGGGCCGAAGGAACCAAGCCGTACCCGAACTCGACTCGCCCGTCGGCGTCCGGAGGACCGAAGGACCCGAAGCCCCCCACAGCCATCCCGTCCGACGCCCGTCGGACGACGTACATCGTGTAGCACGGGTCAGGGGACGCTGACGCAGCCAACGACCTCAGAGGATCGAGCTCGTCGAGGAAAGGGTACTCGGCATGCCACTTGTCACCGGGTCGCTCGTCACGAGCGACGATGCGCAGGGCGAGGGCCGGCGTGATGGGCTCCAGAGCGACGGTGCCGTTCTTCAAGATCATGCGCTGATCCTCGCAGGACGGGGGCAGCTCACTACTGACCACTAGGTTCCCCTCCTGGACGGACCGCCGACCGATCCCCTATCGGGCACCTGCAGACCCGGCGATCACGGACCCGATCGACTCACCGATCGGAAGCTCACGGCGCCCTTCACCGTCGACCAGCAGCGCCTGCATCCCCGCTGCCCTGGCTCCGGCGACGTCCTTCATCGGGTCGTCGCCGACGAACAGGCATGCCCCCGGCTCGACTCCGAGCTCAGAGGCGAGAACGGCGAATGCCCTCACGTCGGGCTTGGAGAAACCGATTCGCTCAGACGTGCAGACGACATCGAACTCGACGAGGAGACCCGTGCGCCGGAGCTTCGCTAGTTGCTGAGCCTCCGCCCCGTTCGTCAGCAGCCCGATGCGATGACCGGACGCGCGCAGGCTCTGAAGAAGCGGACGCGCATCAGGGAATGCCCGCCACGACGACTCGTACGCCCGCAGGTACTCGCTGAACAAGTCGTCGATCTCGACATCACCGGCGGGGACATGGACCCCTAGCGGCGAGAGGACCGAGCGCAGTCGCTCGCGGCGTTGCTCCGCGAAGCTGATCTCGCCCGACCGCCAACGCTCGAAGTGCTGCCGTTCGGCGGCGAACCAGCTCTCAAGAGTCGAGTCCGACGAGACCACGCCGAGCGAGCCCAGGAAGTGGACCGCGGCGGATCGGGCTGAAGCGTGGTGATCGAACAGCGTCCCGTCGAGGTCGAATCCGACCGCACCCACCCGCGTCACCGCGCCAGCCTAGAGCCTACCGGGCTCTCCAGGGCCCTCGACGAAAGCCAGGGGCCGATGTTCAAGGAGCCTCAGCGAGAGTCTCGGCGGTGAGCAGCGCGCGGGCCCCGACGATCTCGACGCCGAGAAGTCGCCCCGCTGAATCGAAATCGAGCACGATGTCACCCCTGCCCTCACGCTCCACGACGACCTGCTCGACGGCGTCGCCGTCAGCGACGCGAGGCGCCAACTCGACGTAAGCGCAGTCACTGTCAAGGTCATAGGTGAAGCGTTCGCCGAGAGACATTCACTGATCGTCTCAGGTTGACGAAGCAGACGATGAGGGTCAGCGGGGCGAGCAACCGTGCCCGACCGGTCGGCTCGATCGCGTCGGCAGGGCCGCCCAGGCGGGGTGACGGGTCGATGAGCGGGTCGCGGTGGGGCAGCGCTGCCACCTCGGCCTCGGCCCGCCGGAGCAGTTCTCGGTCGGCCTCGTCCATGTCCTGACCCTAGCGACGCGCGGCCGCTTCGGGGCACGAGCACCCTCTGAACGGTCCCGCGTCCTTCTCCCGTAGCAGCCGGTGTATCGTTCACACCACTGAGGTAAAAGGCGTCGCGCTCTGCGACGCACCCGCACGCGGCATCGAACGAGTCGCCACTTCTTCCCAGAAGGAGTGCACCCCGTGTCCCCCAGTACCTCCCTCTCCCGCGGTCGGCTGCGCGCCGGCGACGCGCCTCCCCGGCTGTCCGACGCGTGGATCGCCCTGGCCGGGTTGTCCGCGGTGTTCCTGTTCGAGATGCTCGACACCTCGGTCCTCAACGTCGCCCTGCCGACGATCGGCCGCGAGCTGGGCTCCTCGACGACGGGCCTGCAGTGGGTGTCGGGCGCCTACGCGGTCGCCTTCGGCGGGCTCATGCTGCTCTTCGGCGCCGTCGCCGACCGGGTGGGGCGCCGCCGCGTCATGCTCGCGGGCCTCGCGCTGCTGGCCGTGGCGAGCCTCGCCACCGTGGCGGTCACGACGACCGAGCAGCTCGTCACCGTCCGTGTGCTGACGGGCGTCGCCGCCGCGATGACCACCCCCGGGTCGATGGCGTTGGCGTTCCGGCTGTTCGACGACGAGGGCCTGCGCGTCCGGGCCCTCACGGTGATCTCGACCGCGGGGCTCGTCGGCCTCGCCGTCGGCCCGACCGTCGGCGGGTTCGTGCTCGCCGTCGCCCCGTGGCAGGTGCTGCTGCTCGCCGACGTGCCGATCGCCGTGCTGGCGTTCGTCGGCATCCGGCTAGGTGTCGCTGAGGACGACGCCGAGGGGCTGCGGCCAGACCCCGTCGACGTCGGCGGCGCGCTGCTGGGCACCGCGACCGTGGCGGGGCTGCTCGTGACGCCGACCGTCCTCGTCGGGCCGGCCACCGCCTCCTCGTGGGGGTGGGCCGCCGTCGTGCTGACCGTCGCGTGCGGGGCCGGGTTCGTCGTGCGCCTGCGGACGGCGCGGCACCCGGTGGTCGACCTGCACCTGCTCGCCCGCCCCCTGGTGTCGAGCGGCCTCGCGTTCAAGGCCGCGTCGGGCCTCGCCGTCGCCGGGCTGTCGTACCTCGTGACGCTGCAGCTGCAGTTCGCCTGGGGCTGGCCTCCGGCCCTCGCCGCCGTCGGCACGCTGCCGCAGGTCGTCGTGCTCCTGGCCGGGGGTCGCCTCGTGGGGCCGTTCGTGCAGCGGGTCGGCCTCGGCCGGGCGGCGTGGGTCAGCGCGGCCGCGGTCGTGTCGGGCCTCGCCGTCTTCGGCGCGCTGAGCCGTCACGGGTACGTCTGGGTGCTCGTCGCTCTCGTGCTCGTCGCCGCCGGCATGCGCGTCGTCGGCGTCGTGGCCGGAGCTACCGTGCTCACGGGCCTCCCCGCCGACCGCACCTCGGTGGGCGCGGCCCTCGTCGACACCTCGAGCGAGCTCGCGGGAGCAGCCGCGGTCGCCGCCGCGGGCACGATCGTCGCGGCGTTCGTCATCGGCAGCATCACGACCACCCCGTGGACGGCCACGCGGCTCGCGGACTTCGAGGACGCCCTCACCGTCGCCGGACTCGGCCTCGCCGCCGTGGCAGCCGTATTCGTCGTGGTCGGGATGCTCCGGGCACGGACCGCCGACACGGCCACCGACACCCCCGTCACCCTTGCCCGCTCGGCCACCATCACCGCATCGACCCAGGAGTCTTCCCGTGCCTGACACCACCGTCCTGCCCCGCCCGCCGTTCGACCCCGAGTTCGTTCCCTTCCTGGAGGCGATGGACGCCCGCGGCCGCTTCCGGCTCGAGACCGAGATGCTGCCGCGGATGCGACAGCTGGAGATGACGGAGGCGCAGCTCGACGAAGGACTGCGGGCCCGCGGTCTCGAGAGGCGCAGCATCACCGTCCCCGGGCACCTCGGCGACCCGATCGCCCTCGCGGTCGTGCAGCGCATCGGCCGAACCGGGACCGCGGCCTGCGCCTACGCGATCCACGGCGGCGGCATGATGTTCGGCCACCACCTCGGCAACCTCGACTCGTACGACGACTGGCTGTTCGTGCACGACGTCGTCCTGGTCAGCCCCGACTACCGTCTCGCCCCGGAGCACCCCGACCCGTACCCGGTCGAGGACTGCTACGCCGGCCTCGTCTGGGTCGCCGAGCACGCCGCCGAGCTCGGCGTCGACACCGAGCGGATCGTCCTGGTCGGCCAGAGCGCCGGGGCCGGACTCGCCGCGGGCACGGCGCTCCTCGCCCGCGACCGACAGGGGCCGGCCGTCGTCGGCCAGGTACTCGTCAGCCCCATGCTCGACGACCGTGACGCGACCGTCTCCGCCCGGCAGTTCGACGGGGTGGGCGTCGCCGACCGCGAGATGACCCGGTTCGGCTGGGACGCCTACCTCGGCGACCGTCGCGGCGGCGACGAGGTGTCGATCTACGCCGCTCCCGGCCGCGCGACCGACCTCGTGGGCCTTCCGCCGGCCTACGTCGACTGCAGCAGCGCCGAGGTGTTCCGAGACGAGGCCGTCGCCTGGGCCAGCGCGCTCTGGGCGGCCGGCGTGCAGGCGGAGCTGCACGTGTGGCCGGGGGCGTTCCACGGGTCGGCGAGCATGGTGCCGGGAGCGACCCTGTCGCGCCGGGCCGTCGCCGCCCTGCGCGACTGGACCGGGCGCCTCCTCGACCCCACACCCTGACGGCAACCGAGCTGCCCACCGGCAATGGCAGCCGACGAACACCTCACAACTGCGCTGCGGCAAGCGAGAGCCCAGTGAGCGATCATCTACCGGGAATCGTCACCGCGCTGCATCGAGCCGTCTCGCTCGAGTCGCGATCGGAGGAGCCTGATCGTGAGGACGAGGGCGTATGCGCCCGACGCCAAGACGATGACCACGAGAAACGAGCTCAAGATCGGGAGACCGGCGGCTAGCCCGGCAAGCTGACTGAGCGGAGACATCATGTGCGCTTCCCAGTGAGGGGGCAAGAAGCCTCCCGACCGGGGGTTCCTTGTCGACGCAGCCGCACGACTCATCCTCTGGCGGAGGTGCGGCCCGAGTGCCGACCGCTGACCGCTGACCGATGGGCTACCGCAACGGAAGAAAGCGCTAGCTGTCCGTGTGCTGCTCACCTGCAGCAGCGCGATCGACGCTCGGCTGAACTCGGCACGAGATCCGGGTGAGGACGGCGTCGCCCTCGAAACTCTCGACGCCGCCGGCCCAGACGGTGGTGGGCACGTCCTCCTGGAGCTCGACGGGGATCACGAGGTCGTGTGGATTCCCGGTGCCGCCGTAGCCGTCGTACACGGCGAACTGCACGTCGGCTCGCGGGCAGTCGCGACTGGGGATCACGTCGAACCCGATGCAGCCGAGGTCCCAGCATCCTTCGGGCTGAGCCTCGTAGTCGAGGGTGGGGAACCATGTCGCGACGTGGTCGTCGACGTCCGGTCGCGGTCGGCACTCGGCGGCGTCGATGCTGCTCCACGTCTCCTCACCGACCGAGGCGATGAACGCTGGCGTCCCCGGTCGGACACGGACCGATCGCTCTTCGGTGCGTGCGCTCGGCCCGGTCTCGGTGTCGGCGAAGCTGATCGTCACGTCGAGGTCACACTCGACCGAGGCGACGACGCCCCAAGCCAGACAGTCGGAGTCGCCCATGGCCGCTCCGCAGAGCGCCCACCAGGCGTCCTCGTCCTCGACCTGCCCGATGCGCACGCCTTCGCCCTCCACGTCGAACGGCGAGACGGGCAGACCGTGGGCGCCGCGGGTCGACATGCGTGTCGGTGTCGGTGTCGGTGTCGAGACAGGCTCCTCCCCGACTGCCGAAATGGCTGCTGGGGGCTCCGCGGGGTCCAGCGCGGGGAGGCCCCCACTACCGATCCCCGCCACGAGTGCCAGGGCGGAGAGGGTCGCGCTGAGCACCAGGGCGATCCGCCGCGCTCTGCTCACGGCGGCGACCAGGACAGTCGGGTGATCGGCGGACGGCCAGGCCCGGGGGTCACCCCCGGCACGGATCGACCGTGCCGTGTCGACGGCCGAGTTCCACCACCGAGCCGATGAGACGGTGAACAGAACGCCACCGCCCAGGACCAGGACGACGGCGAACACGCCGATGATCCCCGTCCCGAGCACGGCCAGGACGACGCCGACCACGACGAGCCCGAGTCCGACCCACCGCAACGCCTCGTCGTGTCGCCGGGAGGCCGGCATCATCCCGCGCACGGCGTGGACAGAGGTTCTCCTAGCCGGGCGACTCACGCGGGAAGGCTACTGAATGCTGCGTCGTCGCCGCAGGCCCCTGTTCGGGCCGGGCAAGCCAGGCGAGTGTCTCGAGCCCACGGCGCCCAGTCGAAGACCGAAGCCCCTAGGGCCTCGACGGCCATCACAGCAAGGTCGTGGCGCAGCCCTGGGGTCGAGGTCGTCTCCGCGGGTGCGCTGTCGGTGAGGAGCACGTCGAGGTCATCGGGGGTCGGGGTCGTCATTCCTCCGAGGTGGTTCACCCTGTCCGTGTCCGGCACCCGGAGAGACGTCCGTGCCCGCGGCCCGATCCCCTTCTCGGGCAGTCCCTGGATCGATCGACGATCCATCTCATGACAGGATCGGCACCGTGACCCTTGCGCTCGTGTGCCTCACCGCAGGACTCATCGGTCTCTGTGCCGGCGCGTTCCTCATCCGGAACCGCGAGGTCGTCAGCGAGAAGTTCAGCGTCGCCGCCGGCGTCGTGGTCATCGTCGGATCGCTGGTGCCGCTCCTGCTCGGTGCTGTGGTGCTGCTGGTGACGGTGGCGCCGGGCATCTCCATCTCGTAGCCGGCCATCGACGCCCTCGAAAGGACCCCTGTGGCGTTCTCCCTGACCTTGATCATCGTCGGCGCCCTCGGCGTGGTCGGGGGCATCTGGCTGGCGATGGACAAGCGCGCAGCGAGCATCGTCGGTGGTGTCATCATCGCGCTGCTGTCCCTCGTGCCGGTGCTCGTCGGGGTGGTCTTCCTCACCTGGGACACCACCAGCTGACCACTCATCCGCAGGGCGCACCCCTCTCGGGCGCCAGGCGGACGCGTCCATGGTCGCCGTCGCCGAGGATGAGCAGATGGACGAGTACGCCCCGCCCTGCCTCGGCCGGCAACTGCTCCTGCTCGTCGGCCTGTTCCTGGTCATCGGCCTCATCGTCGCGAGTGTCGTGGCGGCACCGATCATCGCCGTGAACACGAAGCTGAACGAGCCGGGCGAGTACGGCGTCTGCAACCCCTTCTCCACGCGCTGCCACGACGTGCCTCTCGAGACCATCGGCGCCGTGACAGGGGTGGACTTCCCCGAGGGGGCCAAGGTCATCACTTCGGAGGCCGTCGAGCATTCGATGCTGGGCATGGGCATCGAGTACGTCGAGGGCGCCGTCGAGGTGCCCGACGGCTGGGTCATCGAGCAACTGCCGGACAGCCCCGGGAACTCCACGATGGTCGTGCAGGAGCTCGTGGACCTCGGGGCCGACTCGATCGTCGTCTCCTCGGAGAGGACGGGCTATCTGCAGTACGGCCAGGGACAGGTCGATGGCCGGAACGTCGTTGCGGTCTGGACGCGCACCAACCGCTGAGACGAATCGGATCGCGCCGCGCCCCGGCCCGCCCCGCCCCGAAGGAGCCGCGAGCTGCAGCCCACGAGGGCATCGTCCACCGGGCGCTCCCGAAGGAGAATCTGTAGCAGCTGTCTCCGCTTGCGGTTCGCCACGAGGTCGATACCTTGGAACGATGCTCGGAAATCTCACGGGATGGCACGTCGCGATCATCATCGGTGTCGTCGTCACAGCCCTGGCGGCGATCTGCCTTCTCGCTTGGCTCGTCGCCTTCTTCTCCCGCAGAGGGTCCCGCCGCAGATGATCCTGTCCAGGCCGATCGGCACGCATCATCAACATCAGAGCTGCGAAGGTGGGCAGATGACCACCTCGATGAAGCTCACGATGTCACTGCTGCCGCTCGCGCTCATCCTCGTCACTTCAGGCTGCGCTTCCGCAAGCACTGGACTCGCTGACCTCGAGCAGGCCCCAACGGTCGATCATCCGCTGCCTGCGGAGCTCCCCTCCTACGCGACCGAGGACCTGGACCGGGAATCGATCCGGTGGGTAGGCGAACACCACGGCGCAGACCTCTGGGTCGCGAGCCACCAGGATGACGACACTTCGTGCGTCATCGCCTATCCCGACGCGGACGACTGGATCGTCGGCTGTGGCGGAGGCGTCACCCGCGCCGCGGGGCCCGACGGCATCACGTACTCGATCGTCCCGGACGGCATGCGCGCGCCGGACGGCTTCGTGGCCGTCTCCAAGAACGTGTTCGTCGCCCTCAGTCCTGACCACCATCACACACGCTCGCGAGAGGGGACCACGGTCGAGCCATCGAACGGGCCGGCAGACGATCCTTCCTCGGGCGTCACCGGGTAGCTCGACGCCCGGGGTAGCCATCAAGGATGGGCCGGAGGCCCGCACGGAGGACTCCGCGCAACGAGTTCTGGTCGCCCCCCAGTCCGCTGGTGGATCCCCTCTCGGGACGCACGCCTGACACAGGCCCGGCTGGTCCCGGGGTCCTTCTCCGCCTGAGAGCTGCGGCTCGTCCTGCACGATGGACGATGATGAGACGTGATCTTCCGTGGACAGCCTCCGGAGCCGGGAAGCGCGCCCACGTCAGCTGACACAGGGCCGGTCATCCCGCGAAGCGCGGCCGTGCCGTGTTTCGAGACATGGCCTGACGCCGGCATCGGCGGACGCATAGGGCGGGGCGAACACGAGGGCCGCTGGGTCGTGGCGGAATGCAACCAGGTGCCCTTTCTTCCACCCTTCGAGTATCACCTGATGCTGCCGGCCAGGGAGCTCCTCACGCAAGACGGTTCCTTCCTCCTCATCTCTGGATGCGAGGACGCAGTGCACCCAGGCGGCGGCGGTCTCATCGACCTCCTCACTGACGAGCTGGACGTGGCCTGGAGCACTGAACGCGTTGACTACCTCGACGCCTGGTCGGAGGACCTGGAACATCGCATCGACGAGGAGAGGGAGCAGCAGGGCCTTCAACCCGTCGACTGGGCCGCACCTGAGCGGGCACGCAGACATGACCGCTGGTGGCGGGGCTGGCTGAGGTCCCGGCGACCGTGACCGCGGCCCTCTGAGCGATCGGGTGTCGGGTCCCTCTTCCCTCGGACAGGCGTGTCGGAGCTCGATACTGATGTCATGGCATCACCGCTCGTCTCTGACGTCGCTCACTCCGGTCTCACCGTGGCCGACCTCGACGACGCGCTGGTGCTGTGGTGCTCCGGTCTCGGGTTCGTGCTCGAGCGCACCTTCGCGCTCGACGAGGAAGTCACGGCGGCGACCACCGGCGTCCGTGGAGCCGTGATCCGCGCAGCGACGGTGACACTCGGCCCCCACCGGGTTGAGCTGCTGCAGTACGACCCGCCCCGACTGCCCGAGTCTGCCGGCTCGCCCGGACAGGTCGGCGTGGTGCACATCGCGCTCACGGTCTCAGACCTCGATCATGTGATCGAGCTCTGCGCTGGACACGGCTGGAGAGCAGTCGGGACACCTCACCGGATGACTGGTGGCGCCCGAGCCGGCACACGCATCATCTACCTCGAAGGTGCCTTCGGTGGATTCCTCGAACTGATCGCGCCACCACAGCTCCCGTAGTCTGCGTCGGCCATCGGATCTCGCCTGGTTCTCGATGTCTCGACTACCGATCGGTCACCGACTACCGACCACCGGCGGACGCTGGCCGCTCCCCCGCAGCTACGAGACGCTGGCTGTCTCGGTAGGTCGGTCCGAAACGGATCTCGGTCAACGATCGTCTATCGGGCAGCGCTCGTGACGAGAGCTACTGCGGAGGAGGCGGCGGAAACACGTCGGTGAAGGCGTAGAGCACGATGACCGTCGAGATGATCAGCATGCCGATCCCGCCCACGATCATCAGCCCTGGCGACTGGGTCTGGGGGCCGATCCGGCGCCCCTGCTCCTCGTAGGCCCTACGAGCGGTGTCGGAGATGTGCTGGTGGAACACGATGAAGCAGACGCCGAAGATCGCGAAGAGGGGCGCGAAGACGACGGCGGCGCCCTGCAGCTCTGTCATCGCCTCATCCTGGCCGCGAAGAAGCCCGCGGATCCACTCAGCTGCGGCCGCGAAACGATGGCCTGACGGACAGCGTGGTCAGGCCGCGGACCGCTCGTTCCCCTTCGTCGCAGCGATGGTCTGGCGGTACGCGGCGATCTTCCGTTCCAGCGCAGCGAGGTGCCGCTGGACCTCGGCCTGCCGCTCGAGGACGGCCGCGTGGTGCTGTTCGAGAAGCGCGAGCCGCTCGGCATCGTCAGCACCCGCCCGGTACGCGGCGGCGTACTCGCGCATCTCTTGCACGGTCATCCCCGTGCCGCGGAGCATCACCGTGCCGGCGAGCCAGCTCAGCGCAGCCGTGTCGTACCGGCGCCACCCGTCAGGGCCTCGCGCCGGTGCCGGCGCGATGTCCTCCTTCTCGTAGTACCGGATCGTGTCGATGGTGACGCCGAGCAGATCCGCCGCGGCGCTGATCGTCACGGCCTCGTCGACATGGACCTCAGGAAGCAGCACGGGCCCGAGTCTCGCACTTGACATGGTGTGCACACCAGGGTCGAGAGTCAGGACATCCGGATCGACCCGGCGGTGAACGGAGAACTTCCATGCAGCAGATCCCGCTCGGCTCGCAGGGCCTCGTCACGTCCACACTCGGCCTCGGGTGCATGGGGATGAGCGCCTTCTACGGCGGCGCCACCGAGGCCGGCTCCATCGAGACCATCCGCCGCGCTCTCGACCTCGGGATCACCCTGTTCGACACCGCCGAGGCGTACGGGCCGTTCGAGAACGAGAAGCTACTCGACCGCACCCTCGGCGTGGACCGGGACCGGGTGGTCGTCGCATCGAAGTTCGACATCGACTTCACCGACGAAGGAACCTCCATCGGCCTCGACGGCTCCCCCGAACACGCACGGCGCGCGATCGACCGCTCCCTCACACGCCTCGGAACCGACCACGTCGACCTCTGGTACCTGCACCGAGCCGACCCGAACGTGCCGATCGAGGACACCATCGGCGCGATGAGCGAAGCGGTCACCCCCGGCAAAGCCCGCTACATCGGCGTCTCGGAGACATCAGCGGAGACCCTGCGACAGGCACATGCGACGTTCCCGATCACCGCGATCCAGTCCGAGTACAGCCTCTTCGAACGCGACGCCGAGCACAACGACGTCCTCGACACCGCTCGCGAGCTCGGCATCGGGTTCGTCCCCTTCTCCCCGCTCGGCCGAGGGTTCTTCTCCGGCACCCTCACCAAGAGAGACGACCTGCCCGAGGGCGACGCCCGACGGAACCTCCCCCGGTTCTCCGCCGACGCCATCGACGCGAACCTCCGCGTCGTCGAGGGACTCCAGGCCCTCGCCGACGAGAAGGGCGTCACCACGGCGCAGCTGGCGCTCGCGTGGCTCGTCCAGGCAGGGACAGTCCCGATCCCCGGCACCACGAAGGCGTCTCGAGTCGCGGAGAACGCCGCTGCCGCGGATGTCGCCCTCACAGCGAACGACCTCGAACGCATCGAAGCAGCCTCACCGCACGGAATCGCTCTCGGGACGCGCAACACAGAGGCAGGGATGGCTCGCGACCGCGGCTGACTCCCACTCGAATGCCCGCAGTACGGACGATCGGCAACAGGGTGAACCGAACCGACCCGACCCCCAAAAAGCTGTTTGACGGTCGACGGGTGGCAGTTGCACGATGCTCATGTGTCTGATCTCGAGGAACTGCGCGCCACCGCTCATCCCATCCGACTGCGCCTGCTCTCACTCTTGACGAGTGTCGCGATGAGCGCCGCTGAAGCTGGCCGCGAGCTTGGTCTCTCGCAGGCGACGGCGAGCTACCACCTGCGCGTCCTCGAACGCGTGGGGCTGGTGACGGTCGTCGACGTGGTCCGCATCAGGGGTGGGGACGCGAAGCGCTATCGACACCTCTCGTCAGCACAGCCGTTCCCGCTCGAAGCTGGCCCTGCCGTGGCGGACGACGAGGAGCGGGCGCAGTACGTCGAGGCCCTCGTCGATGAGCTCCGCCGTCGCTCGCGTCAGCGGATCACGGGGCACCAGGTGTCCACCGATGCCGAGTTGTGGGTCGATCCAGAGACATGGCACCGTGTCGTCCACCACGTGGGACAGGCCTCCGCTCTCCTACACGCTGCTGCACAGCCTCCTCGAACGCCCGGCACGGAACCCGTGTCGATGACCGCGGCCCTGTTCCCGATGAGACGAACATGAAAGTCGGAGCAAGGAGCGCCTCCCCCGGTCCCCGCACGTCTCGACGCGGGCCCCCGGCACATCGGGCGTTCCGGTGGTTGCTCGCCGCCAGGACGACCAGCATCCTCGGCAACGCCGTCGCACCCATCGCGGTCGCCTTCGCCGTACTCGATCTCACGGGCTCGGCCGCCGACCTCGGGCTCGTGGTGGCGGCGCGATCCGTCGCGAACGTGGCCGTGCTGCTGTTCGGCGGGGTGATCGCCGACCGAATGCCGCGCGACGTCGTCCTCGTGGGGACGTCGCTCGCGGCGGCATCGACCCAAGGCGTGATCGCCGCACTCGTCATCACCGGCGCCGCGACGATCCCGTCGCTCCTGGTGATGAGCGTGCTCAACGGTGCGGTCGCCGCCGTCAGCCTCCCCGCCGCGGCGGCTCTCGTGCCCGAGACCGTGCCGACGGAACTGCTGCGACCGGCGAATGCACTCCTCCGTCTCGGCCTGAACGCGGGCAGCGTCGTTGGCGCCTCGGCCGGCGCCGGGATCGTGGCGCTCGTCGGACCAGGCTGGGGCCTGGCCGTCGACGCCGCAGGCTTCGCCCTCGCCGGCCTGCTGTTCTCGCAGCTGCGGCCGCCCAGGACCATGAGCCTGCCCGCGGGGGACAGCGGTCGGATGTCGGTGTTCGCCGACCTCAGGGAGGGGTGGCAGGAGTTCACCCGCCGGTCGTGGGTGTGGATCGTGGTCGCGCAGTTCGCCGTCCTCAACGCCGCCTTCGTCGGCGCGACGACGGTGCTCGGCCCCGTAGTGGCCGACGCGTCGTTCGGACGTGCAGCCTGGGGGATCGTCGTCGCAGCCCAGACCGTCGGCCTCGCGGCCGGCGCGGTCATCGCCCTGCGGTGGCGGCCCAGGCGGGGCTTGGCCGTCGGGGTCGGGCTCATGGCCGTCACGGCGGTGCCGGTCGCAACCCTCGGAGTGTTCCCCGTGCTCCCCGCCCTCATAGCGGCATTCCTGCTCGGCGGCATCGCCCTCGAGATCTTCGCCATCGCCTGGGACCAGTCGCTGCAGAGCAACGTCCCCCGTGCCGCGCTCGCGCGCGTCTACTCGTACGACATGGTCGGCTCCTTCATCGCCATCCCCATCGGCGAGGTCCTCGTGGGCCCTGCGGTGCACGCATTCGGGACGCGGTCCACGCTCCTCGTGTGTGCGTCGATCATCGTCCTGGCGACAGTCGCAGCCATCTCCACCCAGAGCGTGCGACGACTCACCACAGAGGCAAACGAAGACACGACCACCTGAACCTGAGATCCGCTATCGGGACGTGGACGAAGACATCGACGCTTGTGGCGCCGCCGCTTGGCGCGTGGCAGCGTCAGGTAGACCGTTCACCGATCCCCTACCGGGCCTCGAGCACCGTTGATGCGCCGCGGTGACACGCTCCCGACACGTACTCGAAGGCACCGATCGGCCGAATGACGATGGCTCAGTGGGACAGCCCCTGCATCGAACAGCGGCGCTCGATGCTGGCCGTCACCCGACCCCACTTACTGCCTGCGACGCGTCGCTGATGAAATTCGAAGACGTGCTGGTCTTCGAACCGCTCCTCGACTGACCAGACCAGCGGATCTGGGGTCTGGGCGACCACGAACGAGATACACCCGGCTTCGGCACGCGTGAGCTCGATGTGATCCGCCAGGTGGAATCTGACGATCTCTGCCTGCTCCTCAGTGGCGCAGACGAGTTGACCAGTGAGATGTATCTCGCTCATGCGCCCACCGTACGGCTCTCTTGATCGTCCGTTAGTCGATCCCCTACCGGGCGGTCACCGCTTGGAGAAAGACGTCAGCGGCAGAACCGCGCATCCAAGGCCGCTGAGCTGACCTGACCGTTAGTGCGTCTCAGGGTCTGAGCTGGCTGCAACTGCGTTGGCACGCACAGCTGCGAGGACGATCGCGGTGACGACGAGGCCGATGACCCACAGGCCGGCCATGTTCGTGACGTCAGCCCCTTTGCCCCAAGTGGCGGCGAAGACAACGACTCCTGCCGCGGCAGAGACGACGGTCAAGGCGGCCAGAATGGGCACGGCAGCTCGATGGCCTGCTCTCCACGCCGCGTCTGAGGATCGCAAGGCCGGTGTGCGGATGCCCACCAGCCCGTTGGCCGCAACGCTTCCCCGTCCAGCGAGACTAGCGATGACGGTCGCGAGCACAGACAAGGCAACAGCTACCCAGACGGTCAAGACATGTTCCCTTCCAGCACCCGAGGTCGACAGGTCGGTCGGGTTCCGACCTCTGCCGTCGCACACCCTGCAAGAAGCTGCAGCCGAGGCGTCGACACCCCACACGCCGGCCTTGCCTCCGCGATCGCCGTATGAGTACGAGTTTCGCGGTCAGCAGTTCCTGCCCGACTTACGATCCTCGATCGGGCACCGATCGTCTCGGCTAGGTATGTGCACCAGGTCCACGTAGCGTTGACCAGGCTGTTCCTGTCGACACCAGCTCCGGGTACACCTCGAGCATGACGGCCGGGAGCACCCCCCACGCGTCCCGCGTCACTTCCCGATCGAAGACGTCCAGATACTCCGGCGGCTTCGATTCGAACAACACCTTCGCACTGCCTTGAGCCATGCGGTGGGTCTCTTCTGCACGGACGAGCTCGTCTCGCTGGAACTCACTGAGGGGGCGGAGAGCGCCGGACGCCACGAGCCACTCGACGACGACCTGCATGTCGCCGCGGTGCGGCCCTCGTCCATCGGTGTCTTCGGCGATGCCGTTCGTCGCTCGCGTGGGGAGAACGATCCAGGGCACCACGAAGCGGAGAAGATGAGGCCTGAGATCGTTCAACGCTCGGGCGGTGTCCTGGGCGTGCTCGATCTCGGTCAAGAGTCGCTTCTCGCAGAGGGCGAAGCCCAGAGCCTGCGCTCGAGTGTCGAGCTGCGGGTAAGGGATCGTGGCGGGCCCTGTAGGAACCGTCTTGACGACCTCCACGACCGAACTCCGATTCACGACTGCTTTCACCAAGCGCTGCAGCAAGCTCTCTCCACCCCTGTCCGTCATGCCCCGACGCTAGCGGGACCTTTGCGGCCGGTCGAAGGTCGCCACCCGAACTGCCTCTGGCGTACCGGTGGTCGACCGTCTTGCGGGCCCCAGCTAGAGGGCCCCGCATTCTGCACTTCGTGCTGGTCATCTCCGGCTGCGTCTCGTCCACAGTTCCCAGATCGCCTTCCCGACCCCGCCCAGAGCAAGAAGGACTCCCCCGGAGAACAGGATCAGACCGAGAACCTGCAGTCGGTTTCCCGGGTCCTCGTTCTCAGGAGACAGGCTCCACAAGACCCCGAAGCCCAGAGCTACCAGGACGAGTCCTGTGACGAGCATCACCGCAGGGGACATGGACGTCGAGGTGGAAGCCGCCCTTGCGCGGGCTGCCAGAGAAGCGAGCTTCCTCGAAGGGGACATGCGATCAGCCTACGAACCCGATCGGACGAACGTGAGGGCGGCGACCACATCTGCACCGTGGTGCTCCGACCGGGTCCCTCTGAGAGAACTCGGACTCGACGGCCGGGCCTGACGCACCGGCCGGCGGATCGACCGCGAGCTCCCGCTAGGGCTGCGGCACCGGGATGCCGCGCGGCAGCCGGATCGCGACGACCGCGCTGACCGCGAGCAGGGCGGCGGCCGTGCCGAAGGCCACCTCGAACGAGGCGACGTCGACGAGCAGCCCCGCGACGAGGGGGCCCGCGATCGCGCCGACGTCCGAGCACATCGAGAAGATCGCCACGGGGCGACCGCCCCGCGCGCCCGCCGCGTCGCCGACGAGGGCGGCCGGGGCCGTGCCCATGAACGCCGTCGCGACGCCGTAGACGGCCAGCAGCGCGCCGAGGGTCACGAGCCCCGGGGCGAACGGGACGGCGGCGAGCGAGACCGCGGCCACCGCGAACGAGCCGATCACGGCGGGTCGCCGACCCACGGTGTCGACGAAGCGGGACGCGGGCGCGAGCGCGAGCGTCTGCGCCACGGCGGCGACGGCGAAGAGGACGCCCGTCCAGGAGGTGGGCTGGAGCAGCACCTCGACGACCAGCACCGGCACCAGCGCGCTGCGGACGCCGAGGGACGACCAGCCCTGCGCGAAGCTCGCGACGCACGCCGTCCGGAACCGCACGTCGCGGAGCACGTCGGCGAGGGGCCGCGCCGGCTCGACGGCCGCGGCGGCCGCCGCGTCGCCTCGGCGCGGCGGGCTGAGCAGCAGGATGCCGACGACGCCGGCGACCGCGAGCGTGCCGGCGTAGAAGAAGAACGGCGCGGTGAGCGAGACGGTCGCGAGCAGGCCGCCGAGCGCGGGCCCGGCCATGCCCCCGACGAGGAACCCGCCCTGGTAGAAGCCGATCGACCGGGCGCGCCGGTCGGGCGTCGTCGACGCGAGCAGCAGCGTCATCGCCGAGATCGTGAACATCGCCGAGCCGATGCCGCCGACACCGCGCAGCAGCAGCAGCTGGACGTAGTCGTGCGCGAGGCCCGCGAGGCCGCTCGACACGGCCACGATGCCGATCCCGACCGACAGGACGACGCGCTCGCCCGCGACGTCGATCATGCGCCCGACGAACGGGCTCGCCACGAGGCGCATGAGGGCGAAGGCCGAGAGGACCGCGCCGACGGCGACGTAGCCGACGCCGAAGCTCGCCGCGTAGACGGGCAGCACGGGCACGACGACCCCGAAGCCGACCATGACGAAGAAGGCGATGACGCCCAGGACGACGACGTCCCGTCCGAGCCGTGCACGAGGAGGGCGGGGCGAGTCTCGGCGGGTCGGGGCAGGGCGGGTCACCGACCAAGACTAGGCGTCGCGTGTGACGCCGTGTTGCAGGCCCGTGGCGCCCGCGACGGTGCACGACGACGATGGCCCGATGACTCGACGCATCCGGTTCAACGCCTTCGACATGAACTGCGTGGGGCACCAGTCCCCCGGTCTCTGGCGGCACCCCGACGACCGCTCGCCCGACTACACGAAGCTGAGCTACTGGACCTCCCTCGCGCGCCTCCTCGAGGCCGGTCGCTTCGACGGCCTCTTCATCGCGGACGTGCTCGGCACCTACGACGTGTACGGCGGCAACCACGACGCGGCGCTCCGCAACGGCACGCAGACGCCGGTCGGCGACCCGATCCTGCTCGTCTCGGCCATGGCGGCCGCGACCGAGCACCTCGGCTTCGGCATCACGGCCGGCACCGCCTACGAGCACCCCGTCCCGTTCGCGCGGCGCATGTCGACGCTCGACCACCTCACCGACGGTCGCGTGGGCTGGAACGTCGTCACCGGCTACCTGCCCAGCGCCGCCCGCAACATGGGCGCCGACGACCAGCTCGACCACGACGACCGCTACGACCAGGCCGACGAGTACCTCGAGGTGCTCTACAAGCTGTGGGAGGGCTCGTGGGAGGACGACGCCGTCGTCCGCGACCGCGAGACCGGCGTCTTCACCGACCCGACGAAGGTGCACGAGATCGGGCACGAGGGCACCTGGTACAAGGTGCCCGGCATCCACGTCTCGGAGCCGAGCCCGCAGCGGACGCCGGTGATCTACCAGGCGGGCGCCTCGCCGCGCGGCATCCGCTTCGCCGCCGGCAACGCCGAGTCGATCTTCGTCGCCGCCCCCACGAAGGAGCGCCTGGCCGCGACGGTCACGAAGCTCCGCGACGCCCTCGAGGAGGCGGGCCGCGACCGGTACTCCGCCCGCATCTACACGCTGCTGACGATCATCACCGACGCGACGCCCGAGGCCGCCGAGGCGAAGCACGCGGAGTACCAGCGCTACGCGTCGCACGAAGGCGCGCTGACCCTGATGTCGGGCTGGATGGGCGTCGACCTGTCGACGTACTCGCTCGACGACCCGGTGGGCGACGTCGAGAGCAACGCGATCCAGTCGGCGCTGGCGAACTTCCAGGCGCAGGAGGGCGACAGCGGCAAGGAGTGGACGATCCGCGACATCGCGGAGGCGGCCGGCATCGGGGGGCTCGGCCCGCGCATCGTCGGGTCCGGCGAGCAGATCGCCGACCAGCTGCAGGAGTGGGTCGCCGAGACGGACGTCGACGGGTTCAACCTCGCCTACGCCATCACCCCCGGCACCTTCGAGGACATCGTCGAGCACGTCGTCCCGGTGCTCCAGGCTCGCGGCGTGTACCCGACCGAGTACGAGCCGGGCACCCTCCGCCAGAAGCTCTTCGGCCGCGGCGACCGGCTGCCGGACGAGCACCACGGAGCCCGGCACAAGGCGTCCGCGAGGGTGCCCTCGGCCTGACGGGCAGTCCGCAGGAGGCGCGGTGCAGGCAGGTCCTGCACCGCGCCTCCGGCGTTCTGCTCACGATCGTTACACTCGGCTGCTCCCTGATCGCCGACCGGCCCCCTGACCAGGGGTTCCGTGCCCGGCTGCAGGTAACGATCGGCCTGCCAGGGCCCCCTCGCCGACGGCTGTCGCCTGGACAGGACCCGACGTGTCCTCGTTATGGTGGACGCCGAACGCCCGGTCCAGGCCGGGCGTTCGTGCGGACGGGTCGACGAGCGAGTGACGAGGAACGGGGATCAGATGGCGTGGGACTACGTGACGGGGCGGTGGGACCAGATCTGGTTCGCCTCGTGGCAGCACTTCTCGTTGGTGGTCCAGTGCCTCGTGCTGGCGGTGGTGATCGCCGTCGTCGTGGCCGCGCTCGTGTACCGGGTGCCCGCCCTCACCGCGGTGGCGAACGGCGTCTCGGCCATCGGCCTGACCCTCCCGTCCTTCGCCGTCGTCGGCCTCCTGATCGTGCCGCTCGGCTTCGGGGTCGTGCCCGCGGTGGTCGTCGTCACCTTCTTCGCGACCCTGCCCGTGCTGCGGAACGCCGTGGTGGGCCTGACCCAGGTCGACTCGGCTCTGGTCGAGTCCGCGCGGGGCATCGGCATGGGCAGCCTCCGCACCCTCGTGCAGGTCCAGCTGCCGCTGGCCTGGCCGGTCATCCTCACCGGCGTGCGCGTCAGCGCGCAGATGGTGATGGGCATCGCCGCCGTCGCCGCCTACTCGCTGGGGCCCGGCCTCGGCGGCTTCATCTTCTCGGGCCTGTCCCGAGCCGGCGGCGCGAACGCGCTCGCCTCCGTGGTCACCGGGGTGGTCGGCGTCGTCGTCCTCGCCCTCGTGCTCGACCTCCTGCTCGTCGGCCTCGGCCGCCTGACCATCTCGAGAGGCATCCGTGTCCAGAACTGACTCCCCCACCGCCTCCTCGTCCGCGACGGAGGTGTCGGGCCGCAGCATCCTGCTCGACCAGGTCACGAAGCGCTACCCGGGACAGGCCGCCCCGGCCGTCGACGGCATCACCCTCGAGATCCCCGCGGGCAAGATCGTCATGCTCGTCGGCCCCTCCGGCTGCGGCAAGACCACGACCCTCAAGATGATCAACCGCCTGATCGAGCCCACCGAGGGCCGGGTCGTGCTCGGCGACGACGACGTCACCGACATCGACGGCGACGAGCTGCGCCGCCGCATCGGCTACGTGATCCAGGCCGGTGGGTTGTTCCCGCACATGACGGTGGCGGCCAACATCGCGATCGTCCCCAAGATGCTCGGCTGGTCCAAGGACCGCATCACGGCCCGTGTCGACGAGCTGCTCGAGCTCGTCTCGCTCGACCCGGCGACCTACCGAGACCGGTTCCCCCGGGAGCTGTCGGGCGGCCAGCAGCAGCGCGTCGGCGTGGCTCGGGCCCTCGCCGCGGACCCGCCCGTGCTGCTCATGGACGAGCCGTTCGGCGCCGTCGACCCCATCACGCGCCAGCGCCTGCAGGACGAGCTGATCAACATCCAGCACGAGCTGCAGAAGACGATCGTCATCGTCACGCACGACTTCGACGAGGCCGTCAAGCTCGGCGACTGGATCGTGGTGTTCTCCGAGGGCGCGCACATCGTGCAGTACGACACCCCGGAGCGCATCCTCGCCGAGCCGGCGAACGAGTTCGTCGAGAACTTCATCGGCTCCGGTGCGGGACTCAAGCAGCTCACGCTCACCCGGGTGCGCGACGTCGACCTGGCGGAGGCGGTGGTCGCCAAGGCCGGCGAGTCCGGCCGCGAGGTGGCCGCCCGCGTCGAGGCCGCGGGGCACGAGCACGCCGTCGTCGTCGACGACCGCGGCCGCCCCGCCCGCTGGCCGTCGCTGCGGCAGCTCTCGCGCCTCGACGTCGTGCCCGACGGGACGGATCCCCAGCTGCCCGTGATCGGCAGCGGCGCCACCCTCAACGACGCCCTCGACACGATGCTCGTCTCGAGCGCCGGCGCCGCGCTGGTCACCGGACGACGCGACGCCTTCGTCGGCGTCATCACGGTCGAGGTCGTCATGGAGGCCATCACCCGGGCTCGCAAGGCCGCGGCCGTGGCGCTCGAGGGCGCCCCGGTCGGCACGAACACGGGACCCCTGCCCGTCGTCGGGCAGCCGCAGGACGCGCCGCTGGCCGATGAGGGCGACCCTGCCGAGGGCGCCGAGGCCGAGCGCGACCGCGTCGCCGACGGCGCGGGCCCGGCCGGGGACCGTCCGTGACCGCCGTCGCCGACGTGCCCGCCGCCTCCTCGTCCGCCGGCCGCCCCCGGCGTGCCCGGCCGTCGTGGCTCGGCCTCGTCGTCCAGCCGGCCGCCGTCGCCGTGGTGTTCGCCGCGTTCTGCGTGTGGCTGTCGACCGCCGACCTGACCACCGCCGAGCGCACGACCCTGAACCCGTCGGCCCTGGTCACCTACACGGGCGAGCACCTGGCGCTCACCTTCGCGTCGGCCGCGATCGTGCTCGTCCTGGCCGTGCCCCTGGGCGTCCTCCTCACTCGCCGTCCGTTCCGGCGCGCGGCCGGGCCGGTGCTGGTGCTCGCCAACTTCGGGCAGGCGGCCCCCGCCGTCGGCCTGATCGTGCTGCTGGCCCTGTGGCTCGGCTTCTCGTTCTGGACCGCAGTCATCGCCCTCGTGCTCTACGCGGCGCTGCCCGTCCTGCGCAACACCATGGTCGGCCTGCAGAGCGTCGACGCGCGCCTCGTCGAGGCCGGTCGGGGCATGGGGATGTCCGCCGCCTCGGTCCTGTTCCGCGTGGAGCTGCCGCTCGCCGTGCCCGTCATGCTCTCCGGGATCCGCACCGCCCTCGTGCTGCTGGTGGGCTCGGCGGCCCTGGCGACGTTCATCGGCGCCGGCGGTCTCGGGCTGCTCATCACGACCGGCGTCAACCTGTTCCTGCCGAAGGTGCTCGTCTCGGGCGCCCTGCTCGTCGCCCTGCTCGCGCTGCTCATCGACTGGCTCGGCCGCGTGGTCGAGCACGTCGCCCGACCGAAGGGCCTCCGATGACCCCCACCGACGACCGTCGCCCCCGCCTGCGGGCGCTGCGCCGCGCCTCCTTGCTGGGCGTCGTCGCCGCCTCGTCCGCGGCCCTCCTCACGGGCTGCGGGCTGCAGCCCGCGACCGCGTTCGTGCCCGCCGTGGCGCCCGGCTCGATCGAGGCGATCGACGACCTCCCGGACGACGCCGCGATCACGGTCACGGCCAAGAACTTCACGGAGCAGCTGATCCTCGGCAAGATCGCCGTGCTCGCCGCCCAGGCCGCGGGCTTCGAGGTCACCGACATGACCAACGTGCCGGGCAGCGTCGCGGTCCGCCAGCTCATGCTCGACGGCGGCGCCGACATGACCTACGAGTACACGGGCACCGCCTGGCTCACCTACCTCGGAGAGGCGGCGGGCATCCCCGACAAGCAGGAGCAGTACGAGGCCGTGCGCGACGCCGACGAGGCCAACGGCCTCGTCTGGCTCGAGCCCGCACCGCTCAACAACACCTACGCGATGGCGGTCCGGTCGGAGGCGGTGGCCGAGCTGGGCGACGTCGCCACGCTGTCGCAGATCGCGGCCCTCCCCGTCGACCAGCGGACGTTCTGCGTCGAGGCGGAGTTCAACTCGCGCGCGGACGGCTTCGCCCCCATGCTCGAGCGCTACGGCCTCGAGCTCGGCGCGGCGGACGGGGTGCCGACGAGCAACGTGAGCATCCTCGACACGGGCACCGTCTACGAGGCCACCGACCGCGGTCGCTGCAACTTCGGCGAGGTCTTCACGACCGACGGGCGCATCGACTCCCTGGACCTGACCGTGCTGGAGGACGACCAGGGGTTCTTCCCCGCCTACAACGTCGCCCCGGTGCTGACCGACGACGTGCTGGCGACCTACCCTCAGCTGGCCGCGGTCTACGAGCAGATCTCTCCGGCGCTCACGGACGACGAGCTCCGCACCCTGAACCGCCGCGTCGACGTGGAGGGCGAGGAGCCCGCCGACGTCGCCTTCGACTGGATGGTCGAGAAGGGCTTCGTGACACGCCCGTGAGACATCGCCCGCGGGGTGATTAACACGGGCTAGACGCAGGGTGAACGGCAGGTGGCGACACCTGCCGTTCGTCGTCCCCCGTGTGCGGGGCGAGGGGGTGCGTCACCCGGTCTGCACGACAGCTGTCGTCCTATGGTCGTCGATCTGCACCTGCACCGGCAGGCTCCGAACTGAGTCCGAATCTGCCTTTGACCAGGTGATACTACGTCCTCATGCGAGGCTGGACCGCAGGGGTGCCTCACGGCGGGCGGCGGGGAAGGCGCCTCCCGGTCGCCCGGCGGGCGTCGCCCCGGGCGCGACTCGCCCGGGGTGACGCGTCGCGGTGTCCCACGTGCGGGGGGCAGGGGAACCCCCGAACGGGGGGTCCCCTCCCGGGGGGTCCCCCACCTTAGAGTCGAGTCACCGGCAGCGGCACCCACCGCCCCGGAGAGCCACACCCGAACTGCTCTACCCGAACCGCTCCACCCACCCGAACGGGCCTTGCCGACGATCACCCGTCGTCGGCGACGCCCAGCGACGTCCGTCGCCGTCCTGCCGTACCCGCGGCTGCCGGCAGACGAGCCGTCGACCCCCGTCGTCCGGACGGACCCGAATCCCGACCGGACGGCTGTTCCGTTGCCCGTCGCCGCCCGAATCGGCGCCGGTGTCATTCGTCGCCTACCCGAGCACGAGTCCCCCATGCCCAGCAGCCCGTCGTCCCTCCGTACCCTCCTGCCCTCCGGCCGCCCAGCCGGTTCCTCCTCCGCGTCCGTGCGCCCCGTCCTCGACGGAACGGCCGAGCCCGTCGACCTGCTCGCGCCCTCGGCCGCCTCCGCCGCGTCCCCCGTCGCCACGGAGCCTCCGACCAGCCCGGCGCATCCGGCGCGGACGTCGACTCCCCTCGCCGAGCCAGCCGCGGAGACGGTCACCGGCGCCCGGTGGGCGCTGCGCTACCGTCGCCGCCTCCGTGTCGTCGACACGGCGGTCGTCGCCGCCAGCGTGGTCGCCGCCGCGGTCGTCGACGTGCTCGACGACCTCGCGGACCAGGGCGCCGGCTCGACCTCCGCGGTCGTGGCAGGCGTCCTCGAGGCTCTCTGGCTCCCCCTCGTCGTGGCGGTCGTCTGGACCGCCGCGCTGGCCCTCTACCGCAGCCGCGACCTCGCCGTCGTCGGCAGCGGCGTCCTCGAGTACAAGCGCGTGGGCAGTGCGAGCGTCCTCGCCTTCGTCGTCGTCGCCGTCTGGTTCTCGGTCGCCGGGCACGTCGGCGGCCAGGAGTACTTCCTCGTCGCGCTGCCCGCGGGCGGCGCGGGCCTCGTGCTCGGCCGGTGGGGCATGCGCCGGTGGCTCGAGGCCCAGCGGGGCGCCGGCCACTTCCTCTCCCGCGCCGTCGTGGTCGGTAGCCGGGAGGACGTCGCCTACGTGGTCGACCGCATCGACGCGACGAGCGGCGCCGTCTACGACGTCGTCGGGGCAGCTCTGACCGACGGCGACCGTGACGGCTCCGGCGTCGTCGTCGGCGACCGCGTCGTCCCCGTCGTCGCGGGCCTCGACGACGTGCCGCGTGCCGTCTGGCGCCTCAGCGCCGAGAGCGTGATCGTCGCCGGCGACGCAGGCCGCGGCCGGGACTGGCTCCGCGACCTCGGGTGGTCCCTCGAGGGCCGCGCCACCGAGCTCGTCCTCGCGTCCCGGCTGACCAACGTCGCCGGCCCCCGCATCCACTTCCGTCCCGTCGAGGGACTCCCCCTGATGCACGTCGAGCTGCCCGAGTTCGACGGGCCGCGCCACGCGATGAAGCGAGTGTCCGACCTCGTCCTGGCCGGGGGCGCCCTCGTGGTGCTCGCGCCGCTCCTCCTGGTCCTCGCCCTCGTCGTCCGGCTCGACAGCGCCGGGCCGGTGCTGTTCCGCCAGCGCCGTGTGGGCCGTGACGGCCGCACCTTCGAGATGCTGAAGTTCCGGTCGATGGTCGTCGACGCCGAGCAGCTGCTCGGTTCGCTCGGCACGGCGGACGAGGGCGCGGGCCCGCTGTTCAAGATGCGCCACGACCCCCGCGTGACCCGCGTCGGACGCCTGCTGCGGACATGGTCGCTCGACGAGCTGCCCCAGCTCTGGAACATCGTCCGCGGCGACATGAGCGTCGTCGGTCCCCGCCCGCCCCTCCCCCGCGAGGTCGCCGACTACGAGCGCCACGTGCACCGCCGGCTCTACATCAAGCCCGGCCTGACCGGCATGTGGCAGATCAACGGCCGCAGCGACCTCAGCTGGGAGGACAGCGTCCGCCTCGACCTGTACTACGTCGAGAACTGGTCCCTCACCGCCGACCTCGTGATCATGTGGCGCACGGTCCGCGTGCTCCTCCGTCACGACGGGGCCTACTGATGCGCCGCCGTACCCTGCTCCTGTCCGGAGCTGGCGTGGTCGTGCTGGCCGCCGCAGTGCTGGCGACCGTCGTGCTCACCACCGGGGCGAACGAGGCCGAGGCGAGCGGGGGCGGCATCGACGCCCCCGCCTACGTCGCGACCGAGACCGGTGCGCCTGCCGTCGAGCGTGACGGCGCCGAGGCGCCCGAGGACCGGGTGCAGGCCGATGCGGTGCCGTTCGCCGACACGGTGGACTACCCCGACGGCCTGACCGTCACCACGGAGGCGGTCGACCAGGGCACGGTGACCGCCACCGGCTCCGGAGTGGTCACGGGGGCGCCCTACGTGGTCTTCTCCGTGACGGTGCACAACGGCACCGACGCGGACGTCGACCTCACGTCCGTCGTCCCGAGCCTCCGCGCCGGCAGCGACGCCGTCCCCTCGGCGCCGCTCTACGACGACGTCGACGTGTCCGACCTCGACAGCGTCGTCGCCGCGGGCGCCGACGTCACCGCCCGGTACGCCTTCGTCGTCCCGGAGGACCGCCGCGACCAGGCCACGCTCTACCTCGACCTGGACGGCGTGCACGCGCCGGCCACCTTCACGGGGAGCCTCCCCCGATGACCGTCTCGACGCACGACGGGGTGCGCCGGGAGGGCACGGCCCCGGCGGGGCGGCCTCGGCCGCGCCGCCGGTCGGACGTGCTCGGCGCGCTGGGCGGCCAGGGCACGCAGGCGCTGCTCGGCCTCGCGGGGCAGGTCGTCGCGGTGCGCCTGCTCGCGCCGTCGGACTGGGGCGTCTACGCCGTGCTCTACGGCGTCGTCGTCGTCTTCGCCGCCTTGGCCAGCGGCTTCGTCGGCGACTCCCTGACCGTGCTCGACCGCCGCTCGGCGGACGTCCGTCGAGGACTGCTGGCCTGGGCTGCCGTGTGGTGCCTGGCCGCCCCGGCGGTCGCCGGCGTCGTGATCGCCGCCTCCGGCGTGCTCGAGCCGGCCGAGGCCGCCCTCTTCGCCCTCGCGGCGGGTGCCTTCGCCGCCGAGGAGGTCGCGCGACGCCTCCTGATGGCGCAGCTGCGCTTCTGGCGGCTCGTCGTCGTCGACCTCACGGGCCTCGGCGCGCTCCTCGGCACCGCCGGCCTGCTCGCGGTCGGCGGCACGACCGGCCTGCTGCTGCCGCTCGCCGCGCTCGGCGCAGGACAGTCCGTCGCCCTCGTGACCGCGCTCGCTCTCGCTGGTCCCCGTCCGGCGGCGACGGCCTCGCCGAGCTGGGCGACCGGCCACAGCGGCGTGCGCATCGTCGCGGCCTACGGGTCCCTGCGGGCGGCCCAGGCCGTCGTGCGACCGTCCCTGCTGACCGTGACGCGCCTCCTCGTGGTCCTGTTCGTCGGCACCGTGGCGACCGGCGACCTGGAGGCGGCCCGCGTGTTCGTGGCACCGGTGCTGCTGCTCGTCGGCGGCCTCTCGTCCTACCTCTTCGCGACCTTCGCGGTGGCGCACGCCGTGCCGACCCGGACGCTCGTGCGCCGGGCCGACCGGGCCGTGCTCCGGCTGCTCGTCGGCGCGCTCGTCGTCGGTGCCGTCGCCGTGCTGCTCGCGCCGGTGGCGGGCGAGCTGGTGGCCGGTCGGCCGCTGGAGACCCTCGCCGTCGCCGGCTGGGCCGCCTACGCGGTGAGCGTCGCCGCGGTCACCCCGTACGGGTCGCTCGCGGCCGTCCGGGGCGGTCAGGCCCGCGTGCTCGCCGTGCGGGTCGCCGACTCGTTCTTCTCGCTCGCGGCCGCCGTCGCCGTCCTCGGCGTGGGGGCGCCCCCGGCCGCGGTCCCCTTCGCCCTCTGCACCGGCAGCCTGCTCGGCGGCCTGCTCGTGCGTCGCGTCGTGATCAGCCTCGGCGACGTTCCCTCGGCTCCGGGTAGGCCCGGCTCCGGGGTCCTCCCGCCTCCTCGCCCCGCACCCGACCCCGACGACCGCCCCCTCGAACTCGCGACCCGACCCGCACCCCCCGACGGGCGAGCGCACCGCTCACCCGAGACCCCGACCGGAGAGACACGACCATGACCCCCACCCCTCGTCGAACGGCCCGCTCGGCCGTCGGCGTCCTCGCGCTCTCGGCCCTCGTGGCCGGGGGCCTCGCCTGGGCGCCCACGGCCGCCTCGGCGGCCACGGCTGCCGCCCCCGGCATGACCGTCACCGGTGCCTACACCAGCAGCACCCCGGCCGGCAGCGCCGCCGCCGCGGGCACCGCCACCGTGAGCTCCGACGTCCTGACGACGCCGCAGATCAACGGCGTCGTCTGGAGCACGGCCGTCGTCGGCACGACCGCCTACGCTGTCGGCGCCTTCACGACGGCGCGCCCCTCCGGCAGCGCCGACGGCCAGAACACGGTCACGCGCAACAACGCGATGGCGTTCGACGTCCGGACGGGCGCGATCCTGCCCTGGAACCCGAACCTGAGCGCACAGGGCCGTTCCGTCGAGGTCTCGCCCGACGGCGCGACCCTCTACGTGGGCGGCGACTTCTCGACGGTGGGCGGCGTCGCCAAGAGCAAGATCGCGGCCTTCACCGTCTCGACGGGTGCCCTGAAGACGTCGTTCTCGGCCTCCATCTCCGGCTCCGTGTGGGGCATCGCCCCGACCGCCACGACCGTCTACGTCGTCGGCTCGTTCGGCACCGCGAGCTCGAAGGCCCGCGCCAACGCGGCCGCCTTCACGACCGCGACCGGCGCGCTCACCGCGTGGAACCCCGGCACGGACAACATCACCCAGGCGGTCGTCGCGGCCCCGGACGACAGCCGCGTCGTCATCGGCGGCCGGTTCCAGACCATCGGCGGCCAGCCGATCGTCGGCATCGGCGCGGTCGACGGCACGACCGGCACCGTGCAGGCGTTCGAGGCGAAGCCGATCTCGAAGCAGCAGGACAAGAACCGCTCGTGGGTCACCGACATGACCCTCGTCGACGGCGTCGTCTACGCGACCGGGAACGGCGAGGGCGGCCACTGGTTCGACGGCCGCTTCGCCACCCGCTTCGACACCGGCGCCCTCGTCTGGCTCGACAACTGCTACGGCGCGAGCTACGGGACGGCCGTCATCGGCCAGGTGGCCTACGCGGTCTCGCACTCGCACGACTGCACCTCGGTCGGCGCCTTCGGCGAGCAGTCTCCGTCGATCTGGAAGCGCGCGACCGCGAACACGATCGCGGCGACCGGCACCGACAAGGGGGGCCCGAGCGCGGGCAGCATCTACTCCGGCCAGGCCACCCCGACCCAGCTGCCCTGGTACCCGCTCGTCAACGCCGGCGGGTACACCGGTCAGTCGCAGGGCGGCTGGTCGCTCGGCGCGTCGTCGAGCACCGCCAAGTACCTCGTCATGGGCGGCGAGTTCACGCAGGTGAACGGCAAGGCGCAGCAGGGCCTCGCCACGTTCGCCACGCGCGACACCGCACCGAACAAGGTCGCCCCGCAGTACGCGCCGATGAAGCCCGCCGGCCTCTCGCTCGCGTCGGGCAGCGTCCGCGTGTCGTTCCCCACGACGTGGGACTACGACGACGGCAGCCTGACCTACAACCTCTTCCGTGACTCGGGCACGACCCCGATCGCCACGCAGGTCGCGGACTCCCGCTTCTGGCGCCTCCCGACGCTCGGCTTCGTCGATGCCGGCCTCGCGGCCGGCAGCAGCCACACGTACCGCGTGTCGGTGACGGACGCCGCCGGCAACACCTTCACCGGCTCGCGCTCCGACGCCGTCACGGTGTCGTCGTCGGCGGGCGACCCGTACGAGAAGGCCGTGGCCGCCGACGGCGCCACCAGCCTGTGGACCTTCGGCGAGCCGTCCGGCAGCGCCGTCTACGACCACGTCGGGTTCTCCGACGCCGCCACGACGGACGCCGTCCAGCGCGGCACGGCAGGCCCGGTCAGCACGACGGCCGCCTCGTTCCAGGGGCAGCAGGGCTCGACGGCATCGGCGAACGCGCCGGTCGACGGACCCCAGACCTTCACCGTCGAGTCGTGGTTCCGCACGACGAGCACCTCCGGCGGCAAGATCGTCGGCTTCGGCGACCGGGCGACCGGCAACTCGTCGAACTACGACCGCCACGTCTACATGGACGGTGCGGGACGCGTCAGCTTCGGTGCCTACACCGGCGGCACGCAGAGCATCTCGAGCACCCCCGGCCTCAACGACGGGAAGTGGCACCTCGCCACGGCGAGCCTCGGCTCGGCGGGCATGAGCCTCTCGATCGACGGCGTGAAGGTCGCCTCGCGAGGCGACGTCACCAGCGCCCAGGCCTACAAGGGCTTCTGGCGGGTCGGCGGCGACACGATCGGCGGCTGGCCGAACGCGGGCGGCGACTGGTTCACGGGCGACGTCGCGGACGTCGCGGTCTACCCGACCGTCCTCAGCGCCGCCCAGGTCGACGGCCACTGGGTCGCGTCCGGTCGCACCTCGTCCGTCCCGGCTCCGCCCGCCGACGCCTACGGCAAGGCCGTGACGACCGACGAGCCGTCGCTGTACTGGCGCCTCGACGAGACCGGCTCGACCAGCACGGCGGTCTCGACGACGGCCACGCCCGCCCCCGGCCTGATCACCGGCGGCGTCACGAAGGGAGCGGCCGGCGCCCTCGGCAGCCGCGGCACCGGCTTCGGGTTCGACGGGCAGCAGGGACAGGTCGTGCAGGTGCAGGACGCGCAGGCGCCGAGCACGTACAGCACCGAGCTCTGGTTCTCGACGACGTCCACCTCGGGCGGCAAGCTGATCGGCTACGGCGACTCCGCGCAGGGGCTCTCGGGCAACTACGACCGCCACGTCTACCTGCAGGACGACGGACGCCTCGTGTTCGGCACCTGGACGGGCCAGGCGAACACGATCACGACCGACCGCGCCTACAACGACGGTGCCTGGCACCAGGTCGTGGCCACGCAGTCGAGCGCCGGCATGGTCCTCTACGTCGACGGAGTCGCCGTGGGCACGAACCCGCAGACCGGGGCCCAGGGCTACAACGGTCGCTGGCACGTCGGCGGCGACGTCACGTGGGGCTCCTCGAGCTCCTACGTGGCCGGGTCGATCGACGAGGTGTCGGTCTACCCGACGGCCCTGACCGCGGCCCAGGTGGCGGCTCACCACGACGCCGGCACCGGCGTCGTCACCCCGCCGCCGGCCCCGGCGAACGTCGCCCCCACGGCGTCGGCCACGAGCACCTCGGTCGACCTGGCCGCGTCGCTCGACGGCAGCGCCTCGTCCGACACCGACGGGACCGTCGCCTCCTGGGCGTGGGACTTCGGCGACGGACAGGCCGGCACCGGTGCGACCGCGCAGCACGCCTACGCCGCTGCGGGCACGTACCAGGTCGTCCTCACGGTGACCGACGACGACGGCGCGACCGCCAGCACCACGGTGCCGGTGACCGTGACCGCCCCCGTGGTCGTCACTCCCCCGGTCGTGACCCCGCCTGCCACCACCGCCTACGCCGCCGACGCCTTCGAGCGCCAGACGACGGGCGGCTGGGGCTCGGCGGACACCGGAGGCGCGTGGACGACCGCGAACGCTGTCTCGTCGTTCTCGACCGCGCAGGGCGCCGGGCTGATCAAGATGGCGGCCGCAGGCTCGGGACCGCAGATCTACCTGAAC
This sequence comes from Frigoribacterium sp. VKM Ac-2530, assembly GCF_015350835.1. Taxonomy (NCBI): domain Bacteria; kingdom Bacillati; phylum Actinomycetota; class Actinomycetes; order Micrococcales; family Microbacteriaceae; genus Frigoribacterium; species Frigoribacterium sp. VKM Ac-2530. Next base: position 288,137 of record NZ_JADKSE010000001.1, read on the forward strand.
GGCGTGCAGGCCACCGACGCGGCCACCCGCGTCACCGTGGCCCTCGACAAGGTGCCTACCGGGGCGGGCGTCTACGCGTCCGTCATCGGCCGTGGCGTGACGGGCCAGGGCGACTACCGCGCCAAGGTCACGTTCCGCGCCAACGGCGCCGTCGCCGTCGCGCTGTTCCGCCAGGCGGCGGACGGCACGCAGACGGTCCTCGGCACCGAGAGCGTCGTGCCCGGCCTCACCTACGTCGCCGGACAGAAGATCGCCGTCGCCCTCGAGGTCACCGGCACGTCGCCGACGACCGTCCGGGCGAAGGTCTGGGCCGCCGGCGGCACCGAGCCGACGGCGTGGGCCAAGACCGCGACCGACTCCACGGCGGGCCTCCAGGCCGCGGGACGGGTGGGGTTCCACTCCTACCTGTCGGCCTCCGCCACCAACGCACCCGTCGTCTCCTCGTGGGACGACCTGACCATCACGAAGGCAGGCAACTGACCCATGACCCTCGACACCACCAGAACGACCGGCCGGGGCGCGGGGGCGCCCGGGGCAGCGCCCGCCGACGCGGACGCGGCACCCGGGGCCCGGCGGGCCGAGCAGTGGCTGCTCGACGCGGCCGACCTCCCGGAGGCGCCCCCGCGCCTCCCGGGCGGTCGCCGCAGCAGGGTCCTCGTCGTGCACTCGTCCGACGAGCTGTACGGCTCGGACCGCATCGTGCTCGAGGTCGTCGGCGAGCTCGCCGCCCGCGACGACCTCGACGTGACCGTGTGGCTCCCGTCCGACGTGGCCGTGGGCCCGTTGGGGCCGCAGCTCCGTGAGCTCGGCGCCCGCGTCGAGCGCACGGCGCTGCCGATCCTCCGACGGTCGCACCTCGGCCCGGTCGGCCTCGCGCGCCTCGCGCGGGACGCCGCCCGGACCGCGGCGCGGCTCGCCGGTCGGCACTTCGACCTCGTCTACTGCGCGACGAGCGCCTGCCTCGTCGTCGCCCCCCTCGCGCGCCTGGCCGGCGTGCAGCACGTCGTCGGCCACCTGCAGGAGCCGTGGGGCGACACCGACCGCAAGGGCCTCCGGCCACTGGCCCGTGCCTGCACCGCCCTCGTGGCCGTGTCCCGCTCGGTCCTCGGCAGCTCCGGCCTCGACGGCGACGACCGTGCCGTCGTCGTGCACAACGGCGTCCCGCGGCGATCGCCCGACCTGGTCGCGGCACCGGAGCACCGCCTCCCCCACTACCTGATGGCCAGCCGCTGGAACTCCCACAAGGGCCACAGCACCCTGCTGACCGCCTGGAACGCGGCGGGCTGCCCCGGTCAGCTCGTCGTCCTCGGCGGCCCGCCCGCCGTCGGGGCCGGCGTCGACGTCCCGGCCCTCGTGCAGGCCATCGTGTCCCGGCCCGAGACCGTCACGGTCGTCGGTCAGGTCGAGGACGCCACCCCCTACGTCCGCGACGCGGACGCGATCGTGCTGCCCACCGACACCCTCGAGGGCTTCGGCCTCGTCGCCCTCGAGGCGTTCAGCGAGGGCCGTCCGGTCGTCGCCAGCCGCAGCGGGGGCCCGGAGGAGGTCGTCGTCGACGGCGAGACCGGCTGGCTCTTCGACCGTCGCGACGTCGACGCCCTCGCCGACCTGTTCGCCGGCCTCGACGTCGACACCCTCGCCGCCGCGGGCCGTCGTGCCCAGGCGGCCTACCAGGAGCGCTACACGCCCGAGAAGATGCGCCGCCGCATCGGTGCGGTCGTCTCCCGTGAGCTGCACCGCGAGCACGGCCAGGACCTGGCGGTGGCCTCGTGACGCGGCTGGAGGGGACGCCGGTGCGTCCCGAGGCGACCACCGCCTCCTCGGCCCCGTCGCGCACGCCCGTGCCGCACGAGTTCCGTGCAGCACTGGCCGCGCTGGCGTCGGCCCAGAAGTCGTCGAGCGGCGCACCTGCCTACTCGCGGTTCGTGAACCGCCGCCTCGGCCGGTGGGCCGCCGCCGCCGCGCACGTGCTGCGGGCGACGCCGAACCAGGTGACTGCGGTCAGCGCCCTCGCCACCTTCGTCGGCATCGCCGTCCTGGCCACGGTGCCGGCCGGCTGGCTGCCCGCCGTGCTCGTGCCGCTGCTGCTCGTCGTCGGCTACGCCCTCGACTCGGCCGACGGGCAGCTCGCCCGTCTCCGCGGCGGCGGCAGCCCCGCCGGCGAGTGGCTCGACCACGTGATCGACGCGACGAAGATCGCGGTGCTGCACCTCGCGGTCTTCGCGTCGTGGGTCCGCGAGCCCGAGGGACGGGAGGCGATCCTGGCGCTCCCGCTCGCCTACCAGGTCGTCGCGACGGTCGCCTTCTTCGCGATCGTCCTCACCGAGCAGCTGCGCCGGGCCGAGTCCGTCGCCGCGGGCTCGCCCGTGCTCGTCCGCCGCCAGACCGGTGCCCTCTACTCGCTGGCGGTCGTCCCGACCGACTACGGCCTGATGTGCCTCGTCTTCGTCCTGCTCGCCTGGCCCGGCGCGTTCACCGTGGCCTACCTCCTGCTCTTCGCGGCCAACGCCGCCTACCTGCTGCTCGCCCTGCCCAAGTGGTTCCGCGAGCTCCGCTCCGACCCGATGAGGACCTCATGACCAGCACCGCCCGCGCCGTCGTCGTCGACGACCGCCTCGACCTCGGGGACTACCTCCGCTACGTCGTCCAGCACCTCGTCGTCGTCGTGGTGGCCGTCGTCCTCGGCCTCGCCGCCGGGGCGGGCCTCTCGCAGGTCGCCCCCGCCTCGTACACGGCCCAGGCGACCGTGTTCGTCCGGGCCGACGCGCCCGGCTCGAACCTCGACGAGCGCTCGGCCTTCGCCTTGCGGCAGGTCGCCTCCTACGCGCAGCTCGGGACGAGCGCCCAGGTGCTCGGGCCGGTCGCCCAGGCCCAGGGCGTGTCGCTCGCCGAACTGGGCGAGCGCGTGACCGTGACGAACCCCGTCGACACGGTGGTGCTCCTCGTCTCGGCCACCGACGTCACGGCCACCGGCGCGGCCCAGCTCGCGGACACCGTCGCGGGGCGCCTGTCGGACACGGTCGACCAGATCGAGTCCACCGACGGTGCCGACGGGCAGACGATCTCGCTGGACCTGACCGCGCCGGCGCCGGTGCCGACGACGTCGACGGGCCCGAGCACGGTCGTCCTCGGGCTGCTGGGCCTGCTGGTCGGCCTCGGGGTCGGTGTCGCGCTCGCGATCGTCCTCGCCAGGACGCGTCCCCGCGTCAGCACGGTCGACGACGTCCGTCGTGCGACGGGCCTGCCGGTCGTCGGGCAGCTGCCCGCCGTCGTGCGCAGCTCGGACGACCCCGACGGACGCGGCGCCTCGGCCGCGACCCGCACCGCGCTCCGCGAGACCGTGCAGAACCTCCGGGCCCTGCGCGGCGGCGAGCTGCCCCGCGTGCTGCTGCTCGCGCGCACCGACACGGTGTCGGAGGCGGCCGGCGTCGACGGCGGTCTCGCACGGGCCGTGGTCGAGCTCGGCGCGACCTGCGCCCTGCTGCAGTCGGACTTCGACACTCGCACCGTGTCGCGGCCCTCGACGGTCCCCGACGACGCTCTCCCGGAGCTGACGGAGGCGGACCTCGCCGGCTACGACCGCGTGCCTGTCCCGGACGTGGTCGGCGCCTCCACCCGGTCGTTCGTCCGGTCGGGGGTCGAGCGGTTCTTCGCGGACCTGCGCGGCACCTACGACGTGACGGTCGTGCAGTCGGCGTCGGACTCCCACCCCTTCGCCCTGCGGACCGTGACGGCCGAGTCGGACGAGGTGGTGCTCGTCGTCCGTGCCGGCGCGACGCGCCTGGAGTCGCTCCGCAGCCTGACCGCCGAGCTGATGAGCCTCGACGTCGAGCCGATCGGCGTCGTGCTCGCGGGCGTGCCCCGCTGGCGCCGCGTGCTGCTGCGCGCCACCTGGCGCGACGAGGACTTCCGCCGTGTCGACCGCCCGGGCTCGGGCCACGCGCCGGCCGCCCACGTGCGGTCGTCGGCGCCCGTGTCGACCGGTCCGGTCGTGTCGTCCGCTTCGGTCGTGTCGTCCGGGACGGCCGCGCCGTCCGAGGCGTCCACTTCGCGGGCGGAGGGCTCGACGAGCATCGCCGACCTCGTCCGCGACCCCTTCACGACGCCCGACCCTGCCGCCGAGGCTCCGGTCGCCGAGACGGTCGTGGCTCCCGCCGCACCCGCGGACGAGTCCGGTGTGCCCGCCGAGGCCGAGGGCGAAGCAGGGCCCGAGGCCGACGAGACGACGACCCCCGCCGTGGCGCCGACCTCGAAGTCCGTGCGCAAGCCCCGCGGCAAGGGCCGGATCGTCCCCCGCCGTCCTGCCCGCCCGGCCCGCGGATCGAACGACGCTGCGGACGGCGACGGCGACGGCGACGCCGCCGCCGACGGCCCCGACGCGCGTCCGTCCGACGGCGAGTGACCGTGTCCTCCCCGGCGCGGAGAGCCTCCGGCCCCGTCGTCGTGCCCGCGGCCTCGCCGCGCACGACGCCGTGGCGGGCTGCGACCGCGCTGCACGACGACCTGCCGGCCGCGCGCCACCTGGTCCGTCCGGCGGTCGTCATGACCGTGCTCGTGGCGTCCGTGGTCCCCTGGCGCACCGGCGTCATCTACGAGGGAGGTCTCGACCCCGTCGTCGCGGCCAAGGCGTTCCTCGCCGCGGTGGCGCTCGTGCTCGCCCTCACGGGAGCGCCCGCCGGTCGCGACGGGCGTCAGCTCGCGAACCGCGTCGGGCCCGTCGCCGTGGCGTTCCTGCTCGCCTACCTCGGGATCGCGTTCGTCGGGGGCGTCTCCGCCGGGCTGACGACGTCGACGACCGTGCTCGTCGTCCGCGTGCTGATGGTCGCCGCGACGATCGTCGCCGTCGTCCACCGCAGCGAGCCGCGCGTGGTCGTGCGGTCGCTGCTGCTGGCCCTCGGCATCGTCGGGGCCGTCTCGGCGCTGTCGGGCCTGCAGATCTACCTCGCCGGAGGGCGCCTCGCCGGGACCCTGCCGGCCCTGAGCCCGAACGAGATCGCCCTGCTGCTCGGCCTGCCCCTGATCGGGGTCGTCCAGCGCCTCCTCGTCGAGAAGGCGACCCTCGGGTCGCTGGCGCTGCTGGTCGTCCTGACCGGCCTCTTCGTCACGACGGGCTCGCGGGCGGCGTTCCTCGCGGTCCTCGTGGCTGTGGCCGTGGCCGTCGTCGCGGCCCGCCGTGTGCGGCCGACGGTCGCTGTCGTCGTCGCAGTCGCCGTGCCCCTCGCCGTCGCGCTGCTCGCGAGCACCGACGTCCTCACCCGGGTCATCGAGCGCGGAGGCGACTCCGCGAGCATCGCCACCCTGAACTCGCGCACCATCGCCTGGAACACCGTCCTGCAGACCGACCCGGGCACCTGGGCGAGGTGGATCGGCTCCGGCCTCACCGTCAAGCAAGTCCCCGTCGCCGGTCAGTACTGGGCCGAGCAGGTGCTCGACAGCAGCTGGATCTCGGCGCTCGCGCAGGCCGGCGTCGTCGGCACGGGGCTGCTCGCGATCTGGGTCGTCGTCGGCCTCGCCACGGCCGGCCGCGCCAGCCTGCGCGTCGTCGGCTTCGGCGCCGTGCTGCCCGCGTTCGTCTTCATCGCCATCAGGAGCGTCGTCGAGAGCGGGCTGGTCGACTCCAGCAGCGCCTTCGTGGCCTTCTTCACCCTGGTCGTGCTCGCCGAGTCGGCCCCTCGTCCCCGGAGCGTGACCCCGTGACCTCGTCCACCGACCTGCTCGACCCCCTGACCACCCGCCCCGGAGGCGACGGTCGGGTCGGCTACGCCGCCGGCGCCTTCGACCTGTTCCACATCGGGCACCTCAACCTGCTGAGGCACGCGCGCCAGCACTGCGACCACCTGATCGCCGGGGTCGTGTCGGACGAGATGCTCGCCCTGACGAAGGGGATCACGCCCGTCGTGCCCCTGGCGGAGCGGCTCGAGATCGTCGACCACATCGACGTGGTCGACACGGCCTACGCCGAGACGGTGCCCGACAAGCTCGACGTCTGGCGGGAGCTGCGGTTCGACGTCTTCTTCAAGGGCGACGACTGGCGCGGCACGGAGAAGGGCCTCCGGCTCGAGCGCGAGTTCGCCGAGGTCGGGGTCGAGGTCGTGTACTTCCCCTACACGATGAGCACGTCCAGCACCGTGCTGCGCCGGGCGCTGAGGGCCCTGTCCGGCGGGGCCCCGGCACAGGAGGCGGCCACCGCCGAACGGGCCCGCTGACGCGTCGCCCGCCCCCGCGGTCCGCGGTGGGCGGCAGAGGTCGTCCCTCCCCAGGTCGGTCCGGCGGCCGCGGCGCCGGATCCGCCTGTGGACGACCGCAGGAGGCGGGCGCCGGGACGCGACGCTGGTCCCATGACCGTCACCCTCGCCTCCCCGTCCTCGCCCGCCGCTGACCCGCACCGACCCGTCGTCTCCGACGACGAGCTCCTCGCCCGGGTCGAGAGTCTCGTGCCGGTCGCCGTGCGTCGACAGCTCTGGACGCTCTTCCTCGACGCCGACCAGGTCCAGCTGCCCATGGTGGTGCCCCTCGAGGGCATCCCCGAGCGTCCGGACCGCCGCGCCGTCGAGCGCTGGGGCGACGCCCTGGACGAGGTCGCGAGCGAGTTCGGGGTCGCCGCCGTCGTGTTCGTGCTCGAGCGGCCCGGGCCCGCGGCCGACTCGTGGTCCGACGCGGCGTGGCGAGACGCGCTCACCGGCCTCGCCGAGGCTCGCCGCTACGCCGTCCGGGCGGTCCTCACCTGCACGTCCGACGGCGTGGTGGCTCCCCACGACGCCCACTCGGTGATCGTGACCGACCGCGACGGGTGCTCGCGGCCTCAGTCCTCGCCGAGCCGCCTGCGGCTCTCCGAGGTGCTCGCCGCGTGCTGACCCCGTCCTCGGTCGAGATGGCGCCACCAGGCGGTCTCGGCGAGCTCGGCCGACGTGTGGACCCCGAGGGCCTCCTGCTCCGACTCGACGAACGACCAGCGACGCAGCCGCCAGCCGCTCCCGAAGGCCTCGACGACGGCCAGGACCTCGCCGTCCGGCGTCCGGCGGACGAACCAGCGGTCATCGGAGGCACGGTCGAGCATGTCCCGATCGTACCGGGACCCTCGCGACGGTCACCGGCCCCGGCGGCCAGGCCGACGGGCGGCCGGGCCGTCAGGTCGAGAGGCCGCCCGGACGGTCAGGCGAGCGCGAGGGGGAACACGCTGCGCGTGTCCTGCGCGAGGGCCGGGTCGGGCAGGTCCTGCCGCCGCACCTCCTGGTCCTCCCACTCCACCCGGCGGAGCAGCACGGGCGCACGGTCGTCGTCCTGGGCCGACACGGCGTCGCCGACGAGTCGGCCGAGCGAGAACCGTGCCTGTTCGGCGTCCGGCACCGCCACGAGCTCCCCCTCCGCGAGCTGGGCGAATGCCTCGCGCTGCGCGGCCCACACGGGCGTGGTCCGGCCCCTGGGGGACGACTCGGCGACGGTGGCGACACCCGCCCGCCGCCAGTCGTCACCCGTCCGTGCGTCCCGGGGGCGCACCACCCAGGCGCGCCGGGGCGCGGAGAGCGCCGCGTCGTCCGTGGGCGCGAGCATCCCGGGGTCGGCCCCCGGCCAGACGTAGTCGAGGTCGTCCGGCACGCCCGGGAACCTGCCCCGGTACCACTCGGGTTCCTTCTGCAGGAGCTTGGACCGGTGGCTGCGGTGCACGGCATCGTCGCCGAGCCAGACCGGCAGGTCGGCGGCGACCAGGCCCGCCGCCGACGCGTGTCCTGCGTCGTGGTCGCGGTCGCGGCCGCGGTGGTCGCCGAGCCCGACGTCGCCGAGCGCCGGGGCGAACTCGAGCACCTGAGGCCGCACCGTGTCGGCGTGCCCCTGGGCGATCCACTCGTCGGTGATCGCGAGGGCGTAGGCCGTCAGCGCAGTGCGGTGGCCGCGCCACATCGCGATCGCGGGGTGGGACTGCCACCCGTAGCCGGGCAGCGTGACTGCGCGGAGCACCTGGAGGGCCTCGACGCGCTGCTTGCCGAGCCTGGCCTGGTCGAGCACCTGCGCGCTCTCGACGAAGTCGGGGTACGGGAGGAAGGTCTGCACCTGTCTCAGGCTAGGCGTGCGGCCTAGGTGCGGTTGCCGATCCGACCCCGCAGCACGTCGATGCGCTTCTGGATCTGCTCGGTGCTCGCCTGGGCCACGGAGGGACCGCCGCTGACCCGCCGCAGGTCGGCGTGGATGATCCCGTGGGGCTCGTTCGACACCCTCGACCAGATCGACACCAGCCGGCTCAGCTCTTGTCGCTGTTCCTTGATCGTCTGGTAGAGCGGGCGCGCGTCGGCGACGGCGGCGGTCACCGTCGGCATGCCGGTCTTGCGGGACCGGGTGGCCTGCTTGGCCTGGCGCTGTCGCAGCAGGTCGCGCACCTGGTCGGGCTCGAGCAGACCCGGGATGCCGATGAAGTCGAGCTCCTCGAGGCTGCCGATCTCGCCGCCGGTGCCGAACTCGCCGCCGTCGAAGAGGACGCGGTCGAACGACGCCTGCGAGTCGAGCGCCTCGAAGGGCTGCTGGTCGAGCAGGCTCGACGCCTTCTCCTCGCGGTTCGCGGCCGCCATCATGTCCTCCTCCGGCGCGAAGATGCCGTCGTCGGCGTTCTCCGGCCGGTCGAGCGCGTGGTCGCGCTCGAGCTCGAGCTGCCCCGCGAGTGCCATCAGGCTGGGCACGCTCGGGAGGAAGATCGAGGCGGTCTCGCCCCGGCGCCTCGCTCGCACGAAGCGCCCCACGGCCTGCGCGAAGAACAGGGGCGTCGAGGCGGAGGTGGCGTACACGCCGACGGCGAGGCGCGGCACGTCGACGCCCTCGGACACCATCCGCACCGCCACCATCCAGCGGCTGTCGCCGTCCGAGAACGCCTGGATCCGGTCGGAGGCGGCTTTCTCGTCCGACAGGACGACCGTCGGTCGTTCGCCCGTCAGCTTCTGCAGCACGGCGGCGTACTGCCGCGCCGCCGTGTGGTCGGTGGCGATGACGAGCCCCCCGGCGTCGGGGACGCCGCGGCGGACCTCGGTCAGGCGGGTGTCGGCTGCCGACAGGACAGCGGGGATCCAGTCGCCCTGCGGCGACAGGGCCGTGCGCCAGGCCTGCGCCGTGATGTCCTTGGTGACCGCCTCGCCGAGGGTCGCGCTCATCTCGTCGCCCATGCGGGTGCGCCAGCGCATCTGCCCGGCGTAGGCCATGAACAGGACCGGACGCACGACGCCGTCGGCCAGTGCGCGCCCGTAGCCGTACGAGTAGTCGGACCGGGAGGTGCGGATGCCCTGCTCGTCGGGGGCGTAGGTGACGAAGGGGATCGGAGCCGTGTCCGAGCGGAACGGCGTCCCCGTGAGCGAGAGCCGGCGCGTGGCCCGGCCGTAGGCCTCGCGGATGCCGTCGCCCCAGCTGAGCGCGTCGCCGCCGTGGTGGACCTCGTCGAGGATGACGAGCGTGCGGCCGGCAGCCGTCAGGTCGGCGTGCACCTTCGGGTTCATGCCGACCTGGGCGTAGGTGACGGCGACCCCGTGGTAGTGCCGACCGAACGAGACGTCGGCGTTCTTGAACATCGGGTCGAGCCGCAGGTTCACGCGGTCGGCCGCGTCCGCCCACTGTCGCTTCAGGTGCTCGGTCGGGGCGACGACCACGACCCGGTCGACCTCGCCGCGCGAGAGCAGCTCGGTGGCGAGCCGCAGGGCGAACGTCGTCTTGCCGGCGCCGGGCGTGGCGGCGGCGAGGAAGTCCTGGGGGGAGGCCGCGAAGTACTGCTCGAGAGCCTCCGCCTGCCAGGCGCGCAGCTTGCTCGCCGTGCCCCAGGCGGCCCGCTCGGGAAACGCCGGCGAGAGATGCTCGGCAGCCGAGTTGCCCGCCGTGGCACCGACCTCGCCCAGGTCGAGCTGGTCGCCGACGCCGACCGGTACGCCGGGGCCGGACTGGTCGCCCCCGGCCGGGTCGTGCTCGTTCGCTGTGCTCACTTGGACCGATCTTACCTGCCGTCGGCGCCCGGTCGGTGACGACCGAGCTGGCCGTCGCCGGGCTGGCCGCGGTCGTGTCGCGATCGTCGTCGGGAGTCGTCGCCGCCGCCGCGCAGCAGCGACGCCGGGGTCGGTGCGGCCGCCCCGAAGCGGGCCCGCAGGGCGTCCATCGTCGACTCGGCCTCGCGCCACTCGGCGTCGTCGTCCCACAGCCCGAGCGAGAGACCGCTGTCGTCGCCCGTGCCCAGCTGCTCGACGCGCACGCCGACGAGCCGGATGCGCTCGTGCTGCTTGCCCGTCGCCTCGTAGACCGAGCGCACCTCGTCGTAGATGCGGCGTCCGAGGTCGGTCGGGTCCGCGAGGGTGCGCGACCGCGTGATCGTGACGAAGTCGGTCGTGCGCAGCTTGAGGACCACGGTGCGGCCGCTGAGGCCCGCCGCGCGGAGGCGTGCCCCGACCTTGTCGCTGAGCCGCAGCAGCTCGCGCCGGATGACGTCGGGGTCGACGACGTCGGTCGAGAAGGTCATCTCGTGGCCGACGCTCTTCTCGACCGTCTCGGTGTGCACCCGGCGCGGGTCGCGTGCCCAGGCCAGGTCGTGCAGCTTCGCGCCTGCGGCCGGGCCGACCGCGCGGACGAGGGTGTCGAGCGAGGCCGTGGCGACGTCGCCGACCGTGCGCAGCCCGAGGTTGGTGAGGACCTCCTCCGTCTTGCCGCCCACGCCCCAGAGGGCGCTGATCGGGCGCGGGTGGAGGAACTCGATCGTGCGGTCGTGCGGGACGACGAGCAGGCCGTCGGGCTTGGACACGCTGGAGGCCAGCTTCGCGACGAACTTCGTGGACGCGGCCCCGATGCTGCAGCGCAGCCCCGTCTCGGCGTGCACGCGGCGCCGCAGCTCGGTCGCGATCCGCCACGGCGGGCCCATCAGACGGATCGCCCCGGTCACGTCGAGGAACGCCTCGTCGATGCCGAGGCGCTCGACGAGCGGAGTCACGTCGTCGAACATCGACATCACGACCGACGACCAGTGCCGGTACTTCTCGCCGTGCGGCTCGAGCACGATCGCCTGCGGGCACCGCCGGAGCGCGATCGCCATCGGCATCGCCGAGTTGACGCCGAACTTGCGTGCCTCGTAGGTCGCGGCCGTGACGACCGAGCGGTCGGACCGGTGGCCGATGACGACCGGCTTGCCGACGAGGTCGGGGCGGTCGAGCAGCTCGACCGAGGCGAAGAACGCGTCCATGTCGACGTGCAGGATGGGCGCCGACACGTCGTCGGTGGGGTCCGCGGTGACGAGTCGCCCGCTGCCGTCCTGTTTGCTCACCCGGTGATCCTCACACGGACCGCCGACATCGCCGACCGGCGCGGACCGCGGGCGCCTGCGCCGCGGCTACTGCTCCGCCGGCCCGAGCAGGCGCGCCGCGATCGTCGCGTGCGCCGAGTCGGTGCTCGACGGGTGGAACCGCCCGGCGAGCACGTCGCGCTGCAGCCGCCCGAGCTCCGACGACGCCCGGTACGACCCGCCTCCGGCGACCGCGACGGCCTGGTCGACGACTTCCCGTGCCGCCTCGGTCACGCGGGTCTTGAGGCCGACGAGGAGCGGCGACCAGTCGGCGCCGTGGTCGACGAGCCGGTCGACGTCGCGGGCCAGCGAGTCGATCTGCGGCTCGAGGCCGTCGAGCACCAGGCGGGCGTCGGCGACCCGCCAGCGGACGATCGGGTCGAGGGCGAGCGACTCGCCCGTCCGGCGCGACGTCCTCCCGGCTGCCGACTCGACGGCGAGCTCGACCGCCCGCCGGGCGATCCCGCGGTAGACGGCGGCGACGAGGGTCTCGAAGACGGCGAAGATCCCGAACACGAACGGGTCGGCGCTCGGCCCGACCGGCAGCCGCCGGACGATGCGCGAGGCCGGCACCTCGACGCCGTCGAGTCGGGTGCTGTGGCTCTCGGTCGCGCGCATGCCGATGGTGTCCCAGTCGCCGAGCGAGGTCCAGCCCGGCTGGTCCCGGTGCACGAAGCCGTGCACGAGCACCGGCGCCGCGGGGTCCGTGTCGTCACGGCCGAAGACCCCCAGCCGGGTCCAGACCGGCGAGAGCGAGGTCGCCGTCTTCGTGCCGGTGAAGCGCCAGCCGCCGTCGGCCGTCGGCTCGGCGCGGGTGACCGAGTCGAAGAGGACGAGGTCGTTCCCCGGCTCGCTCACCCCGAAGGCGAACACCTCCCCCGCCGCGGCGTCCGCGAGCACGAGGTCGAGCGACCGGTCGCCCCGGGCGCGCAGCACGGCGGCGCAGCCCGTCCACACGAGGTGCATCCCGACCGCGAGGGCGGTGGCGGGGGCGGCGGCCGCGAGGCGGGACTGCAGGGCCGCGACCTGCTCGAGTCCCAGGCCCGCGCCTCCTTCGTCCTCGGGCACGAAGACGGTCAGGTACCCCCGCTCGCGCAGCTCGGCGACGTCGTCGTGCGGGAACGAGCCGTCCCGGTCGTGGCCGGCGGCACGCTCGCGGAACCTGGCGAGCAGGTCGTCCGGCAGCAGTGAAGAGGGCGACCACGAGGAGGCGGTGGCAGGTCGGGCGCCGTCGGTCATGCCCCGAGGGTAGCCACGTCAGCACCCGGCGGTAACGTGGAGGCCATGACTCAGCTGCACCCCTGGTCCCGCTACGTCGCGATCGGCGACTCGTTCACGGAGGGGATCGGCGACCCGGAGGAGCGCGCGCCCGGAGGCCACCGCGGCTGGGCCGACCGCGTCGCCGAGGTCCTCGGCTCGTCGGCGGACGACTTCGCCTACGCCAACCTGGCGGTGCGGGGGCGCCTGCTGGCGCAGATCGCCGACGAGCAGGCCGACGCCGCCCTGTCGCTCCGGCCCGACCTGATCTCCGTCTCGGCCGGCGGCAACGACATCATCCGCCCCGGGACCGACCCCGACCAGGTCGCCGCCGGCTTCGACGCCCTCGTCGAGAAGCTGGGCTCCCAGGGCGCGACGGTGGTCGTCTTCACCGGCCCGGACATCGGGCTGACCCCGGTGCTCGGGCGGCTCCGTGGCAAGGTCGCCATCTACAACGAGCACGTCCACGCGATCGCGCTCAAGCACGACGCCGTGGTCGCCGACATGTGGGCGCTCCGCCAGCTGTCGGACTCGCGGATGTGGGCGCCCGACCGGCTGCACTTCAGCCCGCTCGGCCACCACACGATCGCCCGGGCCGTGCTCGGCGCCCTCGCCGTCGAGAACGACCTCGAGCCGTGGCGGCCCGAGCCCCTCGAGCGTCGTCCGTGGCGCCAGGCGCGCTCGGAGGACATGGGCTGGGCGCGCGAGTACCTGGTGCCCTGGGTCGTCCGCCGCCTCCGGCACCAGTCGTCAGGCGACGGCCGCCAGGCGAAGCGGCCCGACGCGGTGACGGTCATCTACCGCGACGAGCAGCCGCCGTCGTAGACGCAGGCGCCGCCGCAGCCGGGTCAGCCGTCCCGACGAGGAGGTGTCAGCCACGCCCGCCGAGGACGTCCTGCGGGTGCGTCAGCCGCCACCACGCGCCGGGCTCCGGGATCGTCGCGTCGAGCACCAGCGGCACGTCGACCTCCTCGCCCCCGACGTCGAAGCGGACGGTGCCCACCTCGTCCCCGGCGGCGTCCGGTCCGACCTCGTCGGTCTGCAGGGCGGAGGTGACCGTCTTGTCGCCCCAGACGAGCAGGTCGGCGTCCTCGGCCGCCACCGCCTGGGCCGACGCGCCCCAGGGCAGGTCGTAGCGGGCCCAGACGTCGTCCCGGCTCGTCAGCGTGATGGTCTGGAACTTGCCCGTCACGCTCTGCAGCAGGCGCTGCACGTCGGCGTCGAGGGCGTCGTGGTCGACGCCGCCCAGCATGACGCCGACCACCGTCACGGTCCGGTCGGCCACCGTGAAGTCGGCCGCGAAGAGCAGGCAGGCGCCGGCCTCGTCGAGCGTGCCGGTCTTGATCCCCTTGACGCCGTCGAGGCCGAGCAGCTCGTTCGAGTTGTCGATGACGCCCACGCCGGGGATCGTCGTCTCGTCGGTGGCGACGATGGCCGCGACGTCGGGGTCGGCGAGGGCGAGCGCGCCGAGGGCGACGAGGTCGGTCGCCGTGCTCGTGTTCTGCGGCGACAGCCCCGTCGGCTCGACGATGGTCGTCGCGGCGAGGTCGTTCTCGGCGAGCCACGCGGCCGCCGCGGCGACGAAGGCGGCGTCCGACCCGAAGGCCCACCGCGCCAGCGAGGTCGCGTAGTTGTTGGCCGACTCGATCAGGGTCACCTCGAGCAGCTGCCGTTCGGTGAGGACGGAGCCGGCCGTCATCGGCACGACCTTCCCCTCCACCGCGCGGTATGTGTCGTAGAGGGCCGCGTCGGCGGCCGAGAGGGTGATCGACGGCCCGTCGCCCCCGTCCAGAGGCTTGGCGTCGAGGACGACGAGGGCGGTCACCACCTTGCTGATGCTCGCGATGGGCCGGGGCTGCGCGTCGCCGCTCGTCGTGAGGCTCTCGTCGAAGCCGAGGGCCTCGACGGCCGTGGCCCCGTACGCCGGGAACGCGAGCTGCGCGCCCGGCTGGGCGGGCGCCTCCCACGTCGACGCGGCGGCCGCGGCAGGCGCCAGCGGGCCGAGCAGCGTCAGGGGCAGGTAGGTGCCCACGGCGAGCACGAGCACCACGACGGCGGCCACGGCGGCCCGACGACGTCTGAGGACGGCGCGCCGCGTCACGAGGGCGACGCTCCCCCGGCGTCGGCCGTCGCCTCGCCGGCGACGGGCGGCACCCGCAGCGCCCAGAGGGCCACGGCGGAGGCGGCCGCGACGTTGAGGCTGTCGACGCCGTGCAGCATCGGGATCGTCACCACCCGGTCGGCGGCGCGGAGGGCGTCCCGGCTGAGGCCGTCCCCCTCGGTCCCGAGCAGCAGGGCGACGCGCTCGGGGGCGGAGGCGGCGTACTCGTCGAGGGGCACGGCGTCGTCGGCGAGGGCGAGGGCCGCGACCTCGAAGCCCGCGTCGCGGAGCAGCTCGGCGCCCCGGGGCCACTCCGGGAGGCGCGTCCACGGCACCTGGAGCACGGTGCCCATGCTGACGCGGACGCTGCGCCGGTACAGCGGGTCGGCGCACCGGGGAGTGACGAGCACGGCGTCCGCGCCGAGCCCGGCGACCGCCCGGAAGATGGCGCCCACGTTCGTGTGGTCGACGATGTCCTCCAGCACGACGACCCGTCGCGCGCCCTCGAGGAGCGACTCGACGCTCGGCAGCTCGGGACGGTGCATGGCCGCCAGGGCGCCCCGGTGCAGGTGGTAGCCGGTGAGCGTCTCGAGCAGGGCGGCGTCGCCGACGAAGATCTCGCCGTCGAGGTGCGCGACCAGGGGCTCCACGTCGGCCAGCCAGCGCTCGGTCATCAGCACCGAGCGGGGCACGTGCCCGGCGCGGAGCGCGCGCTCGATCACCTTGCTCGACTCGGCGATGTAGAGCCCGCCCTCGGGCTCCGACACGCGGCGCAGCGCCACGTCGGTCAGCCGGGCGTAGTCCGCGAGGTCGGGGCGGTCGAGGTCGGTAATGCGGGTGATGCGCACGGCGCTCCAGGGCAGGACGTCCGGTCGGCGTCGAGGCGGGAGGCGACGCAGGAGGACGAGGGGGCAGGGACGAAGTCCAGGCTAACGTCCGGGGAACGAATCGCCAGGCCCCGCCGTTTAGGCTGACGTCGACCCGCCCGGAGGTCGACCGCCCCGAAGGAGGCCCCACCGTGACTGACCCGGCCACGCCGCCGGCCGCAGCCGGCCCCGCCGGACCGGCCCGCGCCTCCTCGGTGCCTGCCTCCCCGGCGCCTGCCTCTGCGGGGCGCGCCTCCTCGGCCGCCGCCGGCGACGCCCTCGAGGCCGCCGTCGAGGTCCTCGCCGGCCGTCGCGTCGCCGTGCTCACCGGCGCCGGCATCAGCACCGACTCCGGCATCCCCGACTACCGGGGGGCCGGGGCGCCCCCGCGCAACCCCATGACCTTCCAGCAGTTCCTCTCGAGCGAGCGCTACCGCAAGCGCTACTGGGCGGGGAGCCACGTCGGCTGGAAGACGTTCCGGGCGTCCGCGCCCAACGGCGGGCACCGGGCCCTCGCCGAGCTCGAGCGCGCCGGGGTCGTCAACGGCGTCGTCACCCAGAACGTCGACGCTCTCCACGAGCGCGCGGGGTCGCGGCGCGTGGTCGACCTGCACGGCACCGTCGACCGCGTGCTCTGCCTCACCTGCGGCCAGTCGTTCGCCCGCGACACCGTCGCCGCCCGCCTCGCCGGCGACAACCCGTGGATCGACGAGCCCGAGAGCGTCCGCCTCGCCCCGGACGGCGACGTCGAGGTCGACGACATCGACGCCTTCGTCGTCCCCGCGTGCACCGTCTGCGGCGGCATGCTCAAGCCGGACGTCGTGTTCTTCGGCGAGTTCGTGCCCGTCGAGCGCTTCGCCGAGGCCCGGTCGCTCGTCGTCGGCGCCGAGGCGCTGCTGGTCGTGGGGTCGTCGCTCGTCGTCAACTCCGGCATCCGGCTGCTCGACCAGGCCACGCGCCGCAGGCTCCCCGTCGTGATCGTCAACCGTGGCGAGACCAAGGGCGACTCCCGGGCCGCCGTGAAGATCGACGCCGGGACGACCGAGACCCTGACGGCCCTGGTCGAGCGCCTCGTGCCCGCGACCGCCCCTGCCCCGGAGGCACGATGACCCTGCTCTACCTCGTCCGCCACGGCGAGACCGACTGGAACCGCGCCCGCCGCATCCAGGGCGCGACCGACATCCCCCTGAACGACCTCGGCCGCGCCCAGGCCGCCGAGGCGGGAGACCTGCTCGCCCGCCGGTCGTTCGACCGGGTCGTCGCCAGCCCCCTGTCGCGCGCCGCCGAGACCGGCGCGATCATCGCCGCCCGGCTCGGGCTGCCCGCGCCGGAGCTCGTCCCGGCCGTCGCCGAGCGGCGCTACGGCGACGCCGAGGGCCTGACCGGCAGCGAGGTCGAACGGCGCTTCCCCGCAGGCACGCCCGTGCCGGGTCGCGAGGGCCGTCGTGAGCTGCTCGCCCGGGTGCTGCCGGCCCTGGTCGAGATCGCCCGCTCGGCCGGCGACGTCGACGGCGACGGTGCCGGCCGCGTCGTCGTCGCGACGCACGGCGCCGTCATCCGCACCGTGGTGACGCACGTCGCGGGCGACGACGTCCTGCACCTCGGGACCCCCATCCGCAACGGCTCGATCCACTCGTTCGAGCTGCGCGACGACGCCCTGGTCCTCCGCGAGTTCGACGACCCGATCGAGGACGAGTCCGAGCGCGCCGGCACCTTCGCGTTCGACTGGCAGAACGCGCTCGAGCGCCCCGCCGCCGACTAGCCGCGGAGGCTGCGCCTGCTCCGGCGTCGGGGTGGACGGCCGGTCGCCAACAGCAGCTCGAGCAGCACCTCCGCCGAGGCCGCCCAGCTGAAGCGGGCCGCCTGCCGCACCGACGCGGCCGACCGTGCCGCCCACTCCCCCTCGAGCCGGCGCACGGCCGCCGCGATCGACGAGGGCGACTCCGGGTCGAAGTACAGGGCCGCGTCGCCGCCGATCTCGCGGAAGATCGGGATGTCGCTGACGACGGCGGGCGTGCCGAGGGCCATGCCCTCGACGAGGGGGATGCCGAAGCCCTCGGCGCGGCTCGCCGTGACCACGGCGGTGGCGCCCAGCAGCACGTCGCGGTACTCCTCGTCGCTCGCGCCGTCGTGGAACACCAGCGAGCCCGCAGGGGCGAGGGCCGTCAAGGAGGCGCGCTCGCGCTCCGACACGCGGCTCATCAGGTGCAGTCGATGCCCGTCGAGCAGAGGTAGCGCCCTCGCCAGTGCGGCCACGTTCTTGTACGGCATGAACGACCCCATGTAGACGAGGTCGCGGTGCTCGGGCTCCGTGCGGGGCCGTGGGTCGGCGACCGGGTCGGCCGCGTTCGAGACGACGGTGACGGGGCGCCGCGTGAGGCGGTGACGGGTCATCTCGTCGCGGGTCGTCCGGCTGACGGTGACGACCGCGTCGGCCCGGTCGAGCAGCAGCCGCTGCGGCCACCAGGCGAGGTGGTAGAGCCGCCAGAGCAGGCGCAGCGGCAGGGCGAACTCGGGCGGCGGCGTCCGGTTCGTGTAGTAGATGAGGTCGTGCAGGGTCAGCACGAGCCGGTGACGGCGCCCCCACGAGCCCATCGTCTGCATGGGCGACCACACCACGTCGGGGCGGGCCGCCGCGACCTGCAGCGCGACGAGCGGCTCGCGCGGGCTCGTCGGGTCGCTGACGAGCAGGTGCGGCAGGTCGGGCAGCTTGTCGAGCTGGCGCAGGTCGGAGACGATCATCGTCAGCTCCACCTCGTCGTCACCGCGGGTGAGCTCCGCGAGGGCGCCGACGACGCCCGCCGTGAACCGGCTGATGCCGTCGTGCCGCCCGGTGCGGACGTAGCGGCAGTCGACCGCGATCCTCACGCGACGAATCCCTGGATCGCGGCGGCCGCCTCCTGCGGCTTCTCGTAGTGGATCAGGTGGCCCACGCCCTCGATCACCGTGAGGCGCGCGTCGGGGAACAGCGCCCGCAGCTCGTGCTGGGCGGGCAGCGCCGTGATGTCGTCGCGGTCGGCCGCGATCAGCAGCGTCGGCACGGAGACGCGCGCGGCGTAGCTGCTGACGTCGCTCGACACGGAGGCGCGGAACGCGTCGAGCACGACGCGCCGGTCCGCGAAGCGCGAGAAGTACGAGTCGTGCTGGTCGTGGACCCAGCGGCGCAGCGACGCGTCGTGCGTCTTGACCATCGCGAGGCTGGTGAAGCGGACCACGGCCGCGTTCTGCAGCACCGACAGCCCCGCGGCCTCGGGCAGCGCGGCCCCGGCCCAGTAGTAGAAGACGGCGAGGCGGGTGACGACGCCGCGCGGACCGGAGAGCGCCGGCGCGGCGATCGGGTTGACGAGCACGAGCCGGGAGGCGCGGAGCCCGTCCGCGAGGGCGGCGGACGTGACGATCGACCCGAACGAGTGCCCGAGCACCACGACCGACTCGTCCAGCCCGACGGCGGCCGCGAACTCGGTCAGCCAGGCGGCGTAGGCGGCGACGCTGTGCTCGCCCTCGAGCGGCGTCGACTCGCCGAAACCCGGCAGGTCGGGCATGACGACCCGCACGCCCGTGAGGTGGGCGACGACCGGCTCGAGGCCGTGGTGGTCGCCGCGGAAGCCGTGGACCGCGAGCACGACCGGGCTGTCGTCGTCGGCGCCCGGCGTGTCGTAGGTCCACCACGCGGTGTCGCTGCCCGCGACGCGGACGACGTCCTCGCGCACCGCGAGGGACTCGAGGAGGCGCCGGTACGGCGACGGGACACGGGGCTCTCTGACGATCACGGGCCGAGTCTACGGAGGCGGTCCTGGCGGAACGCGCGCGCTCGGCCGTCGGCCGTCCTAGAGTTGGCCGGGTGAGCTTCACTGCCCCCATCCAGCAGCCCGGACTGACCCTCGATCCCGCATGGCACCGACGTGCCGTGTTCTACGAGGTGATGGTCCGCTCGTTCGTCGACAGCAACGGCGACGGCGCCGGCGACCTCCAGGGCCTGCTCTCGCGGCTCGACTACCTGCAGTGGCTCGGGGTCGACGCCCTGTGGCTCCCGCCGTTCTTCCAGTCGCCCCTGCGCGACGGCGGCTACGACATCGCCGACTACAAGGCGATCCTGCCGGAGTTCGGCACCCTCGACGAGTTCCGCGACCTCGTGACGAAGTCGCACGAGCGCAACATGCGCATCGTCATCGACATGGTGCTCAACCACACGTCGGACCAGCACGAGTGGTTCCAGCAGTCTCGCGAAGACCCGGAGGGCCCCTACGGCGACTTCTACGTCTGGCGCGACACCGACGACGAGTACTCGAACATCCGCGTCATCTTCGTCGACACGGAAGAGTCGAACTGGACCTTCGACCCGGTCCGCCGCCAGTTCTTCTTCCACCGCTTCTTCTCGCACCAGCCCGACCTCAACTTCGAGAACCCGGCCGTTCAGGAGGCCGTCTTCGACGTCGTCCGGCACTGGCTCGACCTCGGCGTCGACGGCTTGCGGCTCGACGCCATCCCCTACCTCTTCGAGACGGAGGAGGGCAACGGCGAGGGCGAGCCCGCCACCCACGAGTTCATCAAGCGCCTCCGTCGCATGGTCGACGACGAGTTCCCCGGTCGTGTGCTCATCGCCGAGGCGAACCAGTGGCCCGCCGAGACGGCCGCCTTCTTCGGCACGGAAGAAGAGCCCGAGTGCCACATGGCCTTCGACTTCCCCGTCATGCCCCGCATCTTCTACTCGCTGCGGGCGCAGAACGGCTCCGAGCTGAAGCGCATCCTCTCCGAGACGACCGAGGTGCCGCCGGGCGCCGCCTGGGCCGTCTTCCTCCGCAACCACGACGAGCTGACGCTCGAGATGGTGAGCGAGGAGTACCGCCAGGCGATGTACGGCTGGTACGCCTACGACCCGCGGATGCGGTCGAACATCGGCATCCGCCGTCGCCTCGCTCCCCTGCTCGACAACTCGCGGGCCGAGCTCGAGCTCGTCCACGCCCTGCTCTTCGCGCTGCCCGGCAGCCCGTTCCTGTACTACGGCGACGAGATCGGGATGGGTGACAACATCTGGCTGCCCGACCGCGACTCGTCCCGCACGCCGATGCAGTGGACGCCCGACCGCAACGCCGGCTTCTCGACGGCCGACCCGGGCAAGCTGTTCCTGCCCGTCGTGCAGTCGCTCGTCTTCAACTACAACCTGGTCAACGTCGAGAGCCAGCTCGCCCAGTCGCGGTCGCTGCTGCACTGGGTGCGGAACGTCATCCACGTCCGCAAGGCGCACCCGGTCTTCGGGCTCGGCACGCTCGAGGTGGCCGAGACGGACCAGGAGTCGGTGCTCGCGTTCGTCCGGTCGTACGAGGGCGAAGGCACCCAGTTCGGCGCCTCCGCGGAGGACGTCCTCTGCGTGTTCTCGTTCGCGCACAACCCGTCCGCCGTCACCGTCACGGCACCGCACCTGGCGGGCCGGACGCTCTTCGACCTCTTCGGCGGGGCGCAGTTCCCGTCGTTCGACGACGAGGGCAAGGTCACCATCACGCTCGGCACGCAGCAGTTCTTCTGGCTGCACGTCGGCGACGTGCCCGCCGCGCCGGCGCCGGCTGTCGGCGGCGCCTCCTAGGCTCTGAGGGTGAGCCAGACCGACCCTGCCAAGACCGTGCCGTCCACTCCCCTCCTCGACTCACCCGCCGCGGCGGGTGACCTGCCGTCGGAGTGGTGGAAGGCCCTCGGCGTGTTCGACCTGGAGACGACCGGGATCGACGTCGAGACGGCCCGCATCGTCACGGCGCACGTCGGTCTCATCGACGCGACCGGTGAGACGGTCGCCCACGGCGAGTGGCTGGCCGACCCCGGCGTCGACATCCCCGAGCAGGCCAGCGCGGTGCACGGCATCTCGACCGAGCGCGCCCGTGCCGAGGGGAGACCCGCCGCCGAGGTCGTGGCCGAGATCGTGGCCGCGGTCAGGGCCGTCTTCGCCCGGGGCGTGCCCCTCGTCGTGTACAACGCCCCCTACGACCTGACCCTGCTCGACCGCGAGGCGCGTCGGCACGGCGTCGAGCCCCTCGGCGAGGTGGGCGAGATCGGCTGCGTCGTCGACCCGCTCGTCATCGACAAGGCGGTCGACCGCTTCCGCAAGGGCAAGCGCACCCTCGAGGCCGCCGCCGGCGTCTACGGCGTGGTCCTCGACGACGCGCACGACGCCGGTGCGGACGCCGTGGCCGCGGGTCGGGTCGCCCAGGCCATGGCGAAGCGGTACCCCGACCAGCTCGACGTGCCGACCACCGACCTGCACGACCTGCAGGTCGGCTGGTGCTCGACCCAGGCAGCGTCGTTCCAGGAGTACATGCGCCGCAAGGACCCGACGTTCACGACGTCCGGCGAGTGGCCGCACCGCTCGCTGCCCGCCTCCTGAGGCGGACGGCCTGGCCGCCTGCCGGGGCGGAGCACAGACGACGAGAGGCGGTCCACCGGGGTGGACCGCCTCTCGACGTGCATCAGGGTCGTGACCCTGACGTGGTGCCTACTTGCCGAAGTTCTTGTAGCGCGAGTTGAACTTCTCGACGCGACCGGCCGAGTCGAGGATGCGCTGCTTGCCCGTGTAGAACGGGTGCGACTCGGACGAGATCTCGACGTCGATGACCGGGTAGGTCTCCCCGTCGAGCTCGATGGTCTTGTCGCTCGTCGTCGTGGAGCGCGTGAGGAACGTGGCGCCCGATGCGAGGTCGCGGAAGACGATCTGCTTGTACTCGGGGTGGATGTCGGTCTTCATGAGAGTCCTAGGTCTAGCGGTGGATGGTGGTGTGAAGTTCGGGGAGGCGCTGCGCACGCATGCGCCGGACCAGCTGTCAACGATACCAGACGCGCGGCCCGGATCCGAGGAACGAACCGGCCGGCGACGCGGACGCGTCAGCGGGCGGCGCGAGCCGCGTAGCGGCCGTCCTCCGAGGTGACCTCGAGCTCGACGCCGAAGGTGGCGCCGAGGGTCTCGGCCGTCACGACCTCGTCGATCGGGCCGGCGGCCACGACGGAGCCGTGGTCGAGCAGGAGCGCGTGGGTGAAGCCGCGCGGGATCTCCTCGACGTGGTGGGTGACCATGACGATCGCCGGGGCGCCCTCGGACTGCGCGTAGCCGGAGAGCATCCGCAGCAGCTCTTCGCGGGCGCCGAGGTCGAGGCTCGCGGCCGGCTCGTCGAGCAGCAGGAGCTCGGGGTCGGTCATGACCGCCCGCGCGATCTGGACGCGCTTCTGCTCGCCGTCGCTCAGCTCGCCGAAGGTGCGCTCCGACAGGTGGTCGAGGCTCCACTCGTCGAGCACGCGGTGGGCACGGCGCACGTCGACGCCCTCGTACTCCTCGTTCCAGCGGCCGGTGACCGAGTAGGCGGCGGTGAGGACGACGTCGACGACCTTCTCCTTGGCCGGGATGCGACGGGCGATCGTCGTCGAGGCGAAGCCGATGCGCGGGCGGAGGTCGAAGAGGTCGACGGAGCCCAGGTCGCCGCCGAGCACCTCGGCGGTGCCGGAGCTCGGATGGGTCTGTGCCGCCGCCACCTGGAGCAAGGAGGACTTCCCGGCGCCGTTCGGCCCCAGCACGATCCACCGCTCGTCCGAGTCGACGGTCCAGGTCAGCGAGTCGACGACGGGGACGCCGCCGCGGACGAGGGAGACATCGGTCAGCTGCAGGACGGTAGGCATGCTCGACAGCCTATCGACGCAGGGAGCCGTAGACCTGGAGGGTGCGGTCAGCGATCCGCGTCCAGGAGAACTCGCTCTCGGCGCGCATCCGGCCTGCCCGCCCCATCAACCGGGCGAGGGCCGGGTCGGAGACGACCTCGGTGAGGATGCGGGCGAGGTCGGCGACGAACCGGTCGGGGTCGAGCGGGGTCCCCGTGCCGTCCTGTGCCTGCTCGAGCGGGACGATGCGGCCGGTGAGGCCGTCGGCCACGACCTCGGGGATGCCGCCGGTGTCCGACCCGACCACGGGCACGCCACAGGCCATGGCCTCGAGGTTGACGATGCCGAGCGGCTCGTAGACGGACGGGCAGACGAAGGTCGTCGCGGCGCTGAGGACCGCGCTGAGCTGGTGACGGGGCAGGATCTTCTCGATCCAGACGACGCCGGTCCGCTCCTCCTGCAGCTCGCGGACCAGGCCGCTCACCTCGGCCATGATCTCGGGGGTGTCGGGCGCACCGGCGCAGAGCACCAGCTGGACGTCCGCCGGCAGCAGCTTGGCCGCGCGCAGCAGGTACGGCAGGCCCTTCTGACGGGTGATGCGCCCGACGAAGACGACCGAGGGGCGGTCGGGGTCGATGCCGAGCTCGCGGACCAGCTCGGCGTCGTCGACGCGCTGCCACGCCTCGAGGTCGATGCCGTTGTAGACGACGCTGACCTTCTGCTCGTCGATGCCGGGGTAGGAGCGCAGGATGTCGCGGCGCATCCCCTCGCTGACGGCGATCACGGCGTCGGCCGTCTCGTAGGCCTGGCGCTCGATCCAGCTCGAGACGCGGTAGCCGCCGCCGAGCTGCTCGGCCTTCCAGGGGCGGAGCGGCTCGAGGCTGTGCGCCGTGAGGACGTGGGGCACGTCGTGCAGCATCTGGGCGAGCTGGCCCGCCGCGTTCGCGTACCAGGTGTGGCTGTGCACGATGTCGGCGCCCGCGACGTCCTGGGCGATGCGGACGTCGGTGCCGAGGGTGCGGAGCGCGCCGTTGACCTGGGCGAGCTCGGCCAGGTCCGGGTAGCCGGTCGTGTGGGGCTCGGGGTCCACGTCGCCGAAGGCCCGGACCTGCACCTCGATCGACTGCCTCAGCGCCTTCGCGAGCTCGACGACGTGGACGCCGGCGCCTCCGTAGACGTTCGGCGGATATTCCTTCGTGATGACATCGACTCGCACGAGCATCACCGTAGTCGTGCGCCGGAGAAACGTGCCATTCTGGCCCCATGGCATCAAAGAAGATCTTCGGCATCGTCCTGGCCGGGGGCGAGGGCAAGCGCCTCATGCCCCTGACCGCCGACCGGGCGAAGCCCGCCGTCCCGTTCGGCGGCAACTACCGCCTCATCGACTTCGCGCTCTCGAACCTCATCAACTCGGGCTTGCGTCAGATCGTCGTGCTGACGCAGTACAAGTCGCACAGCCTCGACCGCCACGTCTCGCAGACCTGGTCGATCGAGGGGCTGCTCGGCGCGTACGTCGCCTCCGTGCCCGCACAGCAGCGCCTCGGCAAGCGCTGGTTCGCTGGCAGCGCCGACGCCATCCTGCAGAGCCTCAACCTGCTCCGCGACGAGAAGCCCGACATCGTCGTCGTGGTCGGCGCGGACCACGTCTACCGGATGGACTTCGAGCAGATGGTGGAGGCGCACATCGCCTCGGGCGCCGGCGTCACCGTCGCGGCCATCCGCCAGCCCATCTCGCTGGCCGACCAGTTCGGCGTGATCGAGGTCGATCCCGACGACCCGACCCGCATCGGCCGGTTCCTGGAGAAGCCGAAGGACGCCACGGGGCTGCCCGACTCCCCCGACGAGATCCTCGCCTCGATGGGCAACTACGTCTTCGACGCCGACGTGCTCATCGACGCGGTGCTCCGCGACGGCGAGAAGGCCGACTCGGACCACGACATGGGCGGCGACATCGTCCCCGACTTCGTGTCCCGCGGCGACGCTGCCGTCTACGACCTGAACCGCAACGAGGTGCCCGGCTCCACCGAGCGCGACCGCTACTACTGGCGCGACGTCGGAACCATCGACTCGTTCTACGACGCGCACCGCGACCTGATCTCGGCCCTGCCGATCTTCAACCTCTACAACACCGACTGGCCGATCTTCAGCCAGCAGCTCAACTCGCCGCCCGCCAAGTTCGTCCGCGACGGGCTGGGCAACCTCGGCACGACCATCGACTCGGTGGTCTCGCTCGGGTCGCTCCTCTCGGGCGCGCACGTCGAGCGCAGCGTCCTCGGCCCGTGGTGCACCCTCGACTCCGGCTCGCGCGTCGTGGACTCGATCGTCTTCGAGCGCGCTCACATCGGGCCGAACGCGACGGTGAACAGGGCCATCCTCGACAAGGACGTCGTCATCGCCGAGGGTGCCTCCGTCGGCGTCGACGCCGAGGCGGACCGCGCGCGGGGCTTCACGGTCACCCCCTCGGGCATCACCGTCGTCGGCAAGGGCGTCCGCGTCGACCAGTAGCACCGTGTCCGTGCCCTCGGCGGCGCCGCACCCTCGTCGGTCTCGTGACGAAGGGTGACGGCGCCGTCCCGTCGTCCGGCGGCCGGACACTAGGGTGATCGCGTGCCCCGCTTCCTGACCGTCCTCGACGTCGACTCCACGCTCATCGAGGACGAGGTCATCGAGCTCCTCGCCGAGGCCGCCGGTGCGCGGGACGAGGTCGCGGCCATCACCGAGCGCGCGATGGCGGGCGAGCTCGACTTCGCGGAGAGCCTGCACGCGCGCGTCGCCACGCTGGCCGGGCTGCCGTCCACGGTCTTCGCCGACGCGGCGTCCCGCATCCGCCTCACGGCGGGCGTGCCCGAGCTGGTCGCCGGCCTGCACGCCCACGGCAGCGTGATCGGCGTCGTGTCCGGCGGCTTCCACGAGGTGCTCGACCCGATCGCGGAGAGCCTCGGGCTCGACTTCTGGCGCGCCAACCGGCTCGAGGTCGTGGACGGCGCCCTGACCGGGCGGGTAAACGGTCCGGTCGTCGACGCCGCGGGCAAGGCCGCCGCCCTCCGCGAGTGGGCCGAGGAGGCGGGCGTCGCCCCTGGCCGTACGGTCGCGGTCGGCGACGGGGCCAACGACCTGCTGATGATGGACGCCGCCGCGCTCTCGGTGGCGTTCAACGCCAAGCCCCGGGTGCGGGACCACGCCGACGTGGTCGTGACGCACTGCGACCTGTCGCAGGTCCTCCCGCTGCTCGGCCTCCGCGGCTGAGCTGGGCGCAGTCGCGGCTGAGGGCCCCAGGGGCCTTGGGGCCTAGTGGCCCATCCCGAGGCCGCCGTCGACCGGCACGACCGCGCCGGAGATGTACCCGGCGTCGTCGCTCGCGAGCCACGTGATCGCCTTGGCGACCTCCGAGGCGGTGCCGAAGCGTCCCGCGGGGATGCTCTTCTTGTACTCGGCCTGCTGCTCGTCGGGCAGGACGGCCGTCATGTCGGTCTCGACGAACCCCGGGGCGACGACGTTCGCGGTGATGCCCCGGGCGCCCACCTCCCTCGTCAGCGACCGTGCGAAGCCGACCAGGGCCGCCTTCGACGCCGAGTAGTTCGCCTGGCCGGCGCCGCCGAGCAGGCCGACGACGCTGGAGACGAGCACGATGCGGCCGAACCGGGCCTTCAGCATGCCCTTCGAGGCGCGCTTGACGACGCGGAAGGCACCGCCGAGGTTCGTGTCGACGACGGAGGTGAAGTCCTCCTCGGTCATGCGCATGAGCAGGCCGTCCTTCGTGATGCCGGCGTTCGCGACGACGACCTCGACCGGGCCGAGCTCGGCCTCGACGGTGGTGAAGGCGGCGTCGACGCTCGCGGCGTCGGTCACGTCGGCGACGACCGTGAGCGTGCCCTCGGGGCCCTGGCCGCTCCGCGCGGTCACGGCCACGCGGTGGCCCTGGGCGACGAACTCCTCGGCGATGGCGAAGCCGATCCCTCGGTTGCCGCCGGTGATGAGGACGGTGCGGGGGGTGGTCATGATGGGGCTCCTCGGTGTGGGCGTCAGGGGTGCTCGGGTCCGTGGACCGCGTGCCAGCCTACTGTCGGACGCCGGGATTACGATCTAGTCAACCGCCGACCCCCGGCGTCCCGAGCCCGTGAGGCCATGAAGACATCCACCCCGATCACCACGCTCCCCCCGTCGCCCGCTGACGACCGGCACGCCCGCATGCGCCGGTACCTGCTGGCCACGGGCATCCGCATCGTCTGCATCATCTTCTGCTTCGTCATCCCGCTCAGCTGGTGGACGCTCATCCCGGTCTTCGGCGCCGTCGTCATCCCGTACGTCGCCGTGGTGCTGGCCAACGTCGGCCACGAGAGCGGTCAGGACGTCGAGCGGCCCGGTGGCCTCGAGGTCTACCGCGGGCCTCAGGAGCCGTGGACTCCCCCGGCACCCCACGATCCCGACGACGACCCTGTCGTCGGCTCCGACGGAGTGCCCCGGTGATGCTCGGCCTCGGGCAGCAGGGGCCCGGAGACGTGCAGTGCTCCCGGGCAGGGTGCACCGCAGCCGCCGTGCACGCGGTCAACTGGCGCAACCCCAAGATCCACGGCCTCGAGCGCGTCAAGGTCTGGTCGGCCTGCGACGAGCACGTCGGCTACCTCGCCGAGTTCCTCCGGGCCCGCGACTTCCCGGTCGTCCTCACGCCTGCGGGCGAGACGGTCGACCGGGTCGAGCAGGAGGCGCGTTGAGCGCCCCGGGGGCGTCGGCGGCTCGCCCGACCACCGCCTCCAAGTGGCTGGGCTACCTCGCCGTCGTGGTGGTCTTCGCGATCATCTGCGGCCTCCTCGCCCACTGGCAGTGGAGCCGTCACGAAGAGAAGATGGCGGTCGTCCACCAGCTCGAGCAGCGGTACGACGCGGCGCCGATCCCCCTGCAGGAGGCGGTGCCCGAGCTGGGCTCGTACGATCCCGCCCTCGAGTGGCAGCCCGTCTCGATGACCGGCCGCTACCTCGTCGACGAGGAGCTGCTCGTCCGCAACAGGCCCCTGAACGGCCAGCCCGGCTTCGACGTGCTCGTGCCGTTCCAGGTCAGCGGCGGCGACGTCTTCGTGGTCGACCGCGGCTGGGTCCCCACCGGCAACGACCAGGACGCCCCCGACGTCGTGCCCGCCCCGCCGACCGGCGAGGTCACCGTGACCGCTCGGCTCAAGCCGGGCGAGCCCGCGCTCGGCGACCGGACCGGCGTCCCCGGCACGAACCAGATCGCCACGATCCAGCTCAGCGAGGTGCAGAAGCGCGTCGACGGCCGGATCTACGACGCGAGCTACGGCCTGCTCGCCTCCGAGGACCCGGCACCCGCGACCGCTCCCGTGAAGGCCAGCGCCCCGGAGATCGACACCGGACTCAACCTGTCCTACTTCGTTCAGTGGATCATGTTCGCGGTCGGCGCCTTCGGGTTCCTCTTCTACGTGTTCCGGCAGGAGAGGCGGAACAAGCTGCTCGACGCCGCCGACGACGAGACCCCGGAGGAGGCGGCCGAGCGCGAGCGTCGGCGAGCGTCGCGTCCCCGTGCGGACCACGAAGAAGAGGACGAGCTGCTCGACGCCGCCGGGCGCTGAGGTCGTCAGCGCCCGGTCGGCGTCGGGGCGGACGCCCGCCGGCGGCGCCGGACGGCCTCAGGCCAGGTTGATCAGGTCCGAGTAGTCCGGGGTCCAGTGGTCCTCGGTGCCCTCGGGCATGATGAGCACGCGCTCGGGGTTGAGCGCCTCGACGGCGCCCTCGTCGTGGCTCACGAGCACGACGGCGCCCTCGTAGTTCGCCAGGGCGTCGAGGATCTCGAGGCGGCTGGCCGGGTCGAGGTTGTTCGTGGGCTCGTCGAGCAGCAGCACGTTCGCGCCCGAGACGACGATCATCGCCAACGCCAGGCGGGTCTTCTCTCCGCCGGAGAGCACGCCGGCAGGCTTGGCCGAGTCGTCTCCCGTGAACAGGAACGAGCCGAGCACACGTCGCGCCTCCATCTCGGTGATGTTCGGCGAGGACGACACCATGTTCTCGAGAACGCTGCGCTTGACGTCGATCGTCTCGTGCTCCTGTGCGTAGTAGCCCACGCGCAGGCCGTGCCCGGGCTCCAGCTGGCCGGTGTCGGGCTCGTCGACGCTCGCCAGGATGCGCAGCAGGGTCGTCTTGCCGGCACCGTTCAGGCCGAGGATGACGACCTTCGAGCCCCGGTCGATGGCGAGGTCGACGGCGGTGAAGATCTCGAGCGAGCCGTAGCTCTTCGACAGGTTCGAGGCCATCAGGGGCGTCTTGCCGCAGGCGACCGGCGTGGGGAAGCGCAGCTTGGCGACGCGGTCGACGGCACGGACCTCCTCGAGGCCGGAGAGCAGCTTCTCGGCGCGGGCGACCATCTGGTGGGCAGCGGCGGCCTTCGATGCCTTGGCCCCGAAGCGGGCTGCCTGCTTCTGCAGGGCCGATGCCTGCTTCTCGGCGTTGCTGCGCTCCTTCTTGCGACGTTCCTCGTCGGCGGCGCGCTGGCGCTGGTAGTTGCGCCAGCCCATGTTGTAGATGTCGATGGCCTGGCGGTTGGCGTCGAGGTAGAAGACGCGGTTGACGACTTCCTCGACCAGCTCGATGTCGTGGCTGATGACGATGACGCCGCCCTGGTAGGTCTTGAGGTACTCGCGCAGCCACACGACGCTGTCGGCGTCGAGGTGGTTGGTCGGCTCGTCGAGGATCATCGTGTCGGCGGCCGAGAAGAGGATGCGCGCGAGCTCGATGCGTCGGCGCTGACCGCCCGACAGCGTCGAGAGGGGCTGGTCGAGGATGCGGTCGGGCAGGCTCAGGTTGCTGGCGATGGAGGCGGCCTCGGCCTCGGCGGCGTAGCCCCCGAGCGCGTTGAACTGGTCGTCGAGGTCGCCGTAGCGCTTCATGGCGCGAGCCGCGACGTCCGGGTCGGGATCGCCCATGGCGAGGGTCGCCTCCTGGATGCCCAGGAGCAGCTGCCCGAGTCCGCGGGCGTCGAGGATCCGCGTGCGCGCGAGGTCCTCCGGGTTGCCGCTGCGAGGGTCCTGCGGCAGGTAGCCGATCTCGCCGTGGCGGTCGATCTTGCCGCCCGTCGGGAGGGTCTCACCGGCGAGCGTCTTGGTCATGGTGGTCTTGCCGGCGCCGTTGCGGCCGACCAGACCGATCTTGTCGCCCTTGTCGACGCGGAAGCTCACGTCGGCCATGAGCAGACGCGCGCCGACGCGGATCTCGAGATCGTGCACGGAAAGCACAGCAGAAGTCCAATCGATTGGGGAGATGTCCACAACGGGGCCCGGCGTGGGGCCGCCTCTAGGATGAGGACGTCGCGTGGAGAGGGGTCGCAGCACTGCGCTGCCGACCAGCCGCTCGGCCGATCAACCTACCCATACTAGGAGACTTGCATGACTGACACCGCCGCATCGATCTCGCGGCCGGTCCTCGCCGACCGGCTGGTGGCCCGCAGCTGGGCCACCGACGTCGCCCTGGTGCTCGGCGGGGTCGCCTTCACGTCGGCCCTGGCGCAGGTGCAGGTGCCCATGTGGCCCGTGCCGATCACCGGTCAGACCCTGGCCGTGATGCTCGTCGGCGCCACCCTGGGGGCCCGACGGGGTGCCCTGTCGATGCTCACGTACCTCGTCCTCGGCGTCGCCGGCCTGCCGATCTTCGCCGAGTTCTCCGGCGGTCCGCTCAGCGTGCTGCGTCCGAGCTTCGGCTTCATCCTCGGCTTCGTCCCGGCAGCGCTCGTCATCGGCTGGCTCTCGCAGCGCGACTGGGACAAGAAGTGGGCCCTGTCCGCTGCCGCGTTCTTCCTCGCCAGCCTGATCCCGTTCGCCACGGGGCTCCCCTACATGGCGGTCGTGCTGAACTCGCTCGGCATCGACGCGTCGCTCGGCAGCGTCCTGGCGCTCGGTGTGTACCCGTTCATCGTGGGCGGAGTCGCGAAGTGGCTCATCGCCGCCTCGGCACTGCCCCTGGCGTGGCGTGCGCTCGGGCGTCTCGGCAAGTAGGAGCGCCCCGCGGTCAGCTCCGCCGCACGCGAAGGACGCCCCCGGTCATCGACCGGGGGCGTCCTTCGTGCGCGGTGTGGATCAGATCGAGAAGCCGATCGCGCGCATCATGTCGCGGCCGTCGTCGGTGATCCGGTCAGGGCCCCACGGCGGCATCCAGACCCAGTTGATCCGGAAGGCGTCGACCACGCCGTCGAGGGCGTTGGCCGTGTCGGCCTCGATCACGTCGGTCAGCGGGCAGCCGGCCGACGTCAGCGTCATGCTGATGATGAGGGCGTTCTCCTGCTCCTCGTCCATGGCGAGGTCGTAGATCAGGCCGAGATCGACGATGTTGACCCCGAGCTCGGGGTCGACGACCTCCTTGAGCGCCTCGATCGTGGCGTCGAACTTCTCCGGGGCGAGGGCGACGGCCATGGTCAGCTGACCGCCGGCGTCGTCTCGGCCGCCGCGGCGGCCGCAGCGGACACGTAGCGGTCGTAGCCCTCGTCCTCGAGACGGTCGGCAAGCTCGGGGCCGCCCTGCTCGGCGACCTGGCCGTCGACGAAGACGTGCACGAAGTCGGGCTTGATGTAGCGCAGGATCCGCGTGTAGTGCGTGATCATCAGCAGGCCGAGGCCCGTGTTCGCCTTGGCGCGGTTGACGCCCTCGGAGACGATCTTGAGTGCGTCGACGTCGAGACCGGAGTCGGTCTCGTCGAGGACGGCGAACTTCGGCTTCAGCAGCTCGAGCTGCATGATCTCGTGACGCTTCTTCTCGCCGCCCGAGAAGCCCTCGTTGACGTTGCGCTCGGCGAACGAGGAGTCCATCTTGAGGTCGCTCATGTGGGTGCGCAGGTCCTTGATCCAGGTGCGGATCGCGGGGGCCTCGCCGTCCAGGGCGGTCTTGGCGGTGCGGAGGAAGTTGGCGACGGTCACGCCGGGGATCTCGACCGGGTACTGCATGGCCAGGAAGAGACCGGCCTTGGCTCGCTCGTCGACCGACATGTCGAGCACCTCACGGCCGTCGAGCAGGATGCTGCCGCCGTCGACGTTGTAGCGGGGGTGCCCGGCGATCGTGTAGGCGAGGGTGGACTTGCCGGAGCCGTTCGGGCCCATGACGGCGTGGATCTCGCCCTCGTTGATGGTGAGGTCGACGCCCTTGAGGATGGGCTTGACGCCCTGGTCGGTGTCGATGCTGACCTTGAGGTCGCGGATCTCGAGAGTGGACATGCGTTCTTTTCCTTACTGTGCGACGTCGGCGGACGACGCGGTGGTGTCGACGTACACGTCACCGTCGACGACGGTGACACGGAAGACCGGGACGGGTTCGTAGGCAGGGAGGGTGAGCGGCTTGCCGGTCGTCAGCTCGAACTTCGAGCCGTGGGCCCAGCACTCGAGCGTGTCGTCCTCGACGAAGCCCTCGGACAGCGAGATGTCGCCGTGGGTGCAGGTGTCGCCGATCGCGTGGATGTCGCCGGAGCTGTCCTTGACGACGGCCACGGCGACCCCCTCGACGACGACGCGCATCGCCTGGGCCGGCGTGACGTCGTCGACGCCGCAGACCTTGACCCCGGCCATCAGGCGAGGCCGCCTGCCGTCGGGAGGCCCTCGCCCGCGGTGAGCTCGACCTCGAGCGCGTCGATGAGGCGCTCCTGCAGCTCGGGCTCGCCGATCTTCTGCACGACCTCGCTGAGGAACCCGAGGACGACGAGACGGCGTGCCTCGTGCTCCGAGATGCCGCGCGACTGCAGGTAGAAGAGGTGTTCGTCGTCGAACCGGCCGGTGGCGCTGGCGTGGCCGGCCCCGGCGATGTCGCCCGTCTCGATCTCCAGGTTCGGGATCGAGTCCGCCCGCGTGCCCTCGCTGAGGACGAGGTTGCGGTTCTGCTCGTAGCTGTCGGTCCCGGGCGCGGTGCGGGCGATCAGCACGTCGCCGATCCAGACCGTGCGGGCGCCCACGCCCTGCAGGGCGCCCTTGTAGTTGACGCGGCTGCGGCTGTTGGGGGCGTCGTGGTGCACGTACACCTGCTGCTCGAGGTGCTGGCCCGCGTCGGCGAAGTACACGCCGTAGAGCTCGGTGTCCGAGCCCTGCCCGGCCAGGTGGGCGGAGGGGTTGACCCGCACGACCGAGCCGCCGAGCGATACGACGAAGTGCTTGAGCTGCGCGTCGCGACCGATCGTGGCGAAGTGGCTCGCCAGGTGGATCGCGTCGTCGTCCCACTCCTGGAGGGTGACGACGGTCAGGTGCGCACCGTCGTCGACGACGATCTCGACGTTCTCGACGAGCTGGGCCGAACCGGTGTTGCGGAGCACGACCATCGAACGGGTGTTCGCCGTCGCGTGGATGACGGTGTGGCCGGCACGGGGCTCGCGGTCGAGACCGCTCCGGCCGATCGTGACCGTGGACGGCTCGTCGCCGGTCAGGGTCACGGCGAGGACCTTCTCGGTCGAGGCCCAGGCGTTGGCCGAGGCCTTGTCCTCCGGCGCGCCGGCACGCCCGACGCGGGCGTCGGCCCGGTCGAGCCACTCGACGGCCGCGCCTCCGGTCTCCCGGGCGAGGTACGCGTACGGCGAGCCGTCGAGCGGGCCGTCGATGAGCGGGCGGAGGCGGTCGACGGGACTGAGCTTCCAGTCGACCTCCCGACCGGTGACGGCCGCGAAGGCCGCGGGGTCGGTGGAGCGGAAGCGGCCAGAACGGGTCTGGACGGGCACGAGGCCCCATCCGCCGTCGCTGTGCGCTCCTGCGCCGTGCTGGACGCCCTCGGGCGCGGTGTCTGTGGTGGTGGGTGCTGCGGCGGACATCTAGCCGACTGATCCTTCCATGCTCATCTCGATGAGCTTGTTGAGCTCGAGCGCGTACTCCATCGGCAGCTCCCGGGCGATCGGCTCGATGAACCCGCGCACGATCATGGCCATTGCCTCGTCCTCCGCCATGCCTCGCGACATGAGGTAGAAGAGCTGTTCCTCGCTGACCCGGGACACCGTCGCCTCGTGGCCGAGCTGCACGTCGTCGACGCGGATGTCGATCGCCGGGTAGGTGTCGGAGCGCGAGATGGTGTCGACCAGCAGGGCGTCGCAGCGCACGGTGTTGGCGGAGTGGTGTGCCGCGTCGTCGACGCGGACCTCGCCGCGGTACCCGGCTCGGCCGCCGCCGCGGGCGATCGACTTCGAGACGATCGACGACGTCGTGTAGGGCGCCATGTGGATCATCTTCGCGCCGGCGTCCTGGTGCTGGCCGGGACCGGCGAAGGCGACGGACAGGGTCTCGCCCTTGGCGTGCTCGCCGACGAGGTAGATCGACGGGTACTTCATCGTCACCTTGGAGCCGATGTTGCCGTCGATCCACTCCATGGTCGCGCCCTCGTGGGCGATGGCGCGCTTGGTCACCAGGTTGTAGACGTTGTTCGACCAGTTCTGGATCGTCGTGTAGCGCACGCGGGCGTTCTTCTTCACGATGATCTCGACGACGGCCGAGTGCAGGGAGTCGCTCTTGTAGATCGGCGCCGTGCAGCCCTCGATGTAGTGGACGTAGCTGCCCTCGTCGGCGATGATCAGCGTCCGCTCGAACTGGCCCATGTTCTCGGTGTTGATGCGGAAGTAGGCCTGCAGCGGGATCTCGACCCGGACGCCCTTCGGCACGTAGACGAACGACCCGCCCGACCAGACGGCCGTGTTCAGCGCGGCGAACTTGTTGTCGCCGGCCGGGATGACCGTGCCGAAGTACTCCTGGAAGATCTCGGGGTGCTCGCGGAGTGCGGTGTCCGTGTCCATGAAGATGACGCCCTGCTCTTCCAGGTCCTCGCGGATCTGGTGGTAGACGACCTCGGACTCGTACTGGGCTGCGACGCCCGCGACGAGGCGGTTGCGCTCCGCCTCGGGGATGCCGAGCTTCTCGTACGTGTTCTTGATGTCGTCGGGGAGTTCCTCCCACGTCGTCGCCTGCTTCTCGGTGGAGCGGACGAAGTACTTGATGTTGTCGAAGTCGATGCCGGAGAGGTCGGCGCCCCAGGTCGGCATGGGCTTCCGCTCGAAGAGCGCCAGGCCCTTGAGCCGGTTCTTGAGCATCCACTCCGGTTCGCTCTTCAGCGCCGAGATGTCGGTCACCACCTCGGGCGACACGCCACGGCGCGCGGAGGCGCCCGCTGCGTCGGAGTCGGACCAGCCGAACTCGTACTGCCCCAGGCTCTCGAGCTCTGGTCGGTCGATCAACACGTCTGACATGACTACCTCTTTCTCTGCTGGGCCGAACGTGGGTCGGGTCGTGACCATTCCCCGTCGGATGGGGGCCCAGCTGCTCGCGCTGCGAGACGGACTCCCGGTCGAGCCGCGACGGCTGCCTGCGTGGAGCGGAGGCGGAGCCAGCGTTGCTTAGACTGATGTGAGGTCCGCGTACCGCTTCTGCGGATCCCACGGCCCTCGGGCGTCGTCGTCGACGCTCGTGTCGGGTGTGTCCCTGAACTCATCGATTCTACAGGGCAGAGCGGCGGATGTGACGAAAGGCAGCAACTCGTGAGCAACGCACAGGTGACCCGGCCCGGACCCGTGACGCGCCTCTGGCGGTGGCTGCCGACGACGACCGACCGACGCGTCCGGTTCATCGCGTGGGCCTCGCTGGTCTGTCAGGTCCTCCTGATCGGCACCGGAGGCGCGGTGCGGCTGACCGGGTCCGGTCTCGGCTGCCCGACGTGGCCTCGCTGCACGGCCGACTCGTTCGTCAGCACGCCCGAGATGGGGATCCACGGGGTCATCGAGTTCGGGAACCGCCTCCTCACCTTCGTCCTCACGGCGGTCGTCGTGCTCGCCTTCCTCTTCGTCCTCCGCATGCGCAAGCAGCGTCGCGAGCTGTTCTGGCTCACCTTCGCCCAGGGCATGAGCATCCCCCTCCAGGCCGTGCTGGGCGGCATCACCGTCCTCACGGGCCTGAACCCGTACATCGTCGGGGCGCACTTCCTCGTCTCGATCGCGCTGGTCGCCCTGTCGACCGTCCTCGTCTGGCGGGTGCTCCGCGGCCCGCGCGGGCACCACGCGGCGACTCCCCCGGCCTACGCCAGGCTCGTCCACGTCCTCTCCGGCGTCGTCCTCCTGACCGTGGTCGTGGGGGTCCTCACCACCGGCTCCGGACCGCACGCCGGCGACGCGGCCACTCCCCGCAACGGCCTCGACCCGGCCGTGATGGACCACGTGCACAGCTGGCCCGCCTACGCGACCCTCGCGCTGACCCTCGCGGTCGTCGTCTGGACGCTCCGCACAGGGCTCCCGCGCCGGTTCCCCCTCGCCCTCCTCGGCGTCGAGCTCGTCCAGATCGCGGTGGGCATCGCCCAGGCGCGCACCGGGCTGCCGCCGCTCCTGGTGGGATCGCACATGGTGCTGGCGGCCCTCTTGGTGGCGGCGACGACCGCCCTCGTACTCTCGCTGCGTGAGGACCAGAGCCCGTCCGAGGCTCAGCTGACGGTCGACCCCGCGGAGTCCGTCCGCGTCTGAGCGGCCACGTCGACCTGGCCGCCGAGCGCGCCCGACGCGTCGGACTCGGCCCGTGCGTCCCGACGCATGATCACGTCGACGCCGTCGTCCTCGACCGCGACGAAGCCGTGCCGGAGGTACAGGCCCGCCGCACGGCTGCCCGTCAGCACGTCGAGCAGGACCGGCCGCGGTCCGACCGAGGCGAGCGCGTCGGTGAGCAGGCGCGTGCCGATCCCCCGTCCCCGCGCCTCCTCGGCCAGGTAGAAGTGGCGCAGCCAGACGTCGTCGCCCTCCGGGTGCACGGCGAGGCAACCGAGGAGGCCCCCCTCGGCCTCGACCACGCGGGTCTCGGCCGGCACGAACTCGCGCTCGAAGCGCGCACGGTTGTGCGGCGGACGCCAGACGCCCGCCCGCCTCAGGTCGGGCTCGAGGGCGGCGAGCTTCAGGTCGGCGAGGGCGTCGACGTCGTCGGGGCGCCCCTCGCGGACGGTCCAGTCGAGGACGTCCACGGTGCCGGAGGTCACCGGGCGCCTCAGAACGGCAGCAGCGGATCGATGCCGACGGCGATGAAGAGCAGCGTCAGGTAGGTGATCGAGCTGTGGAACACCCGCATCGGGCGGACCTCGGCGACGTGCTGGATCGCGCGGCTGTACAGGCGGTGCGACTCCCAGACGAACCACGTGCCGCTCGCGAGGGCGACGACCGTGTAGAGCACTCCCATGTGGGCGACGGGGACGAGCAGCAGCGAGCAGGCGACGGTGGCCCACGCGTACAGGATCACCTGGAGGCCGACGGACGACCGGCCGCGGACGACGGCGAGCATGGGCACCGACGCGGCGGCGTAGTCGTCCCGGTACTTCATCGACAGGGGCCAGTAGTGCGGGGGCGTCCAGAGGAAGATCACCATGAAGAGGATGACCGGCGGCCAGCTGAGGTCGTTCGTGACGGCGGCCCAGCCGATCAGGACGGGCATGCACCCCGCGATGCCGCCCCAGACGATGTTCTGCGGCGTGCGGCGCTTGAGCCACAGCGTGTACACGATCACGTAGAACAAGATCGCGCCGAGCGACAAGGCGGCCGACAGGAGGTTGACCGTCAGGGCGAGCCAGACGATGGAGGCGAGGCCCACGATCCAGGAGAACGCCAGCGCCTCGCGGTCCGTCACCTCGCCGGTGACGAGCGGGCGGCCCTGGGTCCGCTTCATGATGCGGTCGATGTCGCGGTCGATGTAGCAGTTGAACGCGGAGGCCGAGCCGGCGCTGAGCGCCCCGCCGATGAGGGTGGCCGCGACGAGCCACAGGTTAGGCACGCCGCCCTGGGCCAGGAACATGGTCGGTGCCGTGGTGACGAGCAGCAGCTCCATCACGCGGGGCTTCGTGAGCGCGACGTAGGCGCCAGCCTTGCGACGGATGCCCCGGGGTCCGGTGGTGGGGCGGGTGTCGATGGCTGCGGTCATGGGTCCCTCTGACGAGATGTACGGTTCGGCGCGGAGAGTCTAGGCGAACCAGCGAGTCTAGGCGATGACCGGCGACGCTGACGGCGGAACGGGGCGCTCCCTGCGGGCGGAGCGAGCCCTTTCGTCCCTATACTTGCAGGTGCTTGCCAGTCGCACGCCCGCACGGCGACGGAATCCTCGACATCGAACCATCGGCTCCCTGTCGCGCGACCTCCGGTCCGTGCCCGAGCGGCCGCAGCCGACGACGTCTCGGCAGGCGCATGTCAGCGCGGGAGCGAATCGACCCCGCGCAGTTCGCAACAAGAAGGGTCATCTCCAAGTGGCAGATCTGCAGTGGGAATCCATTGACAACAAGGCCGTCGACACGGTCCGCGTCCTCGCGGCCGACTCGGTCGAGAAGGTCGGGAACGGCCACCCGGGGACGGCGATGAGCCTCGCGCCCGCCGCGTACCTCCTCTTCCAGAAGGTCATGCGTCGTGACCCCAGCGACAGCGAGTGGATCGGCCGCGACCGCTTCGTCCTCTCGGTCGGGCACAGCTCGCTGACCCAGTACGTCCAGTTCTACCTCGGCGGCTACGGCCTCGAGCTCGACGACCTCAAGGCGCTGCGCACCTGGGGCTCGAAGACGCCCGGCCACCCCGAGTACGGCCACACCGACGGCGTCGAGATCACCACCGGTCCCCTCGGCCAGGGCCTCGCCTCCGCCGTGGGCATGGCCTACGCCGCCCGCTTCGAGCGCGGCCTGTTCGACCCCGAGGCCGCCGTCGGCACCTCGCCGTTCGACCATTTCGTCTACGTCATCGCCGGCGACGGCGACCTGCAGGAGGGCGTCACCAGCGAGGCGTCCTCGCTCGCCGGTCACCAGCAGCTCGGCAACCTCGTCGTGATCTACGACTCCAACCAGATCTCGATCGAGGACGACACGAACATCGCCTTCACCGAGGACGTGCACGCGCGCTACGAGGCGTACGACTGGCAGGTCCAGGTCGTCGACTGGAAGAAGACGGGCGAGTACGTCGAGGACGTCGCCGCCCTCAACGACGCGATCGAGGCCGCCAAGGCCGAGACGAGCAAGCCCTCGCTGATCATCCTCAAGACGATCATCGGCTGGCCCTCGCCCAAGAAGCAGAACTCCGGCAAGATCCACGGCTCGGCGCTCGGCGCCGAAGAGCTCGCGGGCCTGAAGGAGGTGCTCGGCTTCGACCCCGAGAAGACCTTCGACGTCGACCCCGAGGTCCTCGAGCACACCCGCAAGGCCGTCGAGCGCGGCCAGGCGCAGCACGCCGAGTGGCGCACGTCGTTCGACGAGTGGGCCTCGGCCAACCCCGACAAGAAGACCCTCCTCGACCGCGTCCTCAAGGGCGAGCTGCCCGAGGGCCTCGACGAGGCGCTGCCGGTCTTCCCGACCGACAAGGAGGTCTCGACCCGGGCCGCCTCCGGCAAGGTCATCAACGCCATCGCCGGCGTCGTCCCCGAGTTCTGGGGCGGCTCCGCCGACCTCGCCGAGTCGAACCTCACGACCATCAACGGCGGCGGTTCCTTCGTGCCGACCGAGTGGTCGACCCACGAGTGGCAGGGCAACCCCTACGGTCGCGTGCTGCACTTCGGCATCCGCGAGCACGCCATGGGCTCGATCATGAACGGCATCGCCCTGCACGGCAACACGCGCGTGTTCGGCGGCACCTTCCTCATCTTCAGCGACTACATGCGCCCCGCCGTTCGTCTCGCCGCCCTGATGAAGTCGCCGGTGACGTACGTCTGGACCCACGACTCCGTCGCGCTCGGCGAGGACGGCCCCACGCACCAGCCGGTCGAGCAGCTCGCCGCCCTCCGCGCGATCCCCGACTTCGCCGTGGTGCGCCCCGCCGACGCGAACGAGACCGCCTGGGCCTGGAAGACCATCCTCGACCGCTTCGACGGCCCGGCCGGCCTGGCGCTCA
This sequence comes from Frigoribacterium sp. VKM Ac-2530, assembly GCF_015350835.1. Classification (NCBI taxonomy): domain Bacteria; kingdom Bacillati; phylum Actinomycetota; class Actinomycetes; order Micrococcales; family Microbacteriaceae; genus Frigoribacterium; species Frigoribacterium sp. VKM Ac-2530. The sequence goes on from NZ_JADKSE010000001.1 coordinate 328,109, forward strand.
GCCGCCAGAACCTGCCCGTGTTCGAGCGCGGCGACGGCGTCGCCGAGGGCGAGACCTTCGCGTCCGCCGCGAACGTCGCCAAGGGCGCGTACGTCCTCGCCGAGGCTCCCGGCGGCACGCCCGACGTGATCCTGATCGCCACGGGCTCCGAGGTGCAGATCGCCGTCGAGGCCCGTGAGGTCCTGCGCGGCGAAGGCATCAACGCCCGAGTCGTGTCGGCCCCCAGCCTCGAGTGGTTCGACGAGCAGAGCGCCGACTACAAGGAGGCGGTCCTCCCGGCCGCCGTCAAGGCCCGTGTCTCGATCGAGGCAGGCGTCGCGCTCCCGTGGCGCGGCATCGTCGGCGACGCCGGCCGCAGCATCTCCATCGAGCACTTCGGCGCCTCCGCCGACTACAAGACGCTCTACCGCGAGTTCGGCATCACCACCGAAGCCGCCGTGGCCGCCGTCAAGGACTCGCTGGCCGCTCTCTGAGCGCCGGCAAGAAAGAAGAGAACGACATGACCGACACCAACACCGCACAGCTCTCCGCCGCGGGCGTCAGCATCTGGCTCGACGACCTCTCGCGCGAGCGCATCAACGCCGGCGGCCTCGAGAAGCTGATCGCCGAGCGCAACGTCGTGGGCGTCACCACGAACCCGACCATCTTCGCGTCGGCCCTCGCCAAGGGCGAGGCCTACGACGACCAGGTCGCGCTGCTCGCCAAGACCGGCGTGAGCGTCACCGACGCGGTCTTCGAGATCACGACCGACGACGTCACCCGCGCCTGCGACATCTTCCGCGGCATCTACGACGACACCAAGGGCTTCGACGGCCGCGTGTCGATCGAGGTCGAGCCGGGCCTCGCGCACGACGCGCAGGGCACCATCGACCAGGCCGTCAAGCTCGCCGCCAAGGTGGGCCGCCCCAACGCGCTCATCAAGATCCCCGCGACGGTCGAGGGCCTCGAGGCCATCACCGCCGTGATCGCCAAGGGCATCAGCGTCAACGTCACCCTGATCTTCAGCCTCGAGCGCTACCGCGCGGTCATCAACGCCTACCTCACCGGTCTCGAGCAGGCCAAGGCCGCGGGCATCGACATCAGCGAGATCCACTCCGTCGCGTCGTTCTTCGTGTCGCGCGTCGACAGCGAGATCGACAAGCGCCTCGAGGCCGTCGGCACCGACGAGGCGACGGCGCTCAAGGGCAAGGCGGGCGTCGCGAACGCCCAGCTCGCCTACGAGGCATACGTCCAGGCCTTCGACACCGAGCGCGCCAAGGGCCTGCTCGCCGCCGGCGCCAACAAGCAGCGTCCCCTCTGGGCCTCGACCGGCGTCAAGGACCCTGCCGTCCTCGACACGACCTACGTGGTCGAGCTCGTCGCCGCCGACGTCGTGAACACGATGCCCGAGAAGACCCTCGAGGCCACCTTCGACCACGGCGAGGTCCGAGGCGACTCGATCAGCGGCTCCTACGCCTCCGCCAACGAGGTCATGGACGCGATCGCGGCGCAGGGCGTCTCGTACGACGAGGTCACCGAGCTGCTCGAGAAGGAGGGCGTGGAGAAGTTCATCGTCTCCTGGAACGAGCTGCTCGACACCGTCACCGCAGCCCTCGAGTCCTCGAAGCCCAGCGCGGAGGACGCCAAGTGACCATCACGATCGCCGCGAGCGGCGACGCGGCCACCGCCGTCGAGACCGTCGTGCCCCAGCTGGTCAGCGACCTCGTCGCCTCCGGCATCACGGCGCAGAACCCGACCCTCTGGGGCCCGGACGCCGAGGAGGAGTCGGCCAAGCGGCTCGGCTGGACCGAGGCCGTCGTGGTCTCCACGCCCCTCCTCGACGAGATCGACGCGCTGCGCGAGGAGCTCGCCGCCAAGGGCGTCGACCACGTCGTGCTCGCGGGCATGGGCGGCTCGTCGCTGGCCCCCGAGGTCATCACGCGCACCTACGGCGTCGAGCTGACCGTGCTCGACGCCACGGAGCCCGGCCAGGTCCTCACGGCCCTGCACGACCGCCTCGAGCGGACCGTGCTCGTCGTGTCGTCGAAGTCCGGCTCGACGGTCGAGACCGCCAGCCAGCGCAAGACCTTCGAGAAGGCCTTCCGCGACGCCGGCATCGACCCGGTCGAGCGCATCGTGGTCGTCACCGACCCGGGCTCGCCCCTCGACGGGCAGGCCCGCGAGGCCGGCTACCGCGTCTTCAACGCCGACCCCGCCATCGGCGGCCGCTACTCGGCGCTGTCGGCCTTCGGCCTCGTGCCGTCCGGCCTGGCCGGCGCCGACATCCGCGAGCTGCTCGCCGAGGCGGACGCCGTCACGGTCGAGCTCTCGCAGGACAGCGCGGACAACCCCGGCCTCGTGCTGGGCGCCGTCCTCGCGGGCACCTCGCCCCTGCGCGACAAGATCGCGATCGTCGCCGACGGCACGCACATCATCGGGTTCCCCGACTGGGCCGAGCAGCTGATCGCCGAGTCGACCGGCAAGCAGGGCCGCGGCCTCCTCCCCGTCGTGCTCGGCACGGACGCTCCGGAGATCAGCCTGGGCCTGCACGACGTGCAGGTCGTGCGCCTGGTCGCGAACGCGGCGGAGACCCGTGAGGTCGCCCCCGGCGAGGTCGAGATCTCGGGTTCGCTCGGCGGTCAGATCATGGTCTGGGAGTACGCCGTCGCGGTCGCCGGGCGCCTGCTCGACATCAACCCGTTCGACCAGCCCGACGTCGAGTCGGCCAAGGTCGCCACGCGTGCTCTGCTCGACGACCGTCCGGCCCCGACTCCCCCGGCGTTCACCGCCGAGGGCGTGGAGGTCCGCGAGGTCGGCGGCGTCGAGCTCGGCGACTCGCTCGAGTCGGCCGTCTCGGCCCTCCTGTCGGCGCTGACCGACGACGGCTACCTGTCGATCCAGGCCTACGCCGACCGCGTGGCCTACCCGCAGCTCGAGGAGCTCCGCGACGTGCTCGCGGCGCGCACGAAGCGTCCCGTCACCTTCGGGTGGGGGCCGCGCTTCCTGCACTCCACGGGCCAGTACCACAAGGGCGGACCCGCCAACGGCGTGTTCCTCCAGATCACCCAGACGGCGTCCACCGACCTGGAGATCCCGGAGAGCCCGTTCACGTTCGGGCAGCTCGTCCAGGCGCAGGCCGCTGGCGACGCGACCGTGCTGGCCGACCACGGTCGTCCCGTGCTCCGGCTGTCCGTCGACGACGTGGCGGGCGCACTGCCCGCACTGCTCGCCGCAGTCCGCTGAGCGTGAGGGGGCCGGCGTCCGTGAGGACGCCGGCCCCCTTCGCCGTGGTCGGACGACCACGTGCCGCGCGACCGTGCCCGAGAGAACGACCCTGAAGGAACCACCACGATGTCACCCGTCGAGATCACGCCGGAGCACAACCCCCTGCGGCTGCCCTCCGACCGACGCCTGAACCGGATCGCCGGCCCGAGCGGCCTCATCATCTTCGGCGTCACCGGCGACCTGTCGCGCAAGAAGCTCATGCCGGCCGTGTACGACCTCGCCCACCGCGGCCTCCTGCCCCCCGGGTTCGCGCTCGTCGGGTTCGCCCGCCGCGAGTTCGAGGGCCAGGACTTCGAGCAGGTCGTCTACGAGGCCGTCAAGCAGCACGCCCGCACCCCCTTCGACGAGGACGTCTGGCGCCAGTTGAAGGAGGGCTTCCGCTTCGTGCAGGGCACCTTCGACGACGCCGACTCGTTCACGCGCCTCAAGGACACGATCGAGGAGCTCGACCGTGAGCGCGGCACGATGGGCAACCACGCCTTCTACCTCTCGATCCCGCCCAAGGCGTTCCCGATGGTCACCGAGCAGCTGCGCAGCAGCGGCCTGGCCGAGGAGAAGGACGGCGCGTGGCGCCGCGTGGTGATCGAGAAGCCGTTCGGCAGCGACCTGCAGACCGCCCGCGAGCTGAACGCCGTGGTCGAGAGCGTCTTCGAGCCCGACTCCGTCTTCCGCATCGACCACTACCTGGGCAAGGAGACGGTCCAGAACCTCCTGACCCTCCGGTTCGCCAACCAGATGTACGAGCCCCTCTGGAACTCGAACTACGTCGACCACGTCCAGATCACGATGGCCGAGGACATCGGCGTCGGCGGCCGCGCGGGCTACTACGACGGCATCGGTGCCGCTCGCGACGTCATCCAGAACCACCTCCTGCAGCTCCTCGCGCTCACGGCCATGGAGGAGCCGGTCACGTTCGCGGCGTCTCACCTCCGTGCCGAGAAGGAGAAGGTGCTCTCCGCGGTGCGCATCCCCGAGGACATCGCCGCCGGCACCGCCCGTGGCCAGTACTCGGGAGGCTGGCAGGGCGGCGAGAAGGTGCTCGGGTTCCTCGACGAGGAGGGCATGAACCCCGAGAGCGTCACCGAGACCTTCGCCGCGGTGAAGCTCGAGATCGCGACGCGCCGCTGGGCCGGCGTGCCCTTCTACCTCCGGGCCGGCAAGCGCCTGGGGCGTCGCGTGACCGAGATCGCCGTGGTCTTCAAGCAGGTGCCCGAGAACATCTTCGGCACGCAGACCTCGCTGGGCCAGAACGCCCTGGTGATCCGCGTGCAGCCCGACGAGGGCGTCACCCTGCGCTTCGGCTCGAAGGTCCCCGGGATCGGCACCCAGGTGCGCGACGTCACGATGGACTTCGGCTACGGCCACGCCTTCACCGAGGCGAGCCCCGAGGCCTACGAGCGCCTCATCCTCGACGTCCTGCTGGGCGACCCGCCCCTGTTCCCCCGCCACGAGGAGGTCGAGCTCTCCTGGAAGATCCTCGACCCGATCGAGGAGTTCTGGGCGGCCCAGGGCCAGCCCGAGCAGTACCGCCCCGGAACGTGGGGACCCCAGTCCGCCGATGAACTCATGGCCCGTGACGGCCGCACCTGGAGACGCCCGTGATCGTCGATCTGCCCGCCAGCACCATCAGCCGAGTGCAGAAGACGCTCGTCACCATCCGCGAGGAGGGCGGCGTCGTCGCGCTCGGCCGCGTGCTCACCCTCATCATCTCGACGAGCCACGGTGAGGAAGAGGAGGCCATCGAGGCCGCCAACGACGCCTCCCGTGAGCACCCCATGCGCGTCATCGTCGTGTCGACCGCCCCGGGCGGCGACGACGAGGAGCCCCGGCTCGACGCCCAGATCCGGGTCGGCGGCGACGCGGGGGCGAGCGAGGTCATCCTGCTCCGTGCCTACGGCGACACCGCGAGCGACGAGGAGGGGCTGGTCACCGGTCTCCTCCTGCCCGACGCCCCCGTCGTCGTCTGGTGGCCCGGTCGAGCTCCGGAGGTCGTCGCGGAGTCGCCCCTCGGACGCATCGCGCAGCGCCGCATCACCGACGCGGCGAGCCAGCCGAACCCGCGTCAGAGCATCGTCGACCTCGCGGAGACCTACCAGCCGGGCGACACCGACTTCGCGTGGACCCGCCTGACGCTCTGGCGCACCCAGCTCGCAGCCGTCCTCGACCAGCCACCGTACGAGCCCGTCACCGAGGTCCGCGTCGACGGTGCTCCCGACTCGCCGTCGACGCTCCTGCTCGCCGCGTGGCTGCGCCTGCAGCTGCAGGTGCCCGTGGTGAACGAGCTGACCCGCGGCAACGGCTCCAGCGGCATCCACGGGGTCCGGCTCGTGCGCGCCTCCGGTGCCATCGTCCTCGAGCGCGCCGTCGTCGACGTGGCGACGCTGACGCAGCCCGACCAGCCCACCCACGACCTCTCGCTGCCACGCCGGTCGCTGCGCGACTGCCTCGCGGAGGAACTCCGTAGACTCGACCCCGACGACCTCTTCGGGGACGTCGTGAAACAGGGGGTCCGCCAGCTGGCGGAGCCCGTCGAGAGCAACTAGGGCAGACTGACACAGTGAGCAACGAACGCCGGGTGCTGGTTCACCCCGACAAGGAATCGCTGGGCGCCTCGGTCGCCGCGCGCTTCATCACCAAGATCATCGACGTCCTGGAGGAGCAGAACTACGCCTCCGTCGTCGTCAGCGGCGGGTCGGTGAGCACGGTCGTGCTCGCGGCCATCAACGCCTCCCCCGCGCGGGACAGCGTCGACTGGTCGAAGGTCTCGTTCTGGTGGGCCGACGAGCGCTGGGTCGAGAGCGGCCACGACGACCGCAACGACCGGCAGGCCGAGATCGACCTGCTCGGCCACATCGGCGTCGAGCCGCAGAACGTGCACCGCTTCGGCGCCGTGGGCGAGTTCGCCGACGTCGAGGCCGCCGCGGTCGCGTACCGGGCCGAGCTCCTCGAGCACGCCCAGGGCGACGACGAGGCACCTCGCTTCGACATCACGCTCCTCGGCGTGGGCCCCGACGGCCACGTCGCCTCGCTCTTCCCGGACGCGCCCCAGGTGCGGATGAGCGGACCGACCGTGCTGACGGTGGACGACTCCCCCAAGCCGCCGCCGGTCCGCCTCACCCTGAGCCTGCCGGTGATCAACAACTCGCAGCGCGTGTGGATGATCCTCGCCGGCGCGGAGAAGGCGTCGTCGCTGGGCCTCGCCCTCGCCGGCGCCGGTGCCGACCAGGTCCCCGTGGCCGGCGTCAAGGGCCGAAAGCGCACGGTGTTCTTCGTGGACAGCGACGCCGCGTCCGAGGTCCCCGAGAACCTGATCGCCTCGACCTACTGATCCACGGGCCCGGTCCGGTGACGGACCGGGCCTCGACACGAGAGAAGCCCCGCAGCTGAGCTGCGGGGCTTCTCTCGTGGGCGACCGGTGGCCACCGGACGCGGGGTTCGGGCTAGGCCTTGCCCCGGCGGACGCGCAGCTGCTGCAGCGCCTCCTCCAGGAGCTGGGCCGCCTCCTCCTCGGAGCGTCGCTCCTTGACGTACGCGAGGTGAGTCTTGTACGGCTCGAGCTTGGCGACGGTCGGCGGGTTGGCCTTGTCGCGACCGGCGGGGAGGCCGCTGGACGGAGAGTCGACCGTCTCGGGGATCTCCTCGTCAGGGACGTTCGCGGCGAAGTGGCGGACGACCTCGTTGCCGAGGGCGTCCCAGTACGAGATGGTCACGCGCTCGGCGTGGTACCCGCGGTCCTGCTCGCCCATGGGGCCGGCGCCGACGCGCGAGCCACGGATGGCGCTGCCTCCGGAGGCCATCAGCTGACCGCCGAGAACTTCGTGATGAGGCCGAGGACCACGATGCACGTGATCCAGACGAGCCCGAGGAACACGGTGATGCGGTTCAGGTTGCGCTCGGCGACCCCGGATGCGCCGAGGTTGCTCGTGACACCGCCGCCGAACATGTCGGACAGACCGCCGCCGCGACCGCGGTGCAGCAAGATGAGGAGGGTCAGCAGGAGGCTCGTGATGCCGAGCAGCACCTGCAGGATGACCTGCAGAATTTCCAAGGGGGGACCTTTCGATGCGGTGAGACCGTTGACGAGTATAACTGCCGCACGCGGCGACGGGTCCCTCACCCGCGGGCGGGAGAGGGACCCGTCTGTCGATCGGCGTCAGACGCCGACGTGGGACTCGAAGCGCACGATGCGGGCGAACTCGTCCACGTCGAGGCTCGCACCGCCGACGAGTGCGCCGTCGACGTTAGGCTCGCGTAGGAACGAGGCGATGTTCGTCGACTTCACCGATCCGCCGTAGAGGATCCGGGTCGCCGCGGCACGGTCGGCCCCGACGAGCTCGACCAGTGCCTGACGGAGCGCGGCACAGACCTGCTCGGCCTGGTCGGCGGTGGCCGCCTTGCCCGAGCCGATCGCCCAGACGGGCTCGTAGGCGACCACGATCTCGGCCGTGTCAGGGACCTCGGCCAGGGAGGCGCGGAGCTGGGCGACCGGGACGGCGCTCGGCCCGTGCGTCTCGAGGTCGTCCGCGGTCTCGCCGACGCAGATCACGGGGACGAGCCCGTTGCGGTGCGCGGCCGCGACCTTCGTCGCGACGACGGTGTCGTCCTCGGCGTGCAGGGTGCGGCGCTCGGAGTGGCCCACGAGGACGTAGTGCACGTCCAGCTTCGCCAGGGAGGCGCCGGAGACCTCGCCGGTGTAGGCGCCGCTGTCGTGCGCCGACAGGTCCTGTGCGCCGAGGACGAGCGAGAGGCCGTCGGCGTCGAGCAGGGTCTGCACGCTGCGCAGGTCGGTGAAGGGCGGGAAGACGGCTGCCTCGACGGAGGCGTGGTCGTGCTTCGCGTCCTTCAGGCTCCAGGCCAGCTTCTGCACGAAGGCGATGGCCTGCAGGTGGTCGAGGTTCATCTTCCAGTTGCCGGCGATGAGGGGCGTGCGTGTGGTCACCATCCGAGGACCTCCAGTCCGGGGAGTCGTTTGCCCTCGAGGAACTCGAGGCTGGCTCCACCACCGGTGGAGATGTGGCCGAATTGGTCGTCGTCGAAGCCGAGGGCACGGACGGCCGCGGCCGAGTCCCCTCCCCCGACGACGCCCAGGCCGTCGACGCGCGTGAGCGCCTCGGCGACCGTCTTCGTGCCGTGGGCGAAGGCGTCGAACTCGAACACGCCCATGGGCCCGTTCCAGAACACGGTCTTCGAGGCGGCGACGATCTCCGCGAAGCGGGTCGCCGTGTCCGGTCCGATGTCGAGGCCGATCGCCCCGTCCCCGAGCTCGGAGGTCTCGATGCCGTCCGCGGGCACGACCGCGTGCTCGGCGTCGGCCGAGAAGGCCGAGGCGACGACGACGTCGGTGGGCAGGACGATCTGCACGCCGCGCTCGTCGGCGTCGGCGAGGTAGCCCCTCACCCGGTCGAGCTGGTCCTTCTCGAGCAGGCTGCCGCCGACGGCGTGGCCCTGTGCGGCGAGGAACGTGAACAGCATCCCGCCGCCGACCAGGAGCGAGTCGACGCGGGGCAGCAGGTGCTCGATGACGCCGAGCTTGTCCGACACCTTCGAGCCGCCGAGCACGACCGTGTAGGGGCGCTCGGGCGTCTCGGTGAGCTTCTCCAGGACCGAGAGCTCGGTCTCGATGAGCGAGCCGGCCGCGCTCGGGAGGATCTGCGGCAGCTCGTAGACGCTGGCCTGCTCGCGGTGCACGACGCCGAAGCCGTCCGAGACGAACAGGTCGCCGTGCGCCGCGAGCTGCTCGGCGAAGGCGCGACGCTCGTCGGCGTCCTTGCTCGTCTCCGCGGGACTGAAGCGGAGGTTCTCGAGGACGACCACCTGGCCGTCGGCCAGGCCGGCCACCGCCTCCTCGGCCTCGCTGCCGACGGTGGAGGGCACGAACGTGACGTCGGCGTCGAGCAGCTCGCCGAGGCGGGCCGCCACGGGGCGCAGGCTGAACTCGTCGACGGGCTGGCCGTCGGGACGGCCGAGGTGCGAGATCACGACGACGCGGGCGCCGTCGGCGACGAGCGCCTGCAGGGTGCCGACGGAGGCACGGACGCGACCGTCGTCGGTGATGGCGCCGTCCTTCAGCGGGACGTTCAGGTCGCAGCGGACGATCACGCGCTTTCCCGACGTCGAGCCGAGCGACTCGAGGGTTCGGAGGGTCATGGAACTCGATTCTGTGGAGGGGGTCGGTGGGGAGACGAGGAGGCGGCCAGGCCGAGGGCCTGACCGCCTCCCGGGTCGATCGTGGTGCGGACGCCTACAGGCGGTCGGCGACGTACTTCGTCAGGTCGACGAGACGGTTGGAGTAGCCCCACTCGTTGTCGTACCAGGACGTGATCTTGACCATGTTGCCGATGACCTTCGTGAGGCCCGAGTCGTAGATCGACGAGTGCGGGTCGGTCGTGATGTCGGACGAGACCAGCGGGTCCTCCGAGTAGAGGAGGATGCCCTTGAGGTCGCCCTCGGCCGCGGCCTTGTAGGCTGCGTTGATCTGCTCGACCGTGACGGGGGTGCTGGTCTGCAGCGTGACGTCGGTGATCGAGCCGGTCGGCACCGGGACGCGGAGCGCGTAGCCGTCGAGCTTGCCCGACAGCTCGGGGATGACGAGGCCGATGGCCTTGGCCGCACCGGTCGAGGTGGGGACGATGTTGATGGCGGCGGCGCGGGCACGACGCGGGTCCTTGTGGGGGCCGTCCTGCAGGTTCTGGTCGGCCGTGTAGGCGTGCACCGTCGTCATGAGGCCGCGCTCGACTCCGAAGTTGTCGAGGAAGACCTTCATCAGGGGCGCGAGGCTGTTCGTGGTGCACGACGCGTTCGAGATGATGTGGTGGTTGGCGGGGTCGTAGATGCCCTCGTTGACGCCGAGGACGATCGTCGCGTCGTCGCCGGTGGCGGGCGCCGAGATGAGGACCTTCTTCGCGCCGGCGTCGATGTGCTTCTGCGCGTCCTCCGCCTTCGTGAAGAAGCCGGTGGACTCGACGACGATGTCGACGCCCAGCTCGCCCCAGGGCAGGTTGGCGGGGTCGCGCTCGGCCAGGACCTTGATCGGCTTGCCGTCGACGACGATCGAGTCGCCGTCGAGCTCGACCGTGGCGTCGAGACGGCCCGTGATGGAGTCGAACTTGAGCAGGTGCGCGAGGGCGGCGTTGTCGGTCAGGTCGTTGACGGCGACGATCTCGATGTCGGTGCCCTTGGCGAGCGCCGCGCGGAAGTAGTTGCGGCCGATGCGACCGAAGCCGTTGATGCCGATCTTGACGGTCAAGGGAACTCCTGTTGATCAGGCGTCGCGGGGACGCGTGGAGGGGGCGGGCGACCAGGCCCGTGGCTCACGATCCGGCCGGGGCGACCGGGCTTCGCGTCCGTCTACGACAGTACCAGTCGACCGCCTCCGTGACTCCGGGAGCGCCGCCCGCGTCGGAGGCGTCAGTCGAGGTCGAGGTCGGACGGCAGGCTGGCCTCGGTGCCGGGCAGGCCGAGGTCCGACGCCTTCTTGTCGGCCATGGCCAGGAGTCGGCGGATCCGCCCGGCGACGGCGTCCTTCGTCATGGGCGGGTCGGCGTGGTGGCCGAGCTCGTCGAGGCTCGCGTCGCGGTGCGCCAGGCGGAGGTCGCCGGCGTACTTGAGGTGGTCGGGGATGTCCTCGCCGAGCAGCTCCATGGCGCGCTCGACCCGGGCGCAGGCGGCGACCGCGGCCTGCGCGCTGCGTCGCAGGTTCGCGTCGTCGAAGTTCACGAGCCGGTTTGCCGTCGCCCGGACCTCGCGGCGCTGGCGCATCTCCTCCCACTCGCTGACGCTCTTGAGGGCGCCCATGACCGTGAGCATCGCGCTGATCGCCTCGCCCTCACGGACCAGCACCCGGTGGACGCCGCGGACCTCACGGGCCTTGGCGGCGATGCCGAGCCGTCCGGCCGCGCCGACGAGCGCCATGGCCGACTCGTTGCCGGGGCAGACGACCTCGAGCGAGGCGGACCGGCCGGGGTCGGTCAACGAGCCCTGGGCCAGGAAGGCACCCCGCCAGATCGCCGCCAGGTCGTCGCGCGACCCGGTCGTGAGCCGGTTCGGCAAGCCGCGGACCGGACGGCGGCGGGCGTCCATCAGACCCGTCTGGCGAGCCAGGGTCTCGCCGGCCTCGTGGACGCGCACGAGGTACTGGGTGGTGCGTCGCGTCCCCGACGCGGACACGACGGACACGTCGCTGCGCGCACCGTAGAGCTCCGCGAGGTCCTTGCGGACACGGCGGGCGATCACCGGGCTGTCGAGCTCTGCCTCGACGGCGATGCGGCCCGAGATGACGTGCAGCCCGCCGGCGAACCGCAGGATGGTCGCGACCTCGGCGGCCCGGACCGTCGTCCTGCTCACCTCGACGCGGGCGAGTTCTTCTTTGACGTCGGCGGTCTGTGCCACTGGTCGTTCCTCTTTCATCAGTCGTTGTCGGGCGTGCGGGGCACGGCCCCGCGCAGCCGGAGGGCGCGCCCGTGCGACCGCCGGGTCACTCCCGGCCCAGGTCGCGGTGCTTCACGGCGACGGCCACCCCGGGGAGCCCGCGCAGATGCGCCGCCAGCTCGCCGACCAGGGTGACGGATCGGTGCTTCCCGCCCGTGCAGCCGATGGCGATCGTAGCGTGTCTCTTGTTCTCGCGCTGGTAGCCGGCGAGCACGGGCTCGCAGGCGGCGCCGAAGGCCCGGACGAAGTCGCGGGCCCCGCTCTGGGCCATCACGTAGCTCGTCACGGGCTCGTCCAGTCCGGTCTGCGAGCGGAGCTCGGGGACCCAGAACGGGTTCGGCAGGAACCGGGCGTCGCCCACCATGTCGGCGTCCGCGGGCAGCCCGTACTTGAAGCCGAAGCTCAGCACCGTGACCTGCACCCCGGCGCGCTCGGACTCGGCGAACTTCTCGGTGATGGTGGTCGCGAGCTGGTGGATGTTGAGCTCGGAGGTGTCGATGATGACGTCGCTCGTCTCGCGCAGCTCCTCCATCCGGGAGCGCTCGGCGACGATGCCGTCGAGCAGCGTGCCGTCCCCCTGGAGCGGGTGCGGTCGACGGACCTGCTCGAACCGGCGCACGAGGGCGGCGTCGGTGGCGTCGAGGAACAGGACGCGGACCTTGCTCGGCATGCTCTCGCGGAGCGTGCGCACCGCCTCCTGCGCCTCGGAGAAGAGGCGACCGCCTCGGACGTCGACCACCGCGGCGATCTTCGGCAACGAGTCGCCGGCGCGCTCGGCGAGGTCGAGGAGGGGCCGCAGCATCTGGGCGGGCAGGTTGTCGACCACGTACCAGCCCAGGTCCTCGAGGGCGTTGCCGACCGTCGACCGACCGGCACCGGACATCCCGGTGACGATCATGACCTCTTGCTGCTCGTGTGCGTCGCTCATGGTGGCGGGGCCTTCGCTGGTGGCGGGTCGGTGCGGGACGGGCGGATCGAGTCTAGGCGGGAGCGCGGGCAGCGTCGGCCTCGCTCGTGGTCGCGACCGGCGCCTCGGCGTCGGCCGAGGCGTCGAGGTCGCCTGACGCGTCAGTGTCGGCCGCCGCGTCCGTGTCGGGCTCGACGTCTCCGACCTCCGCGGACCCGAGCTGACCGACGACGGCCGCGGCGAGCGTCGGGCCGATGCCCCGGATCGACGAGATCTCGTCCGGCGTGGCCTGCTTGAGTCGCTTCACCGAGCCGAAGTGCTTGAGCAGGCGGGCCACCCGCGACGGGCCCAGTCCCGGGATCTCGGCCAGCTGGGTCGTGATGTCCCGCTTGCGTCGTTGCCTCTGGTGCGTGATCGCGAACCGGTGGGCCTCGTCGCGGATGCGCTGGATCAGGAAGAGCGCGTCGGAGTTGCGTGGCAGGATGACAGGGAAGTCGTCGTCGGGCAGCCAGATCTCCTCGAGCCGCTTCGCGATGCCGCAGAGCGCGATGTCGGTCACGCCCGCGTCGTCGAGGGCCCGCCGGGCGGCGGCCACCTGGGGCTGGCCCCCGTCGACGATCAGCAGGTTCGGCCGGTAGGCGAAGCGCTTGCGCTCCTCGCCGACCTCGGCCACCGGGGCGAGCTCGTCGTCGAGGCGGGAGAGGCGCCGGCTGAGCGTCTGGTAGATCGACTCGGTGTCGTCGGTCGACTGCGGGATGTTGAAGCGCCGGTACTGGTCCTTGCGGGGCAGGCCGTCCTCGAAGACGACCATCGAGGCGACGATGTTGGTGCCGGACAGGTGCGAGACGTCGTAGCACTCCATCCGGAGGGGCGCCTCCGTCATGCCCAGCGCCTCCTGGATGTCGGCCAGGGCGGTCGACCGGGTCGCGAAGTCGGCGCTGCGACGGGTCTTGTAGAGCATCAGCGACTGCTGGGCGTTGAGCGTGGCCGTCTGCATGAGCGCGGCCTTCTCGCCGCGCTGCGCGGTGCGGACCTGCACCTTGCCCCTCCCCCGGACCTCGCTGAGGACGGCCTCGAGGGCGTCGTTGTCGTCGGGGACCGTCGTCACGACGATCTCGCGCGGCACCTCGGAGCCGGCGGTGTACCGGCCCTGCAGGATCTGCTCGACGAGCTCGCCCGAGGTGATGTCGATCTCCTTGTCGACGACCCAGCCGCGGGAGCCGCGGATGCGGCCGCCGCGGACCGTGAAGAGCTGCACGGCGGCCGCCAGCTCGTCCTCGACGAGGGCGTAGAGGTCGAGGTCGACGGAGTCGCGGAGCACGACGGCGGACTTGTCGAGGACCGCCTCGAGGGCCTGCACCTGGTCGCGGTAGCGCGCCGCGTCCTCGTAGCGCTGCTCGAGCGCTGCCGTCTTCATGGCCTTCTGCTTGTCGGCGATGACCTTCTTGTCGTAGCTGCCCATGAACTTGACGAACTCGTCGACGATCGCACGGTGCTCGTCGATCGAGACCTTGTGCGAGCAGGGCCCTCCGCAGCGACCGATCTGGCCCGGGAAGCACGGCTTGCCGGTCTCCATCGCCTTCTTGTAGCTGCTGTCGGAGCAGGTGCGGATCGGGAAGACCTTGATCATCTGGTCGATGGTGTCGTGCACGGCCCAGATCTTCGGGTACGGCCCGAAGTACTTCGCGCCCTTGATGCGCGGGTTGCGCGTGACCATGACCCGGGGGGCCTCGTCGCCGAGGGTCACCGCCATGAAGGGGTAGGTCTTGTCGTCGCGGAACTTGACGTTGAAGGGCGGGTCGAACTCCTTGATCCACGTGTACTCGAGCTGCAGCGCCTCGATGTCGCTGCCGACGACGGTCCACTCGACGCTGCGAGCCGTGAGGACCATCCGCCGCGTGCGCTCGTGCAGGGTCGGCAGCGGGGCGAAGTAGTTGCTCAGCCGGGCACGCAGGTTCTTCGCCTTGCCGACGTAGAGGACGCGGCCGCGCTCGTCGCGCCAGCGGTAGACCCCGGGGTCGGTCGGGATCTCACGCGCCGGCGGACGCCACGAGACGGTGTTGCTCATCGAGCCTCGACTGCCTCCCGACGTCGGCTGCCCGTCGTCGTCGCGGCCTTCTTCTTCTTGGCCGCGGCCGGGCCGGGCGCCGCGTGGCCCGATTCGAGGATCTCCGCGAGGAAGACGCCGGTGTGGCTCTCGGGCACGGTGGCGAGGTGCTCGGGCGTGCCCGTCGCGAGGACCGTGCCTCCCCCGGCGCCGCCCTCGGGGCCCATGTCGATCAGCCAGTCGGCCGACTTGATGACGTCGAGGTTGTGCTCGATGGTGATGACGGTGTTGCCCTTCTCGACGAGGCCGTCGAGCACGAGCAGCAGCTTGCGGACGTCCTCGAAGTGCAGGCCCGTCGTGGGCTCGTCGAGCACGTAGATGCTGCGCCCGTTGGAGCGCTTCTGCAGCTCGGTCGCGAGCTTGACCCGCTGGGCCTCGCCGCCGCTCAGCGTCGTTGCGCTCTGGCCGAGCCGGACGTAGCCGAGGCCGACGTCCACCAGCGTCTTCATGAAGCGCGAGATCGCCGAGATGGGCTCGAAGAAGACGGCCGCCTCGCTGATCGGCATGTCGAGCACCTCGGAGATGTTCTTGCCCTTGTACTGGACCGCGAGGGTGTCGCGGTTGTACCGCGCGCCCCCGCAGACCTCGCAGGCGACGTAGACGTCGGGCAGGAAGTTCATCTCGATCTTGATCGTGCCGTCGCCTGCGCAGTTCTCGCAGCGACCGCCCTTGACGTTGAAGCTGAAGCGGCCCGGCAGGTAGCCGCGGGCCTTCGCGTCGACGGTCTCGGCGAACAGGTTGCGGATCCGGTCGAAGACGCCGGTGTACGTGGCGGGGTTCGAGCGGGGCGTCCGACCGATCGGCGCCTGGTCGACGTGCACGACCTTGTCGAGGTGCTCGAGACCGGTGACGCGCAGGTGCCGTCCGGGGATCTGGCGAGCACCGTTCAGCTTGTTGGCCATCACCTTGTAGAGGATGTCGTTGACGAGGGACGACTTGCCCGAGCCGCTGACCCCGGTCACCGCGACGAAGACGCCGAGCGGGAAGTCGACGGTGACGTCGCGCAGGTTGTTCGCCTTCGCACCGACGACGGAGACCACACGGTCGCGGTCGACCGGGCGACGCGTCGTCGGCGTGGCGATCGATCGACGGCCGGCGAGGTAGTCGCCGGTGTAGGACTCGGTGTTCGCCAGCAGGTCCTCGTAGCTGCCCGAGTGGACCACCTTGCCGCCGTTGACGCCGGCGCCCGGTCCGATGTCGACCACCCAGTCGGCGGTCTTGATCGTGTCCTCGTCGTGCTCGACGACGATGAGCGTGTTGCCGAGGTCGCGGAGCTTGACCAGGGTGTCGATCAGGCGGCGGTTGTCGCGCTGGTGCAGGCCGATGCTCGGCTCGTCGAGCACGTACAGCACGCCCGTGAGACCGGAGCCGATCTGGGTCGCGAGCCGGATGCGCTGGGCCTCGCCGCCGGAGAGCGAGCCCGCGGCGCGGCTGAGGGACAGGTAGGTGAGCCCCACCTCGAGCAGGAACTCGAGGCGGACGCGGATCTCGCGGAGCACCTGCGCGGCGATCCGCGCCTCACGCGACGTCAGCGTGAGCCCGTTCATGAACGCGAACGCGTCCGTGAGGCTGAGCTCGGCGACGTCGGCGATGCTCTGCTCGGCGACCGTGACCGCGAGCACCTCGGGCTTCAGCCGCTTGCCGCCGCAGACGGAGCACGGGATCTCGCGGAGGTACTCGGAGTAGCGCTGGCGCTGCGTGTCGGTCTCGGCCTCGGCGTACTTGCGCTCGATGTAGGGCATCACGCCCTCGAACCCGGTCGAGTACTTCATCTCGCGGCCGAAGCGGTTCTTCCACTTCACCGTGACCTCGAAGTCGTTGCCCTGCAGGACGGCCTGCTGGATGCGGGCCGGCAGTTCGCGCCAGGGGGTCTTCAGGCTGAAGCCGAGGTCGGCGGCCAGGCCCTCGAGCAGCTTCTGGAAGTAGTTGTAGAGGCCCTTGCCGGAGTTCGTCCACGGCAGGATGACGCCCTCGGCCAAGCTGAGGTCGGGGTCGCCTAGCACGAGGTCGGTGTCGACCGACATGCGCGTCCCGAGGCCGGAGCACTCGGGGCAGGCGCCGAACGGGGCGTTGAACGAGAAGGTGCGGGGCTCGACCTCGGTGAGCTGCACGGGGTGGCCGTTCGGGCACGAGAGCTTCTCGGAGAACGTGCGGTACTTGCCCGCCGCGCCGGCGTCCGTGTCGACGAAGTCGACGGTGACGAGGCCGTCGGTGAGGCGCAGGGCGGTCTCGAGAGAGTCGGTCAGGCGCGTGAGGCCCTCGTCGGAGGCGACGAGACGGTCGACGACGACCGAGATGTCGTGCTTGACCTGCTTCTTCAGCTTCGGAGGCGAGCTGAGCTGGACCTGCTCGCCGTCGACGATCGCACGGGAGTATCCGCTCGACGCGAGCTCGGCGAAGAGGTCGACGAACTCGCCCTTCTTCTGGGACACGACGGGGCTGAGCACCTGGAAGCGCGTGCCGGTCTCGAGCGTCATCAGCTGGTCGGCGATCTGCTGCACGGTCTGGCGGCTGATCACCTCGCCGCACACGGCGCAGTGCGCGATCCCGATGCGGGCCCAGAGCAGGCGCATGTAGTCGTAGATCTCGGTGATCGTGCCGACCGTCGAGCGCGGGTTGCGGTTCGTCGACTTCTGGTCGATCGAGACGGCCGGGCTGAGGCCCTCGATGAAGTCGACGTCGGGGCGGTCGACCTGCCCGAGGAACTGCCGCGCGTAGGCGGAGAGCGACTCGACGTAGCGGCGTTGGCCCTCGGCGAAGATCGTGTCGAACGCGAGGGACGACTTGCCCGACCCGGAGAGGCCGGTGAAGACGACCATCGAGTCGCGCGGGATCTCGAGGTCGACGTTGTCGAGGTTGTGGACTCGGGCACCCCGCACGCTGAGCACGGAGGAACCTTCTACGGGTGAGATTGACACTCTTACCATTCTACGGAAGCCCCTGACATCGAGGTCGGCCGACGGGGAGATCGGCCGGTTGACGGCACCAGGAGGAGCGTCCGCGCGCTAGAGGACGGGGTCTGTGTGGGTGAGCTCGGCGGAGACGGCCCAGAGCCGTTCCGCGGAGGCGCGGTCTCGCGCGTGCTTCTTCGTCGGGACGACGGCAGGCGGGCCGGTCAGCTGGAACCACCCGGAGGGCCCCCAGTATTCCCCGCCCCGCACCCCGGGGTCGACCGTCGCGTGGACGAGCGGCTCGGCCCCTGCCTCCTTGCCCTGCGAGAACGCGTGCATGGCCGAGGTCACGACGGCGGGCGGCCGACGAGGCTCGACGACGGGCGGCCGTGGGTCGCTCAGCGACTCCCACGACAGCCCCGGGTGGGCGATCACGCTCGACACCGACGAGCCGGCGGCCCGGAGGCGTCGGTCGAGCTCGAGGCCGAACGTCATGACCGCGAGCTTCGACCGTGCGTAGGCGACCGCGCCCGAGTAGCTCGAGACCATCATGGGGTCGTCGAGGTCGAGGCGGACGAAGCGGTGACTGATGCTGCCGAGGTGCACGACGCGGCCCCGAGGCGACTCGGCCAGGGCTGGCAGCAGGTGGGACACGAGCGCGAAGTGACCGAGGTGGTTCGTGCCGAACTGGAGCTCGAAACCGTCGGCCGTCGTCTGACGTCGGCGCGACCCGACGACCCCCGCGTTCGCGAGCAGGGCGTCCACTCCCCCGGCGGCCGTGAGCGCGTCCGCGCCGGACCGCACCGAGGACAGGTCGGCGAGGTCGAGGTCGACGGTCGAGACGTCGGCGCCGGGGACGCGGTCGCGCACGGTGTCGGCCGCACGGACGGCCCGCTCCGGGCTCCGGGCCGCCAGCACGACCTGGTGGCCGAGGGCCGCGAGCCGCTCGGCCGCGAAGTAGCCCAGCCCTGCGGTCGCCCCGGTGACGACGACGCGGAGACGACGATCAGCGGGCATGGCCGGCTGCCTCCATCTGCCGCAGGTCGCGCTTGAGGTCGGCGACTTCGTCGCGGAGGCGCCCGGCGAGCTCGAACTTCAGCTCGGCGGCGGCCTGGAGCATCTGGTCGTTGAGGTCGGCGATGATCGACTCGAGGCCGTTCGCCGCGTTCGCCGCCTTGCCCTCTCGGCGGAGGTTGGGGGTCGGGGCGCGCTTGCCGCCCTGTCGGCCGGCCAGCAGCTCGGCCGTGTCCGCGCCCTCACGGGCGAGGACCTCGGTGATGTCGGCGATCTTCTTGCGGAGCGGCTGCGGGTCGATGCCGCGCTCGAGGTTGTACGCGACCTGCTTCTCGCGTCGTCGGTCCGTCTCTTCGAGGGCGTTGCGCATCGAGTCGGTCATGACGTCGGCGTACATGTGCACCTCGCCGGAGACGTTGCGCGCCGCGCGTCCGATGGTCTGGATGAGCGACGTCGACGACCGCAGGAAGCCCTCCTTGTCGGCGTCGAGGATGGCCACCAGCGACACCTCGGGCAGGTCGAGGCCCTCGCGGAGCAGGTTGATGCCGACGAGGACGTCGTAGACGCCCTGGCGCAGCTCGGTCAGCAGCTCGACCCGTCGCAGGGTGTCGACGTCGGAGTGCAGGTACCGGACCCGGACGCCGGCCTCGGTGAGGAAGTCGGTCAGCTCTTCGGCCATCTTCTTCGTGAGCGTCGTGACGAGCACGCGCTCGTCCTTCTCGACGCGGACCCGGATCTCGTCGAGCAGGTCGTCGATCTGGCCCTCGGACGGCTTGACGACGATCTGGGGGTCGACGAGGCCGGTGGGGCGGATGATCTGCTCGACCACGCTGTCGGTGATGCCGAGCTCGTACTTGCCCGGGGTCGCCGACAGGTAGACCTTCTGCCCCACCCTGCCGAGGAACTCCTCGAACTTGAGCGGGCGGTTGTCGAGCGCGCTCGGCAGCCGGAAGCCGTGGTCGACGAGCGTGCGCTTGCGCGAGGCGTCGCCCTCGTACATCGCGCCGATCTGCGGCACCGTCACGTGGGACTCGTCGATGACGACGAGGAAGTCGTCGGCGAAGTAGTCGAGGAGGCAGTGCGGGGCCTCGCCGGGGCCGCGGCCGTCGATGTGCGCCGAGTAGTTCTCGATGCCGTTGCAGAAGCCGATCTGCTCCATCATCTCGAGGTCGAAGGTCGTGCGCATGCGCAGGCGCTGCGACTCGAGCAGCTTGCCCTGCTTGTCGAGCTCGTCGAGGCGGGTGGCGAGTTCTTCTTTGATCGTGCCGATGGCGCGGTGCATCACGTCGGTGCCGGCGACGTAGTGCGAGCCGGGGAACACCGACACCGCGTCCATGGTGCGGACGACATCGCCCGTGAGGGGGTGCAGGGCGTAGAGCGCCTCGATCTCGTCGCCGAACATCTCGATGCGGATGGCCAGCTCTTCGTACATCGGGATGATCTCGATGGTGTCGCCGCGGACCCGGAAGTTCCCGCGGGAGAAGTCGATGTCGTTGCGCTGGTACTGCATCGAGACGAAGCGCCGGATCAGCGTCTCGCGGTCGATCTTCATGCCGACCTGCAGGGCGATCATCGCCTGCATGTAGCCCTCGGGCGTGCCGAGGCCGTAGATGCAGGACACCGTCGAGACGACGATGACGTCGCGACGGCTGAGCAGCGAGTTGGTCGTGGAGTGCCGGAGCCGCTCGACCTCGGCGTTGATCGAGCTGTCCTTCTCGATGAAGGTGTCGGTCTGCGGGACGTACGCCTCGGGCTGGTAGTAGTCGTAGTACGAGACGAAGTACTCGACGGCGTTGTGCGGGAACATCTCGCGGAACTCGTTGGCCAGCTGGGCCGCGAGGGTCTTGTTGTGGGCCAGGACGAGGGTGGGGCGCTGCACCTGCTCGACGAGCCAGGCCGTCGTCGCGGACTTTCCCGTGCCGGTCGCGCCGAGGAGCACGACGTCGGTCTCGCCCGCGTTGATGCGCCCCGCGAGCTCGGCGATTGCGGCCGGCTGGTCGCCGCTCGGCTCGTACTCGCTGACTACTTCGAAGGGGCGGACACTGCGGGTCGGTTCCATGTCTCCGAGTCTAGGAGCGACCACTGACACTCGGCCCCGAGGGGCCCGCCGCCTTCGCCGCTGACAGCGAACGGAGCACCTCGGCGACCTCGTCCGCCCTCGCGAGGGTCGCCTCCAGCGAGATCGAGGAGTCGACCACGAGGTCGGCCACGGCGAGGCGGTCCTCGTCGTCGGCCTGGGCGTCGACGCGACGGACCGCCTCCTCGGGGCTCATCCCCCGGAGCTCGACCAGGCGCCTCAAGCGCATCTCGCGAGGAGCGTGGACGACGACCACCACGTCGAACTCGGCGGCCCCGCGCGTCTCGACCAGGAGGGGCACGTCGTACACCACGACCCTCGCGGGGTCGTCGGCCACAGCTTCCTCCATGCGCCGTCGGGAGAGCTCGCGGACGGCCGGGTGGGTGATCGCCTCGAGGTCCCGACGGGCCGCCGGGTCGGAGAAGACCAGGGCGCCGAGCGCCGGCCGGTCGAGCTCGCCCGACGGCGTGAGCACGTGGTCGCCGAAGCGCCGCCGGATCGCCTCGAGGCCCGGCGTGCCCGGAGCGACCACCTCCCGGGCGAGCTGGTCGGCGTCGATGTGGGCCGCACCCCCCTCGGCGAGACGACGGGACACGACGCTCTTGCCGGCGGCGATGCCACCGGTCAGGCCACAGACGAACATGCGTCGAGGCTACCTGCGACCTCTCGACCCGGGAACGCCGAACGGCGGCCCCCTCCAGGAGGGGACCGCCGTCGGACGTGGTCAGGTGCCGAGGCACCGACCGGGGCGTGCTAGTTGCTGCTGGACAGCTTCTCGCGCAGAGCGGCGAGCGACTCGTCGTCGGCGAGGGTGCCGGCACCGGCGGTCTCGCTCGAGAAGGTCGAGCCCGAGGGAGCTTCGAAGGAAGCCTCTTCGGTGAGCGACGCAGCGACCTGCTTCTTGTGCGCCTCCCAGCGAGCCTGGGCGGCAGCGTAGTCCTGCTCCCACTTCTCGCGCTGCGAGTCGAAGCCCTCGCGCCACTCGTTCGTCTCCGGGTCGAAGCCCTCGGGGTACTTGTAGTTGCCCTGGTCGTCGTACTCGGTGAGCATGCCGTAGAGCGCCGGGTCGAACTCGGTGCCCTCGGGGTCCACGCCCTCGTTGGCCTGCTTGAGGCTCAGCGAGATGCGGCGACGGTCGAGGTCGATGTCGATGACCTTGACGAACACCTCGTCGCCGACGGCGACGACCTGCTCGGCCAGCTCGACGTGCTTCGCCGACAGCTCGGAGATGTGCACGAGGCCCTCGATGCCGTCCGCGACGCGGACGAACGCGCCGAAGGGGACGAGCTTCGTGACCTTGCCCGGCGCGACCTGTCCGATCGCGTGGGTGCGGGCGAAGACCTGCCACGGGTCCTCCTGCGTCGCCTTGAGCGAGAGCGACACGCGCTCACGGTCGAGGTCGACCTCGAGGATCTCGACGGTGACTTCCTGACCGACCTCGACGACCTCGCTGGCGTGCTCGATGTGCTTCCAGCTGAGCTCGGAGACGTGCACGAGGCCGTCCACGCCGCCGAGGTCGACGAACGCGCCGAAGTTGACGATCGAGGAGACGATGCCCTTGCGGACCTGGCCCTTGTGCAGGTTGTTGAGGAACGTGGTGCGGCTCTCGGACTGCGTCTGCTCGAGGAGCGCACGGCGCGACAGGACCACGTTGTTGCGGTTCTTGTCGAGCTCGAGGATCTTCGCCTCGATCTCCTGGCCCAGGTAGGGCGTGAGGTCGCGGACACGGCGCAGCTCGATGAGCGACGCGGGCAGGAAGCCACGGAGGCCGATGTCGACGATGAGGCCGCCCTTGACGACCTCGATGACCGTTCCGGTGACGACGCCGTCGGCGTCCTTGATCTTCTCCACGTCGCCCCAGGCACGCTCGTACTGAGCGCGCTTCTTGGACAGGATCAGACGGCCTTCCTTGTCCTCCTTCTGGAGGACGAGGGCCTCGACGGTGTCGCCGACCTCGACGACCTCGGTGGGGTCGACGTCGTGCTTGATCGACAGCTCGCGCGAGGGGATGACGCCCTCGGTCTTGTAGCCGACGTCGAGGAGGACCTCGTCGCGGTCGATCTTGACGACGGTGCCCTCGATGAGGTCGCCGTCGTTGAAGAACTTCAGGGTCTTCTCGACCGCGGCCAGGAAGTCATCAGCGGATCCGATGTCGTTGATGGCGACCTGCTTGGGTGCCTTGGTCGTTACGGTTGTCATGTAGTTAGTGCTCCAGTGAAAGCATGTATCGGGCCGTGGTCGTCCCGAGGGCTTGGCCTTCTCGGGGGTGTCGACCGCGGCGTGCGGACAGATCGGCGCAGATAGCGCTGGTCCATACTACCTGCGCGTCGCCCCGACGGGCAACGATCACGAGAGCAGCGCGCGCCGCAGCGTGTCGAGCCCGACGCCGCCGAGCTGGAGCGCCTCGCGGTGGAACGCCCGGAGGTCGAAGTCGGCTCCCTCGCGACGAGCCCGCTCGGCACGCAGGTCCTCCCAGATGCGCTGTCCGACCTTGTACGAGGGGGCCTGGCCCGGCCAGCCGAGGTAGCGGTCGACCTCGAAGCGCACGAACTCGTCGTCCATGTTGACGTTGGCGCGCATGAACGTCAGGGCGGTCTCGTGGCTCCAGGGCTCGGTCGAGCCGGGGAACGTCTTGCCGAGGTGCACGCCGATGTCCAGCACGACCCTGGCGGCGCGCATCCGCTGGCCGTCGAGCATGCCGAGGCGGTCGCCCGGGTCGGAGAGCCAGCCGAGCTCGTCCATCAGCCTCTCCGCGTAGAGGGCCCAGCCCTCGGCGTGCCCCGACGTGCCGGCGAGCTGACGGCGCCAGGTGTTCAGCTGCGCGCTGTCGTACACCGCCTGGCCGAGCTGGAGGTGGTGCCCCGGCACGCCCTCGTGGAACACGGTCGTCGTCTCGCGCCAGGTGCCGAAGCGCGTGACGCCCTCGGGCACGGACCACCACATGCGGCCTGGGCGGGAGAAGTCGTCGCTGGGGCTCGTGTAGTAGATGCCGCCGTCCTTCGTCGGGGCGATGCGGCACTCCAGGCGACGGACGGGGTCCGGCACGTCGAAGTGCGTGCCGGCCAGCTCGGCCACGGCGCGGTCGCTGAGCTGCTGCATCCACTGCTGGAGCGCCTCCGTGCCCTCGAGCTGCCGGGCAGGGTCGGCGTCGAGGACGGCGATCGCGCGGGCCACGTCCGCGCCCGGCTCGATCTCGCGGGCCACCGCCTCCTGCTCGCTGGTCATCCGCGCGAGCTCGTCGAGGCCCCACTCGTACGTCTCGTCGAGGTCGACGGTCGCCCCGAGGAACCGCCGCGAGTGCAGGGCGTAGGCGTCGCGGCCGACGCCGTCCTCGACGGCGGCCGCGGGCAGCAGCTCGTCGAGCAGGAACCGGCGGGCGGCGAGGTAGCCCTCCCCCGCCGAGGAGGCGCCCCTCGCGAGGTCGGAGGCGAGCGCCGACGACGGGGCGGTGCCGTCGCCCAGTCGCGCGGACGAGGCGAGCTCGGCGAAGAAGCCGTCCGGCGAGCCGATCCGGGCGCACTGCTCGGCCACCGCCTCCACCTGGCGCCGCGCCGGGACCACGCCCTCGGCGATGCCCTGACGGAACGTCTCGACCAGCTGCTCGAGTGCCCGGTCGACCCGGCCGAGTCGCGACGCCACGTCGGCCCAGTCGCCCTCCGTCTCGGTGGGCATGAGGTCGTAGACGTCGCGGATCGCCTGGATCGGCGACGCGAGGACGCTGAGGTCGCGCAGCTGCAGGCGTTGTTCGGCGTACTCGAGGTCGAGGCGGAGCTCGGCCCCGAGGTCGTCCTGGGTGACGCGGTCGACGTCGTCGACCGGCGACGCGGCCTCGAGCTCGGTGAGCACTCGCCGGACGGCCTCGACCTGGCGTTCGTGCCCGGCGGGCGAGTAGTCGCCGTACTCGCCCGTGCGCCCCTCGCGCCCGATCCACGTCGCGGTGGTGGGGTCGAGGTCGACGAGCTGGTCGACCCAGCGCTCGGCGATGCCGTCGATCGGGGTCTGAGGGCGGACGGGAGGCGTCGTGGACTCGGTCATGGTCCGAGGCTAGCGACACGACGACGGGGCGCCGCCTCGACCTGGGTCGAAGCGACGCCCCGCGGGGACGGACGGGTGCTACTCGGCGTCGAGGTCCGTCTCGAGCAGCGTGGCCAGCTCGTCGAGGGCGGTCTCGGCGTTGTCGCCGTCGGTGGCGAGGACGACCTCGTCGCCGTGGCCGATGCCGAGCGAGAGGACGCCGAGGATGCTGGCGGCGTTGACGGTCTTGCCCGCGGGCGAGGTCAGCGTGACCTTGGCGCCGCTCTTGCCGGCGGCCTGGCTGAACAGCGAGGCGGGGCGGGCGTGCAGGCCGACGCTCGAGGCGATGGTGACGGTGCGTTCTGGCATTTCTTCTCCTTGGTCGAGACCGGTCTGGTCGGGGTGCGGGCCGGGGCCCGGGACGTGTCAGTCGTGGGTGGTCGGTCGGTCGTCGCGGCGGGGCTCGATCGTGACCTTGATGGCCTCGCCGCTGGCGATGGCCTCGAGGGCCTCGTGCAGGCGGTCGAGGGGGAAACGGTGGGTGATCAGGTCGCCCACCACGACCTCGCCCGAGGCGATGAGCCTGAGCGCCTCGCGGTTGTGCGCCGGGCTCGACCCGTTCACGCCCACGATCGTAAGTTCACGGTAGTGCACGAGGTTCGAGTCGATGGCGATGACCGAGTCGTCGCGCGCGAGGCCGCCGAACAGGCTGAGGCGTCCGCCGGGGGCGAGGAGGGCCAGCGCCTGCTCCTGGGCAGGTCGTGAGGCCGCGGCCGTGATCACGACGTCGACCCCCAGACCGCCGGAGGCGGCGCGCACCTGGTCGAGGACGACCTGCCGTCCGTCCGCTCCCGCCTCCACCGCGAGGGCGAGGTCCGGGCGGACGAGGGCGGCGGCCCGCGCGAGGCGGTCCGCGTTCGCGTCGACGAGGATCACCTGACGTGCTCCCCGGGCGCGGGCGAGCCGGACGTGCATGCAGCCGATCGGCCCCGAGCCGATGACCAGGACTCGGTCCCCCGCGCCGACCCGCGCGAGCTCCTGGCCGTTGAGGACGCAGGCGAGGGGCTCGACGAGCGACGCCTCCTCGGACGAGACGTGGTCGGGGACGCGGTTGACGCCGTCGACGGCCAGGACGGCCGCAGGGACGACCATGAACTCGGCGAAGCCGCCGGCGTACTGGTAGCCGATGCTCGTCTGGCGGGGGCAGACGCTCTGCCGGCCGGCTCGACAGACGTCGCAGGTGCCGCACGGCACGGCCGCGATCACCTGGACACGGTCGCCGACGGCCCAGCCGTCGACGTCGTCGCCGACCTCGACGACGGTGCCGGCGACCTCGTGGCCCATCACCTGCGGGCCGGTCATGTGGGGGTGGCCCGACCGCAGGATCTTGAGGTCGGTGCCGCAGGCGGAGCAGTTGTCGACGCGGAGGAGGAGCTCACCGCGAGAGACCCCGGGCGTCGCCACGTCGTCGAGACGCACGTCGCCCGGGGCCCACCACTTCGCTGCTCTCACGAGGAGACCGAGCCGCCCGTCACTCGTCGTCGTCGGTCGACGCGAGCAGCTCGTAGACCTCCGACGTCGTCGTGGCGCCGCGCAGCGCGGCGGCGGAGTCGGGGTCCATCAGGATGCTGGCGAGCTGGCTGAGGATGGCGATGTGGCCGTTCCCCGCCGCGGCGATGCCGACGGCCACCGAGACCTCGTTGCCGTCCCAGTCGACCGGGGTCGGGAAGCGGAGGACGACGAGCGCGTCCTTCTTCACCGAGTCCTTGCCGGCGAGGGTGCCGTGAGGGATGGCGACGCCCTCGCCGACGTAGGTCGACACCGAGTTCTCGCGCTCGAACATGGCGTCGACGTAGGTCTCGTCGATCGCGCCGGCCTCGATGAGCGCCTGGCCTGCGGCACGGATGGCCTCGTCCCGGCTCGACGCCTTCTCGTCGAGGCGGATCGACGACTCCGCGAGGAGCGACGTCAGCTCGGGTGCCTGCTGGTCCGCCATCGTCAGACCTCGACCGTCGTGCCGTCCTGGATGGCCTTGACCACCTTGGCGACCGAGGGGTCGCCCATGAACAGCTGGAAGGGGACGACGGGGATGTTCGGCACGACGCCGCGCGCACGCTCGGCGAGGTTGTTCTGCGTCACGACGACGTCGGCGTCGGCCGGGATGTCGGCGACGGGCGAGTGCTCGACGGTGACGCCGCTCTTCTTGAGCTGCTTCTTGAGGGTCGAGGCCAGCATGACGCTGCTGCCCATGCCCGCGTCGCACGCGACGATGAGCTTCTTGATGGAGGAACCGTCGAGGGTTGCCATGTCAGTCTCCTTGTTCTTCGGGGTGGGGGGCCGGCCGGGGCCGGCCCCCCGAGTCAATCAGTTGGACGCTGAGGGCGCGGCCGTGCCCTTGCTGGTCGCCTTGTTGGCGGCCGTGGCGGCCTGGGCGTCGGCGAGGGCCTGTGCCTGTGCGGCGTCGTCCTCGGCGGCGGCCTCGCGCTTCTCCTTGCGGCCGAAGCCCATGAGGAACGAGCAGACCACGAACGAGACGGCGGCGGACAGCAGGATGCCGACGAGGATCAGCGGGAAGTCGCCGGGGGCGGCGACGAGCGCGTAGGCGATGATGCTGCCGGGCGAGGGGCTGGCGACCAGGCCGACGCCCGTGAGGAGGAAGAAGCCGACTCCGGTCGCACCGCCGAGCACGGCGCCGATGAGGAGGATCGGCTTCATCAGCACGTACGGGAAGTAGATCTCGTGGATGCCGCCGAAGAACTGCACGATGATCGCGGCCGGTGCCGACGGACGGATGGCGCGGGGTCCGAAGAAGAGGAACGCGAGCAGGATGCCGAGGCCGGGGCCGGGGTTCGACTCGAGCATGAACAGGATGGACTTGCCGGTGTCGGCCGCCTGGTCGATGCCGAGGGGGGTGAGCACGCCCTGGTTGATGGCGTTGTTCAGGAACAGGATCTTCGCCGGCTCGATGACGATCGAGGCCAGGGGCAGCAGGCCGCGCTCCACCAGGAAGTCGACCGCGTTGCCGAGCACCGAGGTGAGGCCGGACGTCAGCGGCGCGATGCCGAAGTAGGCGCCGATCGCCATGGCGCCGCCGAAGATGCCGAGCGAGAAGTTGTTGACGAGCATCTCGAAGCCGGACTTGATGCGGCCGTCGAGCACGCGGTCGAACTGCTTGAGCAGCAGGGCGGCCAGCGGGCCGACGATCATCGCGCCGAGGAACTGCGGCTTGTCGGTCGCCACGATGACGCCCATCACGGCGATCGAGGCGATGACGGCGCCGCGCTGCCCGTGGACCATGCGGCCACCGGTGTACGCGATCAGGATCGGGAGCAGGTACAGGATGATCGGGTCGACGAGCGACGCGACGGTCTCGTTGGGCGTCCAGCCCGTGGGGATGAAGAGGGCCGTGATGAGGCCCCAGGCGATGAACGCGCCGATGTTCGGCATGACCATGCCGGCGAGGAAGCCGCCGAAGCGCTGGACGCGCGCGCGGACTCCCGTTCCGGTGACCGTGGGGGTGAATTCGGACATGAGGGGCGGTACTCCTTCGTACTCAGTGGTGAGTCTCGGTGAGGGTGGTGGGCAGGGACGTGGTGCGTCGGGTGGGGATCGAGGAGGCGGCGGCCGCGTCCCCGACGAGCGGGCTCGTCAGGTCGGGCTGCGCCAGGAGCGACGCCTCGGAGGCGTCGAGGTCGGACGGGGCCGGGACGGTGGTGCCGGGCAGCCTCGTGGCGGCGGCACCCCAGGTCAGGGCGGCGAGGAGGGCGTCGCGGGGGGCGCCTCCTGCGGTCTCGCTCGCGAGGTAGCCCGCGAGGAAGCTGTCGCCGGCGCCGACCGTGCTGCGCGGGACGTCGACGTGCGACGTGCCGACGACGACCCCGTCGGGGCCGACGAGGACGGCGCCCTCCGCGCCGAGGCTGACGAGCACGGTGCCGACGCCGGAGGCGCGGACGGCCTCGGCGGCCGCCACGACGTCGCCGAGCGTGTCGAGCGACCGGCCCGCGAGCTCGGCGAGCTCGGCGAGGTTCGGCTTGAGCAGGTCGGGCCGGGCCTCGACCGCCGCGGACAGGGCGTCGCCGCTCGTGTCGACGGCGAGCTTCGCGCCGGTCCGACGGACGTCGTCCACGAAGCGGGCGAACGTCGCCGTGCTGATCTCGGGCGGCAGGCTGCCGGACACGACGATCCAGGTGGCGTCCTCCGCCGTCGCCCGCACCACCGCCGTGATGGCGGTGAGGTCGTCGTGGCTCAGGGCGAGACCGGGCTCGTTCAGCTTGGTCACCGTGCCGCCGGGCTCGGCGACCGTCAGGTTCGACCGGGTGCGGCCCGAGACGGGGACGTACCGCGCGCTCACGCCGGCCGCGTCGAGCAGGGCGCTCAGCTCGGCGCCCTCGCGGCCGCCGACCGGGAGCACGGCCACGCTGTGCACGCCGTGGGCGGTCAGGGCGCGGGCGACGTTGACCCCCTTGCCGGCGGGCTCGAGGAGCGGCGCGCCGGTGCGGACGACGTCGCCGCGGTCGAGGCGGCCGACCTCGACGGTGCGGTCGAGGCTCGGGTTGAGCGTGACGGTGACGATCACACGATCACCACCCGGGGGCCGGAGCGCTCGACGTCGTCGGCGAGGTCGGCGTCGACGCCCGTGTCGGTGATGACCGTGTCGACCTCGGAGAGCGGAGCCACGCGGGCGAAGTCCTCGCGCCCGAACTTCGAGTGGTCGGTGAGGATGACCGTGCGCCGGGAGGCTGCCATCAGGGCCTTCTTCACCCGCGCCTCGGCGAGGTCGGGCGTGGTGAGGCCCCGCTCGGCCGAGAGGCCGTTCGTGCCCATGAAGGCCACGTCGGCGAACACCTCGGCGATCTGCGTCCGGGTCCACTCCCCCACCGCGGCGAGGGTGCGGCCGCGGACGACCCCGCCGAGGAGGTGCAGGGTCACGTTGGGCCGGGCGACGAGCACGTTCGCGACGGGCAGCGAGTGCGTCACGACGGTGAGCTCGCGGTCCGTCGGCAGCAGCTCGGCGAACCGGACGGTCGTCGTGCCGGCGTCGACGATGATCGACCCGCCGTCGGGCAGCTCGTCGAGGGCTGCACGGGCGATGCGCTCCTTCTCGCCGGCGGCCGAGCCCTCACGGTCGGCGACGTGCGGCTCGATGCCGAGGCGCTCGACGGCGATCGCGCCGCCGTGCACGCGGCGCAGGACCCCGCGCCGCTCGAGCGCGGTCAGGTCGCGGCGCACGGTCTCCGGCGTCACGGACAGCTCGCGGGCCAGGCCGGCGACCTCGACGCGGCCGCGCGTGCGCGCCGAGTCCAGGATCTGCTGGTGGCGCTCGGGAGCGTACATGCGCGGAGACTCCGTCGTCAGTCGTGCGGCTCGCGGGGCGGTGAGGCCGAGCGGGGAGAGCGGGTGTGGACAGCTGGGGCAGGCAGAGCAGGAACAGATGTTGTTCCGGGTTTATATAAGTCCGTTCGCGTCCCCTGGTCAAGTCAGACGCGCGTGTCGCCCCCGCTTGTGCCCGTTTCGGGGGACGGGGCCGATGTGCCGACCTCTCGCGGCGTCCCCCTGCCGCCCCGTCTGGCTCTAGTGCGCGGCAGCGTCCCAGCTGCCGCCGAGGCCGACGCTGACGTCGAGCGGCACGCGGAGCTCGGCGGCCCCGCTCATGCGACGGCGCACGATGTCGCGGACGTCGTCGACCTCGCCCGGCGCGACCTCGACGATCATCTCGTCGTGGACCTGCAGCAGCACGCGGCTGGCCATCTCACGCTCGTCGAGCTCGCTGCGGACACCGAGCATGGCCCGCTTCATGATGTCGGCCGCCGAGCCCTGGATGGGCGCGTTCAGCGCAGCGCGCTCGGCGTTCTCTCGCAGCACCCGGTTGGGCGACTTGAGGTCGGCGAAGGGACGCCGGCGACCGAAGATCGTCTCGGTGTAGCCGTCCTCGCGAGCCTTCTCCACGACGTTGCGCAGGTACTCCCGCACCGCGCCGAAGCGCTCGAAGTAGTCGGTCATCAGCTGCTTCGCCTCCGAGCTCTCGATGCGGAGCTGCTTCGACAGGCCGAACGCGCTGAGCCCGTAGGCCAGCCCGTACGACATCGCCTTGACCTTGGTCCGCATCGCCGGGCTGACGTCGGCCGGCTCGACGCCGAAGATGCGGGCGCCGACGAAGCGGTGCAGGTCTTCTCCGGCGTTGAAGGCCTCGATCAGGCCGGCGTCGCCGGAGAGGTGCGCCATGATGCGCATCTCGATCTGCGAGTAGTCGGCCGTCAGCAGGGTCTCGTACTCGGGGCCGTGCACGAACGCCGCCCTGATCTCGCGGCCGACAGCGGCCTTGACCGGGATGTTCTGGAGGTTCGGGTCGACGGACGAGATGCGGCCGGTCGTGGTGCCCGTCTGGTCGTAGGTCGTGTGGATGCGGCCGTCGTCGGCGATCGACTTGTCGAGCGTGTCGATGATCTGCCGCAGCTTCGTCGCGTCGCGGTGCTGCAGCAACAGACCGAGGAACGGGTGCGGGTGCTTCTCCTGGAGGTCGGCGAGGGACGCGGCGTCGGTCGAGTAGCCGGTCTTGGTCGCCCTGGTCTTGGGCATCTCGAGCTGCTCGAAGAGGACCTCCTGCAGCTGCTTGGGCGAACCGAGGTTGACCTCGCGGCCGATCTCGGCGAACGCGTCCGTGGCGAGACCTGCCGCCGTCTCGCCGAGGCGCGTGGAGAGCTCGGCCAGGACCGGGTGGTCGGCCGCGACGCCCGTGAGCTCCATGTCGCCCAGCACGGGGACCAAGGGCAGCTCGAGGTCGGCGAGGACGGTGCGGGAGCCCTCGTCGAGGGACTCGTGGAACGACTCGGCGAGCCGGAGCGTGTACCAGGCCTCCGTCGCGACGCTCACCTGCTCGTCGGCCGGGACGAGCTGGTTCGGGTCGGCGACCGGGAGGGTCTCGCCGAGCTGCTCGTAGACGAGGTCGGTCAGGGCGAAGGAGGTGCGGCCCGGCCGGAGCAGCCACGCCGCGACCCGCGTGTCGCCGGCGATGCCGGTGAGCGCGAGACCTGCCTTGGACAGGGCCTTGTAGGCACGCTTGGCGTCGTGCAGCACCTTCGGCGAGTCCGCGTCGAGCCAGGCCTCGAGTGCGACGTAGTCGCCGCGGCCCGTGGCCCACGGCACGTAGGCGGACTCGTCGTGCGACGAGATGCCGAGCCCCACGACGCCCTCGGCGCCGTACTCGACGCTGAGCCCGACCGGCGACGCCGGGTCGGACGCGTGCTTCTTGAGCCAGAACGCGAGCTCTTCGTCGATGAGCGTGCGCACGACGGGGAGGCCGGCGGGGGCGGCCACGACGGCGCCCTCTCCCGAGGCGTCGGGCGCGGCGCCGCTCGCGTCGGCGAGGGTGAGCACCCGCTCGAGGAGGGTGCGGAACTGGAGTTTGTCGAAGAGCTCGCGGACGGCCTCGGCGTCGACGGCGCGGCGCTCGAGGTCGCCGGGCGCCACGGGCAGCTCGACGTCGGTCACGAGGCGGTTGAGCCGCCGGTTGCGGATCGCGCGCTCTTTCTGCTCACGGAGGTTGCCGCCCACGACGCCCTTGATGTCGTCGGCGTGGGCGATGACCTCGTCGAGGCTGCCGAACTGGGTGATCCACTTGACGGCGGTCTTCTCGCCGACCTTGTCGATGCCGATCAGGTTGTCGCTCGTCTCGCCGACGAGGGCCGCGATCTCGGGGTACTGGTGCGGCTCGATGCCGTACCGCTCGAACACCTTGTCGCGGTCGTAGCGGGTGAGCTCGCTGACGCCGCGCGCCGAGGGGTAGAGCAGGGTCACGTCGTCGTTGACCATCTGGATGGCGTCGCGGTCGCCGGAGACGACGAGGACGCGGTAGCCGTCGTCGCGACCCCGCACGGCGAGGGTCGCGAGGATGTCGTCGGCCTCGAAGTCCTCTTTCGTGATGGTGGTGATGCCCATGGCGTGCAGCGCCTCCTGCAGGAGGGGGATCTGCCCCACGAACTCGACCGGCGTCTCGGAGCGCGTGCCCTTGTACTCGGGGTACTCACGCGTGCGGAACGAGAACCGAGAGATGTCGAAGGCGACCGCGAGATGGGTCGGCTTCTCGTTCTTCAGGAGGCTGAGCAGCATCGAGATGAACCCGTGGATCGCGTTCGTGTGCTGGCCCTCCCGGTTCACGAAACTGTCGACGGGCAGGGCGTAGAACGCCCGGAACGCGAGGGAATGGCCGTCGATGACCAGGAGGGTAGGCTTCGTTTCGTCCGACACCCCGTCAGCCTAGCGGGCGCCCCCGACAGCGGATCCGGAGCACCATGACCGACGTGACCACCTCCTCCTCGTCCAACGACGCCGAGCGGACCGTGCGTCCCGACGCCGCGCTCAGCGACGACGCGGTCGAGCTCTTCGGGCGCCGCGGCGTCGGTGCCCTCGCCGAGAAGATGGGCATCGAGATCCTCGAGATGAGCGCGGAGCGCGCCGTCGGCAGGATGCCCGTCGAGGGCAACACCCAGCCGGTCGGCATCCTGCACGGCGGGGCGCACGTCGTCCTGGCCGAGACCCTCGGCTCCGTGGCGGCGAACGTCCACGCCGGGGCGGGGCGGCTCGCGATGGGGATCGAGCTGAACGCCAGCCACAGCCGGTCGGCCACGAACGGGTGGGTGACGGGCACCTGCACCGCGGTCCACCTCGGCCGCACCCTCGCGACGCACCAGGTCGTCATGACGGACGACGACGGACGACTGTTGTCGACGGTGCGCATCACGAACTACCTGACCGACGCCCGGGGCTGACCCTCGCAGCCGGCGCCCCGGTCGGCTCCCGGAGCGTGCCCGGACGACGAGAGGCCCGCCCCCACCGGGGACGGGCCTCTCGTGGCGAGCGGGCTCGCTACTTCTTGACGCTCAGCTGCTCGATGATCGCCTGGGCGACGTCGTGCATCGTGAGGCGACGGTCCATGGACGCCTTCTGGATCCAGCGGAACGCCTCCGGCTCGGTGAGGCCCATCTTCTCGTTGAGCAGGCCCTTGGCCCGGTCGACGAGCTTGCGGGTCTCGAAGCGCTCGACCAGGTCGGCGACCTCGGCCTCGAGCGTGATGATCTGCGTGTACCGCGAGAGGGCGATCTCGATCGCGGGGAGGAGGTCGTTGGGCGTGAAGGGCTTGACCACGTAGGCCAGGGCGCCGGCCTCGCTGGCCCGCTCGACCAGTTCTTTCTGGCTGAACGCGGTCAGGAGCACGACGGGGGCGATGTGGTTCTTGCTCAGCGTCTCGGCCGCGGAGATCCCGTCGAGCTTCGGCATCTTGACGTCCATGATGACGAGGTCGGGTCGCAGCTCGGTCGCGAGGGCGACGGCGGTCTCGCCGTCTCCGGCCTCGCCCACCACCTCGAATCCGTTGTCGCGGAGGATCTCGACGATGTCGAGGCGGATGAGGGACTCATCCTCTGCGACGACGACGCGACGGGGTGCTGCTGGTGTTGCTTCCTGGTCACTCACGAAGCAGAGCCTACGGTATTCTCGCCTCGGTCGTCGTGAGCCGGATTGGCGGAATGGCAGACGCGGGGCACTCAAAATGCTCTGTCCGAGAGGGCGTGTGGGTTCGAGTCCCACATCCGGCACGGTCGACGACATGCCCGCACCTGCCTGCGCCGTCCGCGCGGTGCGAGCGTCCGTCTGCAGGTCGCGAGATCGAGACGATCTCGACTTCCTGTCTCGAAACGGTTGACCCGGGCCGCTCGTGCACTACGCTGGTGGGACTGGTTGTTGTGTTACGCATTTGTATCTCGCGACGTGCCAGGTCGAGGTTCCTCGGAACTCCGGCCAGGGGGCGTCGTTCTCAGAGGGAGCGGACAAAAAGGCACCGCGACGAGCGATCTCGAAATCGAGATCGACAACTCTGATTAAAGGAACAAGAAAAATGGCAACAGGTACCGTTAAGTGGTTCAACTCCGAAAAGGGCTTCGGCTTCATCACCCCCGACGACGGATCCACTGACGTCTTCGCGCACTTCTCCGCGATCGCCGGCGACGGCTACCGCAACCTGGAGGAGAACCAGAAGGTCGAGTTCGACACGGCTCAGGGCAACAAGGGCCTCCAGGCCGAGAACATCCGCGTCATCTGACTCGGCGGCGTCCTCGAGACGCCGACTGGAGACGATCTGATCGTCCCCGACACTGAAGCCCCGATCTGCTCCGGCAGGTCGGGGCTTCTCTCGTGCCCACGTCGACTCCCGGCCGAGCTGCCGACGCGTCGGACCCGTGGGCCCGCCATGCGCTCGCGTCCGTCGAGGTGGACTACAGGGGCAGCGGCAACGGCAGCCCCAGGAGGCGCGCGACCGGTTCGTAGTCCGCCGCCGCTTCCCGGTACTCCGCCTCGGCCTCCGCTCCCCCGTCGTCAGCGTCGAGCTCGACCCGGAGCTCGCGTGCCTCCCTGGCCGCCCGTGCCAGGCGCCAACGCTCCGCGCGCAGGGACCACAGCGCGAGCTCGTCACCGTCGGCGTCGTCCGGGGCTGCGTCCGCGACGTCCCACGGCACGCGCACGGCCGGCAGGTCTCGGTCCGGCTCGTCCGGCCGGGAGCTGCCCGGTCGAGGTTCGCTGAAGTCCGCGAACAGGCGCTTGGTGCCCACGGCGAGCACGGCGCCGACGGCGGCACCCGACAGGACGAACGCCGTGAGGTCGCCGAGACCCTGGACGTGCCAGACGGCACCGGCCACGGTCCCCATGAAGAAGCCCCCGGTCACTCCCCCGGTCAACGTCCAGGCGTCCGTGAGGGCGGACCGGGCGCCTCCGGCTGCTCCGGTGCCCGCGCGGCTGCGCCGAGTCGTGGCGACGTCGTGGCCGGTGCCGCTCGGCACGACCCACAGGGCGCCTCCGACGACGAAGCAGCGCGGGTGCGAGGGGCCGACGGACATGCCGGGAGGCTACGCCCGCTGTCTGAGGGTGAGCGGCCGACCTTGCGGACCCTTCGGACCCGCGCGCACCCCGCGTCGCGCGAGAGGGTGTGCGCGGGTTCCGCGGGTCTGGGCACGAGCGGCTCCGGGAACGACGACGGCCGGGCCGCCTCCGAGGAGGCGACCCGGCCGACGGCCGGCGTGCGCGCTAGTTCGTGCTGGCGTAGGCCGGTGCGGCCTCGCCGTGCGCGTCGCCCACGCGGTGCACGCGGAGGTCGTTCGTCGACCCCGCGATCCCGGGAGGGGACCCGGCGATGACGATGACCTTCTCGCCCGAGAGCGCCAGCGCGTTCCCCAGGAGGATGTCGTCGACCTGCTCGAACATGGCGTCCGTGTGGGTCACGTTCTCGACGAGGAACGACTGGACGCCCCAGCTGAGCGCCATGCGGCGACGCGTCGCCTCGTTGGGCGTGAAAGCCAGGATCGGGATCGAGTGGCGGAGGCGCGACATGCGACGCACGGAGTCGCCCGACTCCGTGAACACGCAGAGGTACCGCGCCTGGACGAACTCGGCCACGTCGGCCGCCGCCAGGGTGATCGCGCCGCCCTGGGTGCGGGGCTTCGTGCCGAGCGGCGGGATGCGCTCGAGGCCGTGCTCCTCGGTGGAGGCGACGATGCGGGCCATGGTCTGCACCGTGACGACGGGGTACTCGCCCACGCTCGTCTCGCCGCTGAGCATGACCGCGTCGGCACCGTCGAGGACGGCGTTCGCCACGTCAGACGTCTCGGCGCGCGTCGGGATCGGGCTGGAGATCATCGACTCGAGCATCTGCGTCGCGACGATGACCGGCTTGGCCATGCGGCGGGACAGCTCGACGGCGTGCTTCTGCACGATGGGGACGGCCTCGAGGGGCAGCTCGACGCCGAGGTCGCCACGGGCCACCATGATGCCGTCGAACGCGTCGATGATCGCCTCGAGGTTGTCGACGGCCTGCGGCTTCTCGATCTTGGCGATGACGGGCAGACGACGCCCCTCCTCCGCCATAATCTCGTGCACGCGGGTGACGTCGTCGGCGTCGCGGACGAACGAGAGCGCGATGAAGTCGGCGCCGAGGGCCAGGCCCCAGCGGAGGTCCGCCTCGTCCTTCTCGGACAGGGCGGGGACGCTGACGGCGACGCCGGGCAGGTTGATGCCCTTGTTGTTCGAGACCGTGCCCGCCACGACGACCTCGGTCGTCACGGTCGTGCCGTCGGTCTCGAGGACGCGCAGCTTGACGCGGCCGTCGTCGATCAGCAGCGGGTCGCCCACGGCGACGTCGCCGGGCAGGCCCTTGAAGGTCGTGCCGCAGATCTCCTTGGTGCCGAGGATGTCGTCCGTGGTGATCTTGAACACGTCGCCGACCGCGAGGTCGTGCGGACCGTCGGAGAACTTGCCGAGTCGGATCTTCGGGCCCTGCAGGTCGACGAGCACGGCGACGGGACGCTCGGCGTCCGCCGCGGCCTTGCGCACGTTGGCGTAGACGGACTCGTGCACGTCGTAGCTGCCGTGGCTGAGGTTCATCCTGGCCACGTCGACGCCGGCGTCGATGATGGCCCGGATGTCGTCGTAGCTCGACGTCGCCGGCCCGAGGGTGGCGACGATCTTTGCGCGTCTCATGTGTTCCTTACTGTAGGTAGGGGGTGGGACGGCTGAGGACCCGTTCCACAAGCCTATTCCCGACTCGAGCCGGGTCAGACCGAAATGGCGCGATCCGTGGGCTTGACCGGGAACGGCAGGATCGTCTCGCCCTCGAGCCACGCGTCCACGGCCGAGGCCGCCGCGCGGCCCTCGGCGATCGCCCAGACGATGAGGGACTGGCCGCGTCCCGCGTCGCCCGTCACGAACACGCCGGGCTCGGAGGTCTGGTAGTCGCCGCCGCGGTCGAGGTTGCCCCGGGAGTCGAACGGCACGCGCAGCTGCTGCTCGATCGCGTCGCGCTCGGGCCCGGTGAACCCGAGGGCCAGGAGGACGAGGTCCGCGGGGATCTCGCGCTCGGTGCCGGCCTTGGGAACGCGACGGCCGTCGAGGTACTCGGTCTCGGCGACGCGGACGGCACGGACCTCGCCGACCTCGTTGCGGAGGAACTCGACGGTGGAGGCGAGGTACATCCGCTCGCCGCCCTCCTCGTGCGCGCTGGCGACCTCGAACAGGGTCGGGAAGGTGGGCCAGGGCTGGGACTCGGCCCGCTCCTCCGGGGGCTGCTGGCCGATGGCGAGGTTCGTCACGGACAGGGCGCCCTGACGGTGCGCCGTGCCGATGCAGTCGGCTCCGGTGTCGCCGCCGCCCAGGACGACGACGTGCTTGCCCTCGGCGGTGATCTGGTCGTCGACCCGGTCGCCGGCACCGGTGCGATTCTGCTGCACCAGGTACTCCATGGCGAAGTGGACGCCGGAGAGGTCGCGGCCCGGGATGTCCAGGTCGCGCGGGACGGTGGAGCCCGTGGCGACCACGACGGCGTCGTAGCGCGCACGGAGGTCGTCCCAGGCGATGTCGCGGCCGATCTCGACGCCGGCGCGGAAGCGTGTGCCCTCGGCGCGCATCTGCGCGAGCCGCTGCTCGATCTGCTTCTTCTCCATCTTGAAGTCGGGGATGCCGTAGCGCAGCAGGCCGCCGATGCGGTCGTCCCGCTCGTAGACCGCGACGGTGTGCCCCGCCCGCGTCAGCTGCTGCGCGGCCGCGAGCCCGGCCGGGCCGGACCCGACGACGGCCACGGTCTTGCCCGTGAGGCGCTCGGGCGGGTGCGGCGTGACCCAGCCCTGCTGGAAGGCCTGGTCGATGATGCTGACCTCGACCTGCTTGATGGTCACCGGCGGCTGGTTGATGCCCAGCACGCA
Organism: Frigoribacterium sp. VKM Ac-2530; assembly: GCF_015350835.1. Classification (NCBI taxonomy): domain Bacteria; kingdom Bacillati; phylum Actinomycetota; class Actinomycetes; order Micrococcales; family Microbacteriaceae; genus Frigoribacterium; species Frigoribacterium sp. VKM Ac-2530. Next base: position 366,546 of record NZ_JADKSE010000001.1, read on the forward strand.
GGAGGCCTCGCAGGGCGCGGGGCACAGACGGCCCGTGAACTCGGGGAAGTTGTTGGTCGCGTGCAGCCGCTCGCTGGCCTGGCGGCCCTCGCCGCGCCACATGAGGTCGTTCCACTCGGGGATGAGGTTGCCGAGGGGGCAACCCTGGTGGCAGAACGGCACGCCGCAGTCCATGCAGCGGCCCGCCTGACGGCGGAGCTCGCCGCTCTCCTGCTGCTCGTACACCTCCTTGTAGTCCATCAGCCGCACGGACACGGGACGACGCTTCGGGAGCTCGCGCTTCTGGGTCTTGAGGAACCCCTTCGGATCAGCCACCGGTCACCTCCAGGATTCGCTTCCAGGCTTCGTCGCCATCGGGGTCGAGACCCTCGTCGACGGCCGTCTGCCGGGTGGCGAGGACGGCGGCGTAGTCACGCGGCAGGACCTTGACGAACTCGGACGCCGCGGCGTCGATGTCGGCGAGCAGGCGCTCGGCGACGGGCGAGCCCGTCTCGGCGAGGTGCCGCGACAGGAGGTCGGAGAGGATCTCGACGTCGGCGCTGCCCAGCGGGTGCAGCTCGAGCTCGCCCGACGCGAGGGACTCGGCGTTCACCCGCTCGCTGCGGAGCCGGTGCACGTAGGCCGTCCCCCCGGACATGCCGGCGCCGAGGTTGCGGCCCGTGTCGCCGAGGATGACGGCGAGCCCGCCGGTCATGTACTCGAGCGCGTGGTCGCCCACGCCCTCGACGACCGCGCTGGCACCCGAGTTCCGGACCAGGAAGCGCTCGCCCACGATGCCGCGGATGAACAGGCTGCCCTGGGTCGCGCCGTAGCCGATCACGTTGCCGGCGATGACGTTCTCCTCCGCAACGAACGTGCTCTCCCGCGACGGGCGCACGACGACCGTGCCGCCGGACAGGCCCTTGCCGACGTAGTCGTTGCTGTCGCCCTCGAGGCGGAGCGTGATGCCCGCCGGGAGGAACGCGCCGAGCGACTGCCCGGCGGACCCGGTGAGGGTGACGTCGATGCTGCCCTCGGGGAGGCCGTGCTCGCCGTGGCGGACGGTCACCTCGTGGCCGAGCATCGTCCCGACGGCACGCTCGGTGTTGCGGATCGGCAGCGAGATCGCGACCCGGCCGCCGTTCTCGAGCACGTCGGAGCTGCGGGCGATGAGCTCGACGTCGAAGTGCGACTCGAGCTCGTGGTCCTGCTGCCGGTGGTTGCGACGGGGCTCGTCGTCGTCGAAGTGCGGTCCGACCAGCACGGGCGACAGGTCGAGACCGGAGGCCTTCCAGTGGTCGAGGGCACGGTCGACGTCGAGGGCGTCGGTACGGCCGACCGCCTCGTCGAGGCTGCGGAAGCCGAGGGAGGCGAGGATCTCGCGGACCTCCTGGGCGAGGAACTCGAAGAAGTTGACGACGAACTCGGGCTTGCCCGAGAACCGCGCCCGGAGCTCGGGGTTCTGCGTCGCGACGCCCACGGGGCAGGTGTCGAGGTGGCAGACCCGCATCATGATGCAGCCCTCGACGATCAGCGGCGCGGTCGCGAAGCCGAACTCCTCGCCGCCGAGCAGCGCAGCGATCACGACGTCGCGGCCCGTCTTCATCTGGCCGTCGACCTGCACCACGACGCGGTCGCGCATGCCGTTGAGCATCAGCGTCTGCTGGGTCTCGGCGAGGCCGATCTCCCACGGGGTGCCGGCGTGCTTGAGCGAGTTCAGCGGGCTGGCGCCCGTGCCGCCGTCGTGGCCCGAGACGAGGACCACGTCGGCGAGGGCCTTCGTCACGCCCGCAGCGACCGCGCCGATGCCCGACTGGCTCACGAGCTTGACGTGCACCCGGGCGGTCGGGTTGGCGCGCTTGACGTCGAAGATGAGCTGCTTGAGGTCTTCGATCGAGTAGATGTCGTGGTGCGGCGGCGGGCTGATCAGGCCGACGCCCGGCGTCGCGTGGCGGGTGCGCGCCACCCACGGGTAGACCTTCGTCGGGGGCAGCTGCCCGCCCTCGCCGGGCTTGGCGCCCTGGGCCATCTTGAGCTGGATGTCCGTGGCGTGGGTGAGGTACATGCTCGTCACGCCGAAGCGCCCCGAGGCGACCTGCTTGACGGCGCTGCGTCGCTCGGGGTCGAGCAGTCGGTCGACGTCCTCGCCGCCCTCGCCCGTGTTGGACTTTCCGCCCAGGCGGTTCATGGCGATCGCGAGGGTCTCGTGCGCCTCCTTCGAGATGGAGCCGTAGCTCATCGCGCCGGTCGAGAACCGCTTGACGATCGACTCGATCGGCTCGACCTCGTCGAGGGGCACCGGCTCGCGGAGGCCCTGCCGGAACGAGAACAGCCCGCGGAGGGTCATCAGGTCCTCCGACTGGTCGTCGACGAGCTTCGTGTACTCGCGGAAGATGTCGTACCGGCGCGTGCGCGTGGCGTGCTGCAGGCGGAACACGGTGTCGGGGTTGAACAGGTGGCGCGGGCCCTCACGACGCCACTGGTACTCGCCCCCGGTCGCGAGGCGCTCGTGCGCCACGACGGACCCGTCAATCGGGTACGCGCTCGTGTGGCGCTGCTTGTTCTCGGCCGCGACGACGTCGATGCCCACCCCGCCGAGCACGCTCGACGTGCCGGTGAAGTAGGTGTCGACGAACTCCTGGCTGAGGCCGACGGCCTCGAAGGCCTGGGCGGCGGCGTAGCTCGACACCGTCGAGATCCCCATCTTGGACATGATCTTGAGCACGCCCTTGCCGAGCGCCTTGATCAGGTTGTGGACGGCGTCCTCCGGCGAGATGCCGGTGATCATGCCCGACCGGACGAGGTTCTCGCAGGTCTCCATCGCGAGGTAGGGGTTGATCGCCGAGGCGCCGTAGCCGATGAGGGTGGCGACGTGGTGCACCTCGCGGACGTCGCCGGCCTCGACGATCAGGCCGACCGACATGCGCTTCTCGGTCCGGATCAGGTGGTGGTGGACCGCGGCGAGCATCAGGAGGGACGGGACGGGTGCGAAGTCCTGGTTCGAGTCGCGGTCGGAGAGCACGATGAACTCGGCCCCGGCCTCGATGGCGTCGTCGACCTCGTTGCACATGGCGGCGATGCGCTTCTCGAGGGCGCGCGGCCCCTTGTCGGCCCGGTACAGGCCGCGGATCGTCGAGGTGACGCGCGAGCCGGGGCTGGGGTCGATGTGCTGGATCTTCGCGAGCTCGTCGTTGTCGATGACGGGGAAGTCGAGCACGACCTGACGCGCGTGCTCCGGGGTCGCCGACAGCAGGTTGCGCTCCGGGCCGAGACCGAGCGACAGCGACGTGACGACCTGCTCGCGGATCGAGTCGAGCGGCGGGTTCGTCACCTGGGCGAACTGCTGGGTGAAGTAGTCGAAGAGGAGGCGCGGACGCTCGGACAGCACCGCGATCGGCGTGTCGCTGCCCATGGCGCCGAGGGGCTCTGCTCCCGTCTTCGCCATCGGCGTGAGCAGGATGCGCACCTCTTCTTCGGTGTAGCCGAAGGTGCGCTGGCGACGGATGACGGAGGCCGGCGTGTGCACGATGTGCTCGCGCTCGGGCAGCTCGGAGAGCCGGATGCGGCCCTCGGCCAGCCACTCGCCGAAGGGCTCGGAGGCCGCGAGGTCGCGCTTGATCTCGTCGTCCTCGATCAGGCGGCCGGCCTCGGTGTCGACGAGGAACATCTTGCCCGGACGCAGCCGGCCCTTGCGGACGATCTTCGCGGGGTCGATGTCGGGCAGCACGCCGATCTCGCTGGCGAGCACGACGAGGCCGTCGTCGGTGACCAGGTAGCGGCCGGGGCGCAGGCCGTTGCGGTCGAGGGTGGCGCCCACGAGGCTGCCGTCGGTGAAGGTGATGGCCGCGGGGCCGTCCCACGCCTCCATGAGCATCGAGTGGTACTCGTAGAAGTCGCGCAGGGTCGGGTCGATGTCGACCTGGTTCTCCCACGCCTCGGGGACCATCATCATGATGGCGTGCGGCAGCGAGCGGCCGGTGAGGCTCAGCAGCTCGACCACCTCGTCGAACGACGCCGAGTCGCTGGCTCCGGGGCTGACCACCGGCAGCAGCGGCTTGAGGTCGCCGAGGAGCTCGGACTCGAGCTGGGACTGGCGCGCCCGCATCCAGTTGCGGTTGCCCCGGACGGTGTTGATCTCGCCGTTGTGGGCGATCATCCGGAACGGCTGCGCGAGCGGCCAGGACGGGAACGTGTTCGTCGAGTAGCGGGAGTGCACGACGGCCAGCTTCGAGGCGAAGCGCTCGTCGCTGAGGTCGGGGTAGAAGGGCTCGAGCTGCAGCGTCGTGACCATGCCCTTGTAGACCATGGTGCGGCTGCCGAGCGACGTGAAGTACGCGCCGAGCTTCGACTCGGAGCGCTTGCGCAGACGGTAGGCCTGGCGGTCGAGCGCCACGCCCGAGAGGAGCTCGCCGTCGGCCCCGTGACGACGGCTGCGGACGAAGAGCTGCTCGAAGGCCGGCATCGCCCCGCGGGCCAGCGACCCCAGCTCGTCGGGGCGCACGGGCACCTCGCGCCAGCCGAGCACGTCGAGCTGCTCGAGGTTCGCGATCCGCTCGACGCCGGTCTTCAGCTCGGCCCGCTCCTGCTCGTCGGTCGGCAGGAACGCGATCCCCACGGCGTACTGACCGGCCTCGGGCAGCTCGAAGTCGACGACGGCGCGGAGGAACGCGTCGGGGACCTGGCAGAGGATGCCGGCCCCGTCGCCCGTGCCCGCGTCGGAGCCGATGGCGCCGCGGTGCTCGAGGTTGCGGAGGGCTCCGAGCGCGGCGTCGACGATGTCGTGGCCCGGGGTCCCGCGGAGCGTGGCGACCATGGCGAGGCCGCACGCGTCCTTCTCGTTGCGCGGGTCGTACAGGCCCGCAGCAGCGGGAACGGTGCTGAACTGCTGGTGAACTGGCGTGAGCGCCATGTGATCCGTCCTCACGGGGAGATCCGATGGGGGTCGGGACGTCGTCGGCCCGTCGTCGAGACGACGGCGCGGAGGCGACCGTCGTCGGCAGGTGCTGTCCGGGCGGTGGTGGCGGGCCCGGGTGCGGCGCAGCGTGACTTCCCGTGGCTGCTTGTGGCAGCCGTGAGGCGGTGCTCGTCGCGGAAGGTGTCCCTGAGGGAGCAGGTCATGTCGTCAGCGCTGACTCGTGTCGGTGCTGACGGTGCCTGTCGGGCTCAGGAGCGTGGCGTGGTCTCGGTGTTGTCGTCCGATGATGCCACGGTGACCAACTCGGGTTCGTCGTCCTCCGTGTACGTGTCGCGCGAGTCTACCTCAGCCGCACGATCGGACGGCGCGCGGCCCGGCACGTACGGGCCGGGGAGCAGCCCGGTGTGGCGACGGTTCGCGACGATCCAGATGGCGACGCCGAGGACGATCGCGGCGAAGGACATCCAGACGTTGGTGCGGATGCCGAAGAACAGGAGGCTCGGGTCGGTCCGGATCGACTCGAAGACCGAGCGGCCGATCCCGTACCAGACCAGGTAGAACGCCAGGGCACGGCCCCACTGCATCGCGGTCTTGCGCTCGATCAGCAACAGGACGGCGACGCCGGCGAGCATCCAGATGATCTCGTAGAGGAAGGTCGGGTGGAACAGCGTGCCCTCGGGCAGGCCCACCGGGTAGGCGGGGTTGGTCGACTCGATCTCCAGGCCCCAGGGCAGGTCGGTCGGCAGGCCGAACAGCTCGTGGTTGAACCAGTTGCCGAGACGCCCGAAGGCCTGGGCGACGAGCAGCCCGGGGGCGAGGGCGTCGGCGAAGACGGAGAAGCGCAGGCCGGAGGCGCGGCAGCCCAGCCAGACGCCCAGGGCGCCGAAGAGCAGGGCGCCGTAGATCGCGAGCCCGCCCTCCCAGACGGCGAGGGCCCGCCACCATTCCTGGCCGGCGAAGTAGTCGGCGGGGTGGGTGACGACATGGAAGAACCGACCGCCGACGATGCCCAGCGGCACGGCGAAGATCGCGACGTCGATGACGACCCAGCGCTCGGCGCCACGATCGGTGAGGCGCTTGTTCGTGAGGAGGACCGCCGCGACGATGCCCACGAGGATGCAGATCGCGTACGCGTGGATGCGGAGGGACCCGGGCAGGGCGGCGCCGAACGTCGAGTTGATCCAGCTCGTCAGGTCGAAGTACTGCCAGTCGACGGAGGGGCTCGGGATGCTCAGGGGAACGAACACGTTCGGGGCGCCTTTCAGGGGGGACTACGGGACGACGGCGGGCCGACGCGAGGACGACTCTAGCGCGGGCCGTCGTCGGCGTCGGACGTCAGCGACGGACGGCGGCGCCGGACGACAGGTCGGCGGCGACCTCGGCGAGGCGGGGCAGCCCGCCGTCGGCGAGGGCCCGGACGAACGCGGAGCCGACGATGGCCCCGTCGGCGTACTCGAGCACCTCGCGCACCTGCTGCGCGGTCGAGATGCCGAGGCCGACGCAGGCGTGCTCGACGCCCACGGCGCGCAGCCGGTCGACGAGCGTGTGGGCCGCGGAGTCGACGTCGGTCCGGGCGCCGGTGATGCCCATCGTCGAGACCGTGTAGACGAAGCCGCGGCTGCGCTCGACGGACTGGCGGAGGCGGTCGTCGCTCGAGGACGGAGCGGCGAGGAACACGCGGTCGAGGCCGGTGGCCTCGGAGGCCTCGAGCCAGGCGGCGGCCTCGTCGGGGATGAGGTCGGGCGTGATGAGCCCTGCTCCCCCGGCCGCGGCCAGGTCGTCGGCGAAGCGCCGGACGCCGTACTGCTCGACCGGGTTCCAGTACGTCATGACGACGACCGGGGCCGAGGTGCGCGACGTGATCTCGCGGACGGCGGTGAACACGTCGCGGACTCGGAAGCCCTCGGCCAGGGCCCGCTGCGTCGCCGCCTGGATGACGGGCCCGTCCATGACGGGGTCGGAGTAGGGCAGGCCCAGCTCGATGACGTCGACGCCGTTCTCGGCGAGGGTCACGGCGGCCTCGATGCTCGTGGCGAGGTCGGGGAAGCCGACGGGCAGGTAGCCGATCAGGGCGCCGGTGCCCGCGTCGCGGCGGGCACGGATGGCCGTCGCGACCTTGCTGCGTGCCTGCGGGGCGGAGGTGGTGTCGGTCACAGCTGCTGCGCCTCCTCGTCGAGGACCCCGAAGTAGCGGCTCGCGGTCGCCACGTCCTTGTCGCCTCGGCCGCTCATCGACACGAGGATCGTCCAGTCGGGGTGGCGCTGGCCGAGCTTGATGGTGCCGGCGAGGGCGTGCGCCGTCTCGATGGCGGGGAGGATGCCCTCGGTCTGCGTGAGCAGCTTGAAGGCGGCCATGGCCTCGGCGTCGGTGACGGGCTCGTAGTGCGCGCGGCCGCTCTCGGCGAGCCAGGCGTGCTCGGGACCGACGCTCGGGTAGTCGAGGCCGGCCGAGATGGAGTGGCTCTCGAGGGTCTGGCCGTCCTCATCTTGCATGAGGTACGACTTCGTGCCCTGGAGGTTGCCGATGCGGCCCAGCGTGATCGACGCCGCGTGGCGACCCGTCTCGACGCCGTCGCCGCCCGCCTCGTAGCCCCAGAGCTCGACCGAGGGGTCGTCGAGGAACGCGTGGAAGATGCCCATGGCGTTGGAGCCGCCGCCGACGCACGCCGTGACGGCGTCGGGCAGCCGGCCGGTGAGGGCGAGCACCTGCTCTCGGGCCTCCTCGCCGATGATCTTGTGGAAGTCGCGCACCATGGCGGGGAACGGGTGCGGGCCCGCGACCGTGCCGAGCACGTAGTGCGTGGTGTCGACGCTGGCGACCCAGTCGCGCATGGCGTCGTTGATCGCGTCCTTCAGGGTGCGCGAGCCCGTCGTGACCGAGACGACCTCGGCCCCGAGCAGGCGCATCCGGGCGACGTTCAGCGCCTGACGCTCGGTGTCGACCTGGCCCATGTAGACGACGCAGGACATGCCGAAGAGGGCGGCGGCGGTCGCCGTGGCGACGCCGTGCTGGCCCGCCCCGGTCTCGGCGATGAGGCGGGTTTTGCCGAGCTTGCGGGCGAGGAGCGCCTGGCCGAGCACGTTGTTGATCTTGTGCGAGCCCGTGTGGTTCAGGTCTTCGCGCTTGAGGAGGATGCGCGCTCCCCCGGCGTGCTCGGCGAAGCGCGGCACCTCGGTCACGATCGACGGGCGACCGGTGTAGGTGGCGTGCAGGGCGGCCAGCTCGGCCTGGAACTCGGGGTCGACGGCGGCGGCCTTGTAGGCGGCGTCGAGCTCGTCCAGCGCCGCGACCAGCGACTCCGGGACGAAGCGCCCGCCGAAGGAGCCGAAGTACGGCCCGGTCTCGTCTCGCAGTGCCACGGTCAGACCTCCAGGAAGCGGGTGAGCGCGTCGACGGGGTCGCCGTGCGTGACGAGGGCCTCGCCCACGAGCACGACGTCGGCGCCGGCGCGACGGTAGTGCGCCACGTCGGCGGGCGACATGACGGCGGACTCGGCGACGCGGGTGACGCCGGCGGGGATCGAGTCGGCCAGGCGGCCGAACAGGTCGGGGTCGAGCTCGAAGGTCGAGAGGTCGCGCGCGTTGACGCCCAGCACCTCGGCCCCGGCGTCGAGGCCGCGAGCGACCTCGTCGGCCGAGTGCGTCTCGACGAGGGCGGTCATGCCGAGCTCGCGCACGAGGTCGTGCAGCTCGACCAGGCGGGCCTGCTCGAGCCCGGCCACGATGAGCAGGACCAGGTCGGCGCCCGCGGCGCGGGCCTCGAACACCTGGTACGGGTCGGCGATGAAGTCCTTGCGGAGCACGGGCACGTCGACGACGGCGCGGACGGCCTCGAGGTCGGCCAGGCTGCCTTTGAACTTGCGGCCCTCGGTGAGGACGCTGATCGCGCTCGCTCCCCCGGTCGCGTACGACAGGGCCAGGGAGGCGGGATCCGGGATCGCGTGCAGGTCGCCCCGCGAGGGGCTCGCGCGCTTGACCTCGGCGATGATCTTGACGCCGGCTGCGGGAGCGAGGGCGGCCCGGGCGTCGAGCGCGGGGGCACGGTCGAGAGCGGCGGCCTCGACGGCGGCGAAGGGCAGGGCGTCGCGGCGGGCCCCGGCGTCGGCCAGTGCGCCCGCGTACAGGTCGTCGAGCACCTAGTTGTGCGCCTTCGGCACGTAGCGGTGTCCGCCGACGCCGTAGCCGGCGCGCTTGAGCACGAGGCCGACGACGAGGCCGACGAGCAGCAGCGCGACCGAGGCCCAGACGACCCAGACGACCGCGAAGAAGAAGGCGACCGTGCCGATCGAGAAGGCGACCAGCATGATCACGACGGCCGTCCAGGCCGCCGGGGAGTTCCCGTGGCCGAGGTCGTCGGCGGTCTCGGTCTCGGCGGCTTTCGTCATCTGCTGGCTCACGGTGCTCCTCGGATCAGTGCGGTACGGGGCGAGTCTACCGGCTGGGTCGGTCGTCGGCGCCCGGGCGGGGCCCGGCGTCGTCGACCGGCGCGGCCGGCTCGTCGGGTGCGGCGAGGTCGGTCGGGTCGGTGGGGTCGGTCGGGTCGTCGCCGACCGAGAGGCTGTCCCACGTCGCGCTCGGGTCGCTCGCGGGGTCGGCGGGCACGAGCCGGGTGGCCGTGTACTTGCGCCCGGCCTGCGGCCAGGCACCCGAGGTGACGACGATCCCCACCCCGAGCAGCGCGCCGAGCACGCCGACGACGAGAGCGAGCCAGGGCCACGGGGTGGCCGACGTCGACGAGACGAGCGCGCGCAGGCTGTCCTGCCCGTCGACGCCGGTCGCGTCGGTGACGACGCTGCCGGAGGCGCGGACCGGGTCGGAGAGCGCGGTGCCCGCCGTCACGGCGATGCTCGCGCCGAGCGCGAACTGCAGCAGCCCGAGGACGACCCGGAAGACGCGCCCCGCGATCGTGAGGGCGCCCACGAGGGCCAGGGCGGCCAGGGAGAGCGCGGACACGGGCGACCCGGCGACGTCGCCGGCCGCGGTCAGGTCGAGCTGCCCGCCCTGCGGGGACTCGACCACGACGCCGAACCACGGCTGGGTCCAGGTGAGCAGGCCGACGCCGGCGAGGAGGACCCCGACGAGGATCGTGACGAGCTTGAGCCGTCGCGGCGCCATCAGCGGAGCCTCGTCATGGCGTTGGCCACGGCGACGGCGCGGAGGGGGGCCGCGGCCTTGTTGCGCGCCTCCTGTGCCTCGGCGTCGGGGTCGCTGTCGGCGACGAGGCCGGCACCGGCCTGGACGCGGGCGACGCCGCCCTGCAGGAGGACCGTGCGGATCGCGATCGCGACGTCGGCCGAGCCGGCGAAGTCGAAGTAGCCGACCACGCCGCCGTACACGCCGCGCTGGGCCGGCTCGAGCTCGTCGATGATCTCGAGGGCGCGCGGCTTCGGCGCGCCCGAGAGCGTGCCGGCGGGGAACGTCGCGCGGAAGGCGTCGATGGCGTTCCGCCCGGGCGCGAGGTCCCCCTCGACGCTCGACACGAGGTGCATGATGTGGCTGAAGCGCTCGACCTGCATGAACTCCGTCACCTCGACGGTGCCGGGCGTGCAGACCTTGAGCAGGTCGTTCCGGGCCAGGTCGACGAGCATGAGGTGCTCGGCCCGCTCCTTCTCGTCGCCGAGCAGGCGCTCGGCGTGCGCGCCGTCCTCCTCCGGCGTCGCGCCGCGGGGGGCCGACCCGGCGATGGGGTGGGTGAAGGCGCGTCGTCCGTCGACCTTGACCAGCGCCTCCGGCGACGAGCCGACGATCTGGTAGGGCTCGCCCGTGGCGTCCTCGAGGCTGACGAGGTACATGTACGGGCTCGGGTTGAGGGTGCGCAGCACCCGGTAGACGTCGAGGGCGTCGGCGCTCAGCTCGTGGTCGAAGCGCTGCGAGACGACGACCTGGAACACGTCGCCGTCGACGATGAACTGCTTCGAGCGCTCGATCGCCTCGGCGTAGTCCGCCCGCGGCGTCCGGTCGACCGGTGAGGGCTGGACGCCCAGGTCGACGTCGGAGAGGAAGGCGTCGCTCGGCGCCGCGAGGCCCGACTGCAGCCGGTCGAGGCGTGCCTGAGCGTCGGCCCAGAGCGCGTCGGCGTCGTCGACCCCGTCGTTGAGCACCGTCGCGATCAGCATCACGGCGCCGGTGCGGTGGTCGAGCGCGACGAGCTCGGAGACGAAGCTGAGCGCCTGCGACGGGACCGTGAAGTCCACGGGAGGCGCGTCGGGCAGGTGCTCCAGCTCGCGGACCGCCTCCCATCCGACGAAGCCGACCAGGCCGCCGGTGAGGGGCGGGAGGTCGGGGATGCGCGGCGTCGCCCAGCGCTCGTGCAGGGCGGAGAGCACCTCGAGCGGACGACCGGTCGCACCGCCGAGGGCACGGTCGGCGTCGAGTCCGTGGCCGAGCCAGCGCACCTCGCCGTCCTGCGTCGTGAGGACGCCGAACGACGAGACGCCGACGAACGACCAGCGCGACCAGATGCCGCCCTGGCCGGCGGACTCGAGGAGGAACGTGCCCGGACGGCCGGCGGCGAGCTTGCGGTAGATGCCCACCGGCGTCTCGCCGTCGGCGAAGAGGTCGCGGACCACCGGGATCACCCGGTGGCCGTCGAGCAGGGCGTCGAAGCCCGCACGCGTGGTGGACGAGCGGTCAGCCACGGTCGGCCTCCGCCGCGGAGTAGGAGTCGGGGTCCGTGCCGTCCGAGCCCGCTTCGGTCGAGGAGGCGGTGGCCGGGCTGAGCGGGTCGACGTCGAAGCAGGAGTGAGCGCCGGTGTGGCACGCGGCGCCGATCTGCTCGACCGTGACGAGGAGCGCGTCGTCGTCGCAGTCGAGGGCTGCGGCCCGGACGAACTGGGCGTGGCCGGAGGTGTCGCCCTTGCGCCAGTACTCCTGCCTCGAGCGCGACCAGAAGGTCACGCGACCCTCGGTCAGGGTGCGGCGCAGCGCCTCCTCGTCCATCCAGCCCATCATCAGCACGTCGCGCGAGACGGCGTCCTGGATGATCGCGGGCAGGAGCCCGCTCGCGTCGAAGCGGGCACGCGCCACGACCGGCTCGACGGTCTCGCGGGTGAGGGTCTGGTCGGGCGCTGTCTGGTCGGTCATGGGGACTCCCGGTGTCATCGGACGACGGCGCCGGAGGCCGCCAGCTCGCGCTTCACGTCGCCGACGGTCAACTCGCGGTTGTGGAACACGGAGGCGGCGAGGACGGCGTCGGCGCCGGCGGCCACGGCGGGCGCGAAGTGCTCGAGGGCACCGGCCCCGCCGGAGGCGATGACCGGCACGCGGCTGTTCGACCGCATCAGGGCGACGAGCTCGAGGTCGAAGCCCTGCTTCGTGCCGTCGGCGTCGATGCTGTTGACGAGCAGCTCGCCCGCACCGCGCTCGATGGCCTCGCGGGCCCAGGCCACGGCGTCGATGTCGGTCTCGGTGCGGCCGCCGTGGGTCGTCACGACGAAGCCGGAGGGCATGCGCGCCGATCGCTTGACGTCGAGCGAGAGGACGACGCACTGCGCGCCGAAGCGGTCGGCGATCTCGCCGACGAGCGCTGGGCGGGCGATCGCCGCGCTGTTGACGCCGATCTTGTCCGCACCGGCCGCCTGGAGGCGCGCGACGTCGTCGGTCGAGCGGACTCCCCCGCCGACGGTCAGCGGGATGAAGACCTGCTCGGCGGTCGCCCGCACGACGTCGTAGGTGGTGGCCCGGTCGTCGACGGTCGCGGTGACGTCGAGGAACGTGATCTCGTCGGCGCCCTGCTCGTAGTAGGTGCGGGCGAGCTCGACGGGGTCGCCCGCGTCGCGCAGGTCGAGGAAGTTGACGCCCTTGACGACGCGCCCGGCGGCGACGTCGAGGCAGGGGACGACGCGGACCGCGAGGGACGGATCGGCGGCCGTCACGGTCAGAGCCTCGCGGCGTGGATCGGGCTCACGAGGATGGCCCGGGCGCCCAGGTCGTACAGCGCGTCCATCACCTGGTTGGTGTCGCCGCGCGGCACCATCACGCGGACGGCGGCCCAGTCGGCGTCGTGCAGGGGCGCCACCGTCGGCGACTCCATGCCCGGCGTGACGGCGGTGGCCGCGTCGAGGGCCGACACCGGCACGTCGTAGTCCATCATCACGTAGCGTCGCGCGACGAGGACGCCCTGGAGGCGGCGGTGCAGCACGTCGATGCCCGCGGCCTGCGCGTCGGAGGCGATCAGCACGGCGGTCGACTGCAGGATGACCGGCCCGAAGACCTCGAGTCCGGCGGCGCGGAGGGTCGTGCCCGTCTCGACGACGTCGGCGATCGCGTCGGCCACGCCGAGCTTGACGGCGCTCTCGACGGCCCCGTCGAGGCCGACCAGCTGCGCGGTGACCCCGGCGTCGCGGAGGAACGCGCCGACCAGGCCGACGTAGCTCGTCGCGACCCGGAGGCCCTCGAGGTCGGCGAGCTCGCGGAAGCGACCGGCCGGGCCGGCGAAGCGGAAGGTCGAGGAGGCGAAGTCGAGGGGCGCGATCTCGCCGGCGGTCGAGCCGGAGTCGAGCAGCAGGTCGCGGCCGGTGATGCCGACGTCGAGCGCGCCCTGGCCGACGTAGGTCGCGATGTCGCGGGGCCGGAGGTAGAAGAACTCGACGCCGTTGCGCTCGTCGGCCTGGTAGAGCGACTTCGGGTCGCGGCGACCCTGGTAGCCCGCCTCGTGGAGCATCTGGCTGGCGGTCTCGCTGAGGGAGCCCTTGTTGGGCACTGCTACGCGGAGCATGGTGGGGAGCTGTCCGTTCTGGGGCCGCCGGTCGGCGGCGTCACGTCGTGAGGTGGTGGGGACGGGCTCAGAGATGTCGCCACACGTCGTCGGGGGTCAGGCCCTTGGCGATCATGAGCACCTGCACGTGGTAGATGAGCTGCGAGATCTCTTCTGCCGTGGCGACGTCGCCCTCGTACTCGGCGGCCATCCACACCTCGGCCGCCTCCTCGACGATCTTCTTGCCGATCTGGTGGACCCCGGCGTCGAGCTCGGCGACGGTGCCGCTGCCCTCGGGACGGTCACGGGCCTTGTCGCTGAGCTCGGAGAACAGCTGGTCGAAGGACTTCACGACGACAAGGCTACCGTCGCCGCGGCCGCCCTCAGCGCGGCGATGCGCTCGGCGGGCTCGCCACCGTAGACGGCCGACCCGGCGACGACCGTGTCGGCGCCGTTCTCGACGGCCGTCACGATCGTGTCGAGGCCGATGCCGCCGTCGACCTCGAGCCAGACGTCCAGGCCGGAGGCGCGGACCGCCTCGCGCGCGCGAGCCAGCTTGGGCATCGTCTCGGGCATGAACGACTGCCCGCCGAAGCCCGGCTCGACCGTCATCACGAGGATCATGTCCCACTCGTCCAGGGTCTGCAGGTAGGGCTCGAGGTCGGTGCCGGGCTTGACCGCGATCGACGCACGCGCCCCTGTGCTGCGGATCGCCCGCGCGGTCGCCACCGCGTCGGCGGCGGCCTCGGCGGAGAACGTCACGGAGAAGGCGCCGAGCTCCGCGTAGCGCGGCGCCCAGCGGTCGGCGTCCTCGACCATGAGGTGCACGTCGAGCGGCACCGGGCTGACCTGCTGGAGGCGCTCGACGACCGGCAGGCCGAGGGTGAGGTTCGGCACGAAGTGCCCGTCCATCACGTCGACGTGGACGAGGTCCGCGTCGGAGATGCGGGCGAGGTCCCGCTCGAGGTTGGCGAAGTCGGCCGAGAGGATGCTGGGGCTGATGCGAACGGACACCGGGCGATCTTACCGGCGACGCGCCTCCTCGGCCCCAGGCCCTCTCGTGCCTCAGGCCCCCTCCTGCGTCAGGCCTCCTTCTGCACCAGGGCGACGAACATGGCGTCCGTGCCCTGGCGGTGGGGCCACAGCTGGACGTAGGGCCTGGAGGCGAGGTCGACCTCGCCCAGGGCGACACGCGCGACCGCCTCGGGGCCGTCGAGCAGCTCCACGTCGTCGCGGCGGCGCAGCCCGGACTCGACGATCGCCCGGGTCTCGGCGAGGTGGGGCGAGCACGTGACGTAGGCGAGCAGGCCGCCGGGCGCGAGCGCGTCGAGGGCGCTGGCGAGGAGGTCGGCCTGGAGGCGGGTGAGCTCGCCCACGTCCGACGGCTGCTTGCGCCAGCGCGCCTCCGGACGACGGCGCAGGGCACCGAGGCCGGTGCACGGCGCGTCGAGCAGGATGCGCTGGTAGCCGCCGGGCTCGTCGACGCCGAAGCGGACGGCGTCGCCCTCGCGGACGTCGACGTCCCCGGGGACGGCCGCGAGGGCCTGACGCACCAGCCCGACGCGGGCCGGGACGAGCTCGTTGGCGACGAGGTGCGCACCGACCCTGGCCGCCTCGGCGGCGAGCAGGGCCGCCTTGCCGCCGGGGCCCGCGCACATGTCGAGCCACCGTTCGCCGGGCGCGGCGTCGTGGTGCCGGCTGAGCAGCAGGGCGGCGAGCTGCGAGCCCTCGTCCTGGACGCGGGCTCGGCCCGTGCGGACGACGGGCTGCTGGGCCGGGTCTCCCCCGGCGCTGACCCGCGCCAGCGGCGAGAGCAGCGCGTCGTCGCCGCCGAGCTCGGACGGCTCCGCGAGTCCGGGCAGGGCGACGAGGCTGACCCTCGGGGGCACGTTGTCGGCGGCCAGCAGGTCGACCAGCTCGTCCTGACGGCCCTCCGCGGCGAGCGAGCGGCGCAGGGCACGGATGACCCACACCGGGTGCGACCACTCGGCGGCGAGCCGGTCGTCGTCGCTCGTCGCGGCGGCGAGCACCCGCTCGCGCCACTCGTCGGGGGTCGAGCGGCCGACCGTCCGGAGGACGCCGTTGACGAAGCCCGTGCCGGCACGGCTGCCGACCTGGCGCGCGAGCTCGACCGACTCGTCGACCGCGGCGTGCGCAGCCACCCGCGTCGACAGCAGCTGGTGGACACCGAGCCGGAGCACGTCGAGCAGGGCCGGGTCGATCGCGTCCGCCGGGCGCCGGGCGGCGAGGGCGACGACGCGGTCGTAGTAGCCCGACATGCGGAGCGTGCCGTAGGTGAGCTCGGTCGCGAGGGCGGCGTCCTGTGCGTCGAGGCCGGCACGGGCGATGCGAGCGGGCAGGAGCAGGTTGGCGTAGGCGTCGTCGTCGGCGACGGCGCGGAGCACGTCGAGGGCGACCTGGCGGGCGGGCTGGACGCGGCTCACGCGGGGGCCTCCTCGTCGGTCGTGGTGGTGCTCGTCACGGGGCTCGTGGTCAGCAGCACGTCGTCGGTCGACGGCAGCCCGCGGCTCCAGTCGGCCCCGGCCATCGGCTTCTTGCCGGGCGGCTGGACGCGGACCAGCTCGAGCGGTGCGGTGCCCGTGCCGACGAGGAGGCGGCGGCCCCGGAGCGCGATCCGCCCCGGTGCCAGGGGCGCGAGGCCCGCCTCGGAGTCGCCGGCTGCGTCGCCGACGTCCGCCGCGCGGAGCTCGAGGACCTTCAGACGGGCGTCGCCGAGAGGGAGGTGCGCGCCCGGCTCGGGCGTCGTGCCCCGCCAGCGGTCGACCACGTCGCCGGCGGGCAGCGAGAGGTCGAGCGCGCCGTCGTCGAGGACGAGCTTGGGAGCGAGGGTCACCTCGCCCACCTGGACCAGGGGCTCGGCCGTGCCCGCGGCTAGTCGGCCGACGACGTCGCCGAGCAGGGCGGCGCCGGTCGTCGCGAGCTCGTCGAGCAGGGCCCCGGCGGTCTCGGTGCCGTCGAGGGGCCGCTCGAGGGTGCCGAGCAGGTCGCCGGCGTCGAGCTCGGGCACGAGCTGGAAGACCACGGCACCCGTGCGCTCGTCGCCGGCCATGAGCGCCCGCTGCACGGGTGCGGCTCCGCGCCAGCGCGGCAGCAGGGAGAAATGCAGGTTGACCCAGCCGAGCCGGGGCGCGGACAGCACCGGCTCGCGCAGGAGGGCCCCGAAGGCGACCACCACCCCGAGGTCGGCGCCCAGGGCGCCGATCCGCTCGGCCACCTCCTCCGTGATCCGCCGCGTCTTGACGACCGGCAGCCCGAGGCGCTCGGCCTCGAGGGCGACCGGCGTCGCGGTGAGGACACGGCGACGGCCCTGGGGCGTGTCGTCGCGGGTGACGACGGCGACCACCTCGTGCTCGCTCGCGGCGAGGGCGGTCAGGGACGGTACGGCGGCCGACGGGCTGCCGGCGAAGACGAGGCGCAAGGGGTTCCTGGAGGTCAGTCGGTGAACGGCTCGACGTCGTCGAACCGCACCCTGAGTGTAGGCAGCCCCCGGCCGCGCCGGGAGCCGATCGCCTTGCGGCGCTCCGTCGCGGCGCGGATGACCTGGGACCGCAGCACCTGCGCGACGTCGTGCCCGCTGGCGTAGTCGAACCGCACGATGGCGCGGACGCCGGCGTCGGGCACGTCGACCGGCCCCAGGGTCTCCTTCCGGACGCCGTCGGGCAGCTCGTCGAGGGCGCGGGCGACGGTCTCGACGCCGCCCGTCACGGTCGCGACGCGGACGGCGGGCGGGAACCGGAGCTCCCGCCGGTCGGCCAGCTCGCCGGACGCGTAGCGAGCCAGTTCCCAGGTCGCGAGCGAGGAGGCGATCGCCCCGCCGACACCGACCAGCACGATCGGCGCACGGCGCGCCGCCAGGGCCGCCGCGTTGGCCCACCAGCGGAGGCAGTCCTCGGCGACCCGGAGGCTCTCCCGCGCGAGCATCCGCTCGCCGTCGAGCAGCAGGACGGCGCGGTAGCCGCCGGGGGCGATCGGCTCGGCCCCCCGGGTCGCGACGACGATCGCGGGCTCGGCGTCGACGTGCGTCACCTGGCGCGAGCCGTCGGACACGATGACGCGGACCCCCGGGAACGCCTTGCCGAGCTCGTCGGCGGTGCGGGACGCGCCCGTGCCGACCGACTTCATCGCCGTGCCCTCGCAGGTCGAGCATCGCCAGCCCACGGCGAGGGCGCCGCACCACGAGCAGGCCGGCTGGGCGCCCTGCGCGCGCTGGACGAGCGGGCCGCCGCAGCGCGTGCACCGGGCCGTGTCGCCGCACTCGGTGCAGGCCAGGCGCGGCGAGTAGCCGGGGTGGGCCACCTGCACCAGCACCGGCCCGTGCTCGACCGCGGCCCGCGCCTCCGTCCAGGCCGTCGAGGGGATGCGCGCCTGGGCGGCGAAGCCGTCCTGGGCCGCCTGCTGGGACGTGGGCACGACGTGGGGCTGGTAGCGGGGGTCGGGGCGGACCTCGGCGAGGAAGCCGATCTCGACGAGTCGCTGCACGTCGGTGCTCCGCGCGTGGCCGAGGAACACGAGCGCGGTCTGCTGCTGGGACTGCCGCACCAGCGCGGTGTCCCGCGCGTGCACGTACGGGCTCAACGGCTCGCCCATCAGGGGGTCGCCGTCGTCGAAGACGACGATCAGGCCGAGACGCGCCGACGGCGCGAGGAGCACGGACCGGTTGCCGACGAGGACGAGCGGCTGGTCGCCCCTCGCCCGCAGCACCGAGCGGTAGCGGTCGGCGTTCGACTGCTTCGAGTCGAGCCGGACCACGCTCTCCGCGGGGAGCAGCGCGGCCAGGGCCCGCAGCACCTGGTCCTCGTCCCGGTGGTCGGGCACGGCGACGACCGCGTTCTCGCCGGCGGCCAGGGCCACCGTCGCGAGCTGGGCGACCGTGACGGCCCACCGGCCGACCCACGAGCCGTCGGGCAGCTCGTCGAGCAGCGGCACGGCGTCGACGGCGGCGCGGCCGCGGGCCGCGACGATGCCCGCCAGCTGGTCGGCGCCGTAGCCGGTGACGTCGGAGGCGACGACGACGGGGTGCGAGACCGTCACGCCCGACTCGGCGGCGGCCGTCGCGGCCGCGAGCACCTGCTTCTCGACCCTCGCCTGGCGGGGCGGCACGGCCAGGCGCAGCACGTCGCTCGCGGAGCCGCCCGCACGGTCGGCCACGGCCCTGGCCAGGGCGTACACCTCGGGCGCGAGGACGGAGGCGGTCGAGACGATCGCCTCGACCTCGCTCAGCTCGCCCCCGTGCGCCGACGACTCGACGACCTCGACCACGAACCCGTCCGCGATGCGCCCGGCCGACCGGAGCGGGACCTTGACCCGGATGCCGGGCACGACGTCGTCGCGCAGGTGCGACGGGACGGCGTAGTCGAAGAGCCGGTCGAGCTGCGGCAGCGGCGACTCGACCAGCACCCGCGCCACGGCGCGCGGTGACGGCCACTCGCTCGCGACGGGCACGGTCACGGGCGACGGGTCAGAGACCGGCGGCAGCCCGGAGCGCGTCGACGCGGTCGAGGGCCTCCCAGGTGAACTCGGGCAGCTCACGGCCGAAGTGGCCGTAGGTCGACGTCGCCGCGTAGATCGGCCGCAGCAGGTCGAGGTCGCGGATGATCGCCGCAGGCCTCAGGTCGAAGACCGCCTTGACGGCGTCGATGATCACGTCGTCGGCCACGTGGCCGGTGCCGAACGTCTCGACGTAGAGCCCGACGGGGGCCGCCCGGCCGATGGCGTAGGCGATCTGCAGCTCGATGCGGTCGGCCAGGCCCGCCGCGACGGCGTTCTTGGCGACCCAGCGCATGGCGTAGGCGGCCGAGCGGTCGACCTTCGACGGGTCCTTGCCCGAGAACGCGCCGCCCCCGTGGCGGCTCGCGCCGCCGTAGGTGTCGACGATGATCTTGCGGCCGGTGAGGCCGGCGTCGCCCTGCGGGCCGCCGATCTCGAAGCGACCCGTCGGGTTGATGATGAAGCGCGTGTCGGTCGAGTCGAGCCCGGCCTCGTCGAGCACCGGCCGCACGACGTGGGCGATCACGTCGGCCTCGAGCTGCTCGGTGGAGACGCTCGGCGAGTGCTGGGTGGAGACGACGACCGTGTCGACGGTCCGCGGGACGACGCCGTCGTAGCCGACCGTGACCTGGGTCTTGCCGTCGGGCCGCAGGTAGTCGAGCTCGCCGCTCTTGCGGACGTGAGCCAACCGCTCCGCCAGCCGGTGGGCCAGCCACACCGGCAGGGGCATGTACTGCGGCGTCTCGTTGGTGGCGTAGCCGAACATGATGCCCTGGTCGCCGGCGCCCTGGCGGTCGAGGGCGTCGTCGGACGTGCCGCCCCGCGCCTCCAGCGCCGTGTCGACGCCCTGGGCGATGTCGGGCGACTGGGCGCCGATGGACACCTCGACGCCGCAGGTGCGACCGTCGAAGCTGACGGCCGACGAGTCGTAGCCGATGCCGACGATGAGGTCGCGGACGATCGTGGGGATGTCGACGTAGCCCTTGGTGGTGACCTCGCCCGCCACGTGGACGAGCCCGGTCGTGACCATCGTCTCGACGGCGACCCGGCTCTGCGGGTCGACCGCGAGCAGCGCGTCGAGGATGCCGTCGGAGATCTGGTCGCAGATCTTGTCGGGGTGGCCCTCGGTGACCGACTCCGACGTGAAGAGCCGGAGGCTCGTCGGTGCGGTCGCGGTGCTGGCGGATGTCACGTCGGAAGGGGTCACAGGGGCTCCGGGGTCGAGGTCGGGGGTGAGGGCGTCAGGCGTCGTCGGACGCGGCGAGGCCCCGCGGGACGGTCTCCCAGGGGGCCTCGTTCGATGCTACGGCCGGCCGCCGACAGTGACGTCGGACGACGCCGGCGTCGTTCGACTCGTACGTCGGACGACGGGCAGCCGTGCCGCGACTACTCCGCGGCGGCGGGCAGGGGCTTGGCCTCGAGCTTGTCCTCGTTGATCTCGTGCATCGCGACGGAGAGGGGCTTGTCGTCGATGGTGCTGTCGACGAGCGGGCCGACGTTGTCGAAGAGGCTTCCCTCGTGCAGGTCGGCGTAGTAGTCGTTGATCTGACGCGCGCGCTTCGACGCGAAGATGACGAGCGCGTACTTCGACTCGACCTTCGAGAGCAGCTCGTCGATGGGCGGATCGATGATGCCCTTGTTCTTGTCGGCCATGGTCACTCCTCGTTGTGGGGTTCTGTCAGGCACCGGCAGGTGCAGAGATCGGGGCGCGAGTCACGCCCGTGGGCGTGCGTCCTCGGGCGCAGTCATCAATTCTACGACCTCGCGGGCCGCTTCGGGCACGTCGTGGTTCACGACCTTCACGTCGAACTCGTCCTGGGCCGCCAGCTCGACCTTCGCGGTCTCGAGTCGGCGCTGCTGCTCGGCCGCGTCCTCCGTGCCCCGGCCGATCAGCCGGCGGACGAGTTCGTCCCACGTGGGCGGCAGGAGGAAGACGAGGACGGCCTCGGGCATGGCCGTGCGGACGAGGCGCGCGCCCTGGAGGTCGATCTCGAGCAGGACGCTCCGCCCGGCCTGCAGCGCGGCGTCGATCGGGGGCCGCGGCGTGCCGTAGCGGTACGAGTTGTGCACGGTGGCCCACTCGAGCAGCTCGCGCTCGCGGATCATGCGGTCGAACTCGGCGTCGTCGACGAAGTAGTAGTGCACGCCGTCGACCTCGCCGGGACGCGGGGCCCGGGTGGTCGCGGAGATGGAGAGGTGCACGTCGGGGTAGTTCTCGCGGATGTGGGTCGACACCGTGCCCTTGCCGACGGCCGTGGGCCCGGCGAGGACGACGAGTCGCGATCGCACGCGCCCCCTGGCCTCGCGGACGGCGAGCCAGTCGCCGAGGATGCGACGCTGCCGGACGCCGAGGCCGCCGACGCGCTTCGACTCGGCGATGCCGAGGTCAGTCATGATGCGGGCGACCCGGGTGGGCCCGATGCCGGGGATGCTCGTGAGGAGCTCACGGACGCGCAGCGTCGCCTCGGGCGCCGTCGGCTCGCCGGCCCAGGCAGCCTCCGCGACGTCGAGCGCGGTGCGCCGTCGCTCGGCGACGGAGGCCTTGACGGCGGCGCGGGCACGACGGGCGGCGACCGCGGCCCTGGCGGCGGCGGCGCGGTCGACCGGCGGCGGGGTCATCCGAGGCACGAGCGCACCTCCTCCGCGGCGTCGCGGACGGCAGCGGCCATCCCGTCGGGGCCGGCCGCGAGGACGCCCCGGGAGGTCGAGACGAGGACGGTGCGTGCCGCCGCGCCGTAGAGGGCCGTCAGGTCGGAGACGCGAGCCCCCTGGTGGCCGAAGCCGGGGGCGAGGACGGGAACGCCGGTCAGCGCCGCCGTGTCGATGCCGTACGACGCGAGGTCGACGGTCGCCCCGAGCACGAGGCCCACGGAGCCGAGTCGGGTCTCCCCCGCTGCCTGGTCGTCGTCTCGCACTTGGTCGACGATACCTGCCGCCAGGGTCCGTGACGTGCCGCCGGGGCCGGCGACGCGCGCGGTCTGCCCGGCCCGCGCCTCCGGGTTGGAGGTCGCCGCGAGGACGAAGACGCCTGCGCCGACCTGACGGGCCCGGTCGATCGTGCTGCGGAGCGAGTCGAAGCCGAGGTACGGGGACACCGTCAGGGCGTCGACCCTGAGGGGCGAGTCGGGCGCGAACCAGGCCTCGGCGTAGCCGTCCATCGTGCTGCCGACGTCGCCGCGCTTGGCGTCGCCGATCACGATCAGCCCGGCGTCCCTGGCGGCTGCCAGGACGTCCTCGAGCGCGGCGAAGCCGGCGGAGCCCCAGCGCTCGAAGAAGGCGACCTGGGGCTTCACGACCCCGGCCGACCCGGCGGTCGCCTCGACCGCGCGCAGGCCGAGCTCGCGCACGCCGGCCGCGCTGGTCGGCAGCCCCCACGCGTCGAGCAGCCAGGCGTGCGGGTCGATGCCGACGCAGAGGCCGCCGGACGTCTCGAGGACGTCGGCGAGGCGAGAGCCGAAGGAGGCGCCCGCCCCGCCGGCCGGGACCGCAGCGGCGACGGAGGCGCCCGTCACCGCCGTGCCGCCCGCGCCAGACCGTAGTCCTGCAGGCTCGTGACCTCGAACGGCGTGTGGATGGCCTCGATCGAGGCCACCGCCGCGCCGAGCTGCGCGATGGTCGTGAAGAGGGCCTTGTCGGCCGCGACGGTGGCCGCGCGGATCTCGTAGCCGTCCGCGCGGGCGCTCGAGCCGCTCGGCGTGTTGATCACGATGTCGACCTCGTCGCGGTTGATCAGGTCGACGACGCTCTCGCCGCCGGCGCTGAACTTGCCGACGATCTCGGCCGCGATCCCGTTGCGGATGAGCACGGTCGCGGTGCCCTCGGTCGCGAGCACGCGGAAGCCGAGCTGCTGGAGGCGCAACACCGGCAGCACGATGGCGCGCTTGTCGCGGTCGGCGACGCTGACGAAGACGGTGCCCGTCGTGGGCAGCCCGCCGTACGCCGCCGTCTGGCTCTTCGCGAAGGCACGGGGGAAGTCCCGGTCGATGCCCATCACCTCGCCGGTCGAGCGCATCTCGGGGCTGAGGACGCTGTCGACGACCTGGCCCTCCTTCGTGCGGAAGCGCTTGAACGGGAGCACCGCCTCCTTGACCGAGATCGGGGAGTCGAGCGGCACGTCCGAGCCGTCCTGGGCGGGCAGCAGCCCGCTCTCGACGAGCTCGCGGATGCTCTGGCCGACCATGACGAGCGACGCCGCCTTGGCGAGCGGGATGCCGAGCGCCTTCGAGACGAACGGCACCGTGCGGCTCGCCCGGGGGTTCGCCTCGATCACGTAGAGGACGCCGGCCGCGATCGCGAACTGGACGTTGAGCAGGCCGCGGACTCCGATGCCCTCGGCGATGGCGAGCGTGGCCTCGCGGACGCGGTCGATCTCGCCCTTGCCGAGCGTCACCGGCGGCAGGGTGCAGCTCGAGTCGCCCGAGTGGATGCCCGCCTCCTCGATGTGCTCCATGACGCCGCCGACGTAGAGCTCGGTGCCGTCGTAGAGGGCGTCGACGTCGATCTCCACGGCGTCGTCCAGGAACCGGTCGACGAGCAGGGGCGCGTCCGGGCCGATGATCGCCTGGTCGCTCACGCGGACGAAGTAGTCGGCGAGGGAGGGGCTGTCGTAGACGATCTCCATGCCGCGGCCGCCGAGCACGTACGAGGGGCGGACGAGCACGGGGTAGCCGATCTCCTCCGCGACGGCGACGGCGGTCTCGTAGTCGGTCGCGGTGCCGTTGCGGGGGGCCAGCAGGCCGGCCTCGTCCAGGATCGCGGAGAACAGACCCCTCTCTTCAGCGGAGTCGATGGCGTCGGGCGAGGTGCCGAGGATGGGGACGCCCGCCGCCTCGAGGCCCTTGGACAGGCCCAGGGCGGTCTGGCCGCCGAGCTGCACGACGACGCCGACGAGCTCACCGCTGACGGACTCGGCGTGCACGACCTCGAGGACGTCCTCGAGGGTGAGCGGCTCGAAGTAGAGCCGGTCGCTCGTGTCGTAGTCGGTCGAGACCGTCTCGGGGTTGCAGTTGACCATGATCGTCTCGTAGCCCGCGTCGCTCAGGGCGAAGCTGGCGTGCACGCACGAGTAGTCGAACTCGACCCCCTGGCCGATCCGGTTCGGGCCCGAGCCGAGGATGATCACCTTGCGGCGGTCGCTCGGCGCGACCTCGGTCTCGAGGTCGTAGCTCGAGTAGTGGTACGGGGTGAGCGCGGGGAACTCGCCCGCGCAGGTGTCGACGGTCTTGAACACGGGGCGGACGCCGAGCGACCAGCGCAGCTCGCGCACCTCCTGCTCGCCGAGCCCGCGCAGCTGGCCGATCTGCACGTCGCTGAAGCCGTGGTCCTTGGCATGTGCGAACAGGTCGGCGTCGAGCTCGGGCGCGGCGGCGATCTCGTCCGCGACCTCGTTGATCAGGACGACCTGGTCGATGAACCAGGGGTCGATCGCGGTCGAGTCGAAGACCTGCTCGGCCGTGGCGCCGGCGCGGAGGGCCTGCTGGACGGTGACGATGCGGCCGTCGGTGGGCGTGTGCGCCAGCGTGAGCAGCGCCTCCCGGTCGCCGGGCTCGCCCTCCCAGTGGAAGCTGGACCCGCGCTTCTCGAGCGAGCGCAGCGACTTCTGCAGCGCCTGGGCGAAGTTGCGGCCGATGGCCATGGCCTCGCCGACGCTCTTCATCGTCGTGCTGAGCGTCGTGTCGGCCGCGGGGAACTTCTCGAAGGCGAACCGCGGCACCTTGACGACCACGTAGTCCAGGGTGGGCTCGAAGGAGGCGGGCGTCACCTTGGTGATGTCGTTCGGGATCTCGTCGAGGCGGTACCCGAGGGCCAGCTTCGCGGCGATCTTGGCGATGGGGAAGCCCGTCGCCTTCGACGCCAGCGCGCTGGAGCGCGAGACGCGCGGGTTCATCTCGATGACGATGACGCGGCCGTCGGCCGGGTCGATCGCGAACTGGATGTTGCAGCCTCCGGTGTCGACGCCCACCCGACGGATGATGTCGATCGAGATGTCGCGGAGGTTCTGGTACTCGCGGTCGGTCAGGGTGAGCGCGGGCGCGACCGTGATCGAGTCGCCCGTGTGCACGCCGACCGGGTCGACGTTCTCGATCGAGCAGACGACGACCGTGTTGTCGGCCGTGTCGCGCATCATCTCGAGCTCGTACTCCTTCCAGCCGAGGATGCTCTCCTCGAGCAGGACCTCGGTGGTGGGGCTCTGGTGCAGGCCGTCGGTCACCATGCGGACGAGCTCGTCGCGGGTGTACGCGAAGCCCGAGCCGAGGCCGCCCATCGTGAACGACGGACGGATGACGAGCGGGTAGCCGAGGTCCTCGGCGAAGTCGACCGCCTCCTCGACGGTGTGCGCGATGTAGGACTTCGCGACGTCGGCGCCCGACTCGAGCACCAGCTCCTTGAAGAGCTGTCGGTCCTCGCCCTTCTGGATCGCCTCGACCTTGGCGCCGATCAGCTCGACGCCGTGCTTGGCGAGGATGCCCTCCTCGTCGAGCGCGATGGCGGCGTTGAGCGCCGTCTGGCCGCCGAGGGTCGGCAGGATGGCGTCGGGCCTCTCCTTGACGATGATCGCCTCGAGGACCTCGGACGTGATGGGCTCGACGTAGGTGGCGTCGGCGAAGTCGGGGTCGGTCATGATCGTGGCCGGGTTCGGGTTCACGAGGATGACGCGCACGCCCTCCTCGCGGAGGACGCGGCACGCCTGGGTGCCCGAGTAGTCGAACTCGGCCGCCTGGCCGATGACGATCGGCCCGGAGCCGATGACGAGGACCGAGTTGATGTCTGCGCGCTTGGGCATCAGTTGCTGCTTTCGAGGTCGGAGCCGAAGTCGACGGGCTGGCCGGACTTGCGTGCCACGACCGCCTCGCGGAAGCGGTCGAAGAGGTGGTTGCTGTCGTGGGGCCCGGCCGCCGCCTCGGGGTGGTACTGCACGGAGAAGGCCGGGATGTCGAGGGCGCGGAGGCCCTCGACGACGTTGTCGTTGAGGCTGAAGTGGCTGACCTCGACGCGGCCGAAGCCGGCGGGCGAGTCGAGCACGCCCTCGACGGGCGCGTCGACCGCGAAGCCGTGGTTCTGGCTCGTGATCTCGACCTTGCCGGTCGTCTTGTCGAGCACCGGCTGGTTGATGCCGCGGTGGCCGAAGGGCAGCTTGTACGTGTCGAAGCCGAGCGCCCGGCCGAACAGTTGGTTGCCGAAGCAGATGCCGAAGTAGGGCAGGCCGTCGCGGAGGGCGCCGCGCAGCAGCTCGACCTGGGCGTCGCTGGCCGCGGGGTCGCCGGGGCCGTTCGAGAAGAAGAGGGCGTCGGGCGCGAGGGCGCGGAGCTGCTCGGGCGTCGTGTCCTGCGGGAGGACGTGCACGCGGAAGCCGCGCTGCGCGAGGTAGCGCAGCGTCGACGTCTTGACCCCCAGGTCGAGCACCGCGACCGAGCCGACGAGCTCGCCCTCGGCCTCGAGCACGTAGGGCTCGACGGTCGAGACCTGGCTCGAGAGGCTGAGGCCGCGCATGTCGGCCGAGCCTCGCACGAGGGCGAGCTGCTCGTCGTCGCCGAGCTCGGCGTCGGCCCCGCTGAACACGCCGCCCCGCATCGAGCCGACGTCGCGGAGTCGACGGGTCAGCGCGCGGGTGTCGATGCCGCGGATGCCCACGACGCCGTCGGCGACGAGCTGGTCGTCGAGGCTGCCCTGGGCTCGGTGGTTCGAGACGACGCGGCTGGCGTCGCGGACGACGAAGCCCGAGACCCAGATGCGACGCGACTCGGGGTCTTCGTCGTTGACGCCGGTGTTGCCGATGTGCGGGGCCGTCATGACGACGATCTGACCCGCGTAGGACGGGTCGGTGAGGGTCTCCTGGTAGCCGGTCATGCCGGTGGCGAAGACGGTCTCCCCGAGCGTCCGCCCGACGGCGCCGTAGGCGCGGCCGGCGTAGCGGGTCCCGTCTTCGAGCACCAGGACGGCCCGGGTGGTGGTGGACGCGTCAGTCAATGGTCTGCTCTCCTGTGGTGGTGCCGGCCGTGGGGGCCGAGGTCGTGATGGTGCGGACGGCGTCGACGAGCGGGCGGGGGTCGTCCGTGACGCGCAGGTAGGTGTCGACGTCGGTGTCGCCGAGGCTCCAGGCGACGAGCACGAGCCCGTCGGTCTCGACCACGCGGTCGATGGTCCAGGTGGCTCGGCCGACGTCGCGGATCGAGGAGGCGCGGATCAGCTTCGCGGGCTCGCCCGCGATCTCGAGGCGCACGCCCTCCCGGTGCACCGAGATGACGGCCCGGCCCCGGAAACCGAGCCCGCCGACCACGATCCGGTCGAGCGGGTCGCCCGCCCGGGTCGTCGCGACGTAGAAGCCGTCGTGCTCGACGAGGGCCGGCGACAGGGAGTCGGGGGCCGTCTCGGGGAGGGCGATGTCCGCCTGCCGCCGACCTCGGGCGCGCCAGGAGCGGACCATGAGGAGGACGACGAAGACGAGCAGGACGAGGATGCCCGCACCGATCACCCAGCGGTTCACGGGGCACCCGCGGGCTCGGGGGCGGCCAGCACAGCCGCCGCGGCCACGCGGGCGGCTCGGTCGGCGATCTCGCGCTCGTCCACGACGAGGCCGTCACGGACGGTGGCGTAGCCCTGGTGCAGGGTCGAGACGACCTGCCCGGGCAACGTGTGCCCGAGGAAGGGCGAGTTGCGGCTGCGGCCCGCGAGGTGCTCGGTGCCGAAGGTCCTGCTCACCCCTCGATCGTAGAGGGTCAGCTCGGCGGGCTCCCCGACGGCCAGCGGTCGTCCGTGCCCCTCGACCTGCCCGATGCGCGCCGGGGCGACCGACAGCACGCGGGCCACGTCCGCCCAGCCGATCAGGCCCGTCTCGACCATCGTCCGGTGCACGACGGAGAGGGCGCTCTCGAGGCCGACCATGCCGTTCGCGGCGGCGTCCCACTCGCAGTGCTTCGCCTCCGAGGTGTGCGGGGCGTGGTCGGTGGCGACGATGTCGACCGTGCCGTCGGCGAGGGCCGCGCGGAGCGCCTCCACGTCCTCCGCCCGGCGGAGCGGCGGGTTGACCTTGTAGCGCGAGTCGTAGCTCGAGACCAGGTCCTCGGTGAGGAGGAGGTGGTGCGGCGTGACCTCGGCGGTCACGTCGATGCCCCGTGCCTTGGCCCAGCGGACGACCTCGACGCTGCCCGCCGTCGAGACGTGGCAGACGTGCAGGCGGGCGCCGACGTGGTCGGCGAGCAGGACGTCGCGGGCGATGATCGACTCCTCGGCGACGGCGGGCCAGCCGCCGAGGCCGAGCTCGGCCGAGAGGGCACCCTCGTTCATCTGGGCCCCCTCGGTGAGGCGCGGCTCCTGCGCGTGCTGGGCCACGACTCCCCCGAAGCCCTTGACGTACTCGAGCGCACGGCGCATCAGCAGGGGGTCGGAGACGCAGTGGCCGTCGTCGGAGAACACGCGGACGGCCGCGCGGGACCGTGCCATGGCGCCGATCTCGGAGAGCCGGCGACCCTCGAGGCCCTGGGTGACGGCGCCGATCGGCCGGACCGTGACGTAGCCGGCTCGCTCGCCGAGGGCCTGGACCTGCTCGACGACGCCCGCGGTGTCGGCGACCGGCGACGAGTTGGCCATGGCGTTGACCGCGGTGAACCCGCCGGCGGCAGCCGCGCGGGACCCGGTGAGGACGGTCTCGGCTCCCTCGCCGCCCGGCTCGCGGAGGTGCGTGTGCAGGTCGACGAGGCCGGGCAGCGCGAGCAGGCCGTCGGCGTCGATCACCTCGGCGCCGGCGGCGCTGAGGCCGGAGCCGAGCTCGACGACGACCCCGTCGCGGACGAGGACGTCGGTGCGGGTGCCGTCGACGGTCTCGACGGCGCGGATCAGGTGGGTGGTGGTCACAGGGAGTCCTCCCGGTCGCCGGCGAGTGTGAGGTAGAGCACGGCCATCCGGACGGCCACGCCGTTGCCGACCTGCTCGCGCACGGTCGAGCGGGGCGAGTCGGCGGCGTCGTCGCCGATCTCGAGGCCGCGGTTCATCGGGCCGGGGTGCATGACGAGCGCCGCGGGCGGCAGGGACCGGAAGCGCGCCGCCCCGAGGCCCCAGGAACGGGCGTACTCGCGGGCGTTGGGGAAGAACGCCTCGGCCATGCGCTCCTGCTGGATGCGCAGCATCATGACCACGTCGGGCTGCACCCGGGCGATCGCCTCGTCGAGGTCGTAGTGCACGTCGACGCCCAGGCGGCTCACGTCGACCGGAAGGAGCGTGGGAGGCGCCACCACGGTCACGTGGGCCCCCAGGGTCCGCAGCAGCCACGCGTTGGACCGCGCGACCCGCGAATGCAGGATGTCGCCGACGATCAGCACCTCCAGGCCGTCGAGGTCGCGGCCGCGGCTCGCGTCGCCGTGGACCCGACGACGCATCGTGAAGGCGTCGAGCAGGGCCTGCGTCGGGTGCTCGTGCGTGCCGTCGCCCGCGTTGACGATCCCGGCGTCGACCCAGCCGCTGTCCGCGAGTACACGGGGAGCCCCGGACGCCGGGTGCCGGATGACGATGCCGTCGGCGCCCATCGCGGCCAGCGTCTGGGCCGTGTCCTTGAGGGACTCGCCCTTCGAGACGCTCGATCCCTTCGCGGCGAAGTTGATCACGTCGGCGCTGAGGCGCTTGGCCGCCGCCTCGAACGAGATGCGGGTGCGGGTGCTGTCCTCGTAGAAGAGGTTCACGACGGTCGTGCCGCGCAGGGTCGGCAGCTTCTTGACCTGACGGGTCGAGACGTCGGCCATGTCCTCCGCGACGTCGAGGATCCGCAGGGCGTCGTCGCGACCGAGGTCGGCGGTGCTGAGGAGGTGCTTCACGAGTCGGCACCGCCCTCGATGGCGACGAGCTCGTCGTCGTCGACGCCGTGCAGCCGGACGAAGATGCGCTCGGACGCCGACGTGGGCAGGTTCTTGCCCACGAAGTCGGCGCGGATCGGGAGCTCGCGGTGGCCCCGGTCCACGAGCACGGCGAGGCGGACGGCCCGGGGGCGTCCCAGCGCGCTGAGGGCGTCGAGGGCGGCGCGGATGGTCCGGCCCGAGTAGAGCACGTCGTCGACGAGCACCACGGTCGCGCCGTCGATGCCGCCGTCGGGCAGACGGGTGGGCTGGCTGGCCCGCGTCGGGTTGCGGCGCAGGTCGTCGCGGTACATGGTCACGTCGACGGAGCCGGTCGGGACGGCGACGCCGGAGATCGACGAGAGCTGGGCACCGATCCGCTCGGCGAGGACGACGCCTCGCGTGGGGATGCCCAGGACGACGAGGCCGTCGGGGCCCCGGTTCGACTCGAGGACCTCGTGGGAGATGCGCGTCAGGGCGCGCGTGATGTCAGCCTGACTCAGCACGGTGCGTGTGCTCAATCGGACCTCCTTCCCCGCCTCTCGGGACGGAACTTAAAGGACGTCGGTGGTGGTGGTGCCGGCTCGGTCGCCCCGTCGAGGGTGCCCGTCGCCGGCACCGAGCCTAGCTGCTCGTGGCGATGCGCCCGAGCAGCCCGTTCACGAAGGGAGCCGAGTCGTCGGTGCTGAGCGACTGGGCCAGCTCGACCGCCTCGCTGATCGCGACGTGGTCGGGGACCTCGTCGTTGTGCAGCAGCTCGAAGACGCCGATCCGGAGGATGCCCCGGTCGAGCGTCGGCATGCGGGCCATCGTCCAGCCCTGGGCGTACGTCTCGATCAGCTCGTCGATCTCGGCCTGGTGGTCGATGACGCCCTGGACGAGGTCGCGGGCGTAGCCCCAGCTGGAGTTCCGCTCGGGCTCCTGACGGGCCCGCGCCGTCTCGGCGGCCAGGGCGTCGGTCATGCTGATCTGGCGGATGTCGGCGACGTACAGGACGTCGAGGGCGCGCTTGCGCGCCTTGGTGCGTGCGCTCACTGTGCGGGTGGCCGCCGACTACTCGTTGACGCGGCCGAGGTAGCCGCCGTCGCGCGTGTCGACCTTGACCTTGGTGCCGGTCTCGAGGAACAGCGGGACCTGGATCTCGTAGCCGGTCTCGACGGTGGCCGCCTTCGTGCCACCGGTGGAGCGGTCGCCCTGCAGGCCGGGCTCGGTGTAGGTGACCTCGAGGACGACGGAGGCGGGCAGCTCGATGTAGAGCGGGTTGCCGTCGTGCAGCGCCATCTGGACGTTCTGGTTCTCGAGCATGAAGTTCTTCGCGTCGCCGACGATGGTGGCGGGCACGTTGATCTGGTCGTAGTCCGTGGTGTCCATGAAGACGTAGCCGTCGGCCTCGGCGTAGAGGTACGTGTACTCGCGACGGTCGACGTTGGCGAACTCGATCTTGGTGCCGGCGTTGAAGGTCTTGTCGACGACCTTGCCCGAGCGCACGTTCTTCATCTTGGTGCGGACGAAGGCGCCGCCCTTGCCCGGCTTCACGTGCTGGAACTCGATCACGTTCCAGAGCTGGCCGTCCAGGTCGAGGACGGCGCCGTTCTTGATGTCGTTGGTGGTCGCCATGCGTGCGAGGTCCGATCGGGAGTGAGGTGGGTGGGGCCGGATCTGGCCGGGTTCGAGTGTAGCGGACGGGCCGAGAGCCCTCAGGAGCCGATCTCCTGGTACGCCGCGAAGAGCAGGCTCGCGTCGGGGCCGGTGACGACCGTCGGCTTGCCGATGTCGTCGAGGACGATGAACCGGAGCATGCCCGCACGGGCCTTCTTGTCGCGCTGCATCGTGGCGAGCAGCGTGTTCCAGCGGCCGAGCGGGTAGCTCGTCGGCAGGGTCAGCGACTCGAGGATGCGCCGGTGGCGATCGACGGCGTCGTCCGACAGCCGCCCGGTCAGCCGGCCGAGCTCGGCGGCGAAGACCATCCCGACCGACACCGCGGCCCCGTGCCGCCACTGGTAGCGCTCGGCGTGCTCGACGGCGTGGCCGAGCGTGTGCCCGTAGTTGAGGATCTCGCGGAGGCCCTGCTCGGTGAAGTCCTGGCCGACGACCCGTGCCTTGAGGGCGATCGACAGCTCGACGACCCGCCGGAACTCGGGGGTCGTCGGGTCGACGGCACGGTCGACGTCGGCCTCGACGATGTCGAGGATCTCGGGCTCGGCGATGAAGCCGACCTTCACGACCTCGGCGAAGCCCGCGAGGATCTCGTTGCGGCTCAGCGTGTCGAGCATGTCGAGGTCGGCCACCACGGCCGTCGGGGCCCAGAAGGCGCCCACGAGGTTCTTGCCCTCGGCGGTGTTGATGCCGGTCTTGCCGCCGACGCTCGCGTCCACCATGCCGAGCACCGTCGTCGGCACCTGGACGAGCTGCACGCCCCGGAGCCAGGTCGCGGCCACGAACCCCGCGAGATCGGTCACGGCTCCCCCGCCGAGGCCGATCACCGCGTCGGTGCGGGTGAAGTCGGCCTGGCCGAGCACCTGCCAGCAGAAGGCGGCCACCTCGACGCGCTTGGCGTCCTCCGAGTCGGGGACCTCGGCGATGAGGGCCTCGAGACCGACCTCGACCAGCGCGTCGCGGAGCTCGTTCGCCTTGCGCCCGAGCGTCGGCGCGTGCACGATCAGGACCTTCTTCGTCTGCGGGCCGAGCAGCGCGGGGATGCGGGAGCGGACCCCGTGGCCGACGAGGACGTCGTAGGGGGCCTCGCCCTCGACGCGGATGGTGGTGACGTCGGTCGTCTCGTCGGTCATGCGTCGTCTTCCTGTCGGTGGTGCGGGAGGTCGGGTGAGCCGGCAGCGGCTGCGGCGGTCGCGGCGGCGAGCCAGGCGACCACGTCGTCGACGACATGGGAGACGGGCCGCCTCGAGGTGTCGACGACCACGTCGGCCAGGCTGCGGTAGACGGGCTCGCGCTCGAGCGCGATGGCCCGCCAGGCGTCCATGCCGCCCTGGGCGAGCAGGGGGCGGCTCGACCCCGCGAGCCGGTCCGCCACCGCCTCGGGCGTCACCGTGAGGAGGACCACGGAGGCGCCGCGGAGGCGCTCCCGGGTGAGCGGGTCGAGCACCGCGCCTCCTCCGAGCGAGACCACGCCGGTCGACGCCAGCGCCTCGGCGACGACCTCGCGCTCCAGCTCCCGGAAGCGCGGCTCGCCGTCGCGGGCGAAGATCTCGGCCACGGGGCCGTGGCGCTGCACGAGCAGGCGGTCGGTGTCGAGGAACCCCACGCCGAGGCGCCGGGAGAGCTTCTTGCCGATGCTGGACTTGCCCGCCCCCATCGGGCCGATCATCGCCACCGGGCGGTCGAGCGGGGCCGTGCCCGCGGCGTGCGTGTCGGTCGAGGGGGTCACTGGTACTCGGGGTGCTCCCGCATCCACGCCTGCCACACCTTCACGGCGGCTTCGTGCTCGGCCAGCGTCGTCGAGAACGTCGTCTCGCCGGTGTCGAGGTTGGTGGTCACGAAGTACAGCCACGTGCCGTCCGCCGGCGCGATCGCCGCGTTGATGGCGAGGTCGCCCGGGTTGGAGATGGGCCCGACCGGCAGGCCGAGGTGCTGGTACGTGTTGTACGGGTTCGACTCGTCGCCGCGCTCCTCGTCGGTCGTCGTGACCCGGTGGGTGTTGCCGGTGCCGTACGCGACGGTCGCGTCGGACTGCAGGAGCATGCCGTCGTCGAGGCGGTTCTGGAAGACCCGGGCGACCTTGGGGTAGTCGTCCGCGAGGCCGGCCTCGCGCTGGATCAGCGAGGCGAAGACGATGACGTGCTGCTGGTCGGCCGGTGCGACGCCGGCGTCGACGAGACGCTTCTTCGTCGTGTCGACGAGGAGCTGCAGGTAGCCGTGCGCGTCGAGCCCGGGATCGAGTTCGTACGTCGCGGGGAACAGCCAGCCCTCGAGGGACGTGGCCTCGGCAGGGAGGCCGAAGGAGGCCACGTCGGCCGCCGCGGCCTGGACGTCGGCCTCGGGGATCTCGGTCGCCGACGAGATGAGGCTGTAGACGTCGACGGCGGCCGTGCCCTCGGGGATCACGAGCTTGTCGGTCACCCGGTTGGCGCTGTCCTGCAGGGCGGTGACCGCCGACGTCGCGCTCATCTCCTGCTGCAGCGTGTACGTGCCGGGCTGGAAGGTGAGGGTGGTGTCGGCGACGAGCATCGCGTAGACCGACTCGAAGCTGGCCGTCACGCCGCTGTCGAAGAGGTTGGTGGCGATGTCGGAGCCGTTCTCGCCGCTCGTGATCGCGAACGAGACCTCGGTCCCGTTGCCGGTGCCCGGGTAGTCCTCGGGCGCGTCGTTCCCGCCGAGCTTCGCGACGAGGGGCGCGACCGCGCCCCACGCGGCGACGACGCCCGCGGTGCCGCCGCCCACGACGACGAGGGCGATGACGAGGAGGACCACGCCGCCCTTGCGGCTGCGACGGGGCCGGTGGCCCTCGTCGTCCCGGGCGGCACGGCGCTCAGTGCGTCGGGGTGCCTTCTCCTGCTCGCGGGTCGCCCGGCGAGTGGTCGGGGCGGCAGCGGGAGGACGACCGGCGTCGTCCTTCGGCTCGGTGGGGGGCTGGGAGGAGAAGATGTCGTCCCAGTTCGGATCGTCGGCCACGCGTCATCGTCTTTCGTCGGTGTCGGGTCGGTCTCCGGCGCCGTCGTCGACGACCGGGGCGCTCACGAGCTGACCGGGCGGGAGACCGCTCGACCGCTCGAGCTCGAGCGCGTGCTGGACGATGATAACAGCGGCGACTTGATCGATGACGGATCGTTGTCTCTTGCCCTTGCGCCCCGACGCCCGGAGTGCAGTCTGTGCGCTCACCGTCGACAGTCGTTCGTCCACCAGGCGCACGGGCACGGGACACCGGGCCGCGATGGCGGCCGCGAAGTCGCGGGCGTCGCCGGTGGACGCAGTGTCACCTCCCGACAGCGAGAGCGGGAGGCCGACCAGCACCTCCACGGCGTCGAGCTCCGACACGTGGCCGAGGATGGCGTCGACGTCAGCCGACCCCGACGTCGCCCGTGGCACCGTCTCGACGGGCGTCGCGATCATGCCCGACGGATCGGTGCGGGCGACGCCGATGCGGGCCTTCCCCACGTCGACGCCGAGACGAACGCCCGTCCTCACGCGGCGCTCAGGACCGCAGCGCGGCGACGATGCCCGTGAGCGCCGTCCCGATCGCGGTGACGTCGGACCCGCCGCCCTGCGCCAGGTCGTCCTTGCCGCCGCCGCCGCCGCCGAGGATCCCGGCGGCCGTGCGGGCGAGCTGGCCCGCCTTGACGCCGGCCGAGCGGGCGGGCGCAGTCGTCGCGACGATCACGGCGGGCTTGCCCGCTACGTCGGCGGCGAGAGCCACCACCGAGGCCGAGTCGCTGCCGAGGCGCTCACGGACGGACAGGACGAGCGAGCGCAGCTCGTCGGTGCTCTTGACCGTGCCGACCGACTCGGCGACGACGGTGAGCGAGCCCACCGGCGCGGCCTGCTCGACGAGGGCCGGGACGCGCAACGACAGCTGCGCCGACTCGAACTCGGCGATCTTCTTCTCGGCCGCGCGCAGGCTGGACACGAGGTCGCCGATCCGCTCCGGGAGCTGCTCGCGCGGCGTGCGCAGCGACGACGTCAGCTGCGACACGATGGCGCGTTCCGCGGCGAAGTCGCGGAAGGCGTCGAGGCCGACGAGCGACTCGACCCGACGGTTCGTCGAGCCGACCGAGGTCTCGCTGACGAGGTTGATCAGGCCGATCTGAGCGCTCGTGGCGACGTGGGTGCCGGCGCAGAGCTCGCGCGACCACGGGCCGCCGATGTCGACCATCCGCACGGTCTCGCCGTACTTCTCGCCGAAGAGGGCCATCGCTCCCATCGAGCGGGCCTCGTCGAGGGGCAGCACGCGGGTGGTGACCGCGAGGTCCTCGCGGACGGCCGCGTTCGCGACCTCCTCGACCTCGCTGCGAGTGGCCGGGCTGAGCGCCTGGCTCCAGTTGAAGTCGAGGCGGAGGTAGCCGGCCTTGTTGTACGAGCCGGCCTGGTGCGCCTCCGGGCCCAGCACCTCCCGGAGCGCGGCGTGCACGAGGTGCGTCGCCGAGTGCGCCTGCGTCGCGCCGCGGCGGTAGGCAGGGTCGACGACGCTGGTGGCGGCGTCGCCGACGCCGACCTCGCCCGAGCGCACCTGGACGCGGTGGCTGACCAGGCCCTTCACCGGCTTCTGGACGTCGAGGACCTCGAGGTCGAAGCCCGTGCCGACGATGCTGCCGGCGTCGGCGTCCTGGCCGCCCGACTCGGCGTACAGCGACGTCTCGGCGAGGATCACCTCGGCGATGTCGCCCGCGACGGCGCGGTCGACGCTGGCGCCGTCGACGATGAGGCCGAGCACGCGCGTCTCGGTGTCGAGCACGTCGTACCCGGTGAACACGGTCTCGCCCTGCGCGCGGAAGGCGCTGTAGACGCTCAGGTCGGCGAGGGCCACCTTGCGCGACTTGGCGTCGGCTTTGGCGCGGGCGCGCTGCTCGCTCATCAGCCGGTCGAACGCCTCGCGGTCGACCGTGAGGCCGCTCTCCTCGGCGATCTCGAGGGTGAGGTCGATCGGGAACCCGAAGGTGTCGTGCAGCAGGAAGGCCGTGTCGCCGGCCAGGCGAGGCGCGGTGCCGGCGCCTGCCTTGTCCTTGGTGTCCTCGACGGCGATGTCGAGGATGCTCGTGCCGGCCGCCAGGGTGCGGAGGAACGTCTCCTCCTCGGCGAAGGCGAGGCCCGAGATCCTCTCCCAGTCGCGCTCGACCTCGGGGTAAGCCGACTTCATCGCGTCGCGGGAGGCCGCGAACAGGACGGGGAAGGTGGTGCCCTCGACGCCCAGGAGGCGCATCGAGCGGACCGAGCGTCGCAGCAGGCGGC
This sequence comes from Frigoribacterium sp. VKM Ac-2530, assembly GCF_015350835.1. Taxonomy (NCBI): domain Bacteria; kingdom Bacillati; phylum Actinomycetota; class Actinomycetes; order Micrococcales; family Microbacteriaceae; genus Frigoribacterium; species Frigoribacterium sp. VKM Ac-2530. The sequence goes on from NZ_JADKSE010000001.1 coordinate 403,365, forward strand.
GCAGGATGTACCCGCGGCCCTCGTTCGACGGCCGGACGCCGTCGCTCATGAGCATCAGGGCGCTGCGCACGTGGTCGGCGATGACGCGCATCCGCACGTCGTCGTCGTGGACGGCGCCGTAGCGGCGCCCGGACAGCTCGGACGCGGCGTCGAGCACGGGACGGACCTGGTCGATCTCGTACATGTTGTCGACGCCCTGCTTGAGGAACGCGACCCGCTCGAGGCCCATGCCGGTGTCGATGTTCTTGTTCGGCAGCTCGCGGACGATGTCGAAGTCGACCTTCGACCGGACGTTCTCGATCTGGTACTGCATGAACACGAGGTTCCAGATCTCGACGTAGCGGTCGTCGTCCGTGGCGGGGCCTCCGTCCGCGCCGTAGGCCGGGCCGCGGTCGAAGAAGATCTCGGAGCACGGGCCCGCGGGGCCGGGCTGGCCGGTGTGCCAGTAGTTGGTGTCCTTGCCGAGGCGCTGGATGCGCTCGTCGGGGAGGCCCGCCACCTTCTTCCAGAGGGCGATCGCCTCGTCGTCCTCCTCGTAGACGGTGACCCAGAGGTCGTCGGGCGAGAAGGCGAGGCCGCCGTCGGCCTCGCTCGAGGTCAGCAGCTCCCAGGCGTAGCCGATGGCCTCCTCCTTGAAGTAGTCGCCGAACGAGAAGTTGCCGTTCATCTGGAAGAACGTGCCGTGCCGGGGGGTCTTGCCGACCTCCTCGATGTCGTTGGTGCGGATGCACTTCTGCACGCTCGTCGCCCGCGCGTACGGGGTCGGCACGAGACCGGTCAGGTACGGGATGAACGGCACCATGCCGGCCACGGTGAAGAGCAGCGACGGGTCGTCGCTGACCAGCGAGGCGGACGGGACGACTGTGTGCCCGCGCTCCCCGAAGTAGTCGAGCCAACGGCGGCGGATCTCGGCGGTCTGCATGGTTCTCCTGAGGGAGGGGTCGGTCGGTGGGGCTGCGGACGAGGAGGCGCCGGGCGCCTCGCGCGGTCAGCTCGCGCTGGTGGTGCCGGCCGGCCCTGCGGAGGGCTCGGCGTCGTCGATCGGGTCGGTGGCCCGCAGCTCGGCGTCACGGGAGCGGTACCCGTCGACCACAGCGGCGCGGAAGTGGTCGAGTCCGCCGTCGAGCTCGCCGAAGAACCGGCGGCCGCGCGGGGTCGAGTTGAGGAGGTGCGCCCCGACGAGGCCGAGCGCGACTCCGACGGACAGCAGGACCAGGTTCTTCACGGGTGCTCCTCACGACGTGTCCCGTGACGAGCACACGAGACGACACGTCAGCCTACTTCGTCGCCGTCGTCCGTCGGGAACGGCGGAGGGAGGAGCCTCGCCGGGAACGACGGAGGGAGCGCCCCACGTGACGTGGAGCGCTCCCTCCGGAGCGGTGCGGGTGGTGCTAGCGGGCTGCGTAGTACTCGACGACCAGCTGGACCTCGCAGGTCACGGGGACCTCGGCGCGCTTCGGGCGACGCACGAGGCGGGCCTGCAGCTTGTCGATCTCGACCTCGAGGTAGCCCGGGGTCTTGGGCAGCAGGTCGACGTGACCGCCGGCCGCGGCGACCTGGAAGGGCTCGGTCGTCTCGCTCTTGGCCTTGACGTGGATCATCTGGCCGGGCTTGACGCGGAACGAGGGACGGTCGACGAGCTTGCCGTCGACGAGGATGTGACGGTGCACGACCATCTGGCGAGCCTGCGCCGTGGTGCGGGCGAAGCCGGCACGCAGGACGAGGGCGTCGAGACGGGTCTCGAGCAGCTCGACCAGGTTCTCACCGGTCAGGCCCGAGGCCTTGCGGGCCTCGTTGAAGACGATCTTGAGCTGGGCCTCGCGGATGCCGTACTGGGCACGCAGACGCTGCTTCTCACGGAGACGGACGGCGTAGTCGCTGTCGGTCTTGCGCTTGGTGCGGCCGTGCTCGCCGGGAGCGTAGGGACGCTTCTCGAGGTAGCGGGCGGCCTTCGGGGTGAGGGCGATGCCGAGAGCACGCGAGAGACGCGTCTTGCTCCGGGTGCGGGACTTGGTGGACATGCGTGTTCCTATCGAGATCTTGTCGGTGGAGGTGTTCCGCCAGCCAGGCGCGTGAGCGCCGACGGGCCTAACAAGAGGGATGATCGCCGCGGCGGAGACCGGCTACAGGTCGGACCGCCTTGGTCGGGTCGTCATCAGCAGCCGCGCGTCGACGCCCGAGTGCAGGCAACCCCCCGAGCATACAGGAGCACGGTCTGTCGGGCGACCCCGACCTGGGCGCGTGTCGTCGGCAGGCCGACGGCCTCAGGGACCGGCATCAGCCGCCGCGGGTGATCCGACGCAGCTTCTCGAGCCGGGCGGCGACGTCACGCTCGTTGCCGTTGGCCGTCGGGTCGTAGTACGTGCGACCGACGAGCTCGTCGGGCAGGTACTGCTGCTCGACGACCCCGAACTCGGAGTCGTGCGAGTACTTGTAGCCCTTGCCGTGGCCGAGGCGCTTCGCACCCGGGTAGTGCGCGTCGCGGAGGTGCTTCGGCACCGGGCCGGCCGCGCCGGCGCGGACGTCGGCGATCGCGGCGTCGAGGGCGCTGTACGACCGGTTCGACTTCGGTGCGGTGGCCAGGTAGACGACGGCCTCGGCCATCGGGATCCGCCCCTCCGGCATGCCGATCATCTGCACGGCGGTGGCCGCCGAGACGGCCACCGTGAGGGCGTTCGGGTCGGCCATGCCGATGTCCTCGCCGGCGGACACGATGATGCGACGGCAGATGAAGCGGGGATCCTCGCCGGCCTCGATCATCCGAGCGAGGTAGTGCAGCGCGGCGTCGACGTCGGACCCGCGGACCGACTTGATGAACGCGCTGATGACGTCGTAGTGCTCGTCGCCGTTGCGGTCGTAGCGGAGGAGCGCGCGGTCGACCGACTGGGCGACCGTCTCGGCCGTGATCACGGGCCGGTCGTCGGCGTCGTCCGGGTCGTCGTACTCGGCGTCGGGGTCGTAGTCGGCGTCCGCGTCGGCGGACGGGTCGTCCGGCCGGGCTCCGCGGGCCTCCTCGGCGGTCGCGGCGGCGGAGTGGGCCGAGGCCTCGAGCGCGGTCAGCGCCCGACGGGCGTCGCCGGACGCGAGGCGGACGATCGTCGCCAGCGCCTCGTCGTCCAGCACGACCCGGTCGGCCAGGCCGCGGGGGTCGACGACCGCCCGACGGACGAGGTCGCCGAGGTCGTCGTCGCTCAGCTGCTCGAGCGTGAGCAGCAGCGACCGGGAGAGCAACGGCGTGATGACGGAGAACGACGGGTTCTCGGTCGTCGCCGCGATGAGGATCACCCAGCCGTTCTCGACGCCCGGCAACAGCGCGTCTTGCTGGGCCTTCGTGAAGCGGTGGATCTCGTCGAGGAACAGGACCGTCGTCGTGCCGTAGAGGTCGCGGTTCGTCAGCGCCTTCTCCATGACCTGCCGGACGTCCTTCACGCCGGCCGTCACGGCCGAGAGCTCGATGAACTGCCGCCCCGACGTGTGGGCGATCGCCTGCGCGAGGGTGGTCTTGCCGGTGCCGGGCGGGCCCCAGAGGATGACGGAGACGGCGCCCTGCTCGCCGGTGGTGTCGCTCGCCAGGGTGACGAGCGGGGAGCCGGGCCGGAGGAGGTGTCGCTGACCGGCGACCTCGTCGAGGCTGGTGGGGCGCATGCGGACCGCGAGGGGGGTCGAGCTCTGCGGGAGAGGGCTCATGGGGACCCATGGTAGACCGGGCCGCCGACACCGACCGGCGGCTCGGATACAGTCGTGCGGGACATCACCGGCATGGAGGACACGTGGCACCGAGCAGGAACCAGGACCGTGAGGCACGCGACCGGCTGAGGGCGTACACGGCCCGCCAGCGGGTCCACGAGACGCAGGTGCGCCGCCGCCGCCGGGACGACCTCCTCGCCGCCGTCGGCGTCGTGGTCGTGGTCGGCCTCGCGGTCGTGACCCAGGTCGTGTGGGACACGGACGGCAGCGCCGACGAGGCCACCGCCTCCGCCAGCCCCTCCCCCTCGGAGACGGCGTCGGCGACCGGGGACGTCCCGAGCGCCGACATCGCCGAGGGACGCACCTGGACGGGGCAGCTCGACCTCAACGACGACGTCCAGCTCGGCGTCGAGCTCGACGGGGCCACGGCGCCCCAGGCCGCCTCGGTGATCATCGACCTCGCGCAGCAGGGCTTCTACACCGACACGACCTGCCACCGGATGAGCGACGCGGAGACGGCGAAGTTCCTCCAGTGCGGCTCGGCGAACGGGGACGGCACGGGCGACGCGGGCTTCACCTTCGGGCCCCTCGAGAACGTGCCGGCCGACGGCCTCTACCCGACCGGCACCATCGCCATGGCGCGCGGCGCCGAGCCGGACTCGCAGTCGACCCAGTTCTTCATCACCTACGGGGACACCTACCTCGACGCGTCGACGGGCGGCTACACCGTCGTCGGCCGGGTGACGAGCGGCCTCGACCAGCTCACGGCGAACGTCACGGACGCGGGCCTGACCCCGTCGACCGCCGAGGTCCCGAACGACGGCGCCCCGGTCGTGCCGACCACGATCACGTCCCTGACGCTGGAGTAGGCGGGCGTCCCTGCTCGTGCAATAGGCTGGGCACCCATCGCCGGGGCCCGTCCTGGGCTCCGCGACGAGCACCTCCAGCAAGGGATGACAGTGGCTACTGACGATCAGGCACCCTGGGGCCGCGTCGACGACGACGGAACCGTCTACGTGCGCGAGGGCGACGGCGAGCGGGCTGTGGGGCAGTACCCCGACGCCACGCCCGCCGAGGCCCTCGCCTACTACGAGCGCAAGTACACCGAGCTGAACGGGCAGGTCACCCTGCTCGAGCAGCGGGTCAAGCGGGGCGCCTCGGCGTCGGACGTGACCAAGACGGTGGCGCACCTGAAGCAGCTGCTCGTCGAGCCGAGCGCCGTCGGCGACGTCGCCGCGCTCCGCACCCGCGTCGACGCCCTCGACAGCACGGTGGGCGAGCTGACCGAGAAGCAGAGCGCCGAGGCGCAGGAGGCGCTGGTCGAGGCCGTCGCCTACCGCACCTCCCTGGTCGCGGAGGCCGAGGCCCTCGCCGCGCAGGACCCCGCCCGCGTCCAGTGGAAGCAGGTCACCGCCTCCGTCGACGACATCTTCGCCCGCTGGCAGAAGCACCAGACCGAGGGCCCCCGGATCCCCAAGGGCGAGGGCAACGACCTCTGGAAGCGCTTCCGCGCGGCCCGGTCGACCATCGACCAGCACCGCAAGGCGTTCTACGCCGACCTCGACGCGACGCACCGCGAGGCACGCCAGCGCAAGCAGGCGCTCGTCGAGTCGGCCGACGCCCTCGCGAGCAAGGGCGCCGACGGCATCCCCGAGTACCGGCGTCTGCTCGACGACTGGAAGCGCGCCGGTCGTGCGGGCAAGAAGTACGACGACGCGCTCTGGGCCCGCTTCAAGCGCGCCGGTGACGTGCTCTACGCCGCCAAGGGCGAGATCGTCGCACAGGACGACGCCGAGTACGCGGACAACCTCACGGCGAAGCTCGCCCTGCTCGACGACGCGGAGAAGATCCTCACGAACGACGACCGCGTGTCGGCACGGGAGGCACTCACCACGATCCAGCTGCGCTGGGACGAGATCGGCCGGGTGCCGCGCGACCAGGTGCGACCCGTCGAGGACAGGCTGCGCAAGGTCGAGTCGCACGTCCGCCAGCTCGACGAGACGCACTGGGAGAAGAACAACCCCGAGCGCAAGGCGCGGTCCGAAGGGCTCGCGAGCCAGCTGCAGGACGCGATCACCAAGCTCGAGGACGAGCTCGCCGCGGCCGAGGCCGGCGGCGACGCCCGCAAGGTGAAGGAGGCGCGCGAGGCCCTCGACGCCCGTCGCGTCTGGCTGGACGCCCTCGGGTCCTGACCCGCACCTCCCCGGGGTCCTGACTGCCCGCCGTTCTCCACAGGAGGCGGCGGGCGGTTCGTCGTCCTGGGCCTCGACGGCCATGCTGGGGCGGTGTCCCCCACCCTGCCGAGACTCCTGACCGCTCGTGACCTGCCCGAGGTCGAGCTGCAGGCGGCGGCGCTCGACGGCGAGGTCTGCCGGGTGGCCGACAGCTGGGCGTCGATCGCCGACCCCGACGACCCGTGGCGGCGGGCGGAGGCGCTGGCCGACCGCCTCGGCACGGTGGTCGTGGCGGCACGCGGCACGGCCGCCTGGATCTGGGGCGCGCGCGCCGCTGCCCCTCGCCGGCTGGAGGCGGTGGTGCCGTCGTGGGCACGTCACCGCGACGACCTGGCCGACGTCACGGTGGGCGAGGTCCTGATCGACGACGACGAGATCGCGCAGGTCGGGCGCGTCCGGGTGACGACCCCGACCCGCACCGTCCTCGACCTGCTCCGGGCCGACGAGTGGTCGGCCGACGCGGAGCGCCTCGTGCGCACCCTGCTCGTCGAGCACCACGTCGATCCGCGGCGGGTGGCCGGCCTGGTGCGACGACACGGTCGGCTTCCGGGCCGACGGCGGGCGGCGACCCGGCTGCGGACGCTCGTGGACCCCCTGGTCGTCTGATCCCCGCCGTCAGGCGGCCGCCCCGGCTCAGCCGGCGCTCACCCGATAGACGTCGTAGACGGCGTCGATCCGACGCACGGCGTTGAGCACACGGTCGAGGTGCGTCGTGTCGCCCATCTCGAAGACGAACCGGCTGATCGCCAGGCGCTCGTCCGAGGTGGACACGTTGGCCGAGAGGATGTTGACGTGGTGCTCGGACAGCACCCGCGTGACGTCGGACAGCAGGCCCGCGCGGTCGAGGGCCTCGATCTGGATCTGGACCAGGAAGACGCTCTTCGACGACGGCGCCCACTCGACCTCGATCATCCGCTCGGGCTCCTGCATGAGGCCCTGCACGTTGTGGCAGGTGGCCTGGTGCACGCTGACGCCCTGCCCGCGCGTCACGAACCCGACGACCTGGTCGCCGGGGACGGGCGTGCAGCACTTCGCGAGCTTGACGAGGATGTCGGGCGCACCACGGACGAGGACGCCCGAGTCGCTGTTGCGGAGGGGACGCGACACGCCCTTGCTCGGGAACTCGTACTCCCCCTCGACCTCTGTCTGCTGCTGGACCGAGGCGAGCACCTTCTCGATGACCGACTGGGTCGACAGGTGGCCCTCGCCGACGGCGGCGTAGAGGCTCGAGACGTCGTCGTAGCGCAGCTGGGACGCGACCTCGGTGATGCTGTCCTGGTTCATCAGCTTCTGCAGCGGCAGGTTCTGCTTGCGCATCGCGCGGGCGATCGCGTCCTTGCCCTGCTCGATCGCCTCGTCGCGGCGTTCCTTCGTGAACCACTGCCGGATCTTGTTCCGGGCACGCGGGCTCTTGACGAAGCCGAGCCAGTCCTGGCTCGGACCGGAGTCGGGGTTCTTCGAGGTGAAGACCTCGACGACGTCGCCGCTGTTGAGCACGCTCTCGAGCGGGATGAGGCGGCCGTTGACCTTGGCGCCCATCGTGCGGTGCCCGACCTCGGTGTGCACGGCGTAGGCGAAGTCGACGGGCGTCGCTCCCGACGGGAGGCCGATGACCTTGCCCTGGGGCGTGAAGACGTAGACCTCCTTCGCGCCGATCTCGAAGCGGAGGCTGTCGAGGAACTCCCCCGGGTCGGCCGTCTCGGCCTGCCAGTCGGAGATGTGCGCCAGCCACGCCATGTCGGTCTCGGTGCGGGCCCCGGTGGCCGTGTCGTCACGACCGCCGTTCATCCTCTGCTTGTACTTCCAGTGGGCCGCGACGCCGAACTCGGCCCGCTGGTGCATCTCGTGCGTGCGGATCTGGATCTCGACCGGTCGCCCCTTGGGGCCGATGACCGTCGTGTGGAGGGACTGGTAGAGGTTGAACTTCGGGGTCGCGATGTAGTCCTTGAAGCGACCGGGGATCGGGTTCCAGCGAGCGTGGATGGACCCGAGCACGGCGTAGCAGTCGCGCAGCGACGTGACGAGCACGCGGATGCCGACGAGGTCGTAGATCTCGTCGAACTCGCGCCCCCGCACGATCATCTTCTGGTAGATCGAGTAGTACTGCTTCGGCCGACCGACGACCTCGCCGCGGATCTTCGTCGACTTGAGGTCGGACTTGACCGCGTTGATGACGTTCTGGACGAACTGCTCCCGCTGCGGGGTGCGCTGCTTGACCAGGTTGTCGATCTCGACGTAGAGCTTCGGGTGGAGGACGGCGAAGCTCAGGTCCTCCAGCTCCCACTTGATGGCCTGGATGCCCAGCCGGTGAGCCAGGGGGGCGTAGATCTCGAGCGTCTCGGTCGCCTTGCGCGTCGCCGACGACGACTCGACGAAGCCCCACGTGCGCGCGTTGTGCAGCCGGTCGGCGAGCTTGATGACGAGCACCCTGATGTCCTTCGACATCGCGACGACCATCTTGCGCACGGTCTCGGCCTGGGCGCTGTCGCCGTACTTCAGCTTGTCGAGCTTCGTCACCCCGTCGACGAGCATGGCGATCTCGTCGCCGAAGTCGCGCTGCAGCATGTCGAGCGTGTAGTCGGTGTCCTCCACGGTGTCGTGGAGCAGGGCGGCGGCGATCGTCTTCGAGCCGATGCCGAGGTCGGCGAGGATCTGCGCGACGGCCACCGGGTGCGTGATGTAGGGCTCGCCGCTCTTGCGGAGTTGGCCACGGTGCGCCTTCTCGGCGACCGTGTAGGCCCGCTCGATGACGACGAGGTCGGCCTTCGGGTGGTGCATCCGGACCGTCTTGACGAGACGGTCGACGGCACCGGCGGGCTGGCTGCGGGAGAAGAGCCTCGGCAGCAGGGTGCGGAGCGACGCCGTGCCGCCCTGCTCGGGAGTGGGGGGTGTCTCCCTCGTGGTGATCTCGGTCACGACCGCGCCTCCTCGTCGTCGCTCGTGCACGGTGACGCGCCTCCGGGAACGGGCGTCGGGTCGTGCACGAGTCGGGACAACGCTACTCGCTCCCGGTCAGTCGACCGTCGGGCGGGCGTCGCCTTCGCTGACGACGTCGCCGTCCGCGTCTCGCCAGGCGAGCATGCCGCCCTCGACGTTCACGGCCCGCAGGCCGGCACGGCGGAGCGCCGCGGTGGCCCGCATCGAGCGCATGCCCGAGTGGCAGACGACGAGCACGTCGCGGTCCGAGGGGACCTCGTCGACCCGCTCTGCCAGCTCGGAGAGCGGGAGGAGCACGGCCCGCGAGGCGTGGCCCTCGTCCCACTCCGACTGCTCGCGCACGTCGAGGAGGTAGGCGCCGTCGCCGACCAGGTCCACCGCCTCCTGCGCGGTCACCTCGGGCATCGAGGAGGCGGGGCCACCGCCCAGGGGCGCGCTCACGACGCGATCACCGAGGCTGCTGCGGCGTCGGCGTCACGCGCACGATCGGCGCGCTTGCGGTCGTCGCGCTTCTTGATGTCGGGCTCGCCGATCCGGAGCGTCGCGTAGAGCGGGGACGCGATGAAGATCGTCGAGTAGGTGCCCACCAGGATGCCGATGAAGAGGGCGAGCGAGATGTCCCGGAGCGTGCCGGCGCCGAGGACGAAGGCGCCGATGAAGAGGATCGCGGCGACGGGCAGCAGGGCGACGACCGAGGTGTTGATCGACCGGACCAGCGTCTGGTTGATCGCGAGGTTGATCGACTGGCCGAAGGTGCGCCGGGAGCCCTCGCCGTCTTCTGCCGTGTTCTCGCGGATCTTGTCGAAGACCACGACGGTGTCGTAGAGGGAGTAGCCGAGGATCGTGAGGAAGCCGATGACCGCGGCGGGCGTGACCTCGAAGCCCACGATGCCGTAGATGCCGGCGGTGAGCACGAGGTCGTGCAGCAGCGCCGTCATGGCGGCGAGCGACATCTTCCAGGTGCGGAAGTAGAGCGTCATGCCGATGGCCGCGAGGATCAGGAAGATCACGAGGCCCTTGATGGCCTGCCCCGTGATGTCGGCTCCCCAGGAGGCGCCGATGAACGAGGAGGTGACGCGCTCGGCGGGGACGTCGTAGGCCGTGGCCAGGGCGTCGGCCACGTCGTTGGTCTGCGTCGCCTCGAGCTGCGAGGTCTGCACGCGGATGGTGTCGCTGCCGACCTGCGTGACCCGGGGGTTCGAGCCCGGGGCGACGTCGTCGACCGTTCGGGTGGCGACGTCCTGGTCGAGCTCGGCGGGCTGGGCCACCTGGAACTCGGAGCCGCCCGTGAACTCGATGCCGAAGTGGTAGCCGCCCCGGAGGAACGGCACCGTCGCGCAGATGACGATGACCACCGCGGCGATGATGTACCACGTGCGCCGGCGGCCCACGATGTCGTACGAACGAGCCCCCGTGTAGAGGTCGTTGCCGAACTTGGAGAAGCTGGCCATCAGCTGTCCTTCCCTTCACCGCGTGCAGAGTCGTCGACTCGGGTGCTCGTGCTCTCTGCCGCCTTGCGTTCGGCGATGGTCTGGCGCTTCGCGGCCTCGCGGCCACCCGCGCCCTTGCGTGCCCCGGCGGCGGGAACGGGGGTGCGGAACTGTGCCCTGCCTCGGTAGACCGCGCCGAGCGCCTTCGGGTTGAGCCCGCTGAACGAGTGGCCCTCGCCGAAGAACCGCGTGCGAGCGATCAGCTGCAGCATCGGGTGCGTGAAGAGGGCGACGACGATCAGGTCGATCACCGTCGTGATGCCGAGCGTCAGGGCGAAGCCCTTCACGTTGCCCACCGCGAGGATGAACAGGGTGATGGCGGCGAGGAAGTTCACGGTGTCGGAGGCGACGATCGTGCGGATCGCGCGCTTCCAGCCGGACTCGACCGCGCTCTCGAGGATGCGGCCGTCGCGCAGCTCGTCGCGGATGCGCTCGAAGTAGACGATGAACGAGTCGGCCGTGATGCCGATCGCCACGATCAAGCCCGTCACGCCCGCCAGGGAGAGGCGGTAGCCCTCGCGCCAGGACAGGATCGCGATGACGAGGTACGTGAGCAGCGCGGCGATCATCAGCGACAGGACGGTGACGAAGGCGAGCGCGCGGTACTGGATCAGCGAGTAGATGACCACGAGGATCAGGCCGATCAGGCCCGCGATCAGGCCGCTGACCAGCTGGGTCTGGCCCAGGGTCGCGGTGATGTTCTCGTTGCTCTGCACGGAGAAGCTGATCGGCAGGGCGCCGAACTTGAGCTGGTCGGCCAGGGTCTTCGAGGTGTCCTGCGTGAAGGAGCCCGTGATCTGGGCCTTGCCGTCGGTGATGGCGGCGTTCGCGGACGGAGCCGTGATCACCTGGTTGTCGAGCGTCACCGCGAACTGGTTCTGCGGGGCCTGCAGGGCCACCAGCCGCGAGGTGACGTCGCTGAACCGGTCGGTGCCCTGACGATCGAACTCGAGGTTGACGGCCCAGGTGTTCGTCGAGTTGCCCTGCGAGTCGGTGGCGAGGCCGTTGGTGGCGTCGCTGATGTCGCTGCCCTGCACCTCGACCGGGCCGAGGATGAACTTGGCGGTGCCGTCGGTCGAGCAGGTGACGAGCGGCTCGTCGTCGCGAGCGGTCGACAGGTCGTTGTCGGCGGCGCACTGGTAGTTCGTGTACTCGTCGGCGAGCTGCTCCGTGATCCAGTTCAGGTCGGAGGCGTTCGTCGGCGAGGCCGTCGGGGTCGAGTTGAGGTCGGGGTTGGGCGTGTAGGGCGTCGCCGACGGGCTCGCCGTGGCGTCGGCGTCGCCGCCCACCGCGGCGTTGCTCACGGCCTCCGTGTAGAGCACGGGGCGGAAGGTCAGCTTGGCCGAGGCCTCGATGCGCTCGAGCGTCTCGTTGTCGGGCCGGCCGGGGATCGACACGACGATGTTCTGCGCGCCCTGGCGGGTGATCTCCGACTCGGAGACGCCAGCGCTGTCGATGCGCTGGCGGATGATCGTCACGGCCTGGTCGAGCTGCTGGCTGGACACGGACTGGCCGTTGTCGAGCTGTGCGGCGAGGGTGATCTGCGTGCCGCCCTGCAGGTCGAGCGCCAGCTCGGGGACCCAGCTCGCACCGTCCCACCAGCCGTCACGCCCCGAGTCGTTGAGGGCGGTGGCGGTGCCGTTCAGCGCGGCGAGGCCGGCGATGATGACGAGCAACCACGTCAGGGAACGAATTGCCTTCTTGACCGGCGTCGAACGTGCCACGGAGGTTCTGCTTTCTCATGGGAGCGCGCGCCCCGAGGGGCGCGCGCCGTCGTCTGGGCCGGGGCTCACGAGTGGGCCCCGGCTGTCGGCGGGTCAGGCCTTGTTCGGCTTGTCCGTGTCGGTGGTGGAGTCGAGCCGCGTCTCGTCGACCCGCTCGCCGTAGGCGGGCGACGTGCGGTCGGCGGTCGTGCTGTCGTCGACGATCAGGTCGTCGGCCGGGCGGGCGTCGAGCTCGTCGGCGTCGGAGACCACGGCGTCGTCGGCGACGACGGGCTCGACGACGCGGCCCAGGGTCTGGCGGTGCACGCGCAGGACGGTGCCGGGCGAGACCTCGACCTCGGCGATGTTGGCCTCGTCGTCGATCGAGACGAGCGTGCCGTAGACGCCGAAGCTCAGCATCACCTCGACGCCGGGGACCATCTTCGACTGCAGCGTCGCCTGCTGGGCGTCGCGCTTGCGCTTGTTGCGGAACATGAAGAAGACGAGGACCACCAGGAGGAGGACCATGATGATTGTTGTGGCGTCCATGAGGAACTGCCTTTCGAAGCTCGTGGGGATGGGCGGCGCGGGCGGTGGTGAGGGTGCCTCGCGCCGACAGGCCTAGCCGCGATCATAGTTCATCGCCGAACAGCGCCCCTGACGGATGCGGCAGCCCGAAGTGCCGCCAGGCCTCCTGCGTCGCCACGCGGCCCCGGGGGGTGCGGATCAGCAGGCCGATGCGGACGAGGAACGGCTCGACGACGGACTCGATCGTGTCCGCCTCTTCTCCCACCGACACGGCGAGCGTGCCGAGCCCGACGGGGCCGCCGCCGAACCTCCTGAGCACGGTCGACAGCACCTCGCGGTCGAGCCGGTCGAGGCCGAGGTCGTCGACGTCGTAGAGAGCCAGGGCGTCCCGCACCGTCGCCAGGTCGGCGTCGCGTCCGTGGACCAGCGAGTAGTCGCGCACGCGACGGAGCAGACGGTTCGCGATGCGCGGCGTGCCGCGGCACCGACCGGCGATCTCGGCCAGGGCGTCGCCGTCGACGGGGATGCCGAGCAGGGAGGCGGCCCGGCGGAGCACCTCGGTGAGCTCGGCGGCGTCGTAGAACTCGAGGTTGGCCGTGAAGCCGAACCGGTCGCGCAGGGGGTTCGGCAGCATGCCGCTGCGCGTGGTGGCGCCGACGAGCGTGAACGGAGACAGCTCGAGCGGGATGCTGGTCGCCCCCGCGCCCTTGCCGACCATGATGTCGATCCGGTAGTCCTCCATGGCGAGGTACAACATCTCTTCTGCCGAGCGCGCCATGCGGTGGATCTCGTCGATGAAGAGCACCTCGCCGGGGACCAGGGCCGAGAGCACGGCGGCGAGGTCGCCCGCGTGCTGGATGGCCGGCCCGGACGACATCCGGAGCGGCCGCCCGCTCTCGTGCGCCACGATCATCGCGAGGGTGGTCTTGCCGAGCCCGGGAGGACCCGCCATGAGGATGTGGTCGGGGGTCCGCCCCTGCATCGACGCCGCCTTGAGCAGCAGCTCGAGCTGCCCGCGCACCTTCTTCTGGCCGACGAACTCGTCGAGCGAGGTGGGGCGGAGCGCGCCCTCGAAGGCGAGCTCGGCCTCGGACTCGACGACGGGCCGTGTGAGGTCGGCGTCGGTCACGCGCGCGCGCCCAGCGACTTCTGCGGGCCGAGGTGGCCGAGGGCGGCACGGAGGAGCGAGGGCACGGAGACGGCGACGTCGGGTCCGCGGTCGGCGACGACCGAGTCGACGGCGGCCTGCGCCTCCCTCTCGGACCAGCCCAGCCCGACGAGGGCCGTGAGGACGTCGGCCGAGGTCGAGGAGGCGGCGGTCACGGTGGGTGCGGCGGCCCGGACGTCGAGCTTGCCCGCCAACGAGAGGACGATGAGCTTCGCGGTCTTGGGCCCGATGCCGGACACGCGCCGGAAGGGCGCGTCGTCGTCGTCGGCGACGGCGTGCGCGACCTGCGACGGGCTGAGCGTGGCGAGCACGCCCTGGGCCGACTTCGGGCCGACGCCCGTGACGCTCCGCAGCAGGTCGAACACCTCGATTTCCTCGAGGGCGGCGAAGCCGAAGAGGGACAGGTCGTCTTCGCGGACGATCAGCGTCGTGAACAGCTGGAGCGTCGTGCCGACCGTGGCCGTGAGGGCGAGCTGAGGCGTCACGCCGACCCGGAGGCCCACTCCCCCGACCTCGACGACGACGCTGGTTCCGGAGGCGGACAGCACGGTGCCGCGGACGCTCGAGATCATCTGCCCAGCCTAGGAGTCCGCGCCGACTTCTCCGCCTCGCGCCACGCCTTCTGCGCGGCCGTGAGACCGCCGCCGGCCGGTGCCGAGGGGAGGCCGCCACGACGCCACGCGTGGCAGATCGCCAGCGCCAGGGCATCGGCGGCGTCGGCGGGCTTCGGGGCCTCGGCGAGGCCGAGCAGGCGGGCGACCATTGCGCCCACCTGGGCCTTGTCCGCCGAGCCGTAGCCGGTCACGGCCGCCTTGACCTCGGACGGCGTGTGCATGGCCACGGGGACGGACCGCTCGGCGGCGGCGCGGAGCGCCAGGCCGCTCACCTGGGCGGTGCCCATCACGGTCGACAGGTTGTTCTGCGCGAAGACGCGCTCGATGGCCATCGCGTCGGGACGGTGCTCGTCGACGAGCTGTTCGATGCCGCGCCCGATCGTGAGGAGGCGCTGCTCGAGCGGCATGTCGGCCGGCGACCGGATGACGGTCACCGCCACGAGGGTGGCCCGGCGGGTCGCGTCGACCTCGACGACGCCGACCCCGCAGCGGGTCAGGCCGGGGTCGATGCCGAGCACCCGCAGGGTCACCTCGGCGGCTCAGTCGTCGTCGTCGTCGAGCGCGGCCTGCACGTCGGCGGGGACGTCGTAGTTCGCGTAGACGTTCTGCACGTCGTCGTCGTCGTCGAGCGCGTCGACGAGGCGGAACACCTTGCGGGCGGTCTCGAGGTCGACCTCGATCTTGAGGCCGGGGACGAACTCGACGTCGGCGGAGTCGTAGTCGATCCCGGCCTCCTGGAGCGCCGTGCGCGTGGGCACCAGGTCGGACGGCTCGGTCACGATCTCGAAGCCCTCGCCCCGGTCGGTGACCTCTTCGGCGCCGGCGTCGAGCACCGCGGCCAGCACGTCGTCCTCGCTGAGCTCGCCGGTCTTCATGACCGCGATGACGCCCTTGCGGCTGAAGTTGTAGGCGACGCTGCCCGGGTCGGCCATGGTGCCGCCGTTGCGCGACATGACCGTGCGGACGTTCGCCGCCGCGCGGTTCTTGTTGTCGGTCAGGCACTCGATCAGCAAGGCGACGCCGTTGGGGCCGTAGCCCTCGTAGACGATGGTCTGGTAGTCGACGGACTCGCCGCTGAGGCCCGCGCCGCGCTTGACGGCGCGGTCGATGTTGTCGTTGGGGACCGAGGTCTTCTTGGCCTTCTGGACGGCGTCGACGAGCGTCGGGTTGCCGGACATGTCGGCCCCGCCCTGCTTGGCCGCGACCTCGATGTTCTTGATGAGCTTGGCGAACGACTTGGCGCGACGGCTGTCGATGACGGCCTTCTTGTGCTTGGTCGTGGCCCACTTGGAATGCCCGGACACGGTGCTCCTCACTTCCGGTTGACGATCCGGACCATCCTACCGGCAGGCCCGCCGCCGGGGCGGCAGCGACAGGTCAGGACCGGGCAGGACGAGGAGGCGCGTCAGCGCGAGGACCAGGCGCGCGCCTTCTCGAGGAACCGCACGTGGAACCGGAGCTCGCCGGTCACCTCGGGGTGGAACGACGTGCCGAGCAGGTTCCCCTGCTCGACGGCGACGACCCGACCGTCGTCGAGGACGCCCACCGCC
Source organism: Frigoribacterium sp. VKM Ac-2530 (assembly GCF_015350835.1). NCBI lineage: Bacteria > Bacillati > Actinomycetota > Actinomycetes > Micrococcales > Microbacteriaceae > Frigoribacterium > Frigoribacterium sp. VKM Ac-2530. The sequence continues at coordinate 419,276 of NZ_JADKSE010000001.1, forward strand.
GTGGCGAGCGGACCCACCTCGGCCACCACGGGCGCCCGGATGAAGACCGCGTGCACGGGCCCATCGCCCACGACGGGCACGACGAGGTCGGTCTCGAACGACTCGTTCTGCCCGCCGAAGGCGTTGCGGCGCACGGCAACGTCGAGGCCGCCGATCGTGCGCTGCCCGGCGGAGCCGTCGACGACCCGGTCGGCGAGCATGATCAGCCCGGCGCACGTCCCGTAGACGGGCAGACCCGCGTCGACGGCCGCACGCAGCGGCTCGGCCATGCCGAAGGTGCGGCTGAGCTTGTCCATCACGGTCGACTCGCCGCCCGGGATGACGAGACCGGACACGCCCGCGAGCTCGTCGGGCCGGCGCACGGGCACGGCGACCGCTCCGAGGGCGGTCAGCACCGCGAGGTGCTCGCGGAAGTCGCCCTGGAGGGCGAGGACCCCGACCCGCGGGGCCGCCGCCTCCTCGTGTCGGCTACCAGCCACGCTCGGCGAGGCGATGCGGCGCGGGCAGGTCGGGCACGTTGATGCCGACCATGGCCTCGCCGAGGCCGCGCGACGCGTCGGCGACGACCTGGGGGTCGTCGAAGAACGTCGTGGCCTTGACGATCGCGGCGGCGCGCTCGGCCGGGTTGCCCGACTTGAAGATGCCGGAGCCCACGAAGACGCCGTCGGCGCCGAGCTGCATCATCAGCGCCGCGTCGGCGGGCGTCGCGACGCCGCCGGCGGTGAAGAGGACTACGGGGAGCTTGCCGGTCTCGGCGATCTCCTTCACCAGCTCGTAGGGCGCCTGCAGCTCTTTCGCGGCCACGTACAGCTCGTCGGTCTTGAGGCCCTGGAGCTGCGCGATCTCTTTCGAGATGGTGCGGATGTGCTTGGTCGCCTCGGACACGTCGCCGGTGCCGGCCTCGCCCTTGGAGCGGATCATGGCGGCGCCCTCGGTGATGCGACGGAGCGCCTCGCCCAGGTTCGTCGCACCGCAGACGAAGGGGACCGTGAAGTTCCACTTGTCGATGTGGTTGACGTAGTCGGCGGGGCTCAGCACCTCGGACTCGTCGATGTAGTCGACGCCGAGCGTCTGGAGGATCTGTGCCTCGACGAAGTGGCCGATGCGCGCCTTCGCCATGACGGGGATCGAGACGGCCGCGATGATCTCGTCGATCATGTCGGGGTCGCTCATGCGGGCGACGCCGCCCTGCGAGCGGATGTCGGCGGGCACGCGCTCGAGGGCCATGACGGCGACGGCCCCCGCGTCTTCTGCGATCTTCGCCTGCTCGACGTTGACGACGTCCATGATGACGCCGCCCTTGAGCATCTCGGCGAGACCGCGCTTGACGCGGTCCGATCCGGTCGTGCTGCCGGCGGACGGGACGGAGGTGGGGGTGCTGTCGCTCATGATGGCCTCAGTTTAGGCGCTGCCCGGGGGCGTGCGTCGCCGATGTGCCGCTCGTCACCGAGTGGCCTGGTCTCCCCCGACGGGCCAGGCGGCCGCCAGCGCCTCGCGGACGTCGCCGAGCAGCTGGGTGACGGCCTTGGTCTGGGCGATGATCGGGAAGAAGTTCGAGTCGCCACCGTAGCGCGGCACCACGTGCTGGTGCAGGTGCTCGGCGATGCCGGCACCGCCGACCGACCCCTGGTTCATGCCCATGTTGAAGCCCTGGGCGTGCGAGACCTCGCGGACGACGCGCATGGCGGTCTGGGTCAGCGCGCCGATCTCGGCGACCTCGTCGGGCGTGGCCAGGTCGTAGGTCGAGATGTGCCGGTAGGGGCAGACCAGCAGGTGGCCGGGGTTGTACGGGTACAGGTTCAGCAGGACGAACGCGTGCTGCCCCCGGGCGACGATCAGCGCCTCCTCGTCGCTGCGCGAGGGCGCGGCGCAGAACGGGCACGCGTCGTCGTGGGCGCCCTGGCCGCGGCTGACGTACACGGCACGGTGCGGCGTCCAGAGGCGCTGGAACGCGTCGGGCGCCGACGCGAAGTCGTCCGCCGACTCGACGCGCGCCGACTCGTCGCCGACCGGGTCGACGTCGGCCGGCAGCTCGTCGGCGCCTGCCCCCACGGTCAGACCTGGGCCTTCGTCTCGATCGCCTCGAGGATCTTGGCCACGGCGTCGGCGACGGGCACGCCGTTCTCCTGGGAGCCGTCGCGGTAGCGGAAGCTCACGGCGCCGGCCGCGCGGTCCTCCTCGCCCGCGATGAGCTGGAAGGGCACCTTGGACTTCGTGTGCGTGCGGATCTTCTTGGGGAACCGGTCGTCGCCGTGGTCGACCTGGGCGCGGACGCCCTTTTCGCGCAGCTGGCGCACCACGTCGTCGAGGTAGTCGCCGTACTCGTCGGCCACGGGGATCGCCACGACCTGGACCGGGGACAGCCACACGGGGAACGCCCCGGCGTAGTGCTCGGTGAGGACCCCGAAGAACCGCTCGATGGTGCCGAACAGCGCCCGGTGGATCATGACCGGACGCTGTCGGGTGCCGTCCGCGGCCGCGTACTCGAGCTCGAAGCGCTCGGGCAGGTTGAAGTCGAGCTGGACCGTCGACATCTGCCATGTGCGGCCGATGGCGTCGCGGGCCTGCACCGAGATCTTGGGGCCGTAGAACGCGGCTCCGCCCGGGTCGGGGACGAGCTCGAGCCCGGACTCCTCTGCCACCTCGCGGAGGGTCTGCGTGGCGGTGTCCCAGATGTCGTCGTCGCCGACGTACTTGACCGGGTCCTTCGTCGAGAGCTCGAGGTAGAAGTCGGTCAGGCCGTAGTCACGGAGCAGGGACAGGACGAAGTTCAGGGTGCCGGTCAGCTCCTCCTTCATCTTGTCGGTCGTGGTGAAGATGTGCGCGTCGTCCTGGGTCATGCCCCGCACCCGGGTGAGGCCGTGGATGACGCCCGACTTCTCGTTGCGGTAGACGGTGCCGAACTCGAAGAGGCGCATCGGCAGGTCGCGGTACGACCGCGGCTGCGAGCGGTACGCGAGGATGTGCATGGGGCAGTTCATCGGCTTGAGGTAGTAGTCGGCGCCCTGGCGGGTGACCTCGCCCTCGTCGTTCCGGGCCTCGTCGAGCTTCATGGCCGGGAACATGCCGTCCTTGTACCAGCCGAGGTGGCCCGAGGTCTCGAACAGGCTCGCCTTGGTGATGTGCGGCGTGTACACGAAGTCGTAGCCCGCGGCCTCGTGGCGACGACGGGAGTAGTCCTCCATCTCGCGGCGGATGATGCCGCCCTTCGGGTGGAAGATCGCGAGGCCCGAGCCGATCTCGTCCGGGAACGAGAAGAGGTCGAGCTCGACGCCGAGCTTGCGGTGGTCGCGCTTCGCCGCCTCCTCGAGCCGGGCCTGGTACTCGCGCAGCTCGTCCTTCGTGGGCCAGGCGGTGCCGTAGATGCGCTGCAGCTGCGGGTTCTTCTCCGAGCCGCGCCAGTAGGCGGCGGCGACGCGCATCAGCTTCGTGGCGTTGCCGAGGACGCGGGTGCTCGGCACGTGGGGGCCGCGGCAGAGGTCGGACCAGAGCACGTCGCCGGACTTCGGGTCGACGTTGTCGTAGATGGTCAGCTCGGCGCCGCCGACCTCGACCGACTCGCCGTCGTCGCCGATCTCGTCGGCCGACCCGCCCTTGAGGCCGATCAGCTCGAGCTTGTAGGGCTCGCCGGCGAGCTCGGCGCGCGCCTCGGCCTCGGTGACGACGCGGCGGCGGAAGCGCTGGCCCTGGCGGATGATCCGCTCCATGCCCTTCTCGATCGCCTTGAGGTCGTCGGGCGTGAACGGCTCGGCGACGTCGAAGTCGTAGTAGAAGCCGTCGGTGACGGGCGGGCCGATGCCGAGCTTCGCCTCCGGGTTGATGCCCTGGACGGCCTGCGCCATGACGTGCGCGGCCGAGTGGCGGAGCACGGCCAGGCCGTCGGGCGACCCGATGGTGACGGCCTCGGCGACGTCGCCCGCGTGCAGCTCGGACGCGAGGTCGCGCAGCTCGCCGGCGACGCGCATCGCGACGACGCCCTTGTCCGTGAACAGCTCGAGCCCCGTCGTGGTCTCGGTCGCCTCGACGGTCTCAGGTGCGGCGGCGAGGGCGGCGGGGGCAGGCTGGTCTGACACGGTGGAGGGCTCCTGACGATCGAGGGGACGCGCGCCAGTTTAGTGCCGCCGGCAGCGGCGGCCGCCGCCGGTCAGGCCTCCCTCGGCGCCGTCCAGCCCAGGTCGAGGTCGTGCCGGTCGACCTCGCCGGGGCCGAGCTGCCAGACGTACTCGTTCTTCAGCTTCGCGCCGTCGCCGGCGAAGGGGCCCGTGCGGTGCGCGTAGAAGGCGACGGTGGGGAGGGTCGCGGGCGCCGCGGTGCGGACGGCGTTCGAGAAGTCGAGGTTCAGGCGCCGCAGGCCGCTCACGACGTCGTCGCGCCACGGGCCGGTGTCGACGTCGTCGGCGTTCGGCGAGAGCTGGAGGGCGATGTGCAGCTGACGGTCGCCCGACGCGTCCTCGAAGGCGATGAGCCGGTGGTTCTCGACGGCCTGCAGCAGGGCAGGGTCGCCGTTCAGCACGTCGCGGAGGGCGTCGGGCGCCACGACGGCGCCGTTGTAGTCGACCGAGAGGTCGCTCCGGCCGTAGTGGAAGAGCAGCGGCAGGTCGAGGAACTTCTCGGCGACGACCGCCGACAGCCCCTTCTCGCGCAGCACCGGCAGGACGTCGCGCATCCGGGTCACGTGCCCCCGGTCGTGGATGTTGTAGCGGATCCGGGGGCTGATGTTCTCGGCGCGGGCGATCGTGACGACGAGCTCGCCGGCCTCGTTCGTCTCGATCAGGTACCCGAACGGGTTGAACTGGAAGATCATCGGCAGCACGCCGTACTCCTGCTGCCGGGTGAGCCGGGCCGCGAGGTCGGGGTCGTCGGCGATCGCGCGGCGGAGGGCCACGGTGAACTCGGTCTCGATGCCGAGGTTGATCTCGAGGTCGCTCGCGCCGTACGAGCCGAGGACCGCGCGGGCGTACTCGAGGATGTGCCCGCGCATGTTCTCGCTGATGCCCTCGCCCCCGAACGCGGCGACGATCGTGTACTGCGACCAGTCGAGCCGGTCGTCCTCGAAGAGGCCCTTGAGGAACGGCGGGTAGCTGAGGATGACGTAGGTGAACCCGGTGCCGAACTCGCGCATCGTCTGGATGATCTTGTCCGGGTCCGGTCCGATCGACTTGATCATCGTCGACTCGGTGAGCGACGCGGTGACGTTCATGCCGGTGGCCCAGGCGCCGAGCGAGAACGCGTTGAGCACGAACGGCGGGTGCGGCAGCTCGGCCGACGTGCGGGCGAACCCGAGCTGCAGCAGCTGTCTCGTGGCCTGGCGCTCGTCGGGCCCGCGCACCCAGCTCGTCGGCACGCCCGAGCTGCCCGACGACTCGTCGACGACCACCCCTCGGCGCGGGAGGCGGCCGCCGAGGCAGCGCTCGGCGATGCTCCAGCGCTTGACGTACGACTCCTTGTCCATCTCGGGCAGTCGGGCGAACGCGGCCTCGACGCCGTCCCGGGTGTCGAGTCGACGGCCCTGCCCGTGCTCCCGGAGGAACGCCCGGTAGGCGGGCACCGACCGCGCCGCTCGCTCCATGGTGCGCCAGGCGCGCCAGCGCCCGAGCCGCCAGCGCAGCGGCTCGATGCCGGGGACGAGCAGGAGGCGGTGCGTCTCGACCCGGGGCATCGCGAGCTTGACGAGGCCGTCGACCACCCGGAGGAGCGTGAAGACCACGAGCCGCTTCATCGTCCTTCCCCCGCCCCGATCGTCATCGCGGCGGCCGGGCGTCGGCGGGCCACGGGCGGCGGAGCGCTCCGCCCCAGCCGGAAGAGCATCCAGGCCATCCGCCCGTCCTGCTCGTCGACGTCGACGGCGCGGACGAACGCGGCGTGCGACCGCGGGTTGGTGATGACGGTGCCGAACGGGTGCAGGGCGACGCCGTGCCGCGACAGCTCGAGCCACACCTCGAGGAACGCCCGGCCCGCCTCGACGTGGTCGGCGGGGCCCGCGAACGGGCCCTCCAGCCAGGCGAGCTGGCGGACGCCCTTCATGGTGCCGAGGTAGACCCGCCTGACGGCGTCGCCGACGACCGGCGCCGTCCAGAGCCGACGGTGGCCCATGGCGAACCGGAGCACCGGCCCCGGCATCAACATGGTCTCGGCGCTCAGGCCGTCGCCGGTCTCCGCGGCCTGCTTCGCCGAGAAGCGCAGCCAGGTCATGATCTCGGCGTGCACGTCGTCGTCCTGCAGGTCGTCGAAGAGCGTCTCCTGGTTGATGCGGACGACGTCGTCGACCGTCGCGGCGTCGGTCGTGCTGCGGAGGAGGTGACCGTGGGAGGCGGCGATCGCGCGGGCGCCGGCCAGCACCTCCTCGTCCACGGTCGTCGCGTCGTAGGGACGGCGCGACGTCTGCCGGGCGAGGAAGGCGTCACGGTCGGCGCGGTCGGCGTCGGTCGCCTCGCGCGGCTCGAGGACGACCTCGGCCAGGCGGTGCAGCCGGGCGTCCCCGCCGAAGTCCATCGGCGCGAGGTCGAGCGCCTCGCGGACGACGAAGCCCTGGGCACGGGCGACGATCGCGAGGCCGGCGAGGAACACCCCGCCGCAGACGTGGGCGAACGGGATGCCGAACGACTCGGCGGGGAGGCCCCGGTCGAGGTCGTACCAGACGGTCGCGGTCGTCGCGGACGTCGGCTGCACGACGATCGGCTGCGAGTTGTGCGGCGACGGGTAGTGCCGCGCCTGCTCGATCAGTTCCGGCCAGGGCGTCGTCGGCCGGTCGCTCCCCCGAGGTTCCATGGGCCGACACTAGTGGCGGCGACGGCCTGCCCACCTGCACCTCAGGGATGAACCGGGGGCACCGGCGCCGGTGACGGTGCGCTCCGGGTCAGCGGGCCGCCAGCTCCGCGCCGCAGGCCTCGGCGGCGACCCAGGCGAGCATGCCGCACTTCACCCGCATGACGAACTTCGAGACGCCGTGCAGGGCGACGGCGTCGCCGAGGACCTCGTCGTCGGGCTCCCCCGCGCCCCGCGACCGCATCATCGTGCGGAACTCGCCGACGAGCGCCGCGAGCTCGGGCAGCGACCGACCCGGCGCGAGTCCGGAGAGGACCGACGCCGACGCCATCGAGATGCTGCACCCCGCGCCCTGCCAGCGCAGGTCGGCGATGCGGTCGGTGCCCGGCTCGAGCCGGACCCGCACCGTGATCTCGTCGCCGCAGGTCGGGTTCCGCTCGAAGTGCTCGGCGTCGGCGTCGGGGAGCTCGCCGTCGCCCTGCCGTGCCTTCGCGTGGTCGAGGATCACCTGCTGGTAGAGCGAGTCGAGGGAGGCGCTCATCGGGCGTCCTCCGCCCCGAAGTAGCCGCGGACCCCGGCGACGCCGGCGATCAGGCGGTCGACCTCGGCGGCGGTCGTGTACAGGTAGGTGCTCGCCCGCGTCGTCGCCGTGACGCCCAGCCGCCGGTGCAGGGGCTGCGCGCAGTGGTGGCCGACGCGCACGGCGATCCCCTGGGCGTCGAGGTACTGGCCCACGTCGTGCGCGTGCACGCCGTCGACGACGAAGCTGGCGAGGCCCGATCGCGGCACGCCGGCGGGTGGGCCGACGACGTGGACGCCGGGGAGCGCGGACAGGCCGACCACCAGCTGCTCGGCCAGCGCCTCCTCGTGGTCGCGGACGCGCTCGAGGCCGACGGCCTCGAGGTAGCGCACGGCCTCGGCGAGGGCGACGGCCTGCGAGACCGGCTGCGTGCCGGCCTCGAAGCGCTGGGGCGCGGGCAGGTACTCGGCGGACTCGAGCGTCACGGTGGTGATCATCGAGCCTCCCGTGCGGAACGGGGGCAGGGCGTCGAGCAGCTCGCCACGGCCGACGAGCACGCCGATGCCGGTGGGCCCGAGCATCTTGTGGCCGGAGAACGCGGCGAAGTCGACGCCGAGGGCGCGGACGTCGACGGGGCGGTGGGGCACCGACTGGCAGGCGTCGAGCACGACCAGCGCGCCGACCCCGTGGGCGAGCTCGACCAGCTGCTCGACGGGCGCCACCAGCCCGGTCACGTTCGACACGTGGGCGAAGGCGAGCACCCGCGTGCGCTCGGTGACGACGGCACGGGCGTCGTCGAGCGTCCAGACGCCGTCGTCGTCGACCGGAACGACGCGCAGGACGGCTCCGGTGGTGGCCGCCACCTCTTGCCAGGGAACGAGGTTCGCGTGGTGCTCGGCCTCCGTCACGACGATCTCGTCGCCCGGGCGGAGCGCGAAGCGGCGGGCGGCCTCGTCGCCGCGGCCGAGGGTCGCGGCCGTGAAGCCGTGCGCGACCAGGTTGATCGCGTCGGTCGCGTTCGCCGTCCAGACGACCTCGTGGGAGGCGGCGCCCACGAAGCGCGCGACGGTCTCGCGCGCCTCCTCGAACGCCTCGGTCGCCAGGGCGGCGAGCGTGTGCGCGCCGCGGTGCACGGCCGAGTTGTCGTTCTCGAGGAACCGGCGCTCGGCGTCGAGCACGGAGCGCGGGCGCTGCGCCGTCGCGCCGGAGTCGAGGTAGGCCAGGGGCTCGCCCGACACCTGTTGCGCGAGGATCGGGAAGTCGGCCCGGAGGCGCTCGACCTCGATGTCGTCGAGGGGGCGGGCGGGGGCGGTGGTGGTCTGCTGCGGTGTCTGAGCTCGCTGGGGTGTCTGAGCTTGTTGCGGTGTCTGAGCTTGCTGCGGTGTCTGAGTCACGGTGTCCCTTCCCGACGATCGTAGCCAGGGCCGGTCGGCGGTCGACGGGGGCAACGACCAGCGTGCCCGTCCTGTTCCCGCACCGCTGCCTCCTGCGCCTTCGTGACGGCGCGTGACGCAGGCACGTGACACCGGCGGGACCGAGGTCCACCATCGGCACATGACGAACCAGAGGATCGAGACCAGCCACGCGGGCAGCCTGCCCCGCACGCCCGAGCTCATCGCGGCCAACAACGCCCGCCGCCTGGCCGACGACGGCCTCACGCTCGAGCGCACGCCCGAGTTCGACGAGCTGCTGACCGCCGCGGTGGTCGACCTCGTGCGCCGCCAGCAGGACCTCGGCATCACCGTCGTCGGCGACGGCGAGTACGGCAAGGCCATGACGAGTGCGGTCGACTACGGCGCCTGGTGGTCGTACTCGTTCCAGCGGGTCTCGGGCCTGACGGTCACGGGCGCGGACATCTTCTCGCAGGAGCCGGTGCGCTCGTCGCCGGGGGACGTGCGGCTGACGTCGTTCCCCGACCGGCGCGACTGGACGATCTTCGCCGACGCCTACCAGGACCCGACCTCGGGCATCAGCACCGGCACGACCGCGACCGCGTTCCCCAGCACCACGGGGCCGCTCGCGTACGTCGGGCAGTCGGCCATCGCCTCCGACATCGCCAACCTCAAGGCGGGGCTCGCCGCGACCGGCGCCGACCCGTCGTCCGGCTTCATCACGTCGCTGTCGCCCGGCAGCGGCGCGCGCATCGCGAACGACTTCTACGCGACCGAGGAGGAGCACATCTGGGCCTGGGCCGAGGTGCTGCGCGAGGAGTACACGGCGATCGTCGAGGCCGGCCTCACGGTGCAGATCGACGACCCGTCGATCGCCGAGAACTGGGACCAGATCGTCCCCGAGCCGAGCGTCGAGGACTACCGCGCGTTCACGCGCATCCGGGTCGAGGCGCTGAACCACGCCCTGCGCGGCCTGCCCGAGGACCAGATCCGGTTCCACCTCTGTTGGGGCAGCTGGCACGGACCGCACACCACGGACATCGAGTTCCGGCACATCGCCGACCTCATGCTCGAGATCACCGCCGGCGCGTACTCGTTCGAGGCGGCCAACGTGCGGCACGAGCACGAGTGGAAGGTCTGGCGCGACCTCGACCTGCCGGCGCACAAGAAGATCATCCCCGGCATCGTGAGCCACGCGACGAACGTCGTCGAGCACCCCGAGCTCGTCGCGGACCGCATCGAGGCGTTCGCGTCGGTGGTGGGGCCCGAACGGGTCGTCGCCTCGACCGACTGCGGGCTCGGCGGACGCATCCACCCGCAGATCGCCGTGGCGAAGCTCGCCGCGCTCGGCGAGGGCGCGCGCATCGCGAGCTCGCGGCTGTTCGGCTGAGCACACGGACCAGAGGAGGCGCACGGTGAGCCAGGCACACCCGCGAGCAGACCACGACCGGCACGGGTTCACCACCGAGCAGGTGCACGGAGGCGCGGCGACCGACGGCGACTTCGGCGCCCGCGTCTCGCCGATCCACCTCAGCGCGGGCTTCGTCTTCGACGACTTCGCCCAGGCCCGCGACCGGTTCGCCGGCGACGATCCCGGCTACGTCTACACCCGGAGCGGCAACCCCACCACGGCCGCGGTCGAGCGCCGCCTCGCGCTGCTCGAGCACGGCACGGACGCGCTGCTCGTCGGCACCGGGCAGGCGGCGATCACGGTCGCCCTGCTCGCCCTGCTCGAGGCGGGCGACCACCTCGTCAGCGCGAGCAGCATCTACGAGGGCACGCGCGGCATCTTCGTCGACAACTTCGCCCGGCTCGGCATCGACGTCTCGTTCGTCGACGACGCGGGCGACCCCGAGGCCTGGCGCCGGCTGATCCGTCCCGAGACGAAGCTGCTCTACGGCGAGCCGATCCCGAACCCGAAGAACGACCTGCTCGACGTGGCCGCGATCGCCCGAGTGGCCCACGAGGCCGGGCTGCCGCTCGTCGTCGACAACACGCTCGCGTCGCCGTACCTCTGGCGTCCCCTCGACGACGGGGCCGACCTCGTGGTGCACTCGGCGAGCAAGTTCCTCGCGGGGCACGGCACCGCCCTCGGCGGCGTCGTCGTCTCGGGCGACGCGTTCGACTGGACCGGGGTCGACGCGGGCGGCGCGCCGCGGTTCCCGCACCTGGTCGAACCGCGACGTGCGCTGGCCGGCGCCAGCTACGCGGAGCGGTTCGGGGCGCGGGCGGCGCTCGCCTACGCCCGCGAGGTCGTGGCCGCCCGGATCGGGCCGGCGCCCTCGCCGTTCAACGCGTTCCTCATCCAGCAGGGCGTCGAGACCCTCTCGCTCCGCGTCGAGCGGCACTCGGCCAACGCCCTCGCCGTCGCCACGTGGCTCGAGCAGCAGCAGGAGGTGGAGTCCGTCGACTACGCGGGCCTCGCGTCGAGCCCGCACCACGCCCTGGCCGAGCGGTACCTGCCCCGGGGCGCGGGCAGCGTCTTCTCGTTCACCCTGCGCGGCGGGATCGCCGCGGCCGAGCTGTTCGTCGACGCCGTCGCGCTGATCAGCCGCATGACCCACCTCGGCGACGTCCGGTCGCTGATCCTGCACCCGGGCACCACGACGCACGCCCTGCGCACGCCGGACGAGCAGCGGGCCGCCGGCATCTGGCCCGGGCTGCTGCGGCTGTCCGTCGGCATCGAGGACGTCGACGACCTGCTCCGCGACCTCGAGCGCGGCCTGGAGGCGGTGCGCCGGGGGCCGACCGTCTCGGGGCAGTCAGCCGAGGGGGCGGCCGACGCCGCGCCTCCTCGGCTGCACCCGGCCGCCGCAGAGGAGGACGCGGCGTGACCCGCCTGCAGCACTTCGGCTGGTTCTTCTCCCGCGGCTTCGGCCCCCAGGGCTGGGGCCACCCGTACCGGGAGTGGAACCACGACTGGACGAAGCCCGCGCTCTACCAGCAGTCGGTGCGCGAGCTCGAGCAGGCCGGCCTCGACCTGGTGATCATGGAGGACGCGCTGTCGCTCGGCTCGCCCGAGACCCTCGACCTGCGCGTCCGGGGCGCCTACGGCGGTCCGAAGCACGACCCGCTCATGCTGGCGCCCTACCTGTTCGCCGCGACGTCGCGCATCGGCATCGCTCCGACGATCAACGCCGGCGCCTACCCGCCGTACCTCGCCGCGCGTCAGTTCGCGACCCTGGCCCACCTCAGCGACGACCGCTTCGGCCTCAACCTCGTCACCGACACCGGCAGCGCCCGGCACTTCGGCCTGCCCGCGCTCGGGCACGACGCCGCCTACGACCGCGCCGACGAGTGGATGGCGGTCGTCCGACGCCTGTGGCACAGCTGGGGCGAGGAGGCGCTGGTCGCCGACCCGGGCACCGGTCGCTTCGCCGACGGGGCGGCGCTCGACGCGTTCCGGCACGTGGGCGAGCACTTCGACGTCGCCGGCCCGCTCAACGCGGTGCCGTTCGAGCGCGGCGACCCGGTCGTCGTCTCCCCCGGCGGGTCGGCTCGCGGCCTCGCGTTCGCGGGCACGCAGTCGGACGTGCAGCTGGCCCTCGCGCCGCTCGACGCGGGGAGCGTGCGCGACTACCGCGCGCGCATCCTGACGGCGGCAGCCGAGCGAGGGCGGAAGCCGTCGGAGATCCGCGTGCTCTTCGTCGTCAAGCCCGAGATCGTGCCGAGCCGCGAGGAGGCGCTGCGGGTCGTCGAGGCCTCCCGGCACCCGTCCGACGACGTGCTGGAGGCGATCGCGCTCGGCCAGTCGAGCGACCTCGAGACCGACCTGACGACGCTGGACCTCGACCGGCCGGTCGACCCGGCGATCTTCGGCGAGCACGTCTCGCACGGCTCGGTCAAGGGCCTGCTCGGGGGTGCGGGTTCGTTCGCGGACACCACCCTGCGGGAGCTCCTCACGGCGAAGGCGCGCAAGGGGCTCGTCAGCGAGCGGGCGGGCTTCGTCGGGACGGCGGACGAGTTCGCCGACTTCGTCGAGGAGCTCGGCGACGACGGCGGCAGCGACGGGATGATCTTCTCGGGCGACCTGCACCCCGTCACCGTGCACCGGATGCTCGACGAGCTCGTGCCGGTGCTGCGCCGCCGCGGGGTGCTGCGGCAGGAGCTCGGCGACGGCGGCCTGCGGGCCAACCTCTTCGACTTCTAGCCTCCTAGCCGGGCGAGGTCAGTCGTCGAGGGGCTTGAGCACGCGGCGGAGGAACTGCTGCGTGCGCGGTTCGCGGGGGCGGTTCAGCACCTCGGCGGGGGCGCCGCGCTCGACCACGACGCCGTCGTCCATGAAGACGACCTCGTCGGCGACCCGGCGGGCGAACTCGAGCTCGTGCGTGACGACGACCATCGTCCAGCCCTCGTCGGCGAGTTCCTTGACGACGGAGAGGACGTCGCCGACGAGCTCGGGGTCGAGGGCGCTGGTCGGCTCGTCGAAGAGCAGCAGCTCCGGTCGGAGGGCCAGGGCGCGGACGATGCCGACCCGCTGCTGCTGACCGCCCGAGAGCTCGACCGGCCAGGCGTCGACGCGGGAGGCGAGGCCCACCCGGGTGAGCAGCTCGCGGGCCTCGGCCCGCGCCTCCTCGGGGTCGCGGCCCTGGACGCGGATCGGCCCCTCGACCACGTTCTGCAGCACGGTGAGGTGCGGGAACAGGTTGAAGTGCTGGAACACCATCGACGACCGGTCGCGGAGGGCGAGCAGGTCGCGCTTGGCGACCTTGCCGCCGAAGTCGACGACCCGTCCGTCGGACAGGGTCGCCCGCCCGCCGTCGGGGACCTCGAGGCTGTTCAGGGACCGCAGCACGGTCGTCTTGCCCGAGCCGGACGGCCCGATGATCGCGACGACGCGGCCGCGCCGCACCTCGAGGTCGATGCCCTTGAGCACCTCGGTCGCGCCGAACGACTTGCGGAGGCCCTCGACGCGGAGGACGAGCTCGGCAGCCTGGCCGGGGCGGACGGGACGGGAGGAGGCGCCGGACAGGGGCGGGTCAGCGGGCGACATGTCGGTCCAGTCTCTTCTCGAGGGCGTCCTGCCCGAACGACAGCACGAGGCAGATCACCCAGTAGATCAGGGCGGCCTCGAGGTAGATCAGCAGGAACTGGTTCGACACGGTCGCGATCTGCTGCGCCTGCCGGAACAGCTCGACGACGAGGATGACGCTGGCGAGCGAGGTGTCCTTGACGAGGCTGATGAAGGTGTTCGACAACGGGGGCACCGAGACCCGCGCCGCCTGCGGCAGGATGATCCGCCGCAGCGCCAGGGTGCGTGACATGCCGATGGTGTGCGCCGCCTCCCACTGGCCCTTGGGCACCGAGAGGATGGCCGCCCGGATCACCTCGGCCGCGTAGCCGCCGACGTTGAGCGAGAACGCGATGATCGCGCTCGGCCACGGGTCGAGCCGCACGCCGATCGACGGCAGCCCGTAGAAGACGACGAACAGCTGCACGAGCAACGGCGTGCCCCGGATCACCGACGTGTAGAACCGCGCCAGCCCGGAGAGCCAGGCGCGCCCCGACAACCGCATCATCGCGACGACGAGGGCGATGACCAGGCCGATCGCCATGGAGGCGAGGGCCAGCGGGATCGACGCGACCAGGGCACCCGACGCGATCGGCCAGAACGCCCGGCCGAAGAGGTCGAGTGAGGACTGCACGTTACTCGCTGACGTCCTGGCCGAAGTACTTGTCCGAGATCTGGGCCAGCGTGCCGTCGGCCTTCAGCTCCGCCAGCGCGTCGTCCATCGCCTGCACGAGGTCGTCGCTGCCCTTCGTCGTCACGAGCGCCGAGCGCGACACGTCGTCGGTCGTCGCCGCGATCTTGATCGCCGCCGCCTGCTCGGGGTTGGTCTTCACGTAGTCGAGGAAGGTGAGCTCGTCGTTGACGGTGGCGTCGATGCGCCCCTGCTCGACGAGGGCGACCGACTGGGCCCAGCCCTCGACGACCTGCACGTCGGCGCCGGCGTCCTTCGCGGTGTCGTAGAAGTTGCTCGACTGCGACTGCGCGGTCGTCTTGCCCGCGAGGTCGGCGAGCGACGTGATCGAGGTGTCGTCGGCGGCCGTCACCACGACGCCGCGGCTGACCGTGTACGGCGTCGAGAAGTCGAAGGTCGCCTCGCGCTCATCGGTGATCGAGATCTGGTTCGCGACGACGTCGAAGCGCCCGGCGTCGAGGCCCGCGAGCAGCGCGTCGAACTGGGTCTCCTGGAAGCTGGGCTCGACGCCGAGCTTCTCGGCGACGGCGGTGGCCACGTCGACGTCGTAGCCCGTCAGGGCTCCCGAACCGCCCTCGTGGTAGGTGAAGGGCTGGTAGGTGCCCTCGGTGCCGATGACGAGCACGCCGGCGTCCTGGATGTCGGAGAGGCTCTTCGCCGCGCTGGTGTCCGCGGTGGCGCTCCCGGTCTGCGAGACGACGTCGTCGGTCGAGGCGGGCGCGCACGCCGTCAGCAGCAGGGCTGCGGCGGAGGCGACGCCGACGGCGATGATCCGGGTCGTGCGGGAGAGGCGGGGAGTCGAGAACGTCACGGGTGATCTTCCTGGTCGATGAGCTGCCCGGGTCTGCCGGGCCTCCGACCCTAACCGCGCAGGCGCGGCGGTGATTCCCCGTGTCGTCTCGTGACGTCGGCGAGGGTGCTCGGGGCCGTGTCAGCGGGCGGCGAGGGCGCCCGGCAGGTCGACGCCCGAGCCGGCGTCGAGCCGCAGGTGCTCGTGGGCGACGCGGTCGGCGGACAGCGCCACGAGGCTGAGCGAGAGCGAGCCGAACCAGGTGCCCTGCAGCAGGTCGGCCCGGACCAGCGCCTCCTCGTCGGACAGCGGCAGCGCGCTGCTCTCGCGCAGCAGGTCGAGCCACGGCCGCCAGCTGCCCTCGTCCTGCTCGGGCGGCGGGCCCACCGGTGCGGCGACGCCCCGGAACCGGGGCAGCCAGCGCGCCACCCGGGCCACCTGGTCGTCGTCGGGCGCACCGTGCGTGAGGACGTGCACGCCCGGCGAGAGCGGCACGCTCGCGAGGCGGTCGCCGTCCCAGCTCGTGTGGACGGCTCCGGAGGCGTCGGCCGAGAGGAGGTTGAAGGTGCGGGTCGCGGGACGTCCGGTGGGCAGCTCTCCGGCGGCGGCCGCCTCGAGCGGCAGCGCGCCGCGGGTGCGCCAGCCCCCCTCGGGGACGGGGGGCTGCTCCCGCCGGTTGAGGACGACGGAGGCGCGGGCCGGCCCGGTCGCCGTGGCCAGCCAGGCTCCCCCGGCCTCGCGGTCGTGCAGGCCCTCGACGCGGTCGCCGAGCTCGGGCCACCAGGCGGCGGGCGGATCCCAGGGGCGGTCGGCCGACTCGTCGCGGAGCCCGAGGAACACCACCGGCCACTCGGCGCCGGGAGCGACGGACACGACGACGGTGCACACGGTGCGGCCTCCTCCGGCACGATCCGTCGGGATGCGGCATCGTGGTGGCTGCAACGCTACCCGCCGACGGGCACCAGCTCGGCGGCCGATCGACAGGGGCTCCACCGTGACCGACAGCACCGCCGCCAGCGCGGCCGACGCCGACGCAGCAGCAGCAGCAGCCGCAGACGACCACGCGGTCGGTCCCGACGCCCGCCGGCTGACCGTCGTCGTCGGCATCTGCGGCGGCATCGCCGCCTACAAGGCCGTGTCCGTGGTGCGCGAGCTCGTGCTGCGGGGCCACGACGTGCACGTCGTCCCCACGGAGGCGGCCCTCCGGTTCGTCGGCGCCCCCACCCTCGAGGCGATCAGCCGCAACCCGGTGCACACCTCCGTCTTCGACGACGTCGCCCAGGTGCGCCACGTCGCCCTCGGCCAGCAGGCCGACCTGATCGTCGTCGCGCCGGCGACCGCGCACACCCTCGCGAAGCTCGCGCACGGGCTGAGCGACGACCTGCTCGGCACGACCGTCCTCGCGAGCACGGCGCCGCTCGTCGTCGCGCCGGCGATGCACACGCAGATGTGGCAGGCGGCCTCGACCGCCGACAACGTGGCGCTGCTCCGTGCGCGGGGCGTCGTCGTGGTCGGTCCGGACGACGGCCCGCTGACCGGCGGCGACAGCGGCCCCGGGCGACTGAGCGAGCCCGACGTGATCGTCGACGCGGCGCTCGCGGTCGCCGCGGGCCGGGCCGAGGAGGCGCGGCGGCGTGACCTGGCCGGTCGCGACCTCGCCGGCCGCGTCGTCGTCGTCACGGCCGGCGGGACGCGCGAGCCCCTCGACCCCGTGCGCTGGCTCGGCAACCGCTCGAGCGGCAAGCAGGGCCTCGCCGTCGCCCGCGAGGCCACGGCCCGTGGCGCCCGCGTGGTCTTCGTGGCGGCCCACGTCGACGACGAGGTCGCCGCTGCGGTCTCGCAGCTGGTGGGCGTCGAGGTGCGGACCGCCGGCACCGCGGCCGAGCTCGACGTCGTCACCACGGCGGCGGCCGAGGAGGCCGACGTCGTCGTGATGGCGGCCGCGGTCGCGGACTGGACGCCCGCCTCCGTCGCCGACGCCAAGCTGAAGAAGGACGACGCGGGCGACCGACTCACCCTCGACCTGGTGCGGACCGTCGACGTGCTGGCCGGCCTCGTGGCACGGCGCCGGACGGGCCAGGTCGTCGTGGGCTTCGCCGCCGAGACCTCGACCGGGCGGGACGACCTGATCGCCCTGGGCCGCCGCAAGCTCGCGCGGAAGCCCGCCGACCTGCTCGTGCTCAACCAGGTCGGCTGGGCCGAGGGCTTCGGCCGGGACGAGTCCGTCGCGGTCCTGCTCGGCCGGGAGGGCGCCGTCGTCGGCGAGTCGAGCGGCACCAAGGCGGACACGGCGCGCGCCCTGCTCGACGCCGTGGTCAGCCTGCTCGGCGCTGCTTCAGCCACAGCACGAGCGTGAAGCTGAAGACGACGAGCACCATCCACGACCCGATCTTGCTGGGGTGCACGATCGACCAGCCGTCAGCCTGCGAGGCGTAGGTCCAGGCGCCCATCAGGGTCGCGGCGTTCTCGGCGACCCAGATGAAGAAGCCGATCAGGGCGAAGGCGACGAGCAGGGGCATCCTCCGGTCGCGGCCCCGCACCCGGAACGTCACCCCCTTGCGTCCCAGCAGCACGACGGCCACGCCGAGCAGCGCCCAGCGCAGGTCGACGACCCAGTGGTTCGTGAAGAAGTTGACGTAGAAGGCGAGCGCGAGGGCGAGGGTCGGCAGCATCCGCAGCCGGTCGACCCGCAGGTCGAGACGCCGCCAGGCCTGGCAGACGTAGCTGCCCACCGCCGCGTACATGAAGCCGCTGTAGAGCGGGACGTCGCCGATCCGCAGCACGCCGCGCTCGGGGTACGACCACGACCCGACCGCCACCTTGAAGACCTCCAGTCCGAGGCCCAGGAGGTGGAAGAGGCAGATCACCACCAGCTCGTCGCGGGTCTCGAGGCGCGTCGCGACGAACACGACCTGGACGAGCACGCACCAGACCAGCATCGCGTCGTAGCGCGGCAGCCCGACGTCGACGACGCTCGTCAGGGCGAGGCCCGCGAGCACGGCCACGGCGAACGCGCACGAGAGCGCCTGCTGCGTTCCGAACGCGACGAGGTCGCGACCGGCCTCGAGGAGGCGGTCGGCACCTCCTGCGCGGCTGCCCGCGACGGATCGTGCACCGGTCACGACGGCCTCCCCCCGACGCCGGTGGTCGACGTCGGGTCGACGCTACGAGCAGCGGGCCCGACGGCGCGTCGTCCTCGGGGAGCATCTCGCTCGTCCGTGGTGAGGAGATCGACACGTGTCGTCGGCGGGGGACGTCGACCGCCGACCGGGGGACGCCGACTTGCGCGTTAACCTCGGTGCGACACAATGCCCTCGTGAGCAAGAAGATCGACGCAGCCCTCAAGTCCCTCGTCAAGGCCCTCGAGCACCACGGCGAGGTGATGAGCGACCGCCCCGTCAGCGCCAAGCGCGCGGGCCGGGCCACCGAGAAGGTGCGTCAGGCCGCCTCCGCCTACACACAGGTCGTCGCCGACAAGACCGGTCAGCCGAACCCCTTCGTCGACTTCCTCGACCCCGAGACCGTGCAGTCGCTGCGCGGCGAGCGGGACGCCATCGCCACGAAGAAGACGAAGAAGCACGACGACTAGCAGGCACGCCGCGGCGGCCCGACCGCCGCGGCCCTGCCCTCGGACGTGCCCGCCGCAGCCGCGGCTGCGGCCGCCGCGTCAGTCGATCGCGGCGACGGCCACGGCCTGTGCCGTGATCGCGAGGCAGACTCCGTCGCCCACGGCACGGCGCCGGTCGGCCCGGTGGTCGAGGGTGATCAGCACGTCGCCCGTCGTCCGCACCACGGTCCGCACGGTGGCCCCGCGGAACGACACCTGCTCGACCGTGCCGGCGAGGCCCCGGTCGGCGAAGACCACGTCCTCCGGCCGCACGTACGCCCAGACCGGGCCGTCGGCGCAGACCCCCACGGCCGGGACCTCTCCCCCGGGCAGGCGGACCCGACCCGAGACGACCTCGGAGCGCAGCCGGTTGTTCGTCCCGACGAACTCCGCGACGAACTGCGTCGCCGGCGTCGCGTAGAGCTCCTCCGGCGCGCCGATCTGCTCGATGCCGCCGGCCCGCATGACGGCGACGCGGTCGGCCACCGCCAGCGCCTCCTCCTGGTCGTGGGTGACGAACAGCGTCGTGATCGAGAGCTCGCGCTGGATGCGGCGGATCTCGTCGCGGAGCTGGACGCGCACCTTCGCGTCGAGAGCGCTCAGCGGTTCGTCGAGCAGCAGGACGCGCGGCCGGGTGACGAGCGCGCGGGCGAGGGCGACGCGCTGCTGCTGGCCGCCCGACAGCTGGTGCGCGTACCGGCCGCCGAGGTCGCCGAGCCCGACCAGGTCGAGCATCTCGGCGGCACGCCGGGCCCGTTCGGCACGGGCCACGCGTCGCATCCGCAGGCCGAACTCGACGTTCTGCTGCACCGTGAGGTGCGGGAACAGCGAGTACGCCTGGAACACCATCCCGACGTCACGGCGGTGCGTGGGCACGCCCACGACGTCGCGGCCGTCGATCGAGACGGTCCCGCTCGTCACGGCCTCCAGCCCCGCGAGGCTGCGGAGCGCCGTCGTCTTGCCGCAGCCCGACGGCCCGAGCAGGGCGACCAGCTCGCCGGCGCCCAGGTCGAGGTCGAGGCCCGTCAGGGCGCGGTGGCCGGCGTACTCCTTGACCACGGACCGGAAGGCGACGGTCGCGCCGGCGGCGCCGGTCGTCGAGGAGGCGGCGGCGGGCCGCTCGGGGAGGGTGGCGGTCACGAGTGGGCCTTCCGGGAGGTGGAGGAGGGGACGGCGGGACGCGCCGTGCCGACGGAGCCGACCCGGCCCATCACGACGAGCAGCACGAACGCGAAGGCGAGCGCGAGCAGGGCGACGATCACGGCGGCGAACGGGTCGCTGCGGCTGATCTGGACGAGCGAGGTCTGCAGGGTGACGCGGTTCAGCAGCGACGAGATCGTGTACTCGCCGAGCACGACGGCGACGGTGATGAACGCCGCGGCGAGCAGCCCGCGACGCAGGCTCGGCACGACGACCAGCACGAGGGTCGAGAGCCAGCTCGAGCCGAGCGTCCGCGACGCCTCGGTCAGGGTCCGCAGGTCGGTCGCCGCGAGGTCCGACTGCACGGCCCGGTAGGCGTAGGGCAGCACGGTGACCCCGTAGGCGAGGGCGAGGGTCCAGGCCCCCGAGCCGAGGAGGCGCGCCACGACCGAGTACACCGGCGCGAGCCCGACGACGAGCACGATCGCCGGGACCGTGATCGGCACCAGGCAGACGAACTCGAGCACGCGCGACAGGCGCGGGTACCGCAGGTGGACCAGCACCATCGCGGGCACCAGCATCACGAGGACGAGCACCGCGGTGACGACCGCGAGCACCAGGCTGTTCGTCACGCCCTCGACGAGGTTGCGGTAGGCGCGGCCGTTCTCCGGGTCGGCCAGGGCGAGCCAGTGGCCGAGGTCGTGGCCGGTGCCGTCGGCGCTCCGCAGCGAGAAGGCGACCATGGCGGCGATCGGCACGGCGAAGACGAGGCCGATGACGACGAGGGCGGCGCGGCGGGCGGCGGGCGACGCGGCGCCGGGGCCGCGGCCGCGGCTCGTGCCGCGGCCGGCCGCGCTCATCGCGTCCACCGGTCGGTGCGGCGCTGCAGCAGGGAGTAGCCGACCATGAGCACGACCATCACGAGCACCATCCCGAGGGCGAGCACGCCCGCGACGTTCTCCCGGCCGAGCACCGTCTCGCTGACGAGGGCGGCACGGATCTGGAGCGGCACGATCTGCGAGCCCTGGCTGATCAGGGCCGCCGCGGTCGCGTAGGACGAGAACGCGTTGGCGAAGAGGAGGAGCAGGCTGCCGGTGAAGGCGGGCGCCAGCACCGGGACGACGACGCGCAGCAGGTGCTGGCGGGATGTGCCGCCCAGGGTGGCGACCGCCTCCTGCCACTGGGGCTTGAGGCCGGTGACCGCGGGCATGAAGGTGATGACCATCAGCGGCACCTGGAAGTACAGGTAGGGCAGCAGGAGGCCGGGGACCTCGTAGATCCACGCCCCGCCGGCGAAGATGTCGACGCCCGCCCGGGTCAGCAGCAGCTGCGTCACGACGCCCTGGATCCCGATCGTGGCGGTGAAGGCGAAGGCGAGCATCACGCCGCCGAACTGGGCGAGCACGCTGGCGGCGCCGTCGACGAGGCTGCGGACGAGCCCGTCGGGGCGGAGGGCGGTGAGGCCCCAGCAGACGACGGCGCCGACGACCGCTCCCCCGACGGCGGTGACCCCCGAGACGAGGAACGAGCTGGCGAAGGTGCGGAGCACGACGGGGTCGCCGAGCGCCGTCAGGTTCGACAGCGTGGGCCGGCCGTCACCGTCGACGAGGCCGGTGCCGAGCGCGAGCAGGCACGGCAGCACGAGGAAGGCCAGCACGTACAGCACGAACGGCGTGAGCCCCCACCACGCCGCCGGACGGCGCCGGGCCCTCGTGGGCACGGCGCCGTCCGGGGTGACGGAGGCCTGGGGGACGGTCTCCGCCAGGGTGGTCACGATCAGCCGATCGCCGCGGCCCACGACTGCGCGAGCAGGGCCGAGGCGGCCTCGGTCTGCTCGCTCGTCAGCTGCACGGTGTCCTCGGGCTGCTCGCCGACGGCGTCCAGGGCGTCCTGGTCGACGGTGCCGGCCTCGACCATCGCGGCCAGGCGGACGGGGTAGGCGCCGGCGGCGAGGTACAGGTTCTGCGCCGTGTCGCCCATGATGAACTCCTGCCACAGACGCGCGGCGGCCGGGTGCGGCGCGTCGACGTTGATCGCCTGGTTGTAGTAGCTGGCGAGGGCCGTGCCGGGCAGCACGGCGGTCTTCCAGTCACGGCCGCCCGCGTCGGCCGCGGCGGCGAGGTTGTTGTAGCTCCAGTCGAAGACCACGGGCGTCTCGCCCGAGGCGATCGTCGCCGGGGTCGGGTCGGTCGGCAGGAAGTTGCCGGCGTCGGCCAGCTGGCCGAAGAAGTCGATGCCCGGCTGCACGTCGTCCGCGCTGCCGCCGTCCTGCAGGGCGGCCCACTGGACGGCGGCCGCGGCCGCGCCCGCCTGGGTCGGGTCGCCGTTGATCGCGATCTTGCCCTTGTAGTCGTCGCCGAGCAGGTCGTCGAGGCTGGTGGGCTCGGGGACGGCGTCCGCGTCGTAGCCGACCGACATCAGGCCCGTGTAGTCGTAGACCCAGGTGCCGTCGGCGTCCTTGTGGTCGTCGGCGATGTCGTCCCACGTGGTGACCTTGTAGGGCGCGAACTGGTCGGTGTTCGCCAGCGTGACGGCCGAGCCGAGGTCGAGGACGTCGGGGGCGCCGTCCTGCCCCGCCAGGTTCTGCGCGGCGGTGATCTCCTCGGCGCTCGACACGTCGGGGCTGTCCGAGTTGACGGTGATGTCGTACTCGGCCTCGAAGGCGTCGATGATCTTCCCGTAGTTGGCCCAGGTGTCCGGCAGCGCGATGACGTTGAGCTCGCCCTCCGCCTCGGCGGCGGCGACGAGGGCGTCCATGCCGCCCAGGTCGGCGGCGCTGGTCGCGGTGGCGGCGTCGGTGCCGGAGGCGCCTGCCGCGTCGGACGCGTCGGCGGAGGCCGAGCAGCCGGTCAGGCCGAGGGCGAGGGCGCCGAGGGCGGCGGCGGCGGCGAGGTGTCGCTTGTCGATCACGGGTGGGTCCTCCTGGTGCTCGGCCGCCGGTCGCGTTCTGGGGATCAGCTCGCGGAGGGGCGTCGGTCGGCCTGCGTGCACGGTAGGGAGGCCCGGAGTCGGTCCGGGGGGCGCCGGGTGGAGCGCGGGTGAACGGTCGATGGCGCGCGGGTCCACGGCCGCCGGGCCTGCTCGCCCCGGGTCAGCCCCAGCCGCCCAGGTAGGCGGCGACCGACGGCTCGCCCTCGACGCGCTCGCACCAGGTCGCGGCGAGGCGGCGGGTCTCGAAGAGCTCCTCGGTGCCGTGGAGCCGGGCGCGGGCCTCGGCCCGGCTCGAGCGGATGCGCAGGACCAGGCCGCCGCCTCCTTCGCCCGGTGCGCCGTCCTGACCGTCGCTGGTCGCCCCCTCCGTGACCTCGACGGTGCCGAGGGCCCCGACGCCGACCGACGAGACCGCCTCGAGCAGGGGGGCGGCGTCGCGGACGCGCACCGGGGCAGGCAGGTCGACGGTCACCCGCGCCGTGCGCGTCGCCCGGGCGGCGGCCTCGTCCGAGGCGCCCACGACGCGGCCGTCGGCGGCGAAGACGGACACGTGCTCGTCGGGCACCACGACGACGGAGCCGGGCAGCGCGGCCAGGACGGTGTCGACGCAGAGCCAGGCGGTGCCCGCCGAGGGCGCCGCGGCGAGCCGCACCAGCACGTCGGGGGTCGCCCCGCGCAGTCCCCGCGGCCGCGACCCCTCGACGGGGACGAGCCCGCTGAGCACGAGCGTCTCGCCGTTCTTCTGCCGCTGGCGGTCGACCGAGTCGCGGCCGGCCCAGTCCGGGCCGTCGTGCCAGGCGACGGCGGCGGGCTCGTGGGCGAGGAGCGCGCCCCCGCGCCAGGCACGCCAGGCCCACTCCCAGTCCTCGCCGCCGTAGGTCGTGAAGTCCTCGTCGAAGCCGCCGACCGTCTCGAGGAACGACCGGGAGCACGCGAGCACGGCTCCGATGACGTGTCGGTACGAGCGGTCGTCGGCGTCGAGCAGGTCGCGGCTGCCGCGGTAGGCCTCGTCGAGCCAGCGCGGTGCGGGCAGCTCGTGCCGTGGCCCCTCCTGCTCGACCGGGGCGTCGACGGCGACCCCGGTGAAGTCGGCGTGCCGGCGCGTGCCGACGACGACGGCCTCCGACGCGAGGGCGGGCAGCCTCGACATGGCCGTCACCCAGCCGGGCTCGGGCGCCGTGTCGGCGTCGAGGAAGCAGATCACCTCGCCCGTCGACGAGCGCACCCCGAGGTTGCGGGCGGCCGAGAGGCGGAAGCCCTCGTCGGCCTGGACGACGAGCCGCACGCCGGCCGGCACCCGGGGCGTCTCGGGCGAGCCGTCGTCGACCACGACGACCTCGAGCAGCTCGGCCGGGTGGTCCTGCCGCGCGAGGGCGGCGAGGGTCCGGTCCAGCTCGGCCTGCTGGCGGTAGTGGGCCACGACCACGGAGACGGTCGGCAACGGGTCGGGCACGAGGCCGTCGAGCAGGTCCCAGCGGTTGCCCGGGACTCCCCTGGGCTGCCTCGGGGGCCTCGCGGGCGCCTCCTCGTCTCGTCGCTCGTCGGTCACGACGTCGCTCCCCTGCGCTCGCGGCCGGCCTGGTCGCGGCCGGGCCGCTCGCGTCCGGACCACCACGCGATGTACGCCGCCGCGACGTCGTCGATGTCGGGCGCTGTCCGGGCGTCGGGAGCCAGCCAGGTGGACCCCGGGTCGGCGACGGCCCGCGCGACGGCCTCGGCGAGGGCGTCGGGGTCGTCGTCGATCAGGGTGAGGGTGCCGGGTCGGAGGGCCGCCATCTCGCGGGAGTACCGCGTGTCGGGCACGATCGGGCGTCGCCCGGCGCCGATCCAGGTCGCGATCGAGCCCGACGCCGAGACGTGCCGGTGCACGGCGACCGGCACGGAGGCGCGGCGGCAGCGGTCGAGGAGCACCGCGTCGTCGAGGTACCCGGTCACGTCGAGGACGACCCCGCGGGAGGCGGCCTCCGACACGAGCTGGTCGGTCTCGGCCTCGTGCCCCGCGCTGGCACGGCCGAGCGCGGTGACGCGCAGCGACCCTGCCGCGTCGTCCCCGCGGTCCCGCAGCCGGGCGACGGCGTCGATGAGCTCCGCGTGGCCCTTGCCGGGGTAGACGAAGCCGATGACGGCCGCGGTGCCGTCGGGCGCGGGCCGTCCGGTCGGCGGCGGGGCGAGGTCGACGGGGAGCGGGACGACGCCGGGTCGCACCCCGCCGGTCGTGTGCTCGGCGAGCAGCAGCGCCTCGTGCTCGCTGTTGACGACCGTGCCCGCCGCGGCCTCGACCACGCGCCGGTAGCAGTCGCCGCGCCGGACGAGGTTGCGCTCGCCGTCGGACGGCTGGGGCAGGTCGTGCAGCGTGACCGTCAGGGCGACCCGGCCGGCGAGGTCGACGAGGCGGTCCGCGGCGTCCTCGGGCGACGTCGCCCACAGCCGGTCGGTGAAGTGCAGGTGGGCCGAGGCGGGCGGCCTGGGCCCGGTCAGATCGGACGGCGAGACCACGAGGTCCCGACCCGTGCGGCGGGCGACCCCGTCGGCGACTCGCCGGGCGAGGACCGTGACGCCGTGCTGCGGGTCGTCGGTCACGACGAGGGCGGGCACGGCAGACACGTCCGGTACGCGCGGTACGCCCGGCAGCCCGGCGCTCACGCGAGCCCCAGCAGCGCCAGGGTGTCGGCGTGGCGGGCGAGGCCGGCGCCGACGACCTGCGGCTCGCGCTCGTACCACCGGAGGTGCGCCTCCCGGACCTCCTCGCGGGGCACCTGCGTGCCCTCGACGATCCAGTGGTCGGTGGCCTCGTCGTCGAGGCCGAAGGCGTCGACGACCGCCTGCAGCCGGGGCGCGTGGACGCTGTCGAGCAGCTGCCGTCCGGGGTCGACGACGTGATCAGGCAGCCCCAGGCGATCCCGCACGCGGGACGCGAGCGCCGTCCACACGGGGTTGCCCGGGTGGTTGAGGGTGCGCATCTGCTCGAACGACGGGTCGTCGAAGAGGTCGGACGCGACCACCGCGTCGTGCGCCTGCTCGCGCTTCCGGAGCTCGTGCAGCGAGAGCGCGGCGACCGACCGGACCGCCTCGGCGTCCAGCCGCGGGACCGGGGGCGTCGTGCCGTCGCGCCGGGCGGCCGCCTCGGCCAGCACGACGAGGTCGTGGTAGTCGACCAGCGGCGGCACCAGCGACGGGTCGTGCGGCGGCCGGACGATCGCCGACGTCGGGTAGAGGCCCGCGAAGCGGACGACGGGCACGGCGACGACGCGTGCCCCGGCGCCGAGACGGGCCGTCAGCTGCCGCGTGCCGAGCGGCAGGTCGTGGTAGTCGTCGCGCACCGGCTGGGAGACCAGCACGGAGGCGCGGGCCAGCCAGCGGTCCAGGTGCGGCAGGTCCGCGGTGACGAGCTCGTGAACAGCAGGTGTCCGGACGGTGCGGAGGCCGCCCCCGTCGAGCGCGACCCGGAGCGACTCGGCCTGGCAGTTGCCGATCACGACGGCGACGGGGCCGTCGCCCTCGGGCTCGCCGAGACCGTAGAAATGCCCGTAGTGCCGGGTGCGGCCGTCGACGGCGGGGGTGTGCGGGGTCATGGTGCCTCTCCGTGGCGTCCCTCGAGAGGCGGACGCGACGACTCCATCGTGCTGGATGCGAGGCCGTCAGGGCCAGCATCCGCGAGCGGGCACGGGGGGCCCCCACGGTCTATGGTGCAGGGAGGCCGCTCCCATCGGCCCCCTCCCTCGACGCGAACCGGGCCCCCGGTCTCCCCAGGGTCCCCGAGTCGCCCCGGCTCACCTCCCGACGGTCTCCCCGACCGTCGTGCCCCGCCTGAGCCGAGGAGGCCCGATGATCGACACCCCGCCGCCCGCCCGCGACGCCCTGCGCGTCGCGTCCGTGCCCGCCGGCCACCCCTACGTGCGCCACCTCCAGCCGGTCGACGACTCCGCCCTGGCCCGGGCCGTGGTCCGTCTCGCCGACCCGCTGCCCGACCCCTCGGAGCCCGCGCGCTGGTGGCCGCCCGTCGTGCTCGACGCCGGCTGGATCGCCGAGCACGCCGCCGAGGTCGACGTGCTGCACGTGCACTTCGGCACCGAGTCGTACGACCTCGCTCACCTCCGTCGTGTCGTCGACGCCGCCCGGGCCGCACGGCTGCCGATCGTCCACACCGTGCACGACCTGGTCAACCCGCAGCTGGTCGACCAGGAGCCGCACCTCGCCCACCTGGGCCTGCTCGTCGCCGAGGCCGACGGTCTGCTCACCCTGACGGAGGGTGCCGCCGACGAGGTCGAGCGCACCTTCGGTCGCAGGCCCGTCGTCGTGCCGCACCCGCACCTCCTGCCCCTGGACGTGGTCGCGCCGACCGGCACCGCGCACGACGAGGTCGTCGTCGGCGTCAGCCTGCGCGACCTGCGTCCCAACGTCGACGGACCGGGCTCCGTCGCGACCCTGATCGCGGCCGCCGGGCTGCTGGCCGACGCCGGTCGGCCCGTCGCCGTGCGGGTCGACGTCAACGAGCGCGTCCGCGACGCCGCGGCGCTCGCGGAGGTGCGGGCACTGGTCGCCGACGCGCCCGGTCACCTCGACGTGTCGCTCGCGGTCCACCCCCGGCTTGCCGACGACGAGCTCGCCGAGGCGCTGGCCGACCTCGACGTCGTCGTGCTGCCGTACTCGCACGGCACCCACTCCGGCTGGGTCGAGCTGAGCTGGGACCTGGGCGTGCCCGTCGCGGCGCCGCGGGTCGGGCACGTCGCCGACCAGCACCCCGCCGCCGTGGACACCGCGTCCTTCGACGCCGGCGACGCCGGTCAGCTGGCGGCCGCCGTCTCCTCGCTCGTCAGAGCGCGCGGCGACGTCCCGGCCCGTCCCGGCTCGGCGGCCCGACGGGCCCTCGTGGCGGAACGCCGCGACCAGCGACGGGCACAGCGCGACGCGATCGCGCAGGCGCACCTCGCGGCGTACGAGCGGGCCGTCGTCGTGGCTGACGGCCGTCCCGTGCCCGCAGCACCGGCATCCGCGCGCTCCACGGCGCGGCCCTCGGAGCTGGTCTCGTGACGGCCCTGTCCGGGACGGGCACCGCCTCCTCGTCGGCCGGGCTCGTCGAGCCGGCGCGCACGGCCGAGCGTCCGCGGCGCATCGTCGTCGTGGCCCCCCTGCGATACCCCATCGCCGAGCCCCACGCAGGAGGCCTGGAGTCGAGCGTGTGGCACCAGGTGCGCGTCCTCCGCTCCCGGGGGCACCAGGTGCTGCTCTGCGCGGTCGCGGGCAGCGACCACCTGCTCGGCGGGCCTGCCGAGTTCTCGCTCCCCGCCGTCCACTGGGACGACCCGGCCGACGCCACCGACTCGACCTACCCCGACGGATACCTCGACGTGGCCGTGCCTGCCCTGCACCGCGCCCTGGACTGGATCCGCGACCACGCCGACGAGATCGACGTCGTCGAGAACCACTCCCTGAGCGGCCACGTGCTCTCGCGGGCCGGCGAGCTCGGCGTGCCCGTCGTCTCGACCCTGCACACCCCGACCTTGCCCGACCTCCTCGAGCACCACCGGGCCGGCGTCGAGCCGCGCAGCGCGTTCCTCGCCGTGAGCGAGCACACCGCGGCCGTCTGGCGGGCCGAGGGCGTCGAGGCGCGCGTGCTGCCGAACGCGGTGGACACGGACCTCTGGCCCCTCGGCCCCGGCGGCGACGACCTGGTCTGGACCGGACGGATCGTGCCCGAGAAGGGTCCGCACCTCGCGATCGAGGCCGCTCGCCTCGCCGGTCGACGCATCGTCCTCGCCGGGCGCGTCGGCGACGTCGACTACCACGAGTCCATGGTCGTGCCCCTGCTGGGGGCGGACGCCGAGCACGTGGGGCCGCTGCGGCAGCCCGAGCTCGCCGAGCTCGTCGGCCGGTCCGCCTGCGCCCTCGTCACGCCCTGCTGGGAGGAGCCGTTCGGGCTCGTCATCGCGGAGGCGCTGTCGACCGGCACGCCCGTCGCCTCCTTCGCCACCGGCGGCGTCCCCGAGGTCGTCGGCTCGAGCATCGGGGCCGGTCTCGTCGCGCGGGACGACGTGGCAGGGCTCGCGCACCTGGCGGCCGGGCTCGCGGCGGAGGCGTCGACGACTCCGGGCTTCCGCCGGAGGGTGCGGGCCGACGCGCTCGCCCGCTTCTCGCTGCACCGCCGTGCCGAGGTGGTCGAGGAGGTGCACGAGGCCCTCGTCGCCGGTCACCTCACCGGTGCCGGGAGGGCCAGGGCCCTGCTCGCCCCCGAGGCCGTCGCGTGACCGCGCGTCCCCTCGTCGGCTGGTACGTCCACCACCACGGTGCCGGCCACCTGACACGGCTGCTGGCGGTGCGGCCGCACCTCGACGCCGACGTCGTCGTCTTCAGCTCCCTCGCCGCGCCGGCCGTCCTGCCCGAGGGCACGACCTGGCTGCAGCTCCCCCGGGACGACCACGACGTGGTCGCCCCGGACGGCACGACCCGGGCCCCCGGCGACCCCGGGTCCGGCACCGACCCGACGGTGCGCGGGCTGCTGCACTGGGCGCCGCTGCACCACGACGGCCACGCCGGCCGCCTCGCCGCCGTCGCGACCTGGATCGCGCACGCCCGGCCCCGTGCGTTCGTCGTCGACGTCTCCGTCGAGGTCGCGCTGCTCGTCCGCCTGCTCGGGGTGCCACCCGTCGTCGTCGCCCAGCCCGGCGACCGCTCGGACGCCCCGCACGCCCTCGGCTGGGACGCGGCGGACCGCGTCCTGGCGCCCTGGGCCGAGGGACTCCACGTCTCGCTGGCGCTCGACCGCGTCCGGGACAGGGTCCGTCTCGTCGGCGGGATCTCGCGGCACGACGGCCGGGTCGACGGCCCCGGCTCGCCTGCACCCGGCACCGTCCTGGTCCTGGCCGGCGGCGGCGCCGAGGGCCGCGAGGGGCTCGCGCAGCGCGTCGCGGAGGCCTCGAGGGCCACGCCTGCCTGGCGCTGGTCCGTGCTCGGCGGCTCGGCCGACAGCTGGGTCGACGACCCGTGGCCGCTCCTCCGCGGGGCCGAGGTCGTCGTCTCGGCCGCGGGCCAGAACAGCGTCGCCGACCTCGCGGCCGCCGGCGCCCGCGCCGTGGTCGTCCCCCAGGACCGTCCCTTCGACGAGCAGCGGACGACCGCGCGTCTCCTCGCCGCCCGCGGGCTCGCCGTCGTGCCCGATCGCGGCCGTGCCGACCACGGCTGGCCCGCGCCCGAGGCGTGGCCCGAGCTGCTCGACCGGGCGCGCGCGCTCGCTCCCGACTGGTCGCTGTGGCAGGTCGACGGCGCCGCCGCCCGCGCGGCCGCGGTGATCGCCGAGGTGGCCCGGTGACGGGGCACCAGCCCGCGCCGACCGTCTCAACGGTCGCGGTCACGCTCTGCTCGGCCGCCCGTCTCGACCACCTCCTGCCGCAGCGCGAGGCCCTGGCGCGCCTCCGGCCGTCGGTTCCCCACGTCGTCGTCTGGCTCGACGAGGCACCGGCGCCCGCGCTGCCCGAGCTGTCGGACGCGCACGTGCTGCACGTCCCGCCGGGAGCCGATGGCCTGCGCCTCGCGGCCGGCAGGAACGCGGGTGCCGAGCGGGCGATCGCCCTCGGCGCGTCGCTCGTGGTGTTCCTCGACGCGGACTGCGTGCCCGGCCCCGACCTGGTCGCCCGGTACGAGGCCGCGGCGTCGGCACACCCCGACGCGCTGCTCTGCGGGCCGGTGACGTACCTGCCCGAGGACCACGTCGGCCTCGACGACGACTCGCTCGACGCCGCGACGCGGCCGCACGCGGCGCGCCCCTCGCCCGAGGCCGGCGAGACGGTCGTCGCGGGGCACGACCAGTACCCGCTGTTCTGGTCGCTCTCGTTCGCCCTCGCGGCCGACACCTGGGCGCGGACGGGCGGCTTCGAGCCCGGCTACGAGGGCTACGGCGGCGAGGACACCGACTTCGCCTTCACCGCCCGGTCGCTCGGCCTCCCGCTCGTCTGGGTCGGCGGTGCGCACGCCTACCACCAGTGGCACCCCACGACGTCGCCGCCCTGGCAGCACCTCGACGACATCCTCCGCAACGGCCGTCGGTTCGCCGAGCGGTGGGGCGAGTGGCCGATGGGCGGCTGGCTCGAGGCGTTCCGCGAAGGAGGCGCCGTGCGCGTCGCCGAGGACGGCGGCTGGGAGCGCGTCACGGCCTGAGCGGTCTGCGCCCCTGGCCCGCGCCTCCCGGTGTCACGTCGATCCGCATCCCGCAGCACGGTCCCCCGCCTGTACCCCTGCCGACCGGCGCCCAGGGCCGAGGCGCACTGTGCACGCGGGCCGGGGCGCCTCCCGACCGGGACGCAAGGAGGAACCATGTACTTCCACGCACAGACCTGGATCAACGACATCGCCGACGGCGAGCCGGACCCCGCGGCGGCCAACGCCCTGCAGGAGGGCCTCGGCGGCCAGTTCGGCGAGATGCGCACCATGATGCAGTACCTCTTCCAGGCGATGAACTTCCGCGGGCCGGCGGCGAAGCCGTACCGCGACCTCATCCAGGGGATCGGCACCGAGGAGATCAGCCACGTCGAGCTGATCGGCACGACCATCTCCCGACTGCTCGACGGCAGCCCCGACTACACGGGCAAGCTGACCGACCCGCTCGACACCCCGGGTGCCGGCGGGGCCACGCCGTTGAACATCGCCCTGGACACGGGCAACATCCACCACTACCTCGTGGGCGCCCAGGGCGCGCTGCCGGTCGACTCGGTGGGCAACCCCTGGTCGGGCAGCTACGTCTACAACTCGGGCAACCTGCCGCTCGACCTGCTCTACAACCTCATGCTCGAGTCGACGGGCCGGCTGCAGAAGAGCCGCATCTACGAGATGACGGACAACCCCGTCGCCCGCAAGACGGTCGCGTACCTGATCGTCCGCGACCAGGCGCACGAGAACGCCTACGCCAAGGCCCTCGAGACGCTCGGCGTCGACTGGGGCAAGCTGCTGCCGATCCCGAAGACGAACGCGGAGGCGTTCCCCGAGGTCAAGGAGTTGGTCGACCTGGGCCTGCAGAGCAAGCAGTACACGTTCGACCTCGACGGCAAGTCGGAGGCCGGCAGGATCTTCCAGGGCACGTCGCCGTCGGGCGACGGCACCGAGCTGTCGTCGACGGAGCAGACACCGAAGGGCGCACCCTCGACGATCTCGCCCGAGCGCCTCGAGGAGTTCTCCCCCGGCCTCGACAAGGACCTGCTGGCCCTGATCCAGCAGACCGCCGAGATGGAGCTGGCCGACATCGAGAGCTTCTACGGCCCGACCGGCAAGTAGCGGACTCGACCGAACGACCGAGAGCCCCGGGGATGCCCGAGGCTCTCGGTCGTTCGGGCACTCGGCCGATCGTTCAGAACACGGCCACGGTCATCCCGGCGGTGGTCGCCGGGCGGTCCATGGCGGCCAGGGCGCCGGGGAGGTCGTCGAAGCCGATCGTGACGCCGATCGACTCCTCCGGCCGCAGCCGGCCCGCGACGACGTCGGCGATCATCGCGGCGTACTCGCCGACCGAGATGCCGTGGCTGCCCAGCAGCTCGAGCTCGTCGGCGATGACCCGGCCCATCGGGATGACGGGGGCGGCCTCGTCGTCGAGGAGGAGCCCCACCTGGACGTGCCTCCCCCGCGGCCGGAGGGAGCGGACCGAGGCTGCGGACGTGGCACGGCTGCCGTAGGCGTCGAGCGCGACGTGCGCACCGCCTCCGGTGAGGGACCGGACCGCGTCGACGGCCTGCTCGTCCATCGGGACGACCTGGGCACCGAGGGCCGTAGCCCGCTCGAGTGCGGCAGGCGAGATGTCGACGGCCACGACGCGGGCACCGGCGGCGACCGCCACCGCTATCGCCGAGAGGCCGACCCCGCCGCAGCCGAAGACGGCCACCTGCTCGCCCGGCCGGACCCTGGCCCGGTCGTGCAGCGCGTGGTACGCCGTCCCGAAACGGCAGCCGAGCGCGGCCGCCGCGGCGAACCCGACGGCGTCCGGCAGGGCGATCACGTTGACGTCGGCGTGCGGCACGACCACGGACTCGGCCCAGGAGCCGGCGAGGGTGAAGCCGGGCTGCTCCTGACGCGTGCACACCTGCGTGGCGCCCGCGCGGCACTCGTCGCACGTGCCGCACGCGAAGACGAAGGGGGCCGTGACGCGGTCCCCGATCGAGACCCGGGTGACGCCCGGACCCAGGGCCGTGACGACGCCGGCGAACTCGTGGCCGGGGACGTGCGGCAGCTGCACGGAGTCGTCGTGCCCCTTCCAGGCGTGCCAGTCGCTGCGGCAGACGCCGGTCGCGGCGACCCTGACGACGACGCCGTCGGCCGGCGGGACGGGCTCGGGGAGCTCGACGATGGTCGGGACGGACCCGAAGTGGTCGTACTGGACGGCGCGCATCCCCCGATCCTGGCACCGTTCGACGGCGAGGCATCGGCGCGGGGCAGTGCGCTCCCGTCGTCTCACTCGAGCGGGCAGGGCCGCGCGGCCAGCGCCCTCAACGCGCTCACCGACTCGACGCCCTGCACCGGCGAGCCCGTGAGCGCTCCCGCCGAGGGGGCCATCGCGCCCGGCTCGCTGAGTCGCTCCACGGCCTGCCGCGAGTCCGCGCCCGCCGCCTTCTGCTCCCGCAGTCCCCGTGCCCACGAGACGCCTGCGTTGAGGCCGACGTCGCCCGCGTCCTTCCGAGGTACCCACCCCGCGGCCCCGCCGCTCTCGTCGTGCCAGACGTAGCCGAGAGGGACGCCGTCCCGGACGGCGACACGGTACGAGACCGGTCCTGTCGCCGTCGTGCTGAACCTGCCCGCCCGCCAGTCGGGCGAGACGCCCAGCGGCGAGGTGAACCGCCTGACCGCCGGCTCCGGTGGACGGCCGTCTCTCGTGCTCATCGGGACGCCGTGCCCTCCGGCTGTCCGGGATCGAAGGCGCGAGCGTCGTCCTTCGAGGCGAACTCGCGGAGCGTGCCCGGGGACAGGAAGCCGGCGTCAGGCGGGAGGATGCCCGGGACCAGGAGCTGTGCGACGGCGTCCGAGGAAGACAGTCCACGTCCCCGTGACTCGGACAGCTTGCGCGCCCACCGCATCGAGAGGTTGTGGGCGAGGTCGCCCTGGTGGGGCGACGCGAGGTAGCCGGCCGCCTCGCCGGTCGAGTCCCACCAGATGCGCCCCATGACGCGATCGTCGAGGACGAGGTCGTAGGACTGCACGGGGCCCTCGGGAAGGTTCGAGTAGCGAGGTCGTCCGCCCGTGAACGTCCCGAAGAGATCCGCCGACATGGGCCCCTTCGTCGGGTCGCCCTTGTCTCCACTCGTCATCTCAGCCCCCGCCGTCCCGCCGTCTGGTGACGGACGATACCGCACGTGGCGCGGCACCCAGGAGCCCGGACGCCTGCCACTCTCGACACATCGGGCCGCCATGAGGACCTCGTCTCCATGGGCGACGCTGACCCCCGGGGACCTTCTGAGCGCGAGAAAGCCCCGGCGGACCGGGGCTTCGTCGTGCGGGGGAAGAACGTGGTGGGCGATACCGGACTCGAACCGATGACCTCTTCCGTGTGAAGGAAGCGCGCTACCAACTGCGCCAATCGCCCCTGATCGGGACTCGTCGATACTAGTGGATCTTCTGGCCTCGACGCCATTCGACGAGCGCGACAGCGTCTCCGATGAGGTGTCGAGGAGGCGACCAAGACACGAACTTCTCTCGATTTGTTTTCTGTCCAGGGTCTGGGTAGTGTTCTTCTTGTTCGCAGCGATGCGAAACGAAAGAAACATCGCAGCAATGCGAAACGAAATGCGGATGTGGCGCAGTGGTAGCGCATCACCTTGCCAAGGTGAGGGTCGCGAGTTCGAATCTCGTCATCCGCTCGAGTGTAAAGCTCACCAGAGGGAGTCCACCGATGGTGGCTCCCTCTGGGAGTATCTCATGTGGTGGAGTGGCCGAGAGGCGAGGCACCGGCCTGCAAAGCCGTTCACGCGGGTTCAAATCCCGTCTCCACCTCCATGGACCACCCTCTGGGTCTATGATCGATTCGTCTCCCGAGACGATCACAACTGAACAAGCATGAGCGATTGGCGCAGCGGTAGCGCGCTTCCCTGACACGGAAGAGGTCGCTGGTTCGATCCCAGTATCGCTCACACAGAGAAGGCCCCCGAGAGATCGGGGGCCTTCGTCGTTCCCGGCCACGGACTCGTCGTCTGCGGACACGTCTCAGGTCCCGCGTCCGACGCGACGCGACGCGACCGAGACTCCGTTCTGCGGCGAGAGGAAGGGCCGGGCGACTGTCCGCCGCCCGGCCCTTCCTCGACACCTCCTCGTGCTCGGTCAGCGTGTCCGGCGGCGTCCCAGGCGTCGCAGCACGAGTCCGCCCGTCACGAGGCCCGCGCCCACGATCAGGAGCAGACCGAGGCCGGCCGAACCCGTGAACGCGAGGGGCCCGCCCGTCGAGGCGACGGGCCGGGCGTCGCCGGCGCCGGTGACCGGCCCGGGGGCCGTGCCGCTCCCCGGGGCCGGGGCACCGCCTCCTGCACCCGGACCCGCGCCCGGTGCCGGGTCCGTGCCGGGATCCGGCACGACGACCGCCGTGGTGGAGAACTCGACCCGCGTCGCAGCGTCGACCGAGCGGCTCTCGACCGGCACGGTGAGCCGACGGGCGGCCTCGTCGTACGACCACGCGGCGGCGTCGACGACGTCACCGTCGACGCGGACGACCTGAGGCCGCTCGGCGTCGGTGAACACCGCGGTGACCGCCCGCTCGGCGACCTGGCCGTCGAACGAGCCGTCGACCGGGGCCACGTCGAGCGCTCCGCCGTCCGGCGCCTCGGTGAAGGTGACCTGCGTCGTCGCTGACGCCGCGGGATCCGTGCTCACGCCGTCGTCCTCGTAGAGGGAGAACGACCCGTCGGCTCCGGTCGCCGTGGTCAGTGTGAGCTCGGAGAGCGGCGCCGTGTCGTTCGCGACGTCCGTCGTCCGGGTGGCGACGACTCCGCCCGACCGCACGAAGACAGGCATGGCGTCCAGCCCCGTCGTGACGTCGGCCGTGCTGCCGCCGGCGTACGTCGTGCCGGTGAACCAGTCCGTCCAGTCGCTGCCGCCCGGGAACCAGACGCGGGTCGTGGCGGTCTCGCCGGGCTGGGTCGCCGGGGCGACGAGCACGTCGGGGCCGAAGAGGTACTCGCTGCCGGCGGCCGCGTAGGCCTCCTGCTGGTCCGGGAAGTCCACGTACAGGGGCCGCACGACGGGCACGCCCGTGCTCGTGGCGGCTGCCGCCAGCGTGTACGTGGTGGGCATCAGCCGCTCCCGCAGGTTCAGGAACTGCGTGGCCGACGCGTCGGCGGCGGGACCGTACTGCCAGGGCAGCCGGTCGCTGTGGTTGCTGTGCAGGCGGTCGATCGGCTGGAAGGTGCCGAACTGGACCCACCGGGCGTACAGGTCGTCGTCGAGCTGCGTGCTCTTGGGCTCGGCGCCGGGCGAGGTGTCGCCGCCGGTGTGGCCGCCGATGTCGTGGCTGACCGCGGAGAGCCCGGTCGAGGCCGACTCCCCCGGCGTGTAGCCGACCTGGGCCTGCAGCATCTGCCAGGTCGACGTCGTGTCGCCCGTGAAGTGCAGCGTCGTGCGCTTGTCCGCCCAGGGGCCGGTGGGCACCGCCTGCGGGTTGCCGTAGCCGCCCGCAGTCAGCGCGCCGTACGCCCGGGAGAACGCGAAGCCCCGCCCGTCGACGCGGTCGGCCATCCGCGTCGCGTACTGCTGGTTGATGAAGGCGTCCGGGGTCACGCCCGGCAGCGAGTACCGCGACTCGTCGCTGCAGCACCAGTCGAGCCAGAAGGAATCGACGCCCTGGTCCGCGATGTCGTCATGCAGGTCGAAGTAGGCCTGCAGCTGTGCCGGGTCGGCCCAGTCGAACAGGAACCTGTCGTCGCCGTCGGGGACGAGCGCCCCGCCCGCGGTCGCCTGCGCCTCGGCCAGGTGGGGGTCGCCGCGGCTGATGCTCGGGTGCACGTTGAGCGTGTTGTGGATGCCCTGGGCCTCCAGCCCGGCGAGGAAGCCGGCCATGTCGGGGAACTTCTCGGTGTCGACCGACCAGCCGTTCCAGGTGTCCGGCGCCTTGTAGTCGGTGTCGACGGCGAGGACGTCGAGCGGCACCCCCTCGGCGGCGAAGCGGGGCACGACGACGTCCTCGAACTCCGCCTGCGTGCGGTCGTAGTACTCGCTGTACCAGACGCCGTAGGCCCAGCGCGGCAGCAGCAACGACGGGCCCGTCAGGGTCGCCAGGTCGCCGAGTGCGGCCTGGTGCTCGTCCCCGGCGGCGAAGAGGTAGCCGTCCTGCCGGGCGCCGTCGTCCGATCGCGGCGTGAGCGCCTCGGTCGTCGGGTCGTACTCGGCGGAGGCGCTGTCGTCGAGCAGCGACCAGCCGTCCTGGAACAACAGGCCGGGGTTCGTCCGCACGGTCCCGTTCGCCGTGTCGAGGTCCCGCCGGTACCCGCCGAGGGCCGCGTGCGGGGCGAGGAGGGGCGTGCCTGCCTCCACGACCGCCACCGTGTCCACGTTGAGGGCACAGCTGGCGTCGTCGGGGCAGCTGATCGTCACGTCGTCCTCGCCGGCGGCGAGCTCGACGGGGACCTCGACGGTGCGCCAGTAGTCCCAGCCGCTGGTGGGCTCGAGAGGGACGGAGACCGACGTGCCGGAGGCGGTCGTCACCGTCACGGGACGCGCCGCGGGCTGCCCGCTCGCGTACCGCACCTGCAGCACGTGCTCGCCCGCCGTCGGGACGCCCGTGACGTGCGTCGTCTGCGTCGCCCCGCGGACGAGGCCGGCCGTGAAGGCCTCGCCCGAGGCGCCGTCGTGGTCGTCGGCAGCCTCGGCGCCGCCGGTCAGCCGCGTCGCCTCCGCCTCGCACACCGTGCCGAAGGCGCAGTCGACCGAGTCGTCCGACGTCGTCGGCTCGGGGAACGCCCCGCCGGTGGGGACGACGACGAGGCCGTCGAGGTTGACGTTGCCGGAGTCGTCGGCCCCGCGGGTGACGACGACGTCGTGCTCCCCCGCCGCCAGCTCGACGCTCGTGCGGGCCAGCGCCCAGTCGTCCCACCCGGCCGTCGGCGGCAGGGTGACCGTCCGGGGGGCTCCCCCGTCGACGACCACGCTGAGGGTGCGGTCCGTCACCTGGGCGTCGCCGCCCTGGGAGTTCGCGTAGCGGAGCACGAGGTCGCGTGCTCCGTCGTCGTCCGCGGCGACGCGGAATCTCGCGGCGTCGCCGACCCGCTCGAAGCCCGCCACGAAGCCGTCGCCCGTGGCGCCGGTGTGGTTCGTCGCCGGCGCCAGTCCCTGCAGGGTGAGGGTCTCCGCCTCGCAGCGGACGCCGATCTCGCAGGTGGCGACCGCCGCCTCCTGCCAGGGCGACGCCGTCACCTGCTGGCCCGATCCCAGGGCGAGGCCGAGCGACAGGGAGTCGGCGTCGAAGCGGCCGGACCCGATCTCGTACCGGACCCGCGCCTCCCCCGTGTCGATAGTCAGCCAGCCGTCCTCGCGCGTCGTCGTGAACGCCGTGGGCGCGAAGGCGTCGCGGCCGACGACGTTGAAGGTCGGCGCGTCCGTGAAGTCGGCGCCGGGCGCCCACTCGGTCCTGATGAGCGTCGGCGACAGCACCTGGAACCGGGCGTCGCCCTCGACCACGGTCTGCGCGGCGGCCACCTCGCCGGCGGCCGGGGCGGCGGAGGCGGGCGGCGCGCTCCCGAGAGCGGTCAAGCCGGCGATCAGCCCGGCCGAGACGATCGAGGTGGCGGCGACGAGGCGTCGTCGGGCAGGTGTGCGCATGCAGGGACTCCGTCGTCCGGGGAAGGGGGCGCACCGCCGTCGTCCCGGCACGGCACGTCGGGTCGCCATGGGGTACGTCGGGGTACGGATTGCAGCCTGACGAGATGTGCAGCGACTGTCAAGAGCTGTCGTGCAGACGTCCGGACGCACAGGACGGCCCCGGTCGCGAAGACCGGGGCCGCCTGGGAGGTGCGGTGAGGCGGAGCGCTAGGCGCGCGCGTTCTCGAGCACGTAGCCCTCCTCGCCGTGCAGGGCGAGGTCGATGCCGGCCACCTCGTCCTCGTTCTTGACGCGGAAGCCGATGGTCTTCTCGATCACGAAGCCGATCACGAAAGCGAGCACGAACGAGTAGAGCATGACGGCCACGGCCGAGAGGGCCTGGATGCCGAGCTGCGTGAACGTGTGCGAGAAGATCAGGCCGGTGTCGTTGGCGAAGATGCCCAGGTAGAGCGTCCCGAGCAGGCCGCCGACGAGGTGGATGCCGACGACGTCGAGCGAGTCGTCGAAGCCGAGCTTGAACTTGAGGTCGATCGCGAGGGCGCAGACGGCACCGGCGACCACGCCGAGCACGACCGCCCAGCCGGGCGTCAGGGCGGCGCAGGCCGGGGTGATGGCGACGAG
Source organism: Frigoribacterium sp. VKM Ac-2530 (assembly GCF_015350835.1). Lineage (NCBI taxonomy): Bacteria > Bacillati > Actinomycetota > Actinomycetes > Micrococcales > Microbacteriaceae > Frigoribacterium > Frigoribacterium sp. VKM Ac-2530. Next base: position 458,514 of record NZ_JADKSE010000001.1, read on the forward strand.
TCCCGCGACGGCGCCCGAGGCGGCGCCGACCGACGTGGCCTTGCCGTCCTTGAGCTTCTCGACGACGAGCCAGCCGAGCACGGCGGCGGCAGGGGCGGCGATCGTGTTGAGGAACGCGAGGGCCGCGACGCCGTCGGCGGCGAGCTCCGAGCCGGCGTTGAAGCCGAACCAGCCGAACCAGAGCAGCCCGGCGCCCAGCAGCACGAAGGGCGGGTTGTGCGGCTTGTCGGCGCCCTTGGCGAAGCCGACGCGCTTGCCGAGCACGAGCGCCAGGGCGAGCGCCGCAGCTCCGGCGTTGATGTGGACGGCCGTGCCGCCCGCGAAGTCGATGACGCCCATCGCGGCGATCCAGCCGCCGACCACGTTGCCGTCGTCGTCGGTGGTGAAGTTGAAGACCCAGCTCGCGACGGGGAAGTAGACGACGGTGGCCCAGACGCCGGCGAAGATCATCCACGCGCCGAACTTGGCGCGGTCGGCGATGGCGCCCGAGATGAGGGCGACGGTGATGATGGCGAAGGTCGCCTGGAACGCCGCGAAGGCGATCGTCGGGTAGTCGCCCGTCGGGGCGAGGCTGTCCTTGAAGGCGCTGTCGAGCCCGAGCGAGGCGAGGTCGATGCCGAACCAGCCCTGGATGCCGACGAACTTCTCGGAGCCGCCGGGGATCGAGGTCGGGTTGCCGAACGCGATCGCGTAGCCGTAGAGCACCCACAGGACGCCGATCAGGCCCATCGCGCCGAAGCTGAGCATCATCATGCTGATGACGCTCTTGGCCTTGACGAGGCCGCCGTAGAAGAACGCCAGTCCGGGCGTCATGAGCAGCACGAGTGCTGCGCAGATCAGCATGAACGCGGTGTTGCCTTGATCCATGGGTGGTACCTCTCGAGTTCGGGAGCCAGGGGCGCACCGGTCCCGACCCGTCCGCGTGGGTGAGCGGGCTGTGAGCACGGGGCTCGGGCGGTGCGGTCCCCAGTGTCGCGGCGCCTCGTTTCGGACCGTGTGCACCCGTGTTTCGGCGATGTAACAGGATCCGGCCCCGTGTGAACAACGCGTTTCCCGAGGCTCCCCGGCAGCCGGGACGACGCCCCTGAACTGCTCGGAGAGGTCTAGGAGGAGGTCAGCGCGACGAGCCGCGACGTCGCGCGGAGGTACTTCTTGCGGTAGCCGCCCGCGAGCATCTCGTCGCTGAAGACCTCGTCGAGGGGCGTGCCGGTCGCGAGCACGCGCACCTGGGCGTCGTACAGACGGTCGACGAACGCGACGAAGCGCAGCGCGTCGGTCTGGCTCGTGAGCGGCGTGACGTCGCGCAGCCCGACGGCGTCGAGGCCGCCGATCAGCTTGACGTAGCGGCTGGGGTGCACCGTCGACAGGTGCTGCACGGCAGCGCCGAAGTCGTCGAGGGAGGCGGTGCCCGCGACCGCGGCGACGGCCGCGTCCAGGTCGGCCACGACGTGCGCCCGCGCCTCGACCTCGCGGCGCCGGTAGTCGTTCCCGTCGATGCGGAGGGTGCGGAACCGGTCGGAGAGCCCCTGGATCTCGCGGAGGAAGTCCGCGGCGGCGAAGCGCCCCTCGCCGAGTGCGCCGGGCGGCGTGTTCGAGGTCGCCGCGATGCGGGTGCCCGCGTCCGCGAGGTCGCCGAGCAGGCGCGTCATCATCATCGTGTCGCCCGGGTCGTCGAGCTCGAACTCGTCGATGCAGACCAGCGCGGCGCCCTCGAGCTGCTTCGCCGCCCCCGCGTAGCCGACCGCTCCCACGAGGGCCGTGTACTCGATGAACGTGCCGAAGTAGCGCCGGCCTGCCGCGCGATTGTACGCCGCGGCCAGCAGGTGCGTCTTGCCGACGCCGAAGCCGCCGTCGAGGTACAGGCCGGGAGGCGCCTCCTGCGTCTCCGGACGACGCCGGAACAGCCCTCGCCGGGCCGGGCGCTCGGCCGCGGCCCAGAACGAGGCGACGGCCTCGACCGCCTCCGCCTGCGACGGGAACGCGTCGTCCGGCCGGTAGTTCTCGAGCGACGCCTCGGCGAACTGCCGCGGCGGCACGAGCTCGGCCACGATCTCGGCGCCCGTGATGGTCGGGGCCCGGTCGACGAGCGACACGACGGTGCGGAGGGGATCGGTGGACATCGGTGCGACCTCGCAGGCGTCGGGACGGGCGCCCGCGGGAATGTCCGGGACGCGATCTGTGTCAGAGTCAGAGGGACCCGGCCGGGGCACACCGTGGGTGCGTAGCCTCGACGGGGCCGCGCGGCGATCCTATCCGCCGCCCCCACGACACCGCCCAGCCCCTCGGGGCCGACCCAGGAGGTACAGCAATGGTCGTCGAGCACGACACGTCCGCACGGTTCAGCGAGTACGCCCACCCCGAGCGCCTCGTCAGCACCGACTGGCTCCAGGAGCACCTGGGCACGCCCGGCCTCGTGGTCGTCGAGTCCGACGAGGACGTGCTGCTCTGGGACACCGGCCACATCGCGGGCGCCGTCAAGATCGACTGGCACCTCGACCTCAACGACCCCGTGCAGCGCGACTACGTCGACGGCGAGGCGTTCGCCGCCCTGATGTCGCGCAGCGGCATCTCCCGCGACAGCACCGTCGTGATCTACGGCGACAAGAACAACTGGTGGGCCGCCTACGCCCTCTGGGTCTTCTCCCTCTTCGGCCACGACGACGTGCGCCTGCTCGACGGCGGACGAGCCGCGTGGGAGGCGGAGGGCCGCGGGTACACGACCGACGCACCCGAGCCGGTCGCCACCGACTACCCCGTCGTCGAGCGGGACGACAGCCGGATCCGCGCCTACAAGGACGACGTGCTCGCGCACCTCGGATCGCCGCTGATCGACGTCCGCTCCCCCGAGGAGTACTCGGGCGAGCGGACCACCGCGCCGGCCTACCCCGAGGAGGGCGCGCTGCGCGCCGGCCACATCCCGTCGGCCCAGAACGTGCCGTGGGGCAAGGCGGCGGCCGAGGACGGCCGCTTCCGCAGCCTGGGCGAGCTCGAGGCGGTCTACCGCGACGGCGCCGGCCTCTCCGACGGCGACGACGTGGTGGCGTACTGCCGCATCGGCGAGCGGTCGAGCCACACGTGGTTCGTGCTGCACCACCTGATGGGGTTCGAGAACGTCCGCAACTACGACGGCTCGTGGACCGAGTGGGGCAGCGCGGTGCGCGTGCCGATCGTGCAGGGCGTGGAGCCCGGCACGGTCCCGGGGCGCTGAGCGTGGTGTCGGCCTCCGAGCCCGGGGCGCTCCCCCGCGTCCTGGCCGAGACCCGCGAGGACTTCCTCGCCCTCGACGTGAAGGACCGGCTGCAGCTGCTGCTCGAGTTCTCGGACGAGCTGCCGTCTCTGCCCGCCGAGTACGAGGGGCACCCGGACCTGCTCGAGCGCGTGGAGGAGTGCCAGTCGCCCGTGTTCATCTTCGTCGAGGTGTCGGACGACGTCGTGACGATGCACGCGACGGCTCCTCGCGAGGCGCCGACGACCCGCGGCTTCGCCTCCATCCTCGCCCAGGGGCTGAGCGGTCTGTCGGTGCGCGAGGTGCTCGAGGACGTCCCCGACGACTACCCGCAGACGATCGGCCTCGGCGTGGCGGTCAGCCCGCTCCGCGTGCGGGGCATGACGGCGCTGCTGGCCCGGGCCAAGCGCCAGGTCCGAGAGAAGTCGGCGGCGTGACCCTGCGGGTGCTGCACCCGGCTCCTTCGCGGGGTGCGGGCACCGGCACGCTCGTCGAGGCGGACCCTGTCGTCGAGGCAGGCACGGTCGTGGAGGCAGGCACCGACGAGGGGCGGGCGCGTCTACGGGAGCTCTACGCACCTCCTGCGGCCGACTGGCTGCGCCTCAACCTGATCGCGGCCGTCAGCGGCGACGCGGCGGGCGAGGACGGCACGTCCGACACGCTGAGCAACGCCGACGACCGCGCCGTGCTGGCGGCGATCCGCGACCTCGCCGACGGGGTGCTCGTCGGCGCCGCGAGCGTCCGCGCCGAGGGCTACCGGGTGCCCCGGTCCGCCCAGCTCGTCGTGCTCACGGCCAGCGGCGACCTCAGCGGACACCGGATGGACCCCGACCGCGCCGACCGTGTCGTCGTCGTCTGCCCCGCCGCGGCGGTCGACCGCGTCACGGAGACCCTCGGCGCGGACGTCGCGGCCCGCGCGACCGTCCTCGTCGTCGACGACGACGACCACGGCGTGGTCGCCCCCGCGACGCTGGTCGACCGGCTGCGGGGCCACGGCCTGCGCTCGCTCGTCTGCGAGGGCGGGCCCTCGCTCGCCGGGCAGCTGCTGCACGACGGCCTCGTCGACGAGCTCTGCCTCTCGACCTCTCCGGTCGTCATCGGGAGCGGTCTGCCCGTCTTCGGCCGGGAGCGCTTCGACCCGTCGCGGCTCTCGCTCAGCCAGCTGATGATGGACGACCAGAGCGCCCTGTACGCACGCTGGCTCGTGGCAGACGGCCCAGCCACTCGTCGATGACCGCCTCGAAGCGCTCGGGGTCGTAGTTCCAGATCTTCGTGTGCCGGGCGACCTCGAACACCTCGAGCTGCACGATGTCCGGCCGGGCGGCGGCGAGGGCGTGCGAGGCAGTCGACGGCACGAAGCCGTCGTCGTCGCTGTGCAGCACCAGCACGGGAACGCGCAGCTCGCCGGCCCGCTCGACCAGGTCGAGCCGGTCGAGGTCGAGGGGCTCCGCCCTGCCGCTCAGCCGTGACGCCCGAGGGGACTGGAGGAGGCGCATCGCCAGCTCCTGCACGACCCGCGGCACGCGCATGGCCGTCCCCTGGTAGCGGAGCGTGGTGCGCCAGTCGACCACGGGCGACTCTAGCACGACGCCGACGACGCGGTCGCGGTGCTCGGCCCGGGTCACCGCCTGCAGCACGGTGGCACCGCCCATCGACCAGCCCATCAGCACGATCGACGTCGCGCCGTGGTCGACGGCCCAGCGCATCGCGGCCTCGACGTCGGCCCACTCCGCGTCGCCCAGCGCGTACCGGCCGTCGGGCGACCGGGGCGCCTCGGCGTCGTTGCGGTACGACACGAGGAGAGAGGTGAATCCGGCCCGGTGGAAGACCGGCGCCGCGCGCACGGTCTCGGCCCGGGTCACGCCGCGCCCGTGCACGCCGATCATCCACGGTCCGTCGGTGCCGTCGGGGCCCGGCACGAGCCAGGCCGGAGCCGGGCCGACAGGCGTGTCGACCTCGACGTCCTCGACCGTGAGGCCGGCGTCGCGAGGCGACCGCCAGAGCCAGCCGCCGATGCGGCCCGCCCTGGCCGTCGCCAGGTCGCCCTCGTCGACGGCCTCGACACGGCGCACGACGCGACCCCGCTCCTCCTGCACCACCTCGCCGAGGCGGGCGTGCCCCTTCCCGTGGTCGAACCAGAAGCTGTACCGGCCGGGCAGACGCGTGTCGGGGTTCGCCGCGAGGGTCACCGTCGCCGCCACGGGGTCGTGCCCGAGCACCCGGACGTCGTCAGGGCGGCGTCGCGCCGGAGTGACGACCTTCCGCGCCATGGTGACCGCGCCCGCCGCCAGGGCCAGCGACGCCGCGACCACGGTGCCGCCGACGGAGACGGAGACGACGAGGCCGGCGACGGCCGCCGGGGTGCGGCGAGGGCGTGTGCGTGGGCGTCGGGACATCGAGACCTCCGGGCGGACGGGGCGGAGCAACGGGGGCACGTGCGCGAGGGCACCTGCGGCGTGCCGCTCGGCTGTGAGCCGGGTGGGAGCCTAGTCTGCTGAGGTGTCCGACACCTCCTCGCCGCCGGTCCCGGCCGCGTTCGCCGCCGCGTCGGCCGCCGTCCGCGAGGCCCTCTCCCGCGACGACCTCGCCGTGTCCGAGATCCCTGCCCCCGGCGGCCTCGCCCCGCACGCCCTCGCCCTCGCCGGCGACGTGGTGGGCGCGTCCGGGCGGGCCGACGCCGAGCTCGGCACCGGGCGCTTCGTCCTGCTGTACGACGAGAGCGCGCCCGAGGCGTGGGGCGGCGTCTTCCGCGTCGTCTGCTTCGCGCAGGCCCCGCTCGAGACCGACCTGGCCCTCGACCCCTTCGTCGCGGACGTCGCGTGGTCCTGGCTGGTCGACTCGCTCGACGCAGGAGGCGCCTCCCGGCACTCCGCCTCGGGCACCGCCACGAAGGTGCTCTCGTCCGGCTACGGCGAGCTCGCCGCCCAGGGCGACGGGGCGCAGCTCGAGCTGCGCGCCTCGTGGACCCCCACCAGCACCGACCTCGCCCCCCACGTCGCGGCGTGGAGCGAGCTGATCTGCACCCTCGCGGGCCTGCCGCCGACCGTCGAGGGCGTCACGCTCCTCGCGTCGCGTCGTGTGGGCCGCGACTGACCCCCCGGAACGACGGAGACATGAGCGCCCCCACACCCGAGTCATCCCCGGTCGACGAGTCGTCGCCCTCCTCCCCCGCCGTCACGGTCGCCCCGACGACGATCGTCCCGCGCGCCGCGACCGCCGACTCGGTGCACGGCGAGGTGCACGTCATCGCCGACCGCGAGGCCTACCTCGAGGCCGTGGAGGCGATCGCCGCGGGGCACGGACCGGTCTCGATCGACGCCGAGCGGGCGTCCGGCTACCGTTACTCGCAGCGTGCCTACCTGATCCAGGTGTTCCGCCGGGGCAGCGGAGTCTTCCTCTTCGACCCGCCGGCCATCGGGTCGTTCGACGAGCTGCAGGCCGTCATCGGGCACGAGGAGTGGGTGCTGCACGCCGCGAGCCAAGATCTCGCGTGCCTGCGCGAGGTCGGGCTCGACCCCGATCTCGTCTTCGACACCGAGCTCGGCGCCCGCCTGGCGGGCCTGCCCAAGGTCGGCCTCGGCGCCGTGGTCGAGCAGCTGCTCGGGGTCCACCTCGCCAAGGAGCACTCGGCCGCCGACTGGTCGACGCGGCCCCTGCCGCAGAGCTGGCTCGTCTACGCCGCCCTCGACGTCGAGCTCCTCGTCGACCTCCGCGACGCGATGGCCGAGCTGCTCGAGCGCGACGGGAAGCTCGACATCGCCCGCCAGGAGTTCGCGGCGACGGTGGCCCGGGAGGCCAAGCCGGCCAAGGCCGAGCCCTGGCGGCGCCTGACCGGCCTGCACACCGTCCGCGGGGCCCGCTCGCTCGCCGTCGCCCGCGAGCTCTGGCAGGCCCGCGACGACTACGCCCGTCAGGTCGACACGGCCGCCGGCCGGCTCGTGCCCGACCAGTCGCTCGTCGCCGCGACGAAGGCGCAGCCCGCCGACAAGCGCGCCCTCGCCGGCGTGAAGGAGTTCGTCGGGCGCGCCAGCCGCAGCGAGCTCGACCGCTGGTGGGCCGCGATCGAGCGCGGCATGGCGACCCGTGACCTGCCCTCCTCCCGCGGGCCGGCGGGCGACACCCTGCCGCCTCCCCGCAGCTGGGCCGACAAGAACCCGATGGCCGACGCGCGCCTCCGGCACGCACGCCCCGCGGTGGCCGAGATCGCCGAGGGACTCGACCTGCCCGTCGAGAACCTGCTCACGCCCGAGCTGCTGCGGCGCCTCTGCTGGGAGCCGCCGATCCCGTTCGACACCGAGACGCTGGCCGCGGCCCTCGTCGAGCTCGGCGCGCGCCCGTGGCAGGTCGACGCCGTCGCCGAGCGGCTGGCCGAGGCCTTTGTCGACGCCCACCAAGAGCCCGAGAGCGACCCCGCCGACGCTTCGTAGCAATCCGCCAAGGATTCTCCCGGCAGCAGGCCCCTCCCTAGGATCGGAGCAGTTCCGAGCACTGGAGGCACTGTGGCCGACACGACAGACGTGGTCTTCGTCGACGGGGTACGCACCCCGTTCGGCAGGGCCGGAGAAAAAGGCATGTACTGGGGAACGAGGGCCGACGACCTCGTCGTGAAGGCCATGAAGGGGCTGCTCGAGCGCAACCCGTCGCTCCCCCTCGACCGCGTCGACGACGTCGCGATCGCGGCCACGACGCAACAGGGCGACCAGGGCCTGACCCTCGGCCGCACCACGGCCCTCCTGGCGGGGCTGCCCCGCTCGGTGCCCGGCTTCGCGATCGACCGCATGTGCGCCGGCGCCATGACGAGCGTCACGACCCTCGCCGGCGGCATCGCGTTCGGCGCCTACGACGTCGTCCTCGCGGGCGGCGTCGAGCACATGGGCCGGCACCCGATGGGCTTCGCGGCCGATCCCAACCCCCGGTTCCTCACCGAGAAGCTGGTCAGCGGCGACGCCCTCAACATGGGCTCGACCGCCGAGCGGATCCACGACCGGTTCCCGCAGCTCACCAAGGAGCGCTCCGACCGCTTCGCGCTGCGGTCGCAGCAGAAGCTCGCCGCCGCCTACGACGCGGGCCACATCCAGCCGGACCTGGTGCCGGTCGCGGTGCAGACGCCCGAGGGCTGGGGCCTGGCGACGCGCGACGAGGCTCCGCGGCCCGAGACGACGATGGAGGGGCTGGCCGGGCTCCGCACGCCGTTCCGCCCCCACGGGCGGGTCACCGCCGGCAACTCGTCGGGGCTGAACGACGGTGCGACCGTCAGCCTGCTCGCCTCCCGCGGAGCCGCCGACGAGCTCGGCCTCGGCGTCAAGATGCGCCTCGTCAGCTTCGCCTACGCCGGGGTCGAGCCGGAGATCATGGGCATCGGCCCGGTGCCCTCGACCGAGAAGGCCCTGCGCAAGGCAGGGCTGACGATCGACGACATCGGCCTGTTCGAGCTGAACGAGGCCTTCGCCGTGCAGGTCCTCTCGCTGCTCGACCACTTCGGCGTCGACGACGACGACCCCCGGGTCAACCCCTGGGGAGGCGCCATCGCCGTGGGCCACCCGCTCGCGTCGTCGGGCGTCCGCCTGATGATCCAGCTGGCCCGCCAGTTCGAGCAGCACCCGGAGGTCCGCTACGGGCTCACGGCCATGTGCGTGGGCCTCGGCCAGGGCGGCAGCGTCATCTGGGAGAACCCCCACCACTCACGGAAGGCGGCTCGATCGTGAGCAGCGCAGTCGACCAGCTCACCGCCCTCAGCGCCGACGAGGTGGTGACGCACTCGTTCGTCCGCGACGTGCCGCTGCCCTCGGGCGGCGTCCTCGCCCTCGTCACGCTCGACAACGGCCGCGACCACAAGCGACCGAGCACGCTGGGGCCCGCGACCCTCGTCGAGCTGTCCGCGACCCTCGACGGCCTCCGGGCCCGCGCCTCCCGCGGCGAGGTCCAGGCCATCGCGGTCACCGGCAAGCCGTACTTCCTGGCGGCCGGTGCGGACCTCAGCAAGGTCAGCCAGATCCCGAGCCGCGACGTGGCCCGCGAGCTGGCCCGCCTGGGCCACTCGACCCTCGGCAAGCTGCACGAGGCCGGGGTGCCGACGTTCGTCTTCGTGAACGGCCTGGCCCTGGGAGGCGGGCTCGAGATAGCCCTGCATGCCGACTACCGCACGGTCGACTCGTCCGCGGCGGCCATCGCCCTGCCCGAGGTGTTCCTGGGCATCGTCCCCGCGTGGGGCGGCGCCTGGCTGCTGCCGAACCTGATCGGGATCGAGAACGCGCTCAAGGTCGTCCTCGAGAACCCGCTCAAGATCAACCGCACGCTCAAGGCCGCGCAGGCCCTCGAGCTCGGCATCGTCGACGTCGAGTTCGGCCCGGCCGCGTTCCTCGAGGACTCGATCCGCTGGGCCGACGGCGTCGTGGCGGGTCGCACGAAGGTCGCCCGGCCGAACGTGCCCGGCAAGATCGAGCGCGCCGTGAAGTGGGGCGCCGCGATCTCGATCGCCCGCAAGTCGCTCGAGTCGAAGATCGGCCGGGTGGCGCGGTCGCCCTGGGTCGCCCTCGACCTGCTCGAGGCAGCACGGAACACCGACCGGGCGACGGGCTTCGCCGCGGAGGACGAGGCCCTCGCCGAGCTCGTGTCGGGCGACCAGTTCCACGCCAGCATGTACGCCTTCGACCTGGTGCAGAAGCGGGCGAAGAAGCCCGCGGGGGCTCCGTCGCCCGACGTCGCGCGGAAGGTCGGCAAGGTCGGCGTCGTGGGGGCCGGCCTGATGGCCAGCCAGTTCGCGCTGCTCTTCGTCCGGCGCCTGCAGGTCCCGGTGGTCATCACCGACATCGACCAGGCCCGCGTGGACGCCGGGGTGGAGCGCATCCGCGGCGAGATCCTGCAGCTCGCCGAGAAGGGCCGCATCTCGGGCGACGAGTCGAACCGGCTCACCGCGCTCGTGACCGGCACGACCGACCTCGCCGACTTCGCCGACGCGGACTGGGTCATCGAGGCCGTCTTCGAGGAACTCGGCGTCAAGCAGGAGGTCTTCGCGAACGTCGAGGCCGTCGTCTCCGAGACGACGGTGCTCGCCACGAACACCTCGTCGCTCAGCGTCGAGCAGATCGGGGCCCGCCTCGCGCACCCCGAGCGCCTCGTGGGCTTCCACTTCTTCAACCCGGTCGCGGTGATGCCGCTGATCGAGGTCGTGAAGGCACCGGGGACCGACGAGGCGACCCTCAGCACGGCCATGGTGACGGCTGCCGCACTGCGCAAGAACGCCGTGATCACCGCCGACACGCCCGGCTTCGTGGTCAACCGCATCCTGGCCAAGCTGCTCGGCGAGGCCATGCACGCCGTCGAGACGGGCACCCCCTTCGAGACGGTCGAGCGGGCCACCGCGCCGTTCGGCCTCCCGATGACTCCCTTCGAGCTGCTCGAGCTCGTCGGCCTCACCGTCGGGGCGCACGTGCTCGACACGCACCACGCGGCGTTCCCCGACCGCTTCTTCGCCAGCGACGGCCTGCACCGGCTCGCCGAGCACGGCCGGGTCTTCGAGCGCGACGCCAAGGGCCGTCGCAAGGGGTTCGACAAGAAGGCCGTCGCGCTCGTCGCCGGCGAGGGCACTCCCCTCTCGGACGACGAGCTGCGGCGCCGCATCGAGGACGGCCTCGCCGACGAGGTGGGCCGGATGCTCGACGACGGGGTGGTCGCGGCGGCCGAGGACATCGACCTCTGCCTCGTCCTGGGCGCCGGCTGGCCGTTCCAGATGGGCGGCGTGACGCCCTACCTCGACCGCGTGGGAGCCTCCGAGCGGGTGCGGGGACGCACGTTCCACGACCCCCTCGTGGTCGGCCCGGAGCACGCGGTGCGCGCCTCGGCCTGAGCCGGGCGTCCCGGCCACCGCCGAGGAGGCGCTCGTCCCGTCACGAGGGAGGGCCCCGACGACCTGGTCGTCGGGGCCCTCCCTCATCGTGCTGCGTGCGGCGCACGGACGCCCTAGTCCTGCTGCGCGTCCACCCGACGCGACGAGGCTTCGTCGAGCGGCCGGGCCACGGGGATCTTGCTGCCGAGGACCTGGGCCACCACGTCGCGCGCGATGTGCTGGGGGGTGAGGCCCGCCTCCTCGAGGATCTCTGCCCGCGAGCCGTGCTGCAGGAACTCGTCGGGGAGCCCGAGCTCGGTGAGCGCGGTGTCGACGCCGGCCTCGCGCAGGTCCTGACGGACACGGGTGCCGATGCCGCCGACCCGGACACCGTCCTCGATGGTGACGACGAGGCGGTGCTCGGCGGCGAGCTCGATGATCGACCGCGGCACGGGGACGACCCAGCGCGGGTCGACGACGGTCGCCCCGATCCCCTGCGCCGCGAGGCGCTCGGCGACGTCCAGGCCGACGGTGGCCATCGGCCCCACGCAGACCAGCAGCACGTCGCGCCGCTCGTCGCTCGCCAGCACGTCGACGCCGTCCGGGAGGCGCGACTCGGCTTCGTGCTCGGTGCCGACGCTGCCCTTCGAGAAGCGCACCACGGTCGGCGCGTCGGTCACGGCGACGGCCTCGCGGAGCTCCTCGCGCAGGCGGGAGGCGTCCCGCGGGGCGGCGAGGCGGATGTGCGGGACGATCTGGAGGAGCGCCAGGTCCCACATGCCGTGGTGGCTGGGCCCGTCGGGGCCGGTGACGCCCGCCCGGTCGAGCACGAACGTCACGCCCGCCCGGTGCAGGCCGACGTCCATGAGCACCTGGTCGAAGGCGCGGTTGACGAAGGTGGCGTAGAGGGCCACGACGGGGTGCAGGCCGCCGAAGGCCAGGCCGGCCGCACTCGTCACGGCGTGCTGCTCGGCGATGCCGACGTCGAGGACACGGCTCGGGAAGCGCTCGGCGAGCTTGTGCAGCCCGACGGGACGGAGCATGGCGGCCGTGATGCCCACGACGGTCTCGTCGCGCTCGGCGATCGAGACGATCTCGTCCGCGAAGACGCTCGTCCACGAGGGGGCGTTGGTCGTCTCGAGCGGCTCGCCCGTCTCGGGGTCGATCTGGCCGACCGCGTGGAACTGGTCGGCGACGTCGGCACGAGCCGGGTCGTAGCCGCGGCCCTTCTCCGTGATGGCGTGGACGATGACGGGGGCGCCGTAGTCCTTCGCCTGGGTGAGCGCCTCCTCCATCGCCTTCTGGTCGTGGCCGTCGACCGGGCCGAGGTACTTGATGTCGAGGTTCGAGTAGAGGGCCTCGTTGTTCGTGAACCGGCTGAGGAAACCGTGCAGGCCGCCCCGCACGCCGCGGTAGAGCGCACGGCCGGGGTGCCCGAGGTGGTCGAACACGGCCTCGGAGCCGCGGTGCATGTCGCGGTACGTGCTGCGGGTGCGGACGGTGTTGAGGAACCGCGCCATGCCGCCGATCGTCGGCGCGTACGAGCGGCCGTTGTCGTTGACGACGATGATCAGCCGGCGACCGTTGTCGTCGCTGATGTTGTTCAGCGCCTCCCACGTCATGCCGCCGGTGAGGGCGCCGTCGCCCACCACCGCGACGACGTGGCGGTCCGACTGCCCCGTGAGCTGGAACGCCCGCGAGATGCCGTCGGCCCACGACAGGCTGCTGGAGGCGTGGGAGCTCTCGACGATGTCGTGCTCGGACTCGGAGCGCTGGGGGTAGCCCGCCAGGCCGCCGCGCAGCCGAAGCCCGCTGAAGTCCTGCCGCCCGGTGACGAGCTTGTGCACGTACGACTGGTGGCCGGTGTCGAAGACGAAGGCGTCGTGCGGCGACTCGAAGACCCGGTGCATGGCCAGCGTCAGCTCGACGACGCCGAGGTTCGGTCCCAGGTGCCCGCCGGTCTTGGACACCTCGGTCACGAGGAAGCGGCGGATCTCGGCGGCCAGCGCGATCATCTGCTGGTCGGTGAGGTGATCGAGGTCGCGGGGACCCGTGATCGTCTCGAGGATGCTCATCGGTATTTCCTTTCCGGCAGCCCGGAGGCGGCGATCCTCAGTTTAGGCGCGGACCGCCGGGAACGCCGGGAGGCCCCCGGCGCCGTGCGGACACGACGTCGAGGGCCTCGGGGTGCGGCTAGACCAGGCTGCGGAGGACGTACTGCAGGATGCCGCCGTTGCGGTAGTAGTCCGCCTCGCCCGGCGTATCGATCCGGACGACGGCGTCGAACTCGATCGTGCGGGCGCCGTCGGCCGAGTGCTCGGTCGGCTCCGCGGTGACGTGCACGGTCTTGGGCGTCGTGCCCTCGTTCAGCTGCTCGAGGCCGTGGATGCTGAGGGACTCGGTGCCGTCGAGGCCCAGGGACTCCCAGGTCTCGCCCGCCGGGAACTGCAGCGGGACGACGCCCATGCCGATCAGGTTCGAGCGGTGGATGCGCTCGAAGCTCTCGGTGATGACCGCCTTGACCCCCAGGAGGCTCGTGCCCTTGGCCGCCCAGTCGCGCGACGAGCCGGAGCCGTACTCCTTGCCGCCGAGGATGACGAGGGGCGTGCCCTGCTCCTGGTAGCGCGCGCTCGCGTCGTAGATGAACGACTGCGGGGCGTCGGCCTGGGTGAAGTCGCGCGTGTAGCCGCCCTCGACGCCGTCGAGCAGCTGGTTGCGCAGCCGGATGTTGGCGAACGTGCCGCGGATCATGATCTCGTGGTTGCCGCGACGCGACCCGTAGGAGTTGAAGTCCTTCCGGTCGACGCCGTGCTCGGCCAGGTAGTGGCCGGCGGGGCTGTCCGACTTGATCGACCCGGCGGGGCTGATGTGGTCGGTCGTGACCGAGTCGCCGAGCTTGGCGAGGACGCGGGCGCCGACGATGTCCGTGACCGGCGTCGTCTCGAGGGTCATGCCCTCGAAGTACGGGGGCTTCCGGACGTAGGTCGACTCCGGGTCCCACTCGAAGGTCGCACCCGTGGGCGTCGGCAGCGACCGCCAGCGCTCGTCGCCGTCGAACACGCCGGCGTACTCGTGCGTGAACATGTCGGTGTCGATCGACGAGTCGATGGTCGACTGGACCTCGGCCGCGTCGGGCCAGATGTCGCGCAGGTAGACGTCGCTGCCGTCCGGCGACGTGCCGAGCGCGTCGGCCTCGAAGTCGAAGTTCATCGACCCGGCCAGCGCGTAGGCGATGACCAGCGGCGGGCTGGCCAGGTAGTTCATCTTGACGTCGGGGTTGATGCGGCCCTCGAAGTTGCGGTTGCCCGAGAGGACGGCCGTGACGGCGAGGTCGTTGTCCTGGACGGCGCTCGAGATCTCGTCCAGCAGCGGGCCCGAGTTGCCGATGCAGGTCGTGCAGCCGTAGCCGACGGTGTAGAAGCCCAGGTCCTCGAGGTAGGTGGTGAGACCGGCCTTCTCGTAGTAGTCGGTCACGACCTTCGAGCCCGGCGCCAGGGTCGTCTTGACCCAGGGCTTGGCCTTGAGGCCCTTCTTGCTCGCGTTGCGGGCGAGCAGGCCGGCCGCGAGCATGACGGACGGGTTCGACGTGTTCGTGCAGGACGTGATGGCGGCGATGGCGACCGCGCCGTGATCGAGCGTGAACGAGGATCCGTCGTCGAGGGCGACCTGGGTCGGCTTCGACACCGTCGACGGGGCGTGCGAGGTGTGCGTGTGCGAGTGGGCGTGCGACGACTCTTCGTCCTGCGCGGTGAAGCCCACGGGGTCGGACGCGGGGAACGTGCCCTCGACCGCGGCGTCGACCATCGAGTGGTCCGTCGTGGCGTAGTTGTCGAGGTCGACCCCGAACTGGCTCTTCGCGTTGGTCAGCTCGATGCGGTCCTGGGGACGCTTCGGGCCGGCGATCGACGGGACGACGGTCGCGAGGTCGAGCTCGAGGTACTCGCTGAAGACCGGCTCGACCGACGGGTCGTGCCAGAGGCCCTGGAGCTTGGCGTACTTCTCGACGAGCTCGATCTGCTCGTCGCTGCGGCCGGTGAGTCGCAGGTAGTCGAGGGTGACGTCGTCGATCGGGAAGATCGCCGCGGTCGACCCGAACTCCGGGCTCATGTTGCCGATGGTGGCGCGGTTCGCCAGGGGCACCTCGGCGACGCCTTCGCCGTAGAACTCGACGAACTTGCCGACGACGCCGTGGCGACGCAGCTGCTGCGTGATGGTCAGCACCACGTCGGTCGCGGTGACGCCGGTCGGGATCGAGCCGCTGAGCTTGAAGCCCACCACCTTGGGGATGAGCATCGAGACGGGCTGGCCGAGCATGGCCGCCTCGGCCTCGATGCCGCCCACGCCCCAGCCGAGCACGCCGAGGCCGTTGACCATCGTCGTGTGCGAGTCGGTGCCGACGAGGGTGTCCGGGTAGGCCTGGAGGACCCCGCCGACCTCGCGGCTGTAGGTGACGCGAGCCAGGTACTCGATGTTGACCTGGTGCACGATGCCCGTCCCCGGCGGCACGACCTTGAAGTCGTCGAAGGCCGTCTGGCCCCAGCGGAGGAACTGGTACCGCTCGCCGTTGCGCTCGTACTCGATCTCGACGTTGCGCTCGAGGGCGTCGGCCGAGCCGAACAGGTCGGCGATGACCGAGTGGTCGATCACGAGCTCGGCCGGGGCGAGGGGGTTGATCTTGGTGGGGTCGCCGCCGAGGGCCGAGACCGCCTCGCGCATGGTCGCGAGGTCGACGATGCAGGGCACCCCCGTGAAGTCCTGCATGACGACGCGCGCCGGCGAGAACTGGATCTCGGTGTCGGGCTCGGCGGTCGGCTGCCACGAGCCGAGCGCGCGGATCTGGTCGCCCGTGACGTTCGCGCCGTCCTCGGTGCGGAGCAGGTTCTCGAGCAGGACCTTGAGGCTGAAGGGCAACTTCTGCGAGCCGTCCACCGCGTCGATGCGGTAGACCTCGTAGTCGGTGCCGCCGACCGTCAGGACGTCTTTCGAGCTGAAGCTGTTGATTGCAGACACGTGCCGTCTCCCTTGCTGGACTTCGCCCTCATCATGACCCGACGACGAGGGACCGCACCAGCGAGGTCAGCCTAAGTCGTCGACGGACTGCGGGCGCATGTCGTCGAACTGTCTTGATGTCGAGACAAACCTAGCACCGGAGGCGGTGGGCTAGCTGACGGTGCCCTGCGCGTCGACGACGTCGTCACCGGAGGCGCGACCGCGGTAGACGGTCCGGACGAGCAGCCACGTGACCCAGAGGAGGCCGGCGTACAGGGGCACGCCCATGAGGAGCTTGAGGGTCGCGAGCGCGGTGATCTGCCCGCTCAGCAGGAGCGGGAGCTGCACCGCGAGGCGAGCCGCGAACAGCCCTGCCCAGAGCCAGGTGACCAGCACGAGGACGCGGCGCTTGGCGCGGTCCTGCCGCCAGGCGCCTCCTTCGTTGGTGAGGAGGCCGACGATGATGCCGACCAGGGGCCAGCGAACGGCGATGCTGACGACCATCGCCAGGAGCGAGATCGCGTTGATGACGACTCCCGGGACGAAGTTGCCCTCGGCCCTGCCGCTCAGCAGGGCGATGCCGGCAGAGAGCGCGATGCCGAGCACGCCGGCCAGCGCCTGCGCGACAGGACCACGCTGGACGGCCCGCGCGACGACGAACAGCACGGCGAGGCCGACCGGGATCAGGACGGACGGGAGCAGCTGGCCGGTGATCGTGAAGACGACGACGAAGCCGAGTCCCGGCACGATCGACTCGACGAGGCCCCGCACGCCGCCGATCGCCGAGAGCAGCGCGGACGCGGTGGGGACCTCGCCGGGCGCCACCTGCCCGATCCCGGCCTTCTGCGCCGCTGCCCGCAGCTGTGCGGCCAGCGACACGCGCGGGTCGTCGAGCGGCGACTCCTCCCCGGGCAGGGGTCGCTCGTCGTCGGGCCGGGCCGTCGCCCCGTCGTGCTCCACGAGGGTCAGGCCTGGTCGGCGGCGCCCGAGGACGCGTCGACCGCGCTCGGCTTGGGCATGCTGAGCGGGATGAGCTCGCGAGGAGGCATCGGGGTGGTGCCCCGGACGACGACGATGCTGCGGAACAGCTCCTCGATCTTCGCGGCGGCCTCGTCGTCGACGGTGGCGTCGCCGGCGATCACACCGCGGAGGAACCAGCGCGGGCCGTCGACGCCGATGAACCGCGCCAGGCGCGTGCTGCCCGGGTCGCCGCCCATCAGCGGGATCTCGGCGCGGACCTCGGGGCCGAACGGGCCGTCGACCTCGGTCGTCGTGCCGCCCTGCTTCTGGATCTGCTCGCTGATCTGCTCGCGGATCTCGTTCCAGAGGCCCGTCGTGCGGGGAGCCGCGAAGGGCTGCACCTGCAGCGTCGACTTCGCGAAGTCGAGGCCGACCGCGACGACGCGCTTGCTGCCCTCCTCGACCTCGAGTCTCAGGTGCAGGCCGTCGCGCGGGACGATCTTGACGCCGCCCAGGTCGACGTACGGGCGGACCGGATTGGCCTCTGTCTCGTCGAGCGGGCCCTCGTCGGCCCGGTCGGCGGGCGCGGACTTCGTGTCGTCGAAGACCTCGACCTCGGCGTCGTCCAGGGCCTCGATGTCGACCTCGACGTCGGCCAGGTCGGCCGTCTCGACCTCGATCTCGGCCAGCTGCTGCGCCTCGCGCTTCGACTTCCTCATGATGCGGTGCCTCCGGTGGTGTGTGCGTAGCCCGTCGAGCCGAAACCGCCCGTGCCCCGGCTGCTCTCGGGCAGCTCGTCGACGGGGACGAAGACGGCCCGGACGACGGGCACGACGACGAGCTGGGCGATCTTGTCGCCCACCTCGATCTGGTGGTCCGACTCGAGGTCGGTGTTCAGGAGCGTGACCTTGATCTCGCCGCGGTAGCCCGCGTCGACCGTGCCCGGGCTGTTGACGACGGTGATGCCGTGCTTGGCCGCCAGCCCGCTGCGCGGGACGACGAAGGCCGCGTGGCCCTCGGGCAGGGCGATCGACACGCCGGTGCCGACCAGGGCCCGGTGGCCCGCCCGGAGGACGAGCGCCTCGGACGAGAGCAGGTCGGCCCCCGCGTCGCCGGGGTGCGCGTACTGCGGGGCCAGGTCGCCCGGGGACGAGGAGGCGCCGGCTCGGTCGGCCGTGAAGAGGACGTCGAGGGTCGGGGTCACGTGTCGAGGCTAGTGCAGAAGTCTGGTCGAATGGACCCATGAACCCGTACCGCGAACGGCTCACGCCGCCGGCCACCGTCTTCGTCGCGACCGCCCTCGTCGTCCCCGCGACGCTGCTCGTCTTCCTGCCCATCGACCAGCTCGTCGGGGTCGTCGTGGCGGTCCTCTTCTACGCGGCCACGGTGCTCGCGCTCGTCTTCACCTCGCCGGTGCTCCGCATCGATGACGAGGGGTTCTCCGCCGGGCGTGCTCGTCTCTTCCCGCACGAGATCGGAGAGGTGCGGGGCTTCTCGGGTGCCGAGGCCACACAGCAGAGAGGGCCCAGGCTCGACGCGCGAGCCTGGACCCTCTTCCGTGGCTGGGTGAAGCCGGTGGTGAGGATCACCCTCACCGACGAGACGGATCCCGCACCCTACTGGTTGGTGTCGACGAGACGACCCGACGAGGTCGTCCGTCTCCTGGAGTCGCTCAGGCAGCGCACTCCCGGCAGATAGCGCCCAGCTTGGTCTCGTGGTCGAGCTGCGAGCGGTGCTTCACGAGGAAGCACTCGACGCAGGTGAACTCGTCGACCTGCGGGGGCAGGACGACGACGTCGAGGTCGAGGTCGGAGAGATCCTGGCCGGCGAGCTCGAACGAGCCCGGGTTGTCCGCGTCGTCGTCGATCACTCCGGTGGTCTTGTCGGGGGTGCGCTCCTTGAGCCCCTCGATCGACTCCGAGCCGTCGTCGTCGTTCTTGCGAGGTGCGTCGTAGTCGGTGGCCATGCCCATCCAGTTCTTCAATAGTTCGTGTACCGAAGTTCGTGTACCGAATTCGGCGGGCACAGTTTGCATCACTCGTTGTCGAATAGCAAACCCGCCGAAGGGGCCTCTCGGCCGCTCTGGAGGAACTCGCGGCACGCCCGTTCCATTCCCGGGAACACGCCCCTGACGTGGGACGCTTCTGGCCAGGACACGACGGTGGAAAGGCGTGCGAGATGCAGGATCTGAGGGTCATCGGGGTCGAGAGCGGAGCGCTCGTCGTCGCCGCCGACGGCGGTGCCGAGTACCGGCTCCCCGTCACGCCGTCGCTGAGGTCGCAGCTGCGCGCTGCGGCCCCCGACAGCACCCCGGTCGAGCGCAAGGCGCCGCCTCGCGAGATCCAGTCGCTCATCCGCTCCGGGCTCTCGCCCGAGCAGGCGGCGGAGCGCACGGGAGCGGACCTCGCTTACGTCCGGCGCTTCGAGGGCCCTGTCCTCGCCGAGAGGTCGCACGCCCTGCGCACCGCCCTCGGCGTCGCCGTCACCGTCGCCTCCGACGTGCAGCCCGACGGCGACTCGTCCTCCTTCGGGGGCGTCATCGAGTCGCGTCTCGACACCGCCGCCGCGACCGACCGTCACTGGACGAGCTACAAGGACGCCGAGCACGGCTGGCTCGTCTCCGTCTCGTACGTGACGCAGGAGGTGTCGCGAGACGCCACCTGGCGCTTCGACCCCAAGGCCCTCTCCCTCGTCCCGCACGCGGGCGACGCCCGCACCCTCTCGCAGCACTCGGCCGACGTCGGCCCCCTCGTCCCGCGTCTCCGGGCCGTCGGCCTCCGCCCCGCAGACGACGAACCCGTGACGGGGCGCTTCGACAGCGGCGCGTTCCTCGTCGAGCCCGAGGACGGGCACCGGGACGACGCGGCCCCGGACGAGCACCGTCCGGACCGCCCCGCAGCGGTCGCGCGACAGGACGTCCGCTCCCCCGCCTCCCTCGCGGCCACGAACCGCGACCCCGACGCCGCCGCCGGGGACCCGCACGCCCAGACCGCCGACCTGCTCGAGGCCCTCCGTCGACGCCGTGGCGAGCGCGAGGCGGCGCGCTTCTCGGACGACTCGTCGCGGGACGAGCTCGCCACCAGCTCCATCCGGGTCATCGACGTGCCCCTCGACGACTTCGACCTGCCCGAGGGCGAGACGACGCCGCAGCCTCTTCTCCCTGGTGCCTCCTCGGCACTGGGAGACGGCGGGCAGCGCCCGCGCACCGTGGGACAGGTCCGCGGCGGTCGACGCCCGATGCCCGGACCGGACGGCGTCGTGCCCGGTCAGGGTGGCCCCAAGAAGCCGCGCGGCCGCGCCTCCATGCCGAGCTGGGACGAGATCGTCTTCGGGGCCCGCTCGGACGACGACCCCGCCTGACGCCCGTCCGAGTCCTCGCGCGGACGACGTGCGCGCGGCTCAACGGGCGAAGGCGCCGAACCGTCGCAGGGGCACCTGCGTCTCGTCGCCGGACCACGAGCCGTGCTGGCCGATCATCGACCCGGCCTGCCCGCCCGAGGTCCTGCCGTCGTACCAGACGACGCCCTTCCGGGCAGCGACCAGGAAGTCGCCGATGCGGGGCGCCACGACGGGATCGACGGGGCCGAACCACCCGGCCTGCACCGCCTCCTCGCGGGTGACGACCCAGGCGCGGTCCGACTCCGCCGCGCGCCAGGCCTCGAGGGTGGCGGCGCGGACAGCCTCCGACGCGTCCGGCTCGAAGTGCAGCTGCAGGCACCGGGGCTCCCCCGCCACGTGACGCACCCCGTCCACGAGCGCGGCGCGGTGGCCGAAGACGATGCGTCCCCTCTCCGCGACGTCGAGGACGCCGTGGTCGGCCGTCACGAGGAGTCCCTCGTCGGGCCCCAGGGAGGCGGCGAGCCTGCCGACCTCGCCGTCCACCTCCTCGAGGGCGGCCGTCCACTCGTCGCTCTGCCAGCCGAGGCGGTGCGCGATCATGTCGAGCTCGGGCACGTAGAGGTAGACGATCGTGGCCCCGGGGGCGGCGACGAGGTCGCGTGCGCGACGGAACCTGTCCGCGATCGACTCGGCCGCCTCGTAGGCCGCGCCGCGCAGGATCGCCTCCGTCAGCCCTGACCGGGCGTAGCGCGCAGGGCCGACGGCCGCGCTTCGGACTCCCCGAGCGGCGGCGTCCTCGAACACCGTGCCGCTGAGCTGCCACGTGTCGGGCCGCATGCCGGCGTCCCAGCCGGACAGCTGCTTGACGACGCGGTCGCGCTCGGCGTCGAGCACCGAGTAGCCGACCAGGCCGTGCTCGCCCGGCAGGCGGCCGGTGGTGAAGGTCGTGAGAGCGGAGGCGGTGGTCGTCGGGAAGCCGGAGAAGAGGCTGCCGGAGGCGCCCGCCAGGTGGCGAGCGTGGCCGCGGCGGGCCCCGAGGGCGGCGGAGCCGAGCCCGTCGACGAGCAGGACGACGGCCGAGCGAGCCGGAGGGAGCGGCAGGGCCCCGACGTCGCCGGTCAGCGCGGCGAGGACGGACGGGAGGACGTCGGCCAGGCTCACCGCGCCGGGGGGACGCGCCGGTACGATGGTCGTCATCGGCACCAGTCTGGCACAGCGGGTCCGCGAGCGGACCGCCCTCCCGCCGCTGCCGCCTCCTCGCGTCGACGACCGCCCGCCCAGGTGCCTCCCGCACCTCCTGTCCCAGAGAAGTGCATGACGACGACCGAGAACACGACCGGCCCGACCGACTCCGGAGAGCGCATCGAGGACATCGACGTCTCGCTCGAGATGCAGGGGTCGTTCCTCGAGTACGCCTACTCGGTCATCTACTCCCGGGCCCTGCCCGACGCCCGCGACGGCCTCAAGCCGGTGCAGCGACGCATCCTCTACCAGATGTCCGAGATGGGGCTCCGCCCCGACCGGGGACACGTCAAGAGCGCACGCGTCGTCGGCGAGGTGATGGGCAAGCTGCACCCGCACGGCGACACGGCCATCTACGACGCCATGGTCCGCCAGGCCCAGTCGTTCACGATGCGCGTCCCGCTGATCGACGGGCACGGCAACTTCGGCTCGCTCGACGACGGGCCGGCCGCGCCGCGGTACACGGAGGCCCGCCTCGCCGAGGCGTCGCTCGCGATGACGCGCAGCCTCGACGAGGACGTCGTCGACTTCGTGCCCAACTACGACAACCAGCTGATGCAGCCCGAGGTGCTGCCCGCGGCGTTCCCGAACCTGCTCGTGAACGGCGCGAGCGGCATCGCCGTCGGCATGGCGACCAACATGGCCCCGCACAACCTCGTCGAGGTCGTCGGCGCCGCCCGCCACCTGATCGACCACCCCGACGCGAGCCTCGACGACCTGATGGCCTTCGTGCCGGGGCCCGACCTGCCCACCGGGGGCACCATCTCCGGCCTCGCCGGGGTCCGCGACGCCTACGCGACCGGACGCGGGTCGTTCAAGACCCGCGCGCGCGTGCAGGTCGAGAGCATCACCGCGCGCAAGTCCGGCCTCGTCGTGACCGAGCTGCCCTACCTCGTCGGCCCCGAGAAGGTGATCGAGAAGATCAAGGACGGCGTCCAGGCGAAGAAGCTCACGGGGATCACCGACGTCACCGACCTGACGGACCGCACCCACGGCCTGCGCCTCGTCATCGGCATCAAGACGGGCTTCAGCCCGGAGGCCGTGCTCGAGCAGCTCTACCGCTACACCCCCCTCGAGGACGGCTTCAGCATCAACGCGGTCGCGCTCGTCGAGGGCCAGCCGCGGACCCTCGGCCTCAAGGAGATGCTCGAGGTCTACGTCGGCCACCGCATCGAGGTGGTCACCCGACGCACTCGGCACCGCCTCGGCAAGAAGGAGGCGCGCCTCCACCTGGTCGAGGGGCTCCTGATCGCCATCCTCGACATCGACGAGGTCATCCAGGTGATCCGCTCGAGCGACGACACGGCCGCCGCCCGCGCCCGCCTCCGCGAGGTCTTCGACCTGAGCGAGATCCAGGCCGAGTACATCCTCGACCTGCAGCTGCGGCGCCTCACCAAGTTCAGCCGCGTCGAGCTCGAGACCGAGCGGGACGAGCTGCGCGCCGCGATCGCCGAGCTGCAGGCGCTGCTCGGCGACCCGGCTCGGCTCCGGGCGCTCGTCTCGAGCGAGCTCGCCGACATCGCCGAGCAGTTCGGGACGCCCCGGCGCACCCTCCTCACCGAGGCGGCCCCGAGCATCGCGAAGCAGGGCAGGGGCAAGAACGCCCCGGTGCTCGAGATCGCCGACACGCCCACGCGGGTGTTCCTGTCGACGACGGGGCGCCTCCTGCGCGTCGACCACCAGGACCCGTCGGCGGCCACGCCCGCTCCCCCGTCCCGGCGGACGGCGCACGACGCCGTCCTGTCGTCGATCGACACGTCGACCCGCGCCGAGATCGGGGCGGTGACGACGACGGGGCGGCTGCTGCGGTTCACGCCGGTCGACCTGCCGGCGGTGCCGCCCACCTCGGTGCAGCTCGGGGCGGGCGTGCCGGTGCGGGACTACCTCGGCCTCGCGGACAAGTCCGAGCGCGTGCTCGCACTCGTCTCGCTGACGGCCGACCGCCCGATCGCACTCGGCACCGCCCGGGGTGTCGTGAAGCGCGTGGCGACGGGGCAGTACCCGCCCAAGCCCGAGTTCCCGGTGATCACGCTCAAGAAGGGCGACTCCGTCGTCGGGGCGGCCCAGGGCGCGGACGACGATGAGCTCGTCTTCGTGACGTCGAGCACGCAGCTGCTGCGTTTCCCGGCCTCGTCGGTTCGCCCGCAGGGGCCTGCCGGCGGCGGTGTCGCCGGCGTCTCGGTCGCGTCGGACGCCCGTGTCGTCTTCTTCGGCGCCGTGCCTGAGGGACAGGAGGCGGTGGTCGCCACCATCTCGTCCGCCGCCGGCGCGCTCGAGGGCACCGACCCCGGCCGTGCCAAGATCAGCGCGTTCGCCGAGTTCCCGGCCAAGGGCCGCGCCACCGGCGGCGTCCGGTCGCACGCGCTGCTGAAGGGCGAGTCGGAGCTGTCGCTCGCCTGGGTGGGCCCTGCCCCGGCGCGAGCGGTGGCGGTCGACGGAGGCGTCCGGTCGCTCCCCGAGACGCTCGTGCGTCGCGACGCGTCCGGGACGCCCCTGGAGGCGGTCGTCGCCGCGGTGGGCGCGTCGCTGGCCCACGTCACGGACGCCGCGACGGGAGCACCTGCGGGCACCGAGCCCGAGTGAGGACGGACCGCCCGTCCGGCCATCTCACGTAGGGCCGGGCGCGCGGGCGCGCGCGTCGCCGGACGGGCGAGCAGCGCAGGTCAGACGTCGATGCGCTCCCGGCTCAGGCCGGCGCCGTCGATGATGAACTCCTTGCGCGGGGCGACCTCGTTGCCCATGAGCAGCTCGAAGACCCGGGCCGCGGCCTCGGCGTCGTCGACCCTCACCCGGCGCAGCATGCGACCCGAGCGGTCCATCGTCGTCGTCGCGAGCTGTTCGGCGTCCATCTCGCCGAGGCCCTTGTAGCGCTGGATCGGGTCCTGGAACTTCTTGTTCGAGCGGCGCAGCTTCGCCAGGAGCGTCTGCAGCTCTTTCTCGGAGTACGTGTAGATCGTCTCCTTCGGCTTGCTGCCGGGGTTGATCACGACGACGCGGTGCAGGGGCGGCACGGCCGCGAAGACGCGGCCCTGCTCGATCATCGGGCGCATGTACCGGAAGAACAGCGTGAGGAGCAACGTGCGGATGTGGGCCCCGTCGACGTCGGCGTCGCTCATGATGATGACCTTGCCGTAGCGAGCGGCGTCGATGTCGAACGAGCGGCCCGACCCTGCTCCCAGCACCTGGATGATCGAGGCGCACTCGACGTTGGAGAGCATGTCGCTGACCGACGCCTTCTGCACGTTGAGGATCTTGCCGCGGATCGGCAACAGCGCCTGGTACTCGCTGTTGCGGGCCAGCTTCGCCGTGCCCAGGGCCGAGTCGCCCTCGACGATGAAGAGCTCGCTGTTGCCGACGTCGTTCGATCGGCAGTCGACGAGCTTCGCCGGCAGGGACGAGTTCTCGAGGGCGTTCTTGCGTCGCTGCGTCTCCTTGTGCGCACGCGCCGCGATGCGCGACTTCATCTCGGAGACGACCTTGTCGAGAACGAGGGCCGTCTGGGCCTTGTCCTCGCGGCGGGCGGACGCGAAGAGCTCGGCGAAGCGAGCCTGGACGACGTTGGCGACGATCGCGCGGACCGCCGGCGTCCCGAGGATCTCCTTCGTCTGGCCCTCGAACTGCGGCTCGGGGAGGCGGACCGTGAGCACGACCGTCAGGCCCGCCGTCACGTCGTCCTTCTCGATCTTGTCGGTGCCGACCTTGAGCCGACGTGCGGCGAGCTCGACCTGCTGTCGCATGAACTTGAGCAGCCCCGCCTCGAAGCCCGTCTGGTGCGAGCCGCCCTTCGGGGTCGCGATGATGTTCACGTAGCTGCGGAGGACCGTCTCGTAGCCGCCGCCCCACCGGAGGGCGATGTCGACCTCGCACTCGCGCTCGAGCTCGGTGGCGACCATCGCGCCGCCCTCGGTCAGGACGGGCACCGTCTCCGTGTACGTGCCCGTGCCCGTCATGCGCCAGGTGTCGGTGACCGGGGCGTCGGGGGCGAGGAACTCGACGAACTCGCTGATGCCGCCGTCGAAGCGGTACGTGCTCTCGTGCGGGAAGCCCCCGTCGGTGAGCGACCCGGGCCGCTCGTCGCGGATGCGGAGCGTGAGGCCCGGGATGAGGAAGGCGGTCTGGCGGGCACGCCCCGACAGTTCGTCGGGCTGGAACGACGCACCACGGGTGAAGATCTGGCGGTCGGCCCAGTACCGGATGCGCGTGCCGGTGACGCCGCGCTTCACCTTGCCCACCTCGCGCAGCACGCTGCCCGAGACGAACGGCGTGAACGGCGCGTCCGGGGTGGGCTCGCCGTCGTCGGCGAACGTGCCGGGCTCGCCCCGGCGGAACGACATGGCCCACGTCTTGCCGCCGCGGTCGACCTCGACGTCGAGCCGCTCGGAGAGCGCGTTGACCACGGACGCCCCGACGCCGTGCAGACCGCCCGACGACGCGTAGGAGCCGCCGCCGAACTTGCCGCCCGCGTGCAGCTTGGTGAAGACGACCTCGACGCCCGTCAGCCCCGTCTTGGGCTCGATGTCGACGGGGATGCCGCGGGCCGTGTCGCGCACCTCGACGCTGTCGTCCGCGTGCAGGACGACGTCGATGGCGTCGCCGTGCCCGCCGAGGGCCTCGTCGACCGAGTTGTCGATGATCTCCCACAGGCAGTGCATGAGGCCTCGCGAGTCGGTCGACCCGATGTACATGCCGGGACGCTTGCGGACGGCCTCCAGCCCCTCGAGGACCGAGAGGTGGCGAGCCGAGTAGTCCGACGTGGCGATGGTGTTCTCCTGACGCGAGGCAGAGCCGACCGGCGGGAATTCCGGAGGCGGGGGTCTGGTTCCATCCTACGAGCGCCCAGGGACAGTCCCGGGAGGCGCTCGCCCCCCTCCGTCACTACGCGATGAGCGAAATCGGCTCGGATCGCACCCGATACTCGGGAGCGCGTGTTTTGATGAGGACTTCACATCCGCAGCACCACCGTCAGGAGGAGCATCACATGACTCAGATGGCCACCGACCACACCGCCGTCGACGAGCTCGGCTCCCGCTACCAGCTCTCCGCCGCCGACCGATGCGACAGCTGCGGGGCCCAGGCCTACGTCCGCGTGACCATGGCCAGCGGCGAGCTGCTGTTCTGCGCGCACCACGGTGCCAAGGTCAAGGACAAGCTCCAGCCCACCGCCGTCGAGTGGCTGGACGAGAGCTCCAAGCTCCACGAGCACTGAGCTCGACGACCACGAGGCCGTCCGGGGAGCAGCACCCCGGCGGCACGACGAAGGGCCCGCGTCCTCACGGATGCGGGCCCTTCGTGTGTCCGGCGGCGGACACCCGGTCACATCGCCTTGAACGACCGCTCGAGGTTCTCGCGGATGACGCGCTGCGACTGCTCGGCGTACTCGTCGAGCTTCGCGTGCGCCTCCCCTGCGTGGTACGAGATGCTGCGACGCGTCAGCGCCGCGCGGAGCACCCGGTCGCTCAGGGCCGGGTTGAGGGGCAGCAACGGTCCCTTCAGCTGCGTCCCGAAGGAGGCGCCGCGCACGACGCCCTCGGCGCCGTCGGTCCCGTTGCCCCCGCCGTGCACCACACGGCCGAACGCCTCGACGCCGGTGCCGAGCTCGAGGTGGGCGGCGTGGTCCTCGAAGCCGAAGAGGGTCAGCTCGTCCCCGCCGTAGGTCGTCGTGACCTGGAAGTAGTTCGTCCGGCGGGGTGCGCCGCGACGGACCGTGGCGTCGAAGAACCCGATGCCGGGGACGGTCTCGCCCTGTTCGGTGACCACGCCGTTCGTCAGCAGCTCCATGCCGCCGCCGACCCCGATCACGGGGACGCCCGACGCGGCGAAGCCCTCGAGGGCCGGGAGGAGGCGCTGGGCGTCGGCGCTCACGGAGCGGACTCCCGAGAGCGGCCCGTGCCCGAGGAGCACCACGTCGGCCACGGTGGGGACGTCGTCGCCGACCCGGTACTCGACGACCTCGGTCTCGAGGCCGGCCCGCCGCGCACGGGCCACCATCGTCGTCACGTTGCCCCGGTCGCCGCTCACGCCGAGCTGCTCGGGGTAGAGGTGGACGAGGCGGAGGGTGTCGGCGCTCACGCGGTCTTCTCCAGGTCGGGGTGGCCGAGGATGCGACGGGCCAGCATCATCTGCTCGTAGTTGGTCACGAAGTGCTTCGTGCGGTCGAGGGGCGAGGGAAGCGCACGCATCAGCTTGATCGCCTTCGCGATGTCCTCCTCGATGACGTGCACGGGGATCCCCTCGTGCTCGAGGCGCAGGGCGAGCTGCCAGGCCTTGGCGCCCGCGAGGACGTCGACGTGGTCGAGGCGCGAGAAGTCGATGTCGTAGATCCACGAGATGTCGGGCGTGCCCTCGTCGATCGCGAGCATGACCTGCTCGGCGCCCTGCGGCAGGGCGTCGAGGTTCAGCTGCAGGCTGGCCGCGTTCTTGAACATGATGAACTCGGCCTCGTCGGCGCCGAGCGACATGCGCTCGCCCCGACCGTAGGCCGGCTTCATCGTGTCGAAGGCGCGAGCCACCGCCTCCTGGTCGACGGGCCGCCCGAGGACGACCGACGCGGTCTGCAGGGCCGCCGCCGCGTCGACGGCGTAGTGCAGCCCCCGGGCGGGCAGCCGCACGTCGACGGTGGTCTCGCCGACGCGGATGCTCGCCCGGTCGCCGTCCATGGCGACGACCTCGGCCTCGACGGGGCGAGTCGAGTCCGCCTCGCGGGAGAAGTCGTTCGCGTTCTGCAGCCCGTTGGGCGCGGCCGCGACGACGTCGGGGGCGGCACCGAAGCGCGTGACCGTCTGGCCGGGCCTCGCCTCGTAGGGGGCGAGGTGCTGGTCGTCACGGTTCGTCACGACGGCGCGCGTGGCCAGGGCCGCGGTGTCCGTCATCATCGTGCCGACGCGCTCGGTCTCGAAGAAACGGTAGAGCTGGTCGACCTGCACGTTGAGCATGAGCACGGTCGACGGGTGCAGCGACCGGGTCAGCTCGACGGCGAAGGCCTCGTCGACCTCGATCACGCCGATGTCGTGCTTCACGCGGCCGAGGGGCGTCACCTCGCGGAGGAACGCCGAGGCGATCCCCTGCGGCAGGTTGGCGCCGGTGGGGTTCGTGAAGACGCGGAGCCCGTGGGCCCGCAGCGTCTCGGTCAGCATCATCGTGGTCGTCGACTTGCCGTTCGAGCCGAGGACGAAGACGACGCCCTGCTCGAACTGCGACGAGACGTGGGTGAGGAAGTCGGGCGCCAGGGCGAGGACGGTGCGGCCCGGGTAGGCCGACCCGCCGCCGCGGAGGCGGGCGACCGCACGGACGAGACGGCCCGCGAGCACGGGCAGGAGGTATCGCACGGGCCTACTCGAGGTAGTCGCGGAGCGACTGCGACCGGGACGGGTGGCGGAGCTTGGCCATCGTCTTGGACTCGATCTGGCGGATCCGCTCGCGGGTCACGCCGAACGTGTCACCGATCTGGTCGAGCGTCTTCGGCATGCCGTCGCCGAGGCCGAAGCGCATGCGGATGACGCCGGCCTCGCGCTCGGACAGGCTGTCGAGCAGCGACTCGAGCTGCTTCTGGAGCATGGTGAAGCCCACGGCGTCGGCCGGGACGACCGCCTCCGTGTCCTCGATGAGGTCGCCGAACTCGCTGTCGCCGTCCTCGCCGAGGGGGGTGTGCAGCGAGATGGGCTCGCGGCCGTACTTCTGCACCTCGACGACCTTCTCGGGCGTCATGTCGAGCTCGCGGCTCAGCTCCTCGGGCGTGGGCTCGCGACCCAGGTCCTGCAGCATCTGACGCTGGACCCGGGCGAGCTTGTTGATGACCTCGACCATGTGCACGGGGATGCGGATGGTGCGGGCCTGGTCGGCCATGGCGCGCGTGATCGCCTGGCGGATCCACCACGTGGCGTAGGTCGAGAACTTGAAACCCTTGGTGTAGTCGAACTTCTCGACCGCACGGATGAGGCCCAGGTTCCCCTCCTGGATGAGGTCGAGGAACTGCATGCCCCGGCCCGTGTAGCGCTTCGCGAGGCTGACGACGAGTCGCAGGTTGGCCCCGAGGAGGTGGCTCTTGGCCCGCTGGCCGTCGCGCGACACCCAGCGGAGCTCGCGCTCGAGCTCCTTGCTGAGGCCCGTGCTGTGGGAGAGCTTGTCCTCGGCGAAGAGACCGGCCTCGATGCGCATCGCGAGCTCGACCTCCTCCGCGGCGTTCAGCAGGGCGACCTTGCCGATCTGCTTCAGGTAGTCCTTGACCGGGTCGGCGGTGGCGCCGGTGATCGTCGTCGAGTAGACGGGCATCTCGTCGTCGTCGTCCTGCGAGATGACGAGGGCCCCTGCGGGCAGCACCTCGGGGGTCGTGGGCTTGCCGCCCTCGCCGTCCGCGTCGGTGTCGGCCGCGTCGGCGTCGACGGGCTCGGCCTCGTCGTCGCCCTCGGGCTCGGCGGCCTTCGCCGCCTTCGCGGGGGCGGCCTTCTTCGAGGCGGGTGCCTTGGCAGCCGTCGCCTTCTTGGCGGGCGCCCGCTTGGCGGGGGCCTTCTTGGGCGCCGCGGGCGCCTCCTCGGTCGTCGCGGGCTCGGTCTCGAGCACCACGCCGTCGGTCACGGTCTCGTCGACGACCGTGGTCGCCTTGCTGCGAGTAGCCATGCGAACACCTTCCACTTCATCTGCACTGGGTCTTTCGGGCAGTACTAGGACCCATGTCAAGTCCCCATGGCTGAGCGCGCCGACGAGAGTCGAGCACCTGCACGGGACATGAACGGGTCCGACTCCGATTATTGCACGTCTGGTCGGCCGCGCCGACCACGGGTCGCCTCCGGCGTCAGGAACTCCGGCGGCGGCGGGTCTGCCATCTCCTGTTGAGTGCAACCCACAGGGGGGCCACCTGGATTCCCTCCTCGAGGTGCAGGAGGCGCCGGGTGCGTCGGCGCTCCAGGACGAGGCAGACGACGCCTCCGCCGACGACCACGTACTGGACGAGGAACGCGACGCGGAACGACTCGAACGAGAAGAGGTCGCTCGCCGCCCCGCCGGCCACCCGTGCCGCGTCGAGCTGGTCGAGCACGACGCCGATGAGGAACATCATCACGAAGCTCGCCAGGAAGCCCCCGACGTTGACGATGCCGTTGGCCACGCCGAGGCTGCGCATCGGGTTGAACGACCGGGCGAAGTCGAAGCCGATCAAGCTGCCGGGGCCGCCGACGCCGAGCACCACCACGAGGACGACCGCGAGCCACTGAGGAGGCTGCCCCGGCCAGGCCAGCAAGACGGTCCACGTGATCCCGAGCGCCGTGACGATGCCGAGGACGAGGTTCGAGCGCCGGAGCGGGAAACGCGCCGTGAGCAGGCCGAGGACCGGGCCGGCGACGACGCCGGAGGCGACGAGGAGCGTGAGCATGCCGGACGCCTGCGTCGGCGAGAAACCCAGCGCCCCGACGAGGAAGGGCACGCCCCAGAGCAGGCTGAAGACCGTCCCGGACGACTGCGTCACGAAGTGCGACCAGAAGCCGAGGCGCGTGCCGGGTCGCCGGATGCTCTCCCCCAGCTGACGGCCGGCGTCGCGCCAGGTCGTCCCGGTCGACTCGGCGGGGCGTCCGAGCGGAGAGTCCCGCACGACGACGACGACGAGGACGACGGCGACGACCGAGAGGCCCGCGGCGCCGAGGAAGGCCGGCTGCCAGCCGCTGCCGTGCAGCACGATCGAGAGGGGCACGGCCGAGAGCACCTGGCCGAGCTGGCCGACGTTGCCGGTCCACTGCGAGATCTGGGGAAGGATCGGCCCTCGGAACCAGGCGGGCAGCAGGCGGATGACGCTGATGAAGGTCATGGCGTCGCCCGCGCCCACGAGGACACGCCCGACGATGGCGACGCCGATGTGCGGGGGCGCGAGCGCGACGACCGACTGCCCGACGACGAGCAGGACCCCTCCCGCGACGATCAGGGCCCGGGGGCCGACGCGGTCGAGCAGCACGCCCACGGGGATCTGCAGGCCCGCGTAGACGATCAGCTGCACGACGGCCAGGGTCGACAGCGTCGACGCGGAGATGCCGAAGATGTGCTGGGCCTCGACCCCGGAGACGCCGAGCGAGGACCGCTGCAGGACGGCGACGACGTAGGCCACGACGGCGGCGCCCCAGACGAGCCAGGCGCGCGACGAGTTCACCCGACGACCCTAGCTGGCGTCGTGACCCCTCGACGCGCGTCCGCGCGCGACGGCCGTGGAGCGATCGCGGGTCAGGACTCGTCGTCGCTGCGCCGGCCGGCGAGGAAGCGCTCGAGCTCGGCGGCGAGGACGTCGGCGGACGGGACCTGGCCGTCCTGGTCGGTGAGCGGCGAGGGGAGCGGGTTGCCCTCCATGTAGGTGTCGTGGCGTTCCTCGAGCGTGGAGACGAGTCGCGAGAGCTCGTGGTTGCCCTGCACCTGCTCGTCGACCTTGGCGAGGAAGTCGCGCCCCTCCGAGCGGAGCCGGTCGGTGGGGAAGATGAGTCCCGTCGCCGCGCTGATGCTCGAGAGCGCCGCGACGGCGGCGTCCGGGAACTCGGTGTCGGCCAGGTAGTGCGGCACCAGGAGGACGAAGCCCGCGGTGGGGTGACCGGAGTCGCCGAGGCGCTGCTCGACGAGGTGCAGCGCGTTCGCGGGCGCCTGGGTCACGGGCCGCCACACCGACAGGGACTCGACGAGGTCGGACCGGTTGCCGCTGACCGTGACCCCGATCGGACGCGTGTGGGGCACGGGCATGGGGATCGAGTGGACCCACGTGGTCGTCGACACCCGGTAGCGACGCACGAGGTCGACGACGGCGGAGGTGAACCGCTGCCACTGGAAGTCGGGCTCGAAGCCGGACAGCAGGAGGAAGGGCTGTCCGATGTCGTCCGTCATCAGCCTGAGCGAGAGGGTCGCGGTCGCGACCTCGGAGATGTGGTCCTGGTCGAACGTGAAGACGGGACGGCGCGCTCGGTAGTCGAGGAGCTCGTCGGCGTCGAAGGAGGCGACCATCGAGTGGTCGAGCTCGCCCACGAGGAACTCGGCGAGCTGCCCCACCGCGCCCCCCGCGTCGGAGGAGCCCGTCAGGCCCGCCACGAGCGGCAGCCCCTCGGGCACGTCGGAGGCGTCGGGAGCGAGGTCGTAGAGTCCGGCGGGGTCGTGCATGCTCCAATGCTAGGCAACGCCCCGGACGCCGGTCGACTCCGGCGACGTGCCCTGAGCGAACACCCGCGGTGGCTAC
This sequence comes from Frigoribacterium sp. VKM Ac-2530, assembly GCF_015350835.1. NCBI lineage: Bacteria > Bacillati > Actinomycetota > Actinomycetes > Micrococcales > Microbacteriaceae > Frigoribacterium > Frigoribacterium sp. VKM Ac-2530. The sequence goes on from NZ_JADKSE010000001.1 coordinate 491,286, forward strand.
GATCGAGGGATGACCGAGCTCTTCCTGTCCACCACCCGCACAGCCGCAGCCGAGGTCGAGGCCGACGTCCTCGTCGTGGGCGTCCTCTCGGAAGCCGACGGCCCCACGGTCACCCGCGACGTGCCCGGCCTGCCCTCCGACCTCCGTGCGCTCGGGGTCAGCGGCGCGCGCGACGAGCTCGTGAAGCTGCCCGGCACGGGCGCTGCGACCGTGACGGCCCTCGTGGGGCTCGGCGACGTCGTCGACGCCGAGGCCCTGCGCTACGCGGCCGGCGCCGCCGTGCGCCAGCTGACCGGCGTCGACCGCATCGTGCTCGACCTGCCCGTCTCGACCGAGGCGGAGGCGCTGGCGGTCCTCGAGGGCGCGGCCCTCGCCTCCTACGAGTTCGACGCGTTCCGCGGGTCGTCGGCCTCCGAGTCGCGGCGCCACGCCCGCACCCTGGTGCTCGCGACCGACCTCGACGTCGAGGAGGCGACGGTGCGGCAGGCCACCGTGGTCGCCCAGGCCGTCCACACCGTCCGCGACCTCGCCAACACGCCCCCGCAGCAGATGTTCCCCCAGGCGCTCGCCGACCGGGCCGTCGAGCTCGCCACGGACCTGCCGCTCGACGTGACGGTCCTCGCCGAGGACGAGCTCCGCGAGGGCGGCTTCGGCGGGATCCTCGGCGTCGGCCAGGGCTCCAGCCGTGGTCCGCGGATGGTCAAGGTCGTCTACGCACCCGAGGGCGCCTCGAAGCACCTCGCCCTCGTCGGCAAGGGCATTACCTACGACACCGGCGGGCTCTCGCTGAAGCCGGCCGGCAGCATGCTGGGGATGAAGGACGACATGACGGGCGCCGCCACCGTCCTCGCCGTCGTCGTCGCCGCGGCGCGGCTCGAGCTGCCCGTCCGCCTCACGGCCTGGCTCTGCGTGGCCGAGAACATGCCGAGCGGCACGGCCATCCGGCCCGACGACGTCCTCACGATCCGCGGCGGCACCACCGTCGAGGTGACGAACACCGACGCCGAGGGCCGCCTCGTCATGGCGGACGGACTGGTCGCCGCGAGCGAGGAGCAGCCGGACGCCGTCGTCGACGTCGCGACGCTGACCGGCGCCCAGGTCGTCGCGCTCGGCACCCGCACCGTCGGGGTCATGGGCAACGACGACCTCGCGAGCCGCGTGGTCGAGCTCGCGGACCGCGCCGGCGAGGCCGCGTGGCGCATGCCGCTCCCCGGCGAGCTGCGCAGCCGGCTCAAGTCCGACGTCGCCGACCTGGTCAACGCCACCCCGGGGAACACCGCCGCCGGCATGCTGCTCGCGGGCGTGTTCCTGAACGAGTTCGTGGGCGAGAAGCAGGGCACGGGGACGCCGCTGCCCTGGGCTCACCTCGACATCGCCGGCCCGTCGAACAACAAGGGCGCGGGCTGGGGCTACACCGGCAAGGGCTCCACGGGCGTTTCCGTGAGAACGCTGCTCGAGCTGGCCCGCGACTTTTCGGCCGCGTAGTAGGGTCGAGGCGGCGGGAGCGACCCGCCGAGATCGGTCCCCCGGGCGACGCCGCCTCCTCCTCACCGAGGTGGACGCGGACGCGACGCCGACGTCACCACGACGGCGCCTCCCCCGCCTCGGGAACCTCCGAACGCACGAGGGAGTTGCTGGGTGTCGGAACAGAATTTTGACCTGGTGGTGCTCGGCGGCGGCAGCGGCGGCTACGCCGCAGCCCTGCGGGCCACCGAGCTGGGGCTGAGCGTCGCGCTGGTCGAGAAGGACAAGCTCGGCGGCACCTGCCTCCACCGGGGCTGCATCCCGACCAAGGCGCTGCTGCACTCCGCCGAGGTCGCCGACGTCTCGCGGGAGTCCGCGAAGTATGGAGTGTCGACCGACTTCCACGGCATCGACATCCCCGCCGTGACGGCCTACCGCGAGGGCGTCGTCGCCAGCAAGTACAAGGGCCTCCAGGGCCTGGTCAAGGCACGGGGCATCACCGTCGTCGAGGGCGAGGGTCGTTTGACCTCGCCCACGACCGTCCAGGTGGGCGAGACCACGCTGACGGCGAAGAACGTCGTCCTGGCGACCGGCTCGTACTCGCGCAGCCTCCCCGGCCTCGAGATCGGCGGCAAGGTCATCACGAGCGAGGCCGCCCTGGCCCTCGACCACGTGCCGGCCCGTGTCGCCATCCTCGGCGGCGGCGTGATCGGCGTCGAGTTCGCCAGCGTCTGGAAGTCCTTCGGCTCCGACGTCACGATCGTCGAGGCCCTCCCCCACCTCGTCCCGAACGAGGAGGAGTCGATCTCGAAGCAGTTCGAGCGCGCGTTCCGCAAGCGCGGCATCGGCTTCTCGCTGGGCGTCCGGTTCAAGGGCGTGACGCAGAGCGACGACGGCGTGGTCGTGACCCTCGAGGACGGCAAGACGATCGAGGCCGACCTGCTGCTGGTCGCCGTGGGGCGCGGCCCCTCGACCCAGGGGCTCGGCTTCGAGGAGGTGGGCGTCACCATCGACCGCGGCTTCGTGATCACCGACGAGCGACTGCACACCAGCGTCCCCGGCGTGTTCGCGATCGGCGACATCGTCCCCGGCCTTCAGCTCGCGCACCGCAGCTTCCAGCAGGGCATCTTCGTCGCCGAGGAGATCGCGGGCCTGGCGCCGCAGGTCATCGAGGACACCAACATCCCCAAGGTCACCTACTCCGACCCCGAGGTCGCGTCCGTCGGCCTCACGGAGGCCAAGGCGGCCGAGAAGCACGGTGCCGACAAGGTGACGAGCTACGACTACAACCTCGCCGGAAACGGCAAGAGCCACATCATCGGCACCAGCGGCTCCGTCAAGGTCGTCCGCGTCGTCGACGGTCCTGTCGTCGGGGTCCACATGATCGGCGCCCGGGTCGGCGAGCTCATCGGCGAGGCCCAGCTGGCCGTCAACTGGGAGGCCTACCCGGAGGACGTCGCGCCTCTCGTGCACGCCCACCCGACCCAGAACGAGGCTCTCGGAGAGGCGATGCTGGCCCTGGCCGGCAAGCCCCTCCACGCGATGTAGTCGCGACCCTCGTTCCCCTGCACCACCCGCACACTTCCGCACCACCCGATCACACAGACACACGATGTCTTCGAAGGAGTCCCCCGCATGAGCGAATCCGTCAACCTCCCGGCACTCGGAGAGAGTGTCACCGAGGGCACGGTCACCCGCTGGCTGAAGAACGTCGGCGACCGAGTCGAGGTCGACGAGCCCCTGCTCGAGGTCTCGACCGACAAGGTCGACACGGAGATCCCCTCCCCCGTCGCCGGCGTCATCGAGGAGATCCTCGTGCCTGAGGACGAGACCGTCGAGGTCGGGACCGCGCTGGTCCGCATCGGCGACGGCAGTGCCCAGGGCGGCGACTCCTCCGACGACGCTCCTGCCGAGCAGCCCGCCGAGGCCCCGCAGGCCGAGAGCCCGGCCGAGGACGGGCAGGACGAGGCGGACGACGCCGTCGTCGCGTCGTCCGCGGCACCGGCACCCGGCGAGGAGTCGGACGCCGACGCCCCCGCACCGGCCGACGACGTCGACCCGGCGCCGGCGGCCGAGCAGCCTGCCGACCAGGCCCCGGCCGTCCCTGCCACCGCCCCGGCTGCGGCTGCTGCCCCGGCTGCGGCTGCTGCCCCTGCCGCGGCCGCGCCCCCCGCAGCGGCGGCTCCTGCAGCCACGGCTGCGGCGGCACCGGCCCCGGCAGCCGCCGCACCCGCAGCTGCTGCGCCGGCGGCCTCGGCCGACTCGGCGTCGGCTCCGACCGGCTACGTCACGCCGCTCGTCCGCAAGCTCGCGAACGAGAAGGGCATCGACATCTCGACCCTGACCGGGAGCGGTGTCGGCGGCCGCATCCGCAAGGAGGACGTCCTCGCTGCCGTCGAGGCCGCCAGCTCGGCCTCCTCGACGTCCGCCCCGGCGTCGGCGCCCGTCGAGGTCTCGCCGCTGCGCGGCACGACCGTGCCCATGACGCGTCTGCGCAAGGTCGTCGCCGAGCGCGCCGTCCAGTCGATGCAGGCCATGGCCCAGCTCACGAGCGTGGTCGAGGTCGACGTCACGGCCGTCGCGACGTTCCGCGACGCGAACAAGGCGGCGTTCCTCGAGAAGACCGGCAACAAGCTCTCGTTCCTGCCGTTCTTCACCCTGGCGGCCGCCGAGGCGCTCAAGGCGCACCCGAAGCTGAACGCCACCGTCGACGGCGACTCGATCGTCTACCCGGACCACGAGAACGTCAGCATGGCCGTCGACACGGAGCGCGGTCTGCTCACGCCCGTCATCAAGGACGCGTCCGACCTCGACCTGGCCGGCATCGCCGCCCAGATCGCGGACCTGGCGCAGCGCACACGCGACAACAAGCTGAAGCCCGACGAGCTGGCCGGCGGCACCTTCACGGTGACGAACACGGGCTCGCGCGGCGCGCTGTTCGACACCCCGGTGGTGTTCCTCCCCCAGGTCGCCATCCTGGGCACCGGCGTCGTCGTCAAGCGTCCCGTCGTCGTCCAGGTCGACGGTGCCGACGCGATAGCGGTCCGTTCGATGGTCTACCTGGCCCTCTCGTACGACCACCGCATCGTCGACGGTGCGGACGCCGCCCGGTTCCTCGTGGCGGTCAAGACCCGCCTCGAGGCCGGCGACTTCGCCGGGGTGCTGGGCATCTGACCTCGCCCTCGTGATCGCGCACGTCAGCGGCGCAGCACTTCTCTGAGACGCCAGCCGGCCTCGGTCCTCACCACGAGGACCGAGGCCGGTTCGTCGTCCGCCGTGCGGCAGGCGAGGAGCACGGTCTCCCCCAGACGCTGCACCTCCGACTCGACGACCGTGGGCAGGACCAGGTCGCCCGCCGACGCGAGGTCGGCCAACGTCAGGGAGTCTGCCGACGCCACGGGCGATCCTGCCTGGTCCACGGCCGCCAGGCACGACGTCGACGGTTCGCGGAGGCACGCGACCCGGGCCCTGAGCAGGACCGCGGCCGCCGCGACCGCGTCGTCGCCCCGCACCGCCGCCTCCTCCGTGCTCACGGGGTCGTCAGGGGCACGGTCCGGGACGGGGAGGACCGTGACCGGGGTGGGCGCCGAGACGGCCGGGCCAGAGGGCGCGTCGGCAGGGGACGTCGCCACCGGCCGTGCCGTGTCGGACCTGGACACCTCGGAGCCGCCGCTCCGCGGGACGACAGCAGCCCCCACGACGAGAGAGACCGCCACGAGGCCGGCCAGCACCCAGAAGCGTGGCCTCACCGCCCGCAGCCGGTCGACGATCGGCACGGCCGCGACCGCCTCCCACCAGTCCGCGACGCCGTCGAGGAGCGCGGACTCGGGCAGGACGCTGGTCCACCCGGATCTCGGCGGTCCACCCGGCGGCGGTCGCCAGGCGACCCCCGCCTCCTCGACGCCCGTGCTCGGCACGACGGTCGGCAAGGGGACGGCAGGAGCCAGGTCGTGGACCCGCTCGACGAGCTCGTCCAGGCACACGCCGGCGCCCGCCGGTCCCCGCAACCTGGCCCCGTCGCGAGGAGACAGCTCACGGGCCACGGCCTCGACGAGGGCCTGAGCCCCCTCGCTCGCCGTCCCGGGCGGCGTCGCCCCCGGCGGCGCCGTCCTGCCGCCGACGAGGACCGGTGCGCCCCGGTCGTCGAGCACGACGTCCTCGAGGCCGAGGCCGCCCAGCGCCGTCCCCCGCCGGTCCAGGTGGGCGACGGCGGAGAGCACGGGCAGCAGGACGGTGACGGCTTCCCCTGCCGACATGGTGCCGCGACGTCGAGCCCACCTGTCGAGTCGTTCCCCGCCCACATCGTCCGAGACGACCACCAGCGCGCCCTCGTCGTCGACCAGCACGTCGACCGGGCGGAGGAGGTGCGGGTGCGGCGACGAGCTCGCCGCCGCGACGAGGGCCGGCGTCGAGCGGTGCAGCAGCACCCGGCCGCCGTCGGGCGCGGTGCCCTCGACCGCGCCGTCCGGACCGGGGGGCCAGGACGAGCCCGGCGCGAGCTCGTAGGGGCCGAGCGAGGAGGTGACCATGGGCTCATCGTGGCGGTCTCCGGCGAGCCGTCACGCACCTCCTCGTCCCGACCGGGGACGGCCGACGCACGCCAGCCCCCGGGGAGGACCCACGACGGCTCGCGACCCCGTATCCTGGTCTGCATGGCACGACGCACGTCACCGGAGAACACGTCCCCGAAGCCGCCCAAGGAACCGGGCCGCTTCACGCAGATGTGGCAGGTGTTCAAGATGACCCGCCGCGTCGACAAGTCGGCGCTGCCGCTGATGCTGCTGGCGCTGCTCCTGCCCACCGCAGCCGGCGTCCTCGCAGGGCTCTTCCTCTCGGCAGGCAACGTCCTGGCGCTCGTGCTGTACATCGTGGTCGGCCTGATGCTCGGCGTCCTGCTGCTGCTGATCGTCCTCGGGCGCAAGGCCGAGAGGGCCGCCTACTCGCAGATCGAGGGGCAGCCCGGCGCCGTGGGCGCCGTCATGAAGAGCGGCCTCCGTCGCTCGTGGCGCGCCGCCGAGATGCCCGTCGCGGTCCAGGGCCGCTCGCAGGCCGCCGTCTACCGCGCCGTCGGCAAGGGCGGCGTCGTGCTGATCGGCGAGGGCTCGGTCGCGCAGACCAAGAAGCTCGTCGACGAGGAGCGCCGCAAGGTCGTGCGCATCCTCCCCAACGTCCCCATCACGGTGCTCCATGTCGGCCCCGACGCCGAGTCCGTTCCGCTGCACAAGATCGCCGGCCGCATGAACAAGATCAAGTCGTCGCTGAACCGGAACGAGGTGCTCGCCGTGAGCAACCGCCTCCAGTCGCTCGGCAAGAACGGCCTGCCGATCCCCAAGGGCGTCGACCCGTTCAAGATGCGGGCCGGCCGACCGCGCTGACCGGCGACGCGGACCAGCGACGGACGGAGGCGCCCGTCCCCCTCGAGGGGACGGGCGCCTCCGTCCGTCGGGCGTCGGTCAGACGCGCACGAGCACCGTCCCGGCCACGCGGTCGTGCAGGCCCCTCTGGTCTTGGTCCCAGACGACCGCGGGGATGACGACCGCGAGCAGCAGGGTCCGGACGACCGGGCGCCAGAGTCCGGTCCGGCCACCGGCCATCGGGACGAGGCGCATGCCGAGGACCAGGTGGCCGACGGTGCCGCCGAGGGTGACCAGGAAGAGGATCTGGACGACGCTGAAGACGACCGTGATGGCGAGCCCCTGGCCGTCGAAGAAGGCGAAGGCGACGACGTAGGCGAGTGCCCAGTCGATCGTCACCCCGGCGATCCGGCGACCGAGGCGTGCGATGGAGCGCGGGCCCGTGCGCGGCAGGCCGAGGCGCTGGCCCGGCCAGTCCTGCCGGGGCGCCGCACCGCCGTCGACGGGGTCGGACGGAGGGCGGGATCGGTCGTCGTGCATGCCGCCGAGCCTACCGACGCGGCACCCGTAACATCTCTGAAACAATGGGGACACCGCGACGAAACGGCCCCGCCATAACGTCGTCGAAGGCTGCGTCCGGCAGTCTGACCGATCTGAGCCCATTGGAGAGACACCTAGATGTTCACCGATTCTTCCGAGGTGCTGAAGTTCATCACGGACACCGACGTCAAGTTCCTCGACATCCGGTTCACGGACCTGCCCGGCGTCCAGCAGCACTTCAACATCCCCGCGTCCACCGTCGACGAGGAGTTCTTCTCCGTCGGCCAGCTCTTCGACGGGTCCTCCATCCGCGGCTTCGCGTCGATCCACGAGTCGGACATGCAGCTCATCCCCGACGTCACCACCGGCTACGTCGATCCCTTCCGCGCCGAGCGCACCCTCGTGCTCGTGTTCGACATCTTCAACCCGCGCAACGGCGAGCTCTACAGCCGCGACCCGCGCCAGGTGGCCAAGAAGGCCGAGAAGTACCTCGCCTCCACCGGCATCGCCGACACGGCGTTCTTCGCCCCCGAGGCCGAGTTCTACATCTTCGACGACGTCCGCTACGAGGTGAAGCAGAACGCCAGCTTCTACAGCGTCGACAGCGAGGAGGGCGCCTGGAACACGGGTCGTGTCGAGGAGGGCGGCAACCTCGCCAACAAGACCGCCTACAAGGGCGGCTACTTCCCGGTCAGCCCCATCGACAAGACGGCCGACCTGCGCGACGACATCAGCCTCAAGCTGATCGACTCGGGCCTCGAGCTCGAGCGCGCGCACCACGAGGTGGGCACCGGCGGCCAGCAGGAGATCAACTACAAGTTCGACACGATGGTCCACGCGGCCGACGACATCCTGAAGTTCAAGTACATCGTCAAGAACACGGCCGAGCAGTGGGGCAAGGTCGCGACCTTCATGCCCAAGCCGCTCTTCGGCGACAACGGCTCGGGCATGCACACCCACCAGTCGCTCTGGAGCGACGGCAAGCCGCTCTTCTACGACGAGAACGGCTACGGCGGGCTCTCCGACCTCGCTCGCTGGTACATCGGCGGCCTGCTGAAGCACGCACCCGCCGTGCTCGCCTTCACGAACCCCTCGATCAACTCGTACCACCGACTGATCCCGGGCTTCGAGGCCCCCGTCAACCTGGTCTACTCGGCGGGCAACCGCTCGGCGGCCATCCGCATCCCGATCACGGGCACCAACCCCAAGGCCAAGCGCATCGAGTTCCGCGTCCCGGACGCCGCGTCGAACCCCTACCTCGCGTTCGCCGCTCAGCTGATGGCGGGCCTCGACGGCATCCAGAACCGGATCGAGCCGCACGAGCCCGTCGACAAGGACCTCTACGAGCTGCCCCCCGAGGAGGCGAAGGGCATCCCCCAGGTGCCCGCGTCGCTCGACGGCGCCCTCGACGCGCTCGAGGCCGACCACGCGTTCCTCACCAAGGGCAACGTCTTCACCGAGGACCTCATCGAGACCTGGATCGCGTACAAGCGCGAGAAGGAGATCCTCCCGATGGCACAGCGCCCGCACCCCTTCGAGTTCGAGCTCTACTTCGGCGTCTAGTCGACACCGGACGGGGCGCGACCGACTCGGTCGCGCCCCGTCCGTCGTCCTGGCCGCCGGACGCGAGAAGGCCCGCACCCCCTCGGGGTGCGGGCCTTCTCCGTCGCCGGCCGGCGTCAGGCGGGGATGCTGCTCCCGGTGAGGACGCGGCGCTGAGCCGGGGTCCGACGACCGCCGAGGGGCCGCACCTCCCAGCCGCCGCTCGACCACACCTCGGCGTCGAGCACGTTCCGGGCGTCGATCACCACGGGGTTCGCCGCGAGCTCGGCGAGGGCGGAGGGCTCTGCGCTGACGAACTCGGGCCACTCCGTCAGCAGCAGCACGGCGTCGGCGTCCGAGACCGCCTCCTCGATGCTGTCGGCGAACGACAGGGTCGGGAAGCTGCGCTGGGCGGTCTGGGTCGCCTCCGGGTCCACCACCAGCACCTGGGCGCCGCGCAGGTGCAGCGCCGCCGCCACGTTCAGGGCCGGCGAGTCGCGGACGTCGTCCGTGTGCGGCTTGAACGCGGCGCCGAGGACGGCGATGCGCCGGTTCAGGACCGAGCCGCCGCAGGCGTCGATGGCCTGGTCGATGACCCGCTGGCGCTGGGCCATGTTGATCTCGTCGACCTGCTGCATGAGGCCGACGGCACGGTGGGCGCCCAGCTCGTTGGCGCGGAACATCAGCGCGCGGATGTCCTTCGGCAGGCAGCCGCCTCCGAAGCCCAGGCCGGCGTTGAGGAACTTGCGGCCGATCCGGTCGTCGAAGCCGAGGGCGTCGGCGAGCGTCGAGACGTTCGCCCCGGCGGCCTCGCAGAGCTCGCTGATCGCGTTGATGAACGAGATCTTCGTGGCCAGGAACGCGTTCGCGCTGACCTTGACGAGCTCGGCGGTCGGCAGGTCGCACGAGATGACGGGCGTGCCCGTCGAGATCGGCTCGGCGTAGACCTCGCGGAGGATCGCCTCGCTGCGGACGTCGGTGCCGCCGAAGACGATGCGGTCGGGACGCAGGGTGTCCTCGACGGCGTGGCCCTCGCGGAGGAACTCCGGGTTCCACACCACGTCGGCCGACACCCCCGGGGGCAGCACGCCGGCCACGATCTCCCGGAGGCGGGCCGCGGTGCCGACCGGCACGGTCGACTTGCCGACGATCAGGCCGTCGTGGCTGAGCGACTCGGCGACCTTGCGGGTGGCCTCCTCGACGTAGCTCAGGTTGGCGGCGTGGCTCCCCCGGCGCTGCGGCGTGCCGACGCAGATGAAGTGCACGTCGGACAGGGCGACGGCCTCGGCGATGTCCGTCGTGAAGAGCAGACGACCGGACTGGACGTGGCGGAGGATCAGCTCGGGCAGGCCCGGCTCGAAGAAGGGGACCCGGCCCTGGCTGAGCGCCTCGACCTTCGTGGGGTCCGTGTCGACGCCGATGACGTCGAAGCCCATCTCGGCCATCGCTGCGGCGTGGGTCGCCCCGAGGTAGCCGGTGCCGATGACGCTGATGCGGGGCTTCGTCGAGGCGGACGTCACCGCGGCGTCGACGGACTGGGGGTCGGTGCCGGCGCCGTCGGCCGGGCTGGTGTTCTTGCTCATGATGCGCTCCTCGCGATCTGGGGTGCTGCAGTCAGTGGGGCGGAGGGGGTGGGGAGGGACGGGAGCCTCGAGTCGTCGGCCGCGGTCACGGCAGGGTCCTCAGGGCGAAGTCGGTGTCGGTCCTGGCGATCCCGCGCCGGAAGGCGTCGAGGGAGTCCTGCCGGGAGACGATGCGCCAGTCGTTCGTCAGGTACGAGCCGCTGGAGACCGTCGTCGCCGTGAGGTTGAACCAGGAGAACCCGAGGATGTCGTCGTTCTCCGGCTTGGCCAGCTCGGTGAAGAGCGAGTCGATCCACCGCGGCTTCTGGGCGTCCTTCGTCGAGCCGAGCTCGGCGGCGCCCATCTCGGCGAGGATGATCGGCTTGGTCGTGATCTGCCGCAGCTGCGTGAGCGTCTTGCCGAAGGTCCCCTGGAAGTCGCCGGCCTGCGGCGTCTCCACGCTGTTGCGGAGGTAGCCGGTCATGCCGACCCAGTCGACGTAGTCGTCACCCGGGTACAGGCTCCGGGTGTACTCGACGGTCCTGTTCTTGGTGGGCACGCCCTCGACCCGCGTCGGGGCCCAGACCCAGGCGACGAGCTCGTTCGCGCCCCGCGACTCGAAGAGGTCGTGGACGTGCTTCCACATCTCGACGTACTCGCCCTTCTCGTTCCCGTTCACTCCCTCGGCCCACGGGTACCAGTTGCCGTTCATCTCGTGGTCGAGACGGATGGCCATCGGCAGGCCGTTGGCGACGAGGGCGTCGGCCCAGCGCGTCAGGTAGGCGTCGAAGTCCCCGTCGACGATCTTGCTCAGCTCGTAGTCGGGGTCGACGACCGCGTCGTTGCCGGCGGCGATCGGCCGGGACTCCCAGGTGAGGAACGGGAGGTCGCCCTTCGCCCAGGAACGGTTCACGGCCGTGGCGTTGAACTCCTGGTCGAAGCCCTGGAAGTAGCCGGCCATGTTCGGCTGGGCACCGATCCTCGAGCTCACGTCGTCGAACTCCGACCAGCTGAAGGGCGACTGGGTCGTGTAGAGGCCGAAGTAGCGCGACTCGGGCGAGACGATGTCCGCGAGGGACGGAGCGGTGATCGGCACGGGGCCGGTCGTCCCGCCCCCGCTCCCGCTCCCGCCGTTGCCGTTGCCGTTGCCGGAGCCAGCGTTGCCGGAGCCGCTGCCGCCCTTGGGTCCCGCGGTCACGGCTGCGGAGCCTCCGCTGCCGGTGCCGCTGGCGCCGCCGGACGACGACCCGCCGCCGGTCGCCGCCTGGGCGTCCTTCAGGGCGTCCTGCGCCGAGGCGAGGCGAGCCTGTGCGTCGGTGAGCTGCCCCTCGGACGTCCAGGCCTGCTGCTGGACGTCAGCCAGCTCGGTCTTGCTCGCGGCGAGCTGGCTCTTCGCGGCGACGAGTTGGTCGAGCAGCGCCGAGCGGTCCTCCTTCAGGGTGGTGACCTGGGCAGGGGAGGTGCCGACCGCCTCCTGCACGGCGGTGCGGACGGGGTTGTCCGTCGGCGAGATCCAGATGAGCCAGGAGATCATGGCCAGCAGGACGACGGACGCGGTCGCGCCGAGGGCCGTCCGGCGGGCGTTGCCGTGGGACGAGGCCCACCAGGCTCCCGACTGCACGTGCAGCGGGGCGACGAAGGTCTGCGGGGACTCAGACAATGAACCACACCTCCAGGGCGATGATGACGGCACCGATCAGGTACGGGAAGCCGGCTTTGGGGTTGAGGCGACGACGAGGAGGCGCGGCTGCGGCGACGGGGGCCGTGGCCGCGGCGAAGGCGGTCGCCGACGAGGTCGTCACGGCGTCGTCCTGGGGCGACGGCGCGGTCTCGACGGCCGTCTCGGCGCGGTGGCTGCGCACCAGGACCACGCCCGTGTCGTCGCGGCGGACGGTGGTCGCGTCCGACGTGGGACCGGCCGGGGTCGAGGAGCCGCCGAAGTCGAAGAGGGCGTCGACGCCGGGATCGGTCTCGTCGTCGAACTCGCGCTCCAGCACCTGCAGCGAGTCGTCGCCGGTGGCCTGGTGGGCCATCTGCTGGGCCGCGTCGTCCGCGGCTCCGCCGGCGTAGGCGCCGGCACGGGTCCCCCAGCCGCTGGCGTGGCCCATGCGGAAGAACCCGATCACGCGGATCGGCATGAGGAAGAAGGTCGACACGATGATGAAGACCGGCAGGCGGAGGAAGTCCGACGGCTTCTCGGCCAGGTGACGCATCTGGCGGATCGCCATGCTGAGCACGGACGACAGCACCATCAGCACCACGATGCTGATCAGCCCGGTCGAGACCCCGTACTCGGCGAGGATGCCGCGGTACAGGTTGACGCCCTGGCCGGTGATCCCCCGGTAGATCCAGCCGCCGATGACGCCCATCAGGAGGAAGGGCAGGATGATGTCCATCGCGAAGAAGAAGGCGAGCATCGGGGCGTGCCCGAGCATCCACGGCATCATCCGGAAGGTGTTGTACTGGCTGCCGCGTGCCCAGCGGAGCTGCTGCTTGAACAGCTTCTTCACCTCGAGCGGGGCGTCCGTGTAGACCAGGCTCGTGTGCTGGTACACGGTGCGGTACCCCTCCTTGAGGGTGAGGTTCGTCAGGGTGCGGTCGTCGCTGACCTCGAGGAACACGCCCATGAACTTCTCGGTCATGAACTTGTCCATGACCCGGACGAGGATCTCGCGGCGGAAGGCGATCGTGCGGCCGGGGAGGCAGCCGATCTGGCCGAGGACGCTCTGCGCGGGCATCGAGTAGAGGGCCCGTGAGTTCTCGAGCCAGTCGGCCCAGCGGGTGATCCAGCTGCGCTCGGGCTCCAGGATGCGCTGGCGGGTGGTGACGCCGCCGACGTTCTCGTGGGCGAAGGGGCGGACGAGCTCGGAGAGCGTCCCCGGCGTCCACACGGTGTCGGAGTCGACGAGCACGGTGATGTCGCCGCGGCTGAGCTCGGTCCCGATCATGACGGCGTTGCGCTTGCCGGGGATGGGCGTGTGCACCCAGCGGACGAGAGGGGCGTACTCGTCGCAGACCGCCGCGAGCTCCGGGTTCGGCTTGCCGTTGATGACGACGATGATCTCGCCCGGCTGCTGCTCGACCATGCGGCCGATGACGTCGCGGAACAGGTCGAGGGGCTCGTCGACCACCGGCACGACGACGCTCGTGGAGCCGGAGAACTCGCCGGTGAAGGGCCGGTACCGCCGCGAGAGCAGCACCTTGATGATCCACAGGATCCAGATGAAGGCCGAGTAGACCGCGAACAGGTACAGCTCGGCGTGGCCGCCTGCCATGGATCGGATCTGGAGGATGAAAGTCAACACGAGGGCCGCCTCACGGGGATGGGAAAAGGATGATTCCGCGTCTTCGAGGAAAGGGGTCTGTCGGGTCGGTGCAATCTTGTGGCGGTTCGGAGGGGACTCACAACCGACCACCCGTTCGGGGACTCGGCCCGGCCGGGCGGGGTACGCCCGTGTCCTCCCAACGGTGTCGCACGAAATGCCGACAGGGCCGAGTGCCTGTCGGAGGCGCACCAGGGCCCACCCGGCACGGTCGCCGCGTGCCCTCTCGAGCCCAGGTAGGAACGAGGAGAAAAGCCTGATCACGGCCGAGTCTCGACAGCCCCGTACGGACTCGGCCCGTGGGGCGGGACGTGAGGAAGACCCAGGGCACGGCGAGGTGGTGCGTGCCGCACGGTCACGCGTCCGAAACACGGCAGACATATCGACCGGGGTACGCACCCCCTTTTCGGGGTACGACAAAATCACCCGTGACCAATTCGGGCGTCACCCCCCGGGTGAGTGCACCCCGGGCGTGTCGCGCCCCCTGGCCGCGACGGCGGTCGCGCCGGGCGAGGTCAGGCGGTAGGCTCCGGCGCCTCGTCCAGGCCGTAGAAGCCCCGCTCGAAGACCGCCCGCGCACGACGGGTCACCGCGAGGTAGTCCTCCTCGAGGCGTGTGGCCGACCCCGGCGGGTACTCCATCAGGCGGGCGACGCCCTCGAGCTGGCGACGGTCGGTCGGCAGGACGTCCGAGGTGCGCGAGGTCCAGAGGACGACGGCGGAACGGGCGCGGGACGCCATCAGCCAGGCGTCGTGCAGCTTGGCCGCGTCGTCGACGTCGACGAGCCCGGCGGCGGCCGCCGCGTCGAGGGCGGTCAGGGTGGAGGTCGTGCGGAGGCCGGGGACCTCGTGCGCGTGCCGGAGCTGGAGCAGCTGCACGAACCACTCCACGTCGCTCAGGGAGCCACGGCCGAGCTTGAGGTGGCGCGACGGCTCAGCGCCCTTGGGGAGGCGCTCCGCCTCGACGCGCGCCTTGATGCGCTTGACCTCGCGCACCTCCTGGTCCGAGAGGGACGGCGGGTAGCGGACCTCGTCGGCCAGCGCCGTGAACTCGGCCCCCAGGCCGGCGTCGCCCGCCACGACGCGGGCGCGCAGCAACGACTGGGCCTCCCACGTGAGCGACCACCGTGCGTAGTAGGCGCGGTAGGAGGCGAGGGACCGCGTCACGGGTCCGTTCCCGCCCTCGGGGCGCAGGCCCGTGTCGAGGTCGAGCGGGACGAGGGCGTCCGAGGTGAGGCGGCCCATCTCGGCCACCACGCCGGCAGCCCGGCGCTGCGACGTGTCGTCTCCCTCGGCCCCCCGGTGGACGAACAGGACGTCGGCGTCCGATCCGAACCCGAGCTCGCGGCCCCCGTAGCGTCCCATGGCGACGACGGCCATCTCGACGTCGGGCACGTCCCGACGGGCCAGGGCGAGGGCGCCCGTGATCGTCGCGGTCGTGACGTCCGTGAGCCCCTGAGCCAGCTGGTCGATCGTGACGAGGCCGAGGATCCCCGAGATGGCCAGCCGGAGGACCTCGCGGCGGCGGGCCTGGCGCAGCACGCCGGCCGCCCCCTCCTTCGACTCGTGCCGCGCCACGGTGGCGCTCGTCTCGTCGAGCAGGCTGGCGAGCGTCCGTGGCCGGAGCTCGGCGTCGGACTCGAACCAGGCCGCCGCCTCCGGGGACCGGTCGAGCAGGTCGGCGACGAACGTCGACGACGAGAGGACGGTCGTGAGCCGGTGGGCGGCCCCCGACGAGTCGCGCAGCATCCGGAGGAACCAGTACGACTCGCCGAGCCCGTCGCTGAGCCTGCGGAAGGCGAGCAGGCCGAGGTCGGGGTCGGTGCCGTCGGCGAACCACTGCAGCATCGCGGGCAGCAGGTGCCGCTGGATGCTCGCCCGCCGGGAGACTCCCCCGGTCAGGGCGGCGATGTGCCCGAGGGCACCGCGCGGGTCCGAGAAGCCGATCGCGGCCAGCCGGGCGGCGGCCTGGTCGCTGCTGAGCGCGAGGTCCTCCTCGGGACGGGCCGCGACCGCCGAGAGCAGGGGCCGGTAGAAGAGGCGCTCGTGCAGGGTGCGCACGCGCCGCTTGACCTCGCGCCACGCCTCGACGAGACCCGTGCCCGACGAGCTCAGCCCGGAGGCGCGCGCGAGCACCCGGAGCGCGTTCTCGTCCGTCGGCATCAGGTGGGTCCGGCGCAGGTGAGCCAGCTGCACACGGTGCTCGAGCACGCGCAGCACCCGGTAGTCGCGGTCGAACTCGGCGGCCTCGGCTCGCCCCACGTAGCCCCGCCTCGCGAGGGCGGCCAGCGCCTCCAGCGTCGACCGTTGCCGCACGCCGTCGTCGGCCTGGCCGTGGACGAGCTGGAGCAGCTGGATCGTGAACTCGACGTCGCGGAGCCCGCCGGGCCCCAGCTTCAGCTGCCGGTCGACCTCGTCGGCGGGGAGGAGGTCGGTGACGCGTTCGCGCATCGCCTGCACCGACTCGACGAAGGCCTCGCGCTGCGCCGCCGACCAGACGAACGGGGCGATCCGCTCGGCGTACCGGTCGCCGAGGTCGGAGTCGCCCGCCAGCGGACGCGCCTTGAGCAGCGCCTGGAACTCCCACCCCTTGGCCCAGCGCTCGTAGTAGGCGACGTGCGACTCGAGGGTGCGGACGAGGGCGCCGTCCTTGCCCTCCGGCCTCAGGTTGGAGTCGACCTCCCAGAGCTCGGGCTCGAGGGCGAGGTCGGTGATCGCCCGCACGGTGTGCACCGCCAGCCGGGTGCCGATCTCGACCGCCCGCCCGTTCTCGAGGCCGTCGGCCCCCTCGGCGACCCACACGACGTCGACGTCGCTGAGGTAGTTCAGCTCGCGGGCCCCCGCCTTGCCCATCCCGATCACCGCGAGACGCGTGCGCGACACGTCGTCCGCGGGGAACGGCACCTCGCGCCGGGCCACGTCGAGGGCGGCGTGCAGAGCGGCACCGGCCAGGTCGGCGAGGGCCGAGGCGACGACGGGGAGCGCCTCGACCGGGTCGGGCCGGTCGAGGTCCCAGCCGGCGATCTCGACGAGGTGACGGCGGTAGCCGACGCGGAGCGCCACCCGCGCCTCCTCGTCGACCAGCCCGGCCACGCGCGACACCAGGTCGTCCACGTAGGCGTCGCCACTGCGGGGAACGGGCGCGGGCTGCAGCAGCAGCTCGAGCTCGGCCGGTCGCCGCACCAGGAACTCGGCGAGCCCGGACGACGACCCGAGCAGGCGCAGCAGGCGCTCCCCCGCGCCGGCCTCGAGCAGTGCGGCGACGCCGTCGGGCGACCGCTCGATCAGACGCTCGAGGTGCAGCAGGGCCTGGTCGGGATCGGGGCTGCGGGCGAAGGAGGCGACGGCCGACACGAGCGACGGGGTCGCCTCGACGAGGCGGTCCAGCCGCTCGCGCGCGGTCCCGAGCTCGGCGAACCCGAGCCGCGCCAGGTCGGACAGCGCCGTCGCGGCTCGGGGCATGGTGGAGCCGGCCCGCTAGAGGATCTCGAGGTTGGAGCGCAGCTCGAACGGCGTCACCTGGGCACGGTAGGACTTCCACTCCTGCCGCTTGTTCAGCAGCACGTAGTTGAAGACCTGCTCGCCGAGCGTCTCGGCGACCAGCTCGCTGTCCTCCATGATCGAGAGGGCGTGGTCGAGACTGGCGGGCAGCTGCTTGTAGCCGAGGGCGCGACGCTCGGCGTCGCTCATGCCCCAGACGTTGTCCTCGGCCTCGGCGGGGAGCTCGTAGCCCTCCTCGATGCCCTTGAGACCGGCGGCGAGCATGAGCGAGAAGGCGAGGTACGGGTTCGCGGCGGAGTCGATCGCGCGGTACTCGACGCGGCTCGAGTTGCCCTTGTTCGGCTTGTACAGCGGCACGCGGACGAGGGCCGACCGGTTGTTGTGGCCCCAGGTCACGAAGCTGGGCGCCTCGTCGCCGCCCCACAGACGCTTGTAGCTGTTGACGAACTGGTTCGTGACCGCGGTGATCTCGGGCGCGTGGCGCAGGAGGCCCGCGATGAACTGCCGGCCGATGCGGGAGAGCTGGTACTCGGCACCGGCCTCGTAGAAGGCGTTGCCGTCGCCCTCGAAGAGCGACATGTGCGTGTGCATCCCGGAGCCGGGGTGTTGGCTGAAGGGCTTGGGCATGAACGTGGCGTACACGCCCTGCTCGATCGCCACCTCCTTGATGACGGTGCGGAACGTCATGATGTTGTCCGCGGTCGTCAGGGCGTCGGCGTAGCGCAGGTCGATCTCGTTCTGGCCGGGACCCGCCTCGTGGTGGCTGAACTCGACCGAGATGCCCAGGTCTTCGAGCATGCGGACCGAGCGACGGCGGAAGTCGTGGGCCGTACCGCCGGGCACGTTGTCGAAGTAGCCCGCCGAGTCGACGGGCTGCGGGCCGTCGGGGCCGCCCTGCGCGTCCTTCAGGAGGTAGAACTCGACCTCGGGGTGCGTGTAGAACGTGAAGCCGCGTTCGCCGGCACGGGCCAGGGTGCGCTTGAGGACGTTCCGCGGGTCGGCGACGGCGGGCTGCCCGTCGGGCGTCGTGATGTCGCAGAACATGCGCGCGGTCGGGTCGATCTCGCCCCGCCACGGCAGGATCTGGAAGGTGGTCGGGTCGGGCTGGGCGAGCACGTCGGCCTCGTACGACCGGGTGAGGCCCTCGATCGCGGAGCCGTCGAAGCCGATCCCCTCGGCGAACGCGCCCTCGACCTCGGCCGGAGCGATGGCCACGGACTTCAGGGTGCCGATCACGTCCGTGAACCAGAGCCTGATGAACTTGATGCCGCGCTCTTCGATCGTCCGGAGGACGAAGTCCCTCTGCTTGTCCATCGACAGCCTTTCTGCTCTGCGTCGAGGCTAGTGGACGCGTCCGTCGGCCATGGTCACGCCGGCCCGGGATCCGTCAGTCGTCGGCCGCGTCCTCGGCGTCGAGGCGGGCGTTGCGCTCCTGGATCGTCCTGATCGCGGCTGCGGCCTCCTCGCGCGTCGCGTAGGGACCGGCGCGGTCGACCGCGGGCGAGACCTTGCCCTCCTCGACCTCGTGCGTGCGGGTGTTGAACCAGAACTCAGTCGTCATGGGCCGAGGCTACCGCTCGGCCGGGCCGCCGTCCCGGGGCGTCCGGCAGGGCACCGGCCAGGCAGGGCCCTGCGGAGGGCCCTGCGATCGACGCGACCGACCGAGCCGCCGTCCCCCTAAGCTGGAGGGCATGCCCCGGGACCTCGACGGATCACTGACCCCGGGCCGGGTCTCGCCACTCCGCCCGGTCCCCTCGTCCATCGCCCGACCCGAGTACGTCGGCAAGGCGGGCCCCGCTCCGTACACCGGCGGCGACGTGCACGACGCCCCGACGATCGAGCTGATCCGCGCGAGCGGCCGGATCGCCTCGCAGGCGATCGACGCCGTCGAGGCCGCGATCCGCCCCGGCGTGACGACGGACGAGCTCGACCGGGTCGCCCACGAGTTCCTCGTGGCCCACGACGCCTACCCGTCGACGCTCGGCTACCGGGGCTTCCCGAAGTCGGTCTGCACGTCGGTGAACGAGGTCATCTGCCACGGCATCCCCGACGACACCGTGCTCGTCGAGGGCGACCTGGTCAACATCGACATCACCGCGTTCAAGGACGGGGTGCACGGCGACCTGAACCGCACGGTGCTGGTCGGGGACGCCGCACAGGAGACGATCGACCTGGTCGACCGCACCCGCGAGGCACTGCGCCGAGGCATCAAGGCGGTCGCCCCCGGTCGCGAGGTCAACGTGATCGGCCGGGCGATCCAGTCGTACGCGGCGCGTTTCGGCTACGGGGTCGTGCGCGACTACACCGGCCACGGCGTTGGTCGCGCGTTCCACTCCGGCCTCGTCATCCCCCACTACGACGCCCCGCAGTTCGACGACGTCATGGTGCCCGGGATGGTCTTCACCATCGAGCCCATGCTCACCCTCGGCAGCGTCGAGGCGGACATCTGGGCGGACGGCTGGACGGTCACCACCCGTGACAAGTCGCTCACGGCCCAGTTCGAGCACACCCTCGTCGTCACCGACCGCGGTGCCGACGTCCTCACCCTCAGTTGACGACGAGCACCAGGAAGAAGGACGACCCGTGGCACAGAAGGCAGTCGGCATCGACATCGGCGGCACCGGCATCAAGGGGGCGATCGTCGACATCGAGTCGGGCGAGCTCCTCACCGACCGCATCAAGAAGCCGACCCCCGAGGGCGGCGAGCCCGACGCCATCGTGGCGGTGGTGAAGCAGATCGTCGACGAGCTCGGCCTCGACGACGACGCGATCCCGGTGGGCGTCTGCTTCCCGGCCGCGATCATGGACGGCAAGACCCTCTCGGCGGCGAACGTGTCGAAGAAGTGGATCGGCTTCGAGGCCGAGGCGCTCTTCGAGGAGACGCTCGGCAGGTCGATCCACTTCGTCAACGACGCGGACGCCGCCGGCTACGCCGAGACCCGCTACGGCGCCGCGAAGGACGTCCCCGGCCTGGTCGTCATGACCACGCTCGGCACGGGCATCGGCACCGCCCTCATCAACGACGGCGTGCTCATCGTCAACGCCGAGCTCGGCCACCTCGAGATCGGCGGCAAGGACTACGAGACGAAGGCCTCGTACGCCGCGAAGGAGCGGGACGACCTCAGCTGGAAGCACTGGGCCAAGCGCCTGCAGAAGTACTACTCCCACCTCGAGGCGCTGCTCTACCCGCGGCGCATCATCGTCGGCGGAGGGGTGTCGAAGCACCACGAGGAGTTCCTGCCGCTGCTCGAGCTCCGCGCCGAGATCGTGCCGGCCGTGCTGCGCAACAACGCCGGCATCATGGGCGCCGCCGCGCTGGCCGCGAGCTCCCGCCCGGCTGCCTGAGGCGGGCCGGCGGACGCAGCCGTCGGCACGACGAGAGGGACCCTGGTCCGGGAGGCGCACCTCCTGGACCAGGGTCCCTCTCGTCGTGTGTCAGCCGCGTGCACGGCTGAGGCGGATGGGCCGGCTGATACGCCGGGTTCTGTCCCGGTGCGTGAGCACCATGGACGGCCATCTCTCTCGGGACTGCGTTGCCACAGCCCTCTAGCGGTCTACCCGAGGACTCGGCGAGCAGCCTCGGCGTCCTCTGTCTGACCTTGCTCCGGGCGAGGTTTACATAGCCGGTCGGTCACCCGAACCGCTGGTGGTCTCTTACACCGCCGTTTCACCCTTACCCCGGCGCCGCCTCTCGGCGACGACCGTGGCGGTCTTCTCTCTGTTGCACTGTCTCGCGGGTCGCCCCGGGTGGGTGTTGCCCACCGCCCTGCTCTGTGGAGCCCGGACGTTCCTCGGCACCGCGAGGCGGACCCCGCGGCGACGCGACCGTCTTGCCGACCCATCCGCGTCGACCATGCTAGCGGGCGTCGCCCGCCCGTCACGACGGGACGGTCAGATGCCCGACTCGCCCGTCCGCACGAGGATCGCGTCGCTGTCGGGGCAGAGCACGACGTCGTAGGCGGAGGCGGACCGCACGGCCGCGAGGTCGCTGCCGGTGAGCGTGACGCCGCTCGCGCTGGAGACCCCGCCGCGGAGCAGCGACGCGCCGACGCCGTAGCGGGCACGCTGGCGCTCGTAGAGGGCGAGCAGCTCGGCGGGCACCTTCTCGGCGATGGCGGCGCGGTCGGCCTCGACCTCGCGTCGCTCGACCTCGAGCCTGCCGAGCCCGGCGTCGCGGCCGTCCGCGGCCTCGGCACGACGGGTCTCGATCTGGTCGAGCTCGGACTTCGTCAGGGCGGCGACGGCGCCGAGCGACTCGACCCGGTCCATCACCTCGAGCTGCGCGTCCTCCAGGTCGCTCTGCCGACGGGCGAGGGCGACGAGCTCGCCCTCGAGCGCCGCGACGTCCTTCACGGACGAGGAGGACGCCAGCCGGGTGCGGTCGCGCTCGGCACGGGCCACCACGACGGCGACGTCGGACTCGATGCGCGTCAGCTCGGTCTGCGCGTCCTCCCAGGCGCCCTGCTCGGACGACAGACGACTGCGGAGGCGGGAGGCGTCCCCGTCGATCGTGGCGAGCACGGCGATCTCGGGCAGGTTCGCCGCGCGGTGGGCGAGCTGCTGGATCGACGTGTCGAGCGCCTGGAGGTCGAGGAGGAGCGCCTGGTCGGCGGGGCTTGCTTGGAGGGCCATGGTGCCTGCTTCGTGGTCGTGGTGCAGCGGTCGTGGTGCGGCGTCCGTGTCGAGCACGAGAGCGCAGGAGGTGGGGGTCGGCTACTGCACGACCGTGAAGTCCCAGGGATCGGTGCGCAGGTCGCTCAGGGTGACCTCGACGTCGTGGAGGGCCTCGCGCAGCTGCGCGGCGGCGGTGTCGAGCCAGAGCCACTCGCTCGCCCAGTGCGAGACGTCGACGAGAGCCGGGCCTCGGCCGAGGAGCATCAGGTCCCTGGCGTCGCTCGCGGGGTGGTGGCGGAGGTCGCTCGTCAGGTAGACGTCCGCTGCGCGGACGTCGGGGTGGTCGAGCAGGGAGTCGCCGGCACCCGCGCAGAGCGCCACGGTCTCGACGACGCGCTCGGCGTCACCGGCCACGCGGATGCCCGCGGCGGTGGGCGGCAGGAGCTCGCCGAGCTGGCGCGCGAACGACACGAGGCTCATGGGCCGAGGCAGGCGGCCCGTCACGCCGAGGCCGGTGGAGCTCGTCGCCCCCTCGGTGATCGGCCGCTGGTCGACGAGGCCGAGCTGGTGCGCGACGACGCGCGAGGTGCCGGTCTCGACGACGTCGGCGTTCGTGTGGGCGGCGATCAGCGCGCAGCCAGCCCGCACGAGACGGGAGACGACCGCGCCCTTCGTCGTGTCCTCGGCCATGGTCGTCGCGCCGCGGAAGAGGAGGGGGTGGTGCACGAGCAGGAGGTCGGCACCGATGTCGACGGCCTCGTCCACGACCTCGAGGACCGCGTCGACCGCGAGCCGGACGTGGGTCACGGGCTGGTCGGGGTCGCCCACCACGATGCCGGGACGATCCCACGACTCGGCGCCCGAGAGGGGCCAGAGGCGTTCGACGACGGCGTTGACGGAGGCGAGGGTGGACACCCCCTCAGCCTAGCGGCGGGAGGTCGGCCGCAGGCCCGTCGCGAGCACGGCGACCACGAAGGCGGCCGCGGCGGCGACGAGGAGCGCGGCGACGGCGGCGACCCCCGGCGTCATGCCCGTGAACCCGACGAGCCGGACGAGCCAGCCCTGCCAGGCGAGCGACGCCGGCACGGTCACCAGGACGCCGTAGCCGAGGACGGCGGACACGACGATGCCCGCGACGACGGCGACGGGCCCGCGGACGGCGACGCGCTCGGCGTCGGCCGGACCGTGCACCACGGCGACCAGCGCGGCGGCCGCACCGAGGCCGCCCGCGACCGGGACCGCCACCGTGGCGAGCACGGCGGAGGCGAGCAGCTCGGGGGCGACCAGGGCGAGCACGACCGCGGCGAGGACGACGAGGCCCGCGAGGGCGAGGCCGGCCACGACCAGGAGGCGCGGCGCCCGACGAGGAGACCGCTCGTCGTCGTGGGGCTCGTCGATGTGGAGGGCCGGCTCGGCGAGGGCCGCAGGCGCGAGGGTCGGCGCAGGTGCGGGAGTCGGAGCAGGTGCGGGCACGGACACGCCGCTCGGTGCGCCCGAGGCCTCCGAGGGGGTCACAGCCGGGCCGGACGACT
This sequence comes from Frigoribacterium sp. VKM Ac-2530, assembly GCF_015350835.1. NCBI lineage: Bacteria > Bacillati > Actinomycetota > Actinomycetes > Micrococcales > Microbacteriaceae > Frigoribacterium > Frigoribacterium sp. VKM Ac-2530. The sequence continues at coordinate 514,717 of NZ_JADKSE010000001.1, forward strand.
GCACGTCGGTCGTCGCGTGGGGCGTCGGATCGAGCTGCTCGTCGACGGCGTCGTCGCCGTGGACCTCGTCGAGGTCGATCGGCAGCACGACGTCGATGACGCCGGTGAAGCGGAGCCGGGTGCGCTCCAGGGCGTCGGCGGCCTCGTCGGTGCCGACGCGGTCCATCTCGCGGGCCCAGGAGGCGAAGCGGGCGGCCTCGACACGGCGCGCCTGGAGCTGGGCCTGCACGACCGCCATGAGGTCGACGGTCGCCGTGTCGTCGAGACGACGCTCGACCATCCGCACGAGGACGTCGTCGTCGAGGGTGAGTCGATCGGGCGGCTGCGGCAGCGAAGGGTCGACGTCCGGGGCGAAGACGGGCAGGGTGATGGCCGACGTCTCGACCGAGTGGCGGGCGACGCTGGCCGGTCGCGCCTCCGTCGGGTCGGTGGGCACGACGTCGTCCGTCGTGTCGGCGCGGTGCGAGGGCACCGAGACCGGACGCGGATCGCGGCGGGTGACGAGGACGTCGGACGGTGCTGCGGGGGCCTCGGGTGCGAGGACGGGTGTCACGGGGCGGTGCTCCTGCTCGTGCGTCGCGGATGAGGGCGACGTGGTGGGTTCGACGGCGGGAGGAGCCGGCACGGAGGTGCGGGCTCCCCGCGGCGAGGGCGGCGCCTCGACGGGGAACACGTCGACGTCCCACTCCGTCGTGCCGGTGCTCTCGCTCATGGTCGGATCGTACGTCCGCCAGGGGCCCGCGCTCGGCGGACTCGCCGGTGCGACCGGGACATCTCGTGCTGTCGACCCCGCCGGAGGGCGCCGCTGCCGTCGGGCGCCCTCCCGTGACCCGGTGCTCAGGGGCGGCGGTCTGCCTCGCCGCGCTCTCCCCCGGCCTCCGCGGGCTCGTCCGCGGTCCCGCCGGCGACGCTCCCCCGAGGGCCGTCGCCGACAGCCGTCGACGGCGCTCCCGCCGCGACCGCCGACGCGGTGGCCGCCTCGGCGACCGCGCCCGTGGAGCGACCGCGCGCCTCCTTCTCGAGCTGTTCCGCCTCGTCGCCCGAGACCGCCTCGCCGCGCGCCACCATGCCGGCGACGTCGCTGAGCGCGATCTGGGGCAGGAACAGCGCCAGCACGAAGGCGACCGCGATGAAGGGGATGAGGTAGGCGAACACCGGCGCCAGGGCGTCGGCGTAGCCCTCGACGACCTGACGGCGGATCGCCTCGGGCAGCTCGTTCAGGGCTGCCGGGTCGAGCGTCGCCGTCGCCTGGGCGGCGTCGCCGCTCGAGGCGCCGGCACCGGTGAAGACGCTCGTGAGGTTCTCCGTGAGGCGGCTCGTGAACAGCGCGCCGAAGATCGCGACGCCCAGGGCGGCGCCCACCTCGCGGAAGTAGTTGTTCGTGCTCGTCGCCGTGCCGACGTTCGCGGCGTCGACGGAGTTCTGCACGACCAGCACCACGACCTGCATGATGAGGCCGAGACCGGCGCCGAAGACCAGCAGGAAGACGCAGATCAGCCACAAGGGCGTGTCTGCGGTCAGGGTGGTGAACAGAGCCATCGCGACGCCCGTCAACAGCGTGCCCACGATGGGGAAGACGCGGTAGCGCCCCGTCTTGGTGATGAGGTTGCCCGAGAGGATCGAGGTGCCGATCAGGCCCGCCATCATCGGCAGCAGCAGCAGCCCGGACACGGCCGCGGAGGCGCCCGACGACATCTGCAGGAACGTCGGGACGAAGGCGATCGCCGAGAACATGCCGATGCCCAGCACGAAGCCGACGGCCGTCGCCAGGACGAACACGCGGTTCCGGAAGAAGGACAACGGGATGATCGGGTCCTCGGCGCGCGACTCGACGAGCACGAACGCGCTGACGGCGACGAGCACGCCCGCGCCCCACAGCCACGTCTCGGGTGCGCCCCAGCCGTGGTCGGCCTGGCCGCCGAACTCCGTGAAGAAGATGAGGCACGTCGTGGCGGCCGAGAGCAGCACGACGCCGAGCCAGTCGACGCGCTTCGTGGCCTTCTTGCTCGGCAGGGTCAGCGCCATCCAGGCGATGACGAAGGCGGCGATGCCGACGGGCACGTTGATGTAGAACGCCCACTGCCAGGTGAGGTGGTCGACGAAGAAGCCGCCGAGCAGGGGGCCGCCGATGGCCGACAGGCCGAACACGGCGCCGAGGGGGCCGAGGTACTTGCCTCGCTCCGAGGCGGGCACGATGTCCGCGATGATCGCCTGCGACAGGATCATCAGGCCGCCGCCGCCCAGGCCCTGGATCGCCCGGAAGACGACGAACGCCCAGAAGTCCGTCGCGAAGGCGCAGCCGATGCTCGCGAGCGTGAAGATCGCGATCGCCGCCAGGAAGAGGTTCCGCCGGCCGAGCACGTCGCCGAACTTGCCGTAGATCGGCATGACGATCGTGGTGGCGAGCAGGTAGGCCGTGGTGATCCAGGCCTGGTGCTCGACGCCGCCCAGCTCGCCGACGATCGTCGGCATCGCCGTCGAGACGATGGTCTGGTCGAGGCTGGAGAGGAGCATGCCCGAGATGAGGGCGCCGAAGATGATCCAGATCCGCCTCTGGGTGAGGAGGAACGGCGCGTCGGCCGTCTTCGCGGTGGTGGTGGTCATGGTCGTGTCAGCGTGCTTCCTGGTCGAGGGGCGGTGCGGCGGAGAACAGCTCGCGGGCGAGGGCGAGCTGGTCACGGAGGACGTGGTCGAAGCGGAGGCCCGGCGGGCCCTCGTCGAAGAAGAACCGGGCCATCGCGCGCTGCACCAGCGCGCCGGCGACCGCCACGACGACGCCGATGCGCGGGTCGTCGTCGGGGACGCCCTCGTGCGACGCCACGGCGGCCGCGACGCGGCGCTGCTGCTCGTCGCCCTGCGTGAGCATCGCCTGCAGCAGCCGCGGCTCGCGGTCGAGGGCCGCCTTGAACTCGGCTGCCCGCTCGCGGGTGAGGCCGACGTGCTCGACACGCTGCACGACGAGCGCCGCGAGGTCGTCGAGAGTCGTCGAGAAGACGGGGAGGCGCGGGTCGCGTCGCGAGGACGCGTAGCCCTCGAGCGCCTCGTCCTCGTCGTCGTCCAGCCCCACGCCGACGACCACGTCGTCCTTGGACGCGAAGTGGTTGAAGAACGTGCGCCGGGAGACGCCGACCTCGTCGCAGAGCTGCTCGAGGGTGAAGCCGGCGAGCCCGTGCTCGGCGGTGAGCCGGCGGGCCGCGCCCACGAGCTCGGAGCGGGTCCGCAGGCGGCGGATCGCGGCCTTGCTGACGGGCGGGACGGTCTCGGTGCTCACGGGGCGCCTCCTCTCGGTCGTCGGTGCGCGGTGCGGCGACGTCGCCAGAGGGCAGGTGCCCCGGGACGATGATTGCACTCTGCGCCTGATAGTGCAAAGCCTGTGTCCCCGGGGCGAACAGCGGAGGCGGGTCCGCCGCCGGGCTGACAAGATCGACGCATGACGTGGCGCAGGATCTTCAAGCACTTCCCGACGGTGATCTTGATCGTCGACATCCTCATCCGGATCGTGGCCGTGGTGGCCGTGCCCCGCAACCGGCGCCCCAGCTCCGCCATGGCCTGGCTGCTGGCGATCTTCGTGTCGCCGATCCCCGGCAGCGTGCTCTTCGGACTGCTCGGCAGCTCGAAGCTCCCCCAGGACCGCCGCGACAAGCAGCGCGAGATCAACGACCGGATCCTCGACGCCACCAAGGGCATCGACGACGTCCACGCGGTGACGAATCCGCGCCCGCCGTGGTTCGGCACGGTCGTGACCCTCAACCGCACGCTCGGCGCCATGCCCCTGCTGCCCGGCAACACGGCGACCCTGCTGCCCGACTACGCCGAGTCGATCGCCGCGATGGCCGCCGCCGTCGACGAGGCGGAGCGGTATGTGCACGTCGAGTTCTACATCCTCACTCGCGACGAGTCGACGTTCCTCTTCTTCGAGGCGCTCGAGCGCGCCCACGCCAGAGGGGTCGCCGTCCGGGTGCTCTACGACCACTGGGCCACGATGCGGAACCCGCAGGGCCGGGTCACCCGGCAGTGGCTGCGCGACTCGGGCATCCGCTTCGAGGAGATGCTCCCCTTCCGCCCGTTCCAGGGCGCCTGGCGCCGACCCGATCTGCGGAACCACCGCAAGATCGTCGTGATCGACGGCGACGTCGCCTTCACCGGCTCGCAGAACATGACGGACCCCAGCTACAACAAGCGCGGCAACATCAAGCGCGGGCTGCAGTGGAAGGACCTGATGGTGCGGCTCGAGGGCCCCGCGGCCGTCGGCCTCAACGCGCTCTTCATCACCGACTGGTACAGCGAGACCGACGAGCTGCCCACCGACGCCGAGGCCGAGCCCCTGATCGAGCAGCGCCAGGGGCCGGACAGCCTCGAGTGCCAGGTGGTGCCGAGCGGCCCGGGCTTCGACGGCGAGAACAACCTGCGCCTGTTCAACGCCCTCGTCTACGGCGCTCAGGAGAGGCTGATCATCGCCAGCCCGTACTTCGTGCCCGACGACTCGATGCTCTACGCGATCACCACGGCCGCCGAGCGCGGGGTCGAGGTGCAGCTCTTCGCCTGCGAGGTCGCCGACCAGTTCATGGTCTACCACGCCCAGCGGTCGTACTACGAGACGCTGCTGCGGGCGGGCGTGCGGATCTTCCTCTACGAGCGCCCCATCGTGCTGCACTCCAAGCACTTCACGGTCGACGACACCGTCGCCGTGATCGGCTCGAGCAACATGGACATGCGGTCGTTCAGCCTCAACTTCGAGGTGTCGCTGATGGTGCACGGCAAGTCGTTCGTCGACGAGGTCCGCCTCATCGAGGACGACTACCGCCGCAAGTCGCGCGAGATCACCCTCGAGGGCTGGCTCTCCCGCCCCGCGGGCCTGCAGGTGCTCGACAACGTGGCACGGCTGACCGCGTCGGTCCAGTAGGCCCGACGCGGCGGCCCGGCGTCAGAGGAGGCGCTTCTCCCCCGGGCGCACCACGCGCAGCCAGCGGTGGCCGTAGCCCTCGAGCTCGATCTCGACGCCGCCGTCGTCGAGGGGCCGGGCCGCACCGTCGCCGGCCAGGACGTCGACCACCTGCCACTCGTCGGTCGCGCCCTCGAGCTCGACGCGGAACGACCGGCCGTCCGGGGCGAAGTTGTGCGCCGCGACGAGGAGGCCGAGCTCGCTGTCCACGCTGTGGGCGAGCACGCAGGCGTGCGGCTGCCGGAGGACGGACAGCTCTCCCCAGCCGATCTCGGGCGCTGCGCGGTAGGCGCGGGTCAGCTGCGAGACGAAGGCGAGCAGCGAACCCGGGTCGTGTCGCTGCTGGGACACGTTGACGTGCTCCGGAGCGTTGCCGCCCGTGACCACCGCCGACACGAGGTCCTCGGCCGCAGCTGCCGAGAAGCCGCCGTTCGCCTCCGCCGTCCACTGCATGGGGGTGCGGACGGCGCCGCGGCTGCCCTCGACGCGGGAGTCCTCGCCCATGCCGATCTCCTCGCCGTAGTAGAGCACCGGCGAGCCGGGCAGCGAGAACAGCAGGCTGTAGACCATGCGGACGCGGCGGGGGTCGCCCTCCAGCATCGGCGGCAGGCGGCGGGTGATGCCGCGGCCGTGGATGCGCTGGCCCTCCTCCGGCGCGAACGCCGCGAAGACCTCGCCCCGCTCGGACTTGCTCAGCTGGTCGAGGGTGAGCTCGTCGTGGTTGCGGACGAAGTTGCCCCACTGGTTGCCGCGGGCCAGGGCAGGTCGAGCCTCGAGCGCCTCCCGCAGCGGGGTCGCGTCCTGTCGCGCGAGCGACAGGTACAGCGCCTGGTTGCCGACGAAGTCGAACTGCATGGTGAGCTCGTCGCCGTCCTCGCCGCCGAAGAACGCGAGCTGCTCGTCGTAGGGCAGGTTGACCTCGCCGAGCAGCACGCCGTGCCCGCTGCGTCGGGACACGAAGCGCCGCAGCGTGCGCAGGAAGTCGTGCTCGGGGCCGTCGTCGCCCTCGATCAGGTGCGGCACGGCGTCGACCCGGAACCCGTCGATGCCGAGCTGCAGCCAGAAGCCGATCACCTTGGCGATCTCCTCGCGGACGACCGGGTCGTCGGTGGCGAGGTCGGGCTGGTGGCGGTAGAAGGAGTGCCTGTAGTACTGCCCCGCCTCGTCGTCGAAGCGCCAGACGCCGTCCTCGACGTCGGGGAACATGCTCTCCGGGGCGTCCTCGGGGACGTCGTCGCGCCACTGGTAGAACCGGCGGTACCGATTCTCGGGGCTGCTGCGCGCCTCCCGGAACCAGGGGTGCTGGTCGGACGTGTGGTTGACCACCAGGTCGACGATGACGCGCATGCCCCGGTCGTGGGCGGTGCGCACGACCTCGACGAGATCGCCGAGGTGGCCGTAGCGGGGGTCGACCCCGTAGTAGTCCTCGATGTCGTAGCCGTTGTCCCGCTGGGGCGACGGGTAGAACGGCGCCAGCCACAGGCAGGTGACGCCGAGCTCGGCCAGGTGGTCGAGCCGGTGCGCCAGGCCGTCCAGGTCCCCGACGCCGTCGTCGTCCCGGTCGAGGTAGGTCTCGACGTCGAGGTTGTAGAAGACCGCGGTCTTCCACCACAGGTCGCTCGTGTCGGTCAGCCTCATCGGCGCGTCTCCCGTCGTCCTCGCGCCGGACAGGCGCCGAGGGGGTCGACGGTAGGGGCCCGGACGCGGTCGCCGCCTGGCAGGACGCCCCGAGGAGGCCGAGCATCGGCCTGCGCCGTGCAGGGACTGCAGGAGGCGCCGGCTCGGCGAGGTGCTACGGCTGCGTGGGCGAGGCGCCTGCGTCGTCGTGCTGGCGTGCCGGGCCCGCTGTCGCCGGGCCCGCCGTCGCCGCCGTCGCCGACGCGCGGTCGAGCGGCTGCCCGAAGGGCGTCACCTCGGCCCCGAGGCCGGCGAAGAGCGCCGACAGCTCGTCGATGCGGGGGCTGTCGGGGCCGGGTCGACGGCGTCGGACGAGCTCCTCGAGGTGGGCGCGCAGCTGGGCCTGGCTGGCGATGACGACGGTGCTCACGCCCTCGTCGTCGGCCCGGGGGTCGGCGTGGACGTCGGCGTCGGGGTGCGAGTACAGCACCGCGGTGTCGAACCACGGCTTGCGGTGGGTCTCGGCCCGGACGAGGTCGGAGATGCGCTGCGCCTGGCGCCGGACCTGCTTGCGGGGGGCGTGGCCCTGGTCGTGCGTGCGCAGCTCGAGCGAGGTGAGCGAGTCGCGCTTGACCTGGACCGCGAAGGGCGGCTCCAGCTCGAGGTCGCCGAGGAGCGTCGCGAACGACGAGCCGGCGTCCCGGGGGTGCACGCCGTCGAGCACGACGCCCTTCCACCCCTTGTTCTCGATCACGAGGGCGACCGTCGGCAGCAACAGGACGTGGTCGACCTGCGCGACGAAGCGCCGGGTCCGCGTCGCGTCGACGGGCACGAAGACGAGGTTCGTCACGAGGGCGCCGTCGAGGCCGAGGTCGGTGACCGCGTCGAGCACCATGCGGCGGGAGGTCTCCTCCCACTTCGCCCCGGCGGCGACCAGGGCGCGGCTCTGCTGTGCGGACGTCTCGGCGTCGACGCGACGCGCCTCGACCTGCTCGAGCTCGCGGGCGTGGGCCTCGGCGGCGTCGCGGGCCGCGCGCTCGCGCTCGGCCGTGGCCTCGTCGAGCGCCTTCCGGTGCGCGTCCTCGCGGGTCCGCAGCGCCTCCTGCGCCGCCGTGGCCCGTCGACGCAGCAGCACCACGAGCACGATCAGCACGATGAGGAGGACGGCGGCGACCGCCCAGGGCAGGTACGTGGTCAGCTCGCTCGCGTCAGGCATGCGCCCAGCAGACCACGGGTGACGTCAGGGGCGCAGGAGGCGCACCGCGCCCGGGCGAGGCGGTGCCGGCCCAGCCTGGGCCGACAAGGGCCCCGCCCACCGGGGACGACGTCCCGTCGAGGAGGAACGGCTCAGGACCCGGGGTCGGCCACGCCGGAGATCCGCGCCATGGCGAGGACCCCGCTCCCGGCGACGGCCACGGTCGCGGGACCGGGCACCAGGAAGGCGTCGAGAGCACCCAGCACGTCGTTCCCGAGCCGCGCCTCTCCCGACAGGACGACGGCCCCGACGACCTCGTGCGGCGCCAGCTCGAGCACCGTGGGGACCTCGACGGTCCGGAGCTGCCCCTCCGCGCTGCCTCGGCGGGTCATGAGGTTGAGGTCGAGCCCCTCGGCCGCGACGTCGACCGCCGCGACCGCCGACTCCCCCGCGAACGCCAGCACCTCGAGGGCCTCGCCGTGCACCCGCCGCCCGTCGACCACGAGGTCGAGACCCGCCGCCGACAGGGGCATCAGCAGGCGATCGACCCCCGCGAACTCCGAGAACGGCGCCGACCGGGCGATCGTCGCGACGCTGACCCGCCATGTCGGCTCCCGCCATGTCGGCTCCCGCCATGTCGGCTCCGGCCACGTCGGCCCGCTCGAGCCGGCGGAGGACGGCGGCCCCTCGGCGACCACCGTCGTCGTGCCGGCGCCGTTCCGCCACGGCACCACCGCTCGGACGGCCGCCCGCAGCACGACGGGCTCCGCCATCAGGAGGCGCGCCCCGAGACGAGCTCCCCGCCGCGCCGGACGGACTCCACGAGAGGCACGCCCGGCCGGTACGCGAGGTGAACGAACGACGGCGCGTCGAGCACGAGGAGGTCCGCTGCCGCGCCGACGGCGAGGTGGCCGACATCGGTCCGTCGCAGCGCCGCCGCTCCCCCGGCGGTCGCGGACCACAGCGCCTCCGCCGGGGTCATGCCCATGTCGCGCACGGCCACCGCGATGCAGAACGGGATGCTCGTCGTGTAGCTCGACCCCGGGTTGCAGTCCGCGGCCAGGGCCACCGTCACCCCGGCCGCGAGCAGCCGTCGCGCGTCGGGGTAGCGGGCGCGGGTGGAGAACTCGGCCCCCGGCAGCAGGGTCGCGACCGTCGTCGACGCGGCCAGCGCCTCCACGTCGTCGTCGCTCGCGTGGGTCACGTGGTCGACCGACGCGGCGCCCAGCTCGACGCCGAGCCGGATGCCGCCGCCCGGGGCGAGCTGGCCGGCGTGCAGGCGCGGCGTCAGCCCGGCGGCCGTCCCGGCGGTGAGGATCTCCCGCGCCTGGTCGACGTCGAACGCCCCGACGTCGCAGAAGACGTCGATCCACCGCGCGAGCGGCGCGCAGGCCTCGAGCATCTCGCCGACGACGAGCGCGACGTAGTCGTCGGGCCGTCCGGCGAACTCGGCGGGCACGACGTGGGCTCCCAGGAACGTGGCCTCCGTCGTGACCGTCCGGACCGCCTCCAGGCTGCGGCGCTCGTCGTGCACGCTCAGCCCGTAGCCCGACTTGCTCTCGAGCGTGGTGGTGCCCTGCCGCAGCGCCTCGTCGGCGAGCCTCCGCACCGAGGCGGCGAGGTCGGCGTCGCTCGCCGACCTCGTGTGCGCCACGGTGCTCCGGATGCCGCCGGCGGAGTACGGCTCGCCGGCCATCCGGGCCGCGAACTCGTCGGACCGGTCGCCCGCGAACGCCAGGTGGGCGTGGCTGTCGACGAACCCGGGGACGACGGCCCGGCCGCCCAGGTCGACCACGGCGTCGGCGACCGACGACGGCATGCTCGCGGCGGGGCCGGTCCAGAGGACGCGCCCGCCGTCGAGGAGGACGGCGGCGTCGAGCACGACGCCGAGCGGCGAGTCGGACGCCTCGGCGTGCTCGTGCGTCGGGTCGTTCGTGACGAGCTGCGAGATGCCGGTCAGGGCGGTGACGGTCATGCGGGCGGGTCCTCTCGGGGAGCTCGGGCGGGTGGCGAGGGCACCGACGACGGCACCGGCGAGGGCACGGGCGACGGCCCGGGCGGCAGCACGGCCGCGATCGAGTCGCGCAGCGCGACGGCCGGCGACGAGACGCGCACGTGGGCGCCGTCGCGCACGACGACCTCGCCGCCCACGACCACCGTGGCCACGTCCGACGCCGTGGCGGCGAAGACGACCGACTCGAGCAGCGAGTCGACGCGCGCGTCCGCGAGGCGCACCGAGTCGAGCGAGACGGTCGTGAAGTCGGCGAGGGCGCCGGGCGTGATCGTCCCGCCGTCGTCCCAGCCGAGCGACCTGGCCCCCTCGACGGTCGCCGCCGTCAGCAGCTGCGCGGCTCCGAACCAGCCGCGCCGACCGCTGACCAGGCGCTGTCCCGACTCGATGCCCCGCACCTCCTCGAGCAGGTCGACCACCGCGTGGCTGTCGCTGCCGACGGTGAGCGGCACGCCTGCCTCGACCAGCTCGGCGGCCGGTCCGATGCCGTCGGCGAGGTCGCGCTCGGTCGTCACGCAGAAGCAGGCCCAGGCGCCGCTCGCGGCGAGGTCGCCGACGTCGTGCGACGTCAGGTGGGTGGCGTGGACGGCCGTCGCCCTGTGGTCGAGGACGCCGTGCCGACGGAGCAGCGCGACGGGGGTGGAGCCGAGGAGGCGCACGCAGTCCGCGTTCTCGGCCGGCTGTTCGGAGACGTGCACGTGCAGCGGTGCGTCGTGTCCGTGGGCCCAGGAGGCGACGGTGCCGAGCGCACGCTCGGGCACGGCCCGCACCGAGTGCACGGCGGCGCCGACCACGACGGCGGGCCCGGTCAGCGCGTCGCGGGCGGCCGTGGCACGCCGTGCCCACTCGGCTGCGGTGCCGTCGCCGAAGCGGAGCTGCGCGGCCGACAGCGGGACGTGGACCTGCTCGACGTCGGGCCCGCTCTCGACCTCGCCTGCCCCGTCGGGCACGAACCCGCCGACCAGGTAGCAGGTGTCGAGCAGGGTCAGGCGGACGCCCGCGGTCGCCGCCGCGCGGACCAGGGCTCGCGACATCGCGATCGGGTCGTCGTGCGGCGTGCCGTCGGGAGTGTGGTGCACGTAGTGGAACTCGCCCACGGTCGTGATCCCGGCCAGCACCATCTCGGTGAACACCGCCGTCGCGAGGGCCTCGTAGTTCTCGGGCGTCAGCCGATCGGCGACGGACCACATGACGTCGCGCCAGGTCCAGAAGCTGCCGCTGCCGACCTGGGTCCGCCCGCGCAGCGCCCGGTGGAAGGCGTGCGAGTGGGCGTTCACCAGCCCCGGCAGCGTCACCCCGCGCAGGACGGTCGACCCCGCAGGAGGCGCGTCCACGTCGACCGCGACCGTCACGATCCGATCGCCCGCGACCTCGACGACGACGCCGTGCCGCACCTCGCCCTGGCCGGGCCAGAGGTGCTCGGCCCAGAAGACCGACCGGGCCGGCTCGGCTGCGGGGAGACCCTCCCCCGTCACCGGGCGGCCTCGACCGGGACGCCCGCGTCCGACACGACCTCGAGGGGCTCGGTCAGCAGGTCGCGGAGCACGACGGTCAGCGCCTCGACCCCGTCGACGCAGTCGGACGCCTCGGCGTGCTCGTGCGGGCTGTGGCTGATCCCCGTCGGGTTCCGCACGAAGAGCATGGCCGTGGGCACGCGCGCGGCGAGGATCCCGGCGTCGTGCCCGGCGGCCGTCGGCAGGGTCGGCGCCGCGATCGACGCGGCACCGAGCGACGACCGCAGCCGGTCGCCGAGCGACGCGTCGAAGTCGACCACGGGGGTGAAGCTGTCGTTCGTCACGGTGAGGCGGACGCCGTGGCCGGCCGCCGCCTCCTCGGCGACCCGTCGGAGGTCGTCGACCAGGCGGACGACGCCGACCTCGTCGGCCCCTCGGGCGTCGAGCCAGGCGTCGACCCGCGACGGGATCGCGTTCGTGCCGTTCGGGTCGACCCTGACTCGGCCGAACGTCGTGACCGCCTGCGCCTCGGCCGCGAGGCGCCGAGCCGCGCCCACCGCCTCGGCGAAGGGCAGCATCGGGTCGTGGCGGTCCACGAGCCGCGTGGTGCCGGCGTGGTTGCCCTCCCCCTCGAAGCAGAAGTGCCAGCGGCCGTGCGGGAGGATCGCGCTCGCCACCCCGACCGACTCGTCGCCGAGGGCGAGGTGCACGCCCTGCTCGACGTGCAGCTCGACGAAGACCCCGATGCGGGCCAGGGCCGCCTCGTCGAGGCCGACGTGCTCCGGGGCGTGGCCCGCCGCGGACATCGCGTCGGCGAGGGTCGTGCCGTCGTCGTCGGTCAGCGAGAGCGCGTGGCCTGCGTCGACGGCGCCCGTCATGAGGCGCGACCCGAGGCAGGCGAGCCCGAACCGGGCCCCCTCCTCCTCGACGAAGTTCACGACGGCGAGCGGTCGCTCGGGCTCGAGGCCGGAGGCCCGGAGCGCGTCGACGGCGAGCAGGGCGCCGACGACGCCGAGCGGCCCGTCGAAGGCCCCGCCGCCGGGCACGCTGTCGAGGTGGCTGCCGGTGACGACGGCGCCGTCGGCCGGCGTGCCCCACCAGGCCCACTGGTTGCCGTTCCGGTCGACCTCGACCTCGAGCCCCCGCCGGGTCGCCTCCGCGACGAACCACTCACGGAGCCCCAGGTCGACGCCCGTCCACGAGAACCGGTCGTAGCCACCCGAGCGCGGGTCGCGGCCCACGCCCGCCAGGTCGCCCCAGACCCCGTCGAAGGAGGCGCGGAGCCGGTCGCGCTCGACGGCCGCGCCGCTACGGGCGAGGGCCATCGACCGTGCCCTCCGTGGCGTCGGCCTCGAAGCTCTCGGTCGCCGCGTTCTCGGCGGGTGCTGCCTCGGGCACCCGGCCCGCGCCTCCTGCGCCCTGCTCGCGCATGGGGACGCGGACGCCGCGCTCGGCGGCGACCTCGACGGCTCGCTCGTAGCCGGCGTCGGCGTGGCGGATGACGCCCATGCCGGGGTCGGCGACGAGCACCCGCGCGAGCTTCTCGGCGGCGAGGTCGGTGCCGTCGGCCACGATGACCTGGCCGGCGTGGATCGAGCGGCCCATGCCGACGCCGCCGCCCTGGTGGATCGAGACCCAGGTGGCCCCCGACGCGACGTTGACCATGGCGTTCAGGAGGGGCCAGTCGGCGATCGCGTCCGACCCGTCGAGCATCGCCTCCGTCTCGCGGTACGGCGACGCGACCGAGCCGGAGTCGAGGTGGTCGCGGCCGATGACGATCGGCGCGGACAGCTCGCCCGACGCCACCATCTCGTTGAACTTCAGCCCTGCCAGGTGCCGCTCGCCGTAGCCGAGCCAGCAGATGCGGGCCGGGAGGCCCTGGAAGGCGACCCGCTCGCCCGCCATGGTGATCCACTTCCGCAGCGACTCGTTCTCGGGGAACAGCTCGAGGATCGCCCTGTCGGTCGCGGCGATGTCGGCCGGGTCGCCCGAGAGCGCAGCCCACCGGAACGGCCCCTTGCCCTCGGCGAAGAGGGGACGGATGTACGCGGGCACGAAGCCGGGGAACGCGAAGGCGCGGTCGTAGCCCGCCGTGCGCGCCTCGCCGCGGATGCTGTTGCCGTAGTCGAAGACCACCGCGCCGGCGTCCATGAAGCCGACCATCGCCTCCACGTGGGCCCGCATCGCCGCCTGGGCCCGGAGGGTGAAGTCGGCCGGGTCGGCCGCGGCCTCGGCGGCCATGTCCTCGAAGCGGGTGCCGATCGGCAGGTACGACAGCGGGTCGTGGGCCGAGGTCTGGTCGGTGACGATGTCGATCGGGGCCCTCCGTGCGAGCAGCTCGGGCACCAGCTCGGCGGCGTTGCCGACGACGCCGATCGAGAGCGGGCGCCTCTCGTGGCGAGCGGCGATCGCCAGCTCGAGCGCCTCGTCGAGGCTCGAGGCGGCGACGTCGAGGTACCGGTGCTCGACCCGACGGTCGATGCGCGTCCGGTCGACGTCGATGCAGATCGCGACGCCGTCGTTCATCGTCACGGCCAGCGGCTGCGCGCCTCCCATCCCCCCGACGCCCGCCGTCAGCGTGATCGTGCCGGCCAGCGTGCCGCCGAAGTCGGCGTCCGCGACGGCCGAGAACGTCTCGTAGGTCCCCTGGAGGATGCCCTGCGTCCCGATGTAGATCCACGACCCGGCCGTCATCTGGCCGTACATCATGAGCCCCAGGGCGTCGAGCTTGCGGAACTCCTCCCAGTTGGCCCAGTCGCCCACGAGGTTGGAGTTCGCGAGCAGCACCCGGGGCGACCACTCGTTCGTCCGGAACACGCCGACCGGCTTGCCCGACTGAACGAGCATCGTCTCGTCGTCGCCGAGGGTCCGGAGCGTCGCGACCATCGCGTCGAAGGCCTCCCACGAGCGGGCGGCCTTGCCGGTGCCGCCGTAGACGACGAGGTCGTCGGGGTGCTCCGCCACCTCGGGGTCGAGGTTGTTCATGAGCATCCGCAGGGCCGCCTCCTGCTGCCAGCCGCGGCAGCTGAGCTCGGTGCCCCGGGGCGCCCGGACCGACCGGGGCCCGGACGGTGACGGGTCGGGGGCCGTGCCTGCGACGTCCGTGGCGTCTGCGGCGTCGGGGGCGGGCATGTGCGCGTCGAGTGTCACGAGTGCGTGTTCCGTTCCTGTCGTGAATAGGTTGATTCATCATGAGTTGATCATGAATACTTCGTCAATGGCCCCGACGGTTCGTTCACGAGCCCGAAACAGCGAGGAGGCACAGTGGCGCCCATGACCGGGACGAGCGGCACCGACCGCGCTCACCGCATCGACCGCATCGACCGCATCGAGCTCGACGGCACGCCCCTGCGCGTCGCCGACCTCGTGGCCATCGCCGACAGGCGTGCGGAGGTCACTGTCCCGGACAGCGCCCTCGACCGTGTCCGCGCGTCGCACGAGACCCTCCTCGCCGCCCGCGACGCCGGCACCGTCTACGGCGCCAACACCGGTGTCGGCGCCAACCGCACCGTGGCGCTCGTCGACGAGGGCGAGGACCTGTCCGAGGAGGAGGTCCTCCGGGAGCAGACCGCGCACGGTCTGCGCCTCCTGCGCAGCCACGCCACCGGCATCGGCGAGGTCGAGGACGATCGCGTGACCCGCGCCGCCCTGGTGGTCCGCCTCAACCAGCTGCTCGCCGGCGGGTCCGGGGTCAGCCCCGCCGTGGTGCGGGGGCTGCTCGCCGCGGTCCGCGCCGACGCCCTCCCGACGTTCCACCGGACAGGCTCCGTCGGCACCGGCGACGTCACGGCCCTGGCCGAGCTCGCCCTGACGCTGATCGGCGAGCTGCCCTGGCGGTCGGGCACGGCCGAGCCGATCGTGTTCGCCCCCAGCGACTCCCTCCCCTTCATGAGCTCCAGCGCCGTCACCTTGGCGACGACCGCCCTCGCCGCCGACGTCGCGGCCCGGCAGCTCGACGCGGCCACGGTGGTCGCCGCCCTGAGCTTCCGCGCGCTGCGGGGCTCGGCGGAGGCGTTCGACGAGCAGGTGCACGCGGCCCGTCCGCACCCCGGGCAGGTGCAGGAGGCGGCACGCCTGCGCTGGCTCACGGAGCGCGTCGCCGGCCCGCCGGCCGGGGCGGCCCGCCTCCAGGACCCCTTCGGGCTGAGGGCCGCCCCGCAGGTGCACGCCCCCGCCCGGACGGCCCTCTCGGTGCTGCTCGGCGCCCTCGACCGAGAGCTCGGCGGCCCGGCGGAGAACCCCCTGGTGGTCGACGACGGGGTGCGGCACCACGGCCAGTTCCACCTCGCCACCCTCGCCTGGACGCTCGACGCGGCCAGGGTCGGGCTGCACCCCGTCTTCAGCCTGTCGACGAGCAGGCTCGGGCTGTTGATGCGGGCCGACATGACCGGCCTGCCGCCGTTCCTCGCCGACGCCCGGCGCAACGCGACCAGCTCGGGCCTGATGATCGTCGAGTACGTGGCGCAGGACGCGCTGGCGCACATGCGCGTCGACTCGGCCCCGGTCACGAACGCCAGCGTGAGCGTCTCGCTCGGCCTCGAGGACCACGCGAGCTTCGCCATCCAGAGCACGAGGCTGCTGACGAGCCTGGTGCGCTCGGCCGGCGCCGTGCTGGCCGTCGAGCTGTTCGCGGCCGTCCGCGCCCTCCAGATGGCGCCCGACCGCGTGGCCGGGACGCGCCTCCTGCCGGTGTTCGAGCACCTGGTGAGCCTGATCGACCCGTCGACGGACGACCGTCCGCTCGGGCCGGACATCGAGCGGCTGGAGGCCGAGCTGCCCGGCCTCGGCGCCGTGCTCGCCGACTTCCCCGTCCGGACGGCGCCGCCCTCGTCGCCGTCGACCCGCTCGTCCCCGCAGGAAGGGACCTCGTGACCGACTCCGCCAGCACGCAGTCGCTCGACCGTGTGCGGTCGTGGCTGCTCGACCTGATGCACGCCCATCGCCTCTCGCCCACCCAGCGCCGCGTGGCGCAGCACATGCTCGACTCGCTGCCGGACGTGGCCTTCGCCTCGAGCGTGGACGTCGCCGAGGCGGCCGGGGTGAGCCAGCCCACCGTGACCCGCATGGCGACGGCGTTCGGGTTCTCGGGCTGGGCGGAGTTCCGCGGCGCGGCCCGGGAGCGCGTCCTCTCCGGGTCGCCGAGCGACAGCCCGTCACCCGGCCCGGGCAGCATGCCCGCGGCCGCGCTCGCCCGCGAGCGGGACAACCTGAGCGCCCTCGAGCAGACCATCGCCTCCGACCGGATGACCCGTGCGGTCGACCTGCTCGCCGGGACGCGCCCCCTCGGCATCGTCGGCCTGAGGGTGTCCGCGTCGCTGGCGCACCACCTCGGCCACCTCGCCCAGAAGGTGCTGCCCGACGTCCGCGTCCTCGACGACGGCGCCTCGCTGATCGACGGCGTCACCCAGCTGCACCTCGACGGCGCGAGCGCGGTGCTGTTCGTCGTCATGCCCCGGCACCCGGAGGCGACGGTGCGGGCCGTGGCCCACGCCCGGTCGCTCGGGCTGGCCACGGTCGGCATCGTCGACACTCCCCTCGTGCCGTTCGCCGACCTGCTCGACGTCACGCTGGTCGCCCCGGTGGGCACCGACCTCGTCTTCGACTCGCACGGCGCCGTGGTGACCCTGTCCATCGTGCTGCTCGACGCGCTCGCCCGACGGGACCCCCGGCGCACCCAGGCGCGGCTCGAGGCGCACGAGGAGCTCGTCGCCTCCTGGGAGCACGACGCCCGCCCGCGGCCCTCGTAGGAGGCGCCCCCGACTCCTCAGGGACCGCCGAGCCAGTGGTCGATCCGGTGGTGGTCGGGGCGGAAGCCGTTCTGCACGCCCCAGAGCACGGCCTGCGTGCGGCTGGTCGCACCGATGCGCCGGTAGACCGACCGGATGTACGACTTGACCGTGTTCGGGCTGAGGTAGGTCAGGGCGGCGACCTCGGCGTTGCTCTTGCCCTGGGTGATCAGCGCCAGGATCTCCGACTCGCGGTCGGTGATGCCCTCGCGGCGGCCGGGCCAGTCGAGTCCGGGGGCGCTCGGCGCACGGCCCCGGACGTCGCTGACGACCTGCTCGCCTCGATGCACCGCCTCGAGCGCCTCCACGAGCTCGCGTGCCGTGAGGGTCTTCGAGAGGTACCCGTGCACGCCCTGCGCGAGGGCCGCCTCCACCAGCTCGGGGTGGAAGTTCCAGGTGTAGACGACCACCTTGCCGGCCGCGGGGTTCGCGACGAGCTCGGCGAGCTCGTGGTGGTCGGACTCGGGCTGGGCGAAGGAGTCGTAGAGGACGACGTCGACCTCGTCGGACAGCGCCGTCGTCGCGTCGATCTCGGCGACGACGACCCGGTCGCGGTACTGGTCGAACATGTGGGCGAGGCCGGCGAGCACGACGTCGTAGTCGTCGACGAGGGCGACGGTGATCGAGCGGGTCGGGGCGAGGGGCATGACGACACCATCCCACCCCGAGGGGTGTGCCGCCACACCTCCAGGGGTGGTCTGCTGAGCTGCGCGGCTCCACGGTACCGACGGTGCCCGTCGCTCAGCTCTCCCGGAAGGAGAACACCATGATCGGTCTCATCATCAGCCTGCTCGTCATCGGCCTCATCGCGGGGTTCATCGCGCGAGCGGTGGTCCCGGGTCGTCAGAGCCTCTCGATCGCCATGACGATCCTCCTGGGCGTCATCGGCTCGTTCGTCGGCGGGTTCCTCGGCTTCCTGCTGTTCCAGCACGACCCGACCGACGGCTTCTTCCAGCCCGCCGGCATCATCGGCTCGATCATCGGCGCGATCGTCGTCCTGGCGATCTGGGTCGCCGTCTCGGGACGCCGCAGCACCGCTCGCCGCTGAGTCCTCGGCCCCGCTGAGCCTGCCGCCCCGGCGGCATCTGCTGCTGAACGGAGGAAGGCCCCGTCGCGCAGCTGCGCGACGGGGCCTTCCTCCGTCCGGGGCCCGTCGTCAGTCCCCCGGGACTCTCTCCCTGGGCGAGCCCGTCACGAGCGCGGGTGCCAGCGAGGCCCGTCGCCGGGACAGGACCGCGGCGGTTCCCAGGCCGAGCAGCGCCAGCGCGAGCGCGAGGAGCACGCCCGTGACGAGACCGGGTCCCGTGTAGGCCAGGTCGGAGCCCGAGGCGCTCGCCCCCGACCCGGCCCCGATCGGCGTCGCGCCGGACGCGGCGGGGACGACCGGTGCCGCGCCTCCTGCGCCGCTGCCCGCGCCGGGCACGACCGGCTCACCGGGTGCGGCAGGGGTGCCGGGCACAGGCACGACGGCCTCGCTTCCCACCCGGTAGCTCGCCGTGGCGACCAGGCCTGAGCCTGCCCCGAGCGCGCTGACCGTGCGGACGCCCTCGGGCGCGTCGGGCGCGATCGCGCTGACCAGCGCGAACGAGCCGGCGGAGTCGGCGATCACGGTCTCGACGAGGCGCTCGCCCGCGTCGACGACCGAGACCGTCGGCGCACCGACGGCCGGGTCGGCCTCGGGGGCGATGGTCACCGCGACCGCCTCGCCGACCCGGTAGCCGGAGCCCGAGATGGTCAGCGACTGCCCCTGCTGGACGACGTCGTCGGACACCGTCAGCGTGCCTGCCTCAGCCTGCGCCTCGGCGCACGCGTCGCCCTGGACACCGACGGCCGGGGCCATCTGCAGCACCGCGGCCGGCACCGCGGGCGTCGCCGGCGTGACGACTGCGTCGTCCTCGCGCACCGTCACCCAGCCGAAGCTGTCGCCGATGGTCGAGCCCTCCTGCGTGTTCGAGATCGTCGCCCGGAAGCGCGTGGTGGCGGTCGGGCTCGAAGCGTGGTCGCCCGTCGTGGGCACGGTCACGACCTTGCAGGTCTCGCCGGGGGCGAAGGTCAGCGGTCGCATGGCGACGTCGACCTTGCCGCTCGGCGTGCCGATCGCGCTGAACCAGGCGGTGGTCGGGGCGTCGGAGGCGCGGCTCAGCAGCACCGGGACGTCCACCGACCCGAGGCCGTCGCCCTCCTCTGTCGACACGTCGGGCACGGAGAGGAACGGACGCGTCGACACGGCGGCGGTGCCGACGGTCGGCGCCCCGAGGAAGGACAGGTCGCTGAGCAGGGCGCCGCCTGCCACGCGCGGAGCCGTGAAGCGCACCTCTCGCACGTCGGCCAGGTCGACGCCCGCGAACGACGCGACCGGGATCTCGAGCTGCTGCATCAGCATCTTGCGGAGCGGCGCGCGCGTGCCGGGGAGCACCTGCAGGGCGTCGCCGAACTCCGACGCGGGCAGGCTCGCCGAGCCGCCCTGGCCGTCGACGAGGGTGACGACCAGATCAGCGCGGGCGGCCACCGTCTCGTCGGGGCTGACGCGGAACGAGAGCTGCTCGAAGCCGGTCACGTCCGTCGAGCCGCCGGGCATCGGCACACGCAGCTCCGCAGGCGCGGCCGTCGCCGAGGCGGGCTCGGTCCAGGTGAAGCGCAGGGACGGGGTGGTGGGGACCGACGGCGCGAAGTTCGCCGGGGTGAAGTCCGGCACCTGTGCGGACAGCAACGAGGTCGCGCAGTAGGGCTGGGTGCCGGGCACGGGGCGACCGGCGAGGCTGGCGCACCAGGAATAGGTGCCGGCACCAGCCACGCGCACGGCGGGGTCGGGCGTGGCGAACGTCTGCACGTCGAGGCGGGTCGAGGCGGGCTGCGAGGCGGTGACGCGCACGTCGGCGCGGCCGGCCGAGGCAGGCACCTCGTCGGAGCCGTCGAACATGGGCAGGAACTGCTCTTCGCCGCCCATGGTCAGGCGGAAGAAGGCGGACAGGTAGGCGGTGCCTGCCGCGTACTGCTCGTCGTCGCTGAGGCGCGCGGGCGCGGTGCCGTAGCCGCAGTCGGGGTCGAGCTGCTGGCGGTCCTGCGCGGCCCAGTCGTCGCTGGCCGAGAACGCGTACTTGCTGGGCGTCCACGTCGTGTTGAAGAAGTTGTGGTTCGTGCCCATCACGAGCACCGACGAGCGCAGCACGTCGTCGCCGTAGGCGAGCCGGGAGTCGTCGAAGAAGTGCTGGCCCTGGAGGTTCGACACGTCGCCGTCGCAGTACGGGAGCACCACGGCCATGGGCACGTCGGGCAGCGTCATGCGGCCGAAGTCGGTCGGGGCGAGCGGCAGCACGGCCTCGATGCCGAAGGGCTCGGGCAGCTCGGCGTTCAGCAGGGCGGCGCGCACGGCGCCGTCACCGCCGCGCGAGTGGCCCATCAGGCCGACGTGGTCGAGGTCGAGACGCCCGGCCAGCGCCGGGCTGAGCCCGGGCGCCGTCCCGGTGTTCGCCTGCTCGAGCAAGGCCAGGTGGTCGAGGATGAGCTGGGCACGGGCGACCGCGCCGTTGTCGTCGGACAGCGTGCCGTCGAGGGCGTTGATCGCGTTGGCCGAGATCGAGACGACCGCGTAGCCCTGGCTGGCGAGCACCTCGGCCGACGCCTGGTAGCCGAGCCAGCTCTCGACGTCGACCTGGTCGGGGCTGCAGGGCCAGGCGAGCGGGTTGCGGGTGCCGCCCGAGCACGAGGTGTGCCGCCCGTGCAGGTACATGACGACGGGCCGCTCCCCCGCGGCGCCGACGGGCATCGTGACGGACGCGCGCATCTCGCCGAGGCGGCCGAAGCCGCGGATCTCCGCCGCCTCGTCTCCGAGGTCGTAGTCGAGGCGCTCGGTCGCGAAGGCGCCGAGGGCGGTCGGGTCGGCGTCGAGGAGGCGCGAGGCCGCCTCGTCGTCGGGCACGGGCGTGGGCGCCGGAGCGGTCTGCCGTCGCTGGGCCGATCCCGCGGAGGAGCCGGCCGGGTCGGCCTCGCCGCTCCAGCCGAGCTCCACCGAGGAGGCGGTGGCCGCGGCTCCGGCGGCCGTCACCACGGTGAGGGTGAGACCGTCGAGGCTCTGCGTCGCGACGCCGAGCTCCACCCCGTCGGCCCACAACGTCGGTGCGGCGCTGCGCTGCTCGACGGGGACGTCGAGGGTCTTGGTGACGACGAAGCCGCCCGCGGCCGGGGTGACGGACCAGTCCGCGCCCTGGGCGAGGACGGTGACGGCCGGGGGCGCGGCGGAGGCGGGCGCGCCGAGCGCCAGGGTGCCCGCGGCGACGCAGAGCGTGGTGGCGACGGCGACGCGCCTCCAGAGGCGGTCGAGCGGTCGGTCGCCGAGGGGGCGGGAAGCAGGCCTGCGGGCAGGCCGAGAGGATGACGAGGGCACGGATCTCCTGTTTCAGAGGGGAAGGAGCGGGACGGGTCGTCCACCCCGGGACGTGGGCGGCGTGCTCTCCGACGAACCGAACAGGGTGGATCCAGAGGAACCATAGGGGCGATCCACAGGTACGGACGGGCCTTTGTATACAACTTAAACACCGTCGTAACGGCCCTGAAACGCAGCCTCACGGCAGCACGGGATCGCGCCCACGTCGACGCCGCGGACGATGTGCCGTCGTGTCCTGCCTCAGCGGCCGGCGGCGTGGTGCGCAGTCACGTCGGCGGCCGACAGAGCGACGTCGTAGACCGTCGTGTTCTCGAGGTCACCTCGGAAGTGCGGGCTGGACGGCGCCTCGGGCCAGACTCCGCCCACCGTGTCGTAGCCGATGCGCCACCATCCCAGGAAGTTCTCCGCCGCGTTCTGCGGCGAGGACGCCACCTGTGTCCCGTCGACGTACATGACCATGCCGGACCCGTCGAGGGTGACGGTGGCGAGGTGCCACGCCCCGTCGGCGTAGGAGGCGGTGCTCGACATCGTGTACTGCTGGCCGCTGTACACGCCGAAGACGAGGGTGCCCCGGTTCGTGAGGTAGAGGTGCCGGTCGTACTGGGTCGACGCCCCCGCCTGGCTGTTGCCGAAGCCGACCAGCTTGCCGCCGGAGGTCGTCGTCGTCCGGAACCACGTCTCGATCGAGAAGACCTGGGGGGCCCGCAGCCGCTCCGCTGTCGTCACCTGCCCTGCCACCCCGTCGAGCGTCAGCCACGGGCTCGCGCCGGACGCGCAGTTCCCGCTCTGGATGGCCGCGCCCTGCGTGAGCGTGCCCGCCCGCCCGTTGCCGCTGCTGTCCCGCAGCGACGTCCCGACGCCGTCGTTGTACTGGTAGGCGAAGTGCGCCTGTGCGGCGACCGGGCGGTCGAGGCAGGCGAAACGGGACGTGGCGAGGCTGCTCGCCGTCGAGGTCGTGCCCGCGAACGCGGAGTGGCTCGAGCCCACCACGAGCACCAGGACGGCGACGCCGCCGACGACGGCGAGCACAGTCCCCGACGCCCTGGCTGCCCAGGCCCGTGTGGTCATCGGGGCACGCGCACGATGGCGGGACGGGCCGAGTGGGTCGACCACGTCCTCGCCGTCCCTCGGCTCGAGTCGGGTCAGGGCGATCAGGATCAGCACGACCAGCGACGCCAGCAGGCCGCCGGCCACACGGTCGCCGCCGTGCCAGAGCATCGGGGAGCCGACCGCGGGCACGAGCAGGACGCCCACGCCGTGGACGTCCTCGACAGGGACCGGGCTCGAGTCGGCCGCCGCGTTGGCGTCGCCCTGCAGCCGGAGCCCGTCGGCGGTGCTCTCGACCAGCCGGTGCAGCCGCAGCTCGCCCGGTCGGTCGGGGTCGTCCACGAGCAGGACCTGCCCGGGGACGAGCTCGTCGGCACCGAGGGGCATCGCCACGACGACGTCGCCCGCGACGATCGTCGGCGCCATCGACCCCGACACCACGGTCGTCGGCGACCAGCCCCAGAGGGCCGGCACGGCTGCCCAGAGGAGGAGGCACACGGCCGTCGTGAGGACCACCCGCGCACACGTCGCGACGCACAGGGCACCCCAGAAGGAGAAGGCAGTGCGACCGTGCTGCAGCGTGGTGGTCGTGGTCATGACAGAGCTTCCCGCTCTCGGTGGTCGACCGGGGTCGACCACGGGTCAGCGGGTCTGGGCCTCCCAGGTGAAGGCGAGGGCAGCACGGGAGTCCTGCCCGGTGTTCGGGGTGGCCGAGCTCAGCGTGTAGGTGAACTGGAACGAGCGCGACTCGGGGGCGGTGCCCGACGGCGACCAGGTCGACGCACCGGTCGCGTAGCCGGTGCGCTGCCCCGCGAAGTCCGCGAGCGTGCCCGACCAGACCTGGGCGTCCTGGGTCACCGGCGTGAACCCGTCGCACGACGCGCTCGACCCGCCGGTGCCCTGCACGATGCGCAGGTCGAGGTAGGACGAGAGCGAGTTCGTCGTCGTGGCCGAGGTGCCGTAGAGCCTGACCGCCGACGGCAGGGTGCCCTTCGACGTGACGGTGATGCACTTGGTCCCCGTGTCGCCCGGCTTCAGGCCCGACGCCGAGAACAGGGCGACGTCGGAGTCGTCGTCCGAGAGCTGGACGGTGCCGGTCGACCAGTTGCTGGTCGGGTTCGACGTGGTGGCGGAGAACGCCGAGTACGAGGCGGTCGAGATGATCGCGCCGGAGGCGATCACGGCGACGGGCAGGGCTGCCCAGCGGGCACGGCGCGTCCAGCGGGCGCGGCTGATCGTTCGGGACATGTCGGGAGGTCTCTCGGGTAGCGCCTCGGGAGCCCCCGGTGGTGCCGGTCGGGGAGGGACTCGCGAGGGTCGGCACGGTGCCGATGACGTGACGGTACCGACGGGTCGCCAGGGCGGTAAGGGGTCGGGTGTCCCCAAAGATGGGGATGCCGCTGTACCCCGCGCCTTTCTGCGCCTCCTCCGCCACGCGGCCCAGCGCCGACACTCGTTCTGCGTACGTCGTCCCCTCGAGGCCACACTGGAGCTGGCGACGAACTCGTGCCGGCGGACGCCGTGACGGCACGGCTTGTCGCAGACCACCCGAACTCGAGAACGGGAGCCCCTCACCGTGATTGACCGACACCTGCCGGAGGGCGTCGACGACGTCGCCTTCGCCTACTTCGAGCGCGAGGTCCGGAACTCGTCCGCCGACCCTCGCGTCCTGCGCCATGTCCCTGAGCACGTCAGGGCGAGGCTGCCGTTCCGTGCACGCCGACACGAGGCATGGGCCTGGGCCCGCGACGACTTCAAGGGCTACCCGACCGAGTCGTTCATCGAGCTGTGGACCTGGCTGCGATCCCTCGGCGTGCTGCGCTCGCCGACATCGGACGAGAGGGCCGCCATGGCCGAGGCACGAGAGCTGACGGGTGCCGACCTCCCCACGGGGAGCGACGTGGTCGACGTCGACCGGCTTCGCGAGATGTTCCCCGCCGTGCACGAGGAGCTCATGCGCCAGTGACGACGGTGGCAGACGACGTCGACATGACGTCGTCTGGAGCGACCTGCCGCAAAGCGAGAGAGATCAGTGCCTCAGTCGCTCCCCCGAACCGGTTCGCCGGTGATCCGCGGTCCGATCGCTCTCGAATTCGAGATAGACACCCTCGGCAGCGAGCCAGGGTCCGTGAGAGGGCCCGGGTCTCCTGCCCTAGTCGGACAGCTCGCCCGGGGCGAGCCGCACCTCCTCGGCGTCGAGCCTCGCCTGCACCTGGCGCAGCACCGTGTCGTCGATCCGCCCCTCGTCGCGGAGACGGACGACGGTGCCGCGCTTGCGGTGCAGCAGCTCGAGCCGCAGCTCCCGGTACTGCTGGTCGCGGCGCACGTCGTCGTCCTCCTCGGCCGAGACGTCGCCGGCCTCGACGACGCGCAGGTGCGCCTCCTGCTCCTCGCGGGCACGGTCCTCGACCTCCTGGTCCACCTCGAGGTCGCGGGCGACCTCGGCGAGGGCGTCCAGCGCCTCCTCGGCTGCGGTGGTCTCGGCGAGACGGCGCTCCTCGACGACGCCGGTGTCCTCGGGCAGCGACGCCCAGCGGACGACGGCGGGCAGCAGCAGCCCCTGAACGACGAGCGTGACCACGATGACGCCGGAGGTGACGAAGACGATCATGTCGCGGTCGGGGAAGTCGTTGCCGGTCGTGAGCACGAGCGGCACGCCGAGCGCCGCCGCGAGCGACACCGCTCCGCGGAACCCGGACAGCCCGCTGAGGACCCGTGCCCGGTCGCTCACCCGCCGGAGGCGCTGCTGCGGCCGCCGGTCCACGGCCCGGATCGTGTACGCCGCGACGAACAGGAACGCGATCCTGACCGCGATCAGCGTGACGCTGATGACGACCACCGACAGGACGCCGGTGGCGACCAGTCGCCCGTCCAGTCCCCGGACCGCCGTCTGCAGCTCGAGCCCCACGAGCACGAACAAGGAGGCGTTGAGCAAGAAGGTCGACAGGCTCCAGAACGCGTCCGACTGGCGCCGTGTCGCGGCGCGGTCCCGTCGCGGTGCTGCCTGGCTCAGCGCCAGGCCCGCGATGACGACCGCCAGGACGCCGGACGACTCGACCGACTCGGCGACGAGGTAGGCGACGAACGGGGTCAGGATGGTGATCACCGTCTCCTGCAGCGGGTCGTCCAGGCGTGCCCGGACGCGCTTCACCGCCCAGGCCAGTGCCAGCCCGATGAGCACGCCTCCCCCGTAGGCGAGCAGGACGAGCCAGCTGATCCGCAGCGGCGTCGCCTCGTCCTCGCCCACGACGACCGCCACCGCCAGCCCGTAGATGACGAGCGCGGTGCCGTCGTTCACCAGGCTCTCGGCGCGCAGCGTCGTCACCGTGCGCCGCGGCAGCGACCTCGTGAAGGCACCGACGGCGGTCGCGTCGGTCGGGGCGACGGCAGCGCCGAGCACCCAGGCGGGACCCCACGGCATGCCGAGGAGGTGCGCGACGGTCGCCACCGCGGCCGCCGTCGCCACGACGAGCACCGTGCTCGTCAGCACGATGCCCCGGAGGTTCGCCCGGATCTCGCGCAGCGACGTCGTGAGGCTCTCCCAGAACAGCAGCGCCGGGAGGAAGAGGAAGAGCACGACCTCGGGCGGCAGCTGCACCTCGCGCAGGGCGGGCACGAATCCGAGCAGGATCCCGCTCGCGAGCAACAGGATCGGCGGGGCGACGTGCAGGCGACTCGCCAGGCCGCTGCAGATGAGCACGGCGGCGCCGAGCACGACGACGATCTCGAGACCGAGCACGGTGGTTCCTCACAGACGAGCGGGCCCTGGTGACCCGCGCACCCGACACAACTCGGTTCCCGGGCCGCCTGACACGCCTTGACAGTGCCTGTGTGACGGGTACTTCAGGGACCTCCCTCCGTGGCCTCCCGGGTGACGGGACGGATGTCGATCGTCTCGTCCCGGGAGA
Organism: Frigoribacterium sp. VKM Ac-2530; assembly: GCF_015350835.1. Taxonomy (NCBI): domain Bacteria; kingdom Bacillati; phylum Actinomycetota; class Actinomycetes; order Micrococcales; family Microbacteriaceae; genus Frigoribacterium; species Frigoribacterium sp. VKM Ac-2530. The sequence continues at coordinate 541,061 of NZ_JADKSE010000001.1, forward strand.
GCAGATGGACGAGGGCGATTTCGACCACTCGGCGCCGCCGAACAGCGCCACGAGCACAGGGCGCTGAACGCCGCGGAAGAGGAGCCGGCCTAGGGAGCAGGCCCCGATCGGGAACGTGGCCAGCAACAGCACCGCCCACACCACCGTGGCCGCAGCGGCCAGCGGGGCGCCCACGACGTTCCTCGGCATCCGACTCCCCTGACGGCGGGGATCACGGCGTCGCAGCTGCAGATCCCGCTGAACCGCGCAGCCGCGCCCGAGGAGGTGTCGCACCTGATCGTGTATCCCGCATCGGAGGAAGCCGCCTACATCACCGGTGCGGAATTCGTCATCGACGGCGGACTCACGGCAGGCGTCCCGCACGGGTGACCCGGCCCCTCGTCCGTCGTCGAGTCCAGATCCTCGCGGCGTCGTCGTCCACCCCCTATGGTGGGCCACCCGGCCCAGACCCCGCTCGGGAGCGTGACAGGACGCCACGATCCGTCGCGACTCGCTGGTCGACGCCGAGAGGGAGTCATCGCATGACACCACCGCACGGACTCGCCTTCCCCGACGGCCCCCGGACCGAGCTCGACGCCGCCCTGTCGACCCTCGTGTCCAGCGCTCGACGGGTCTCGGAGACGCAGGGGCGCCTCCGCGGCCTCCTCAAGGCCAATCGCGTCGTCGTCGGGGAACTCGACCTGCCGACCGTGTTGTCCACCCTCGTGAGGGCCGCCGTCGACCTCGTCGGGGCCCGCTACGGCGCGCTCGGGGTCATGTCGCCCGAGGGGGGCCTCGAGCAGTTCGTCCACACGGGCATGTCCGACGAGCTCGTCGCGCGGATCGGCCGGCTGCCCGAGGGGCACGGCCTCCTCGGCGCCGTGCTGACCGAGGGCGCGACGGTCCGGTCCGCCCACTTGTCGGGAGACGTGCGCTCTGGAGGCTTCCCCGCGGGCCACCCGCCGATGGAGTCGTTCCTCGGCGTGCCCATCCGAGTTCGAGGCGAGCTGTTCGGCAGCCTCTACTTCGCGGAGAAGGCGGTCGGCGACTTCACGGCCGAGGACGAGGAGCTGCTGTCCTCCCTCGCCGGCACGGCAGGTGTCGCCATCGACAACGCTCGACTGTTCGCCGAGACGAAGCGGCGTCAGGCCTGGGCCGCCGCGTCGACCGAGATCGCCACGGCACTCCTCTCCGATGACGCCACGGCTCCGCTCGGGCTCCTCGCCGATCGGGTCGTGACACTCGCCGGCGCGGATCTGGTGTGCGTCGTCCTGCCAGCGACGACGACGACCGTCATCGTCGACACGGCACGAGGCCGTCTGGCGGACGATCTGCAGGGCCTCGTCGTCCCCGCCGAGGGAACCCTCTCCGGCCGGGCCCTGCAGACTCACGAGACCCTCGACGTCGCCACCATGCAGACGGTCGCCGAGGTCGCCGGCCGGCCCCTGCTCCTCGGCCCCACCATCGCCGTCCCGCTCGAGACAGCGGACACGGCGCACGGCGCCCTGATCGTCTCGAGGGCGGCAGGGAGCGCCCGATTCTCAACCGCGGACATCGAGATGATCACCGACTTCTCGCGCCAGGCGACCCTCGCGATCGACATCGCGGAGGTCCGGCGCGACCGCACGCGCCTGGAGCGCGTCGAGGACCGCGGTCGCATCGCCCGCGACCTGCACGACCACGTCATCCAGCGCCTCTTCGCCGCCGGCCTCGACATGCAGGCATCTCTCCGGTCCGGAGTGGACCACGCCACGGCGACGCAGCTGGAACGGCACGTCGACATGCTCGACGCCGCGATCGCGGAGATCCGCACCGCCATCTTCGCCCTCGCTCCCCCGCGGCGCGCGGGCCGCTCGTCACTCCGCCATCGCGTCATCGACCTCCTCGCCGAGCTCAGCCCCGTCTTCGAGGCGACCCCGCGGCTCGCCTTCGCCGGCCCTCTCGACCTCATGGTGCTCGACGAAGTCGTCGACGACGTCATCGCCGTCGTCCGCGAAGGCCTCAGCAACGTCGCCCGCCACGCCGAGGCGATCCGGGTGGCGGTCACCGTGACCGTCGCCGACGACCACGTCGAGGTGCAGATCACCGACGACGGGATCGGCCTGCCGTCGGGCCGCGACGACAGCGGGTTGGCCAACCTGGCCGTGCGCGCGGCGAAGTGGCAGGGAACGATGGTCGCCGAGAGGCGCCCAGAAGGAGGCACCGTGCTCACCTGGACCGCGAACACCACGGTCGTCACACCCCCGAGGAGCACGTCGTGACCCGCGTGTTCCTGGTCGACGACCACGAGGTCGTCCGTTCTGGCGTGGCTCACCTGATCGACTCCCACGACGACCTCCAGGTCGTCGGCGAGGCAGGCACCGCCGCCCAGGCCCTCGTGCGGATCGCCGCGACCCTCCCCGACGTCGCCGTCCTCGACGTCCGGCTGCCCGACAGCAGCGGCATCGACCTCTGCCGCGACGTCCTCTCCGCCCACCCCGACATCCGGTGCCTCATGCTGACCGCGTTCGACGACGACCAAGCCAGCGTCGCCGCCGTCCTCGCCGGCGCAGCCGGGTACGTCCTGAAGGACATCCGCGGCGATCGCCTCATCGACTCGATCCGCCAGGTCGCGGCGGGCAAGCTGCTGGTCGACCCCCAGATGTCCCGTCGTGTCGTCGCGTCCATCACCGACGGCCCGCACACGCCTGAGATCGCGCTCTCGAAGCGCGAGCACGACGTCCTCGAGCTCATCGCCGAGGGCATGACCAACCGGCAGATCGGCGAGGTGCTCGGCCTCGCCGAGAAGACCGTCAAGAACTACGTGTCGGGGCTGCTGCGCGCGCTCGGCATGGAGCGACGCACCCAGGCAGCCGTCTACGGAGCGACCCTCCGGAAGGACTGAGACGCCGGCGGTGCAACGAGGGCGAGGCTACCGTTCGTCGGCCGCCTGGACGACGACGGTCGGGCCGGTGACGGCCAGGACGACGGCGTGGCTGACTGAGCCGAGGAGGAACCGGGCGATCCGGCGACGTCCGTGGTTCCCGACCACGAGCAGGCGCCGAGACCGCGAGACCTGCTGGAGCACCCGGCTCGCCTCTCCCTGCACGACGCGTTCGGTGACGACGAGACCGGGGTGTGCCCGGAGGACGGTCGAGACGGCCTCGTGCAGCAAGGCCTGGTGCCGTGATCGCAGCAGACTGGTCTGAGGGTCGACCTCGCGGAGAGCTGCCGAGCCCGTCCGCGGAACCGGTGCGATGTTCATGAAGCCGACCTGCGTCGGGGTGAGGACGTCGAGCCAGGCGTTGACCGCTTCGAGGGGCTCGCCCCACCTCATGGCCTCGTCGGCCGCGAAGGCGAGGGCGGAGAGCGACGAGTCGGTCCCGTCGACGCCGACGACGATGCCGTGCCGTTCGTCATCGTCGACCCCGGGCTCAGGCACCACCGCGACGGGCCCGAGAGCGGTGGAGACGACGCGTTCCCGCAGGGAGGCGCCCCGACCGTCGTGGGCCTCCGCGCCGAGGACGAGCACCGCCGTCGGCGACGACAGGGCGCGGAGCACCTCCCCCGGGTCGCCCGCGACCACCTCGACGACGACGTCCAGGCCTGGCCTCGCCGTACGAAGCCGATCGGCCTCTGCCCGCACGGCTGGCCGTGCTGCGGCGAGGAGCCGCTCGACGTCAGCATCGGTGTCGTGTCTTGTCGCCTCGACGACGCGGACCAGGAGCAGCCCGCCTCCCGACGTGACGGCGCGGGCGGCAGCCCAGTCGGCCGCAGCCGCCGCAGCCCCCCGGCCGTCCGTGGCGGCGATGGTCAGCTTGTGCACGTGTGCTTCTCCCTGTCGGCGACGCTCGACACCGCTCTGCTGTCGAGCGTCTCCCTGCGTGATCACGAGTCTGCGTCGGGCACTGCTGCCCCGGCAGTGCCCAACGTCCCGTCACGAGCACCGGGACGTTCGGCACTTCAGGCCGGGGACACGGTCAACGAGGTTGAGCACATGACCACGACGCTGCTCCCCCGGCCCCGACCATCGACCGCGGTGGACGCCGTCGAGACACACCTCGAAGAAGCGCGGCTTGCTGGCGCCCACGTGGCTGCGGGCCACCTCGTCGTGCTCGAGGATCGCGTCGAGCTCACCTGCCGTGCCGCCCTCGGCGTCGTGCTCCTCGCCTGCGGCACGGGGTGCTCAGCCGAGCTCGTCACCGTGCACGTGGCCGCGGGGATCGCCATGGGCAACCGCGTGGTGCTGACGTTCGTCGAGACCCCCGAGGACGAGGTCGCCGATCTCGTGACGTCGTGGGAAGAGGCGGCGCCCCGTGGGGTCTTCCAGGCCGTCGCGACCCCGGGCGAGGCCTGGCACCTCCGTCCTGGTGACGTGCTCACGGTCGCCGTCCTCATGCCGACGGCATTGATCGTGGACGATCGTCGCCACCAGCACGTCAGGTGCTCGGACGGCAGGCACGACCTGCCGTCCGCACTGCGTCTCCTCAGCGCCCCGACCACGACGACCGTGCCGATCACGGTCTCGCCGTGGCGCCCCTGACGACGAAGGCACCGGCCCCCGTGTCGCGGCCGGTCCGCAGGACGGTCGTCAGTAGCTGGTGCGGAAGAGCCGCCCCTCGACGCTGCGAGGCGTGACCTCGAAGTAGTTCCACTTCGTCGAGGCGGTCATCGTCGCGAGGCCCAGCACGCCCGACTCGTGCATCCTCGCTTCGTCGTCCAGGCGACGGACCGTGCCGCGGACCACGACGCTGAACCGTTTGCCGCCCTCCGTCCCGTCGATCTCGACCGCCACCTCCGGCCGTCGGGTCAGGCTGATGATCTTCCTGCCCGGAGCGCTTCGGAAGAACAGGGCCCCGGAACTCACCAGGTAGTTGATCGGGAAGATGTCGGGGCCGAGGTCATCGACCACAGCGAGTCGCGCCACCGTGCTCGAGTCCAGGAGGCGCCAGCACTCGTCGACGCCGATCTTCTCGGGGACGGTCGAGATGTCGAGCTCGGGACTGCGCTGGAGGTACGGGTTCGTGGTCATCGTCCGAGTCTGCGAGGCACCCGGCCGGCCCGACAGGGTCCATGGTCCCGCCGGGGACCCCCGCCGCGGAGATCAGAGCGCGGAACGGAAGCGGCGCCCGGTGACGGACGTCGCGTCGATGCTCATGAGCTGGTCCTTCACCCCCGGGGCAGCGGAGCGCAGTCCCAGCTCGCCCGCGACCTCGAGGTCGGCCGAGCGCACGAGCCGTCGCAGGGGGCCCTTGACGACGACGCTCCACGTCCAGCCGTCGTCGGCCCCGTCGATCTCGAAGGCGACCCAGGGCGAGACGCCCACCATGGCCGTCTTCGTGCCGACGGACGTCGCGAGGTAGACGGTCTGCCCGTCGGCGGTGTAGTTGATCGGGAAGATCTCGATGCCGGGGCCGTGGCCCATGGCGAGTCGGCCGAGGTGCGTCCGCCGCAGCCGCCTCCAGCAGTCGTCCCGGGTCATCTCCTCGACCAGGTCCTCGCGTCCGTACACGGCGGTCACCGCCCCCGAGGTGCCGTGCCGAGAGGCAGGGACCGCTCGAGCTCGGCCAGGAGGAGGGCGACGTCGAAGGGCTGCGTCGCGGTGTCGGCGCCTGCTGAAGGGAGGTACATGTCCATGTCCTGAGCCTCACGCACGTGTGTCGTCGACGGCAGGGGACAACGTCCCGCGAGGGCCTTCCCACGCCCAGTCCGCGACCTCGGGCAGGTCCTCGCCGTGCTCACGCGTGTACGCCCTCGCTCGCAGGCGGGCGTCCTGCATCTGCTGGCGCAGAGGCCCGTTGTGCGCCGACAGCCCGGGCACGCGGTCGATGACGTCCATGACGAGGCGGTACCGGTCGAGGTCGTTGAGCATGACCATGTCGAACGGTGTCGTGGTCGTGCCCTCCTCGATGAACCCGCGCACGTGCAGCTGGTCGTGCCCCGCCCGGCGGTAGGTCAGCCGGTGGATGAGCCACGGGTAGCCGTGGTAGGCGAACACCACGGGCACCTCCGCCGGGAAGAGCGCGTCGTACTCGGCGTCGGAGAGGCCGTGCGGGTGCTCCCCCTCGCTCTGCAGCCGCATCAGGTCGACGACGTTGACGACCCGCACGCGCAGCCACGGCAGTTCCCGCCGCAGGATCGACGCCGCGGCGAGGACCTCCAGGGTGGGGACGTCGCCCGCGCAGCCGAGGACGACGTGCGGCTCGAGCCCCGCTTCTTCGGTGCCGGCCCACTCCAGGATGCCGAGCCCACGGGTGCAGTGAGCCACCGCCTCCTGCATGGTCAGCCAGTTCGGGGCGAGCTGCTTGCCGGCGACGACGACGTTGACGTAGTCGACGCTGCGGAGGCAGTGGTCCCAGGTCGAGAGCAGCGTGTTCGCGTCGAAGGGGAGGTAGACCCGGACCACGTCGGCCTTCTTGTTGACGACGTGGTCGATGAAGCCCGGGTCCTGGTGGGAGGTGCCGTTGTGGTCCTGGCGCCAGACGTGCGAGCTGAGCAGGTAGTTCAGCGACGAGATCGGGCGACGCCACGGGATCTGCCGTGAGGTCTTCAGCCACTTCGCGTGCTGGTTGAACATGGAGTCGACGACATGGATGAAGGCCTCGTACGAGTTCATCAGCCCGTGGCGACCGGTCAGCAGGTAGCCCTCGAGCCACCCCTCGCAGAGGTGCTCGCTGAGGACCTCGACGACGCGGCCCGTGCGGGCCAGGTCGTTGTCGAGCAGGTCGATGGCCTGGTAGCCGGAGTCCCACTGCTTGTCGGTCACCTCGAAGACGGCCTGCAGCCGGTTCGAGGCGGTCTCGTCGGGGCCGAAGATGCGGAAGTTCGTGGGGTTCGCGACGATCACGTCGCGCAGCCAGGCACCGAGCACCGCCGTGGCCGAGCTGAGGGTCGCACCGGGCGACGGGACGTCGACCGCGTAGTCGCGGAAGTCGGGGAGGCGCAGCTCGCGACGCAGGAGGCCACCGTTCGCCACGGGGTTGGCGCTCATGCGCGCGTCGCCGACCGGGGCGAGGCTCGTGACGAGGGGCACGGGCGCACCGGTGGCGTCGAAGAGCTCCTCCGGTCGGTACGACCGGAGCCAGCCGTCGAGGACGGCGAGGTGCTCGGGGGTGTCGCGGGCGTCCTTCAGCGGGACCTGGTGGGAGCGCCAGTTCCCCTCGGCGGGGTGACCGTCGATGATCGCGGGGCAGGTCCAGCCCTTCGGCGTCCGGAGGATGATCATTGGCCACGCCGGGCGGCTGTCGACGGAGGTGCCGATGAGGTCGTCGCGAGCGGCCTCGTTCTCGCGGGCCGCCTCCTTGATGTCGGCGATCTCGTCGAGCACCCGGTCGAGGGTCTCGGCGAAGCGGACGTGGACCGCCAGGGGGTCTTCTCCGTCGAAGCCGCCGGAGACGAGGTGGGGCGTGTACCGGTAGCCGCGCATCAGCTCGAGCAGCTGCGCCTCGGGCATGCGGGACAGCACGGTCGGGTTCGCGATCTTGAAGCCGTTGAGGTGGAGGATCGGCAGGACGACCCCGTCGCGGAGCGGGTCGACGAACGAGGTGCCGTGCCAACTCGTGGCCAGGGGGCCGGTCTCGGCCTCGCCGTCGCCGACCACGGTCGCGACGAGCAGCTCGGGGTTGTCGAAGACGGCACCGTAGGCGTGCGCCAGCGAGTAGCCGAGCTCGCCGCCCTCGTGGATCGACCCGGGCGTCTCGGGGGCGACGTGGCTGGGGATGCCGCCGGGGAACGAGAACTGGCGGAACAGCTTCCGCAGGCCCTCCTCGGTCTGGTCGATACCGTCGTAGACCTCGCCGTAGGTGCCCTCGAGGTAGGTGTTGGCGACGACGCCGGGGCCGCCGTGGCCGGGACCCGCGATGTAGATCGCGTCGAGGCCGCGCTGCTGGATGACGCGGTTGAGGTGGGCGTAGACGAAGTTCAGCCCCGGGGTGGTGCCCCAGTGGCCGAGGAGGCGCGGCTTGACGTGGTCGCGCGTCAGCGGCTCCCGCAGGAGGGGGTTGTCGAGCAGGTAGATCTGCCCGACCGAGAGGTAGTTGGCCGCCCGCCACCAGGCGTCGAGCTGCGCGAGCCCCTCGGGCGTCAACGGTGCCAGGGGCATCCGCGGCCACGGCGTCGACGTGCGGTCGTGCTGGGTGACGTCGACGGGGTCGATGCGCGGGGGCGTGAGGGTCATGCCCTCAGCGTCGCGGGTGAGCAGCCGCCGGCCCAGTGCCGAACGTCCCGTGGGGACCATCGGCACTGGTCGTCCACCTTCGGAGAGCGGACCCTGCCTGGAGGAGGTGCGCAGATGATGCACGACTGGTACGGGAGTCACGGCGGCATGGGCGGCATGGCGGGCGGGGCGGAGTGGTGGCAGTGGTTGCTGGTGGTCGGGGCGATCATCGTGCTGCTGGTGGTCGCGGCTGCCGTGGTGGTCCTCGTGGTGACGCTCCGCGACATCGGCGCAGGCCGTCGGCGAGAGTCGCACGACCCGCCCCGGGCGCCCGTCGCGCTGCACGGCGACGAGCTGATCCTCGCCGAGCTGCTGGCCCGAGGCGAGATCGACGAAGCGGAGTTCCTGGCTCGCCGGCACGCGCTGCGGCGTGCACCGGAGGCACGCTGACCGTCACCGGTGAGACGCACGACGAGACGGCCCGAGCACCCACCCGGGCCGTCTCGTCGTCATGCCCGCCTCGGGCTCAGCGTCCGAGGGTGATGTCGTTGATGACGTGGGCGACGTGGGGCGAGGACCACGCGGTGGTCTCGGCCTGCTTCCGATCTGTCCAGGAGCGGACCCGGCCGGTGAGCGTCACGGTCGTGCCCGCCACGGAAACGGTCACGTGCTCGGCGTCGACGGTCGCGTTCCGGATGAGCGCGGCGCGGATGTCCTGCTCGGTGCCGACGGCGGAAGGGCGGGCCAGGAGCGTGACGTCGTTGACGACGAAGGTGACGCCCCGCACGGCGGCGACGGCACGGCGTACTGCTTTCCGCTGGAACTCCCACTGGACCTGCCCGGTGAGGGTGACGGTGTGCTGGCGGATGTCGGCCCTGACGATCCCCGGCAGCGTCGACATCGTCCCGATGGCCTGGTCGACGTCCTTGGCGATGTCCGTCTCGGTGACCTGCCAGGCGTACGACCCGGGGTGGACGACGAGGTCGTCCACGACCGTGGTGACGCCGGCGATGCGGAACGCGGCACGGGTGACGGCGCCCCGGGCGGCGTAGTCGCTGACCTGGCCGGAGAGGGTGACGGTGCCGTCGACGACGGCGACACCGATGCCCGCGTCGACCACGTCGGGGGTCCATGCGAGCTCGGCCTGGACGGCGTCGCGGATCTCGTGGTCGGTGGTGGGGGTGGTGAGGACGGTGTTGGTCATGGTGACTTCTTCCTCGGGGCGCCGTGTGGCGCCTCCTGCAGTTCTTGATGCGCGAGATTCCGTCCGAGACGGACGGCGGCGGGCCGATGAGCCCGTCGTGTGGTCCGAGTGTCGAAGGCCCACGGCACGCCCGGCAGTGCCATTGGTCCCCAGGGAGAAATGCAGTCACGAAGAGGGACGTTGGCCTCTGGAGCAAGGAAGGACGACACGACAGGCTCGACAGGTCAGACGCCGTGGCGTGTCCGAGCCGACCCGGCCCAGCACTACCTCACGGTCCAGATTCGGGAGGTCCCACCGTGCGGGCAGCAGAAGTGACAGTCCTCGGAGAGCGCCACGTCGCTCATCGCTCGCTCGACGCCACCTTGCGCCGGTGAACCTCACCCGACGCGGCCGCCGCGCGTTCTCGGACTTCGCTGCCGGGAGCGCGCGGGCGCTGCCCCGTCTCACGTGGCACCAGGCGCAACGATCGACGCTGACTCGAGGCGAACGTGCCGCCGACAGGCTGCGGAACGTCATGGGCAGCTGGACCTTCGTGGGCGGGTTCATCGCGTTCATGCTGGTCTGGGCAGCCCTCAACTCGTTCTGGCGGGGGTGGGACGACTACCCGTACATCCTGCTGAACCTGCTGCTGAGCATGCTCGCCGGCCTGCAGGGGGCGATCCTCCTGATCGCGGCCAAGCGTCAGGACGCCATCTCGGCAGCCCTGGCCCAGCACGACTTCGACACCAACGCGGCGGCGAAGATCGACATCGAGCTGTTGCTCGACATCAACACCCGGCAGCTCGCGATGATCGCCGACCTGCACCGGGTGCTCGCGTCGTCCGAGCGCACGGTCGCGCCCCCGGAGCCCGTGGCTCCGAGGGCGTGACGCCGCTCCGGTTCAGGAGGCGCGGGGGTCCCTGCCCGGCGCGTAGCCGACGGAGTCCCGCAGCCGCCGCTCCGCTGCGGCGGAGCGGTCGTCGCAGCCGCCGTCGTCGAGGTGACCGACGCGGTCGGCCGCGAGCTCCACGACGATCTCGACGCCGTGGTCGCTCGGGACGGCCTGCAGCAGCACGTCCCGACCCTCGAGCACGTGGTCCTCGGGGACGCCGTCGCGGAACGCGACCTGAGTCGCGAGGTACTCCAGCGCCAACGAGACGGCGCGGCCCCAGTCGCCCGGGTGCTGGCCCGTCGACCGGGTCACGGCTCGGGTGCGAGCGGTGAGGGGGTCGTCGTGGTGGGCGACGGCGGTGGCGACGTCGGTCATGAGGTCGTCGCCCCCGCGAGCTGGTCCGAGGTGCGGCTGCCGTCGCCCAGTGCCTCGGCGCCGGCGTCGATCGCGTCGTCGTGGTCGACGGGCGGGGCGTGCATCACCAGGACGGGGCACGAGGCGTGCTCGGCGCAGGCCGAGCTGACGGAGCCCAGCAACAGGCCGACGAAGCCGCCGTGTCCGCGACTGCCGACGACGAGCATCTGCGCGTCCCGGCTCTCTCGGATGAGCACCCGGGCCGCGCCGCCCTCCACGGTCTCGGACGAGACCCACGTCGGGACGTCGCTGCCGAAACGGGTGACGAGGGCCGCATCGATCATGATCCTGGCGTCCTCCTCGGGCGTCCAGCCACTCAGGGGGTATCCCCCGTACGAGGTCGGGTACTGCCAGGTCGAGACGATGCGGAGCGGGACGCCGAGCGCCCGTGCCATCGAGATGCTGCGGTCCAGGGCGGAGCCCGCGGACGCGGAGCCGTCGTAGCCGACGACGACGGGCCGAGAGTCGTGCTCGGCGGAGAGGTGGTTCGTCTGAGTGGTCATGCTCCACGGTCGCACCGGCTGGCGCCGAGCAGCAGGGTCGAAGGTCCGATGGGAGGCGCATGTCCGGTACGCAGGACCTCCTGCCCTGTCGGACGGGAGCCCGTGCCGCGAGACTCCCCCTGCTGGGCCGCATCCGTGAGCGATCTGCTCACTCGTCCCGGCCTCGACCCTCAGGAGACACCATGCCCAGCTACGACGTCAGCGACCGATCCGCCATCGTCACCGGGGCCGGCTCCGGCATCGGCCGTGCGATCGCCCTCCTCCTCGCCGCGAACGGGGCTGCCGTGGTCGCGGCCGATCTCGACGGAGACGGCGCCGCGGCCGTCGTCGACGAGATCCGCCGCGACGGCGGTGTGCCGAGGCCCTCACGGGCGACGTCGCCCACCCCGACTTCGCGCGGACCAGCGTCGACGCGGCCACGGCACTCGCACCGCTCCGGATCGCGGTGAACAACGCCGGCATCTCCGGCGAGTCGGCCTCGGTCGGCGACATGTCCCTCGACGGGTGGCGCCGAGTGATCGACATCAACCTCAACTCGGTCTTTTTCGGCCTCCAGCAGCAGCTTCCCGCGATCGCCGCAGCAGGCGGCGGAGCCGTGGTGAACATGGCCTCCATCCTCGGGTCCGTGGGGTTCCCCGGAGCGTCCGGCTACGTCACCGCCAAGCACGGCATCCTCGGGCTCACCCAGAACGCGGCCCTCGAGTACGCGGCGCAGAAGGTCCGGGTGACCTCGGTGGGACCGGGCTTCATCCGCACGCCCCTCGTCACCGACGCCCTCGACGAGGCGACACTGTCCGCACTAAGCGCCAAGCACGCGCTCGGGCGGCTGGGCGAGCCGGACGAGGTCGCGGCCCTCGTCGCGTTCCTCGTTTCGGATGCCGCGTCGTTCATCACCGGCAGCTACCACCTCGTCGACGGCGGCTACACAGCCCAGTGATCCGTCCCTGAGGACGTCGCCCCCTTGCGGGGGGCGGCGCCGAGGAGTTGTCTGTGGCGATGACGACTTCGGACAGGTCAGGCGAAGACGAGCGTGGCGACAGGGTGAAGAAAGTCCTCGACGACGCCACAGAGAGAGATGACGCAGCCACGAGGCGGGACGCCGTCTCCGACGAACGCGCACGGGTCGCTGATCTCGAGGCGTTCACCGACACGACCGGCTCCTACGCCGGCCAGGGCGAGAGGCGAGAGGCGGCCCACGACCGAGCCGACGCCAAGAGGGATCGTGAGTCCTCGGCGGACGACCGGGCGGCCCTCTCCGAAGGAGACCGCTGACGACTTCCTGGAGCTGGTCCGAAGTCTCCGGTGAGGTGCAGGGTCTCAGTGGGCGAACTGGCCCCGGTAGTTCTCGAAGGCCCACCCCACGAGAGCGACCAGCAGGAAGGGGGCAGAGAGCATCCAGATCCAGGCGCTCACGGCAAGTCCCAGGAAGATGAGGCCGCATGCAGCGGCAAGGAGGATCGGCCACCAGCTGTGGGGGCTGAAGAATCCCATCTCCGGGTCCCCGTCGTCGGTGTCGGCGTCCATGCGGTCCTCCGGCAGGAGGACGGGACCGCCCGCCCGCAGCACACGGCTGAAGTAGAAGGCCAGGAACAGGCACAACACACCGGAGAGGCCGATCGTCAGCAGCCCGTTCGTCTCGAGGTTCCCCGCCTGGAGGGACCACACGAGGTAGACCCCGTCGAGCGCGATGAACCCGGCTCCGATCAACCACAGGACGTTGCCGATGACCTTCATCGTTCCTCGGCGACGAGCCGCGCGCGGGCGCGGTGCTCGATGACGTTGGGCAGGAACGCCCGGATCGGCACCCCCGTGCCGACGATCGCGTCGTGGCTCTCGCCCACGACGTCGCGCACGTGCTGCAGCGTCGTGAGGGGGAAGCGGGTCTCGAGCACGGCGGACACGCCGGCGACGAGCGTCGCTCGCCCGTGCTCCGACCGGGTGTCGGCCAGGGTCGTCATGAGCGGTGCAGCGGGACGATCAGCACGGGGCAGGTCGCTCGGTGGACGCAGCTGGCGCTCACGGACCCGAGCAGCGCCGACCGGACCGAGCCCAGCCCCCGGCTGCCCATGACCAGCATCCGGGCCCCGGCGGACAGGCGGGGCAGCGCCTCCTCGGGCACGTCGCGGACCTCGCGCAGCTGAGGTCGCAGGTCGGGGTGCCGTGCCGTCGCTGCGGCCGTGTCCTCGCCGAGGGCCTTCTGCACGGCCGTCGCGAGCTCGGGGAACGACGACGCGTACCCGAACGTGAACCCGGCCGGGTTGGGGGCGTCGAAGATGCTCCAGGTGCGGATGACGGCGATGGGCACGCCGAGGTCGTCCGCGAGGCCGAGGGCGACCTCGAGGGCGGCGTCGGCGCCTGGTGAGCCGTCGTGGCCGACGACGATGCTGCCCGGTTCGATGCCGAGGAGGCGTGGGTCGCCGAGCGGGTACGTCTCGACGTGCCGCGACGGTGAGGTCGAGACCGGGGCAGGAACAGAGGCGGTGCGTGTCGAGGTCGTCTGGTCCATGGGGTGTCCTTCGCTGGTCGTGCAGGTCACCCGGATCACCCGGGCAACGGGGTCCACTGACCCTGGTGTCGAGCTTCGCCGAGGTGTGGTTCGACCAGTAGAGGACAACGTCCCGCGGCTACCTCGGTGTGGATGTGGGGCTGCTCAAGGTGCCTTGACGACCGTGAGCAAGACGACGGAGTCCTCAACGGCGTCAAGGGAATGCAGGCCGTCGGGCACGGTGAGGAGGTCTCCTGTCGACCCGTTCCAGGACACGTCTCCCCTCCGGAGCGACACGCGTCCGGAGATGACCTGCACGGTTGCCTCTCCCGGGTTGACGTGCTCGCTGAGCTGCTCCCCGGCCCGGAGCGCCATCAACGTCTGACGGAGCTGGTGCTCGTGTCCGCCGAAGACCGTCCGGGCGCTGCGTCCGTGGGGAGAGGCGAGTGCTTCGGTCAGCTCGTGGCGGGCGAGGGCTGTCGGTGACGTCTTCTGCATGACGGTGTTCCGTTCGTGGTCGTGTCGAGGAATCGAGCGGGACGACCTTCGGGTGTCGGAGTGCGCTCGTTCATGCCGTGGCGAGGCCGAGCAGCTGTCCGATCGACCAGGTGACCGCCATCGCCGCGGCGCCTCCGGCGACGAGGCGGAGCGCGGCGGTCGTCCGCTTCGCGCCGCCGAGGGCGGCGCTGATGGTCCCGGTGACGACCAAGGCGACGATGACGACGACGACCGTGACGGGCACGAGGGACGCGTCAGGCGCGAGCAGGATCGCCACGAGCGGGAAGACGGCTCCGACGGTGAAGGCCACCGCGGAGGCCAGGGCTGCGTGCCACGGGTTCGTGAGCTCATCGGGGTCGATGCCGAGCTCAGCGTCGACGTGGGCGGCGTAGGCGTCGTGGGCGGTGAGTTCCTCGGCGACCCGCTGTGCCGTGTCGCCGGACAGGCCTTTGTGCCGGTAGATCGCGGCCAGTTCTGCGCACTCCTTCTCGGGGTCCCTTGCGAGGTCTGCCTGTTGCTCGGCGAGGAGGGCGCGTTCGCTGTCCCGTTGAGCGCTGACGGACACGTACTCGCCAAGGGCCATCGACACGGCGCCGGCGACGAGCCCGGCGATGCCGGCGACCACGATCGGTTCGCGGCTGACTCCCACCGCGGCCACGCCCACCACGAGGCCGGCGGTCGAGATGATGCCGTCGTTGGCCCCGAGCACCCCTGCTCGGAGCCAGTTCATGCGCTGGGACCGCCCGCCGCGGTGAGCGGTCTCGGCGTCGACGTGCGTCATGAGGGGTGCGCGGACGGGCGGAGCTGCCGTGACCTGTGGCGCGCGCGTTCGAGGGCCTTGCCGGCTTCGGTGAGGAGGAAGATCAGGGCGGCGATCGCGGCTGTGGAGGCCCACTCGCGGGCACCGAGGGGTGCCGAGTGGAACCACGGGTGCATGAACGGGGCGTAGACGAACACCAGCTGCAGGGTCACGAGCACCCCGGCCGACACCCACACGGCACGGTTC
Organism: Frigoribacterium sp. VKM Ac-2530; assembly: GCF_015350835.1. Lineage (NCBI taxonomy): Bacteria > Bacillati > Actinomycetota > Actinomycetes > Micrococcales > Microbacteriaceae > Frigoribacterium > Frigoribacterium sp. VKM Ac-2530. The sequence goes on from NZ_JADKSE010000001.1 coordinate 556,155, forward strand.
CCTCGGAGCACGGCCGGCCGGAGGCTCGAGGCCCGCAGGAACCGGCAGCTGAACAGGAAGGCGAGCTGACCGAGGGTGAGCATGGTCACGGCGGTCGTCTGAGCTTCGGCGGCGGAGGCGCCGCGTCCGGTCTCGAAGAAGAACACCCCGATCGTCGCTGCGGTGATGAGCGCGCTGACCCAGACGATGCGCCCGATGAAACTGCGGTCGAGGATCCCCCGCCCGGGCTTCGTCGGCGGACGGGCCATGATCCCGGGCTCGGCGGGCTCGGTGGCGAGGGCGAGCGACAGCGTGACCGCGGTGATGAGGTTCACCCACAAGATCTGTGTCGCCTGCAGCGGGAGGGTGAAGCCCACGAGGACCGCGAGGAGCACCACGAGAGCCTGCGCCGAGGTCGTGGGCAGGAGGAACAGGACGGACTTCTGCAGGTTGTCGCGGATGCGACGTCCCTCCTCGATCGCATGGCCGATGGTGGCGAAGTCGTCGTCGGCGAGGACGATGTCGGCCGCCTCCTTCGTCGTCTCGGTCCCCTTGATGCCCATCGCGACGCCGACGTCCGCCCGTCGCAGGGCCGGGGCGTCGTTGACACCGTCACCGGTCATGGCCACGGTCTCGCCTCGTGACTGCAGGGCGGCCACGATGCGCAGCTTGTGCTCGGGGCTGGTGCGGGCGTACACGTCGACGCCAGGGGCACGGTCAGCGAGCTCGGCGTCGGTCATCCCCTCGACGTCGGAGCCGGTGAGGACGGGCGCTCCGGCTGCCGCGATGCCCATCTCGGTCGCGATGGCGAGGGCCGTGCCGGGGTGGTCGCCCGTGATCATCTTCACCCGCGCGCCTGCCCCGTGCATCGTGGCGACGGCGTCCACGGCCTCGGCTCGGGGCGGGTCCACGATGCCGGCGACGCCGAGGAACACCATGCCCGACGCGTAGTCGCCCTCGACGAGCGTCGCCGTCGGTGCGGTCTCGGCCGACCGTGCCGCAGCGAGGACCCGGAGCCCCCTCGAGCTCAGGTCGTCTACGGTGGCCGTCCAACCTGCCCGATCGATCGGACGGAGTCGGCCGTCGCCGTCGACCTCGTGGCTGCACGCGTCGAGGACCACCCTCGGGGCGCCCTTGAGGAACATGTGCGTGCGGTCGTCCAGACTCCTCGAGCGGACGGCCATCGACTTCGACTCGGCCGAGAACGGGACGACCGCGAGCCGGGTCGCGCCGTGCGTGTCGACCTTCGCCTTCACCGCCAGCACCGTCAGGGCGCCCTCGGTGGGGTCGCCCACGACGTTCCAGGCGCCGTCCGACTCGATCACGTGCGCGTCGTTGCAGAGGGCGAACGCCTCGACGACGGCCAGGAGGCTCGTGTCGGACGAGTGGGCGGAGGAGCGTGTCGTGACGTCGCCGTGCGGTGCGTAGCCGAGGCCCGAGACGTCGAAGGTGCTGACGGGGGTGACGACGGTCCGGACGGTCATCTCGTTGCGTGTGAGGGTGCCGGTCTTGTCGGTGCAGATCGTGGTGACGGAACCGAGGGTCTCGACCGCGGTGAGCTTGCGGACGATGGCGTTGTGGGACGCCATCTGGCGGACGCCGAGGGCGAGGGTGATGGTGACGAGGGCAGGGAGGCCCTCGGGGACGGCGGCGACGGCGAAGCTGATGGTCGCGGGCACGAGCTCGGCGAGGTCACGGTCGTGGACGAGGCGTCCGATCGCGAGCATGCCCGCCGCGACGGCGAGGATCAGGAGCGTGATCCGCATGCTGAAGGTCGCCAGCTGACGCGTGAGCGGCGTCGTGGTGCTCGCCGTGCCGGTGACGAGGGCGTGGATGCGGCCGATCTCGGTGTCCAGGCCGGTCGCGGTGACGACGGCGGTGCCGGTGCCTGCGGTGACGTGGGTCCCGGAGAACAGCATGTCGACCCGGTCGCCGACGCCGCTGGTGCGGCTGACCGCGTCGAGTCGTTTGTCGGAGGGGACCGATTCTCCCGTCAGCGCGGACTCGTCGACCTGGAGGGTGTGGGCGTCGATGAGCCGCGCGTCGGCGGGGACCTTGTCGCCGGGCTCGACCCGGATCACGTCGCCCGCGACGAGATCCGCAGCCTCTACCGTGACCCAACGACCGCCGCGTCGAGCAGTCGCGGTGAGGGACAGCATCGCCCGGATGCCGTCGAGGGCCCGCTGGCTCCGGCCGGCCTGGACCAGCCCGACGACGGCGTTGATCACCGTCACAGCGAGGACCACGACCGCGTCGATCCAGTCGCCGACGACGAAGGTGATGATCGCCGAGGCCAGGAGGACGTAGATCAGCACGTCGTGGAACTGCTTCAGGAAGGTCATCACGGGATGGGGGCGTCGTTCGGCGGGGAGACCGTTCGGGCCGTCCTCTTCGAGGCGGTGCGCGGCGTCCTCGACGCTGAGTCCGCCCTCGTCGACGTCGTGCGCGTCCAGCACCTCGGCGACGGTAGCGGCGTACGGAGGTGCCACCAGCAGAACGCTGGTGGCACCTCCGGACGCCTGGGGCTGATCGCCCATCAGACGAGCCACGGGAGACGGCGGACCAGGGGCAGCTGACGCCAGCGGGCTCCGACGCCCCAGGTGTCACCGGCGGCGAGGACGGCGAGGGCGACCAGGACGAGGCCGTAGATGATGTGGTAGTCCACGAGCGGGTTCGTCGAGGCGGCGTTGGCGCCGAAGGGCCACTCGGCGAGGTACATCGCCACCATGAGGACACTGCCGACGACGGCGCTGACCCGGAGGCCGATGCCGAGCATGACGGCAGCGCCGACGCCGAGCATGGCGAGCTGGAACAGGATGTCGCTCGCCGGGCTCGCGACCGCGGTGAAGAAGCCCTTGAGCGGGCCGACGACGCCGTCGCTGAGCAGGAAGCCCTGGCTCGGCGTCCCGCCGGCCACCCAGGCTCGTGCGGCGGGGGTGGAGAAGCCGAGGCCGAACGTCTTGTCGAGGAACGCCCAGAGGAAGATGAACCCGGTCGCCAGACGGAGCACGGCGAGGGCGCGCCTGCCCCCGAGCGTCGTGCCGTGGGCCGTCGACGCAGCCGTCGTCGTCTCGGCGGGGTGGTTCGCCCAGCGCGGCGCAGCACCGGGGATGACGCGCAGAGGAGTCGCGGAGTCGGTCATGGGGTTGCCCTTCGTCGTGGGGCCGTGCGGCCACGAGATGAGGCTGGCTGACGGCAGCGGCACCCGGCAGAGGCGGAGGTCCCGTGACTAGGACCGTCGGTCGCCGCCGAGCGACCGCCCCAGGCTCGTCGCCGCCAGGTAGGTGCCGAGCGCTCCGATCGTGCCGATGCCGACCTTGGCGAGCGGGCCGCGCCACCCGATGCCGCGGGGCCCGGAGGCGAGGGAACCGATCCCCGTGATGAGGGCCGACACCACGAGGCCGGCCACCAACCGGTCGCCCGTCCGTTCGAGGCGGGTGACGAGCGGGGCGAGTTCCCGGGCGCGGAGGTGGATCTCGAGACCGTCGCCGTTCAGCGTCCGGATCAGCTCGTCGACGTTCTCGGGCAGCGCCCGGCCGAGACGCCAGAGCTGCCGGCCCGACGACCGTGCCCGGTCGAGCAGGGCGGCCGGCGAACGAGCCTCGACCATCAGCTTCTCGACCGCCGGCCGGAGCGAGCTCCCCAGGGAGAACGCCGGGTCCAGTCGAAGGCCGATTCCCTCGACGACGGTGAGCATCCTCAGCAGGAGGGCGACGGTCGGCGGGACGCGGAGGTGGTGACGGCGCAGGATGCCGAGCAGGGTGCCGATGAGCGCGCCGACCTGGACGTCCTCGAGGCGGCGACCGTGGTAGTCCGCGATGAACGAGCCGAGGTCGCGTCGGAGGGCAAGTGACGGCGCAGCGTCACCGGCCGGAGCGAGCGAGCGGAGCGCACGGGCCAGGGCGTCCGCATCCGCGGCGACCAGCGCCTCGAACAGGGCGACGAGCAGCCGCCGGTCGTCGTCGCCGATGACGCCGACCATGCCGAAGTCGATGAGCCCGATCCGCCCGTCGGCCTCGACGAAGAGGTTTCCCGGGTGCGGGTCGGCGTGGAAGAAGCCGTTGTCGAAGACCATGGCGACGATCACGTCGATCGACCGTGTGATGACGCTGTTCCGGTCGATGTGAGCGGCGTCCAGGCCGTCGACGTCGTCGACGCGGAGGCCCGACAGCCGGTCCATCGTCAGCACGCGCGACGTCGACAGTGCGCGGAACACCCTCGGGATGTGGACGCCGGGCGTGTCGGCGAAGTCGTTCGCGAAGCGTTCCGCGTTGTCGGCCTCACGGGAGTAGTCGCACTCGTCGAGGAGCGTCCTGCTGAAGGACTCGACGAGGCCCTCCAGGTCGAGGTCCCTCGCCGACGTCGACACGCGGGAGGCGCGAGCCGCGAGGGTGCGGAGGATCTCGACGTCGAGACGGATCGTCTCCACCGCCCCGGGCTTGCGGACCTTGACCACGACGGACGTGCCGTCCCGGAGCGTCGCGACGTGCGCCTGGCCGATGGACGCCGCCGCGAGCGGCTCGACGTCGAAGGAGGCGAAGGCGTCCTCGATCGGCATCCCGAGCTCTTCCTCGACGACCTGCACGATCACGGCACCCGCGACGGGGGCCGACGAGCTGAGGAGGCGCCCCAGTTCGTCGATGTACGAGGGCGGCAGCAGGTCGGGTCGGGTCGACATCAGCTGCCCCAGCTTGATGAACGTCGGTCCCAGTTCCTCGAGGGTCAGCCGCAGCTCCACGGCGGAGGGGGTGCGAAGCGAGTCGATCCCGTGCCGCGCGAGGATCCCTGCAGCTTGACGCGATCGGGAACCGTGAGAGGCAGGTGCGGCAGGCGCCGTCGTGGCAGCTGCCTCTGTCGGGTGGGCCATCGGAAGGCCTCCTCGTTCGCCAGCGCGGCATGGGACGCCGGGCGGTCCACGAAGGCCGTCCGCGTCCGCGCCACCACCCAGGAGATCCACCCTAGAACTGACGGGCGACTCGGAACAGGGCCGAAGGTCACCCGGCCGGGCACGTCGCCGTTCGTCGGGACCATCGCCCCTCGCAACGGCAGCGTCGCTCCCGCAAGCTCGGTCGATGACGACGACTCGCGTTCCCTCCGCCTTTCCCGACTCTTGCCCCGTGCTCGCGGGCGAGGAGGCTGCCCGCCGTGTCCGACGGGCTCTACGTCGGTGGCGCGGCTTCCCCGTCGATGCCGTCGAGGTAGAGGTCGAGGAGGGGGGAACCCGAGTGGTCGTGTCCGGCACGGTGGAATGGTCTCACCAGGTGACTGGTGCACGTCTCGTCGTCGCAGACGTCCCTGGCGTACCCAGGGTCGTCGTGCACCTCGACATCGCACGGCCGCGAGCCGATTCCGACGCAGAAAGAGCCGTGCGCCACGCGCTCGTCGCTGAGGCTCTCTCTCGCGCCGAGCACATCCACGTAGCCGTCGACGGCGAAGGGACCGCGAGTACGTGGGGACACGTGCGATCGTTCACGGAGCGCCACGAGGTAGAGGCGCTCGTCAGGATCTTGCCGGGAGTGGACCGCATCGACAGCGATCTCGAAGTGAGACCTGATTGAGGATCGGTCTGCGGCAGGCCCTGACGCTTCACCGACACCACACCGACATCGCTTCGACCTGTGCAGGACCGAATCGCATCTTGCGCGCGGGAACAGGGTCTGGACCAGCGTTTCTTCTGGTGGGCCCTACCGGGCTCGAACCGATGACATCCACGGTGTAAACGTGGCGCTCTACCAACTGAGCTAAAGGCCCTCGCGCCGGGCGGGCCGGGCGAGCAGGAGACAGGTTATCGCGAAGCAGACGCGACCGGCGCCTCCTGCGGGCCAGCCCTGACGGCGAGTCAGGCCGGGACGGACGTGAGCTGGTCGAGCGCGGCGCGGTAGTCGGCCAGCGAGCGTGCCTGGCCGGGCTCGGTGAGGAAGTGCTCGCGGATGACGCCGTCGACGTCGATGAGGAACGTCGCGCGGGTGGCGAAGCCCTTGTGCTCGAGGAACACTCCGTACTCCTTCGACACCTCGCCGTGGGGCCAGAAGTCGGCCAGGAGGGTGAAGTCGTAGCCCTCCTCCTCGGCGAAGGCCCGCAGGGTCGCCTTCGAGTCGACGGAGATGCCGATCAGCTCGACGCGGGCGTCCTGGAACATCGCCAGGTTGTCGCGGAGCGTGCAGAGCTCGGCGGTGCAGGTGCTGGAGAAGGCCAGCGGGAAGAAGACGAGGGCGACGGGGCGCACGCCGCGGTAGTCCGCCAGGCGCACGTGCTCGCCGAACTGGTTCGGCAGATCGAAGTCGGGAGCCTGGATGTCGTTCTCCAGCGCCATGAGCACGTTCCTTCCGCGCCGGTCCGGGCGACCGACGTCAACACGAGGAGCGATGTTACGCCTCTGTCGGCCGCGCGCGAGGACGTTCTCCCAGGGCGTGCCGAGCCTCCGTCGGCGGAGCCAACTAGACTCGCCAGGTCAGTGCGCGACGACGACCCGGGACCCGAGCCGCGTCGAGCTGACCGCCGTGCGCCCCCGTGGGGCGGCGGCTGTTGTCCACCACACACGAGTGATAGAGGTCAAGGGTGACGGTAAACGATCAGGATCCGTACACGGTCGACACGACCGACCAGGATCCCGAGGAGACCGCCGAGTGGAGGGAGTCGCTCGACTCCCTCGTCGCGGCGCAGGGCCACGAACGCGCACGTCAGATCATGAAGAGCCTGCTGTCTCGCTCGAGCGAGCTGCACCTCGGCGTGCCGATGGTCCCCAAGACCGACTACGTGAACACCATCGCCACCGAGGACGAGCCCGAGTTCCCCGGCGACGAAGAGCTCGAGCGCCGCTACCGCCGCTGGATCCGCTGGAACGCGGCCGTCACGGTGCACCGCGCCCAGCGCCCCGGCGTCTCGGTCGGCGGCCACATCTCGACCTACGCCTCGTCGGCCGCCCTCTACGAGGTCGGCTACAACCACTTCTTCCGCGGCCAGGACCACGCGGGCGGCGGCGACCAGGTCTTCTTCCAGGGCCACGCCTCCCCCGGCATGTACGCCCGCGCGTTCCTCGAGGGCCGCCTCGGCACCGACCAGCTCGACGGCTTCCGCCAGGAGAAGTCGCACCACACCGGCGGCCTCAGCTCGTACCCGCACCCCCGGCTCATGCCCCAGTTCTGGCAGTTCCCGACCGTGTCGATGGGCCTCGGGCCGATCAACGCGATCTACCAGGCGCAGGTCGCCAAGTACCTCACCAACCGCGGCATCAAGGACGCTTCCGACCAGCAGGTCTGGGCGTTCCTGGGCGACGGCGAGATGGACGAGGTCGAGAGCCGCGGCCAGCTCCAGGTCGCGGCCAACGAGGGCCTCGACAACCTCAACTTCGTCATCAACTGCAACCTGCAGCGCCTCGACGGCCCGGTGCGCGGCAACGGCAAGATCATCCAGGAGCTCGAGAGCTTCTTCCGCGGTGCCGGCTGGAACGTCATCAAGGTCGTCTGGGGCCGCGAGTGGGACGACCTGCTCGCCCGCGACACGGAGGGCGCGCTGCTCAACCTGATGAACACGACGCCCGACGGCGACTTCCAGACCTACAAGGCCGAGAGCGGCGCGTACGTCCGCGAGAACTTCTTCGGCCGCGACCCGCGCGCCCTCGAGCTCGTGAAGGACTTCACCGACGACCAGGTCTGGAACCTCAAGCGCGGCGGCCACGACTACAAGAAGGTCTACGCGGCCTTCAAGGCCGCCTCCGAGCACAAGGGCCAGCCCACCGTCATCCTCGCGAAGACCGTCAAGGGCTACGGCCTCGGCCCGGCCTTCGAGGGCCGCAACGCGACCCACCAGATGAAGAAGCTCACCCTCGACAACCTCAAGCAGTTCCGCGACGAGATGCGCATCCCGATCAGCGACGCGCAGCTCGACGAGGACCCGTACCTGCCGCCCTACTACCACCCGGGCGACGGCGACGAGGCGATCCAGTACCTGCACGAGCGCCGACGCGCCCTCGGCGGCTACGTGCCCGAGCGCCGCAGCAAGTACACCGAGATCGCGGTCCCCGAGGCGAAGTCCTACGACGTCGTCCGCAAGGGGTCAGGCAAGCAGGAGGTGGCCACCACGATGGCCTTCGCCCGCCTGCTGAAGGACCTGCTGCGCTCCCCCGACTTCGGCCACCGCATCGTCCCGATCATCCCGGACGAAGCGCGCACCTTCGGCATGGACGCGTACTTCCCGACGTCGAAGATCTACAACCCCAACGGGCAGCACTACACGTCCGTCGACCGCGAGCTGCTGCTGGCCTACAAGGAGAGCCCCCAGGGCCAGCTCCTGCACGTCGGCATCAACGAGGCCGGCGCCTTCGCGGCCTTCACCGCCGTGGGCACGTCGTACTCGACGCAGGGCGAGCCGCTCATCCCGGTCTACGTCTTCTACTCGATGTTCGGCTTCCAGCGAACCGGCGACGCCATGTGGGCCGCGGGCGACCAGATGGCCCGCGGGTTCATCATCGGCGCCACGGCGGGCCGCACGACGCTGACCGGCGAGGGCCTGCAGCACGCGGACGGCCACTCGCTGCTGCTCGCCTCGACCAACCCCGCCGTCGTCTCGTACGACCCGGCGTACGGCTACGAGCTCGGGCACATCGTCAAGGCGGGCATGGACCGCATGTACGGGAAGAACGACGACGGCACCCCGTCGCACGACGACCCGAACGTCATGTTCTACATCACCGTCTACAACGAGCCGATGCAGCAGCCCGTCGAGCCGGACGACCTCGACGTCGACGGCGTCGTGCGCGGCCTCTACAAGCTGAAGGCCGCCGAGAACCTCGGTCCGCGTGCCCAGCTGCTCGCCTCGGGCGTCGGCGTCCGCTGGGCCCTCGAGGCCCAGCAGCTGCTCGCCGACGACTGGAACGTGGCCGCCGACGTGTGGAGCGTCACCTCGTGGAACGAGCTGCGCCGCGACGGTCTCGAGGCCGAGGAGCACAACTTCCTCAACCCGAGCGCCGAGCCCCGCACGCCCTACGTCACCGAGAAGCTCCAGGGCTCCGAGGGGCCGGTCATCGCGACGTCCGACTTCATGGCGGCCGTGCCCGACCAGATCCGCGAGTACGTGCCCGGCGACTACCTGACGCTCGGCGCCGACGGCTTCGGCTTCTCGGACACCCGTGCGGCGGCACGTCGGTTCTTCAAGATCGACGGTCCCTCCATGGTGGTCCGCACGCTGCAGGCGCTCGCCCGGCGCGGCGACGTCGACCGCAGCGTCGTCCAGCAGGCGATCGACCGCTACCAGCTGCACGACGTGACGGCCGGCACCAGCGGCACCGCCGGCGGGGAGAGCTGACGACCGCGTGAGCGCCGAGCGGGTCCCGGCCTCGCCGATGGAGCCGTCCGCGGCCACGAAGGAGCGAACGCTCGCGTGGCTGCGGACGGTGTCCGGCGAGTTGTCGACGGCGACCATCAAGCGGCTGGAGGAGACGCTCCCCTGGTACGGCGACATGCCGCCCGGCCGCCGGTCGGCGGTGGGGCTCGTCGCCCAGGCGGGCATCACCTCCTTCATCAGCTGGTTCGACGACCCCCGGTCGACGCCGTGGATCGCCGCCGACGTGTTCGGCGCGGCCCCGCGAGAGCTGCTCCGCTCCATCAGCCTCCAGCAGACCCTCCAGCTCATCCGGGTCACGGTCGAGGTGGTCGAAGAACGCGTCAAGGACGGCGACGACAGCCTGCGGGAGGCGATCCTCCTGTACTCGAGGGAGATCGCCTTCGCCTCGGCCGACGTCTACGCCCGGGCCGCCGAGGCGCGCGGCCTCTGGGACGCCCGGCTCGAGGCCCTCGTGGTCGACTCGATCCTGCGGGGCGAGTACGACGACGAGCTGCCGAGCCGCATCGCGGCGCTCGGCTGGCACGGCCACGGCGAGGTGTCCGTGCTGGTCGGCACGGCCCCGCGCATGCTCGACGTCGACCAGCTCCGCCGCACGGCGCGGCACCTCGACGCCGACGTCCTGATCGGCGTGCAGGGCAGCCGGCTGGTGCTCGTCATCGGTCGAGCCGAGCAGGAGACCGACGAGAACGGCGTGTCCACCTCGCAGCCCCCGTTCACCGACATCGCCTCGGCCCTCGAGCCCGGCTTCGGCGACGGGCACCTCGTGCTCGGGCACGAGGTGCCGAGCCTCGTCGAGGCGGCCCAGAGCGCCAAGGCCGCCCTCGCCGGGTTCGCCGTCGCCCGGTCGTGGCGGAACGCGCCTCGTCCGGTTCTCGCGGACGACCTGCTCCCCGAGCGCGCCCTCGCCGGCGACCCCCTCGCCCGCTCGACCCTCGTCAACCGCATCTACAAGCCGCTCAAGACGCACTCGACCGAGCTGCTCACGACCCTGTGGTGCTACCTCGACAACGGTCGGTCGCTCGAGGCCACGGCACGCGAGCTCTTCGTGCACCCGAACACCGTGCGCTACCGCCTCAAGCGCGTGTCCGACGTGATCGGCTGGGACGCCACCGGCTCGCGGGAGGCCATCGTGCTGCAGTCGGCGCTCATCCTCGGGTCGATCGCCGACACGGACGGGCAGACGCCCCGACGACGCTGACCGCTGCGGTCGCGGCTGTGGGTCGCGGCTGTGGTGATCCACAGTGTCCACGCCGATCTTTGGTCGAGTTGCTCCACACGGACGGGACACGTCGTTGGCATGATGGTCGAGTGATCGTCGTCGTAGCGCCCGGACAGGGCTCCCAGTCCCCCGGATTCCTCGAGCCCTGGCTGGAGGACGGCGCCCAGCGCGAGTTCCTCGAGTCGCTGTCCGAGTCGGCCGGGGTCGACCTCGTCGCCCACGGGACGACGTCCGACGCCGACACCATCCGCGACACCGCGGTGGCCCAGCCGCTCATCGTCGCCGCCGGGCTGCTCACGGTCCGTGCACTCTTCTCCCGCGTCGACCGCAGCCGGGTCGGCGGCGTCGCCGGCCACTCCGTCGGCGAGTTCACCGCGGCGGCGGTCGCCGGCGTGCTGACCGACGACGACGCCGTCCGCCTGGTCGCCGAGCGCGGCCGCGCCATGGCCGAGGCCGCGTCGCTGGTCGAGACCGGCATGAGCGCCGTCCTGGGCGGGGACGAGGCCGAGCTGGCCGCCCGCCTCGAGGCCCTGGGGCTCACCGCCGCGAACCACAACGGTGGCGGGCAGGTCGTCGTCGCGGGCGAGCTGAGCTCCCTCGCCGCACTCGCGGCGGAGCCGCCCGCCAAGAGCCGGGTCGTGCCGCTGCAGGTCGCCGGGGCGTTCCACACCCGCTTCATGGAGCCGGCCGTCGAGCGCCTCCGCACCGCCGCCTCCTCGGTCACCGCCTCCGACCCGACCCTGCGGCTCTGGACGAACGCCGACGGCAGCGCCGTCGACTCCGGCGCCCGCTTCGTCGAGCTGCTCGTCGGCCAGGTGTCCTCGCCGGTCCGGTGGGACGCCGTCATGACCTCGTTCGCCGACGCCGGCGTCACCGGCATCGTCGAGCTCGCCCCTGCGGGCGCCCTCACCGGCCTCGCCAAGCGTGCGCTGCGCGGAGTCCCCTCCGTCGCGGTGAAGACCCCCGACGACCTGCAGGCCGCCGTCGACCTCCTCGAGGGAGCAGAATGACCACCCCCCAGCTCAAGCAGCAGCACGGCGCCGAGTACACGCGCATCCTCTCCATCGGCGCCGCCCGGGGCGACCAGGTCGTGCCGAACGCCGACATCGTGGAGCCGATCGACTCGAGCGACGAGTGGATCCAGCAGCGGACCGGCGTCGTGACGCGCGTGCGGGCGTCGTCCGAGGTGCACGTCGTCGACCTCGCCGAGGCCGCCGCGAACGAGGCGATCACCAAGGCGGGCATCCGACCCGACCAGATCGGCGTCGTGCTCGTCTCGACCATCAGCGGCGGCGTCGCGACCCCCTCGGTCGCCTCGCTGCTCGCCGAGAAGATCGGCGCGAACCCGGCCGCCGCCTACGACATCTCGGCCGCCTGCGCCGGCTACGCCTACGGCATCGCCCAGGCCGACTCCTTCGTGAAGTCCGGCCTGGCCGAGTACGTGCTCGTCGTCGGGGCCGAGAAGCTCAGCGACTTCATCGACCCGACCGACCGCACCATCTCGTTCCTCCTCGGCGACGGGGCGGGCGCGGCGGTCGTCGGCGCGAGCGACACCCCCGGCATCGCTCCCACCGTGTGGGGCAGCGACGGTTCGAAGTGGGACGCCATCCGCATGACGAACACGATGCAGGAGTACCGCGCCGGTGCCGGCGAGGTCGCCTGGCCGACCCTCCGCCAGGAGGGCCAGACCGTCTTCCGCTGGGCCGTGTGGGAGATGGTCAAGGTCGCGAAGCAGGCCCTCGAGCAGGCCGGCGTCACGAGCGACCAGCTCGCCGCGTTCGTGCCGCACCAGGCCAACATGCGCATCGTCGACGAGTTCGCCAAGCAGCTCGGCCTGCCGGACACGGTCGTCATCGCCCGCGACATCGCGACCACCGGCAACACGTCCGCCGCCAGCATCCCGCTCGCGACCCACCGCCTCCTCGAGGAGCACCCCGAGCTCAGCGGCGGCCTGTCGCTGCAGATCGGCTTCGGTGCGGGGCTCGTGTTCGGCGCTCAGGTGGTCGTCCTCCCGTAGCGCGCCGCGACGGCTCGCCGCCGCCGCCCTGTATAGGCTTTACCCCGGTCACCACGACACCCCCTCAAGGAGAACACACCATGGCACTGTCCACCGAAGAAGTCCTCGCCGGCCTGGCCGAGCTCGTCAACGACGAGACGGGCATCGCGACCGACACCGTCGAGATGGACAAGTCGTTCACCGACGACCTGGACATCGACTCCATCTCGATGATGACCATCGTGGTCAACGCCGAGGAGAAGTTCGACGTGAAGATCCCCGACGAAGAGGTCAAGAACCTCAAGACCGTCGGCGACGCCGTCACCTTCATCACCAAGGCACAGGACTAGACGTCGACGGCCCGGTCTCCCCTCGGGGCGACCGGGCCTCTCCGTCCCCCCTCGTGGGCTCCGCGCCTGCCGAGGGACGCATCGTCTCTCCAGGAGAATCGTCATGACCAAGAAGATCGTCGTCACCGGCCTCGGTGGCACCTCCCCCCTCGGCGGCACCGCCGTCGACAGCTGGAACGCGCTCCTCGCGGGCGAGTCCGGCATCACGACCCTCGAGCAGGAATGGGTCGCCAAGTACGAGCTGCCCGTCACCATCGCCGGCCAGGCCAAGGTGCCGTCGGCCGACGTGCTCGACCGCCGCGAGACCAAGCGCCTCGACCCGTCCAGCCAGTTCGCCCTCACCGCCGCGCGCGAGGCCTGGGCCGACGCCGGCTCGCCCGAGGTCGTCCCCGAGCGCTTCATCGTCGACTGGGCCACCGGCATCGGCGGCGTCTGGACCCTGCTCGACGCGTGGGACACCCTCCGCGAGAAGGGCCCGCGTCGCGTCCTGCCGATGACCGTGCCGATGCTGATGCCCAACGGTCCTGCCGCCGCGATCTCGATGAGCCTCGGCGCGCGCGCCGGCGCCCGCACGGTCGTCTCGGCCTGCGCCTCCAGCACCGAGTCGATCGCCATGGCCTACGACCACCTCCAGTCGGGCCTCGCCGACATCGCCGTGGCCGGCGGCTCCGAGGCGGCCATCCACCCGATGCCGCTCGCCTCGTTCGCGGCCATGCAGGCCCTGTCGAAGCGGAACGACGACCCGGCCACCGCCTCCCGCCCGTACGACGTCACCCGGGACGGCTTCGTCCTCGGCGAAGGAGGCGCGGCGCTCGTCCTCGAGACCGAGGAGCACGCGCTCGCCCGCGGCGCCCGCATCTACGCCGAGCTGATCGGCGGAGCGGTCACGAGCGACTCGTACCACATCACCGCCCCCGACCCCGAGGGCACCGGTGCCGCCCGTGCGGTCATCGCGACGCTCGAGAACGCCGGGGTCGAGCGCGACCAGGTCGTGCACGTCAACGCGCACGCGACCAGCACGCCCGTCGGCGACATCGCCGAGTACCACGCGATCAAGCGGGTCTTCGGCGACCACACCTCGAAGCTGATCGTGTCGGCGACCAAGGCGTCGACGGGTCACCTGCTCGGCGGTGCCGGAGCCATCGAGGCGCTGTTCACCGTCAAGGCGCTGCACGAGCGCCTCGCTCCCCCGACGATCAACGTGACGCAGATGGACGACGAGATCGACCTCGACGTCGTCGTCGGCGAGCCGCGCCGGCTGCCCGACGGCGAGATCGTCGCCGTCAGCAACTCGTTCGGCTTCGGCGGGCACAACGCGGTCGTCGCGTTCCGCTCGGTCTGACCCACCCCGCCCGCGCCTCCGCGCCGGGCACGACGAAGGCCGGTGTCCCCACGGGGTCACCGGCCTTCGTCGCGTCGTGCGGGTGCAGGGAGGCCAGCCGACCCACGTCGACGACCGACGTCAGGCACCGAAGCCGGCGACCGAGGCCAGCGACCGCGGTCAGCGACGGACGCCAGCTGCCGATGTCAGCCGACCTTGTGCAGCCAGACGACGGGGTTGCCCTCGCCGCTGTAGCGGAACGGCTCGAGCTCGTCGTCCCAGGCCTGGCCGAGGGCGAGCCGCAGCTCGCGGTGCAGCTCGAGCACGTTCGAGCCGGCGATGTCCATGGCGTAGCGGATCCGGTCCTCGGGCACGACGGTGTTGCCCGCCGTGTCGGTCTGCGCGAAGAACACCCCGAGGTCGGGCGTGTGCATCCACCGCCCGCCGTCGTTCTCGACGCCGGGATCCTCCGTCACCTCGTACCGGAGGTGCTCCCAGCCGCGGAGGGCGGAGGCGATGCGCGCGCCGGCACCCTCGTCGCCCTGCCAGGAGAACTCGGTCCGCTGGGCGCCGGACAAGACCGGCTGCGCCACCCAGGCGAAGTTCACGGCGTGCCCGAGGGCACGACCGACCGCCCACTCGACATGCGGGCACAGTGCACGAGGGGACGAGTGCACGAAGAGCACTCCCCTAGCCGTTGCAGCAGCCACGATTCCTCCATCCGTTAGGTGCGACTTCCCCATCGACCTGTGGACACGTGGACCGTGTGCGTGCTCTCGTGCGTGTTCGGTTGTGGGCGGACCTAGGTCCGCTGGGTCGATCATGACACGTGCTCCCTGGACGTCACAACCGTGCAACGGCTGGCAATCGGCCCGGCCTGCCCCGCCGGGCAGTACGAGACGGGCGACGAGGAGGCGGCAGGGGCGCCCCCGGGAGCCGCCCGCGCCTCCTACTTGGCCTGCGAGTAGTCGTCGACGACGGCCACGGTCAGCGGGAACCGCACCGGGGCGTCGCCGAACAGCATCCGGCCCGCGGCAGCGGCCGCCTCGACGACGAGGACCGCGACCTCGTCGGCCGTGTCCGCCGGCGCGTGCACGACGACCTCGTCGTGCAGGAAGAACGTGAGGTGCGGGGCGTCGTCGCCGCGGTCGCCGAAGCGGTCGTGCAGCGCCTGCCGGAAGGCGCCCAGCCAGCAGAGCGCCCACTCGGCCGCCGTGCCCTGCACGACGAAGTTGCGGGTGAAGCGCCCCCACGACCGGGCGTCGCGCCCGACCTCGGCGCGGGGCATCTCGGGCGGCAGCTCGTCCGCGGCGGCGTCGCTCGGCGACGGAGAGGTCCGCCCGAGGAGCGTCCGGACCACGCCGCCCTGCTCGCCGGTGCGGGCGGCGGTCTCGACCAGGGACATCGCCTGCGGGAACCGTCGCGCCAGCCGGGGCACGAGCCGCCCGCTCTCGCCCTGGGTCGCCCCGTACATCGCCCCGAGCATGGCGACCTTCGCCTCGGCCCGGCTCGCGACCGCGCCGCTCGCGACGATGCCCTCGTAGAGGTCGCCCTGGCCCGCCGCCGCCATCGCGCGGTCGCCGGAGAGGCCGGTGAGGATGCGCGGCTCGAGCTGCGAGGCGTCTGCGACGACGAGCTTCCAGCCCGGGTCGGCCACGACGGCGGCCCGGACGGCCCTCGGCAGCTGCAGGGCGCCTCCCCCGCTCGTGGCCCAGCGGCCGGTGACGCTGCCGGCCGGCACGTAGTCGGGCCGGAAACGCCCGTCGCGCACCCAGGCGTCGAGCCAGGCCCAGCCGTTGGCGACGAGCAGCCGCTGCCGCTTCTTGTACCGCAGCAGGGGCTCGACGGCGGGGTGGTCGTGACGCTCGAGCTCCCACTTGGTCGTCGAGGTGACGTGGACGCCGGCGGAGTTCAGCGCGCGCACCAGCTCGGCGGGCGAGTCGGGGTTGAGGTCGGGGGCGTCGAGCCGGCTGCGCACCTCGTCGAGGTCGGTGCGCATCAGCGCCGGTCGTTCTCCCGGAGCAGGCCGCGGCCCGAGCGCCTCGCGGAGGACGCGGTCGTGCACGCGGGCCGACCACGGCACGCCGTGGTGCCGCATCTCGACGGCGATCAGCGCGCCCGTCGACTCGGCGGTCGTCAGCAGCTCGAGTCGTGCCCGCTCCGGGCTCGTCTCGATCGCCGCCCGCTGGCGGAGGAACTCCCCCGCCGGGTCGGGCAGCGACTCGGGCAGCACGTCGAAGAGCCCGTCGCGGGGGCCGTCCACCCCCTGAGGGACGTCCCACGGGCCGCGGGGCGCCCCGTGCAGCTCCGCCCCGGCCGTCGCGACGGCCGACCGCAGCAGCGCGTGGCAGAGCCGCAGGTCGACGCATCGCGCCACGCGGACGCCCGCCTCGAGGAGGCGCGGGTACCACCGCGGGGTGTCGTCCCAGACCCAGCGAGGGCCCGCCGCGCCCTCGGGGCCCGACTCGCGCCTCCGGACGGCGTCGACCAGGTCGGCGTCGGCGACGACCTCGACGTCCGCCGCGACCAGGGCCAGGTCGGGGGCGGGACGGCGCCACGTCGTCAGCTCGACGTCGCCGTCGGCGAGGCGACGGGCGAGCACGAACATCCGTCGATCATCCCACCCCGGGGCGCCAGGGCGCGCCCGCGGCCCCGGATCCTCCCTGCTCCGTCGGGCCCGGCCACGCCGTCAGTGCAGCAGTGCGCCGTCTCGGTCGAGCACGTTCTTCTCGCCGGCCTCGATCGGCACGGCCAGCCGGTTCTGCGGGGGCGGGATCGGGCAGTTGAAGGCGTAGGAGAACGCGCAGGGAGGCAGCACGGCCTGGTTGAAGTCGAGCACGATCGTGCCGTCGTCGCCGGGGGTCGGGAAGAGGAAGCGGCCGACCGAGTAGGTGCTCTCGCCGTTCGTCGCGTCGCCGAAGACGAGCTGCAGGCGGTCGCCGGAGCCGCTGGGGAACGCGGCGAGCTCGTGCTCGACGCCGTCGAGCGAGAACCGGATGAGCCCGGGTAGGGGCTTCGGGCGGCTGAGGTCGAGGTCCGCCTGGTGCCGGATGTCGACCTGCGTGCCGTCCTCGGTGGGGACGAAGTCGGCCGTCACCACCCAGGCAGGGTCGTGCTCGAACGAGTCGATCGACCCGAACCGACGGATGCCCTCGGAGTCCGCGTCCCAGACGCGCAGCCCCCAGCTCGAGCTGTCGTCGTTCGCGATGACGGTCCCGGAGAGGGTGTCGGAGAACCGCACCGCGCTCGGGGTCACCGCGTCGTCGCCCGCGACGAGCACGGTGCCGTCCACGACCTCGCCGTCCAGCTGCACGCCGTCAGCGGCCGTCGCGGTGACGAGGAGCCCCGCGAGGCCGTCGGGTGCCGGGGCCCAGGTGCCCGCGACGCCCCAGACGGGCTGGGGAGAGTCGACCCACTGCGTGTTGACGAGCGCCAGGGGGCCCCGGGGGCTCACGGCGCGGACGCGCCTGGCCTCGTGGAACCGGGCGAGCTCGTCGGCGGGGCTGCGGGTGTCGGTCATGCGTCCTCCTCGGGGTGCGCGCGGGTCGCCGCGCCGGGCGTGACCATCATCGACCCGTCCGGGGCCGCGCGCCCTGCGGCACGGCGAGGTCCAGGACTGCTCGGCCCGGTGCGCGGGTCAGATGTCGTCCGGGACGCCCAGGCGGCCCAGCTGCTCCTCGAACGAGACCACGTCGGCGAACGGGTCGCGGCGCTCGGTGTGCCGCAGGGAGACCAGCGCGGCGAACTCGTCCGCCGCGCGCGTCACGCGCTCGGGCAGGCCCGTGGTCGTCGCGTCGCCGGCGCCCCAGTCCTCCGCCGCGACGAAGACGCCGGTGGGCACGACGACGGCACGCAGGTAGGAGAAGAGCGGGCGCAGCTCGTGGTCGAGGACGAGCGAGTGCCGTGCCGTGCCCGCCGTCGCGCCGATCAGCACGGGCGTGCCGGTCAGGGCCGTGTTGTCGAGCACGTCGAAGAACGACTTGAACAGGCCGCTGTAGGAGCCCGTGAAGACGGGCGTGACGGCGACGACCCCGTCCGCGGCCCCGACGGCCGCCAGCACGTCGGCCAGCGCCTCCGACGGGAACCCCGTCAGCATCGCGTCGACGACGTCGTGGGCGTGGTCACGGAGCTCGACGACCCGGAACTCGGCGGGCGAGCCCTGGTCGAGCAGGGCCCGGGCGCTCGCCTCGGCGAGACGGTCGGCGAGGAGCCGGGTGGAGGAGGGCTGGCCGAGCCCTGCCGAGAGGACGACGATCTTCCTGGTGCTCACGGGGCGCCTCCTACAGGCTCGGGACGGACGCGGCGTCGGCCATGACCGAGGACGTGACGGACGAGGTCGCGGCGGAGGCGGCGGCCGCCGCCACGAGGGAGGCGTGCGTCGGCGCGTCGGGGACGCCCGCGGCACGACGGGACGCGAACTCGCGACGGAGCACGGGCACGACCTCCTCGCCGAGGATGTCGAGCTGCTCGAGGACGGTCTGCAGGGGCAGGCCCGCGTGGTCGATGAGGAACAGCTGACGCTGGTAGTCGCCGACGTACTCGCGGAAGCCGAGCGTGCGGTCGATGACCTCCTGCGGGCTGCCGACGGTGAGCGGGGTCTGGCTCGTGAAGTCCTCCATGCTCGGGCCGTGGCCGTAGACGGGGGCCTCGTCGAAGTACGGGCGGAAGGCGCGCTTCGCGTCCTGCGAGTTCTTGGCCATGAAGACCTGCCCGCCGAGCCCGACGATGGCCTGGTCGGCACGGCCGTGGCCGTGGTGCTCGAAGCGGCTGCGGTAGAGCTCGACCATCTGCTTCGTGTGCGAGGCCGGCCAGAAGATGTGGTTGGCGAAGAAGCCGTCGCCGTAGTACGCGGCCTGCTCGGCGATCTCCGGGCTGCGGATCGAGCCGTGCCAGACGAACGGGGCGACGCCGTCGAGCGGACGGGGCGTCGCGGTGAAGCCCTGGAGCGGCGTGCGGAAGTGGCCCTTCCAGTCGACGACGTCCTCGGTCCAGAGGCGGCGCAGCAGGGCGTAGTTCTCGATGGCCAGGTTGATCCCCTGGCGGATGTCCTTGCCGAACCACGGGTAGACCGGGCCGGTGTTGCCGCGGCCGAGGGTCAGGTCGACGCGACCGTCGGCGAGGTGCTGCAGCATCGCGAAGTCCTCGGCGATCTTCACCGGGTCGTTCGTCGTGATGAGCGTGGTGGCCGTGCTCAGCTGGATGCGCTCGGTCGTCGCCGCGATCGTCGCGAGCAGGGTGGTCGGGCTCGAGTTCACGAAGGGCGGGTTGTGGTGCTCGCCGGCCGCGAAGACGTCGAGGCCCACCTCCTCGACCTTCTGGGCGATGGTCACCATCGCCTTGATGCGCTCGTGCTCGGTCGGCACCCGGCCGGTGGTCGGGTCGGCCGTGATGTCGCCGACGGAGAAGACTCCGAACTGCATGGTCTCACCTCAGATCTAGTTCATGCGTCTGCATGTAGTTGGGTGAACGACTTCTCGGGCGGGACTATTCCCGGCCGCGTCAGCGGGGCGCGATCGGCGGCGCCAGGCGCAGGAAGCGCTCGGCCACCTGGGCGCTCTGCACCGGCCCGTCGCCGTCCCGGTCGAGCTGGGGCGAGTCGAACTCGACCCACCACGTCCGCGCCGAGCCCCCGATGGCCGACACGCCCTGCCACGCCGAGCCTCCGGCCCGCATGACGACGCCGGTCGGCCCCCAGGGCCACGGCGACGTCGGGTCCTCGTCGGAGTCGAGCACGTAGACCTGCGCCCCGACGCCCATGCGCGGCTCGGTGCCGACGGACGCGAGCGAGTCGTCCCCGTCGTCGGGGCCGGCGCTCTTGCTGAAGAACATCCGGCCATGCTGCCAGAAGGTCGAGCGGGACGGCTGGGAGGCGCGGCTCCGGCACAGCAGTAGGGCGGACGGGACTTGAACCCGTGACCGATCGATTATGAGTCGACTGCTCTAACCGGCTGAGCTACCGCCCCGTGTCGCCGGCCCGACCTGCACCCGGGGGCGAGGTCAGGACGAGACGACGTCGGTGGTGGGAGCCACCGGCTGCCCACGATACAGGCCCTCGAAGACGTTGAGCGTGCGCTCGATGTCGTGCCCCTCGATCATCCGGAGGCTGGCACGCCGCATCGCGAGGTACTCGTCGTCGGGGGCCGTGAGGACCCGCGTCAGCTTCTCGGCCAGGTCGGCGCTGTCGCCCGGGCGGAACAACCAGCCGTTGCCGCCGTCGTCGACCAGGTGCGGCAGGGCCATCGCGTCCGCGACCACGATCGGCAGGCCCGAGGCCATCGCCTCGAGGCTCGCGATGCTCTGCAGCTCGGCGATCGAGGGCATCGCGAACACGGTGGCGTCGGTGAGGGTGCGGCGCAGCTCGGCGTCCGACAGGTAGCCGGCGAAGGTGACGCGGCCGGCGAGGCCGAGCTCGACGCTGACCTGCTGCAGGTGCCGCATCAGGTCGCCGCCGCCGACGATCGTGAGCGTGCTCCCGAGCGCCGGGTCGATCAGCGTCATCGCGCGCAGCAACACGTCGATCTGCTTCTCGGCCGTGACGCGTCCGACGAACACCACGCGGTTGCCCTCGGGGCGGTCGTCGCGGGCGGTGTAGTTCGACGCCTCGATGCCGCACGAGACCGCGAGCACGCCCTCGACGTCGATGGCCTTCTCGAGGAACCGCGCGGCCTTGTCGGTCGGCGTGGTCATCGACTCGACGCGGTGGTAGGTGCGGCTCGCGTCGGCCCAGGCCCACTTCACGGCCGTGGCCCGAAGCGCATGCGGCAGCCCTGTGTGCTCGAGCAGGTTCTCGGGCATGAAGTGGTTGGTCGCCACGGCCCGGATGCCCAGGCGGTTCGCGACCCGGACCACCGCGCGGCCGATCACGATGTGCGACTGGATGTGCACGACGTCGGGCCGGATCTGGCGGATGACGCGCTCGGCGTTCGCCTCGGCCCGCCACGGCGTCGCGAAGCGCAGCCAGTCGTGCAGGGGCCAGCGGGTCGAGTAGAGCCGGTGCACCGTCAGGGTCACTCCGGCGTGCTGCTCGAGGAACGTGCCGTGCTTGCGGCTGGCGGCGGGGGCCAGCACGTGCACGTCGTGGCCGCGGGCCGCCATGCCGACGGCGAGCCGCTCGGCGAAGTTCGCGGCGCCGTTGACGTCGGGCGGGAACGTGTCGGCGGCGATCAGGACGGTCAGCCTCGGCGCGTCGGCCCAGGCTGCGGTGTCGCTCGGATCGGTCGGTCCGTGGGCGTCGGTCACGTGGTCAGTCCTTGTCGTGAGGGATGGTCGGGCCCGGGTGCAGGAGGAGGCGGGACAGCGGGCCGGAGAACCGGACGCCCGGCGACCCGCGTCGACCACGGTAGCTCAGCTGACCCTCTTCTTCTGCGGCTGGTGCTTGGCGAGCTGGAAGACGCCGGCGACCGCGACGGCCCCCGCCACCAGGAAGAGCACGGCGGCGATCGGCGGCGCCGTGGCCGCCTCGCCGAGCACGACGATCCCGATGGTGACCGCGATGATCGGGTCGACGACGGTCAGGCCCGCGATGACGAGGTCGGGCGACCCCGACGAGTACGCGTTCTGCACGAAGTAGCCGCCGAGCACCGCCGCCGCGACGAGCATGACGATGCAGACGACCTCGAGCCAGTCGAAGGTGCCCGACGTGATCCGGTTCAGCACCACCTTGGCGAGGGTCGCGACGAAGCCGTAGAGGACGCCCGCGCCGATCACGTAGAAGAGGACGTTCCGGCGGTGGCGCAGCACGACGAAGGCGGCGGCCAGCACGGCCCCCACGACCAGCAGCAGGACGAGCACCGTGATCAGCTGTCGGGTGGTGATCGGCGACTCGGTCGCGGCGAACGCGGCGACGGTCGCGAAGAGCCCGATGCCGCCCACGCAGAGCGCGATCGACCTCTTCACCTTCGCGCTCAGCCGCTGCTTGGTCACGCGGGCGTTGACGACGGCGGTGACGACGAGCGCCACGGCACCGAGGGGCTGCACGACGAGGAGGGGCGCGATGTTGAGGCTGGTGAGCTGGAAGACGACGGCGAGTCCGAGGAGGAGCGTGCCGGCCACCCAGGACGGCCTGCCGACCAGCGCGACCACCTGGCGCACGCTCATGCCGCTCTGTGCCGCCCCGAGACGCCGCTCGACCTTCTCGACGCCGCGGCTCTGCAGCTGCGCGCCGATCGAGAGGAAGACCGCGCCGACGAGGGCGATGGGGATGCCCAGCGCCTGGTACGGGGTCAACGACACCTGGGCGGTCAGGTCCCCGAGGTCAGCGCTCACGGTGACACGGTAGCGGCAGCGCGCTGGATAGTCTGGGCGAATGGCCGTACGACCCATCACCATCACGGGAGAACCCGTCCTCCACGCCCGAGCCGCCGAGGTGGAGGTCGTCGACGACGACCTGCGCACGCTCGTCGCCGACATGTTCGAGACCATGGACGCCGCGCCCGGCGTGGGCCTCGCCGGCCCGCAGGTCGGGGTCGGCCTCCGCCTCTTCGTGTACTCCTGGGTCGACGACGACGGCGAGCCCTGGCGCGGCGTCGCGATCAACCCGACGCTCTGGCAGAGCCCGCTCGACATCGAGCCCCTCGACGACGACGACGAGTCGGAGGGGTGCCTCTCGATCCCGGGCGAGCGGTTCCCGCTGCGCCGGGCCGAGAGCGTGCTGCTCCGCGCGACGGACCTCGACGGCGACGAGTACGAGATCGAGGCGCACGGCTGGCTGGCGCGCATCTTCCAGCACGAGTACGACCACCTCGACGGCGTGCTCTACGCCGACCGCCTCGAGCAGCCGCTGCACAAGGCCGCCGCGAAGAGCGTGAAGAAGTCGGGCTGGGGCGTGCCGGGCCAGACCTGGCTGCCGGGCGTCGACCACCTCGACGACTGACGCCGGAGGCGCTCACCGGGAACGAGGAAGGACCCGTCCGACGAGGGACGGGTTCCCCGGCAGAGAGCCGTCGAGGACAGAGAAAAGGCCCAGCGGGTGGAGCCGCTGGGCCTTCGCTCCCCGAGTTGGACTCGAACCAACAACCTGCCGGTTAACAGCCGGCTGCTCTGCCAATTGAGCTATCGAGGAATGGCAGCTGACGTGGACCGGAGTCCCTGACAGCGGACACAACACTAGCGCATGTCTCGGCCGTCTCTGAACACGAGGTGACCGCCGGGCGCGTCGCGCGCCTCCTCGACGGTCAGGCCCGAGCGGCCCGGACGGCCTGGCGGCTCAGTAGCCGACGACCGGGTCGACGACTCCGACGAAGTGCCCCTCGCCCGCGAGGGCCCGCACGTTGTGGCGGATGCGACCGGCGAGCAGGGGCGCGGTCATCTCCGGCGTGTCCGCCTGGTGCGGCGTGACGACGACCCGAGGATCGCGCCAGAGCGGGTGGCCGTCCGGCAGCGGCTCCGGGTCGGTGACGTCGAGGCCGACACCCCAGAGCCGGTCGGCGCGGACGGCGGCGACGAGGGCGTCGGTGTCGACGAGGCTCCCCCGGGCGACGTTGACGAACACGGCACGGGACGGGAGGAGGGCCAGCCGGCGAGCGTCGAAGAGCCGGGCCGTGCCCGGGGTCGCGGCGGCCGCCACCACGACGACGTCGGCGGTGGGGAGCACCTCGTCGAGCAGGTCGACGCTGACGGTCCGCTCGACGCCCTCGACCGGGTCCGCCGTTCGGCGCACGATCGTCACCCGCACCTCGAACGGAGCAAGGAGGCGCACCAGCTCGCGCGCGATGCCCCCCGCGCCGACGATCACGACGTGCCGGCCGTAGAGCGAGATCCCCCGCTGTTCGGTCTGCCACGTCGACGCCAGCACCCGCGAGGGCACGACGCGCAACAGCGACAGGAGCAGCACGAGCGCGTGCTCGGCGACCGGCTCGGCGTACGCCCCCTTGGCGCTCGTCCAGAGCGGCAGCGCCCGGTCGCGATGTGCCTCGAGCACTCCCGAGAACGCGTCCACCCCGGCCCAGGGCAGCTGGACCCACTCGATGCCCGGGTGCTCAGCGAGGGCGGCCTCGAGGCCGGCGACATCGCGGTACGAGAGCCAGATGAGGCCCCGGGTGTCCGGGCCGAGCGGGACGAGCTCGCCGCCCGCCTCGTGCACGGCGTCCTCGAAGACCGACGAGCCGCGCGGGCCGATGCTCACGGCGCCGGGGCGAGGGCGGCGGTCGGCAGGCAGGTCGGCGGCCTCGGCGGCCGCTGCCCGGTGGCCGCGCGCGCCTCCTGTGGTCACGGTCGCCGCTCGTCGCGCCCGCGGTCGCCGCGCTCCCGGTCGCCGCGCTCCCGTTCGCCGCGCTCCCGTTCGTCCGGCCTGATGACGTCGATCGGCGTCGTCGTCGAGAGCACCTTGACGTAGGGGTCGACCCCGTCGCGGAGGACCGTGTCGATCTGGCCGAGGCCGACGAGGCGGCCGCCGCGCATGACGGCGACGCGGTCGGTGATCGCCCGCGCCTCGGACACGCTCGACGTGACGACCATCGCCGAGAACTGGCGGTCGGCGTGCAGGTTCTTGATGACGTCGAGCACGGCCTGCCGTACGAGCACGTCGACGCCGCGCGCCGGCTCGTCCGCCACGAGGAGCCGCGGCTCGAGCACGAGGGACCGCGCCAGGGCCACGCGCTGGCGCTGACCCGAGCTGAGCTCCCAGGTCTGCTTGAGCATCGTGCCGAGCGGGAGGTGCACCGCGTCGACCAGCGCCGTCACGAGACGCCCCGCCTCGCGTCGGTCGAAGTGCCGGTCACGCAGGTAGATCGGCTCGGCGATGGCCTCGCCGACGGTCAGGTCGGGGCTGAGGGCCTCGCCGTCGTCCTGCGCGAGGTAGCCGACGACCGACGACAGCCGGCCGCGACGTCGGGCGCTCGCCCGCGTGAGCTCGAGGCCGAAGACGCTCGCCGCTCCCCCGCTGATCTGCGGACGCCCCTCCGGCGGACGGCCCTTGCCGACGAGGCCGGCCACGGCCAGCGCGAGGGTCGACTTGCCGGAGCCGCTCTCCCCCAGCACGGCGACGATCTCGCCGACCCGGATGTCGAGGGTCACCCCGTCGACCGCCCGCAGCGCCGGGTGGCCCGCACGCGCCGGGTAGGTCAGCGAGAGGTCGTCCGTCGCGACGGGGCGGTCCAGGTCGAGTTCGGGGCTCACCCGCGTCACGCTACCTCGCCCGACGCCGCGCGCGCGTCGAGCTCGGCCAGCCGGCGCCGACGCGCCGCCTGCTCGGCAGGGTCGGGCACGGGCAAGGAGGCGAGCAGCCGCTGGGTGTACGGGTGCTCGGGGGCGCCCAGCACCTGGTCGTTCGGCCCGCTCTCGACGAGGTCGCCGTGGTAGAGGACGCCGATGCGGTCGGCGAGCATGTTCACGACCGCGAGGTCGTGGCTGATGAACAGCGCCGCGAAGCCGAGGTCGGCCTGCAGCTCGCGGAAGAGCTCGAGCACGCGTGCCTGCACCGACACGTCGAGTGCGCTCGTCGGCTCGTCGGCGATGAGGAGGCTCGGCTCGAGCGCCAGGGACCGGGCGAGGCTCGCACGCTGGCGCTGCCCGCCGCTGAGCTCGTGCGGGTAGCGGTCCCCGAACGCCTTGGGCAGCTGGACGGCCTCCATCAGCTCGTCGACGCGCGGCCGCGCGGCGCGCGCGTCGCCGGCACGGCCGTGCACGATGAGGGGCTCGGCCACGCACTCGGCGATGGTCAGCAGCGGGTTGAAGCTCGACGCCGGGTCCTGGAAGACGAACCCGATGTCGGCCCGCAGCGGCTTGAACTCGCGCTCGTGCACGCCGTTCATCTCGACGCCGAGCACCTCGAGGGAGCCGCCGGTCACCTTGGTCAGGCCGGCGATGGCACGACCGATGGTGGTCTTGCCCGAGCCGCTCTCGCCGACGAGGCCGAGCACCTCGCCCTTCGCGATCGAGAAGTCGACGCCCTTGACGGCCCGGAACCCGCCGCGGCCGAGACGGCCCGGGTACTCGATCTCGAGGCCCGTCGCGCGCACGACGACGTCGCGGTCGGCCTCGCCGGCCTGCACCTGCGCGCCGCGCGGCTCGAGCACGGGGACGCTGCCGAGGAGACGCTTCGTGTAGTCGTCCTGCGGCGACGCGAACAGCGCCTCCGAGGTCGCCTGCTCGACGACCTCGCCCTGGTACATCACGGCCACCCGGTCGGCCAGGTCGGCCACCACGCCCATGTTGTGGGTGATCAGCACTATGGCGGTGCCGAACTCGTCGCGGCAGCGGCGCAGCAGGTCGAGGATCTCGGCCTGCACGGTCACGTCGAGCGCGGTCGTCGGCTCGTCGGCGACGATGACCGACGGGTTCAGCACGAGCGCCATGGCGATGACCACGCGCTGCTTCTGGCCGCCCGAGAACTGGTGCGGGTAGTAGTCGACGCGGGTCTCGGGGTCGGGGATGCCCACCTTCCGCAGGATGTCGACGGCCCTCGCCCGCGCCTCCTTCCGGCCGACCTTGCCGTGGGCACGGATGCCCTCGGCGATCTGCCAGCCCACCGTGTAGACGGGGTTGAGGGCGGTCGACGGCTCCTGGAAGACCATCGCGACCTCGGTGCCGCGCATCTCGCGCACGGCGCCGCGGCCGATCTCGAGCACGTTCTTCCCCGAGAGCACGACCGCACCGGAGGCGACCGCCGTCTCGGGCAGGAGGCGCAGGATCGTCTTCGCCGTCACGGACTTGCCGCTGCCGGACTCCCCGACGATCGCCAGCACCTCGCCCGCGCGCACGTCGAGGGTCACGCCGCGGACCGCCGCGACGTCGCCGCCGTCGGTCGCGAACGTCACGCGGAGGTCGGTGATGCCGACGGCCACGTCGCGCTCGTCGCGGGCGACGTCGTGGGCGGCGTGGCGGACGGGCGGGGCGGCCTGTGCGCCCTGGTCGAGCGGTCCGGTGGTCATGCTGTCGCCTCCTGCGGCTCGACCGGCGCTGCGGTCGTCGTGGTCGTCGTGCTGCCGGCGCCGCTGCGCCCTGCCTTCTTGCCGCGACCGGCCCGACGACGCGTCCGGAGGCGCGGGTCGGCCAGGTCGTTCAGGCTCTCGCCCACGAGGGTGATGCCGAGCACCATCAGGACGATGGCCGCTCCGGGGAACACGCCCGTCCACCAGATGCCGCTCGCCGTGTCGCTGAGCGCGCGGTTGAGGTCGTAGCCCCACTCGGCGGCCGACGTCGGGCCGATCCCGAAGCCGAGGAAGCCGAGCGCGGCCAGGGTGAGGATCGCCTCCGACGCGTTCAGCGTGAGGATGAGCGGCAGGCTGCGGGTCGCGTTGCGGAGCACGTGCTTGAACATGATGCGCGGCGTGCTGCTGCCGACGACCTTGGCGGACTCGACGAACGCCTCGGACTTGAGCCGGACGGCCTCGGCGCGGACGACCCGGAAGTACTGGGGCACGAACACGACGGTGATCGAGATGCCCGCCGAGAGGATGCCGCCCCAGAGGCTCGACTGGCCGCCGCTGATGACGATCGAGACGACGATCGCGAGCAGCAGCGACGGGAACGCGTAGACGGCGTCGGCCACGACGACGAGCACGCGGTCGACCCAGCCGCCGAGGTAGCCGGAGACGAGGCCGAGGACGACGCCGAGGACGATCGAGAGGACGACCGCGACGACGACGACGGAGATCGCCGTCCGGGTGCCCCAGACAACACGGCTGAAGACGTCGTAGCCGCCGACCGTGGTGCCCCAGAGGTGCTGGGCCGAGGGCGCGGCCTGGCGCGCGAACGTGCCCGCGTCGTCGCTGAGCTGGCCGTAGCCGTAGGGCGCGATGAGCGGGGCGAAGACGGCGAGCACGATGAACGCGACGCAGATGACGATGCCGGCGACGAGCATGCCGCGCTGCAGGCCGACCGAGCGGCGCACGTGGGCGACGATCGGGAGGCGCTTCCAGAGGGGCTCGTGCCGGTCGGACAGGACGCCGGAGGTGGTGGTCGACACGGTCAGTACCTCACTCTCGGGTCGATGAGGGCCGCGATGACGTCGACCAGGAAGTTCGTGACGGCGACGATGACGGCGAGCACGGCGACGATGCCCTGCACGGCGACGAAGTCGCGGGCGGACAGGTACTGCTGCAGCTGGAAGCCGAGGCCGCGCCAGCCGAAGGTCGTCTCGGTGAGCACCGAGCCGCCGAGCAGCATCGCGATCTGCAGGCCCATCACGGTGATGATCGGGATCAGCGCGGGCTTGAGCGCGTGCTTCCGCACCAGACGCAGCTCGGAGACGCCACGCGAGCGCGCGGCGTCCACGTACTCGGAGCCGAGCGTGCCGATGACGTTCGTCCGCACCAGGCGGAGGAAGATGCCCGCCGTGAGCAGGCCCAGCGTGAGGGCGGGCAGCACCGCGTGGCTGAGCACGTTCAGCGTGATCGTCGAGTTGCCGAGCCGCAGCGCGTCGAGGATGTAGATCCCCGTCGGGTTCTCGATGCGCCCCAGCGCGATCGCGATCCGGGTGTCGGCGCGCCCGCTCAGCGGGAGCCAGCCGAGCCAGACCGAGAAGGTGAGCTTGAGCAGCAGGCCCGCGAAGAAGACGGGCGTCGCGTAGGCGAAGATCGCGAGGATGCGCAGCACGGCGTCGGGCCAGCGGTCGCGGAGGTAGGCGGCGAGCATGCCGAGCGGGATGCCGATCACGAGCGCGACGATGAGCGCGTAGATCACGAGCTCGAGGGTCGCGGCGCCGTACGTGACGATGATGTCGCTGATCTGGCGGTTGTCCGTGGCGGTCGTGCCGAAGTCCAGGCGCACGATCTGGCCGAGGTACTCGACGTACTGGACGATGATCGGCCGGTCGTAGCCGGCCGCGGCGAGGCGCTCGGCGAGCTGCGCCTCCGTCAGGCGGTCGCCCACCGAGGCGGTGATCGGGTTGCCGACCACGCGCATCAGGAAGAACACCAGCGTGACGAGAATGAAGACGGTGGGGATGATCAGGACGGCCCTGACCACCAGGTAGCGTCCGAGACCACCGCCTCCGCCGCCTGCACGGCGTCGTCGGGGGGCCGCCGGGGCGGGCCGCTCGGGGGCGATCTGGTCGCCGGTGAGCACTGTCACGTCGATGTGCCTTTCTGGGTGGAACGGAGGCGGACGCGAGGGGTGCCCCGCCCGTGGGCGGAGCACCCCTCGTCGTCGTGCCGTGTGGCGGTCGTCCTGCCGACTAGCGGCTGAGCGCTCCGTAGCGGAACTTGAACGACGAGTCGAGCGTGTCGTCGACGCCCTGGACGTCGCTGGCCGAGACGACGACCTGCGTGCCCTGGAGGAGCGGCAGCGTCGGCAGGTCGGCGGCGACGGCGTCCTGGACGTCCCCGATCAGCGCGGTGCGGGCCGTCTCGTCGCCCTCGGCGATCTCCTGCGACAGGAGGGCCTGGACGGCCGCCGAGTCGTAGTGGTTGCCGACGAAGTTGTCCTTCACGAAGAACGGCGACAGGTAGTTGTCGGCGTCCGAGAAATCGGGGAACCAGCCGAGCTGGTACACCGGGTAGGCGTCCTGGCGCCGCTCGGTGGAGTAGGTGTCCCACAGGGTCGACTGCAGGTTCACGGTGAACAGGCCGGACGCCTCGAGCTGCGTCTTGATGAGGGCGTACTCCTCGTCGCTCGACGCGCCGTAGTGGTCGGGGCTGTACTGCAGGTCGAGCTGGACGGGCACGTCCACGCCGGCCGTCGACAGCGCCGCGGTCGCGGCGTCGGCGTCGGGGCCGCCCTGGCCGTCGCCGTACAGCGACTCGAGCGGCTTGGTGGCGCCGGTCAGGCCGTCGGGGACGACCGAGTAGAGCGGCGTGTAGGTGTCGTTATAGACCTCCTTGGCGAGGGCCTCGCGGTCGACGACGCTCGCGACGGCCTGGCGCACGGCCAGGGCCTTCGCCGCGTCGGCGTCGGGCTGGGTCGCGCCGTAGGGCATCGTGTCGAAGTTGAAGACCATGTAGCGGGTCTCGCCGCCGGGGCCGTTGTGCACGGTCAGCGAGTCGTCCTTCGCCAGGTCGGCGAGGTCGGTCGGGCTCAGGCTGCGGTTCGCGACGTCGACGTCGCCCTCCTGCACGGCGAGCTTGAGGTCGGTCTCCTCCGTGTAGTAGGTGGCGGTGACCGAGTCGGTCTTCGCCGCGCCCAGCACGCCGTCGTAGGACTCGTTGGCCGCGTACTGGATCGACTCGTTCTCGGAGTAGTCGGTGATCGTGTACTGGCCGGAGAAGGCGTTCCCCTCCACGATCTCGTCCGGCGTGGTCAGGCCGGTCGCCGAGAAGACGTCCTCGTCGACGATGGGGCCGGCGGGGCTCGAGAGGATCTGCGGCCAGGTCTGGTCCGCGCCCTTCAGCGTGAAGACGACGGTCTTGTCGTCGGGGGCCTCGGTGCCGGCGAGGTTGCCGAGCAGCGACGAGGGGCCGTTGTCGTCCGCGATCGCCAGCTGGCGGTCGAAGGTGAACTTGACGTCGCTCGAGGTCAGCGCGTTGCCGTTGGCGAACGTCAGGCCGTCCTTGAGGGTGACCGTGTAGGTGGTCGGGTCGGTGAACTCGGCCGACTCGGCGAGGTCGGGCTCGACGTCCGGGCTGCCGTAGGGCGAGTTCATGAGGAACCCGAAGACCTGGTTCTGCACCGCGAACGAGCCGTTGTCGTACGACCCGGCCGGGTCGAGGGAGGTGATGACGTCGGTGGTGCCGACGCTGATGCCGTTGAGCGCGTCGTCGGCCGCGTCGCCGCCGGACGCGCAGCCGGCCAGGACGAGGGCCGTGGCGGCTGCTCCTCCCATGACGGCGAGGACGCGGCGGTTGAGCCTGGAGTCGGATGTCATTCCGGTTGCCTCTTTCTCTGTGTGCAGGGACCCCGAGGCCGCAGCTGTGGGTGCGACAGTGCACGGGGGGTAGCTATTGGTAACACACAGTCAGCTCTCGGCTGCAACCGATAGGCGATCGTTTACAAACTCGCAACGAAGTTTGCCACGTGGTCCGATCGCCTCACTGCTCGGCGGTGAGCGCTCTCCGCTCGACCTCGAGGGCGGCGAGCTGCACCTGGATCTCGCGCCACTTGTCGGGGTCGGTCTTGACGTCCGTGCGGAACGACCGGCCCATCAGCTCCGACTTCTCCCTGATCAGGTCTCGCTCGACGATCGAGACGACGATGCCGCGGCAGTAGGTCGTGATCTCCCTGTCCTGACGCTCCGGGATCGGCGCGACCGCCAGCTCCTTCGCCAGGGCGTCGAACGGCGCGGGCGTCTGGTCGAGCACGACGTCGAGCCAGGAGGCGTCGCCGAACTTGTCGAGGCTCGCCCCGATGGCGTCGCGCACGACCGCCAGCGAGGTGGTCTCGAGACGCGCCTGGACCGCTCGCCTCATCAGCTCGAAGCCCACGGCGTCGGGGTGCTGCAGCATGGCCATGACCGCGTCGCGCTCGGTGCGCGTCGTCAGGTCGCCGGGCAGCGTCATGAGGCTGGGGCCGGCCGGCTCCTCGGGCAGGGGCGGCAGGCTCGTGATCGACTGACGCCCCTCGGAGGCGTTGGCCGGCAGGGCACGCGGTGCCGCCGCGACGGCCTGCGCCTGGCGCATCACGGACGTCACGACCTCGACCACGCTCTCCGTGTCCTCTCCGACCGCCTTCGCGAGGAACCGCGCGTAGCCGAGGCGGATCGAGTTGTCGCGGATGGACGCCACGGCAGGTGCTGCTGCCCGCACCGCGCTGGCCCGGCCCTCGACCGTCTCGAGGTCGAACCCCACGACGCTGCGCTGGATCATGAACTCGAACATCGGTCGACGGGTGTCGATCATGCGGCGGACGGCGTCGTCCCCCCTCGCGAGCCGCAGGTCGCAGGGGTCCAGCCCCTCGGGCGGCAGGGCGACGAACGTCTGCGTCTGGAACCGCTGCTCCTCGGCGAAGGCCCGGGACGCGGCCTTCTGGCCGGCCTCGTCGGGGTCGAACGTGAAGACGACCTGGCCGAGCGCCGAGAGGTCGTGCCCCGCGCTCTCGCCCAGCATCGGCCGCAGCAGCTTGATGTGGTCCACGCCGAAGGAGGTGCCGCAGGTCGCCACGGCGGTCGTCACGCCCGCGAGGTGGCACGCCATGACGTCGGTGTAGCCCTCGACGATGACGACCTGCTTGCCCTTCGCGATGTCACGACGGGCGAGGTCGAGACCGTAGAGCACCTGCGACTTGTGGTAGATCGGCGTCTCGGGGGTGTTGAGGTACTTGGGGCCCTTGTCGTCGTCGAGGAGGCGCCGGGCCCCGAACCCGATGGTCGACCCGGTGACGTCGCGGATCGGCCACACGAGACGGCCCCGGAACCGGTCGTAGGGGCTGCGGTCGCCCTGGCTCAGCAGCCCGGCCGTGACGAGCTCCTCGTCGGCGAAGCCCGCGCCCTTGAGGTGCGAGCGCAGGGCGTCGAACGACTTGGGGGCGAACCCCACGCCGAAGCGCTCGGCCGCCGCAGGGTCGAAACCGCGCTCGCCGAGGAACCGACGGGCCGGGTCCGCGTCCGCAGCGGTGAGGTGCTGGGCGAAGAACTCCCGGGCGGCCTCGTTCGCGGCGATGAGGCGCGCACGGCCGCCGTGGTCGCTCGCCTTGCCGCCGTCCTCGTAGCGGAGCGTGAAGCCGATGCGGCTCGCGAGCCGCTCGACCGCCTCCTGGAACGTCGTGTGGTCGGTCTTCATCACGAAGCTGTAGACGTCGCCGTCCTCGCCGCAGCCGAAGCAGTGGTACCGGCCGACCTGGGGACGGACGTGGAAGCTCGGGCTGCGCTCGTCGTGGAACGGGCAGAGACCCTTCAGCGAGCCGACGCCGGCGCCCTTGAGCGTGACGTGGTCGCCGACGACGTCGGCGATGTTCGTGCGGGACCGCACCTCGTCGATGTCGTCGCGCTTGATCAGGCCGGGCACGGGACGGTCCCTCCTCGGAGCTCGGGCCGGGTGGCGTGACGCCTCACAGGACCCGTCATCGTGCGCCGACGAGACGGTCGTGCCAGCTGACGGCGCTCTGATCGGTCAGGGAGGCGACCTGGTCGACGACCACGCGCCTCCTGCCGGCATCGTCGTCCGCGACGGCCCAGTCGGCACGGAAGCCGGGGTCGAGCTCGGAGTCGCCCGTCGCCCAGAGGGCGTCGGACAGGGTCGTGAGGACCTCGCGCTGACGCTCGTAGATCGGCTGCCGGTGGCCCTGCGTCATCACGAAGGCCGCCGTGATGCCCTTGAGCACGGCGATCTCGCCGATCACGTCGGGAGAGATGACCATGCTCGCGCTGAACCGGATCAGGGACTGCTCGGCGTACGACTCGCGCGTGGACTGCGTGGCCGAGCCGGCGAAGCGGCCGATCAGCTGGCTCGTCAGGTTCTTGAGGCGGGCCTGATCGAGACGGCCGCCGTCGTAGGACCGGAGCCAGAAGGGCTGGCGGCGGAGGCGGTCGAAGGCCTCCTCGAGCTCGTCCCGGCTGAGCTCGCCGCCGACCCACGCGTGCATGGCCGTGACCAGGGCCTCGTGGCCGTCGGGCGACCCCAGGCTCGACACGTCGACGTAGCCGTTCACCACGGCGTCCTCGAAGTCGTGCACCGAGTACGCGATGTCGTCGGAGAGGTCCATCACCTGGGCCTCGATGCAGCGGCGACGCCTCGGCGCACCGGCCCGCAGCCAGTCGAAGGCGGCCGTGTCGTCGTCGTAGAAGCCGAACTTCATGCGTCCGCTGGGGTCGGGGACGCCCTGCGCCGCCGGCCACGGGTACTTGCAGCTCGCGTCGAGGCTCGCGCGGGTGAGGTTGAGGCCGAAGCTGCGGCCCGTCGCGTCGATGACCTTCGGCTCGATGCGGGTCAGCAGGCGGAGGGTCTGGGCGTTGCCCTCGAACCCGCCGATGCCCGAGGACCACTCGTTCAGCGCCCGCTCGCCGTTGTGCCCGAAGGGCGGGTGGCCCAGGTCGTGGGCCAGGCACGCGGTGTCGACGACGTCGGGGTCGAGCCCGAGGCTCGTCGCGAGCTCGCGGCCGACCTGCGCCACCTCGAGCGAGTGCGTCAGGCGGTTGCGGGCGAAGTCGAGCCCGGCAGTCGGGCTCAGCACCTGCGTCTTGGCGGCGAGGCGCCGGAGCGCGCTCGAGTGCAGGAGACGTGCTCGGTCGCGGGCGAAGTCGCTCCGGCGGTTCGAGTGCTGCTCGGGCAGCCAGCGCTCGGAGTCGGCGGGGGCGTACTCGACGCCGACGCCCTGCAGGGAGGCAGTGGTCACCGGGGGCCTCTCAGGCTGACGGGTGCGGGTGCGGCCGCTGGCGCTGTGGCGGGTGCGCTCGCGATCGAGGAGGGGGGACGGACGGAGGTCGAGGAGGGCACGCCTCAGCCCCCGCTGTGGTGCAGCTCGGCCGCGACGAGCTCGCCGCGGAACGCCTCGTCGAGCTCACGGCTCTCGAGCCAGCGGTCGGGCAGCGAGGGCCGCTTCGGGCTGCCGGCGCGACCGCGCGGCCCCTCGGCCGCGTCGCCGGGGTACGGCTGTTCCGCGTCGAGGGTCGCCAGCAGGTCGTCCATCTGCTGCAGCGACTCGACGGCCGCCAGGGCGGCCCGCGTGTCGCCGCCCACGGGGTAGCCCTTGAAGTACCACGCGACGTGCTTGCGGATGTCGCGGCAGGCGTGCGGCTCGTCGCCGTCGTAGAACTCGACCAGGAGCTCGGCGTGCCGTCGGAAAGCGGCGGCGACCTCGCCGAGAGCCGGCTCGGCCTTCTGCTCCTCGCCGCGGAACGCGGCCGCGAGGTCGCCGAACAACCACGGGCGCCCGAGGCAGCCCCGACCGACGACGACGCCGTCGCAGCCCGTCTCGTCGACCATGCGGAGAGCGTCCGCCGCGGACCAGATGTCGCCGTTGCCGAGCACGGGCACGCTCGTGACCGTCTGCTTGAGCTTCGCGATCGCCGACCAGTCGGCCTCGCCCGAGTAGTACTCGGAGGCCGTGCGGGCGTGCAGCGCGACGCTCGCGACCCCCGCGCCCTCGGCCGCCCGGCCCGCCTCGAGGTAGGTGAGGTGCTCGTCGTCGATGCCCTTGCGCATCTTCACGGTCAGCGGGACGTCGCCCGCGGCCTTCACCGCTCGCTCGACGATCTCGCGGAAGAGCCCGATCTTCCAGGGGAGGGCCGCTCCCCCGCCGCGCCGCGTGACCTTCGCCACGGGGCAGCCGAAGTTGAGGTCGATGTGGTCTGCGCGGTCCTCGGCGACCAGCATGGTGACCGCCTCGGCGACGGTGTTCGGCTCGACGCCGTAGAGCTGGATGCTGCGGGGCGTCTCGCTCTCGTGGTGCGTGATCAGCCGCATCGACTCGGGCGTGCGCTCGACGAGGGCGCGGCTCGTGATCATCTCGCTGACGTAGAGGCCGGCGCCGTGCTCGCGGCACAGGCGGCGGTACGCCGTGTTGGTGATGCCGGCCATCGGCGCGAGCACGACGGGCGAGGCCACGTCGATCGGTCCGATCGAGAGGCCGGGGGAAGGCAGGGTGGTGGTGGTCATCGGTACGATTCTCCCATGAGCGATCCTGCCCCGACAGCCTCCGACGGTTCGCGTGTGGACGGCGCCACGGGGCCGGGCGACGTGCAGGGGCGAGGCACGCAGCGCCTCCTCGCCGACGCCGCCGAACGCGGCCTCGCCGTCGAGATCGTCGCGCGCCCGGCCGCTGACAGCCTCGAGGCGGCGGCGGCCCTGCTGGGCGTCGATCCGGCCTCGGTCGTCAAGAGCCTCGTGGTGAAGCGGCACGACGGATCGTTCCTCTTCGCGCTCGTCCCCGGCGACCGACAGATCTCGTGGCGCAAGCTGCGGACCGTCGTCGGGGTGAACAAGCTCTCGATGCCTGCCGCCGAGGTCGCCCTCGACGCGACGGGCTTCGAGCGCGGCACCATCACTCCCGTCGGCAGCTCGACCGCCTGGCCCGTCGTGGCCGACGAGCGGATCGTCGGGCGTCGGGTGGCCATGGGCGCCGGCGGGCACGGCCTGAGCGCGTTCGTCGAGGCCGACGAGCTCATCGCGGCGTACTCCGCGACCGTGGCCGACATCAGCGACTGACCGCCGCCTCCGGGGCCGGGGCCGCCTCGCGCCGGACGTCGACCGGCGAGGCGCTCGGGATCAGCGCGCCGACGGTGGCGACCGCCGCCGGCAGCAGGCACGAGTCGCCCTCGCACGCGAGGGCGTCCGCGTCGCCGAGCATGGCGAACGGGCTCATCGGACGGCGTCCGTCCCGGTAGCGGCCACGTCCGGCGATGACACGGTGCCGCTGGCCGTTGCCAGCTCGGACTGCACCTGCTGCAGGGCGCCGAGGAACGCCTCGGGCGCCTGGGCACCCGAGATCCCGTACTTGCCCTCGAGCACGAAGAAGGGCACGCCCGTGATGCCGAACGCCTGCGCCTGCTGCTGGTCCGCACGCACGTCGGCGAGGTGCTGGTCGGACTCGAGGGCCGCGACGACCTCGTCGCGGTCGAGGCCGACCTCGGCGGCCAGCTCGCCGAGGTCCGCGACGCGGCCCACGTGACGGCCCTCGACGAAGTAGGCGGCGAGCAGCCGCTCGGTCATCTCGAGCTGCAGGCCGCGCGCCTTCGCGAAGTGCAGGAGCTGGTGCGCCTTCACCGTGTTCGTGTGGTGCAGCGACCCGAAGTCGTAGGCGAGCCCGACCTCGGCGGCGACGCCGGTGACCTGGTCGAGCATGCCGCGCACCTGGTCGGCCGGCATGCCCTTGTGCTTCGCGAGGAAGTCGACCTCGTCGCCCTCGAAGTCGACGGGGGTGTCGGGCGACAGCTCGAAGGAGTGGTACTCGACCTCGACCTCGCCGTCGAAACGCGATGCCGCGTCCTCGAACTTGCGCTTGCCGATGTAGCACCACGGGCAGGCGATGTCGCTCCAGACGTCGACCTTGATCGGGGCGGTGGAGCGGGGCGAGGAGGCGGCGGTCGTGTCGGTCACGACAGGGCAAAGTCGGTGCGGGTCCGAGGCATTCCCGGGTCACGCCCCAGCCTCCAGCGGCGGCGGCCCCTCGCGCCCAGCACGCGCGGCAGCCGCGCCTCGGGGCGACCGGAGGGCGGCGGGCCGCCGGCGAGGCCCACGAGCCGGTCCACCGCCTCCTGCACCGCCGCCCACTCCTCGCGCACCTGCCGGTAGCTGACCCGGCACGGCACGAACCCGGCCGCGATCGTCAGGAGGTCCTTCCGGCGATCCCGCTCGAAGTGGTCGGCGTGGTGCTCGCGACCGTCCGTCTCGAGCGACGCCGTCCCGTCGACGACGTGGTCGACCGCCTCGCCTCGCGGCCCCACGACGACCTGACGCTCGACGACGCGGCCCGCCAGGCGCAGGCGAGTGCCCGCCGCGCTCTCGAGGATGCTCTGTGCGCCCTCGTCGCTCCAGTCGGCCAGCCCCGACGCGTCCGGTCGATGACGCCCGAGGACGGCCCGGTCGTCCGCCTCGCCGATCAGCTCGACGGACCTGGCCCAGTCGGCGAGGACCACCGCGTCCTCGAAGGAGGGCGCCTCGACCACGGCGCGAGCCAGGGCGTCGCGGGCGTCGACGGTCGCGGTCCCGCCCCGATCGACCACGTCCCCTCCGTCCCACACGACGCGCACGCCGCGGCGGCGCCGCAGGCGCGACGCGCTGCGGGGCACGGAAACGACGACGTCGGGGGGACGGCGATCCCAGGCCCACGCGCCCAGGAGGGCGAGCGCGGCTGCCCCGGTCAGCCTCCCTCCGACCGCGACGGCGACGAACCTCGGGTCGGTGGACGGCCAGGTCGAGTACCACCCGCGCCGCGGTCGCCGGACGTCCCGCGCGCGCACCGCAGCCGTGAGGTGCCTGTCGGTGGCACCGTGGCCGACGAGGTCGCGCTTGTGCAGCAGCCCGCCGGCCGCGGCCACCAGCTCTCGGATCGTCGTCATGCCCCGAGGATGGTCGCCCATGTGCTCGCGCGCCGGGGTGGCGGGCCAGCCTGTGGACGAGACGACCACCGCTCGGCGGCGGGGAGGACCCACCCGCGACGCTGTGTGCAGGCGCCCGGCGCTCGGGCCATCCCGTGCACGTCGGCAACTCCTGGAGAACGCGACGCAGGGAGCACCGACCTGCGGCACCACAGCCCCTCGGGCGCCCCAGATCAGGAGTTGCCGACCGTGGGCGGCGCACCGGCAGCCCGGGCCCACGAGCAGCGGTCGTGCAGGCTGTGCGCCGTGCAGGCCGCGGAGCAGCCTGCGTCGGCAACTCCTGCGACGAGCACGGGCAGCCGCACGCGACACCGCCCAGTGCGACGGTGTCGGAGCACCGGTCAGGAGTTGCCGACCAGCGGCGGGGCCGCGGCCCGGGGGGCCGGGCAGGCCCGGCAGGCCGGGACGGGCGCTAGGCGCCGAGCAGCTGCTCCGCGAGGTACCCGCGCAGCGCCGACAGGGGCATGCGCTGCTGCTCCATCGTGTCGCGCTCGCGGACCGTCACCGCGTCGTCCTCGAGCGAGTCGAAGTCGACCGTGACGCAGAACGGCGTGCCGATCTCGTCCTGGCGACGGTAGCGACGACCGATCGCCCCGGCGTCGTCGAAGTCGATGTTCCAGTACTTCCGGAGGTCCGCGGCGAGGCCGCGCGCCATCGGCGAGAGCTGCTCGTTGCGGCTCAGGGGCAGCACGGCGACCTTGATCGGCGCGAGGCGGCGGTCGAGCTTCAGCACGGTGCGCTTGTCGACGCCGCCCTTCGCGTTGGGCGCCTCGTCCTCGGTGTACGCGTCGACGAGGAACGCCATGAGCGACCGGGTGAGGCCGGCGGCCGGCTCGATGACGTACGGCGTCCAGCGCTCGTTCTTCGCCTGGTCGAAGTACGACAGGTCCTTGCCGGAGGCGGCGGCGTGCGTCCTGAGGTCGTAGTCGGTGCGGTTCGCGACGCCCTCGAGCTCGCCGAACTCGCCGCCGGCGAAGCGGAAGCGGTACTCGATGTCGACGGTGCGCTTCGAGTAGTGCGAGAGCTTCTCGGGAGCGTGCTCGTACAGGCGGAGGTTCTCGGGGTCGATGCCGAGGTCGACGTACCACTGGAAGCGGGCGTCGATCCAGTACTGGTGCCACTCTTCGTCGCTGCCGGGCTCGACGAAGAACTCCATCTCCATCTGCTCGAACTCGCGCGTGCGGAAGATGAAGTTGCCGGGGGTGATCTCGTTGCGGAAGCTCTTGCCGATCTGGCCTATGCCGAAGGGCGGCTTGATGCGCGACGACTGCAGGATGTTGTCGAAGTTGGTGAAGATGCCCTGGGCCGTCTCGGGCCGGAGGTACGCCATGCCCTGCTCGTTGTCGACCGGCCCGAGGAACGTCTTGAGCAGGCCGGAGAAGTTCTGCGGCTCGGTCCACGACCCGGGCTGCCCGGTCTCGGGGTCGCGCACGTCGGCGAGGCCGTTCTCGGGCGGGTGGCCGTGCTTGGCCTCGTACGCCTCGAGGAGGTGGTCGGCGCGGTAGCGCTTGTGGGTGTGCAGCGACTCGACCAGGGGGTCGCTGAACACCTCGACGTGCCCCGAGGCCTCCCACACCTGGCGCGGCAGGATGACGGCCGAGTCGAGCCCGACGACGTCGTCGCGGCCCTGCACCATGGTCTGCCACCACTGGCGCTTGATGTTCTCCTTGAGCGCGACGCCGAGGGGCCCGTAGTCCCAGGCCGACCGGGACCCGCCGTAGATCTCGCCCGACTGGAAGACGAACCCGCGGCGCTTGGCCAGGGCGATGACGGAATCGAGACGGTTGGGTGCTGCCACGGGGTGTGCTCCAGAGGATCGGTCCGGGCTCGGGGCCCGGCGGTCGAGGTACCCGGCAACTCTAGCCGCGCGGGCGGCTCGGCCCGCCCCGGCCGGGCGCCCGGACGAGCCCCGACGCCTCGACCGGCCGGGTCAGCGTCCCAGGGAGGCGACGACCGCCTCCACGTCCTCGGCCGTGTTCCAGAGGTGGAAGGCGACCCGCACGCGACCGGCCCGGGCGGAGACCGTGAGGCCCGCCTCCCCCATCGCGGTGGCGGCCCGGCCGTCGACGTCCGTCCACGTGACGATCGCCTGGTGCTGCTCGGGCAGGTCGAGCCGTCGGCAGAGCTCGTCGCCGAGCCGGCTGGCGTGTGCCCAGGTCTCGGCGGGGTCGAGGCGGGCGAACGTCTCGAGGGCCGCCGCGGCCCCCGGCCAGGCCGGCCAGGCCGGCGACACGTCGAAGGCACGCGCGTCGTGGGCGAGCTGCATCGCGGGCCCGTAGCAGGACGACCAGACCGAGTCGCCCGCGTACCAGCCGGCCTGCACGGGCCGCAGCTCCGCCCGGGCACGCTCGGACAGGGTCATGAAGGCGGCGCCCCGAGGGCAGCAGAGCCACTTGTAGGCGTGCCCGACCGAGACGTCCCACGCGGAGGCGTCGACCGGCAGGACGCCCGCCGCCTGGGTCACGTCGCAGACGGTGAGGGCGCCGTGGGCCGCAGCCGCGGCGCGGATCCTCGCGTCGTCGGCCACGACGCCGGTGGCCGACTGGACGGCCGACCACGCCACGCACCACGTCGCGGGCCCGACCGCCTCCGCCAGTTCGTCGACCGGGACGCTGCGCACCGTCACGCCCCGGTGCGCCTGCTGCAGGAACGGGTAGACGACCGAGCTGAAGTCCCCGTCGACGCAGACGACCTCGGCGCCGTCGGGCGCGGCCGCGGCGACCACCGAGACCATGGCCGAGGTCTGCGAGCCGACGGCGACGCTCGTGACGGGAACGCCCACCAGCCGGGCGTACGAGGCCCTGGCCTGCTCGACGACGTCCCCGTAGGCGACGGGCGAGCGGGACCCGGTGGCCCAGCGGTCGAGGTCGTCGCGCTGGGCCGCGAGCGTCTCGGCCAGGGGCAGCCCCATGGTGCACGCGGCGAGGTACCCGGTGCCGCTCGCGAAGCGCGAGGCCGCCTCCGGGACGGTCAGGATGCTGGTCGTGTCGGGCATC
Organism: Frigoribacterium sp. VKM Ac-2530; assembly: GCF_015350835.1. Classification (NCBI taxonomy): domain Bacteria; kingdom Bacillati; phylum Actinomycetota; class Actinomycetes; order Micrococcales; family Microbacteriaceae; genus Frigoribacterium; species Frigoribacterium sp. VKM Ac-2530. The sequence continues at coordinate 597,203 of NZ_JADKSE010000001.1, forward strand.
GCCCCAGACTGGGCTGTTCGCCGAAGCACGACAAGACCAGGATGGCGACGTCACCCATAACGTCGCGTTATCGTTCGAGGATGACCGACGACCTCGATCTGCTGACCCTCCGCATCGTGCGCGCCGTCGCCGACACGGGCACGGTGACAGCCGCCGCCGCCGAGCTGGGCTACAGCCAGCCGGCCCTGAGCCAGCACCTGCGACGGGCCGAGGCCCGGGTGGGGCACCCGCTGCTGCTGCGGGCGGGCCGCGGGGTCGAGCTGACCGAGGCCGGGCGACGCCTGGCCGAGCACGCCGTCCACGTCCAGGCCGCCCTCGACGCGGCGCGCCAGGAGCTCGACCACCTCGGCGGCGCGACCTCGGGACGGGTGCGGCTCGCGGGCTTCCCCAGCGCCTCCTCGACGCTCGTGCCCGACGTGCTGTCGCGGCTGCGCACCAGCCACCCCGGACTGCAGGTCGACTACGTCGAGGCGGAGCCGCCCGAGGCGCTGACGCTGCTGCGCGACGGAGCCGTCGACGCCGCGGTGGTGTTCCGCCACGCGGGTCGGGCCGCCACCGATCGCGAGAACGCGCCCGAGTCGCTCCGCGAGACCGCGCTGTTCGTCGACCGCACCGTGCTCGTCCTGCCCCGCGCCCACCCGTTCGTCGAGGGCGACGACTTCGGCGCGCTGCACGCCGAGCGGTGGATCGGCGGCTGCCCGCGCTGCCGTGGCCACCTCCTCGCGACCTGCGCGGCCGCCGACTTCGCGCCCGACATCGTCCTCGAGACCGACAACGCGCTCGCCGTGCTCGGCCTCGTCGCGGCGGGCCTCGGGATCGCGCTGCTGCCGGGCCTGTCGCTGCAGTCGGCGGCGATCCCCGAGGAGGTGCGGGTCGTCACCCTGCCCCCGTCCGTGTCGCGGCTGATCGCGGTCGCGCACCGCCGCGGGGCACGTCGGGTGCCCAGCATCCGTGTCCTCACGGAGGCGGTGGCCGCGGTGCTGCCGGACCGGCACGGCCTCGAGGCGGTCGGGCCGCAGGGCGCCGTCGGCGGCCCGAGCTAGGCTGACCGGACGAGACGAAGGGTGCCCGCTCCGTGAAGAGACGACTGACCGCTGTCGGCCTCGCCGCCGTCGTGCTGGTGGGCCTCACCGCCTGCTTCCCCGACCTCACGACCCTCCAGCCGGTCGGCCAGGGCGGCGTCGACGACGGCTCGGGCCTGGGCGGCACGGCCACCCAGGCGCCCCAGCCCCAGGTCACGGGCGCACCGGGCACCGGCGGCACGGGCGGCGCGTCGCCCGACGAGCTGGCGCCGGGCGGCGCGCTCCTCAACCAGGTCAACTACAAGGACCTCACGATCTACGTCTACAGCGTCGGCACGCTGACGACCACGGCGCCCTCCATCTACGCGCGGCCCGACGGCAGCGACCCCTACCCCGCCGGCACCACCGTCGAGGCCACCGCCTACGTGCTGGCCAACAACTCGCAGCGCCGGCTCGACCTCACCGACCTCAGCGCCGACTACTCCGCCTACGGCAACGACCTCGCCCAGCAGGACGTGTTCGCGGGCCAGGACCTGCTGACGGACGCCGGCTACTCGACGACGCTCGAGTCGGCCTTCCCGGCGGACGCGGCGACCTGGTACCTGCTGCCGGGCGAGTCGGCCGTGTTCGCCAACGCCTGGTTCCACCGGCCCGCCGACGGGCCCCTCACCCTGCAGTTCCTCTGGCCCGCCGAGCGGATCTTCCTCGGCGCGAACATCCAGTTCTAGGCCGTGGTGCCGCTGGTGCCCGGGCCCGTTGCTGTGCCACCGGCCTCTGTCGACGTCGGCGCGTCGACGGCCCCGCCGAAGCGACGAGAGCGCCTGGCGTAGGTGACCACCGCCTCCCACAGGTCGGTCCTCGTGAAGTCCGGCCAGAGCCGGTCGAGGAACACCATCTCGGCGTAGGCCGACTGCCACAGCAGGAAGTTGCTCGTCCGCTGCTCGCCCGAGCTCCGGACGAAGAGGTCGACGTCGGGCAGCTCGGGCGCGTACAGGTGCCGCTGGATGAGCTTCTCGCTGACGCCCGACGGCTTGATCCGACCCGCCGCCACGTCCTCGGCGATGGCGCGGACGGCGTCGGCGATCTCGGTGCGGCCGCCGTAGTTGACGCACATCGTGAGGGTCAGCACGTCGTTGCCCCGGGTGAGCTCCTCGGCGTACTGCAGCTCCTTGATCACGGAACCCCAGAGCCGCGGTCTGCGGCCCGCCCACCGGACGCGCACGCCCCACGCGTTCAGCTGGTCGCGCCTCCGGTGCAGGACGTCGCGGTTGAAGCCCATCAAGAACTTCACCTCGTCGGGCGAGCGCTTCCAGTTCTCGGTCGAGAAGGCGTAGACGCTCAGGTGCTTCACGCCGAGCTGGATGGCGCCCGCGACGACGTCGAGCAGCGAGGCCTCGCCCTGCTTGTGGCCCTCGACCCGGGACAGGCCCCGCGCGTTGGCCCACCGCCCGTTGCCGTCCATGACGATCGCGACGTGCTCGGGAACGGCGCCCCGGGGCAGCTCGGGCGGGTACAGGCCCGTCCAGTCGACGGGGCGCCAGTCGACGGCGTCGCGGTGGGTCTTCTTCACGGGGTGCCTTCCCTCGCGGCGGCGGGCAGTGCCCGGCCGGGCTCTCGGTCGATGTGCTGGAGCGAGCGGAGGCCGCGCTCGAGGTGCCACTGGGTGTACGCGGCGACGACGCCGCTCGCCTGGTTGCGGGTCGCGTCCGGGGTCGCGTCGGCCGCCTCCCAGTCGCCGGTCAGCAGCGCCGAGAGCAGCCCGAGCGCAGGAGGCGCGAGTCGCGGAGCCCCCGGAGGCGCGTGCTCGTCGGCCACCACTCCCCCGAGCTGCACCACGAACGCCGAGTGCGGCCCCGGGGCGCCCGACACGGCGCAGTCGCCGAAGCTCGGCGACCAGCCGGCGATGCTGAGCGCGCGGAGCAGGTAGGAGTCGAGGGTGAGCTGGGGGGCGTGCTCCCGCCGGCTCAGCGACCGCAGGGCGCCGACGAGGAGGAGGTACTGCTGCAGGCCTGCCTCGGCGTCGGTCAGCTTGTCGGCCGTCTCGACCATGACGCTCCCGGCCGTGTAGCTCGCGTAGTCGGCGGCGATCAGGGCACCGTAGGAGCCCAGCGACTCGGCCTGCGTCACCACGTCGAGCGACCGGCCCTCGTAGAGCTGCACGTCCGCCACCATCATCGGCTCGAGACGCGAGCCGAACTTCGACCCGGTGCGCCGGACCCCCTTGGCCACGGCCCGGATCTTGCCGTGCTGGCGGCTGAGCATGGTGAGGATGCGGTCCGCCTCACCCAGCTTGTGGGTGCGCAGCACGACGCATTCATCTCGGTACACGGGCACTCGGCCATGATCCCACGCGTGGTACAAGTGCAGGATGCACGCCACGGCCTTCGCCATCCCCCTGTGGGCCGACCTCCTCGCCGTCGGGGTCGGCAGCCTGCAGGGCGCCATGTTCGCCTCCGAGTTCAAGGACCGGCGCCTCGACCTGCTCGGGGTCGCCATCATCGGCATCGCCACCGGGCTCGGCGGCGGCATCCTGCGCGACGTGCTGCTCGGACAGGTGCCCCGCGCCATGTCGAGCAACTGGTACCTCCTCGTGGCCGTGGCCGCCGCCCTCGTCGGGATGGCGCTCCAGCGCCTGTTCCACCGCCTCGCGGGGCTCATCACCGCCCTGGACGCCCTCACCATCGGCCTGTTCGGCGCGATCGGCTCGACGAAGGCCCTGGCGCTGGGGCTGCCCGAGATCCCCGCCGTGTTCGTGGGGGTGATCTCCGCGGTCGGGGGCTCGGTGCTGCGGGACCTCTTGATGAACCTGACCATCGCGATGATGCACGTCGGGTCGCTCTACGCCGTGGCCGCCGCCGCCGGGACCGTCGTGCTGGTCGTGCTTGTGTCGGTCGGGGCCCCGGTGGCCCTCTCCGCGATCATCGGGACGTCCGTCACCCTGGTGATCCGTCTGCTGGCCGTGCGCTTCGGCTGGACCCTGCCCGAGCAGCGCGCCCTGAGCCGGCTGCCGCGCTGGCGTCGACCGCGCTGACGTCGGCCTGCCCGACGCCGAGTGCTCCGACGCGCCGTCGCCCGCCGGGCCGTGGCAGGCCGGCCCGGGGGCCGACCTGCCGCGGGCTAGGCGGTGGCGAGCTCGCGCACCGTCGTGGTCCGCCGGACGGCGCGGTTCACCGCCGAGACGATGGCCTTCAGCGACGCCGTCGAGATGTCGGCGTCGATGCCCACGCCCCAGAGGCGCGTCCCGTCGACGTCGAGCTCGACGTACGCCGCGGCCTGGGCGTCGCCGCCCGCGCTGAGGGTGTGCTCGACGTAGTCGTAGAGCTCGACGCGCACCCCGTGGTCGGCGAGGACCTGGATGAAGGCGTCGATCGGGCCCTTGCCCCGGCCGGAGGTCGACTCGACCGTGTCGCCCACGCGGAGGTCGACGTCGAGCGACGTCACGCCTCCCATGTCGCTGGACGTCCCCGTCCGCGTCAGCTCGAACCGGCCCCACTTGTCGTCGTCGATCGGCGCGGGCAGGTACTCGTCCTGGAAGATCGTCCAGATGTGGGCGCTCGACATCTCGCCGCCCTCGGCGTCGGTGCGCGCCTGCACGACCCCGCTGAACTCGATCTGCAGCTTGCGCGGCAGGTCGATCGCGTGGTCGGCCTTGAGCAGGTAGGCGACGCCGCCCTTGCCCGACTGGGAGTTGACGCGGATGACGGCCTCGTAGCTCCTGCCCAGGTCCTTCGGGTCGACCGGCAGGTAGGGAACCGCCCAGACGAGGTCGTCGACGCTCGTCCCCGTCGCCTCCGCCTCGGCGGCCATCGCCTCGAAGCCCTTCTTGATGGCGTCCTGGTGGGAGCCGCTGAAGGCCGTGTAGACGAGGTCGCCCGCCCACGGGCTGCGCTCCGGCACCGGCAGCTGGTTGCAGTGCTCGGCGGTGCGCTTGACCTTGTCGAGGTCGCTGAAGTCGATCTGGGGGTCGATGCCCTGCGTGAAGAGGTTGATGCCGAGCGCGACGAGGTCGACGTTCCCGGTGCGCTCGCCGTTGCCGAAGAGGCAGCCCTCGATGCGGTCGGCACCGGCCAGGTAGCCCAGCTCGGCGGCGGCGATGCCCGTGCCGCGGTCGTTGTGCGGGTGGAGCGACAGGATGACGCTGTCGCGGCGCGCGAGGTTGCGGTGCATCCACTCGATCGAGTCGGCGTACACGTTCGGGGTCGCCATCTCGACGGTGGCCGGCAGGTTGACGATGACGGGGCGCTCAGGGGTCGCGTCGAAGGCCTCGATGACCTGGTTGCAGATGTCGAGGGCGAAGTCGAGCTCTGTGCCGGTGTAGCTCTCGGGCGAGTACTCGTAGAACACGGCCGTCTCGGGGATGGTCGTCTCGGCGGCGCGACAGAGCCGGACGCCCTCGAGGGCGATGTCGACGATGCCCTGCCGGTCGGTGCGGAAGACGACGTCCCGCTGCAGGACGCTCGTCGAGTTGTAGAGGTGCACGATGGCCTGCTTCGCACCGGCGATGGCCTCGTAGGTGCGGGCGATCAGGTGCTCACGTGCCTGGGTCAGCACCTGGATCGTCACGTCGTCGGGGATCGCGCCGGTCTCGATCAGGCTGCGGACGAAGTCGAAGTCGGTCTGCGAGGCGCTCGGGAAGCCGACCTCGATCTCCTTGTAGCCCATGCCGACGAGCAGGTCGAACATGATGCGCTTGCGCTCGGGGCTCATCGGGTCGATGAGCGCCTGGTTGCCGTCCCGGAGGTCGACGGCGCACCAGCGGGGGGCCTCGGTGATGCGACGGGAGGGCCACGTGCGATCGGGCAGGTCGACCGCGATCTGCTCGTGGAACGGGCGGTACTTGTGGATCGGCATCCCCGACGGGATCTGTGCGTTCTTCATGACTCAGGTCTTCTCTGCCCCGACGACGGGGCCTCAGCGCGTGGATGGTGTCGGCCGACGACGAACTCCGCGACGAGGGAGGCCTGGGTCAGGACTCGTCGCGGCAGCTAAGGAGGAGCAGACCGAACAGCACGAGGCGAATCTAGCACCCGAGCCCGGTCCGTGACGGACGAGCCCTGTCGACCGCCGCTACTCGGCGATGCCGTGCTCGTACGCGTACACGACGAGCTGGACCCGGTCACGCAGGGACAGCTTCGACAGCACCCGGCTGATGTGCGTCTTGACCGTCGCCTCGCTGAGGAACTCGCGCCCGGCGATCTCCGAGTTGCTGAGCCCCCGGGCCGCGAGGTCGAAGATGTCCCGCTCACGACTGGTCAGGGTGCCGAACGCGGGCGGGATCGACGCCGCCCGGGAGGAGCGGCCGTCGAAGTGCTCGAAGAGCTCCCGCGTGGCCGACGCCGCGATCACGGCGGTGCCCGCGTGGACGGTGCGGATCGCGGCCAGCAGGAACTCGGGGTCTGCGTCCTTGAGGACGAAGCCGCTCGCGCCGCCCCTGATGGCCCGGGTCGCCGCCTCGTCCAGGTCGAAGGTCGTGAGCACGATGATGCGCGGCGGGCGTCGAGCCGCGGCCTCGGCCTCGGCCAGGACGGCGCTCGTCGCGGCGATCCCGTCCATCACGGGCATCCGGATGTCCATGAGGACGACGTCCGGACGTGCCTCGGCGACCATCGCCACCCCCTCCTCGCCGTCGCTGGCCTCGCCGACGAATTCGAGGTCGGGCTGGGAGCCGACGAGCATCTTGATGCCGGCCCGGAAGAGCGCCTGGTCGTCGACCAGGGCGACGCGGATCGTGGTGGTCATCGGATCATCCCTACTTCTTGAGTGAGCGCCAGAGTCGGCACGATGGCGTGGACGACGAACCGTCCGTCGGCGTCCTGGGTGGTGAGCGACCCGCCGGCCAGCGTGGCCCGCTCGCGCATCCCGTCGAGACCGTGGCCGCCGCGGCGCATCTCGCCCGTCGCCCTCGTGTCGACGGGCTCGGTGACCGGCCGGACCACGTTGGAGACCACCAGGTGGAGGGCGTCGTAGCGCCAGTCGAAGAACAGGCCGACCGGAGCGTCACGCGACCCGTGCCGGAGCGCGTTGGTCAGCGACTCCTGGACGATGCGGAACACGGCGAGCTGTCGGTTGGTGCCGAGCTGCTGGGGCTCGCCGTGCACGCGGTGGTCGATCTGCAGACCTGAGCCGCGCATCTGGTCGAGGAGGCGGTCGAGGTCGCCCAGCGCGGGCTGCGGCGCCTCGCCCTGGCTGTGCCGCAGCTGCCCCAGCAGCACACGGACATCCCCGAGCGCCTCGCGGGCGGTCCCCGCGATGGTCTGGAGCGCCTCGTCGACGCTCGTGGGATCGACCCTCGCGGCGTAGCGGGCGCCGTCCGCCTGGGCGATCACGACGGCGAGCGAGTGGGCGACGACGTCGTGCATGTCGCGGGCGATCCGGTTGCGCTCCTGCTCGACGGCGATGTCGCGCTCGGCCCGTGCCGCCTCGCGCTCGGCCCGGGCGGCGTCGCCCTCGGCCCGGGCCGTCTCGCGCTCGGCGGTGAGCTGTGCCTCACGGCTCACCCTCGCGGTGGACCGCGCCCGGGTCAGGAGGCCTGCTGCCCACGGGAGGCCGAGCAGACCGAGGAAGCCGAGGAACGTGATGCCGAGCTGCAGGAGGATCCGGACGACGTCGGTGATGCCGTAGACGTTGTAGTCGATGCCGAAGAGCGACGTCTGCACGAACGAGACGTAGAAGGTGCCCGAGATCGCGCCGAGGGCCACGGACCCGAGACCCGCCCACTTCGCCCGCTCGCTGCCGTAGGCGGCGACGGAGTAGAGCACGGCGCAGACGGCGAGGTTGCTGATGCCCGGCGTCGACAGCGACACCATCTCGCCGAGGGCGACGGCCCAGGCGATCGTCAACGCGAGCGACGGGGACAGCCGCCGGATCGACGCGGCGACGACCATGCCGAGCACGACCAGGCCGCCCGGGAGGTCGCCGTCGAGGAACAGCAGGGAGACGAACCCGAGCAGGAGGGCCGCCGAGACGTCGACGACGACCTGGTAGGGCGCGAGGCGGCGGAAGCTCATCCGACGAGCGTAGGGCGCGGACGGGCCGTCCGGGTCGACCGCGGACGTCCCGACGACCAGCGGCCGACCCGGATCATCCTGTGGAGGGACGGGCGCGCACCGGGGGTCAGAAGCCCAGCCGGCCGAGCAGCTTCGGGTCTCGCTGCCAGTCCTTCGCGACCTTGACCCGGATCGACAGGAAGACCTGATGGCCGACGAGCGGTTCGATCTGCGCCCGTGCCCGCGCGCCGACCTCGCGCAGCCTCGCGCCGCCCTTGCCGATGACGATGGCCTTCTGGCTGTCGCGCTCGACGAAGAGGTTCGCGTAGATCTCGAGGATGTCCTTGTCGTCGCGCTGGACCATGTCGTCGATGGTGACCGCGAGGGAGTGCGGGAGTTCGTCCTGGACGCCCTCGAGCGCCGCCTCCCGGATGTACTCGGAGACCCTGTCCTCGAGGACCTCCTCGGTCACGGCGTCCGCAGGATAGAGCGCAGGCGACAGCGGCATGAGCTTGATGAGCTCGTCGGCGAGGACGTCGAGCTGCACGTCGCCGAGGGCCGACAGCGGGATGATCGCCTCCCAGTCGCGCAGCCGGCTCACCGCGAGGAGCTGCTCCGCCACGGCCGGTCGCGAGGTCGTGTCCGTCTTCGTGACGATGGCGACCTTCTTGGCGCGCGGGAACGCGTCCAGCTGCTCGTTGATGAACTTGTCGCCGGGACCGATCTTCTCGTCGGCCGGGATGCAGAGCCCGATCACGTCGACGTCACCGAGGGTCGTCTGCACCACGTCGTTGAGGCGTTCGCCGAGCAGGGTGCGGGGCCGGTGCATGCCGGGGGTGTCCACGAGCACGAGCTGGCCGGCGGGGTGGTGCACGATCCCGCGGATGGCCCGCCGGGTCGTCTGGGGCTTCGAGGAGGTGATGGCCACCTTCTCGCCGACGAGCGCGTTGGTCAGGGTCGACTTGCCGACGTTGGGCCGCCCGACGAACGAGACGAAGCCCGCACGGTGGTCGGGGCCGGCGGTCGGCATGGGAGGCAGGACGGAGTCGTCGCCGGTGGTCGTCATGGTGCTTCTCTCGGGGAGGGGACGGGATCGGGGTCGGTGAAGGCCGCCTGGGCGGAGACCAGGGCAGGGTCGCGCTCGACGAGGACCGTCTGCAGGTCGCGACGTCGCCCCTCCGTGCGGTCGGCCGTGAGCACGAGCCCGGAGACGGTGACGGTCGAGCCCTTCTCGGGCAGGCGTCCGAGCTGCTTCGTGAGGAGGCCGCCGACGGAGTCGACGTCGTCGTCGTCGAGCTCGATGCCGAAGAGGTCGCCGAGCTCGTCGACGGCCAGCCGTGCGCTGACGCGGTAGACCCCCGGGGAGATCTCGCGGTGCTCGGCGACGGTGCGGTCGTACTCGTCGCTGATGTCGCCGACGAGTTCTTCGATGAGGTCCTCGAGCGTGACGAGACCGGCGATGCCGCCGTACTCGTCGACGACCATCGCGAGGTGGTTCTTGTCGAGCTGCATCTGTCGGAGCGCGTCGTCGGCCTTCTTCGACTCGGGCACGAAGACGGCGGGGCGTGCGAGGTCGGCCACCGCGGCGTCGTCGGCGCCGGCGTGCTCGTGCAGGCGCCGGGCGAGGTCGCGGAGGTAGACGACCCCGACGACGTCGTCGCTGTCGCGGCCGACGACCGGCACCCGCGAGACCCCGCGACCCAGGAAGAGGCTCATCGCGGAGCGGACGGAGGCCGTCGACTCGATGGTGACCATGTCGGTGCGGGGCACCATGACCTCGCGGACCACCGTGTCGCTGAACTCGAAGATCGAGTGGATCAGCTCACGGTCGTCCTCTTCGAGGACGTCGAGCTCGGTGGCCTCGTCGACCATGCTGAGCAGTTGTTCCTCGGACGAGAACGACGCGCTGCGGGGCCGGCCCGGCGTGACCCTGTTGCCGATCGCGACCAGGGCGTCGGCGAGCGGGCCGAGCACGACGCGGAGGCCCCGGACGAGGCCCGCGGTCGCGACGACCAGGCCCCGGGCGTGCGCCCGGCCCACGCTGCGCGGGCTGGAGCCGACGAGCACGAACGAGACGAGGGTCATGATCAAGGCCGACAACAGCAGGGCGAGCCACCAGTGCTCGACCGTGAACGCGAACGAGAGCGAGACCAGGACGGCAGCGGACGTCTCGGCGACCACCCGCGTGAAGTTGACCGCGTTGACGTGGGCACCGACGTCGGCGGCGACCGCGGACAGCGAGGCGCTGCTGCGGGGCGAGGACTCGGCCTCCTCGAGCAGGTCGCCCCGACTCAGCACGCCGAGCGCGGCGTCGACGGCCGCGAGCAGCCCCCCGAGGACGACGAGCACGACGGCCACGATGACGAACACGGTGACCATCACGGCGTCACCGTCTCTCGTCGGCGCCGGCGAACGCGGCGAGGATCTCGCGCTGGAGACCGAACATCTCGCGTTCGTCGTCGGGCTCGGCGTGGTCGAAGCCGAGGAGGTGCAGCACACCGTGGCAGGTCAACAGCAGCATCTCGTCGAGGGGGCTGTGGCCCGCCGTGGCCGCCTGGGCGACCGCGACCTGCGGGCAGACCACGATGTCGCCGAGCAGGCCCGCGGGCGTGGGCTCGTCCTCGGTGCCGGGACGGAGCTCGTCCATCGGGAAGCTCAGCACGTCGGTCGGACCCGGCTCGTCCATCCACTGGACGTGCAGCTGCTCCATCGCCGCCTCGTCGACGAAGACGATCGCGAGCTCGGCCTCGGGGTGCACGTGCATCTGGTCGAGCGCGAACGTGGCCAGGCGCTGGATCGCCGCCTCGTCGACCTCGAGGCCGGACTCGTTGTTGACCTCGATGCTCATCGGGTGCCTCTCTTCGGGAGCCGGTCGCGGCTCGCGGACGACCGGCGCTCGGTCCGGTTCGCGCCGTCGCCGACCGGGCCGGTCGGCACGGAGGTGCTCGCCGCCTCCTGCCGCTCGGCCCGCTGGGCCTGCCGCTCGGCGTCGTAGGTCGTGTAGGCGTCGACGATGCGGCCGACGAGGGTGTGCCGGACTACGTCGTCGCTGGTCAGCCGGGCGAAGTGGATGTCGTCGATGTCGTCGAGCACGCGGGTGACGAGCTGGAGGCCGCTGGCCCCGGTGGGCAGGTCGACCTGGGTCACGTCGCCGGTCACGACCATCCGCGAGCCGAACCCGAGGCGCGTGAGGAACATCTTCATCTGCTCGGGCGTCGTGTTCTGCGCCTCGTCGAGCACGACGAACGCGTCGTTCAGCGTCCGGCCGCGCATGTACGCCAGGGGCGCCACCTCGACGGTGCCCGCCGCCAGGAGCTTCGGCACGATCTCCGGGTCCATCATCTCGTTCAGCGCGTCGTAGAGCGGACGCAGGTACGGGTCGATCTTGTCGGTCAGCGTGCCGGGCAGGAAGCCGAGCCGCTCGCCCGCCTCGACCGCGGGGCGCGTGAGGATGATGCGCTGCACCTCGCGACGCTGCAGGGCCTGGACGGCCTTCGCCATGGCCAGGTAGGTCTTGCCCGTGCCTGCGGGGCCGATGCCGAACGTGATCGTGTGCTGGTCGATGGCGTCGACGTACTGCTTCTGCCCGAGGGTCTTCGCACGCACGGCCTTGCCGCGGCTCGAGACGATGGGCTGGCCGAAGACGTCGGAGGGGGCCGCCGCCCCCGAGTCGAGCAGCTTCGCGGACGTCTCGACCTCGGCCGGTGCGAGGTCGTGGCCCCCGCGGACGAGCCCGACGAGCTCGTCGACGAGCACCCGGGCCCGGCTCACGGACGCGGTCGGGCCCTCGAGGGCGACCTCGTTGCCCCGGACGAGCACGCGCACGTCGGGGTACTGCTTCTCGACGGTGCGCAGCAGGCGGTCCTGGGGACCGAGCAGCTGGACCATGGCGACGCCGTCGACGGTGAGGTCGACGCGCGTGGTGCCCTCGCCTGCGGGCTGAGGGTCGGTGGAGCGGGTCTCGCTAGTGGGCAAGGGAGCCTTCCTCGAGGGGGCCTGCGAGCACATGGGCGTGCACGTGGAACACGGTCTGGCCGGCGGAGGCGCCGGTGTTGAAGATCAGTCGGAACTCGCCCGTGCCGCCCGAGGCCGCCACGACCTCGTCGCCGAGGAGGGCCGGGTCGGAGGCGAGCGCGGAGGCCGTCGACACGATGTGGGCGAGCAGGGCGGGGTCGGCGGCCGCGAGCTCGACGACGTCGCGGTGACGCGACGTCGTGGGCACGACGAGCACGTGGAACGGCGCCTGCGGCGCGATGTCGCGGAAGGCGATCACCGAGTCGTCCTCGAAGACCACGTCGGCCGGGATCTCGCGTGAGATGATGCGGCTGAAGACGGACACCTCGGTCGGTGCTGGCTCTGACTCGGACATGCGTCCCATGGTAGTCGCGGCCGCCGACACGGCCCCCACCAGCGGCACAGCCCTCAGCGCCGGCACGGCGCCACGGCCCCCGCCGACGACCCGGCGCCTACCAGCGCCCCAGCCGCACGCTCAGGACCGCGAGGGCGGCGGGCCCTGCGGTGGAGGTGCGCAGCACGGCGTCGCCGAGCCGCACCGGCACGGCGCCCGCCGCCCCGAGCAGCTCGAGCTCCGAGGGCGAGATGCCGCCCTCGGGGCCGACCACCACCAGGACCGACGACGGCGCGCCTCCCCCGCCCTCGACGACGACGTCGGACAGCGCCCGCTCGGCGCTCGGCTCGAGCACGAGCACGAGCGTCGTGGCGTCCGCGGCGCGCGCCGCGACCTGCTTCGTCGTCGACAGCTCGGAGACCACGGGGGCCCAGGGCCGGATCGCCTGCTTCGTCGCCTCCCGCGTGATGGAGCGCCACCGGGCCGTGCCCTTGGCCACCTTGGCGCCCTCCCAGCGCGAGACGCTGCGAGCAGCGGACCACGGCACGACCTCGTCGACGCCCAGCTCGGTCGCGGCCTGGACGGCGAGCTCGTCGCGGTCTCCCTTGGCCAGCGCCTGGACGAGCACCAGCCGGGTCCCCGGTCGCTCGACACGGGTCACCTCGGCGGCGACCAGCGCGAGCCGAGAGTCCGTCGCCTCGACGACCTCGCCGCGCACGGACGTGCCGCGCCCGTCGCCGAGGGCGAGCGACTCGCCGACCCGGACCCGGCTGACCGTGACCGCGTGCCGCGCCTCCTGCCCCTCGACCACGACGGTGCTCCCGACGGACGCGTCCGTCAGGTCGTCGACCAGGTAGAAGTGGGCCACGATCAGAAGTGCAGGAACCGGTCGCGGAGCTTGCCGAACAGGCCCTGCTGGAACTGCGAGAGCTCGGGCGCCGCCGAGCGGCGTCCGGCCGCGAACTTCTCGATGAGCTCCCGCTCCTTGTGGCTGAGCTTGGTCGGCGTCACCACCTGCACGCCGATCTTCAGGTCGCCTCTCCCGGTGCCGCGGAGCTTCGTGATGCCCCGGTCGCGGATCGTGATGACGTCGGCGCTCTGGGTGCCGGCCTTGAGCTCGATCTCGACCTCGCCGTCGAGCGCGTGCAGGGTCGTCTCGGTGCCCAGGATGGCGTCGGCCATCTGGACCTCGAGCGTCGCGAGCAGGTCGTCGCCGTCGCGGCTGTAGATGTCGTGGTGGCGCACCTTGACCTCGAGGTAGAGGTCGCCGTTGGGGCCGCCGGCCTGGCCGACCTCGCCCTGGCTCGGCAGCTGCAGCCGGATGCCCGTGTCGACGCCCGCGGGGATGTCGATGGGGATGGTGCGGCGTGCCCGGACCCGGCCCTGGCCCTGGCAGGTGGGGCACGGGTTCGGGATGACGGTGCCGTAGCCGCGGCAGGTGCCGCAGGGGCTCGACGTCATGACGTTGCCGAGCAGCGACCGGACCGTGCGCTGGATCTGGCCGGAGCCGTGGCAGATGTCGCAGGTCTGGGGCGACGTGCCGGGCGCGCAGCACGAGCCGTTGCAGGTCTCGCAGAGCACGGCCGTGTCGACCTCGATGTCGCGGGTGGTGCCGAAGACGATCTCCTCGAGGTCGACCTCGAGGCGCAGCAGGGCGTCCTGGCCGCGCTCGCGACGCGACCTCGGGCCCTGTCGCTGGCCGCCGCCTCCTCCGCCTCCGAAGAACGCGTCGAAGATGTCGCCGAAGCCCGCCGCGCCGCCGCCCCCGCCGCCGAACCCGGCCTGGGGGCCGAGGTCGTAGCGCTCGCGCTGCTGCGGGTCGCTCAGCACGTCGTAGGCGTGCGTGACGTCCTTGAAGCGCTCGGAGGCCTCGGGGCTGGGGTTGACGTCCGGGTGCAGCTCGCGCGCGAGCCTGCGGTACGCCTTCTTGATCTCGTCGGGGGTCGCCGACCGGTCGACTCCGAGCACGTCGTAATGATCTGCCACTTGTTCTCGTCTGCCTCTGGTGTCTGGGGGGTGGTCTCGTGGGGGCTGGTCAGGGGGCGCGGCGCGGTCGCGCAGGGCCGGGGAGGTGCGGGTCGTCAGCGCTCGGAGAGCAGCGACGACAGGTAACGGGCCACCGCACGCACGGCGGCCATGTTGGTCGAGTAGTCCATGCGCATCGGGCCGAGCACGCCGAGGCGCGCGACCTCGCTGCCCGTCGAGGTGTACCCGCTCGCCAGCACGGACGCCTGCGAGAGGCCGAAGGAGGCGTTCTCCCGTCCGATGCTCGCGGCCACGTCGACCGCGTCGAGCTGCATCTCGCCGAAGAGGCGCAGCAGGGCCACCTGCTGCTCGATCGCCTCGAGGACGGGGTAGAGGTCGCCGCTGAAGTCGTCGCCGGTGCGCACGAGGTTGGCCGCGCCGGCCATCACGAGGCGTTCCTGACGACCGGCGGCGAGCTGCTCGACCAGGCTGGCGACGACGACGCCGACCACGACGGCCTGCTCAGGGCGGAAGCCCTCGTGCAGGTCGCCGAGCAGCGCGGCGGCCGCGCTCAGCTCGGTGCCGCCCACCGCGGCGTTGAGGGCCCGGCGGAGCTCGGCGAGGAACTCGTCGTCGACGACGACGGGCAGCTCGACGAGCCGCTGCTCGACCTGCCCCGTGTCGGTGATGAGCACGGTCATGACGCGGCGCTCGGCCAGGCTGACCAGCTCGACGTGCCGCACGCGCGCCCGCGAGAACGAGGGGTACTGCACCAGTGCCACCTGGTTCGTCAGCTGGGACAGGAGGCGGACCGTGCGGCCCAGGACCTCGTCGAGGTCGGCCGAGTCGCCGAGGAACGTCTCGATCGCCTGCCGCTGCGCGCTGCTCAGCGGACGCAGGTCGGCGAGGTGGTTGACGAAGAGGCGGTAGCCCTTGTCGGTCGGCACCCGGCCCGACGAGGTGTGCGGCGCCGCGATCAGCTCCTCTTCTTCGAGGAGCGCCATGTCGTTGCGGATCGTGGCGGCCGAGACGCCGAAGTGGTGACGCTCGACGATCGACTTCGAGCCCACGGGCTCGCGGGAGGCGACGTAGTCGTGCACGATGACGCGCAGCACCTCGAGACCACGTTCCGAGACCACGACGCACCTCCCTCTCGCACGGCCGGCGGCGGGGCACGTCACGACGACGACCCGAGCTCGCTGGCACTCGTCCTGCCAGACTGCCAATCCTACGTCACGCGGCCCGCGAGGCCTACTCGACCCGCACCTCCTGCCCTATGCTCGCCGTGACGCCCGCCGGACCACCTCGTCCGGCCGGGCGGCCAGCACCGACCACCCGCGATGCGCCCGTTCGCCTCGACCCGGTCGGGCCCACGACGACGAACAGGTGAGCAGATGACCGACACCCCTCCCTCCCAGCCGAACGACCCGCAGGGCTCCGGCTGGGGCCAGCAGCCCGGTCAGGGCCAGCCCGGCCAGGGCCAGCCCGGCTACGGGCAGCAGCCGGGTCAGCCCGGCCCGCAGCAGCCCGGCTACGGGCAGCAGCCCGGCTACGGCGCCCCGCAGCCTCCGCAGCCCCTGCGGCCCGAGGACGAGAAGCTCTGGGCCACGCTGATCCACGTGGGCGGCATCCTGCTCAGCTTCGTCGCGCCCCTGGTCGGCTACCTCGTCCTCAAGGACCGCGGCCCGTTCGTCCGCGAGCACAGCCGCGTCGCGCTCAACTTCCAGCTGACGATGGTCATCGCGTACGTCATCGGAGGTGCGACGTCGTTCCTCGGCATCGGCCTGGTGATCACGTTCGTCGCGGCGGTCCTCGTGATCGTCTTCGGGATCCTCGCGGCCCTCGCCGCAAACCGCGGCGAGTACTACAAGTACCCGCTGAGCATCGAGTTCATCAAGGCGTAGCCCGCCCGGCCCGTCGTCGAGGCGCGTCTCCCGCTCGGGAGGCGCGCCTCGCGTCGTCCCGGCAGGACGTCGCTCGGCGGGCGCGCCGAGGACGGGCCGGGCCCGGGACGAGTCGGGCTCAGACCGGCAGCAGCCGACGGACCACGGCGTCGGCCATGAGCCGCCCCGTGCGCGTGAGGACGACCCGACCGGCCAGCGCCTCGCGCCCCTCGACCCAGCCGTCCGCGATCAGCCCCGCGACGGCCGCACGGCCCTCGGGATCGAGGTCGGAGGTGGGCAGGCCCTCGCGCATCCTGACGGCGAGCAGCACCCGCTCGACCCGGCGCGTCTCGGCGTCGAGGGTCTCGCGGCCCGCGCCCGGCGACTCCCCCGCGGCCATGCGCTGGCCGTAGGCGGCCGGGTGCTTGACGTTCCACCAGCGGACCCCGCCGACGTGGCTGTGCGCGCCCGGGCCGACGCCCCACCAGTCGTGGCCCTGCCAGTACGACAGGTTGTGGCGCGAGCGGTGCTGCTCGTCGCGCGCCCAGTTGCTCACCTCGTACCAGCCGTAGCCCGCGGCGGCGAGCCGGTCGTCGGCGAGCTCGTACATGTCGGCGGCGGTGTCGTCGTCGGGCTGGGCCACCTCCCCGCGGCGGATCTGCCGGGCGAGCTTCGTGCCGTCCTCGACGATCAGCGAGTACGCGGACAGGTGGTCGGGCTGCTGCTCGAGGGCGACGTCGAGCGACCGGGACCAGTCGTCGAGCGTCTCGCCGGGCGTGCCGTAGATGAGGTCGAGGCTGACGTCGAGCCCGGCGTCGCGCGCCCAGCGCACGACGAGGGGCACGCGCTCGGGGTCGTGCGTCCGCTCGAGGGTCGCGAGCACGCTCGGCACCGCGGACTGCATGCCGAAGCTGACGCGCGTGAAGCCGGCGGCCGCCAGCGCCTCGAGGTACTCGGCGTCGACCGAGTCGGGGTTCGCCTCCGTCGTCACCTCGGCGCCGTCGACCAGCCCCCAGGTGTCGACGACCGACGCGAGCATCGCGGCGAGGTCGGAGTGCGGCAGCATCGTGGGCGTGCCGCCGCCGAAGAAGACGGTCGAGACCGGACGAGGAGGCAGCCCGGCGCCCTCGAGGACGCGACCGGCGAGGCGCACCTCGTCCACCGCCTCCTGCGCGTAGTCGTCGCGCCGGGCCCCGCGCAGCTCGTCGCCCGTGTAGGTGTTGAAGTCGCAGTAGCCACAGCGCACCCGGCAGAAGGGCACGTGCAGGTAGACGCCGAAGTTGCGGTCGGCGACGCCGTCGACCACCGAGGCCGGCAGCGAGCCGTCGACGGGCGCAGGGTCGCCGAGGGGAAGGGCTCCGGGCACCGTCAGTCGCCCGACCGGCGCGAGCCGGGCTCGCGGATCTCGTCGTCGTGCGCCGCCTCGGCGGCTGCCTCGAGGTCGACGTCGGCCTCGGCGGGGACGTCGGGCTCGCTGAGGCTGAGGGCGCGCAGGTAGCGACGCGTGTACGTCGCCTGCTGACGACGCATGAAGGGCTCGACGAGCTTCCAGCGCCAGGTGCTGGGGCGGGAGAACGAGCGGATCGACAGCCAGACGGAGCCGTCGTCGGTCTGGTCGACGACCCAGCTCTCCTCGCCGCTCTCCGGGTGGCCGTCGAGCGTGCCGTAGGCGAAGCCCTTGCGCTTCGGCTCGTCGACGACGTAGACGACCCGGACGGGCGCCTGCACGCTGCGGCCGTAGGCCGAGATGGACAGGGTCGCCGTCGTGCCCGCGGTGAGGAACGGCGTGCCGTCCGGCGCGAAGCGGGACTCGTCGCGGCCCTGCTCCCAGTGCGCCGGGTCGACGGGGACTCCGTCGTCGTCGAACGTGACGGGGTGGTAGCCGCCCTCCTCGACGGGCGGAACCGAGTCGACGTGGACCTCGATGCCGCTGCGCTCCTGGATCTTCCAGGTCATCGTGGCGATCCACGCCGCCTCGAAGCGGGCGTCGCCGTGGCCGACCCTGGTGCGGTACTCGGCGGGGCGGAAGCCCTTCGGCGGGTACTGCATGAGGTCGGGCGCCTGCGTCGCCCCGACCTCGCCGTAGGTCGTGTGGGTCTCGGCGTGGGTCGAGCGGCGCATCGGCTACTTCTTCTCTTTCTTCGCCTCGGTGTCGCCGCTCAGGGCGGCGATGAACGCCTCCTGGGGCACCTCGACGCGACCGATGGTCTTCATGCGCTTCTTGCCCTCCTTCTGCTTCTCGAGCAGCTTGCGCTTGCGGCTGATGTCGCCGCCGTAGCACTTCGCGAGGACGTCCTTGCGCATGGCGCGGATGCTCTCGCGCGCGATGATGCGGGCGCCGATGGCGGCCTGGATGGGGACCTCGAACTGCTGTCGCGGGATGAGCTCGCGGAGGCGACCGGTCATGAGGACCCCGTACGCGTACGCCTTGTCGCGGTGGACGATGGCGCTGAACGCGTCGACCTGCTCGCCCTGGAGCAGGATGTCGACCTTGACCAGGTCGGCCTCCTGGTCGCCGGTGGGCTCGTAGTCGAGGCTCGCGTAGCCGGCCGTCTTCGACTTGAGGCTGTCGAAGAAGTCGAAGACGATCTCGCCGAGGGGCATCGCGTAGCGGATCTCGACACGGTCCTCGCCGAGGTACTCCATGCCGAGCAGGGCGCCCCGGCGCTGCTGGCAGAGCTCCATGATCACGCCGACGTAGTCCTTCGGGGCGAGGATCGCCGCCTTGACCATCGGCTCGCTCACGCTGGCGATCTTGCCGCCGGGGAACTCGCTCGGGTTGGTGACCGTCACCGTCTGCTTGTCGTCGGTGGTGACCTCGTAGACGACGCTCGGCGCCGTGGTGATGAGGTCGAGGCCGAACTCGCGCTCGAGGCGCTCGGTGATGATCTCGAGGTGCAGCAGCCCGAGGAACCCGCAGCGGAACCCGAAGCCGAGCGCGACGCTGGTCTCGGGCTCGTAGACGAGGGCCGCATCGGACAGCTTCAGCTTGTCGAGGGCCTCGCGCAGGTCGGGGTAGTCGCTGCCGTCGATCGGGTACAGGCCCGAGTAGACCATCGGGAGAGGCTCGACGTAGCCGGCCAGCGCCTCCGTGGCGGGCTTGGCGGAGGTCGTGACGGTGTCGCCGACCTTGGAGAGCCGCACGTCTTTCACACCGGTGATCAGGTAGCCGACCTCGCCGACCGAGAGGCCCTGGCTCGGCGTCGGCTCGGGGGACGAGACGCCGATCTCGAGGATCTCGTGCGTCGACTTCGTCGACATCATCTGCACCTTCTCGCGCGGGTGCAGGGTGCCGTCGATCATGCGGATGTAGGTCACGACGCCGCGGTAGCTGTCGTAGACGGAGTCGAAGATCATCGCGCGCGGCGAGGCGTCGAAGTCGCCGGTCGGCGACGGGATGCGGTCGACGACGCGGTCGAGCAGCTCGGTGACGCCGACGCCCGTCTTGCCGCTGACGCGCAGGACGTCGGCGGGGTCGCCGCCGATGAGGCTCGCGAGCTCGGCCGCGTACTTCTCCGGGTCGGCCGCCGGCAGGTCGATCTTGTTGAGGACCGGGATGATCTCGAGGTCGTTCTCGAGCGCCAGGTAGAGGTTCGCCAGCGTCTGGGCCTCGATGCCCTGCGCCGCGTCGACGAGGAGGATGGCGCCCTCGCACGCCGCGAGCGACCGGCTGACCTCGTAGCTGAAGTCGACGTGGCCGGGCGTGTCGATCATGTTGAGGGCGAAGGTCTGGCCGTCGCGCTCCCAGGGCATGCGCACGGCCTGGCTCTTGATCGTGATGCCGCGCTCGCGCTCGATGTCCATGCGGTCGAGGTACTGGGCGCGCATCGCCCTGTCCTCGACGACGCCGGTGATGCCCAGCATGCGATCGGCGAGCGTCGACTTGCCGTGGTCGATGTGCGCGATGATGCAGAAGTTGCGGATGTGCTCGGGCGCGCTCTTCGCCGGCTCGAGTGCACGGGTTGCTAGGGGGCTCACACGGTCCTCAGGGGGTGGCGGGCGGTTGTCGCCTCGATTCTCCCACGTCGCGCTCGGGAACCGTGTCGGCAACTCCTGCTGTGCGCACTGCACCGTCGCCGGGACGGCGCTGCCGGCGGCTCTGGGCGCACCCGTCAGGAGTTGCCGACACGAGGCGCGGCCCGACGGAGCAGGCGTCAGCTGGCGAGCAGGCGTCAGCTGACGAGCAGGCGTCAGCTGACGAGGAGGCGTCAGCCGACGTACTGGAACAGGCCGAGCAGGCCGATCGGGACCGCGGCCAGCAGCCCGACGACGAGGAGGACGACGCTGCCGAGCAGCATCACGGCCGACGAGATGATGCCGATCAGCGCCATCGTGCGGCCCTCGGGCTCGCGTCGGCGACCGAGGACGCCGAGGACGACGCCGACGATCGGCACGACGAAGGTGAAGCTCAGCGCGACCGACGCGATCCCGAGCACCAGGCTCGTCAGGCTCAGCGGCGAGTGGAGTCCGCCGGCCGCCGCGGGGGCGGCAGGAGCGGCGGGAGCGGCAGGGGCCGCAGTGTGCGCGGCGACGGGCGGGATGGTCGGAGCGGTGTTCGTCATGCCCCGAGCCTACGAAGGAGGCGCGGCCCGCCTGAAGGGGGCAGACCCCCGGATCGAGGCGGGGGCGTCCCCGTCAGGCGCCGGGTGCAGGGAGGGCCCGGAGCCCGCGCTGGATCACCTCGGGAGCCGCGGCGAGGCAGATCCGGATCCAGCCCTCGCCGGAACGGCCGAAGGCGCTGCCCGGGGCGACGGCGACCCGCTGCTCGAGCAGGAAGCGCTCGGCCCAGCCGGCGACGTCGCCCTGCGACGCGTGGCTCACGTCGATCCAGAGGTAGAAGGCGCCCTGCGGGTCGAGGTGCGCGATGCCGCGCTCGGCGAGCAGCGCCGTGGCGAGCTCGAGGTTCTGGCGGTAGTGCTCGCGGGCCTCGGACACCGGTCCGTGGTCGCCGGTGACGGCGGCGAGGGCCGCGTGCTGGTCGGGCTCGGCGACGCAGCTGATCATCGCCTCCTGGACCGTCCGCATCGTCGGGGCGAGGCCACGCGGCGTCACCAGGTAGCCGACGCGCACGCCGGTCATGGCGTACGTCTTGCTCAGCGAGAACGCGCTGAAGACGCGGTCGTCGGCGTCGAGGGAGGCGATGCTCACGTGCGGCGTCCCGTAGGTGAAGTACTCGTAGACCTCGTCGCTGATCACCCACAGGTCGTGTCGGGCGGCCAGGTCGAGCAGCCCCTGCAGCACCTCGCGCGGCCAGACGACCCCGAGGGGGTTGGACGGCGAGTTGACGACGACGGCTCGGGTGCGGTCCGTGACGGCCGCCTCCAGCTGGTCGAGGTCGGGCAGGAAGCCGTCGCCGGCCGAGAGGGCGTACGGCACGGGGACGGCGTCGAGCATGTGCGCGTTCATCGAGAACGTCGTGTAGCCGGGGTCGGGCACGAGCACCTCGTCGCCCGACGCGAGGACGAGCCCCATGGCCTGGTAGAGCGCCTGGGTGGCCCCGACCGTGACCCAGACCTGCTCCACGTCGACGTGCAGGTCGTTCTCGCGGGCCAGCTTGGCCACGAGGGCCTCGCGGAGGGGCGCGATGCCGCCGTTCGGCGTGTAGCCGGTGCGGTCCTCCGACCAGGCACGGCGGGCCGCGTCGCCGACGTGGTGCGGAACGGGCACGTCGGGCTCGCCGATGACCAGCATCGCGACGTCGTCCAGGCCGGCGGCGAGCTCGAAGACCCGGCGGATCCCGGAGGCGGGGACGGACGCGATGTGCGGGGCGAGCGACGGCATGACGGCACCGTACTACGGGCGACACGCCCTCCCGCCGGGTCACCGCCGCCCGTCGGGGACGCCCTATCATTGAGAGTCGGGCGACGTGCTGGTAACGTTGCCTGTTGGCTTGCGCGGAACGTCTGACGTGACGGATCGCGAACGCAGCCGAGAGCCGCTCCGGTGGCACCACCGGCGGCAGTCCGGGGAGAGCGCGTCTCCTCCCGGTCGGCTCGCAGCACCACCTCACAGAACCGTCCCCCGGGCACGGCGCCGCATCCTGGTGCCGACAGCCCCGACACACGAAACAGGAAGTAGCGAACGTGGCGAACATCAAGTCGCAGATCAAGCGCATCGGCACCAACAAGAAGGCCCAGGACCGCAACAAGGCCGTCAAGAGCGAGCTGAAGACCGCCGTCCGCGCCGCGCGCGAGGCCATCGTCGCCGGCGACAAGGACAAGGCGACCGCATCGCTGGCCCTCGCGTCGAAGAAGCTCGACAAGGCCGCCAGCAAGGGCGTCATCCACAAGAACCAGGCCGCGAACCGCAAGTCGTCGATCGCGAAGCAGGTCGGCGCTCTCTGAGCCTGACTCCCTGAGCGCATCGCGCTCGCTGCGAAGGGCCCCGTCTCGACCGAGACGGGGCCCTTCGCGTTCCGCCGGCCAGCAGGTCAGCAGGTCAGCAGGTCAGGAGGTCAGCAGGTCAGCGACCGACGGCCCCCCGGGTGGCCACGGTCGTGACCATCCGCTCGAGCGCGTAGATCGCGTCGCGCTGCGCGCCCTTGACCGCGGCGTCCGTCTCGGCGAGCAGCTCGATGCAGCGGCCCAGGCCGTCCTCGCTCCAGCCACGGACGTCGCGCTGAGCTCGCTCGACCTGCCACGGCGCCATGCCGAGGCGCGACGCGAGCTGGCCGGACGGGCCGTAGACGCCCTGCACCTTCGCCATGGTGCGGATCTTCATCGCGAAGGCCGCCACGACGGGGACAGGGTCGGCACCCGACGAGAGGGCGTGCCGCAGCAGCACGAGCGCCTCGCCCTGGCGCCCCGCGATGGCCGCGTCCGCCACCTTGAAGGCGTTCGTCTCGACCCTGCCGGCGTAGTACTTCTCGACCGTCGCCTCCGTGATCTCGTCCGCCGCGTCGGAGATCAGCTGCTGGCAGGCGCTGGCGAGCTCGGCGAGGTCGTCGGAGAACGCCGTCACGAGCGCGCGGAGCGCGCCGCTCGACACACGTCGCCGCGCCGACCGGAACTCGCCCGCGGCGAAGTCGTGCTTCTCCGTGTCCTTCTTGAGCTCGGCACAGACGACCTCGACGCCGCCGCCCACGCCCGCGCGGATCGTGTCGAGCAGCTTCTTGCCGCGCACTCCCCCGCCGTGCCGCAGCACGAGGTAAGTGTCGTCGGCCGGCGACTCGAGGTAGCGGAGCGTCTCGGCGAGGAACGCGTCGGTGCACTTCTCGACCGACACCACGCGCAGGAGGCGCGGCTCGGCGAACAGGGACGGGCTCGCGAGCGTGATGAGCTCGCCGGGCTGGTAGTGGTCGGCCTCGAGGTCGTGGACCTCGAGGCTCGGGTCCTCGGCGACGAGCTGGTCGCGGAGCTGCCGGACGGCACGCTCGGCGAGGAACTGCTCGGGCCCGCTGACGAGGACGACCGGTGCCGGGCGGATCGCGTGCCAGGGGACCTGGTCGACGGCGACGCTCGCCTTCTTCGTCGTCTTGCCGGTGGTTCTCGCGGCCACGGTCCTCCTCGGTCGAGGACGCCTGGGGCGCCCGGCTCCCAGCGTAACGGCCTCCCCCGACGCCGCCGGCGTCCGGGCCCCCGCGGCCCCCGCGGCCGACGGGTCGTCGGACGGCGCGTGGCCCGCAGCGGCGTGTCGGCGCCAGAGCCGCACGCCGCCCGCGTCGTCGACGACGACCGCGGCGTCGCCGTCGAGATCGGTCCTCGTGACCTCGGCGCCCGCCTCCTCGACCATGTCGAGAGCCTCTCGTCGCGGGTGCCCGTAGCCGTTGTCGGCGCCGACCCCGACGAGCCCGACGGAGGCCCGGGCGGCCGCGTAGAGACCCGCGTGCTGGTCGGCGGATCCGTGGTGGGACACCTTCACAACGTCGACGCCCGAGAGGGCCTCGCCCGACGACGAGAGGAGGCGACGCTGCGGCGCCTCGGCGAGGTCGCCGAGGTCGAGGAGCGACAGGCAGCCCGTCCGGCAGCCGGGCAGGGGCCGCCACAGGGTGACGACGCTCGCGTCGTTGCCCGCCGCGTCCGCCCGCACCGGCCAGAGCACGGACCAGCCGAGCTCGCCGAGGACTCCCCCCACGCCGGCCGCGACCTCGACGACCTCCGCACCGCCGCCGGCCAGGTCGTCGACGATGCGCTCGTCGTCGGGGCTCGCCGTCGGCCCGACCAGGGCGCGACCCACTAGACCCGTGACCACGTCGACGGCTCCGACGTGGTCCGCGTCGAAGTGCGTGAGCACGAGGAGGTCGATCCGGTCGACCCCGAACCGGCGGAGGCAGCCGCCGAGCGCGGCCTCGTCGTCGCCCACGTCGACGAGGGCCACCTGGCCGGCGCTCCGAACGAGGACCGCGTCGCCCTGCCCGACGTCGCACTGCGCGATCGCCCAGTCGGCAGGAACGGCGCTGCGCTCCCCCGTGCGGACGCCCGCGACCACGCCGCCCCCCACCACGAGCCCACCGGTGAGCAGGAGGACCACGACCCGCCGCAGCCGCCCGCCCGACCGGGCCAGCACCGCCCCCGCGACGAGGACGGTCAGGCCCGTCAGGAGCACGACGCCCGTGGTCCCGCCGGGCCATTCCACCCGGGCGAACGGCCACGACGCGACGGAGCGGGCCACCGCGCCGATCCACGTGGCCGGCACCCACGCGGCCCGTGCGACGAGCTCGGCGAAGCCCGGTGCCCAGGAGGCGGTGACGCACACGACGAGGCCCCCCACGGTCGCCAGGGGCGCGGCCGGCTCGGCCAGCACGTTCGCGACGACGCCGTGCACGGCCACCCGGGGGTCGAGGAGCAGCAGCACCGGCTGGCACGCGAGCTGCGCGGCGACGGGCACGGCCAGCACGGCCGCCACCGGCCGCGGCAGGAACCGGGCGAACGCGTCGGCGAGGGGCGCCGCCAGCACCACGAGACCCGCCGTGGCGAGCACCGAGAGGGCGAAGCCGAGGTCGCGAGCCAGCCAGGGGTCCACGAGGAGCAGGCCCGAGACCGCCAGCGAGACGACGGGCAGTCCCGACACGGGCCGGCCCGCCGCGAGGTGGCCGAGCACGACCAGCGCCATGACCGAGGCGCGGACGATGCTGGGCTCGGGGGTGACCAGCGCGAGGAACGCGAGGAGCAGGACCGCCGCGAGCAGGAGGCGCGCCAGCCGTGGCACTCCGAGGGCGCCGCCGACGAGCATGACGAGCGCGACCAGCACGGCGCAGTTCGACCCGGAGACGGCCGTCAGATGCGACAGGGAGGACGCCTTCATGGCGTCGTCGAGCTCGTCGTCGACGGCGGACGTGTCGCCCACGGCGAGCCCGGGCAGGAGGCTGCCGCCGTCGCCCGGCAGCTCCGCCGTCACGCCGCGGAGGTCGGAGCGGACCGAGTCGGCGAGGCCCGCCGCCCCGGACGGCGGCGCCCCCGCGACGACCTGGCCGCGCACGGCCGCGACGAAGGCGACGTCGTCGCCCGGCTCGACGGGGAGGACAGAGACGCGGGCGGACAGCTCCTGCCCCACCTCGACCGTCGACCCCTCCGCGACCCGCGGCCCGAGGAGGAGGAACGACGCCCGACCTCGCCACACGACCTCGTCGGCCACGACGACCTCGCGCACCGTCACCTGCACGGCTCGCGTGCCCGACGCCACCCTGCCCCTCGCCGTGCCGTGCAGCTCGGCGGCGTGGCCCGACAGGGCGACGAGCGACTCCGGGTAGCGGACCTGCTGCCGCGCGGCCGCCCCCGCCAGCACGAGCCCCGCGACGAGGGCCACGAGCGCGACCAGCGCCGAGGCCGGGACGACGCGGGAACCCGCCGACCCCGAGGCCGGCTGCCCACCTGACGCCGACGGCGCTCCCGACGCCGAGGGCCGCGCGCGCCGATCTCGTCGCCCGACCACGACGGCGACGACCAGGGCGCCGGCTCCGACGAGGAGGAGCACGACGCTCACCGCGACGTGCAGGTCGGGCCTGGGCAGGACCCCGACGAGCACGGCCCAGGACGAGCCCGCCGGCACCGCCCAGCGGACGTCGACCTGCGTCGGCGCCCTCACACGGTGACCAACGGGGAGAGCTTCGCCAGGGTCTTCTCCCCTATGCCCGTGACGCCCAGCAGGTCGTCCACGGACCGGAACGCGCCGTTCTGCCGCCGCCACTCGAGGATCGCCGCCGAGGTCGCGGGCCCTACCCCGGGGAGCGTCTCGAGCGCAGCGGCGTCGGCAGAGTTGAGGTCGACGAGAGCTGCCCCTGGCCCAGAGGCGCCGCCGCCCGCCGCGGAGCCCGCACCCGCCCCCGCACCCGCACCCGCGCCGGGCCCGGCCGCGCCCGCCTCCCCCACCGCCGGCACGTACAGCTGCTCGCCGTCGACGAGGGGCCGGGCCAGGTTGACCGCGCCCTGCTCGGCGTCGTCGGCGAAGCCCCCCGCGGCCGCGACGACGTCGACGACGCGTGCCCCCGACGCGAGCTCGTAGAGCCCCGGCAGCGCGACCCTGCCGTGCACGTGGACTAAGACCGGGGAGCCGGGTGCACCAGGCGCCGCCGACGAGTCGACCGCCCCGGACGACCCGTAGGCGGGCGTCGGCCGTGACGTGATCGCGGTCTCGCCCGCGCCTCCTCGGGACGCCGTCGCCGAGACCGCGACGGTGACCGCGAGCACCGCCAGCACGAGCACCACCACGGCCCCGACGCCGAGGCGCCAGCGCGGCCCGCGGGGGGCCGCCGGGTCGGGCGCGGAGCGGAAGTCGACGACCATCCGCCGACCGTAGGAGGAGCGCTGCGGCTCCCGCAGACGACGACGGCCGCCCTGGGGAACCAGGACGGCCGGTCGGCGACGGGGAGGAGCGAGTCGGCTACTTCACCGCGATGGCGACGAGGCGCGGCGCCCGGACGACGACGTTCACGATCTGCTTGTCGCCGACCGCGCGCTGCACCGCGGCGGAGTCGCGGGCCAGGGCCTCGAGCTCGTCGGACGTGATCTTGGGCGAGACCTCGAGACGGTCGCGGACCTTGCCGTTCACCTGCACGACGGCCGTGACGCTGGTCTCGACGAGCAGGGTCGGGTCGGCCCGGCGCCAGCCGAAGTGGGCGACGCCGACGCCGTCGTAGCCGAGCAGCTCCCACATCTCCGACGCCGTGTAGGGCGCGAAGAGCGAGAGGCCGAGGGCCACCGTCTCCGTCGCCTCGCGGACCGCGGGGTCCGCGGCGCCGGCGCCGCTGTCGATCGTCTTGCGGACGGCGTTGACGAGCTCCATCAGGCGGGCGACGACGACGTTGTACTTGAACGCCTCGCTGAGCCCGGGGGCCTCGGCGAGGAACCGGTGGGTGACCCGGCGCAGAGCCTGGTCGCCCTCGGCCCACACCACGTCGCGCGGGCTGTCGACGTCGGTCGCCAGCCGGAACGCCCTGGCGAGGAACTTCGCGGACCCTGCCGGCGAGACGTCGGCCCAGTCGATGTCGTCCTCGGGCGGGCCGGCGAACGCCATCGTCAGGCGGATCGCGTCGACGCCGTGCTTCGCGATCTCGTCGGACAGGCTGACGACGTTGCCCTTGCTCTTGCTCATCTTCGCGCCGTCCTGCAGCACCATGCCCTGGTTCAGCAGGGCGCTGAACGGCTCGGTGAAGTCGACGTGGCCGAGGTCGAAGAGCACCTTGGTGATGAAGCGCGCGTAGAGCAGGTGCAGGATGGCGTGCTCGACGCCGCCCACGTACTGGTCGACGGGGGCCCACTTGCTCGCCTGGGCCGGGTCGAAGGCCCTCTCGGAGTCGGTCGGGTCGAGGAACCGCAGGAAGTACCACGAGCTGTCGACGAAGGTGTCCATCGTGTCGGCGTCGCGGCGAGCGGGCGAGCCGTCGCGCGGGTCGGGCACGTTCACCCAGTCGGTCGCAGCGCCCAGGGGCGAGCTGCCCTTGGGCTTGAGGTCGAGGCCCTCGGTCGACGGCAGCAGCACGGGCAGCTGGTCGACGGGCACGGGCACCTCGACGCCGTCGGCGCCGTGCACGATCGGGATCGGCGTGCCCCAGAAGCGCTGACGCGAGATGAGCCAGTCGCGGAGTCGGTAGGTCTTCGCGGCCTTGCCGGAACCCGACTGCTCGAGCAGCTCGACCACGCGCTTGATCGCGTTCGACTTGCTCAGGCCCGTGAGCGGCCCCGAGTTCATCAGCCGGCCCTCGCCGGTCAGGGCGACTCCGGTCGACGCCGGGTCGAGGTCGGGCAGGTCGTCGGGCAGGATCGCCTGGCCGTCCTCGTCCAGCTGCAGCTTGGGGATGACGCCCGTGACGGGCGCGTTGGTGTCGACGACGACGCGGACCGGCAGGTCGTACTTGCGGGCGAAGTCGAGGTCGCGCTGGTCGTGCGCGGGCACGGCCATGACGGCGCCGTGGCCGTAGTCGGCGAGCACGTAGTCCGCGGCCCAGACGGGCATCGGGTCGCCCGTGACCGGGTTCACCGCGACGCGCCCGAGGGGCACGCCGGTCTTCGGGCGCTCGCTCGACTGGCGCTCGATCTCGGTCGCCTTCTGCACCTCGACCAGGTAGGAGGCGAAGGTCTCCTTCACGTCGTCGGTCGCGTCGGCGACGAGCTCGGCCGCGAGGTCGGAGTCGGGCGCGACGACCATGAAGGTGGCGCCCCAGAGGGTGTCGGGACGGGTCGTGAAGACCGTGACCCGCTCCTCCCTGCCCTCGATCTCGAAGTGCACGTCGGCACCGATCGACCGGCCGATCCAGTTGCGCTGCATGTTCAGCACCTTGGTCGGCCAGTGGCCCTCGAGCTGGTTGAGGTCGTCGAGCAGGCGGTCGGCGTAGTCGGTGATCTTGAAGTACCACTGCGTCAGCTTCTTCTTGACGACGACGGCGCCCGAGCGGTCGGACGTGCCGTCGGCGAGGACCTGCTCGTTCGCGAGCACGGTCTGGTCGACCGGGTCCCAGTTGACCCAGCTGTCCTTGCGGTACGCGAGGCCCTTGTCGTACATCTGCAGGAACAGCCACTGGTTCCACTTGTAGTACTCGGGGTCGCTCGTGTGCAGCACGCGGTCCCAGTCGAACGACGGCGCGTAGAGCTTCATGCTCTGCTTCTGCTGCTCGATGTTCGCGTAGGTCCACTCGCGGGGGTCGACCCCGCGCTTGATGGCGGCGTTCTCGGCGGGCAGGCCGAAGCTGTCCCAGCCGATCGGGTGCAGCACGTTGAAGCCCTGCTGGCGCCAGTAGCGCGTGACCATGTCGCCGAGCGCGTACTGCTCGGCGTGCCCCATGTGCAGGTCGCCCGAGGGGTACGGGAACATGTCGAGGATGTACTTGCGCGGCCGCACGTCGTCCGGGTCGACGGCGAAGGGCTTCGCCTCCTCCCAGATCGCCTGCCACTTCCGCTGCAGGCGGGCAGGGTCGTAGGCGCGCTCCGTCTCGCCCTCGGCGGGGGCCGGGGTCTCGGACGCCGGGGTGGTGGACGCCTGGTCGGCGGACGGTGTCGTGTCGTGCTCGTGGGCCACGGGACTCTCAATCGCTGCGGTGGGGAGGCGGACGGCCCGAGGGCGCCCTGAGGGGCGCACGCGCGGGGCGGTCCGTCGTCCAGGGTAGCGGGCCGACCGTCTCGTCAGGGCACGGGACGCGTCGGCACGGCGGGAGCCGAGGAGGCGCCCTCCGCAACCGCGTCGAGGGCGCGCAGCAGGGCGGCCGCCTTGAGCCGCACCTCCTCGAGCTCGACGGACGGCACCGACGACGCGGTGATGCCTCCCCCGGCGCCGACGCTCGCACGGCCGGGCCGTCGCGACGTCGCGCGCTCGACGACGATCGACCGGATGGCCATGGCGAGCGAGGCGGAGCCGTCCAGGCCGAGGTGACCCACGACCCCCGAGTAGACGCCGCGCGGTCGCCCCTCCCAGGCGGCGAGCAGCTGCACGGCCCGGCGCTTCGGCGCGCCGGTCATCGAGCCCGCGGGGAAGGCCGTCTCCACGACGTCGAGGGCGGTGCGCCCCGGGGCCAGGACGGCCGTCACCGTGCTCACGAGCTGGTGCACGTGGCGGTAGGAGCGGACGGAGAACAGCTCGGCCACCGCGACGGTGCCGGGCGCCGCGACGCGCGTGAGGTCGTTGCGCACGAGGTCGACGATCATCAGGTTCTCGGCGAGCTCCTTCTCGTCGGCCCCGAGCTCGGCGGCGGCGCAGGCGTCGACCGCCGGGTCCGCCGACCGCGGTCGGGTCCCCTTGATCGGGGACGACGAGACCGCTCCGTGCGCGTCGACCCGCAGGAACGACTCGGGCGACGCCCCGAGGACCGACGTGGGCCCGATCCGCACGAAGGAGGCGTGCGGGGCCGGAGAGGACCGGCGCAGCCTCCGGTACACGGCCAGGTCGTCCACGTCGCCCTCGACCGTGGTCGTCGTCGTGAGGCAGAGCACGTAGGCGTCGCCCGCCGTGATGGCCTGCTGGCAGCGCTCGACGAGCGCGAGGTAGGCGTCGTCGTCGTGCTGACGCACGGCGGGGCGTGACGGCGCCGTGGGCTCGGCCGGGTGCCCGGGGTCGCCCTCGGGGACGTCGCGCCAGGCCGCTGCGACGGCCGACAGCCAGCGGTCGTCGCCCAGGACCACCGCCTCCACCGTCCTGTCGCCGTGGTCGAAGACCAGCGCCCGGTCGGTCAGCAGCAGCGCGAGGTCGGCGGGGGCGTCGGGGTCGGGCGCGAGCCCGGCCGTGACCGAGGGAGGCGCGCCCCGGCCCACGCCGACGGTCGCGTCCCGGTCGAGGAGCCAGGTCCCGACGCCGTAGCCGAGCCAGCCGGCGGGCCCGAGCGGATCGGCGTCGCCTCGGGGACCGGCGAGGACGGCCCGGAGCTCGGCCCACGCGACAGCCAGGTCGTCGGGGCCCGTGGCGGTGAGCGCCGGGCCCCAGGCGACGACCGAGCGCCCCGACGAGGCACCGGGGCCCGCGTCGGTCCACACGACGTCGCCGGTGCGGGCGAGGGCGAGCACGACGGCCTCCGGGTCGCGCCACGCGAGCGGACGACGGTGGACCGGGAGGCGCATACCCTGAGTGTATGAGCCCCGGCGAGACCCTCCTGTGGCGCGGGGGCGAGCTCGCATCGTCGCCCGCGGAGTCGACGGCTCCGATGGCACCGACGGCGTCGAGGGCGGATCGGCCCACGGCGTCGCCCCCCGACGTGCTCGTCGCCGACTCGTGGCTCGTGCTCGACGGCGCCGTCCGCGCCCTCGACGTGCACCGCGACCGCTTCACGTCGTCCGTGGCGGCCACGGGCCTGGTCGCCGACGACGACGACGTCGAGGCCTTCTGGGGCGCGGTCGTCGACCGCCTGCCGCGGGACGGCGCCTGGTTCCCCCGCGTCGAGCTGGTCCGCGACTCCGCCGCCGGGGCACCCGAGCTGAGGGCCCGGCTGCGGACCGCTCCCGACCGCACGAGATCGGTGCGCGTGGCGACCGCGGCCCGCGACCCCCGCACGTCGCCCCTCGTCAAGGGCCCCGACCTGGCCGCCCTCGGGGACGTGCGGTCGGAGGCCGCTTCCCGCGGAGCGGAGGAGGCGGTGATCCTCTCCCCCGAGGGCCACGTCGTCGAGGGAGCGTGGAGCTCGCTCGTCTGGTGGCGCGGCGACTCGCTCTGCACGCCGGCCGACGACCTGCCCCGCCTGCCCGGCGTGACCTCGCGCACCGTGCTCACCCTCGCCGCCGTGCTCGGCGTCGACGTGCTGCACGACCGGTCGACGCCGGCGGAGCTCGACGGCGCCGAGATCTGGTCGCTCAGCGCGCTGCACGGCGTCCGCATCGTTTCCGGGTGGGTCGACGGCCCCTCCCCGGCGGAGCAGCCGGGGCGGCTCGCCACGTGGCAGGCCCGCCTCGACGCCCTGCGCCGCCCGCTCCCGGCGAGGTCCTGACCGACCTGCGGGACCAGGGGGCTCCCGGCCGCCGATGAATAGGATCACCCGGGTGGACGACGTGCTGACAGGACTCCTCGACCTCGTGCAGTCGGTCGACCCGCTCCTCCGGACCCTGCTCGCCGGCCTCGCCATGGTGCTGGAGACGAGCGTGCTGCTCGGGCTGCTCGTGCCCGGGGACACCGTGGCCGTGGTGTCCGCGACCGCGGTGGTCGGCCCGGTCGAGTTCGCCTCGCTCGTCGTCGCCCTCGTGCTCGGCGCGCTCACCGGGGAGAGCATCGGCTTCGCGCTCGGGCGCCACTTCGGCCCGGCGATCCGGCGCAGCCGTCTCGGCCGACGCCTCGGCGAGCACAACTGGGTCAGGGCCGAGAACTACCTCGCCCGACGCGGCGGCATCGCCGTCTTCGTGTCGCGCTTCCTGCCCGTGCTGCACTCGCTCATCCCCCTGACCGTGGGCACGAGCCCGATGCGCTACCGGACGTTCCTGGCCTGGACGACGCCGGCCTGCCTCCTCTGGGCGACGGCGTACGTGTCGGTGGGCGCGGCCGCCGCCGGCAGCTACCGGGAGCTCGCCGACCGGCTGCACGGCGCCGGCTACGTCTTCGTCGGCATCGTGGTCGCGTTCGCCGTGGTCGTGCTGCTCGTCAAGCGGCTCGTGCACCGGCGCGAGGAGAAGCACATGGCCCACCCGGACGACGACGCCGTCTGACGACGGAGGGGCCGGCACGTGCGTGCCGGCCCCTCCTGTGCTCGTCGCTGGTCAGCCGACGAGCCCCTTGCTCTCGAGGAAGTCCTTGGCGATGGTGCCCTCGGACTCCTTGTCGGTCTGGCTCTTCGAGTTCATCTCCTGCAGGTCGGCCGAGGTCAGCGCCGCGTCCACCGCGTCGATGATGTCCTGGGCGCCCTGGTCGACCTTGTCCGAGACGATCGGCACCACGTTCTGCGGCAGGATCATGTTCTCGGGGTCGTCGAGGGTGACGAAGTCGTTCTCGACGATCAGCGGGCTGGCCGAGTAGAGGTCGGCGATCTGGACGCTGCCGTCCGACAGCGCCTTGGCCGTCAGCGGGCCGCCTCCGTCGTCGATCGGGGTCGAGGTGACGTCGACGCCGTAGATGCTCTTCAGGCCGGGAGGGCCGTAGGGACGGTCGACGTTCTCGGGCGGGGCGCCGAGGGCGATCGAGCCGGAGTAGTCCTTGAGGTCGGCCAGGCTCGTGATGCCGTTCTCCTCGGAGAACTCCTTCGTCACGTTGTAGCTGTCCTGGTCCGTCGCCTCGGCGGCGGTGAGGCTGGTGAGGCCGTCGGGCAGCGCGTCGTCGAGGGCCGACTCGACCTCATCGGGCGTCTTGGCCGTCGTCTCGGCGTCGTAGAACTGCAGCAGGTTGCCGGAGTACTCGGGGAACACGTCGATGCTGCCGCTCTCGAGCTCGGGCAGGTAGACCTCGCGCTGGCCGATGTCGTACTGACGGTCGACCGTGTAGCCGCCGTCCTCGAGCGCCTGGGCGTAGAGCTCGGCGATGATCTTGTTCGAGTAGTACTGCTGCGAACCGATCACGAGGGCGTCGGAGGACGACGCCGTGTCGTCGGAGCCGCTGCTGAGAGGGTCGCTCGACGAGCACCC
Organism: Frigoribacterium sp. VKM Ac-2530; assembly: GCF_015350835.1. NCBI lineage: Bacteria > Bacillati > Actinomycetota > Actinomycetes > Micrococcales > Microbacteriaceae > Frigoribacterium > Frigoribacterium sp. VKM Ac-2530. The sequence continues at coordinate 630,863 of NZ_JADKSE010000001.1, forward strand.
TGCCAGGGCCACCACGGCCCCGATCGCGACTGCGCCGAGAACGGTGAGCCGGCCTTTCTTCGCTGTGTTGTTCACTGTGTTCCTTCTTCCTGGAGGGGTGTTGCGGTGCCCGGGGCGCGTCGGGCGACGCGCGCGCGGGAGTCGGTGGGGCGCCCGGCGGTGACGCCTGCCGGGACGACGAGTCGCTGGACGACGGAGAAGACGACCTCGAGGGCCACGGCGAGGACGATCACGAGGATCGAGCCGGCCAGCATCGTGCCGTAGTCGTTGGCGCGCAGGCCGGTGATGATGTAGCTGCCGAGGCCGCCGGAGCCGACGATGGTCGCGAGCGTCGCGGTCGCGACGACCTGCAGCACCGCCGAGCGGATCCCGCCGATCAGCAGGGGCAGCCCGAGGGGCACCTCGACGCGCGTGACGATCTGCCACTCGGTCATGCCGACGGCACGGGCGGCGTCGACGGTGGAGCGGTCGACGGCCTCGAAGCCCGCGTAGGCACCGGCGAGCACCGACGGGATCGCGAGGATGACGAACGCGGTCATCGGGGCCGTGAGGCCGATGCCGACCCAGCCGGCGATGAGCGTGATGACGCCGAAGGTGGGCAGCGCCCGGGCGCCCCCCGACACGGCGACCGCGATCGCACGCCCCCGACCGGTGTGGCCGATGGCGAAGCCGACGGGGATCGCGACGATCGACGCCAGGGCGACCGCCACGACCGAGTACCAGAGGTGCTCGCCGAGGCGGGCGGGGATGCCGTTCGGGCCGACCCAGCTGCTGCCGTCGCCGATGAACGCGAAGGCCTCCGCGAAGAAGTTCACGAGCGGACCGCCTCTCGACGAGGCGACCGGGGCGAGGAGGCACCGGTCTCGGACGAGCGGCCCGACGACCGCCTCGAGGAGGCGCGGCGCGGCCTGCCGGGGCGGCTCCACGGCATCAGCGCGCGGCCGAGGAGGACGAGCAGCCCGTCGAGCACGAGCGCCATGACGATGGTGATGACGATGCCCGCGAGGATCTCCTCGGGGATGTCCCGCTGGAAGCCGTCGATGAAGAGCAGCCCGAGGCCGTTGACGCCCAGCACGCCGCCGACGGTGGCGAGGCTGACCGTGCTGACGACCACGACCCGGAGGCCGGCGAGCATGACGGGGCCTGCCAGGGGGAACTCGACGCGCCAGAAGCGCTGCCAGCTCGAGTAGCCCACGGCCGTGGCCGACTGGCGCACGTCGACCTCGACGGCGCCCAGGGCGTCGGCGACCGAGCGGACCATCAGCGCGACCCCGTAGAGCGTCAGCCCGATCACGATGTTGACGGGGCTCCGGAGAGACGTGCCGACGAGGGCGGGCAGGGCGACGAAGAGGGGCAGCGACGGGATCGCGTAGAACAGGCCAGCGACCGTGAGGATGCCGCGGGAGACGCGGTAGCGGTTCGCGAGCCAGCCGATCGGCAGCGAGATGACGAAGGCGAGGACGACCGGAGGCACGCTGAGGGCGAGGTGCACCAGCGTCTTGTCCCAGATGTAGTCGGCGTTCGACCAGATCCAGTTCACGACGCGTGCCCACCCTGCGCCGGGGCACCCGGAGCCTGGACGGCACCGGCCTCGCTCGGGGTCGCGTGCCTCGCGCCCGGCACGGAGCCGGGTGCGGTCAGCACACCGGTCGCACGGCCCTCGTCGTCGACGACGACCTGACCGGTGGCGGTCTGCTCGATGTGCAGGGCCCGCTTGCCCCGGTTGGAGCCGACGAAGTCGGCCACGAAGTCGCTGGCCGGGTCGGAGAGGATGTCGGCGGGCGAGCCCTTCTGGGCGATCTTGCCGCCCTTCTCGAGGATGACGACCTGGTCGCCCAGCAGGAAGGCCTCGTCGATGTCGTGCGTGACGAACACGACCGTCTTGTCGAGGTCGCGCTGCAGCCGGACGAGCTCACGCTGCAGGTCGGCCCGCACGAGCGGGTCGACGGCGCCGAAGGGCTCGTCCATGAGGAGGATGTTCGGGTCGACGGCGAGGCCCCTGGCGACGCCGACGCGCTGCTGCTGGCCGCCGCTGAGCTGGCTCGGCCAGCGGTCGGCGAGGGAGCGGTCGAGCCCGACCGTGTCCATCAGCTCCAGGGCCCGGCTCCGCGCCTCCTTCTTGGAGACGCCCTTGAGCACGGGGACGGTCGCGATGTTGTCGACGACCCGGCGGTGCGGCAGCAGGCCCGAGTTCTGCATCACGTAGCCGATGCTCCGGCGGAGCCCCACGGGCTCGAGGCCGCCGATCTCGTCGCCGTCGATCTCGATCGACCCGCTGGTCGGGTCGACCATGCGGTTGATCATCCTGAGGATGGTGGTCTTGCCGCAGCCGCTCGACCCGACGAAGACGGTGGTCTTGCGTGACGGGATGACGAGGCTGAAGTCGTCGACGGCGAGGGTGCCGTCGGGGTACTGCTTGGTCACCGAGGTGAACTCGATCATGGGTGGCTCATTCCTCGTGGGCAGCACGAATCGACACTTGCCAGTCCCGACACTGAACCACACGACGACGGATGAGGGCCGTCCCTGCCTCGTCCGTTTCGCAGAACGGACCGTGCGGGGCCCTGCGACGCGTCAGGCGAGGGTGAGGTGCGCCTCGAGGTAGGACTTCGACACGCGACGGCACTCGTCCACGAAGCGCGCGTCGCCGTCGCCGCCGGCGAGGAACGCCCGCGCGAGGAGCGAGACGCCGATCTCGACCACGACCTGCACGGCGAGCTCGGAGTCGGCGTCGCGGACGACGCCGAAGCGCTGCTCGAACATCCCGAGCACGGCCTCGGCGAAGGGGCTGAGCGAGGAGGTGGCCTGCGGCGAGCCCGCGTCGGGAGCGTCGCTGAAGCGGATGGCCCGGAAGCCGGGCTCGTTCCGGTAGAGCTCGACCTTGGAGTCGATCACGATGTCGACGGCGCCGCGCCAGTCGGCCGCCCCGTCGGCGTCGAGGGTGTCGGCCACCCGGTTCGTCAGGCGCTGCACGCAGCGCAGCGCGAGGGCGTCGACCACCGCGATGCGGTCGGGGAAGTACCGGTAGACCGTGCCGATGGAGGCGCCGGCCCGCTCGGCGACCATCGCCGTCGTCAGGCGCTCGTAGCCGATCTCGTCGATGATCGCGGCGGCGGCGTCGAGGAGGCCGGTGAGCCGCGCGGAGCTGCGAGCCTGCACGGGCTCGTTCCTGAGCAGCGACGAACCCCCGGGCAGTGCGTCGTGGACGTCGGTGACGAGCAAGGGGTTCTCCTTCGTGCGGCGTCGCCGGGGCGACGTGGTGCGTGCGGTGCGGTCCGTGACCGGCGGGTCAGGGTCCTGAGGGGGGCGTCAGGGCGACCTCGTCGACCGATGTCGGTCGCAGCCGGGAGAATGGTGCGCATGTGCGGACGATTCGTGATGGCGCGTGCCTCGAGCGACCTGGTGCCCTTGTTCGACGTCGACGTCTCGGGCGACAGTCTCCCAGACCCTTCCTGGAACATCGCTCCGACCCGCCCGGTGACGGTGCTGATCGACGCGGCGCCCCGCGGGGACGACGCGGGCGGGCCTCCCGTGCGCCGCCTCGCCGCCGCTCGGTGGGGCCTCGTCCCGGCCGGCTCCGACGGTCCGGTCGGCCCCCCGGTGTTCAACGCACGGTCCGAGACGGCCGCCGAGAAGCCGATGTTCCGCGAGGCCCTGGCCTCACGGCGGGCCCTCGTGCCGGCGACGGGCTGGTACGAGTGGCAGGCGCTGCCCGACGGGAGCAAGCGCCCCGTCGCCGTGCGGCTCCCCGACGACGAGGTCGTCCTGTTCGCGGCGCTCTACGAGTGGTGGCGCGACCCGGGTGCCGAGGTGGGGTCGCCGTCCCGGTGGCTGCTGTCCACGACCGTGCTGACCCGCGCCTCCTCGGGTCCGCTCGCGGCCGTCCACGACCGGATGCCCGTGCTCGTCGGCGCCGACGTCATGGACGACTGGCTCGACCCGGAGGCCGAGGGCGACGACGACCTGCTGCAGGGCGTGGCGGGGCTGTCCGACGAGATCGCCGCGCGGCTCGTCGTGCACGAGGTCTCCCCCGACGTCGGCTCGGTCACGAACGACTCCCCCTCCTTGCTGCTGCCCGTGTGACGCCGCGAGGGCGCACGGTCGGTCGACCGTGCGAGGATGACCGGATGCCCGACATCCGAAAGCCGGCCCCGGCCGCTGTCGAGCCCCTCCTGCACCGGGCGGCGCGCATCGAGAACTCCGTGCACCGGTTCCGCGAGAAGCGGGCCCGCAAGCGCGGCCTTCGTCCGACGATCGTGCCGTACACGGGCTACGGCTCGAGCGGGTGGGTCCGCGTCCTGTCGCGCGTGCTGCTCACGCGGACCGGCACCCTCGACGGCGCCGACCGCGCGAACGTCCGCGGCTGGCGCAGCTTCACGAGCGTGCCGGTCGAGCACGCGGTCGTCGAGGTGACCATCGGCGGACGGACGCAGACGGTGACCACGGACCGCGGCGGCGTCCTCGACGTGCGGCTCGAGTCCGACCTGGCGCCGGGCTGGCACGTCGTGACGATCACGACCGAGGGCTCCCTCCCGGTGGAGGCGCCGGTCGCGGTGATCGACCCCGACGCGCGCTTCGGCATCGTCTCGGACATCGACGACACGGTCATGGTGACGTCGCTGCCGCGGCCCCTGCTCGCGGCGTGGAACACCTTCGTCCTCAACGAGCACGCTCGGCGGCCGGTGCCCGGCATGGCCGTCCTGTACGAACGGCTGCACGCGTCCTCAGGAGGCTGCCCGGTGGTCTACCTGTCGACGGGTGCCTGGAACGTCGCCCCCACGCTCTCGCGGTTCCTCTCGCGGAACCTCTACCCGAGCGGCCCCCTGTTGTTGACGGACTGGGGTCCCACGCACGACCGCTTCTTCCGGAGCGGGCGACTCCACAAGCAGGGCTCGCTCGACCGGTTGGCGGAGGAGTTCCCGCAGGTGCGGTGGCTGCTCGTCGGCGACGACGGACAGCACGACGAGGAGCTGTACGGCCGGTTCCTGCACGACCACCCCGAGAACGTGGCCGCGGTGGCCATCCGCGAGCTGTCGCCGAGCGAGGCCGTGCTGGCCGGAGGGCGGTCCCGGTCGGAGCACGCGCAGGGCACCGATGTCGCCTGGGTGTCCGCGCCGGACGGCGCCGGCCTCTGGGACCAGCTGACGGAGGCAGGGGTCGTCACCGCCCGGACGCCCTGAGCTGCTCGCGAGGAGTTGCCGTCCTGCTATGACGAGAAATCCGGTTGTCAGGATGCGGTATGGCTCTTATGATCGGAAATCCACGTACAGGAGGACCATGATGGATCAGCCCTTCCCCGATTCCCCCGTGCGGTCCACCGACGAGTGGGAGGCGCGGATCGGCAGCCAGGTGCGGGCGTCGCGACTGGACGCCGGGCTCGACCAGATCTCCCTGGCACGCCGGGCCGACCTCTCGACCAGCACCCTCCAGTCGCTGGAGAACGGCCGCGGGAGCACCCTCTCCACCCTGGTGCGCGTGCTGCGGGCACTCGGCGCCGAGGACGCCCTCGACGCCCTGGCCCCGGCGAGCGCCGTGAGCCCCATCGACGTCCTCCGGTCGGCCGACCCGGCCCCGCGTCGTCGCGTGTACCGGCCACGGGCGCCGCGCGGGAGCAGCGGGTCGTGAGCTGGGTGCCGGTCCAGGCGGTCGAGGTCACGGCCTGGGGCGAACGGGTCGGGGCGGTCGCCCTCGACCCCGCGCTCGGTGCGTACGTGTTCGAGTACTACCCCGAGTGGGCGGCGCGGGGCGTCGAGCTCGCCCCGCTGACCATGCCGGTCCGTCGGCGCCGCCATGTGTTCCCGCAGCTGCCGGAGGCGACGTTCCACCGCCTCCCCGCGTTGCTGGCGGACGCGCTGCCCGACGACTTCGGGAACGCCGTGATCGACGCGTGGCTGGCGCGGCAGGGCGTCGGGCGCGGGGCGGCGACGCCGCTCGACAGGCTGGCGTACATGGCGGACCGAGCGATGGGCGCCCTCGAGTTCCGGCCGTCCCGCGGGCCGCGTCACCGGACCGCGAGCGCGGTCGAGCTGAGCGACCTGGTCGCGGGTGCGCGGAGCGTGCTCGACGCCGAGTTCTCGAACGACCGGGAGAACGAGTCGGCGATCCGCTCCCTGATCCAGGTGGGGACGTCGGCAGGAGGGGCCCGGGCCAAGGCCGTCGTCGCGTGGGACCGCGAGACCGGCGAGGTCCGGTCCGGTCAGCTGCCGGCTCCCGAGGGGTTCGAGCATTGGCTGCTGAAGCTCGACGGCATGGGCGCCGACTCGGAGCTCGGGCAGGGGGACTCGTCGGGCAGGGTGGAGCTGGCGTACTCGGCGATGGCGGGGGCGGCCGGCATCGACATGGCCGAGTGCCGGCTGCTCGAGGAGGGCGAGCGGGCCCACTTCATGACCCGGCGCTTCGACCGGCTGCCGTCGGGCAAGGCGCACACGGTGACCCTCTGCGGCACGGCGCACCTCGACTTCCGTCAGCGGCAGGTGCACGACTACGGGCAGCTGTTCGACGTGGCGACCCGCGTCGTCGGGCGGGAGGCGCTGCCGCAGGCGTTCCGCCGCATGGTGTTCAACGTGCTGGCGGCGAACAACGACGACCACACGAAGAACACGTCGTTCCTGCTCCGGTCGGCGTCGTCGTCGTGGGAGCTGGCCCCGGCGTACGACGTGACGTTCGCGCACAACCCGACGGGCCGGTTCACCTACCAGCACCTGATGGGGGTGGACGGCGTGTGGCGCGACCCTGCCGAGGCGGACGTGATGCGCCTCGCCGACCGCCACCTCGTGCCCGGCGCCTCGGACATCGTGGCGGAGGTGCACGACGCGGTCGCCGGCTGGCGCGGCTTCGCCGACGAGGCCGGGGTGCCGGGGCGCGTCGCCCGGCACGTGCAGGAGAGTCTGCTGCCCTGGTGACGGAGGCCCCTGGCCGATGTCGGGGGGCCGACCTACACTCGTGTTCGAACACACATTCGAACGAGGAGGCGGCATGAAGGTCGACGAAGCGGTGCCGGTCGAGACGACCGAGGGCGGGGCGCCGTTGCGGTTCGTCTGGCGGGGGGTCGTCTACGGCGTGGTGAGCCCGCCCGAGCGGTGGGTCACCCGCCGCGAGTGGTGGCGGTCGGCGGCCAGGGCGCCCCGGGGCGCCGGGGAGGCGCTGCTCGAGCTGCCGGTCTGGCGGGTCGACGCCCTCCCGCTGACCGACGGGGCGCACCGGGTCGACGGCACCTTCGACCTCGCCTGCGACGGCGCCGACGGCTCGTGGCTGCTGCTCGGCGTGTTCGACGACCGGGTCGAGCAGCAGCTGTTCGCGTGACGCCGCGAGACGCTCGGTCCTCCCGGGAATGCCCGGGGTGCCAGACTCGTTCTCACGAGTGCTTCGGGGACGGTGTGATTCCGTACCGGCGGTGACAGCCCGCGACCCTCTCGACACCGAGAGGCTGATCCAGTGACAGCCCTGCGAGGGGCAATTCTGGAGCCGACAGTAAAGTCTGGATGAGAGAAGCGAGCGTCGATCGCGCCTGCGGTCGCGCCTCCCCGATCCGACGACGCACGGCGTCGTCACCGACGAGGAGGACCCGATGACCCTGATCCGCTGGCTGTTCGACGCGCAGCTCGTGCTGGGCGACCAGACCATCCTGTGGCGCGAGGTGATCGGCAACGTCTTCGGGCTGCTGAGCGCCCTCGGCGGCATGCGCCGCAAGGTCTGGGCCTGGCCGGTCGGCATCGTGGGCAACGCCCTGCTGTTCACCGTGTTCCTCGGGGCCGTCTTCGACACCCCGAACCCGGTGAACCTCCTCGGCCAGGCAGGGCGCCAGGTGATGTTCATCGCGGTGTCCATCTGGGGCTGGTACCGCTGGAGCCGCTCCCGCGACGGAGGCGCGAGCTCACCTGTCGAGCCCCGCTGGGCCGGCGCGAAGAACCGGGTCGTGCTCGTCGTGGCCCTGTTCGGCGGCACCGCCGTCCTCACTCCCGTCTTCAGCGCCCTCGGCTCGTACGAGCCGGTGTGGGCCGACGCCTGGATCTTCACGGGCTCGCTGCTCGCCACCTGGGGCATGGCCAAGGGCTGGGTCGAGTTCTGGCTGATCTGGGTCGCGGTGGACCTCGTCGGGACGCCCCTGCTCTTCAGCGCCGGCTACTACGCCTCCGGCCTCATGTACGTCTTCTACGGCGCCTTCACCCTGGTCGGCTTCTTCGTGTGGGCGCGCGCCCGTCGCCGGAAGCCGCTGGTCGAGACGCTCTGGCCCGACCCGACGCTGCAGCGCTGAGACCTGGCAGAGCCGCCGCTGGCAGGATGTGCCCATGCCCCTGGCCATCGAGAACTACGCGCTCATCGGCGATCTGCACACCGGATGCCTCGTGGGCACCGACGGCAGCATCGACTGGCTCTGCCTGCCCCGTTTCGACTCGGCGTCGACCTTCGGCGCCCTGCTCGGCGACCACGACTCCGGCCGGTGGCTGGTCGCCCCCCGCGACGCCGCCGCCACGTCGACACGACGCTACGTCGACGGGACCTTCGTGCTCGTGACGACCTGGACCACGCCCACCGGGGTGGTCGAGGTCACCGACCTGATGCCGTACGGCGACCGACGGGCCGACGTGGTCCGGCGCGTGACCGGCGTCTCCGGCACGGTGACGATGCACGTCGACCTCGCCATCCGCTTCGGCTACGGCACGGCCGTGCCCTGGGTGCGCCAGGTGCCCGAGGCCGACGGGACCGCCCTGGTCGCCACGGCGGGGCCGGACGCGGTCGTCGTCCGGGGCCCGCGCCTGACCGCCACCGACCACACCCACGAGGCGGACTTCGAGGTCGCGGCCGGCGAGACCGTCGACCACAGCCTCACCTGGTACCCCTCGCACCGGGAGCCGCCCACCGCGATCGACGTGACGGCCCGGATCGACGAGACGGTCACGTGGTGGCAGCAGTGGGCCGCCCGGTGCACCGCTCCCCCCGTGTACGAACGGGAGGTGCACCGGTCGCTGCTCATCCTGCGCGCGCTCACGAACGAGGACACCGGCGGCATCGTGGCGGCCGCGACGACGAGCCTCCCCGAGCAGTTCGGCGGCTCACGGAACTGGGACTACCGCTACGTCTGGCTGCGCGACGCCTCCATGACCCTGCAGGCGCTCATCCTGCACGGCTACGCCGAGGAGGCCGACCGGTGGCGCGGCTGGCTGCTCCGGGCGATCGCCGGCGACCCGGCCGACGTGCAGATCATGTACGGGCTGGCCGGTGAGCGCTACCTGCACGAGAGCGAGCTCGGCCAGCTGCCCGGCTACTGGGGCGCCTCCCCCGTCCGCATCGGCAACGCCGCCTACAAGCAGTACCAGGGCGACATCTTCGGCGAGGTGATGGTCGCCCTGCACGAGGCCCGGCTGCTCGGCGTCGAGGAGACCGAGTACTCCTGGCCGCTCCAGCGCGCCCTGATGCAGTACGTCGAGGACAACTGGACCCGGCCGGACAACGGCATCTGGGAGATCCGGGGCGAGCTGCAGCACTTCACGCACTCGCGGGCGATGATCTGGGCGGCCCTCGACCGGGCGATCCAGGGCGTCGAGCAGTTCGGCCTCGACGGCCCCGTCGACCGGTGGCGGGCGCTCCGCGACGAGGTGCGCACCGAGATCGAGGCGAAGGGCTGGGACGCCGACCGCGGCACCTTCACGCAGTACTACGGCACGTCGGAGGTGGACGCCTCGCTGCTGCAGCTCGCCCAGGTCGGGTTCGTCGCCGCCGACGACCCGCGGATGCTCGGCACGGTCGCGGCGATCGAGGCGGACCTGCTGCACGACGGCCTGCTGCGGCGGTACCGCACCGAGAGCGGCGTGGACGGGCTGAGCGGCGCCGAGAACCCGTTCCTCACCTGCTCGTTCTGGCTGGCCGAGCAGTACGCGGCGTCCGGCCGCGTCGACGACGCGGTGGCCCTGATGGACCGCCTCGTGGGCTACTGCAACGACGTCGGCATGTTGTCGGAGGAGGTAGAGGTCGCGACCGGCAGGCACGTCGGGAACACGCCCCAGGCGCTCTCGCACCTGGCCCTCGTCCGTGCCGCGGACGCGATCGCGAAGGCGCAGCAGCAGGCACCGCCCCAGGCCCGGACCTCCTCCCCCGCCTGAGACGGAGACGACGACGGCCGCCCTGCTCGAGGAGCGGGGCGGCCGTCGGCTGCAGGAGCGTCGAGGCTCAGGCGGGCCAGTCCGACGGGCCGGTCGAGCCGGCCGCGTAGGTGTCGAGCGGCACGTCGCCGGCCTTCCAGGAGTCGATCACCGGGGCGACGATCGCCCAGCAGCGCTCGGCGACGTCGCCGCGGATCGACAGCGTCGGGTCGTCGTGGAAGATGCCGCTGAGCACCTCGCCGTAGGGGGTGAGCTCGGGCTTGCCCAGGGTGACCGACATCGTCGACTTCTCGAGGTCGAAGGGGTTGCCCGACCCGTTGGTCGTGACGCCGAGCTCCATCGTCTCGGGGCTGATCTCGATCCGCAGCGTGTCGGGGGTCGAGGCGCCGTTCAGCCCCTCGGGGAGCGCGGGCACCGGCTTGAAGGTGATCAGCACCTCCTTGCGGATCTTCGTCATGCCCTTGCCCGAGCGGAGGATGAACGGCACGCCCGCCCAGCGGCGCGTCTTGACCTCGAACTCGACCTCGGCCAGGGTCTCGGTCTGGCGCTCGACGTCGACGCCGTCCTCGTCGGCGTAGGCGGGCACATCCTTGCCGTCGATGGTGCCGGCCGCGTACTGCGCGCGACGGCTCGACGCGACGGGATCGCCGCCCTTGACCCAGGTGGCGCGCAGGACGCGGGCGATCTCGCTGCGCAGCTCGACCGAGTCGATGCTCGACGGGGCGTCCATCGCGATGACGGCGAGCACCTGCAGCAGGTGGCTCTGGATCATGTCGATCAGCGCGCCGGCCTTGTCGTAGTACTGCGCGCGGCCCTCGAGGCCGAGGACCTCGTCGTAGAAGATCTCGACCTTCTCGATGTTCTCGCTGTTCCAGACCGGCTCGAAGAGGCGGTTGGCGAAGCGGAGGCCGATCATGTTGAGCACGGTCGCGCGGCCGAGGAAGTGGTCGGTGCGGTGGATGCGCTCCTCCGGCACGATCTTGAGCAGCTCGGCGTTGAGCTCGCGCGCGCTCGCCTCGTCGGAGCCGAAGGGCTTCTCGAGGGCGAGGCGGAGGCCGTCGGGCAGGTCGATCTCGGCGAGCGCCTGGATCACCTTGGTGCTGATCGCCGGGGGCAGCGCGAAGTACATGACGGGCGTGCCCTCGGACGCCTCGAAGAGGGCCTTCAGGTGCTCGACCGTGGTCGGGTCGCCCTGGATGTACTGGCTGGACGCCAGGGTCTTCTTGGCGAGGTCGCTGCCCGCGTCGCCGTTGAACGCCGTCTTCACGACGTCGTCCCACTCGTCGACGCTGCGCTCGCTGCGGCCGGTGCCGATCAGCTGCACGTCGACCCCGCGGTCGCTCTTGAGCAGGCTCGCGAGACCAGGGAGGAGGAGGCGCTCGGTCAGGTCTCCCGAGGCTCCGAGGATGATGAGGGTGGTGGTGTCTGTCACAGGTACGGCTTCCGTGAAGGCGGCGACGGATCGCCGCTCGGTGTGTGAGGGGTACGGGCTGCCGGGCAGGGACGGGGTCGCGGCACGCCGTGGGGGCATCCGCGAGACCGGCGCAGGGCGCGGCAGGGCGTTCGGCGACGATGCCTCCCCCACCGTACTGCGCCGGGGCGTGGGACGCCGTCAGCGTTCGCGGGCAGCGTCCTCCGCCTCGCCGTCGGCGGGCCCGTCGTCGGCGGTCTCGTCGTCGGCGGTCTCGTCGTCTGCGGCCACGCCGTCGGCGGCCGGGCCCTGCGCCTCCTGGCGTCGCTCGCTGTCGCGCGGCGCGGTGTCGCGGGGCGCCGTGGGGTCGTCGACGGGGCCGGTGCTCGTGGTGCCGCCGACCTCTGCGGCGGCGTCGTCGGCGTCGACGTCGCCGTCGCCGTCCAGGTCGCCGACCGCCTCGTCGTCGGGGCGGGGAGCCGTCGAGTCGTCGGGGTCGAGCGCGGCGATGATCCGTCCGAGCGAGACGGCGACCGAGACGCCGCCGCTGGTGGCGACCGTCGGCAGCTCGCGGTGCGTGTCGATGGCCCGCCAGAGCTCCTCGACGTCGCGGCGGGCGGTGACGAAGGCGTCCCGGTCGTCGCCGCCGCGCCTCCTGATCACCTCTCCGACGCTGCGGACGGCACGGGCGACGACGGGGGCGAGGTCGTCGACGATGCCGATCTGCCGACCGATCCGGCGACCGAGGATGCCGGAGACCTCGGCGAGGTCCTGCAGGTGGAACCCCACCCGCTCGAAGACGACGAGGTCGGCGTACTCCGAGGCGAGGTCGCGGCGGCGCAGCAGCCGGCGCGGGTTGAGGCGGCGTGACTCGTCGGCGTACTGGACGGCGTCGCGGACGTGCCGCAGGGTGCTCGGCAGGACGGCGACGCGCCGCTCCCAGTCGTCGTCCTCGATCGGCCAGTCCGCCTCGAACACGGTGGCGACGTCGTCGGCACGGTCGGCGAGCGACGCCTGCACGAGCCGGAGCCGGCGCTCGGCCCGACCGGTGTACAGCGGCGGCACCAGGACGAGGTTGACGACGACGCCCACGGCGACGCCCACGCCGATCTGCACGACGTAGCCGGTGGAGTAGTCCTCGGCGTTCGCCCCGCCCAGCAGCAGCACGAAGAGGCCGGCGGTCAGCACCCAGTCGCGGCCCGCGCCGAGCCAGCGGATCCCCGCGATGAGCGTGCCGAGGCCGACGACGAGCGCCACGGCCAGCACGCCGGGCTGCCCCTCCTGCAGGGCGAACACCGTCGTCGCGAGCAGCACCCCGATCACGAGGCCGAGGATCGTCTGCAGCCCCTGCTTGAGCGACGTCTTGACGGTGGGCCAGAGGGCCAGCACGGCCCCGAGCGGGGCGTAGTAGGGGTACTCGGCGGCCACGCCGGGCACGTGGGGCGCGATCCAGTAGGCGAGGGCCGCGGCGAGCGCCCCCTTCGCGGCCATGAGGAGGCGCGGCTGGGCCAGCAGCGTCCGCGTCCACCGGGAGGCGGTCCGGGCGGGGTCCTGGGCGGCGGCTCGTCGGTCGGGCATCTGACGATGATGACAGCAGGGCGCGGTCGCCGCCCGGCGTCGACGTGCGGGACGGGGTCCGGTCGCGGTCCGGGTCGTCGCGCCCCGCCGGGGCGACGTACACTCGTCGAACACACGTTCGAACCGACCTCGGCCGGGAGGTCCGACGAGAGAAGCACCGAGGCAGCACGATGCGTTTCACCCACCTGCACGTGGCGTCGTCGTTCAGCGCGCACTACGGCACGACGCCGCCGGCGCAGCTCGTCGAGCACGCCGCCGCCCACGGCGCGGACGCGCTGGCGATCACCGACCGCGACGGCCTCTACGGGGCGATCCGGCACATCGGCGCCTGCCGGGCGGCGGGCATCGACCCGATCGTGGGCGTCGAGCTCGGCTGCGTCGACGACACGGCCGACGAGGGCGGCCGCGGGGGCGGCGGCGCCGGGGAGGCGGGGGGCGCGTCGGCGGGCGCCGGTCCCGGGGGCAGGGCGGGCGCCTCCTCGGTCGACCGGATCGTGGTGCTCGCGCACGGGGCGGGCGGGGGCCGTCCGGGTGCGGGCTGGGCGGCTCTCTGCCGGTTGATCAGCGCGGCGCACGGCCGGGCGACGAGGCGGGTGAGCGGCAGCGCGAACAGCGTCGCGACGATCCCGCGGTCACGACTGCGGGCGTTCCTGCGCGGCGACGAAGGCGCCGACGCGACGGTGCTGCTCGGGCCCGACTCCGACGTGGGGCGGCTGGTGGCCGAGGGCCGGCACACGGCCGCGGCGGCGTCGCTGGCCGCCTGGGCGCGCGAGCTGCCCGGCGGCGTGGCCGTCGAGGTCGTCTGCCACCTCACCGAGCCGGGCGAGAGCCGCAGCGTGCGGCACGCGGCGCGCATGCTCGAGCTGGCCGAGCACGTCGGGGTGCCCGCCGTGCTGACCAACGCGGTGCGCTACCTCGACCCCGACGGTGCGGTCACAGCCGACGTGCTCGACTCGGCGGGGCACCTGGCCCCTCTGGGGGCGTTCACTCCGCAGCCGAACGCCCAGGCGTCGCTGAAGCCGGGCGACGAGATGCGCGCGCTGGCGACCCTCGTCGCCGACGCCTCCTCGTGCCCCCGTCGGGCCGCAGAGGAGATGCTGGCCGAGACCGAGCGGCTCGCCGACCGCTGCCGCCTCGACCCCGACGCCGACCTGCGCTGGCGCCGGCCGAAGACGCCCGAGCTCAGCGCCATCGGCGTCGACGGCGATCCCGACCAGGTGCTGTTCCGCAGGGCCGAGGCGGGCGTCACCGAGCGCTTCGGCCACGCCGACCAGGCCCTCCGCCGCACCGTCGACGAGCGGATGCGCTACGAGCTTGGCATCATCACGGGCTTCGGCTTCGCCAGCTACTTCCTCACCGTGGCCGACGTCTCGGCGCTGATGCGCGACATGCGGGTGCGGAACGCCGCGCGCGGGTCGGGCGCCGGCAGCCTCGTCACCTACCTGCTGCGCATCTCGAACGTCGACCCGATCGAGCACGACCTGCTGTTCGAGCGGTTCCTCGGCAACAAGCGCGAGACGCTGCCCGACATCGACATCGACGTCGAGTCGGCCAGGCGGCACGAGATCTACCGGGCGATCTTCGACCGCTACGGCAGCAACCGGGTCACCCTCATGTCGATGCAGTCGACCTACCGCGGCCGGGGGGCGGTGCGCGACGCCGGCCAGGCCCTCGGGCTCGACGACGACCAGATCGACCTCGTCGCGAACAACGTCTGGCGCTCGAACGCCCGCGACCTCCGCACCGCCATGGCCGAGAAGCCCGAGCTGCGGGCCATCGCCGACCTCGCCCGCCAGAACGGCCAGATCGACCTGCTCGTCGACCTGACCGAGCGGCTCGACCGGCTGCCCCGGCACATCTCGATGCACCCGTGCGGGGTGATCCTCGGCGACTCCGACCTGCTCAGCACGACCCCGGTGCAGCCGAGCGGCATCGGGCTGCCGATGAGCCAGTTCGACAAGCACGACATGAACGACGCGGGCCTGCTGAAGCTCGACGTGCTCGGGGTCCGGATGCAGAGCTCGATGGCCTACGCGCTCGACGAGATCGAGCGGGTGAACGGCGGCCGCGCCGCCCTGGCCGGCGGACTCGCCGTCGACGTGCCCTACGTGAACCGGCAGGGGCGGGTCGAGCTCGACGAGATCCCGCACGACGACGAGCCCACCTTCGAGGCGATCCGCACCACCCACACCCTCGGCATGTTCCAGATCGAGAGCCCCGGGCAGCGCGAGCTGATCGGCAAGATGCAGCCCGACCGCTACAGCGACCTGATCGCCGACATCTCGCTGTTCCGCCCCGGCCCGATGAAGGGCAACATGGTCGCGCCGTTCCTCGACACGAAGCACGGGTTCCAGCGGCCCGACTACCTGCACCCGAGCTTCGCGCCGTTCCTCGACGACAGCTACGGCGTGGTGATCTACCACGAGCACGTGCTGCGCATCCTCGAGGCGACGATGGAGGTCTCGCTCGCCGAGGCCGACGAGATCCGCCGGCACATGGGCAAGGGCCAGGACGACGCTCTCGAGGTCGAGTTCCGCAGGCGCACGACCGGGAACGTCGACGACGACGGCAGGAGGCGGTTCACCGACGCCCAGGTCGACAAGATCTGGGCGGTGCTCAAGGGGTTCGGCTCCTTCGGCTTCTGCAAGGCGCACGGCGCCGCGTTCGCGCTGCCCACCTACCAGACCGCCTGGCTCAAGACCCACTACCCGGCGGAGTTCCTCGCCGGGGTGCTGACCCACGACCCCGGGATGTACCCGAAGCGGCTGCTGCTGACCGAGGCGCGACGCATGGGCGTGCCCGTGCTGCCGCTCGACGTCAACGCGTCGACCGACGTCTACAGGGTCGAGCGGGTGCGTGCCCCGGCGACGCCGATCGCGCCCAGCCGCCCCGGCGACCTCGGCATCCGCCTGTCGCTCTCCGACGTGCACGGCATCAGCGACTCCGAGCTCGCCCGCGTCGTCGTGGGCCGGCCCTACGAGTCGATCACCGACTTCTGGCAGCGGGCCACGCCGTCGCGGCGGCTGATCGAGCGGCTGGCGCAGGTCGGTGCGCTCGACTCCCTGGCCGGCCCCGGGCGGACGAGGGGCGACGTGCTCGCCCGTGTGCGGTCGCTGACGCAGCGCACCGCACGGCCACGCGCCTCCGACGTGCAGAACCAGCTCGACTTCTCGGTCGACGACTCGGCGGAGGTGCCCACAGGCACCCCCGACGTGAGCCTGCGCGAGAGGGTGGGCGACGAGCTCGACATCCTGTCGATGGAGGTCAGCGAGCACGTGATCGAGAGCTACCGCCCGATGCTCGACGACCTCGGCGTCGTCCGGGCCGCCGACCTGCGCGACCACTGGAACGGCACCACCGTGCTCGTCGCGGGCATCCGGATCGCCACCCAGACGCCGCCGATGCGCAGCGGCAAGCGGGTCGTGTTCATCAGCGTCGACGACGGCACGGGCTGCGCCGACGCGACGTTCTTCGAGGAGGCGCAGGCGAGATCGGGGCCGCTGCTGTTCGGCACGAAGCTGCTGCTGATCCAGGGGCGGACCAGGCGGACCGGCGAGCGCGGCATCTCGCTCGAGGCCGAGGCCGCCTGGGACCTCAAGGCGATGTGGCGCGACTGGCAGGCGGGCCGGGCAGCGGCGGGAGCGGCACCCGAGGGGCACGAGCTGCCCGACCTCTCGGACGCGTCCGCGTGAGGCTCCCGGCGAACCTCCCGGCGAGGCTCTCGGACGCGTCTGCGTAGGGTGGCGAGCATGAGCGACGAGCAGCAGGCGAAGGGCACGTACGTCGAGCCCGGCCAGGAGTACACCCGCGACACGAACTACATCGAGGACAGGATCACGCGCGACGCCGTCGACGGCTGGCCCGTCGAGGCGGGCCGCTACCGGCTCGTCGCCGCCCGCGCCTGCCCCTGGGCCAACCGCACCGTCATCTCGCGCCGCCTCCTCGGCCTCGAGGGCGTCATCTCGCTCGGCCTGCCCGGGCCGACCCACGACGCACGCAGCTGGACCTTCGACCTCGACCCCGACGGCCGCGACCCCGTGCTCGGCATCGAGCGCCTGCAGGAGGCGTTCTTCGCCCGCACCCCCGACTACGCCCGGGGCATCACCGTGCCCGCGATCGTCGACGTGCCGACCGGCAAGGTCGTCACCAACGACTTCCCGCAGATCACCCTCGACTTCGCCACCGAGTGGGCCGAGCACCACCGTGAGGGTGCGCCCGAGCTCTACCCCGAGCACCTGCGCGCCGAGATCGACGAGGTGAACGCCGTGGTCTTCCGCGACGTGAACAACGGCGTGTACCGCGCCGGGTTCGCCGGCTCGCAGAAGAGCTACGAGCGGGCGTACCGCACGCTCTTCGAGCGTCTCGACTGGCTGTCCGAGCGCCTCGCGGGGCAGCGGTTCCTCGTGGGCGACACGATCACCGAGGCCGACATCCGCCTCTTCACCACCCTCGCCCGCTTCGACGCCGTCTACCACGGCCACTTCAAGTGCAACCGCTCGAAGCTGACCGAGATGCCGGTGCTCTGGGCCTACGCCCGCGACCTGTTCCAGACGCCCGGCTTCGGCGACACGATCGACTTCGCCCAGATCAAGGCGCACTACTACGTGGTGCACAGCGACATCAACCCGACGGGGATCGTCCCGGCCGGTCCCGACCCGTCGGGCTGGCTGACCGAGCACGGTCGCGAGCAGCTCGGCGGGCGGCCGTTCGGCGACGGCACTCCCCCGGCCGCGCCGCCCGAGGGCGAGCGGGTGCCGCCGCTCGTCGCGTGACCGACCCGACCGAGCCTCTCCGCCGGACCCGCGACGAGGCGCTCGCGCTGGCCGAGCGACTGCTGCGCGACATGGAGGCGGTGGCCGAGGCCCGCGAGGGAGCCAACGTCGACGACGAGCACGACCCCGAGGGCTCGACCATCGCCTACGAACGGTCGCAGCTCGACGCCGTCCGCCGCTCGACCCTCGAGCGCGCCGCCGACGCCGAGGCTGCGCTCGGCCGGCTCGCCGACGGCACCTTCGGCCGCTGCGAGCGCTGCGCCGCGCGGATCGGCGAGGCGCGGCTCGAGGCCCGGCCCACCGCCCGCCTCTGCATCGACTGCGCCCGCTGACCCGCGCCTCCTGTGCCGTCGGCCGGGCGACGGGGTCCGCGGCCCTTCCGCCGCGAGCAGCCGCGACGTACGCTGGCGGCACCACGGCGACGGTGCCGGGCCCGACGGCCCTGCCGACGCCTCCGCTCGACGACGAGGGGCGACATGGCAGCGGCGAGACCCGACCCGCCGACCGCTCGTGCGTCCCGCGGGGCCGCACGCCGGCTCCTGCTCGCGGCGTCCTGGCAGCGGGCCGCCGACCAGCGCGTCGACCCCGACGCGCTCCCCGTGCTCGAGCTGCCCGACGACGACCTGGCCTCGTGGCGTCGCGAGCACCCGCTCGCGCTGCTGCTGCCGGTCGTCCAGCGCCTCCTGCTCGACGACGTCGAGGGCAGCGGCCTGCTGGTCGCCGTCGGCGACGAACGCGGCCGGCTGCTCTGGGTCGAGGGCGACCGCGAGGCACGACGCCGGGCCGAGTCGATGCTCTTCGTCGCCGGGGCCGGCTGGGCCGAGTCGAGGGTCGGCACGTCCGCGCCCGGCACCGCCCTCGAGCTCGACCGCGGCGTGCAGGTCAGGGGGCCCGAGCACTTCTCGCACCTCGTCCAGGAGTGGAGCTGCACCGCCGTCCCCGTGCACGACCCCGCCGACGGGCGGCTCATCGGCGTGGTCGACATCACCGGCGACGACCGCGCCGCCGGCGAGCAGACCCTGCCGCTGCTGCGCGCGACGGTCGCCGCGATGGAGGCGGAGCTCGCGCTCTCGAGGACGCGCACCGTCCGCCCTCCTCGAGCCCGCTCGACACCGACGCCGACGCCGACCCGCTGGACGCCGACGCGCACGCCGCGGCCACCGCGGCTCGACGTGCTCGGCCGTGACGAGGCGGTGCTCCACGCCGGCGGGACCGCCACGACGCTGAGCGCCCGGCACTCCGAGCTCCTCCTCCTGCTCGCCGCTCGGCCCGAGGGATGGTCGGCCGGGGCGCTGGCGGACGCGATCTGGGGCGAGCGCGGCGCGGTCGGCACCCTGCGGCCCGAGCTCGTCCGGCTCCGCCACGTGCTCGAGGCGGTCGCCCCCACGCTCGTGCCGACGTCGCGGCCGTACCGGCTGCCGACAGCACTGGCCACGGACGCCGACGAGGTCGTGCACCTGCTCGACCGCGGGGCGCACCGTGCCGCCCTGCACGCCGCGACGGGCCCGGTGCTGCCGGGCTCGTCGGCCCCGGGCGTCGAGAGCCTCCGCGGCGAGCTGGCGCGACACCTCGGGGAGTCCCTGCGCACCTCCGGCTCGGTCGACGTGCTGCTGCAGTGGGTGGCCACCGCCCAGGGCGCCGACGACGAGCAGGCCCGCCGCGAGCTGCTGCGGCTGCTGCCGCCCCGGTCGCCCCGCCGGGCCGGTCTCGTCTCGACTCTCGACGACGGTCCCGTCGCGGGTCCCGCAGCGGGTCGGGACGCGCAACGGGACGCAACGTCGGCCGACCTACCCTGACCCCACGGGCCGCGCGATCCGTGGCCTCCGACACCGTCGTCGAAAGGGACAGCCATGACCGTCACCACTCCCCCGAGCACCTACGCGCAGCCCGGCCAGCCGGGTGCCGCCGTGCACTTCGAGGCCCGCTACGACCACTTCATCGGGGGCGAGTACGTCGCCCCGGCCAGCGGGCAGTACTTCGAGAACCCCAGCCCCGTGAACGGCAAGCCCTTCACCGAGGTCGCCCGGGGCAACGCGCAGGACGTCGACCGCGCCGTCGAGGCCGCGTGGCGGGCCTTCGACTCCTGGAAGCGCACCACCATCACCGAGCGCTCGATCGTCCTCAACAAGATCGCCGACCGGATGGAGGCGAACCTCGAGATGCTCGCCGTCGCCGAGACCTGGGACAACGGCAAGCCGATCCGCGAGTCGCTGGCCGCCGACGTCCCGCTGGCGATCGACCACTTCCGGTACTTCGCCGGCGCCATCCGCGCCCAGGAGGGCTCGACCGGCGAGATCGACGGCGACACCGTGGCGTACCACTTCCACGAGCCGCTCGGCGTGGTGGGCCAGATCATCCCCTGGAACTTCCCCCTGCTGATGGCGGTGTGGAAGCTCGCCCCCGCCCTCGCCGCGGGCAACTGCGTCGTGCTGAAGCCGGCCGAGCAGACCCCTGCGTCGATCCACGTGTTCATGGACCTGATCAAGGACCTGCTGCCCGCCGGCGTCCTCAACATCGTCAACGGCTTCGGCGTCGAGGCCGGCGCTCCCCTGGCCAGCCACCCGAACATCCGCAAGATCGCCTTCACCGGCGAGACGACCACGGGCCGGCTCATCATGCAGATGGCGAGCGAGAACCTCATCCCCGTCACGCTCGAGCTCGGCGGCAAGAGCCCGAACGTCTTCTTCGCCGACGTCGCCGACGAGCAGGACGACTTCTACGACAAGGCGCTCGAGGGCTTCTCGTTCTTCAACCTCAACTCGGGCGAGGTCTGCACCTGCCCGTCGCGGGCGCTCGTGCAGCAGTCGATCTACGACCAGTTCACGGCCGACGGCATCGAGCGGGTCAAGAAGGTCAAGCAGGGCGACCCCCTCTCGCTCGACACCATGATCGGCGCGCAGGCCTCGAACGACCAGCTCGAGAAGATCCTCAGCTACATGGACATCGGCAAGCAGGAGGGCGCGACGCTGCTGCTCGGCGGCGACCGCGCCGACCTCGGCGGCGACCTCACCGACGGGTACTACGTGAACCCGACGATCTTCGAGGGCAGGAACTCGATGCGCATCTTCCAGGAGGAGATCTTCGGCCCGGTCCTCAGCCTCACGAGCTTCTCCGACTACGACGACGCGATCAAGATCGCCAACGACACCCTCTACGGCCTCGGCGCCGGGGTGTGGAGCCGCAACGGCGCCCAGCTCTACCGGGCCGGCCGCGACATCCAGGCCGGCCGCGTCTGGTCGAACACCTACCACCAGTACCCCGCGGGAGCGGCGTTCGGCGGCTACAAGCAGTCCGGCATCGGGCGCGAGAACCACAAGATGATGCTCGACCACTACCAGCAGACGAAGAACCTGCTGGTCAGCTACGCGGACGGCCCGATGGGCTTCTTCTGATGGACACCGCAGCGAAGGAGGCGCGGGTCGGCCCGGCCGACCCTGCCCCGGCACCCGAGGCGGTCGCCCTGCCCTCCCGGGTCGACGTCTCGGCAGAGGCTGCGGCGTTCCTCGTCGACCTCACGGCCAAGCACGGCCCCCTGATGTTCCACCAGTCGGGCGGCTGCTGCGACGGCTCGTCGCCGATGTGCTACCCGGTGGGCTTCTTCCGGGTCGGCGCGGTCGACGTCCACCTGGGCGACCTGCACGTCGACGGTCTCGACCCGATCGAGGTCTACATGTCGCGCAGCCAGTTCGAGTACTGGAAGTGGACCCACCTCACGATCGACGTCGTCGCGGGCCGGGGCGCCGGGTTCTCGGTCGAGTCGCCCGAGGGGCGCCGGTTCCTGATCCGGTCGCGCATGCTCGACGACGCCGAGCAGACCGCCCTGGGGCTCGTCCCGGGGAGCTGACGGAGAGGACCCCGCAGGTCTACGGCGTCTGCGCCGCTGCCGTCCCGCCCTCGGCGGGCGGCAGGGCGTAGACGCCGTGGCCCGTCCGCACGATGACGCCCTGCCGCGCCAGGACCGAGAGGGTCGAGAGCACGCTCGAGCGGCGATAGCCCGGCAGCGCCTCGACGATCGCGGTGGTGCGCAGGGCCCCGGCGCGGAGCACCTCGGGCAGCCGCTCCGCGAGCGAGTCGCCGGACGAGCTGCGGGCAGGGTCCTGCTGCCCGTCGCCGGCCGAGGCCGGGTCGTCCGCGGCCTCGGCGGCGTACTCGACGCGGGCCTGCGCCAGCCCCTCGGCGGTGACCCGCGTCGTGGCTCCGTCGGGCCCCGCGGCCTGGGCGTACGGGGCGAGCGTCAGCGACCGGCCGACCCGGCCGTGGACCGCCGACGCGCTGGTGCCCTGGTGCTCGGCGATCTCCGGGTAGGAGGCGCCGCCCAGCAGCAGGACCGCCTCCCCCTCGAGGGCCAGCCACTGCCCCAGGCTCGCGATCTCCCAGCCCGCCGCCGTGACGGCGGAGCCCCAGACCTCGATGTCGTCGCCGTGGTCGGACGTGAGGGCGTGCAGGTCGGCCAGCAGGTCGACGAGGCGCCCCCGGGCGTCGTCGACGATCTCGGCCGTGAACTGCGGCGGGCGTCGAAGTTTGATCGGTCGTGACATTTGTGAAAGACTATCCAAGTTGCCCGAGCGGCAGCGCGACGTCGTCCGGCGATCCGGACGTCACACCCCAATCTTCCCAGGAGTTCCCATGGCATTCGCAATCGTGCGCGCCGGCGGCCGTCAGGAGAAGGTCGAGGTCGGGACGATCCTGACCGTCGACCGCCTCAAGGCCTCGGCATCCGACACCGTCTCGTTCGTCCCCGTCCTGCACGTCGACGGCGACACGATCCTCACCGGCGACGACCTCGCGAAGGTCACCGTCGAGGGCGAGGTCCTCAACGACCTCCGCGGCCCGAAGATCGTCATCCAGAACTACAAGAACAAGACCGGCTACAAGCGTCGCATGGGCTTCCGTGCCGACCTGACCCGCGTCAAGATCACCTCGATCACCACCAAGTAGCACCGGCGACAACGAAGACATCCCAGGAGCTGACACCACATGGCACATAAAAAGGGCGCATCGTCCACCCGCAACGGCCGCGACTCGAACGCACAGCGCCTCGGCGTGAAGCGCTTCGGCGGCCAGGTCGTCCTCGCCGGCGAGATCATCGTCCGCCAGCGCGGCACCCACTTCCACCCCGGCGCCAACGTCGGTCGTGGCGGTGACGACACCCTGTTCGCCCTCGCCCCCGGCGCGGTCGAGTTCGGCACCAAGGGCGGCCGCAAGGTCGTCAACATCGTCGCGACCCAGGTCGCGGTCGACGCGTAGCACCCGGTCCCGCGCACGCGCGGCACCGCCCGACGGCGGTCGTCCCCTCACGGGGGCGGTCGCCGTCGTCGTGTCCCCCCGCCTTGTACCCTCCCGGTCCAGGGCGCTCCCGGTCCCCCGGCGTAGACGGGACGGATGAAGGCTCTCACCTACCAGTCCATCGCCGACGTCGCCGTCACCGAGGTGCCCGACCCCACCATCGTCGATCCCACCGACGCGATCATCAAGGTCACGTCCGCCGCGATCTGCGGCAGCGACCTGCACCTGTACGACGTCTTCGACCCCTACCTCGACAAGGGCGACGTGCTCGGCCACGAGACCATGGGCGTCGTGACCGCCGTCGGCTCTGCCGTCTCGCGCATCCAGGTCGGCGACCGCGTCGTCGTCCCCTTCGTCATCGCCTGTCGCGAGTGCTTCATGTGCCAGCGCGGCCTCTTCTCGCAGTGCGAGACCACCCAGGTCACCGAGTACGGCTCGGGCGCCACCCTCTACGGCTACACGAAGCTCTACGGCCAGGTCCCCGGCGGCCAGGCCGAGCAGCTGCGCATCAAGCTCGCCGACGCGAACCTCGTCAAGGTCGGCCACGACCTCCCCGACGAGCGCTACCTGTTCCTCAGCGACATCCTCCCCACCGCCTGGCAGGGCGTGGAGTACGCGAACGTGCCCGAGGGCGGCACCGTCGTCGTCCTGGGCCTCGGCCCGGTCGGCCAGTTCGCCTCGCGCATCGGCGTGCACAAGGGCTTCCGCGTCATCGGCGTCGACCCCGTGCCCGAGCGCCGCGCGATGGCCGAGCGCCACGGCGTCGAGGTGCTCGACCTCACGAAGGACGTCGCCGACGTCATCAAGGGCATGACCGACGACCGGGGGCCCGACTCGGTCGTGGACGCGGTCGGCATGGAGGCCCACGACCACGGCGGCGTCAGCATGGTGCAGAAGTTCGCCGCAGCGCTGCCCGACAAGGTCGGCCAGGCCCTGATGCAGAAGGCGGGCGTCGACAGCCTCAGCGCCATGCACCTGGCCTTCGAGGTCGTCCGCCGCGGCGGCACCGTCTCGCTCAGCGGCGTCTACGGCGGCACCGCCGACCCGACGCCGTTCCTCACGCTCTTCGACAAGCAGATCACCATCCGCATGGGCCAGTGCAACGTCCACCAGTGGATGGACACCCTGATGCCCCTCGTCGAGGACCCGTCCGACCCGCTCGGGACCGAGGACCTCACGACGCACCCGGTGCCCCTCGACCGGGCGCCCGAGATGTACGAGATCTTCAAGAAGAAGGAGGACGGCTGCATCAAGGTCGTCCTCAAGCCCTGACCGACCGCACCATCCGCTCACCGGGCCGGGCCCGAGAGCCGAGGAGGCGCCTCCTGCGCCCCCGGCCTCGGGTCCGGCCCTGAGTTCGCCCACCGTTCACCGGAACACGCAGGTCCGTTCACCCCACACGGAGCCACCGGATGATGGACTGGTGTCGAACACACAACGAGGGTCCCGATCCCGAGGCCCCCGTCGGTGACATCGAATGAGAGAACTCATGGATCTCCGGACGGCCGAGCACCCACGGCCCGATCACTTCGTCCTGCACCTGAGCGACACGCACCTCGTCGGAGGCGACAGGCCCCTCTACGGGGCCGTCGACAGCGAGGCCCGCCTCGGCCAGATCGTCCGCGAGATCGAGGCGTCCGGCGTCCGTCCCGAGGCGATCGTGCTCACGGGCGACCTCACCGACAAGGGCGAGCCGGAGGCGTACCGCAAGCTCCGGGCACTGCTCGAGCCGGCGGCCGAGCGGCTCGGCGCCCAGCTCATCTGGGCGATGGGCAACCACGACGAGCGCGGGGCGTTCCGCGAGCAGCTCTTCGGGCAGCTCCCCTCCGACCGGCCCGTCGACCTCGTCTACGACGTCAACGGGCTCCGGGTCATCACGCTCGACACGAGCGTGCCCGGGCACCACCACGGCGAGCTCACCGGCGCCCAGCTCGACTGGCTCGCCGAGGAGCTCAGCACGCCCGCCCCCGACGGCACGGTCATCGCCATGCACCACCCGCCCGTCCCGTCCGTGCAGGACCTCAGCGTGCTCGTCGAGCTGCGCGACCAGGCCTCGCTCGCCGAGGTGATCGAGGGCAGCGACGTGCGCACCATCATCGCCGGCCACCTGCACTACTCGACGACGGCGATGTTCGCGGGCGTCCCCGTGAGCGTCGCCTCCGCCACCTGCTACACCCAGGACCTCAACTCGCGCCTGGGCGGCACCCGCGGCCGCGACGGTGCGCAGTCGTTCAACCTCGTGCACCTGTACCGCGACACGGTCGTGCACTCGGTCGTGCCGATGGGCACCTACGACACGGTGGGCGAGCCGGTCTCGGCCGAGTCCACGGCGGAGCGCCTCGCCGTCGCCGGCGTCCGCATCGAGCCCGCCGCGCCCCGGCACCGCCGCACCGACACGGCGCCCGTGCCGATCGTGCGCGACCTCGCGCTGACGGGTCCGATCGACACCCTCTGAGGACGCGCGGCCCGTACGGCCGCCCGACGACGACGACGACGCCCCCGGTCTCCCGGGGGCGGCGTCGTCGTCAGCGTCAGTCGACAGGGCCGGTCAGCGCGTGGTGAGCCGCCGGGCACGCCACGACCGACGCACGAGCAGGGCGCCGAGGAGGAGCGCCGTCACCGCCGCCGCCACGAGCGCCCCGAGGGGGCCCGCTCCCGTGAAGGCGAGGGCCCCGCGGTCGGCGAGGGTCGACGACGAGCCGTCGGCCCCGTCGACGCCGCCGCCGACGGGCGACCCGGGCACGGCACCCGGGCCCTGGCCGGCGCCGTCTCCCCCGCCGCCGGGCGGGTCGCCGGGCAGCACCGGGGCGGCCGCGACCGACACGGGCACGGTGATCGAGGCCGAGGCGAAGGGCACGGGCGCGAACGCCGGCAGATCTGCCGAGCTCGAGACCGTCACCGTCGCGGTGCGCACGCCCGCCACGTCGAAGGCCCGGGTCGTCGTCACGAGCCAGGTGTCGCCGTCGGGGACGACCGTGGCCGGGGCGGCGACGCCGTCGTCCCACTCGACCTGCGCCTCCATCGCGGTGGCCTCGGCCGCGAGCACGGCCGGCGTCGGGGTGACGCCGGACGACTCCGGGAAGGCCGGCGTGACCGGGGTCAGCGACGCACGGGCGAGTCGCAGCTCGACCGTGCTGCCCACCTCGGCCGGCACGGGCTGCGCGCCGACCGGAGCGAGGGCGAGCTCCGCCTGGTCGGGGGCCGACACGCTCGGGACGGCGTCGTCCGGCCCGGTGCCCCAGGTGAGGCCCTCGGGCGACGAGGCGAGGTCGAAGACCAGCTCGGCGCCGTCCTGCAGGTCGGTCGCGTCGAACCAGGTGCGCGTCTGCGGCACGCCGTCGACGCTGAGGCCGCGGACGTAGCGGGGCGAGTCGCCGGAGGCGGCGGGCGCGGACACCGAGACCTGCGCGCCGTCGTCGAGCGTGATCGTCGCCGCCAGCACCCGCGGCGCGTTGACCGCCATGATGCCGGAGCCGGGCTCGACCGGCATCATGCCGAGCGAGGCCAGCACGTACCAGGACGAGAGGGTGCCGAGGTCGTCGTTGCCGACGCCTCCGCCGGGGGTGTCCGGGAACCGGTTGAGGTTCGCCGCGAGCACGTCGTTGACCTTCGCGGGCTCGCCGACGAAGTCGTAGAGCCACGGGTCGACCAGCATGGGCTCGTTGCCGGGGTTGTAGCCGATGCTCGAGTAGTAGTCGCTGCCGCCCTCGGCCCAGCTCGCCGGCGAGACGCCGGGCGCTGCACGCAGGGCCGGCAGGTCGACGTACTGGTCGAGGCGCGCGAGGAACGCCTCACGACCGCCCATGGCGTCGACGAGGCCGGGGACGTCCTGCGGCGCCATCCACTGGTAGTGCCAGGGCGTGCCCTCGTGGAAGCCGGACTCCTGCACCTCGGCGAGCTCAGGCGCCGAGTTGAACGTGCCGTCGGGTCCGACGGCGTTGACGATGCCGGTGAAGCCGCCCGTCAGCTCGACGTCGGGGTTCCACAGCGTGCGCCAGTTGCGTCCCCGCTCGAGGAAGGGCGCCGCCTCGTCGTCCTTGCCGAGGCGCTGCGCGGCCGCGCCGATCGCCGCGTCCGCGAGGGCGAACTCCATCGTCGCCGAGCCGCCGTGGCGGTACTCCTCGAACTGCCCGCCGAGGCCGCCGCCGTTCTCGGCGTACCAGGGCACGTGCCCGTTCGCGAGGTAGAACTCGGCGCTCTGGCGGCCCACGGAGGCGACGTCCGCCGGGGGCGCGGTGGTCGCGTTCTCCGTCAGGAAGCCCCAGAGCTCGTCGTGGATGTCGTCGGGCACCGTGCCCAGGGCGAAGTTCTCCGCCAGCCAGGGCGACACCGGGTCGCCGGCCATGATGTTCGTCTCGAGCGCGCCGAGCGACCACCGGGGCAGCCAGCCGCCCTCGATCCTCGCGCGGTGCATCGACCGGACCACGTCCTCCGCCCGGTCGTGCTCGAAGAGGGCGTGCAGGGTCGCCTGCGTGCGGTAGGTGTCCCAGAGGGAGAAGCGCTGGTAGTAGGTCCACCCGTCGGCGACGTGCTGTCGGAGGTCCATGCCGAGGTAGCGGCCGTCGACGTCGCTGCCGATCGTCGGGGACAGGAGGCTCTTGTAGAGCTGGGTGTAGAAGACCCGGAGCTGCCCCTCGGTCTCAGTCGTCACGTCGAAGCGGCCGAGCGCGTCGTCCCACTCCGCCGCGGTCGAGGCGCGCACGGCGTCGAAGCCGAGACGCTCGCCGTCGACGGTGGTCTCGGAGACGCGGTTGCCCCGGGCTCCGTCGAGGTCGACGAACGAGACGCCCACGCTCAGCTCGACCGTCCGGTCGGTCGTCGTGTCGAACGTCGCGGCCGCGCCGTTCAGGCCGACGTCCACGGCGCTCGCCTCGGACGCGGGCACGAAGGTGCCGTCCGTCCCCCACGTGCCGTGCGTCGCGGCAGGACGGTCGAACTCGGCGCTGAAGAAGTACCGCACGGAGTCGTCGGTGCCGCCGCAGAAGCCGCCGTTGTCGACCCAGCCCTCCACGGTGCGGTCGTCGACCCACGTGACGCTGCTGGCGCCGGCGTCACGGAGGGTCTGGCCCACGTTGACCGAGACGGAGCCCGTGGCGCCCTCGGGGAACGTGTAGCGGTGCTCGCCGACGCGTGTCGACGCGGTGAGCTCGACCTCGACGTCGTCGGCGAGGAGCGCCGTGTAGTACCCGGCCGAGGCCTGCTCGGTGGTCGCCTGGTCCTTCAGGGCGATCGCCGACCGCTCGGTGACGGGCGCGTCGCCTGCCCTCGGAGTGACGAGCACCTCGCCCGCGGCCGGGCAGCCGGCGCTGTTGACGTGCTGGTGGCTGAAGCCCCAGACCTCGCCGGCGTCCTTGCTGTACGACGTCGAAGCGTACGAGTTCGTGTTGTCGGGGCTGAGCTGCACCATGCCGAACGGCGCCGTGGCGCCGGGGAACGCGTTGCCCTCGCTCTCGGTGCCGACGAAGGGGTTCACGAGCGCCGACAGGCCCGTGTCGGGAGCCGAGACGCCGACCCCCGGGGCGGGAGCGGCCTGGGCCGGCACGGCGGCGAGGCCCGTGAGGGCGCCTCCGCCGACGGCGACCGCGAGGGCGGTGAGGGCCGCGGCGACGCGACGGCCGTGCGGGCGGGAGCCGGACGGTGAGGGGGAACGACCCTGACGTCGTCCCGGGGCGGGGGTGATCGGGTGGGGCATGGGGGCGTTGTCCTCCTCGACGAACGGTCCGCGCCTCCTGCTCGCCCGGGTGCACGTCGGCGTGCACCCGACCGGACGACGACGTCACGGGGCGGCACGGCACGGGGCCGACAGCGGGAGGGCGTGACTTGTCTACCACGAGACGTACCCCGGACGAGACCCGTCGGGGTACGCCGACGGGGACGGCAGACGCGGGTCGCCGGCCCTCCCGGGCGGCCCGCGGCCGTCTCGTCCGGCTCAGCCGCGGGCGAGGTACGCGCGCAGCCGGCGCAGGTAGTGGTCGCGGAGCACGTGCCGCAGGCGAGCCGGCAGCCGCGGCACGACGAGGCGGCAGAGCAGCAGCACCCCGCCGAACGCGCGGGCCCGGACGGGCCCCCACGGGAGCCGGAACGCCTCGCGCAGGCGATCCGGCAACAGCCCCGTCGTCACGAGCCGGGCGAGCGGCATGGCGAGCCGCAGCGCCAGGGGCACGGCCCGCGGGTGCAGCAGCTGGTGCGCCACGTCGCGCGAGACGTCGTCGACGACGAGCTCGCCGAGACGCGCGTCCCACCAGGCGCGGAAGGTCGCCCGGTCGGCGGGCCAGGCCCCCGGGGGCAGCTGCAGGGCGGTCCCCACCCGCTCGTAGTCGCGGTACACGGCCTCGGACGCCGCGACGGGGCCGTAGACGCGCTCGTACAGGTCGATCGCCGAGTCGTAGAGCGTCGCGGCGACCCAGAGCTGCAGCTGCGGGTCGTGCGCGTCGTAGGCCACGGACGAGGAGGCGTCGCTCCGGACCGGTGCGTGCGCCCGGTCGACGAGACGGCGCACCGCCGCCGACTCCTCCTCGCTGCCGTAGACGATCGCGTAGAGGTAGGTCATCGTGCCGTGCAGGCGCTGCAGCGGCCGGTCGACGAAGTCGCTGTGCTCGGCGACGCCGTGGCCGACGCCCGGGCACGCGAGCTGGAGCAGGATGGCGCGTCCGCCCGCGCCGAGCAGCAGGGCCTCCCCCGCCATGTCGCGGATGCCGCGCACGTCGCGGCCCCGCCTCACCTGGTCCTCGTGCACCGGGCCAGCCTAGGGCGGCCGCCCGGGGAGGCCGCCGGCGCCTCGCTAGGCTCTCGGCATGGCCACCCCCGACTTCGTCCTGTCCCTCCGCGAGGCCGTCGGCACCGCGCCGCTCTGGCTGTCGGGCGTCACCGCCGTCGTGACGAAGGGCGACGACGTGCTCATGGTCCGCCGAACGGACACCGGGGCGTGGACGCCGGTCACCGGGATCGTCGACCCGGGCGAGCACCCTGCCGACGCGGCCGCCCGCGAGGTGCTCGAGGAGGCGGACGTGACGGCCGAGCCCGTCCGTCTCGCGGGCGTCGGCGTCACCGGGGTCGTCACCTACCCGAACGGCGACCAGGCGAGCTACCTCGACCACACCTTCGCCCTGCGCTGGGTCTCGGGCGAGCCCGCCCCGGCCGACGGCGAGAACACGGAGGCGCGGTGGTTCCCCCGGGACGCGCTCCCGCCGATCAGCGACGAGATGCGCGGCAGGATCGACGCGGGCCTCTCGGACGAGCCCGGCGCCCGGTTCACCGCGGCGGGCGAGCTCCGGGGCTGAGGCCGGCGCCGGGGGGACGTCGGCGGTCCTGCCGGCGCGACGCCCGCCTCCTAGGACTCGATGCTGCCCTGCGGGCCACCGGCACGCAGCGTGCGTCGCTCCTGCTCTGCCGCCTCGCGGGCGACCCGGTCCATCTCGGCCTGCTCCCACGGCGCCGCGAACGGGAAGTAGCGCTCGAGGAAGTCGGTCACCGTGTCGGTGCGCTCCTCGTCGGTCACCTCGGGGAAGCTGCCGTCGTTCAGGCAGAAGAAGTCGAACGAGCGCTTCTTCAGCACCTCGGACAGCGACGCGAGACCGGAGACCATCGTGGTGTCGACGTAGCTCACCTTCGCGTTCTCCTGCACGATCGCCCGGCCGGTCATCAGCGTGTAGTAGTGGTACAGCGAGTTGGTGACCGAGATGTTCTCCTTCGCGCGGAACGGGCTGGCGCCCGTGGCGGCGAAGTCGTCGGCGAACTCGTGCTCCATCTCGAAGAGGACGCTGCGGCGGAGCGGTGCGGCGGTGTGCTCGAGGTGACGCGTCGTGACCCGCCCGAAGCGCTGCTGCAGGAGGCGACGGTTGACCCGGGCGGCGTTCTCGAAGCCGCTGCGCTCGGGGTTGTTCAGCCCGAGGCCGATCCGCGTGTCGGCCTCGATGAACTTCGACACCGAGCCGGGCGAGAAGAACATCGACGGCGCGACGGGACGACCGAAGAACATGTCGTCGTTCGAGTAGAGGAAGTGCTCGCTGAGGCCCTCGATGTGGTGCAGCTGCGACTCGACGGCCTGCGAGTTGTGGGTCGGCAGCCAGGAGAGGTCGGAGAAGAACTCCTCGCTGCGGACGACGCGGACCCGGGGGTGGTCGCCCAGCCACTCGGGCACGGGCGAGTCGGTCGCGATGTAGATGTTCCGCACCCACGGCGCGAACATGTAGACCGAGCGGAGCGCGTACTTGAGCTCGTCGATCTGGCGGAACCGCGCGGGGGCGTCGTCGCCCTCGCCCACCACGTGGCCGTTCGCGCGGGCTGCTCGGGCGCGCTGGTACTCGACGGAGTTGCCGTCGACCCACGAGAAGACGATGTCGACGTCGAACGTGATGTCGGTGGCGTGGTCGTCGAACATGTGGGCGAGCGTGGGCCACTGCATGCCGTAGCGCTCGACGGTCTCCTCCACGGCCTCGGAGCGCGGCAGGTCGGTGCGCATGAGCGCGTTCTCGACCGGGACGAGGATCTGGTCGTCCGTGAGGACCCAGAACTCGACCTGGACCGCGGTGCCGGCGCCGTAGCGCAGGCGGCCGATGGGCTCGACGCGCGGACGGTAGAGGCGGAAGATCCGCTCGTCGTCGTCGAGCAGGCCACCCTCGGACACGAGCACGGCCTGGCCCTTGGGGGGCTTGGCGTAGAACGGCTCGGTCGCGGCCGCCGCGGTCATCGCGTCGGCGAAGGCGTCACGGTGCACCGTGTCGACGGCGATGACGGGACGGACGTCGTTGCCCCGCACCAGCAGGAAGGGGACCTCGGCCTCGTCGAGCACCCGACGGATGAAGAGCAGATCCTCGATCATCGACTGCTGCGGGGTGAGGTGGCCGTTGAGGAGCGTGAACTGGCCCTTGCGGACCACGACGTCGTCGCGGTCCAGACCACCGGCTCGGGGACGGGGCGTCAGGAGCGGACTCTCCGTCGTTCCGGTGATCTCGGTGACCATCTAGGCTCAACTCCCTGTGCTCGCCTCGGGCAGGCTCGTGCACGTCGACACCCAATTTAGCGGTCCGCGGAGCGGGCCGCGTGCAGGGGTGCTGGCGGTCCGCGGAGCGGGCCGCGTGCAGGGGTGCTGGCGGGTGGCGGAGGATGCGGCGTGCAGGGCGGTCAGCGACGCCGTCCGGGGCCGGGACGACCGCCTCCGGCGCCGCGGCCCGCCTCGGCGTTCGGCACCTTGGTGCGGACGCCCGCGACGATGAAGACGACGGCGGCGGCGAACTGCATCGCGGCCCAGGGCTGACCGCTGAGGGGCACGACGACGACCGGGTTCCAGAGGACCGCGATCGCGGCGAGCAGCGCGACCGCCCACCAGGCCCGGCCGCGCCAGGCGAAGACCGCCATGATGAGGGCGAGGATGGCGACCACGTAGCGCACGACCGTGAAGGTGTCGGAGTCGAGCAGGAAAGCCCCCACCGTGAGCACGACGGCGCCGAGCAGGCCGGGCGCGAGGGCCGGGCGGAGGAAATCGGGGGCCTGGGGCGTGGGCACGGAGCCGCCTCTCGTCGATGTCGGGCACGATCGTGCCCGGGAGAGCCTAGCGACGGGCGTCGCGACGCGCCCTGGACGCGGCGACGCCCCCGGGACGACGAGTCGTCGAGGGGGCGTCGAGGCCGGGCTGAGGACGTCAGTCGATGTCGTAGGGGACGTGCAGCACCGTGAGCGGTCGGCTCATCGGCGGCTCGCCGCGGAGGCGCTCCAGCCCGGGCAGGAGCTCGGCGACCCAGGCACGGTAGCCCTCGTCGCTCAGGTGCACGCCGTCGGTGGTGAACTCGGGGCGGAGCGCCTCGCCCGACTCGTCGGCCAGTGCCGGCCACAGGTCGAGCCACTGGGCCCGGACCGTCGACGAGAACTGGCGGAGGTGGCGGTTGGCGTCCTGGATGCGCGGCGCCTGGTCGGCGGTGCGCGGCAGGATCGACTGCAGCAGCAGGCGCGTGCCCGGCAGCTCGCGACGCATCGTCACCATGAGCGACTCCACGCCGCGGACGACCTGCTCGACGGTGCGCCGGGCCGTGAAGTCCTCGTTGCCGATGAGGAGCACGACGGAGTCGGGACGCGCCGCGACGACCTCGTCGAGGCGCTCCGTCAGGCTCGCGGTGGTGTCGCCGTCGCGGCCCAGGGCGACGACGTCGTCGTCCGGGAACCAGGCCGACCAGTCGCCGCCTGCCGTCGTGCTGTCTCCGACGAAGACCAGTCTCTCGCCGTGCGCCATGGGTACCTCCGGGTGGTGTCGATGTGCCGAGGGGCCGGACGGCCCCCGGCGTGTCGTCTCGGGGAAGCGTACCGCTCACCGGCTGCGCACGACCCGCGCCCTGCTCAGCGGCGGAAGCGCCGCGGCCGCCGGGCGGCGATCCGGTCGAGTGCGTGCCGGACGCTCGGCAGCAGCACGACGAACGAGACCACGACCACGAGCGCCCCGAACGCCACGCCGAGCCAGAGGGGCACCGGCGACCCCGCACCGGCCTCCGCGGGGTAGAGCGGGGTCGGCGTCGCTGCCAGGACGGCCGCGAGGGTCACGACCGGGCCGCGGCGACCTCGGACGCCACGTGGGCTCCGGTGCCGGCACCGGCAGCGCTCTCCGAGCCCGAGCCCGGGCCCGCGGCGTCGCGGGCGGCGGTCGCCGTGATCCGACGCAGCATGCCGCTGAAGATCACCCCGTGGAACGGCAGGATGGCGAACCAGTACAGCCGGCCGCCGAGCCCGTGCGGGAAGAACACGGCGCGCTGGCGGTAGTGCGAGCCGCCGCCCTCGCGCGGGGTCACGCGCATCTCGAGCCACGCCCCGCCCGGCGCCTTCATCTCGGCGCGCAGCCGCAGCAGCCTGCCGCGCTCGAGCGTCTCGACGCGCCACCAGTCGAGCGCGTCGCCCACCCGGAGCGACGT
This sequence comes from Frigoribacterium sp. VKM Ac-2530, assembly GCF_015350835.1. Lineage (NCBI taxonomy): Bacteria > Bacillati > Actinomycetota > Actinomycetes > Micrococcales > Microbacteriaceae > Frigoribacterium > Frigoribacterium sp. VKM Ac-2530. Next base: position 664,905 of record NZ_JADKSE010000001.1, read on the forward strand.
CGCGCTGCGCCGCCCGCGACGGAGCCCCACTCCCCCGACGAGCCGGTCCATCCAGCCGCGGGCGGCCCAGGCGAGCGGGAACGAGTACCAGCCGTTCTCCCCGCCGATGCCCTCGACGACACGCCAGAGCGCCTCCGGCGACGCGGTCGAGTCGGTCTCGCGGTCGTCGGTGTAGACCGTGTGACCCGACCAGTCGGGGTCGCTCGGGAGCAGGTCGCTGGGGGCGCCGGCGACGGACGAGTCCTGCCAGCTCGTCTCGACCTCGCCGTCCTTCTCGCGCTGCAGGGCCAGCCGCACGGCGGCCCGGTAGCGCAGTAGCCCCTCGGCGGGCGGCGGCACGACGTCGTCGATGTCGCTCTCGCTCACCACGCAGTCGTACTGCAGGGAGGCGATGATCGGGATCGCGAGGGCGCGCGGGATCGGCGTGACGAGGTTCACCCACTGCGAGGCGAGCCAGGGCGTGAAGACGGGCAGGGAGGCGATCGGGCGCTGCGCGAGGCCCGCCTCCAGGGCGTAGCCGTTCATCATCTGGCCGTAGCGGAGCACGTCGGGCCCGCCGATGTCGAAGGTGCGGTTGACGTCGGCGGGCACGTCGGCGGAGCCGATCAGGTAGTGCAGCACGTCCCGCACGGCGATCGGCTGGATGTGGTTGCGGACCCACTTCGGCGCGGGCATGTAGGGCAGCACGTCGGTGAGGTGGCGGATCATCTCGAAGGACGCGGAGCCGGACCCGATCACGACCCCGGCCTGGAGGGCCACGGTGGGCACGCCGCTCGCCAGGAGCACGTCGCCCACGTCGCGGCGGCTCCGGAGGTGCTTCGACAGCTCCCCGTCGGGGTGCAGGCCCCCGAGGTACACGATGCGGCTGACCCCGGCGTCGCGGGCGGCGTCGGCGAAGACGTGGGCGGCCTCGGCCTCGGCCCGCTCGAAGTCTCCCTTGCTGCCCATGGCGTGGGCGAGGTAGTACGCCACCTCGACGCCGTCGAGGGCGAGGCGGACGGACTCGGGGTCGGTCAGGTCGCCCTGGACGACCTCGACGTCGCCGGCCCAGGGCACGTCGACGAGCTTCTCGGGCGAGCGGACGAGCACGCGGACGTCGGCCCCCGCCTCGACGAGGCGCGGGGTGAGCCGTCCGCCGATGTACCCGGTGGCCCCGGTGACGAGCACGCGGCGGCGGGAGACCGCCTGGTCCGTGTCGCGGGTGACGTCGGTGGCCACGGGCGCCTCGGGGGGCGCGGTCGTCGTCGGGTCGTTCTCAGCAGGCATGTCGACGACGGTACGCCGCCGGTCTCAGGACAGGCCGAGCACCTCGCGCGTGCGGACGACGTCGGCCCGGATGTGCTCGATCAGCGCGTCGATGCCCTCGAAGGCCACGTTGCCGCGGACCCAGTCGACGAACATCACCGTCAGCTCCTGGCCGTAGAGGTCCATCGAGACGTCGAGCAGGTGGGCCTCGACCTGCTTCTCGGGCACGCCCTCGAAGGTCGGGTTGTGCCCCACCGAGACGGCAGCGGGATAGGTCGTGTCGCCGACCAGCACCCGGGCCGCGTAGACGCCGTCGGCCGGGACGTAGCCCTCGCTGTCGGGCGCGAGGTTGGCGGTCGGGAAGCCGAGCTCGCGACCGCGCTGCTCGCCGTGCACGACGATCCCGCGGACGGCCGGCTCCCGGCCGAGCAGCTCGCCGGCGCGCGCGACGTCGCCGGCCTCGAGAAGCTCCCGGATCCAGGTCGAGGAGGCGCGGCGCCCGCCCCCGAGACGGACGTCGTCGATCGACACGACCTCGAGCCCCCGCTCCGCGCCGAGCTCGCGCAGGGTGTCGACCGTGCCGCTGCCCCGGACGCCGAAGCGGAAGTCGTCGCCGACGAAGACGACGCGGGCGTGCAGGGCGCCCACGAGGATGCGGTCGACGAACTGCGCAGGCGTGAGGCTGCGGAGCTCGTCGTCGAAGGTGAGCATGAGGGTCGCGGCCACCCCGGCGGCCTCGAGCAGCTCGCGCTTCTGGCGGTTGCTCACGAGGGACCGCGGCACGGAGCCCGGCTGCAGCACGGCGAGGGGGTGCCGGTCGAAGGTGACGACGGCCGAGGTGAGGCCGCGCTCGGCCGCCACCTGCTCGAGAAGGTCGATCACGGCGCGGTGCCCCACGTGCACGCCGTCGAACTTGCCGATCGTCACCGCGGTCGGGCCGAGGTCGGCGGGCACGTCGGCGAGGGCGTCCCAGAACTGCACGGGAGCTACTCCGTCCGGTCGGCGGCGTCCGCCTCGGCGGCGACGGCGGGCCGGGAGCGGAGCAGCCAGAGGATGCCCAGCACGGGCAGGACGAGGGGGACGAAGCCGTAGCCGCGGCCGAACCACGACCACACGGTGTCGTCGGGGAACAGCTCCGGGTCGAGCACGGTCACGAGGCCGACGATCAGCACGCCCGCGAGCTCGAACGAGATGGTCGCCCAGGCGACGGCGTACGAGGTGCGTCCGCGGCGGATCAACGACACGGTGGCGACGATGTAGACCACGGCGGCGAGGGCGCTCAGCGTGTACGCGAGCGGCGCCTCGTCGAACTGCTCGAGGATCTGGAACACGGACCGGCCGGTCGCCGCCAGGGCGAGCACCGCGTACACCGCGATGAGGACCCGGCCGACGCCGACCGCACGAGAAGACTTCTGAGTGACCATCACCGACAAGGATATGGCGCGCGGCTGTGCGCCGGCGCCAGGGCGCAGGAGGCGCCCGTCACGCGACCTGGACGGTCCAGATCTGCAGCATGCGGTAGACCATGACCGCGACCGCGAAGACGGCCGCGGCGAGCACGAGGTTGCTCCACCGGGTGCGGTCGACGAGCGCCCAGACGACGGCGAGCGGCGGCAGCAGGATCGCCGAGACGAGGTAGATGTAGAACTCGACGACGTTGCCCGTCGGCGGGTTGCCCGCGAACGGCGCGACGATCGCGACCACCAGCTGCACGAGCAGCAGCAGCAGCACGAGCGCCGTGGCGCCGACCGTGATGTCGTTCGGCAGCTTGCCCGAGAAGCCGGCCACGAGGCACACCAGGCCGGCGACGCAGGCCACGATCACCTGGGCCCAGGTGAACCACTCGATCACGCGCGCACCTCGTCGGTCGGGAAGTTGACGATCGTCACGGCACGGCCGCCGCGCACCGAGACCAGCCCGGCGAGGTCGCCCGAGGCGGTGACCGCGGCCACGGGGCCCTCGGTGTCGGCGCGGCCGGTCGCGGGCCGCTTGCCGTGGCCGAGGTCGACCGCCTCGTCGGCCGTCATCGACCAGACGGGGAACAGCGAGGAGGCGACGGCCGTGGGAGCCAGGAGGGCCGGCGCGACCTCGATGCCCTCGAGCACCGCGGCGTCGGCCACGTCGAACGAGCCGACCCGCGTGCGCCGCAGCGCGGTGAGGTGCCCGCCGACGCCCAGAGCGCCGCCGAGGTCGCGGGCCAGGGCCCGCACGTAGGTGCCCGACGAGCAGCTGACCCGGACGTCGAGGTCACGGACGGCCGTGCCGTCGACGACGGCGTCGCGCCGGTCGAGCACGACGAACTCGGAGACGACCACGTCACGCGCCTTCAGCTCGACCTCGACGCCCTCGCGAGCCAGGTCGTAGGCACGACGACCGCCCACCTTGATGGCGCTGACCGTGGTCGGCACCTGGCTGATCGGCCCGGTGAGGTCGGCGATGCCGGCGTCCACCGCCGCGTCGCTCACCCCCGACGCGTCGGCGGTGGCCACGACCTCGCCCTCAGAGTCGTCGGAGGCGGTGGAGACGCCCAGCCGGATCGTCGCCTCGTACGTCTTGTCCAGCCCCACGAGGAACGTGAGGAGCCGGGTCGACGAGTCGAGGCCGAGGACGAGCAGACCCGTGGCGAGGGGATCGAGCGTGCCGGCATGGCCGACCTTGCGGGTGCCGGCGGCCTTGCGGACACGGGCGACCACGTCGTGGCTGGTGATGCCCTGCGGCTTGTCGACGAGGAGGATGCCGCTGTTCACGCGACGACGCTACCGCACCGTGCCCGGGCCGAGGCTCAGCACGCGTCGTCGAACACGCGGCGCGGGTGCTCGGGGTCGGAGACGTCGACGACCGCCGTGGCGACGGCCCGCAGGCCGCCGCGGCCGCCGCCCGGGGTGACCCAGACCGTGTAGTTCCAGAGCCCGGCGAGCTCGGGGCGCCCGAGCGCCTCGCCGTCGACGACGAGCAGGGCGTCGTCGGGGCCGGTCACCCAGCGGGGCTCGACCTCGCGCTGCGAGGCGCTGTCGAACGCCGCGGGCACCCACGCGGTGCTGCCGCCGAGCCGGAACGGCTCGACGAGGACACGGCGCAGGAGCGCCCCGTCGACCGGGGCGGGCTCGCCGTCGGCGACCGCGCCTCCCTTGCCCCGGGGCCTCCCGAAGTCGGCGACCGACGCCCGGAAGGCCGCGTGGCCCGCCTCGACGAGGGCGGCCGCGAGGTCGTCGGCGAAGGCCGACTGGCCGGCACCCGCGGGACCGTCGACGGCGACGAACGCCCGGCCCCTCGAGTAGTTGTGCAGGATCTCGGTCGCGAGAGCGCGCAGCGTGTCCTTCTTGGCGGGGGCCCAACGAGTCGTCATGCGGTCACCCTAGGCCGGGCCGCCGACAGCGGTCCGAGCGCCCGTAGGATCGTCCGGTGACCATCGCCCCCGCCGTCTCGTCGTGGTTCCGCGAGCACGGGCGCGACCTGCCCTGGCGCCGCCCCGGCTTCACCGCCTGGGGCACCCTCGTCAGCGAGGTCATGCTGCAGCAGACACCGGTCGTGCGGGTCGTCCCCCGGCTGGAGCAGTGGCTGGAGCGCTGGCCGACGCCGTCGGACCTCGCCGCCTCCCCCGCCTCGGAGGCGGTGCGCGCGTGGGACCGCCTCGGGTACCCGCGCCGCGCACTCGCCCTGCACGCCGCCTCCGTCGTCATCACGGAGCGGCACGGCGGCGTCGTGCCCGAGACCGTGCCGGAGCTGCTGGCCCTCCCGGGCGTGGGCGACTACACCGCCCGGGCCGTCGCGGTGTTCGCCTACGGCCACCGGCACCCGGTCGTCGACACGAACGTGCGCCGGGTGCTCGCGCGCGCCGTCGAGGGCCTGGCCGAGCCCTGGGCGCCGAACGCGCGCCGCGACCTGCCCCTGATGGAGTCGCAGCTGCCCGTCGACCTCGCCGACGCCCGGGTGACCAGCGCCGCGGTGATGGAGCTCGGCGCGCTCGTCTGCACGGCGCGGTCGCCGCGCTGCGACGAGTGCCCGCTGGTCGCGCAGTGCGCGTGGGTGCTGGCCGGCCGGCCGGAGCACGCCGGCCCTCCCCTGCGCCGCCAGGCGGCCTTCGCCGGGTCCGACCGCCAGGTGCGCGGGCTGGTCATGGCCGAGCTCCGGGCGAGCGACGTGCCCGTCACGGGCGACGAGGTCGCCAGGGTGTGGCCCGACGCCGAGCAGCGCGACAGAGCCCTCGCCGGCCTCCTCCGTGACGGGCTGGTCACGGGTTCGGCCGACGAGGGCTGGTCGCTGCCGAGCTAGGCGCCCGGGCAGTCGGGTCGGGTCAGCGGGTCGAACCGTCCGGCTCCGCCGTGCCGTCGTCGACGGCGCCCGACTCGACGTCGGCCTCGTCGACGACCGGCACGACCTCGTCGGTGTCGTCGTCGTCGAGGTCGTCGTCGTAGTCGTAGTCGTCCTCGTCGCGGGGCTTGACGTAGGGGTCGGCGTCGCCGGCGTACTCGGCCGTGGCCGCGACGGTCTGGCTGTCCTGGTCGCGCTGGCGCGCCTCCTGCAGGAGGCGGTCGATGGACGCCGCGTTCTCGGGCAGGGCGTCGAGGATGAACTCGAGGCTCGGGGTCAGTCGGGCCGTGATGTTCTTGCCGACCTCGCTGCGCAGCATGCCGGTGGCGGACTTGAGGGCGGCGCCGGTGTCGCTGCGCTCCTCGTCGGTGCCGTAGACCGTGTAGAACACGGACGCGTGCTGCAGGTCGCCCGTCACCTTGACGTCGGTGATGGTCACGAACCCGAGGCGCGGGTCCTTGATGCCGCGCTCGAGCCGCCGCGCCACGATCTCGTGGATGCGGTCGGCCATCTTGCGGGCACGCTGTGCGTCGACCATTCGTTGCTCCTTCTGCTGTTCGCCCGGGGGCGAGAGGGGTGAGGCCCCGCCCCGACCGTGGTCGTGGCGGGGCCTCTGACGATGCGTCGCCGGGCGTCAGCCCCGCGGCTTCTCGACCATCTCGATGGTCTCGATCTCGTCGCCGATCTGGATGTCGTTGAACTTTCCGAGGCCGATGCCGGCCTCGAAGTCCGTGCGGACCTCGGTGACGTCGTCCTTGAAGCGACGCAGCGAGTCGATGGCGAGGTTGTCGCCGACCACCACGCCTTCGCGGATGACACGGGCACGGGCGTTCCGCGTGATCGTTCCCGACCGCACGATGACACCGGCGATGTTGCCGACCTTCGACGAGCGGAAGATCTCGCGGATCTCGGCGACACCGGACTGCTTCTCCTCGAACTCGGGCTTGAGCATGCCCGTGAGCGAGTTCTCGATGTCCTCGAGGGCGGCGTAGATGACCGAGTAGAAGCGCACGTCGACGCCCTCTCGGGCAGCACGCTCGCGGGCCTTCGTGTCCGGTCGGACGTTGAACCCGATGATGACCGCGTTGTCGACGGTCGCCAGGTTCACGTCGCTCTCGGTGACGGCGCCCACGCCGCGGTGGATGATGCGCAGCTGCACGCTGTCGTCCACCTCGATCTTGAGCAGCGACTCCTCGAGCGCCTCGACGGCACCCGACACGTCGCCCTTGATGATGATGTTGAGCGCCTCGACCTTGCCCTCTTCGAGAGCACGGGTGAAGTCCTCGAGCGAGATGCGCTTGCGGGCCTTGGCCAGCGACGCGTTGCGCTCGACGGCCTCGCGCTTCTCGGCGATCTGACGAGCCGTGCGGTCCTCCTCGGTGACGAGGAAGGTGTCGCCGGCACGGGGGACGCTCGAGAGCCCCTGCACGAGCACGGGACGGCTCGGGAAGGCCTCGTCGACGGTGTCGCCGTTCTCGTCCATCATCGCGCGGACTCGGCCGTAGGCCGTTCCCGCGACGATCGCGTCGCCCACCCGCAGGGTGCCCGACTGGATGAGCACGGTCGCGACGGCGCCGCGGCCCTTGTCGAGACGTGCCTCGATGGCGACTCCACGAGCGTCCTTGTCCGGGTTCGCCCGCAGGTCGAGACCGGCGTCGGCCGTGAGGAGGACGGCCTCGAGCAGCGCGTCGATGTTCTTGTTGTCGCGTGCGGACACGTCGACGAACATCACGTCTCCGCCGTACTCCTCGGCGACGAGGCCGTACTCGGTCAGCTGCTGACGCACCTTGGCCGGGTTCGCGCCCTCCTTGTCGATCTTGTTGACCGCGACGACGATCGGCACGTTGGCAGCCTGGGCGTGGTTCAGCGCCTCGACCGTCTGCGGCATGATGCCGTCGTCCGCCGCGACCACGAGGATCGCGATGTCGGTGACCTGCGCACCGCGGGCACGCATGGCGGTGAACGCCTCGTGGCCCGGGGTGTCGATGAAGGTGATGGCGCGCTCGACGCCCTCGTGGGGCGCCCAGACCTGGTAGGCACCGATGTGCTGCGTGATGCCGCCTGCCTCGCCGGCGACGACGTTGGCGTTGCGGATCGCGTCGAGCAGACGGGTCTTTCCGTGGTCGACGTGGCCCATGACCGTGACGACGGGCGGGCGGACCTGCAGCACGTCCTCGTCCTCGTCCTCGAGCTCCTGCTCGAGGTCGATGTCGAAGCCCTCGAGCAGCTCCTTGTCCTCGTCCTCGGGAGAGACGACGAGGATGCGGTAGCCGAGCTCCTCGCCGAGCACCTGGAACGTGGCGTCGTCGAGCGACTCCGTGGCGGTCGCCATCTCTCCCAGGTGGAAGAGGACGGTCACCAGGTTGCCGGGGCTGGCGTCGATCTTGTCGGCGAAGTCGCTGATGGACGCGCCGCGACGCAGACGGACGATCGTGCTGCCGTCGCCGCGGGGGACGCTGACGCCGCCCAGCGACGGGGCGGAGCGCATCTCGAACTCGGCCCTCTTGGTCCGCTTCGACTTGCGTGCCTTGCTCTTGCCGCCGCCGCGACCGAACGCGCCGGCCGTGCCGCCGCCGGGGCCGCGACCGCGGCCACCGCCGCCGCCGCCCGCAGGGCGAGGAGCGCCGAAGCCGGGACGGAAGCCGCCGGCCGCGCCGGGGGCACCGCCGCCGGGACGCTGGAAGCCGCCGCCGGCACCGCCGGGACGACCGCCGGCACCCGCGGGGCGCTGGCCGAAGCCGTTCGGGCGGGGGCTGGCGCCGACGCCGGGACGCGGAGCGCCCGGACGAGGAGCACCGGGACGAGGAGCCATCGGGCGCGGGCCTGCTGCTCCGCCGGGGCGGGGCATGCTGGTCGCGGCGCCGGAGCCGCCGGGACGGGGCGCGCTCGGGCGACCCATGCCCTGGTTGCTGGCGAAGGGGTTGTTGCCGGGGCGGGGGGCGCCGGGACGGGGACCGCCGGGCTTCGGCGCGGACGCGCCGGCCTCGGCGGGAGCGTCGGACTCGGCGGGAGCCGTGCCCGACTCCTTGGCGGCCGCGGCCGCGGCACGCTCGGCCTCGGCCTTGGCCTGGCGCTCGGCGACGGTGAGCGGCGCGACGGGGGCAGGTGTCGCCTCCGTGTCGTCAGCGGCGGCCGGGGCCTCGACGGGAGCAGCGGGCTGCTCGGCGACGGGAGGCTTGGGTGCGGCAGGACGGGGCCCGCCGGGCTTCGGTGCGGAGGAGGCGGCGGGAGCCGACGCCTTCGGGCTCGCGGCAGGCGCGGCGCCGGCCTTGGGCGCGGCAGCGGCGCCGGCGAACGCCTGGCGCAGCTTGCGGGCCACGGGGGGCTCGACGCTGGAGGACGGTCCCTTGACGAACTCGCCCATCTCCTTGAGCTTCTCTAGTGCTGTCTTGCTGTCGATCCCCAGCTCGCTGGCGATCTCGTGTACGCGTGGTTTAGCCACAGTTCTCCTGTCTCGGGCCCCTTCCCGGTCAGGAGGGAGCCGTCAGTTCTGGACGGGTCTCATTTCGAGCCGCTCATTAGTTGTCCATGTGCCTGTCAGCCTGTTCTGTCGTGGCCAGTGGTCGTGGTGGAACTCGGGGTGTGCACATCGGTCTGCAGCCGCATCAGGTGGTCGCGGAGCTGCTCGGTGTCGGGCTCGGAGTCGAGGCGGAGCGCACGGCGGAAGGCCCTGCGTTTCACTGCCGACTCGAACGCGTCCATCGAAGGCGTCAACCACGCGCCCCGCCCGGGCAGCGTGGCGGTCTCGTCGACCACCAGGCGTCCGTCACGGGCGACGACCCTCACGAGTGAGGACCGTGGAGCGCGCGCTCGAGTACCGATGCACGTTCTTACGGGTACCACTCTACCCCCTCGGGTCGGCGGACGGGAGACGCCGGGGCGAACGGCGTGGTGCGCCGTCGCCCCCGGCGTCGAGGTCGTCTAGTCCTCGAGGATCGAATCGGGCTGGACGGGTCAGGCACAGGACCGGACCGCCGACGCTGGCGCGTCGTCGACCCGGCGCGCGCATCGACATCCAGACCTAGTCCTCGAGGATCGAATCGGGCTGGATGTCGATGCGCGCGCCCGTGAGCTTCGCAGCGAGACGAGCGTTCTGCCCCTCCTTGCCGATGGCGAGCGAGAGCTGGTAGTCGGGCACCAGGGCCCGGACGGCCTTGGTCGCCTGGTCGATGACGAAGGCCGACGACACCTTGGCCGGGGACAGCGCACTGGCGACGAAGACCGGCAGGTCGCTCGAGTAGTCGACGATGTCGATCTTCTCGTCGCCGAGCTCGGTCTGGACGGCGCGGACGCGCGCGCCCATCTCGCCGATGCACGCGCCCTTGGCGTTGACGCCGGGCTCGGTCGCGCGCACCGCGATCTTGGTGCGGTGCCCGGCCTCACGGGCCAGGGAGACGATCTCGACGACGCCGCTGGCGATCTCGGGGACCTCGAGCGCGAAGAGCTTGCGGACGAGGGAGGGGTGCGTCCGCGAGACGGTGATCTGCGGCCCCTTCGTGCCCTTGCTGACGCCGGTGACGTAGACGCGGATGCGCGTGCCGTGGTCGTACTTCTCGCCGGGCACCTGCTCCTCGGGGGGCAGGATGGCCTCGATCGTGCCGAGGTCGACGTGCACCATGCGGGGGTTCGGCCCCTGCTGGATGACGCCGGCGACGATGTCGCCCTCACGCCCCTTGAACTGGCCGAGGACCTTGTCGTCGCCGATGTCGCGCAGGCGCTGGTTGATCACCTGCTTGGCCGCGAAGGCGGCGATGCGGCCGAAGTCGCTGGGGCTGTCGACGGACTCGCCGACGACCTCGCCTTCTTCGTCGCGCTCGATGGCGAAGACGGACACGTGCCCGGTCTTGCGGTCGAGCTCGACCCGGGCCGCCGGGACGCGGCTCTCGGGCTGGTCGGTGTGCTTGAGGTAGGCCGTGAGGATGGCCTGCTCGATGATGCCCACGAGTTCCTCGAAGGGGATCTCGCGCTCGCGTTCCATGAGACGCAGCACGCTCAGGTCGATGTCCACTGAGGGCCTCCACTGTTCAGATCTTCAGGCTGAGCGCACGGTGGCGCGCACAGCATCCCCCTACGGTACCCGAGTGCGACGGGGGCGGAGCACCGGACGCGGCCCGCGCCTCCTGCGTCCGACGGGACACGAGGAGGCGCGGGCCGACGACGTCAGGAGGCGCGCGGAGCCGAGAGGGCCGCGACGGCCTCGGCCACCGGGACGGGCGTGCGCTCGCCCGTGCGGCGGTCCCACAGCTCGACGACGCCCTCGCCCGCCGAGCGGCCGACGACGACGATCTGCGGCACGCCGAGCAGCTCGGCGTCGCCGAACTTGACCCCGGGCGAGACCTTGGGGCGGTCGTCGTAGAGCACGTCGAGGCGGTGCGCCTCGAGCTCGGCGGTGAGCGCCTCGGCCACCTCGAAGACGACCGGGTCCTTGCCCGTCGCGACGACGTGCACGTCGAACGGCGCGACGTTGGCGGGCCAGACGAGGCCCTTGGCGTCGTTGTTCGCCTCGGCGATCACCGCGAGGATGCGCGTCACGCCGATGCCGTACGAGCCCATCGTCACGGTGACCTGCTTGCCGTTCTCGTCCAGCACCTTGAGGCCGAGGGCCTCGGCGTACTTGCGGCCGAGCTGGAACACGTGGCCGATCTCCATGCCGCGGGCGGTCTCGATGGGACCGGAGCCATCGGGGGCCGGGTCGCCCTCGCGGACCTGCGCGGCCTCGATCACGGCGTCGGCGGCGAAGTCGCGACCGGCGACGAGACCGGAGACGTGCAGGCGGGGGGCGTTCGCGCCCGTGACCCACGCCGACCCCTCGACGACGCGCGGGTCGACGACGTAGCGGATGCCCGAGTCCGACTCGCTGCCGAGCACCTGCGGTCCGAGGTAGCCCTTGACGAGCACGGGGTGACGCGCGAAGTCGGCGTCGCCGGCGGCCTCGACCTCGGCCGGGGCGAAGGCGACCTCGAGGCGCTTCATGTCGACGTCGCGGTCACCGGGGAGCCCGACGACGACGACCTCGCGGGTGCCGTCCAGGTGGGTCAGGGCGACGACGACGTTCTTGAGGGTGTCGCCGGCGGTCCACGGACGGCCGTCGTCGCGCGGGTGCGAGTCGTTCAGCTGCTCGACGAGCCCGGCGATGGTCGGGGTGTCGGCGGGCTCGAGGGCGACGGCCTCGGCGAGCCCGTCGAGGGGGATCGACTCGGGCACGATCGTCGTGAAGGCCTCGACGTTCGCGGCGTAGCCGCCGGCCGTGCGGACGAAGGTGTCCTCGCCGACCTCGGTGGGGTGCAGGAACTCCTCGGAGCGCGAGCCGCCCATCGCGCCGGCGTCGGCCTGGACGATGACGTACTCGAGGCCGAGACGCGTGAAGATCCGCTCGTAGGCGTCGCGCTGCAGCTGGTAGCTGGCCTCGAGCCCGGCGTCGCTCGCGTCGAACGAGTAGGCGTCCTTCATCGTGAACTCGCGGCCGCGCAGCAGGCCGGCACGGGGCCGTGCCTCGTCGCGGTACTTGTCCTGGATCTGGAACAGCGTCAGCGGGAGGTCCTTGTACGACGAGTACAGGTCCTTCACCAGGAGCGTGAAGGCCTCCTCGTGCGTGGGGGCGAGCAGGTAGTCGGCGTCCTTGCGGTCCTTGAGCCGGAACATGCCCTCGCCGTACTCGGTCCACCGACCGGTCGCCTCGTAGGGCTCGCGCGGCAGCAGGGCCGGGAAGTGCACCTCCTGGGCGCCGGCGGCGGTCATCTCCTCGCGGACGACGGCCTCGATCTTGGCCTTGACCCGGAGGCCGAGGGGCAACCAGGCGAACACGCCGGGCGCCTGGCGGCGGATGTAGCCGGCCCGCACGAGGAGGCGGTGGCTGGTCACCTCCGCGTCGGAGGGATCTTCACGGAGGGTGCGGACGAAGAGCTGGGAGAGGCGCGTGGACACCCGCCCAGCATAGGGGCGTGCCCGGAGGGGCCGAGGCCGGGTGCCCCGAGGCTCGACCCGGTCACGGTCACCAGGGCTTGCCGTCGTACTCCCCCGGCGCCTGCTCGTAGTACCTCTCGCGGTCGGTGTCCTGCTGACGCTCCTGCTGGCTCTCGTCGCCCTGCTGCTGCAGCTGGTCGAGCGGGTCGGTGCCGCCCGCGCCGGCGTCGCCCTCGTCCTCGCCGCCGCCCTGCCCGGGATCCGAGCCGTCGCCTCCCGAGGGGTCGCCCTCGTCGCCGCCCTCGGCCTGCTGCTGCTTCTCGCCCAGCCTGCCCTGGGCCTCGTCGAGGGGCTGCGACGTGTCGGGCTGCTGGGGGTCGTCCGGGGGCTGGAAGCAGCCCTCGGGAGCCTCGGCGATCGTCGCCTGCCCCAGCTCGTAGAGCTGCTCGGCGTCGGCGTAGCGCAGCTCGAGCAGCGCGGCGTCGCCCTGGGCCTCGATGACGAGCACGAGGTCGGTGCGGATGACGCACGAGACCGTCTCGTCCCCCTCGGGCGCGAGGTCGAGCGCGGTGACGAGCTCCTGCCGGGCGACGTCGAGCACCCCGACCCTCGCCCACGCCGTGCCGCGGTCGAAGTGGTGCACCCACGGCTCGACGACGTTGGCGACGCCGAGGGGCGCGGTCAGGGAGGCGGCGCGCTCGTAGGCCCGGCCGTCGTAGGCGTGCTGCGTCAGGCCCGCGAAGAGCGGGAGGCTGAGCAGCTTGAGGGCCACGAGCAGCACCACGAGCACGACAGGGGCCGACCAGAGGAACATCCGGCGTCGGAGCCGGCGACGGTACTGGTCGAGGGTCGGCTCCGTGGCACCCTGCCGGTCGCGGTCGTCGACGGGCGGCGGGGCGAGGGTGTCGGTCACGACGACGTCCTTCCGGGTGCACGGTCGGCCCGGGGCCGGACGCGGATCTCGGCGAGGGCGCGGGCGACGACGGCCACCTCGACCAGGGCGAGCAGGAACAGCGGGACGGCGGCGATCCAGTACAGGTCGACGACGGCCTCGGCACGGCCCTCGTCCGAGGCGACCGCCCCGTCGCGCGCGTCGGCGACGACGGCCTCGACGCCCGCGTCGGCCTCCCGGTGCACGTAGTCGACGCCGAGCTGGGAGGCGATCGTGCGGAGGGCGTCCTCGTCGATCACCGAGAGGGCGTCCGGCTCGCCCGGCTGCGTCCTGTCCTTGATGTACTCGGTGCTGCTGTAGGCGTCGCCGTACCCGTCGAAGACCTTCATGCGCCCGCCCGCGGCCGTCCCGTAGCCGAGCACGGCTCCCCCGTCGACGTCCGCCGCGGCCGCCGCGAACGAGCCGGGCGCCTCGTCGGCCGTCTGTTCTCCGTCGCCCAGGTAGTAAACGACGTTCGCCCTCTCGGGGTCGGCCTCGCGCGCCTCCTGCAGCCGCTCGGCCAGCAGGTCGGAGGCCTCGGTGATGCTGCTGCCGCTGGAGTAGTAGGTGATCTCCTGGTTCATCACGGAGGCCGCGGTCACGACGGCCGCGGCGTCGTCGGTCAGCGGGGTGCGGAGCACGGCGGTGCTGTCGAACGAGATGAGCGAGAAGCGGGCGCCGGCCAGCTCGCTCGCGATCGCGTCGACGTCGCTCCGGACGCCCTCGAGCCGCGGGCGGTCGCCGTCCCAGTCCTCCGCCGCGATGCTGGAGGTGGTGTCGACGACGAAGAACACGTTGAGCGCCGCCGTCGACGCCTGGGCGCTGCCGCCGGGCACGCCGGGGCGCACGGCGACGACGAGCAGCAGCGCCACGACCACGAGACGGCGGACCCAGCTGCGCAGGAGGCGGCGGTCGCCCCGCTCGGCGACGACCCGCCATCCGACGAAGCCCAGCAGCACGACGCCGACGACGACGAGCAGCCACCACGGGAGCACGGGCTGCAGCACGATCGCGGCGGGCAGCGCCGCCGTCGCCGCGGTCACAGCCGCACCCGCCAGAGCAGCACGAACGAGGCCGCGGCGAGCAGGAGCGCGACGATGACGGCGGCCTGCGGGGCGTCGGTCGTGACGAGGCGGCGCGTCCCGGTGAAGAGGCCCGCCTCCTGGTCGTCGATCCGCTGCACGATCTCGGCCACGGTCGTCGCGCCGTCGAGCGCGTAGTACGCGCCGCCGGTCGACTCCACGACGGTGCGCAGCTCGCCGGCGACCTCGTCCGCGACGGCGTCGTCGGAGTAGTCCGCGGGGTTCAGCGCGTAGACCCGGATGCCGCGGTCGGTCGCGAGCTGCCCCGCGTCGTCGAGCGTCAGCAGGGCCGCGCCGTTCACGTAGTTGTCGGTCGCGAGCACGATGGACTTCGGCCGGGTGCTCTCGCTGCCCCCGTCGAAGCTGAGGGCGCAGGAGGCGAGGCCGTCGCCGATCAGGGAGGCGCCCTGCCCGAGGTCGGTGCCCGACCAGTACCGCGTGCCGTCCTCGCCCGCGCTGTCGAAGGACTCGCGGTACTGGCTCAGCTGCTCGGCGACGAAGTCGTAGTCGTCGGTCAGCGGGAACGCCTGCACGGACGAGCTGTCGAAGAGGGTCAGCCCGATCCGCTCGCCGTCGAGGCCCGACGCGAGCTCCGCGAAGGTCGAGACGATCTGGGAGTCGACCTCGGTCATCGACCCCGAGACGTCGAGGCAGAGCACGATGTCGCGCTTGTAGGAGGGCGGCTCGACGACCTGCACCGTGCCCGGCCGGGCGATCAACAGGGCCCCGAGCCCGGCGAGGGCGATCACGAGGACGAGGGCGCCCCCGAGCGCCGCACGGTAGCGCGCCACGAGCCGGCGGTACACCGGCAGCTCCGTCAGGCGCTCGCTGTGGGCGACGGGAGTGCCGGCGCGGCGCAGTCGTGCGCGCTCGCGGCGTCGCAGGACGAGCCAGAGCCAGGCGCCGAGCCCGGCGACGACGAGGGCGGCCAGCAGGGCCCACCACCAGATCAGGACCACGAGCGCACCACCTCGCGGGCGGTCTCGGCGGCCTGCTCGGGGTCGCCGGGGTGCTGCTGGGCGAAGGCCGGCGGGTACCACTGCTCGACGGCGTCGGCCACGCGGGGCAGGTCGGCCTCGCGCAGGTCGGCGAGGGTCATCACGTGCGTGTCGGCGCCCGCCGTCTCGTGGACGAAGAACCGGAGCAGGAGGCTGAGTCGGCTGTGCACCGCCCGCTCGCCGAGACGGCCGTCGCGGGAGGCGGCCTGCACCTCGTCGATCAGGCCGAGGTAGCGGAGCCGGACCGAGGGCAGGTCGACGACCGCGGCTGCTGCCGCCCGGCGGGCCGACGGGGGCAGCCGCCGCGCCGAGAATCGCAGCACGAAGACGATCCACCCCGCGACGAGGCCCAGGAGGACGAGCCCGAGCACCAGCCACAGGACCCAGAGCGGGTACTGGTACGGCCCGAAGAAGCCCCTGTCGTCAAGCACGGCGGTGCTTCTCCATCAGGGTGAAGAGCCCGGGCACCACGGCCGCCTGGCTCGACAGCCTCTCGCTGCTGATGCCGAGGGCCTGCAGCTGCCGCCCGGCGTCGTCCGTGCGCCGCTCGGACGACTCGTCGAAGGCGCGGCGCAGTGCCGCGTTCTCGCGCAGGTAAGCCGGGAGGGCCGTGACCTCCTGCACGTCGTAGACGTCCCCGGCGTGGCCGGACCGCGTCATGAGGTCGGCGTCACCGACCGTGACCCAGACGATCTCGTGCTGGGCGCGCAACCGTCGGAGGAGCCGCACCAGCTCGGCGTCGACGACGACGTCGTCGGTCACCACGACGAGGATCGACCGGCGGCGGACGCCGCGGGCGACCCAGTCGAGGACGCTCCGGAGGTCGCTTCGGGGCGCGTCGAGCGAGACGCGACGGTCGACCTGGCGGAGGAGGCGCTCGAGATGGGCCTCCGTCGCGCCGGCGGGGAGGGCGACGGTGCCGCCCTCGTCGCCGGCGACGAGCGAGACGACGTCGCCGTGGCGGGACGCGATGTAGCCCAGGGCCCCGGCCGCCATGATCGCTATGTCCTTCTTGGTCTCGCCGCTGGCGGCGGTCGCGGCCATGTTGCGACCGGTGTCGACGACGAGGACCAGCGACCGCCTCCTGCTGGCGACGTAGCGCTTGACCAGCGGTTCGCCGTGACGGGCGGTGGCCTTCCAGTCGATGTCCTTCACCTCGTCGCCCGGCACGTAGGCCCGGAGGTCGTCGAAGTCGTGGCTGCGGCCGTGGTGGACCGACGCCCAGCCGCCCTCGAGCAGGTCGAGGGTGCGGCGGTGCGCGAACAGGGACATCTTCGTGCGCACCCGGAGGAGGAGGCTCGCCACGGTCGTCAGGGGGTCTGCACGGAGGCGAAGACGGCGTCGATGATCGTCTCGGGGGCCACGTCGTCGGCCGTGGCCTCGTAGCCGAGGATGACGCGGTGGCGCAGCACGCCGTGCCGCAGGTGCTTCACGTCTTCCGGGATGACGTAGTCGCGGCCGTGCAGCAGGGCCAGGGCCCGCGCGGCCTGCATGAACGCGATGCTCGCCCGGGGACTCGCGCCGAACTGGACGTAGTCGGCGAGGCTGCCGGGGATGTACTGCTGCGGGTGCCGCGTCACGTAGATCAGCTGGACGATGTAGTTGACGATCGACGCGTCGACGTACACGCGCTTGGCGAGTTCCTGCAGCCACACGACGTCCTCGAGCGAGACGCCGGTCGGCGCGTCGACCTGCTGCTCGTCGTAGACGCCGGCCTCGATGCGCCGGATGACCTCGGCCTCCTCGGCGGGCGACGGGTAGTCGAGCACCTCTTTCAGGAGGAACCGGTCGAGCTGCGCCTCGGGCAGCTGGTACGTGCCCTCTTGCTCGATCGGGTTCTGCGTGGCGAGCACGAGGAACGGCCGGGGCAGCGGGTAGACGGTGCCGCCGATGCTCGTCTGCCTCTCTTGCATCGCCTCGAGCATCGCGCTCTGGGTCTTCGCGCTCGAGCGGTTGATCTCGTCGAGCAGCACGAAGTTCGAGTGCACGGGGCCGAGCTGCGTCACGAAGGTCGACTTCTGCGCGTCGTAGATCTGGGTGCCGGTGATGTCGCTCGGCAGCAGGTCGGGCGTGCACTGGATGCGGGTGAAGCTCGCCTCGACGGACTGCGCGAGCGTCGCCGCCGCGGTCGTCTTGGCCAGCCCGGGGACGCTCTCGAGCAGAACGTGCCCGCCCGTGATCAGCGCGATCAGCAGGGTGTCGCGGAGGCCGGTCTGGCCCACCACCTTGCGCGAGAAGGCATGCGACACGGCACCGACGACACCGGCGGCACGCTCGAGGTCGGCGGGGCTGATCGGGGTGCCGACCGCGGCGGGAGGCGGGGGCGTCGTCGAGGTGTCGGTCACCCGGCCCACTGTAACCGAGGCGTCCGACGTCACCGCCGGAGCGCCCTCCTCGCGAGGTGGTTGCCCAGGAACTGCACGAGCTGCACCAGCACGATGATGAGCAGCACCGCGCCCCACGTGACCACGGGGTCGAACTGCCGGTAGCCGTAGAGCAGGGCGAACGCGCCGAGTCCCCCGCCGCCGACGTAGCCCGCGACCGCCGACATGTCCACGAGCGCGACGAAGATGAACGTGTAGCCGAGGATCAGCGGGCCGAGCGCCTCGGGCAGCACGATGCTGCCGATGATCCGGAACGGCCCTGCGCCGGCTGCCCTGGCCGCCTCGACGACGCCCGGCTGCACCGTGAGCAGGTTCTGCTCGACGATCCGCGAGATGGCGAACGAGGCCGCGAGCGACAACGTGAAGATGATGGCGGTGTTGCCGACGCCGGTGCCCACGACGGCCCGGGCCAGGGGCTGTGCGGCAGCGAGGAAGATGATGAACGGGATCGGCCGGAACACGTTGACGACCACGTTGAGCACGCCGAAGACGACGCGGTTCGCGAAGAGGGCGCCCTCGCGGGTGAGGTAGAGGGCGAGCCCGAGGAGGAGCCCGCCGAGCCCGCCGAAGAGCAGGGTCAGGGCGACGATGTAGACGGTCTCGTAGGCCGCCTTCCACAGCTGGGGCTGGAGGTCGATCAGGGAGTCCATGGTCAGCGCGCCTCCGCGTCGTGGGCCGGCCGGGCGGGCGCGGCCTCGGTCGTGGGCGAGGCCGGGAGCTCGGTCGCCGCGGCCCCGAGCTCGGCGACGGCCGCCGAGACGTCGCCGTCGGCGCCCGTGAGGGCCAGGGTCAGGGTGCCGAAGGTCCGACCGCCGATCTCGTCGATGCCGCCGAAGACGATCTCGAAGCGGACGCCGTGGCGGGCGAGCACGCCGAAGACCTGCTGCTGGTCGACGCCGCCCTCGGTCAAGCGGACGGTCACGAGGCGGCCCTCGTGGCGACGGCGGAGCGCCGCGAGGTCGTCGCCCTCCGGCGAGCCGGCGACGACGGTGGAGACGAACCGCCGCGTCGACGCCTCGCGCGGGGCCGAGAAGACCTCGAAGGTGCGTCCGATCTCGACGACCCGACCACGGTCCATCACGGCCACGCGGTCGGCGATCGACTTGATGACGTCCATCTCGTGCGTGATGACGACGATGGTGATGCCCAGCTCGGCGTTGACCCGCCGGAGCAGGGCCAGCACCTCCTGCGTGGTCTCGGGGTCGAGCGCGCTCGTCGCCTCGTCGGCGAGCAGCACGCCGGGCGACGTCGCGAGGGCGCGGGCTATCCCGACGCGCTGCTTCTGGCCGCCCGACAGCTGGTCGGGACGGGCGTGGGCCTTGTCGGCCAGCCCGACGAAGTGCAGCAGCTCGCTGATCCGCCGCTGGTGGTCGGCCTTCGGCACGCCGGCCGCCTTGAGCGGGAACTCGACGTTGCCCCAGACCGTCTTCGACGAGAACAGGTTGAACTGCTGGAAGATCATGCCGATGCCGGCCCGTACGCCGCGCAGCTCGCGCTCGCGCAGCCCGGTCACGGGCCGGCCGTCGATCTCGATCCGGCCGCTCGTGGTCGGCTCGAGGGCGTTGATCAGGCGGACCAGCGTGCTCTTGCCGGCGCCGGAGTAGCCGATGATCCCGAAGATCTCGCCGTCGGCGATCTCGAGGCTGACGCCGTCGACGGCCGTCAGCGGTGCAGCGCCCTTCTCGCGGGGCGGGTAGGTCTTGACGACGTCGGTCAGGGTGATGGCGGGCATGGTCTCCTCGTCACGGTCGGAAGGGCCCGATCCGCGCGCCGTCGTGGCGAGCGGGTCGGGCCCGGGCAGGGGCAGGCGGCGTCAGCCGTTCTGCTCCACGAGCTCCTTCGTCTGCTCGAGCGACTCGCGCAGGTCGGCGACGGGCACCTTCGTGGTGAGCGCCGTGCCGCCCGAGTTCTCGACGACGCCGTCGGTGACGGCCTTCGTGTCCTGGTAGATCTGGACGAGCTTCTGGTACGTCTCGTCGTCCGCGTCGCCCTCGCGAGCGGCGAAGACGTTCACGTAGGGCAGCGACGCCGGGTCGGAGGGGTCGTCCTGGGCGATGATCGTGTCAGGCGACAGCCCCGCCTTGGTGGCGTACTCGTTGTTGATGATCGCGCCGTCGAAGTCGGGCAGCGACGTCGCGGCGAGGTCGGCCGCGACGGGCGAGACCGTGACCGTCGACGCCTCGGTGTCGATGTCGTCGAGGCCGGAGAAGATGTCGCCGCCGTCCTTGAGCTCGATCAGGCCGTTCGACTGCAGCACGAGCAGCGAGCGGGCGAGGTTGCTCGCGTCGTCGGGGACGGCGACGGTGTCGCCCTTGCTGAACTGGTCGAGCGAGGTGTGCTCCTGCGAGTAGAGCGGCAGCGGGTAGATCGCCGTCGAGCCGATCGGCACGAGGTCCGCGTCGGCAGACACGTCGTACTGGGCCAGGTAGACGATGTGCTGGAACTGGTTGAGGTCGAGCTCGTCCTCGGTCAGCGCCGGGTTCGGCTGCTCGTAGTTGGCGAAGTCGACGATCTCGACGTCGATGCCCTCGTCGGCGGCGGCCTGCGTGAAGGTGGCCCAGTACGGGTCGCTCGCGCCGACGACCCCGATGCGCACGGCGTCTCCGCCCCGGTTCGCGACGGCGATGCCGACGCCCACGGCGGCGAGCACGACGACGACCGCCACGACGATCGCGATCAGCCGGCCACGGTTCTTCTTCGGGGCCTCGATCAGGGGTGTTGCCTCGGACATGACGTTCCTCTCAGACGGTGCGACGCACGTCGCCGGCTGCTGCTGCCGGCACCACGACCGTGCGTCCCTCCATCGTGACCGGCGGGGCGGGCCGGGTCACAATCGGCGCGTCACACGGCGACACACCGGCTCCGCGAGCGGTCAGGGCGACGGCGTCGTCGTCGACGGAGGGCGGCGGGACCCGGAGCGTCCGCGCGGCGCGTCAGGGGCGGCGGGCAGGCTGAGACGCGGAGGAGGCGCGGTGCGGCCGCAGCCTGCACCGCGCCTCCTCGGAGCGCTCGGGTCGGGGACCGACCCGCGATCAGCCCTAGACCGTGAGGACCTGGGGCGAGCCGACCTCGCCCGGGGGCATCTCGGCCGCGAGGCGGTTGGCCTCGTCGATGAGCGTCTGGACGATCTCGGACTCGGGCACGGTCTTGATGACCTCGCCCTTGACGAAGATCTGGCCCTTGCCGTTGCCCGACGCGACGCCGAGGTCGGCCTCGCGGGCCTCGCCCGGTCCGTTCACGACGCAGCCCATGACCGCGACGCGGAGCGGGACCGTCATGCCCTCGAGGCCGTCGGTGACGTCGTTCGCGAGCTTGTACACGTCGACCTGCGCACGACCGCAGCTGGGGCAGCTGACGATCTCGAGCTTGCGCTCGCGCAGGTTGAGCGACTGGAGGATCTGCAGTCCGACCTTGACCTCCTGCGCCGGAGGCGCGCTGAGGCTCACGCGGATGGTGTCGCCGATGCCCTCGCCGAGCAGGATGCCGAAGGCCGTCGCCGACTTGATGGTGCCCTGGAACTCGGGGCCGGCCTCGGTCACGCCGAGGTGCAGGGGCCAGTCGCCGCGCTCGGCGAGCTGGCGGTAGGCCTTGACCATGATGACCGGGTCGTTGTGCTTCACCGAGATCTTGAAGTCGTGGAAGTCGTGCTCCTCGAAGAGGGAGGCCTCCCACACCGCGGACTCGACGAGCGCCTCCGGCGTCGCCTTGCCGTACTTCTGCAGCAGGCTGGGCTCGAGCGACCCGGCGTTCACGCCGATGCGGATCGAGACGCCGGCGGCCTTGGCCGCGGCCGCGATCTTGCCGACCTGGTCGTCGAACTTGCGGATGTTGCCGGGGTTGACGCGCACCGCGGCGCAGCCGGCGTCGATCGCCTGGAACACGTAGTTCGGCTGGAAGTGGATGTCGGCGATCACCGGGATCTGGCTCTTCTTCGCGATGATCGGCAGCGTCTCCGCGTCGTCGCGCGTGGGCACGGCGACGCGCACGATGTCGCAGCCCGAGGCGGTGAGCTCGGCGATCTGCTGGAGCGTCGCGTTGATGTTCGTGGTGGGCGTGGTGGTCATCGACTGGACGCTGACGGGAGCGTCGCCTCCGACGAGGACCTTGCCGACCTTGATCTGCCGCGACTTGCGTCGCGGGGCAAGGGTTTCGGGGACCTTCGGCATTCCGAGATTGACTGCAGGCACGTCTTAGATCGTAGACCCGTGCGCTGGGCGCGCGATGTCGGAGACGAGGACGCCCAGCGGGCCAGCAGGTCAGGACGTCCGCGGGCTGGGCGCCGAGCCGGTCAACGGATCAGCGAGATCGGGTTCACGATGTCGGCGTAGGCGAGCAGCAGCCCCATGCCGCCGAGGACGATCACGACCGCGAACGTGAGCGGGATGACCTTCGCCGTGTCGACGGGTCCCGGGTCGGGGCGGCGGAACAGCTTGGCGAAGCCACGACGGATCGCCTCGATCAGCGCGCCCGCGACGTGGCCGCCGTCGAGGGGCATCAGCGGCACGAGGTTGAAGACGAACAGGGCGACGTTGAGGCTCGCGAGCAGGCTCACGAGGAACGCGGCCCGGTCGACGAACGGCACGGTGTCGAGGCTGACCACCTCGCCCGCCATCCGGCCGACCCCGACGACGCTGACGGGGCCGTTCGCGTCGCGCTCTCCCCCGCCGAACGCGGCCTGGGCGACGGCGACCATGCGCTGCGGCAGGTGCACGATGACGTTCGCGACGTGCCCGATGTTCGTGCCGACGGTCGGCAGCACGGCGGTGACCGGCTGCTGCACCGTCACCGTCGCGAAGCCGATGCCGACGAAGCCGACCTCCTGGGTGACCGGGGCGCCGTCGTCGCCCACGACGGGCACGCCCGCCGAGTCGAGCACCTGGCGTGCGGAGAGCGCCGGGGTGACCTCGAGCGTCTGCTCGCTCCCGTCCCGCTCGACGACGACGCTGAGCGTCTGGTCGGGGGCGGCGCGGAACGCGCTCGTCACCTGGTCGCCGTCCGCCACCGCCACGCCGTCGATCGACACGATCCGGTCGCCGTTCTCCATGCCGGCCGCGAAGGCGGGCGCCGCCGTGGCGTCGGCCGGGCACTCGGTCTCGGTCGACCCGGCGGGCAGCACGCACTGGTTGACGAGGCCGACGGTGGTGCTCGACTGCGCCGTGCCGAAGCCGCAGAGCAGGATCGTGAAGAGCACGATCGCGATGAGCAGGTTCATCGTCGGCCCGCCGAGCATGATGATGACCCGCTTGTAGACGGGCAGCCGGTAGAAGGTGCGGTGCTCGTCGCCCTGGTCGATCGTGTCGGCGCTGGCGGTGCGCGCGTCCTGCACGAGGGTCTGGAAGAAGCCCGTGCTCGCCGTCCGGCCCTTCTGGCCCTCGCGCGCCGGCGGGTACATGCCCGCCATCGAGATGTAGCCGCCGAGCGGCAGCGCCTTGACGCCGTACTCGGTCTCGCCCCGGCGGCGGGAGAAGATCGTCGGCCCGAAGCCGATCATGTACTGGCCGACCTTCACGCCGAACTTCTTCGCGGGCACGAGGTGCCCGATCTCGTGCAGCGCGATCGAGACGGCGAGCCCGATGACGATCACGACGATGCCGAGCAGGTAGAGCAGGACGGTTTCCACCGGGCAAGGGTAGCCGTCCGAGACGGGGAGCCGGCCCCGCGCCGGCCATGGCGACGCTGTGAGGGGTCGGGGCCCGCGCCTCCTCGGCTCGACCGGGTGCCCGATGCCTGATCGGCGGGCCGGTGGCCGCTAGCGGCGGGCGAGCAGCGCGTCGGCCGCCTCGCGGGCCCAGCGCTCGGCCTCGAGCACGCCCTCGAGGGTGCTCGGCCCCGCCGAGTGCCGGTCGACGACCTCGCGCACCGTGTCGAGGATGCCCAGGTAGCCGACCCTGCCGTCGTGGAACGCGTGGACGGCCTGCTCGTTCGCCGCGTTGAACACCGCGGGCCAGGTCGCGCCCGCACGGCCGACCTGCTTGGCCAGCAGCACGGAGGGGAACGCCTCGTCGTCGAGCGGCTCGAACGTCCAGGTGGAGGCGGTGGTCCAGTCGAGGGGCACGCCCACGCCCGGCACGCGGTCGGGCCAGGCCATGCCGAGCGAGATCGGGAGCCGCATGTCGGGCGGAGACGCCTGGGCGATCGTCGAGCCGTCGACGAACTCGACCATGGAGTGCACGATCGACTGCGGGTGGACCGTCACGTCGATGTGGTCGTAGTCGACGTCGAAGAGCAGGTGCGCCTCGATCACCTCGAGCCCCTTGTTGACGAGCGTCGAGGAGTTCGTCGTGACGACGCGGCCCATGTCCCAGGTGGGGTGCGCGAGGGCCTCGGCGGGGGTGACGTCGGCGAGGGAGGCGCGCGTCCGGCCACGGAAGGGCCCGCCGGAGGCGGTGAGCACCAGGCGACGGACCTCGCCGCGGTCGCCGGAGCGGAGCGCCTGCGCGATGGCGGAGTGCTCGGAGTCGACCGGCACGATCTGCCCCGGTGCCGCGCGCTCGCGCACGAGGTCGCCGCCGACGATCAGGCTCTCCTTGTTGGCCAGCGCCAGGGTGGCGCCGGAGTCGAGCACGGCGAGGGTCGGCGCGAGGCCCACGCTGCCCGTGATCCCGTTGACGACGACGTCGGCCTCGACGTCGCGGACGAGCGCCACCGACTCGTCGGTGCCGAGGGCGGTGTGCTCGACGCCGAAGCGTGCGGCCTGCTCGGCCAGCAGGGCGGCGTTCGAGCCCGCCGACAGCCCGACGACGGTGAACAGGTCGGGGTGGGCGGCGACCACGTCGAGCGCCTGCACGCCGATGGAGCCGGTGGAGCCGAGGAGGATGACGCGACGCATGCGGTCAGCCTAGGGGCGCACCCGGCCCGGTGCGGAGGTGCCGCTCAGGCCACGGCGAGGACGTCGATGACGAAGACGAGCGTGTCGCCGCCCTCGATGCCGGCGCTCGGCTGTCCGCCGTCGCCGTAGCCCTCGGCGGGCGGGACGACGACGAGCACCTGCGAGCCGACGGTCTGGCCGATCATCGCCGCGGCGAAGCCCGGGACGACCTGGGCGGTCGAGAACGGGGTCGGGGTGCCCTTGCCCCAGCTCTCGTCGAAGACCTTCCCGTCGCGCCAGTTGACGCCCTGGTACTGGACGGTCACGTTGGCGGGATCGGGGACGACCTCGCCGTCGCCCTTCTTCAGCACCTCGACCTGCAGGTCGGCCGGCGGGTCGGCGTCGGGGATCGTCACGGTCGGACGGCCGTCGTCGGCGAGCGCCACCTCGGGGAAGCCCGGCTGCGCGGGCTGGTCGACGCCGGTCGCACGCGTCGGCACGATCGAGAACGTGTCGACGACGATCACTGCCGCGGCGTTCGGCGGCGCGGTGCCCGTCTGGGCCGGCTGCATGTCGGCCGCGCTGGCCACCGTGACCGAGCGGGAGCCGGCCTGGTTGCAGAGCAACGCGGCCTCCAGCCCGGGCACGTAGTAGTCGGCGCTGATGGTGAGCTGCTCGCCGCTGCCGCGCTCGTAGCCGGCCGAGCTCAGCTCGGCGCCGGTCGTCGCGTCGAAGACCGTCACGGCCACCTGCACGACGTCGCCGGACTTGGTCTCGGGCCCGGTGCCCTGCGAGACCACGGCCCGCTGGCTCGTCGCCGCGCCCAGGGGGCCGGAGAGCGCGATGGTCGGCTTCTGCCCCACCTCGCCCGACACCTCGACCGAGTCCGCCTCGGCGCCGCCGCCGAGGCAGGCGGTCGCGGCAGGGCTCGCGCCGGGCGTGGTGGCCGACGGCTCGGGCGCCGCGTCGTCCGTGCAGCCGACCAGGGCGACCGCGAGGAGCGGCACCCCGACCAGGCCGAGGAGGCGCGCGCGGCGACCGGTGACGGTCACGGTCAGTTCGCGGCGAGGATGTCGATCACGAAGACGAGCGTGTCGTCGCCCGCGATGCCGGCCTGGGGAGCGCCCGCCTCGCCGTAGCCCTCGGCCGGCGGGATGACGACGACGGTCTGCGAGCCGACGGTCTGGCCGACGATGCCCGCGGCGAAGCCGGGGATCACCTGGTCGGTGCCGAACGTGGTCGGCTCGCCGCGCTTCCAGCTCTCGTCGAAGACCGTGCCGTCCTTCCAGAGCGAGCCCTGGTACTGGACGGTGACCTGGGCGCCGTCCTCGACGACGGGGCCGTCGCCCTTGATCAGCGTCTCGACCTGCAGCTCGGTCGGCGCCTCGGTGCCGGGCAGGGTGACGGTCGGGCGGCCGTCGGAGTCGAGCTCGACCGTCGGGAAGCCGGCCTGCGGCTCCTGCGCCTCGCCGCTGGCGCGGGTGGGCACGTCGGAAGGCGCGCTCGACGACGAGGACGGGGCGGAGGTCGCGGTGTCGCCGGTGCTGGCCTCGGAGGCACAGGAGGCGAGGCCCAGCACGAGGACGGGGACGGCGAGCAGGGAGAGGGAGCGGCGCATGGGAGTCTCTCGATCGAGGGGCGGGGACGGCGCGGAGCCGGGACGGCGCGGAGCCGGGACGGCGCGGAGCCGACCGGGTCGCGAGGCGCCGGGTCAGGTCATTCTGCCCCACGACGCCGCAGGGCCTGCTGAACGGCCGAGGCACGTCGACCCGGATCAGGAGGCGGCGGCCACCAGGGTCGTGGGCTCGTGGCCGACGGGGAACGCGACCGACGCGGCGATGAAGCACTTGCGGGCGGCCTCGGCGTGCAGCGTGCCCGCGAGCTCGACCATCGACGCGTCGGCCACGGTGACGACGGGCCGCAGGGTGGCCGACGTGAAGCGGCCTCCCCCGTCGGCGGTCTGCGTCATGGAGCCCTCGGCGGAGTCCCGGTAGGCGACCACGACCACGCCCGCGGACGCGGCGACGTGCAGGTAGCTGAGGAGGTGGCACTCGGCCAGGGCGGCGAGAAGCAGCTCCTCCGGGTTCCAGCGATCGGCGTCGCCGTGGAACGTGCGGTCGGCCGACCCCTGGATGTCGTGGAGCTTGCCGGCGGCGGAGACGGTGGCGTCGCGACCGTAGCTGCGGTACGACGTCGTGCCGACTCCTCGGTCTCCGGTCCAGGCGAGGTCGACGGCGTAGTGGTGGTCGAGCACGGGATCCTCCTCGGCGGGGCGTCGATACACTCCCCATCATGACCCACCTGAGCGCCTCCGCCGGCGACACGCGCCGTCCCCTCACCGCCGACGGGAGCGTCGAGCTCGCCGTCCTCGTCCGTTCGGGCCTCGAGGAGAGCCGGCACCTCGGCGCCGGGGTCGTCGTCGGGCCGGACGGGGCCGTGCTGCGCGCGGTCGGCGACGTCGGGGCCTCGATCTACCCCCGCTCCTGCCTCAAGCCGCTGCAGGCGCTCACCGTGCTGCGCGCCGGCGTCGACCTCCAGGGACCGCAGGCGGTGCTCTCGACCGCCAGCCACGCGGGCACCCCCGCCCACCTCGAGGTCGTCCAGGCGATGCTCGCCCGCGGCGACCACGACGAGCACGACCTGCTCTGCCCCGCCGACTGGCCCGGCGACCGCCGCAGCGCCCGCCTGCTCGACGAGCCCCGTCGAGCGGCCATGAACTGCTCGGGCAAGCACGCCGCATTCCTCCTCGCCTGCGACCAGCAGGGCTGGGACACGGCCACCTACACCGCGATCGACCACCCCCTCCAGGCTGCCGTGCGGGACACCGTCGCCGAGTTCACCGGCGAGGTCGTGGACCACGCCGGGACCGACGGCTGCGGCGCTCCCGTGTTCGCCACGACCGTCACGGGCCTCGCCCGGGCGGTGGGCCGGGTGGCCGGGTCGGCGGGCGACGTCCGCGACGACCGCGACCCCGACGCGGCGCACCTCGTCCGCTCGGTGCTCGCCGACGCCTGGGCGATCGACGGCCCGGGACGGGACAACACGGTCACGATCGACGAGCTCGGCGTGTTCGCCAAGCTCGGGGCCGAGGGCGTCATGGTTATGGGGACCACCGGCGGCGTCGGGGTCGCGGTCAAGGTGCTCGACGGGAACGTCCGGGCCGGCACCCTCGTCGCCCTGC
The DNA here is from genome assembly GCF_015350835.1 of Frigoribacterium sp. VKM Ac-2530. Classification (NCBI taxonomy): domain Bacteria; kingdom Bacillati; phylum Actinomycetota; class Actinomycetes; order Micrococcales; family Microbacteriaceae; genus Frigoribacterium; species Frigoribacterium sp. VKM Ac-2530. Next base: position 692,748 of record NZ_JADKSE010000001.1, read on the forward strand.
ACCTCCTCGTCGAGCAGGGCGTCGTGGAGCAGGCCGCCGCCGACCGCGTCACCTCCGCGACCCTCGAGAAGGTGCTCGGCGGGGGCGTCCCCGTCGGCTCGCTCCGACTCAGCGGTGAGCTCACGGCCGCTCGGGCGTGACCCGCTGACGACTCCGTCCGTCAGGGGCGTCCGGGACATCGGGGGCGTCAGGGACGTCGGGGGCGTCGAGCACCGACGTCCACGCCGGAGTGACCGGCACCGAGCAGGCGGTGCCGTCGCGTCGGACGACGGCCACGGCGCCGTGGCGCGAGATCTCGACGACGCAGGCGGCGGACGGGCCGGAGCCACCACCTCCTCCGCCCTGCGCTGACAGGGCCTCGGCCTCGGCCTCGGTCTCGGCAGCTCGTCTTTCTGCGGCGCCGTGTTCGTCGGCCACCGTCGGCTGCCAGGACACGAGGCCGTCAGGAGCGCCCCGGTGCCGCAGCTGGGCGCGGTAGCCGCCCGCGAGGGACCGGGCCAGCAGCTCCGGGCCGCGCACGTGCACCCCGCCGGCGGCGTCCACGCAGAGCGGACCGTCGCGGAGCTCGGCGACGCGCCGTCGGAGCGCCTCGGTGCGAGCGTGGCGCACGACGGCCGCACCGTGGTCGCCCACGAGGACCATCCCGCTGTCGACCCGGCCGCTGCCGAGCACGACGAGGGAGCGCCTGCCGACGACCGGTGGGGCCTGACCTCGACGGAGCCGTTCCACGAGGTCGGCCGAGGTCGGCCAGAGGTGCTGCAGGGCGCGACGACGCGCGCCGAGCCGGGCGTCGCAGACCGCCTCGGTCTCGTCGAGGGCCGCGAACCACCGGTCTCGCGCGGCGCGGGCCGTCTGCCGCCGGACGAGGCCCCCGAGGCCCTGTGCGGAGGCCACCGCCGCCCCGGCCACGAGGACGGCGAGGAGGTCGAGCTCGCCACGGGCGGCTCCCGCCCCGCCGACCGCCAGGCCGGCGATCAGGGCTGCGGCGACGGAGAGGACCCGACGCGACGGCTCGGGCGACGGGGAGGGCACCACGACCACGCCGGGCGAGGAGGAGGTGGTCGCGGTGTCGGGGACGGTCACGGGACCAGCCCACCACGACGACCAGCCGGCGTGGCGGCTGTCCCCGACCCGAGGTCGGACCTCGGCTCGGCGAACGGCCTGGGGAGGGATCAGCTCACGACGTCAGCTCACGATGAAGAACTGCTCGCCGATCTCGACCCTCGTGCCCCGGGCCACGCGCACGCGCGTGCCCGGCTCGACGCGTCGGGCGGGCTGCTCGTGGGGCCGCACGACGGTGCCGTTGCCGGACCACCGGTCGCTCACCCAGAGGGCCCCGAGCTCCTGCCCGAACTCGAGGTGGGTCTTGGAGACGGACTTGCCCGGGTCGGCGATGCGGACGAGGTGGTCGAACCGCTCCCCCGGCTGCGGCGTCGGTGCCCGTCCGAGCAGGCCGGAGCCGTCGACGGTGACGCTCTCGCCCGTGCTGAACTGGAAGAGGTACTCCGTGCCGACGGGGCCCCTCCTCACGAGACGGGTCTCGTCGACGTCGTCGTCCGTGACCAGGCGGGAGCGCGCGTCACCGGCGAGGAGACCCGACAAGGCCGACGTCGGTGCCGCCGTCGGCATGGGAGGCAGGTCGGGGAGACCGGTCGCGCCGTCTCCTCCGGGCGCCCCCGCCCAGCGGCCGGGGACCGCCCCGGGCTGGACCGGCGGCTCGGACGACGGAGCGGTCGGGCGGTCGGCCTCTCGCTCGGGCGGCAGCTCGGCACGGCGCTCGTCGACGACCGGCGTCGCCTCAGCGCCCGCGTCGACGACGTTCTCGGGATCGGGTGCCGGTGCGGGTGCCGGTGCGGGTGCCGGGGCGCTCGGCCGCCACTCGGGCGGCAGCGGGGCGACCGGTCCGGTGAAGGACAGCGCCACCGACTGCACCACGGCCCCGCACTCGGGGCAGAAGATGTCGTCCTCGTCGAGGAGGGCGCCACAGTGAGTGCAGTGCTCGACGACCTTCTGCTGGCCGGGCTCGACCAAGGGGACCGGGTCGCCGTCCGGCACCGGCGCGACCGCCGGGGAGGCGCCGGGGACGGCCCGGGGCAGCGGGGTCACCGGGGCCGTGTCGCCGGCCACGCCGTCGGGAGCATGAGCCGGTTCACGGAGGGGCACCGGAGGCACGGGGCCGACTGCGGACGGACGTCCGGGCTCGGCGGCGTCGGGACCGGGGCGGGGTGCGGCCTCGGGAGAGGGCTCGGGCTCGGCAGCGCCGTCGTCGGTCCCGGGGACGGGGCCCGCGGGATCGGTCGGTCTCGGCTCCTCGTCCTGCGCCGGCGAGGTCTCGGTCGTTCCCGCGGCGGAGCTGTCGTGCTCGTCACCCGGGTCGTCCCCGTCGGCCGCAGCCGAGGAGCCGACGACTCCTCCGCCCTCGGGACGGGCGCCGTCCTGCCGGACGCCGACCGGCGGGTCGGCTTCCTGGCCGAGTGCCTCGCCCGCGACGCCCTCGTCCGCCGGGCGCGCCGCGGGGGGCGTCTCCTCGTGCGGGGCCGGGGCCGGGACGTCGTCCTCGGAGGGCAGCCGCGAGAACGACGCCGTCCACAGGGGGGCCGACGTCGGTCGCGGACCGTTGTCAGCGTGCGGAGCGGGCGCACGCAGAGGGGCGGGCGCGGGCGCCGGAACAGCCACCGGCGCCACGGGCTCCGCAGGCCGAGTAGCCGGTGCCGGTGCCGGTGCCGCCGGCTCTGCGACCTCGAACGGCGACTGGGTCGAGGGCTCGGCGGACGACGGATCGTCCTGTCGTGCACGGGCCGCGGCTTCGCGGTCGACGAGGGGCGCGTCAGCGCCCGTGGTCTCGACCGGCCGGGCCGGGACGATCCACGCGGGAGGCGCCTCCTCGGCTCCGGCCTCGACCGCGCGACGCTCGGCCCCTGAGCGCTCGTCCCGACGATCACGGTCGGGTGCGGCCTCGTCGGGCGCAGCCCCGACGGGCGCCTGGTCGACCGGCTCCTGCTCGACGCGGCGGTCGCGGACCCACCAGGGCGCGTCGCCCGAGGTCGTGGGCCGCGGAGGCTGACGCAGCTGCCACGCCGGCGGCTCGGCCTGCGCGACCGAGCCTGAGCCTGCGCCCTCGTCCTCGTCGCGACGTGCGGCCGCTGCGGCGACGTCGGCGCTCGTCACGGCGCGGCCGCACACACCGCAGAACATGGCGCCGACGGGCAACGGGCTGTCGCAGGTGGGGCAGTGCATCGGGACCTCTAACGCTCGGGACGTGTCCCGCCATGGTATCCACGGAGTGAGCGGAGCGAGACCGCGGCCTTCGCCCGCTGCCACCGCGTCAGGTCGGCGTCGAGCGACCGACGCATGTCGGCCACGGCCGCCCACACGCGGTCGGCGTCCTCGTCCGGCGGCGGCGTCGGGGCGAAGACGGCGCGGTCCGCGACGCGGGCCAGCACGGCCGGCCGGGCCCCGCCGACCGCCTGGGCGACCTCGCTCCGCGTGCCCGACCTCGGGGTCTCGATGCCGTGGTCGACGACGGCGTCCTCGAACTCGCGCCACCCGCCCGTGATCCGCGACGCGGCGTCGGGAGCACGACGTCGGGCACGGCGTCGGCGCAGCTTCACCGTCACCACAGCCAGGAACGGCGCCGCGAGCACCCCGGCGACGAGCGCCGTCCAGCCGATCACCCGGACGACGACGAGCAGGACCGCCAACCAGGCGGGCGGCGTGTCGGGGTCCTCCTGCTCGGACTGCGGCGGCGTCTGGTCGTCGCGCACCTGGGGCTCCTGCGGCGGCGGCTGGACGACCGACTCGGGGCGCGACACCTCGCTCGGGTCCTGCACGACGTCCTCGGGGATGGGCCGCTCGGCCGGCACGGGATCGAGCGCGACCCAGCCCGCCTGGGCCGTGTCCACCTCGATCCACGCGGTGACGTCTCCCCCGCGCACCGGCACCGGGCCCGTCGCGTCGGCGAGCTCGTCGGCGTCCGGCACGAAGCCCATGACCACCCGTGCGGGGAAGCCGAGCTCGTCGGCCATCAGGGCCGCGGCCGTCGCGTACTGCTCGGCGTCGCCGACCATGACCGGGTCCGTGAAGAGCTGGGCGATGCGCGCCGACCCGTGCCCCGACAGGCTGATCGGCTCGTCGGCACCGACGCCGTGGCTGATGTAGCCCTCCTCGGCCAGCAGGTCGAGCACGGCCTGCAGGCGGGCGCCCGGTCCCTGCACGCCCTCCACCGCCTCCTGCACGGCGTCGGTCAGCTCGTCGGGGACGGCACGGGGCGAGGGGACCCGGGCCGAGCCGGGCGTGAGGCCCTCCAGCTCGCCCTCGGCGGGCTGGTCGGGCAGCACGGCCTCCAGCCGGTAGCGGTCGCCCTCCTCGAGCCCGCCCACGACGGCGGCGGTCCCGCTCGTGTCGTTGTAGAAGAACGCGTCGCGCCGGTCGGTGGCCGTCGCGCCGCCGAAGTCGATCGACTCGAACTGGCCGACCGTCGGCAGCCAGACCCCGCTGTACCCGTCGACGGTGACGGCGAGGGTGGTCTGTCGGCCGGTCACCCCCGACTGGTCGAACACCGAGGGGACCCGGTCGAAGGAGCCGGACTCGCTCGTCACCTCGTCGCTGCCGACGGTGTACGCGACGCCGTCGTACGTGTCGAGCGTCGCGAGGCGCAGCAGCTGGCCGGGCGCGAGCCCCTCGACCTCGAAGAGCGTCTCGTCGACCGTCGGGTCCTGCTCGTAGACACGGAACCTCGTCAGCGGGCTGACCACGTCGCGGGGGTCGAAGGGCTGGACGACGACGGTCCGCGCGACGGTGCGCTCCGCCGCGGGCGGGACGACGGCCACGGCGCCCGCGGCCGCGGCTCCGGCGACGACGAGCGTGACCACCGTCCCGGCGACGGCCCTCCCGGCGACGGAGCCGTGTCCGTGCGCCCGCGTGCTCGCTGCGCCTCCCCCCAGCGCCTCGACGGCGAGCCGACGACGACGGAGGCGCCACCAGACCACCCACGCCACCGAGACGGCGAGCACCGTGAGCCCCGAGACCACCGGGAAGAAGGCCTGTGCGGGGCCGAGGACGATGCCGGCAAGCCAGACGACGACGGGGCCGAGGGCCGCGAGCTCAGCCCGGCGCGACCGCAGTGCCGTCGTCAGCCCCACGACGGACGCCAGCAGCAGGAGGACGAACACGGGCACGAGCAGGGACTCGTAGCTGCCGACCGGCAGGGTGATCGTGACGAGCTGCTTCCAGGCGAGGGCGGTGCCCGTGACGAGCTGGCCCAGGCCGCCGAGCGTCGGCACCACGCCCCACAGGGCCTGCGACGGGACGGCGAGCGGCACGCCGAGCAGCAGGTAGGCCGCGACGGTGAGCACCAGCACCCCGAAGCTCGAGAGCCGCAGCACGGCCCCGGCGACGGCGACCACGCTGCCGACCGCCACCGTGACCAGCGCCAGCACGACGAACTCGGCGCTCTGGTAGACGGGCCAGAAGACCGCCGCGGCGGCCAGCAGGGCCACGACGTGCAGTCCGCTCGCGAGCAGGACGAAGGAGGCGCGCAGCCGGGGACGACGGACGCGTGTCCGGAGATCGCCCGGCCGGGACGCGGCGGGAGCCTGCGCGCCGGTCATGTGGCGGCCGCCCGGGCGAGCGACTTCTGCAGGTCCTCGAGGTAGCCGATGGTGAGGACGGTCAGGTCGCTGATGCGCGTCATCCCGGGCACGGCCTCGGGATCGCAGACGATGGCGACCGCCTCGACGCCGACCGGGAAGTGCAGGCCGGCCGAGCGCAGCTGCGTGAGGGTGGCGGTGCTGCCGACGACGAGGAACGCGACGGAGACGCCGGCGACCCGGTCGCCGGCCACACGGGCGACGTCGACGATGCCGAGGGCCGACTCCGCGTGCTCCACGACCGCGAGGTCGTCGAGGAGTCGCGTGCGGGTCAGGGTGCTCAGCGACCGGATCTCGAGGGTCTTGCGCTTGGCGAACTCGGGCGTGCGCTCGCTGACGACGACGCTCACCTCGCGGGCGTCGCGCACGGCCCGCGCCCCGAGCGAGCCCGCGACGCTCACGGCCAGCTCGAACTCGTCGTCGGAGGCGAAGTCCGCGGTGGCCAGGCTGAGAGCGATGACGAGGTGGCTCCGCCGGCTCTCCTCGAACTGGCGCACCATGTAGGTGCCGGTCTTCGCCGTCGACTTCCAGTGGATGTTGCGCCGTTCGTCGCCCGGCTGGTACTCGCGGAGGGCGTGGAACGAGATGTCGCTCGGCGAGAGGTCGCGGGTCGGGTTGCCCTCGAGGTCGCGGATGAGGCCGGTGCTCGTGCTCGGGATGCCGATGGTGCGGGGATGGACGAACATCTCCGTGACCCCCGTCCACTCGAGCTCGCGCCGGACCAGCCCCACGGCGTCGCCGCGGACGGTGCGGACGGGACCGACGCGGATGACGCCGCGCCGCTGGGTGGGGACGGAGAAGGTCTCGGTGACGCTGTCGCCCCCGCGGAGGCCGGGCAGGCTGATCTCGGCGAGCCCTGCCCCGACCGGGATCTCGACCGAGACGCCGAGGATGCGGCGGCGGGTCGGGTTCTCGACGACGACGCTGCCCGAGGCGGGCTCCCCGACCGTGACGCGCTCGTGCGGGATGTCGAGCGCCACGCGGAACGCGTTGCGGCCGATCAGGCTCAGGCCGGCGACGACGAGCACGACGAGCGCGGCCCAGGCGACGACGACGAGCTCGAGCCAGCCGAGCAGGTAGCCGACGACGAAGCCGACGGGCACCACGACGAGCACGGCCCAGCCCATGGGCGTGACGACGCCCGAGACCGCCCGGAACGCCCGGGTCAGCCGCTCCCTGGCCGAGCGGAGGAGGCGCACGGCGAGCACGAGCGCGTCGGCCACGGGCCCGGAACGGTCGCCCACGATGCGGGTGCGCGCGTTCGACAGCCCCTGGGTCCCCGTCGAGAACCCGCTGTCGAAGCCCGTCCGTGACTGCGTGCGGCCGCCGCGGGTGCGTGTCCGGCCGCGGGACACGTCGCGGTCCCGACACGCGCGGCTGTCGGTGCTGCCTGGTCCGGCGTCGCTCACACGGCGATCCGCTCGGAGGGCGGCGGCGTCTCGATCAGCAGCTGGCTGACGATGCTCGAGGGCGTCACGCCGTCGAACTCCGCCTCGGGGTCGAGCACCAGCCGGTGGGCGAGCACGGGCTCGGCGAGGGCCTTGACGTCGTCCGGCACGACGTAGTGGCGCCCCTGGGAGGCGGCGTAGGTCTTGGCGGTGCGGACGAGCGCGAGGGCGCCTCGCACGCTGACGCCGAGCCGCACCTCCTCGGCGGTCCGGGTCGCCTCGACGAGGCGGGCGACGTAGTCGCTGATGGTCGACTCGACGTGCACGGTCCGGGCGAGCTGCGCCATCTCGGTGACGACGCCGGCCTGGACGATGGGGCTGAGGCTGCCCTCGTGGACCCGTGTCGCGGAGCCCTCGAGGATCCGGACGGTCGCCGCGTGGTCGGGGTACCCGATCGACGTCTTCATGATGAAGCGGTCGAGCTGGGCCTCGGGCAGCCGGTACGTGCCGGCCTGCTCGACGGGGTTCTGGGTGGCGATCACCATGAAGGGGCTGCCGACGTCGTGGCTGACGCCGTCGACCGTGACCCGGCTCTCCTCCATGACCTCGAGCAGGGCCGACTGGGTCTTCGGGCTGGCCCGGTTGATCTCGTCGGCGAGGACGATGTTGGAGAAGATCGGCCCTCGGTGGAACTCGAACTCCCCCGCCTTCTGGTCGTAGATGCTCACCCCGGTGATGTCGCCGGGCAGCAGGTCGGGCGTGAACTGGACGCGGTTGCTCGTGCCCTGCACGCTCTGGGCGATGGCGCGGGCGAGCGACGTCTTGCCCGTGCCGGGGAAGTCCTCGAGCAGGAGGTGCCCCTCGCTGAGCAGCGCCGTGAACGACAGCCGCACGACGAACGTCTTGCCCAGGAGGACCTGGTCGACGTTCGCGACGAGGCGCCCGAAGATCTCGGAGAACCAGGTCGCCTGCTCGGGGGTCATGCTCATGCGGTGTTCGTCTCTCTCGTGGTGGTGGTCTGGTCAGCACGGACAACTACGGCGAGCACAAGTGGCCCGTCACCGCGTTGGGCCTCCAGTCGACAGGGTCGTCGACGACGACGCCGTTGGACGACGCCCGCCCGTGAACCCGGATGGCGATTGTTCCGTCAGGCACGTTCGACTTGGGCTGTTCAGCAATCTTCTGAGTCGGTCCCCAGCCGGTAAGGGAAAGGTACTGGAGGTCGATGGACTCGACACCAGCACCGGCGTTGCTCGGAATCGACAACGTAGCGGGCGTGCCCACCTGGCAAGCCAGAACTGTGACCCCCGTAGAAACGGGCATGATCTTGACGGGACTAGTGGGTTGAGCACACTCGGATCTTGTGGCGCCGTTTCTGCAAGCTCGAATCTCGACGTCAATGCTGATGCCGTCGCCTCGGTCGGCCACGAAATCTCTGTTCTCGACGCCAATCCAGGGGCCAGAATCAACCCGGTAGCTGTAAGTGATGTTCGTTCCGGTGACGCCCAGGTTGTTGACCTGCGCCTTCATCTGCCCTTGATCATTGACGGCCTGGAGCGACACGCTTCCCTGCGACGCATCAGGAGGCGTCAAGCTCTCGCTCTGAGCCATCGCGTCAGAACAGAAGTAGCCGTTCTTGGCGACGACCGTGTACGTCCATTCCCCGTCGGGCGGTGTGTCGACTAGAGATCGCCCCGTAACGCTTGGCAACCGCGTGCCCGCCGCATCACACCCTGTGGCTCCCGCCTGCGCGAGTGATTGTCGATACACGCTGTAGGTGGGCGCAGAACCTCCGCGAGCGTCCGGCTCATCCCAGCCCACGCTGACACTGTTGCCGCTCGCCAGGGCGCTGACGGCGAAGGCGCCGGGCGTTCCGACCGCCTTCCGTGTGACTGCGGCACTTCTGGCCCAATCAGCCTCACTCGAGACCTGGGCGCGGTTTCTCGCATAGACGCTCACGGTGTAGTCCGACGGGCTGTCGGGTCCGGCGATGGTGAAGCTCGTCTCCGAGACTGCTTGCGCACCAGAGACAGGGCCGGTGAACTCGACGACGTAACCGTTGGCGGCCAGAACCGACGTTCCCCGGGCTGGCTTCGGTACTGCTTGCCAAGCCACCACGAGCGCCCCGGGCGTCGTCGACGACGGCGTCACCGTCACGCCGGTCGGCGCCGCCGGGACGAAGTCGGCGCTGTACGAGGGGCTGGCCGCGCTGGGGGCCGAGTCGCCGAGGCCGTTCGTGGCGACGACCGAGAACCGGAACGTCTGCTCCGGGTCGAGGTCGGTGAGGGTGCAGACCGTGGTCAGCCCGCAGTCCTTCGAGTACGAGCCGCCCGCGCTGCCCGTGCCCGTGAGGCGGAAGCGCGTCAGGGGCGAGTTGTTCGCCTGGGGCGCGGCGTAGCTCAGGGTCAGCTGGCCGCCCGTGAACGTGCCGGTGCGGACGGGAGCCGCCGGGGCGTCCGGGACGTCCTGCACGGAGATGGTCACGTTGCCCCACACGTATCGGTCGGGGTCGCCCGTGACGTCGGCCACGCGGTACTGGAGGTTGGTGTCCCCGGGCTGGGCGGACTGCCCGACGGTGACGGCGAGGGTGCGGTTGTCGGCGCTCGGCGTGACGCTGACGCCGGCCGGCAGCCCGCCTCCGCCGAGCCCGCGGATGTCGACGACCCGCAGGGGCTGGCCGGGGAACGGGTTCGTCGCCTGGTCGTTCGCGAGCACGTCGATCGAGGCCGACGTGCCGCGGCGCACCGCCTGCGTGTCGGCCGCGGGCTGCGCCAGGGGCCTGCTCGAACCGACCACGGCCAGTCGGATCGCCCCGGCCTGGCCCGTCGTGACGGCGTCCGCCACCGACACGGGCAGCGCCCGCGTGGTGCCCTTGGGCGTCCCCGAGTCGGCCGTGATCGTGATGTCCCGACCGGAGACGCTGACCGCGAAGCCGGGGACCGCCTGGCCGTCCGCGCTCCAGCGGAGCTCCGCGAGGTCGTCCGGGTACGGGTACGAGGTGAGGCGCTGCAGGTCGAGGGTCCGAGACTGCCCCGGCTCGAGGTCGATGGAGGTGCCCGTGAACGTCGGCGGCTGGTTCTCCCGCGGGGTCACCGTGATGGGCAGGACCAGCGTCGCCGTGCGTCCGGACGGGTCGTCCGCGGACGATCCGTCGGTCACCTCGAACGAGACGGACGCCGTGCCGAAGTAGAGCTCCTCGGACGTGTAGGCCAGGGTGGTCGGGCCGACCACGAGGTCGGAGCCGTCGGCGTGCGTCGCCATGACCGAGTCGTCCCCGGTCAGGCGGATGCTCTTGCCGCCGGCCGCGATGACGTACCGGGTGAGGTCGATCGTCAGCCGGTCGCCGCTGACCACGGTGAGGGCACGCGCCGTCTTGTCGAGCTGCGGGAGGGCGTCGTCGAAGCCCGGGACACGGACGAACGCGTAGGTGCGGACGGCAGGGTCGTCGGGGTGCGACACGGAGAACGGGATGATCTGGCTGGAGTCAGTGATCGTGACCCGCACACGGCGGTCCGGCGTGATCTGCGAGGTCGTGTCGTAGCCGGGCTCGAGGTCGAGGCCGAGCGAGGAGACCGGGCCGTCGGCGAAGAAGACGTTGGCCAGGACGTTGACGTCGACCGACTGCCGCCCCGCGATGTCGCTGAGGTCGAGCACCGTGTCGTCGACGACGGGGTGGTTCAGCGGCGCGTCGGCGTCGACGTCCACCGTCACGAAGCTCGAGCTCGAGCCGCCCTGCTCGTTCTCGACCGTGTAGACGAGTCCGTACTGCCCCTCGGCGGCGGGCGGCCGCACGGCGATCATCGTCCCGTCGACGACCTCCGCCGTCGTGTCCGCGTCGTTGGCCTCGACGCCGCTCACGGACAGCGCCCCGCCGTCGGGGTCCGAGTCGTTGTCGAGCACGCGCACGGTGATCGTGCCGCCGGGCCGCATGGTGACGTCGTCGGCCACGGCGATCGGGTTGCGGGAGCCGTCGGCCCGCGCCGAGATGCCGATCCGCACCTTGCCGCTGGCCCGGGCACCCAGGCCGTCGACGACGGTGTAGGTGAAGGTGTCGGTGCCCGCGCTCGTCCCGTTGGCCTGGTACTCGATCGAGTCGGTCCCGACGCTCGTCACGCTGCCCTTCTCCGGGTTCGTGCCGACGCCGAGCAGCGAGACGCTGTCGCCGTCGGGGTCGACGCCGTCGAGGGGCACGGTCACGCGGACGGACTCGCCCGCGACGACCCGGGCCGTCACGGTCTGCGGCACGGGCGGGTTGTTCGTCGCCACGTCGGCCTCCCGCACCGCGATGGTGACCTGTGCCGTGTCGCGTTGACCGTCGAGTCCCTCCACCGCGTAGACGGCGGTGACGTTGCCGGGCGTCGTCGGGGCGAGGTACCGCAGGACCGAGCCGGACGCGAAGAGCAGCCCGCCGTCCGTCGGGACGTCCTGGACGAGGTCGGGCACGAGGGTGATCTCGTCGCCGTCGGGCTGTTCGTCGTTGGCCAGCACGTCGATGTCGATCGCGTCGCCGACGCGCACGGTGACCTGGTCGTCGGTCGCGACGGGCGGCTGCGTCTGAGAACGCCGCGGCGTCTCGATGACGGTGACCGTGCCCTCGGCCGAGGCCAGGCCGTTGGTGACGGTGTAGGTGAAGGTGACCGGCCCGTCGTCGAGGGGCGCGGCCAGGGTCAGGCGCAGGTACCGCTGGTCGAGGGTCTCGACGCGGACGCCGGACGACAACGGCACCTCGGAGGTGGAGGTCACCATCAGCACGTTGCCGGCGGGGTCGTGGTCCGTCGCCACCACGTCGAGCGTCTGGGTGCTGAGGGTCTCGACGAAGACCGTCTTCGGCGTCGTGATCGGCGGGCTCGACGGGTCGGGCGGCGACTGGACGTCGACCCGGATTGTCCCGGTCGCGGTCTGGTCGCCGTCGGTGACGGAGTACTCCAGGTTGTGGGTGCGGACCTCGTCGCTGACGAACCGGAACGTGCCTGCCTCGTAGCTCGGCGTGACGGTCGAGCCGTTCTTCGCCGGGACGCTGTTGAGCCGGATGGAGCCCGAGCCCCCGCTCGCGTACGGGAGGGGCCGCACGGTGAGCTGCTGGCCCGCGTAGGCCTGCACGGAGAAGGAGTCGGCGGTGAGCGGCGACGACCCGGCGACGCGGATCGTCATGCTCCCCCGGCCCTCGACCTGGCCGTCCGAGACGACGAGGCCGACGTCGAGCGTCGTGGCGCCGGCCCCCGCGTCCTGGTAGACGACGTCGCCCGAGGGCTTGTAGGAGACGCCCTCGCCGCCGACGGCACTCGTCAGGTAGAAGGCGTCGCCGTCGGGATCGACCCAGTCGCCGAGCACGGAGGTCGTCACGCGTCCCGACGACGACACGTCGGCCGAGGTCCGCCGCACCTGTGCCGGCGGGCTGTTCTCGCCGGCCGCGCGCACGGTGACGGTCACGGTCGCCGTCGCTGTCCCCCCGCGGCCGTCGCTGATCGTGTAGTCGAAGCTGAACGCCCCGGTCGCCTCGTCCGTGAGGGTGAGCAGGATCTGCTGACGGTCGTTCACGACGTCGAGGCGGCCCGTCGCGGGGTCGAGGTCGGACACCTGGTCGACGACGAGGGGGTCGCCGTTGGGGTCGTAGTCGTTCAGCAGGACCGAGAGGGTGCTGGCCCGGCCCGGACGCGCGCCGAGGTCGTCGTCGATCGCCACCGGGGGCTTCTGGTCGGGATCGAGCTCGGGCGGCTCGTCGGTGGTGTCGTTCTCTTCTTCTTGCTGCTCGTCGTCGCGGTCGAGGAGCTCGTCCCAGTTGTCGATCAGCTGGCCGCGGCTCTGCACGGCCCAGCTGCTGCCGCCGACGGGGTCGCTGAGCACGGCTCGACGACCGTTGACGTCGAAGACCAGGGCGGCCGCCCCCGGGACGCCGTCGAGCTGCATCACGCCGCCCCGAGCGCGCGAGCAGTCGCTCCACGCGGTGCCGCCCGACCAGGCCGCGTACGTGCACGACCCGACGACCGCCGGCCGTGCGGGCAGCCCCGTCTGGTCCGTGACGACCTCGCTCGGCTCGCCCCCGTCGAACGGGACCCGCAGGAGCGACGTGCTCGTCGCCACCAGGACGCCGTCGCCCTCGTCGGAGGCCTGCTGGAGCGCGAGCCCGCCGGCGGCGGAGCTCGAGAGGTCGACCTCGTCGCCGTCCACGACGAGGCGCCCGGCCTCGACGTCGAGCACCGCCCAGTGCGTGCCGACGCTCGTGACCTGGTGCTCGCCCGAGCCCGTCAGGGAGGTCGACCGGGTCGAGTCGACGTCGAAGGCGTCGCCGGCGTCGACGCGCGACACGTCGCCGCTGGCGGCCGAGAAAACGGTGACCGTGCCGTCCGGGGCGACGCTCGTCACGGCGTCCTCGCCGAGGCTGAGGTCGGCGTCCTCCTCCGCGCTGAACGTGGCCAGGTCGGAGACGGGCAGGCTCCACAGCTCGCCCGTGCCGCCCGACACGACCACGGCCCGGTCGCCGGACAGGAGGACGTCGGGCGAGTCGGGCGGCAGGGGGACGCTCTCGCCGATCGTCGAGGTCGCCGGGTCGACGATGCCCACGGTCGCGCTGCTCCGGTCGACCATGAGGACGGCGTCGGCGGACTGCGCGACGGACAGGTCGCCTCCGGTGCTCCTGACGGCAGCGTTCAGCTCGGCGACGTCGGTGTTCGCCCGGCCCAGCGCCGTGCGCGAGCCGTTCGCCACCCAGACCGTGCCGTCGTCGAGATCGAGGCGCTGGGCCTCGTAGCCCGTACTGGCCACGGCCACGGTGACGACGAGCGCCGTGATGGCGACCACGCTCACGCCGGTCGCGACGGCGGACCGACGTGACCGGGCCCAGGCGCCGAGGCGCGTCACTCGCCGCTCCCGGCCACGGCGCACTGCTCGCCGCTCGGCTCGCCGCTCTGGCCGGCCCTGTTGACGCTCACGGTGATGCAGAGCTGCTCACCCGTGTCGGAGGCGCTGGCCACGAAGCGGTTGGACGTCTGCTGGCTCGTGTCCGAGCCCGTCGAGATGATGTAGGCGTCGCCCGAGCGGAGACCCGGGTCGCTCCAGGTGAAGACGACGGACGACCCCTCGGCCGTGGCCGAGATCTCGGTGACGCGGGGGATCTCGGTCGACGTGGCCCGCACGAGGACGAGCGTGGCCGTCGCGCCCAGGCCGATGGCGACGACGGCCGCGGCGACGAGCGACCACACGAGCACGAGGGCACGACGGCTGCGCGGCGCTGGTCGGGTGCCCGTGCTGCGCGGCACCGCCCTGCTGTGCCCGAGTCCCGAGCCGTGGACGGCCGCCGCCTGCGCCTCCGTCACGCGACGGCGACGGCGGCGACGTCGGGTCGACTGCACCGGGGCGGCACCGCGGAGGCGCGTCCTGTCCTCGAGGTCGGCCACCGTCGCGAGGGCCCAGTCGTCGACCGCGACCTCGATCGGGGTCTGCCCCACGCCGAGCTCGGACTCGACCTGCTGCAGCTCGCGCAGCAGCTCGAGGACGCTGGCCTGCCGCTGCTCCGGTCGCCTCGACATCGCCCGGGCGAGGATGCGCTCGAGGCTCGCGGGGACGTCGGTGCGGCCGGTCGGGGCGAGCTTCGCCTTGTCGATCCGCCCGATCAGGTCGGACGCCCCGTTCTTGTCGCTGCCGAGGATCTCGAAGGGGCTGCGGCCGGCGAGGAGCGAGTACACGGTCGCGCCCAACGACCAGACCTCGGACTCGATCGTGCCGTTCGTCTCGTCGAGGAGCACCTCGGGCGCCGACCAGGGGATGGACATGCCCACCGCCTCCTGCGGCTCGCTCTCGCTCAGCGAGGCGGCGATGCCGAAGTCGGACAGGACGGGGTGCCCGTAGGCCGTCATGAGGATGTTCGAGGGCTTGACGTCGCGGTGCAGCACGCCCTGCCGGTGAGCCGTCTCGACGGCGCTGCCGATCTTGACGCCGATCCGCAGCACGTCCGCGACCGGGATGCGGTCCCGACGGTAGCGCTCGCTCAGGGACGACGAGCAGAGCTCCATGACGAGGTACGGGCGGCCGTCGGCCGACACGCTCGCCTGGTACACGGTGAGGATCGAGGGGTGCGCGCTCAGCTGGGCCATGAGGTTGGCCTCGGCCTGGAACATCTGGCGGACCTGGTCGTTCACGACCTCGGTCAGCATGACCTTGACGGCGACCTGGCGCCTCGGCATGTTCTGCTCGTAGAGGAAGACGTCGGCGAAGCCGCCGGAGCCGAGCACGTGGACGTGCGAGAAACCGGGCAGCACCGGCGGCGGGGACGGCAGTCGTCGTGCCACGTCACCCTCCTCGGCTGTCTCCGGCGTGCGCCCGCGCGGGACGCGCCGACACGCTGCCGGCCCTCGCCATTGTAGGTCGGGCCCTCGGGGGCCGTGCCCCGTTCGGCTCGGACGGGGGACGACCGACGCTCCCCCACTTCGGGGGAGGAAGAACGCCCCGAGGCCTGTGGACGACGGCCTCGGCTAGGCCTCGGGCAGCTCGGTCGCTGTACCCCGGACGTCGACCACGACGGCCGTGACGTTGTCGCGCCCGCCGGCCTCGACGGCCGCACGGACGAGCGCCGAGGCCGCGGCGTGCGACTCCGGCTGCTCGGCGAGCACACGCTCGATGTCGGAGCCCGAGAGCTCCTTCGTCAGACCGTCGGAGCAGACGAGGAGGCGCAGGCCGGCACGGGCGGGGATCCGCCAGTAGTCGGGACGCTGGTCGACGTCGAAGCCGACGGCCCTCGTGATCACGTTGCTGTCGGGGTGGGACTCGGCGTCCTCAGCGCGGAGGAGGCCCGCGTCGACCATCTCCTGGACGACGGAGTGGTCGACGGTGATCTGCTGCAGGGCGCCGTCGGCGACGAGGTACACCCGCGAGTCCCCCACGTTGAACACCGTGAACTCGGCCTCGCCGTCCTCGCCGGAGAGGAACACGCCGGTGGCGGTCGTGCCGACCCCGAGCTCGGTCTCGGCCGCGGCCACGGCGATGTCGGCCGTCGCCCGCCGCAGCGCCTCCTCGAGCTCGTCCGTGCTCAGGCTGTCCCGGACCGCCGCCTCCGCGATCCGCCGCACCACCGCGTCGCTCGCGACGTCGCCGGCGCTGTGACCGCCCATGCCGTCCGCGACGACGAAGACCGGTGCCTCGGCGACGTAGCTGTCCTCGTTGTGCGCGCGGCGGAGTCCGACGTCGGTCACGCCCGCCCAGTCGATCGACAGGCCGGGTGCGCCGGCGGCGAGGGGGTGGGCGGTGGTGGGGCGGCCGAGCTCTGTCACGGGCGAGGTCCTTCGTGGGCTGAGGGTCGGGGAGGCGGGAGGATCTCGAGGAGGTTGCCGTCGCCGACGTCCACTATGGTCCCTGCCAGCGCCACGGACGACTCGCCCTGCCGGAGAGTCACGGGAAGGCGCCCGGGCATCGTCACGACCGTGCCGTTCGTCGAGCGCAGGTCGGTGACGACGACGGTGGCGCCCACCTGCTCGACGCGGACGTGGCTACTCGAGACCTCGCCGGTCGGCGAGGGCACGACGACGAGGACGACCGGGGCACCGGTCGGGACACGCGGGGCAGCTGGTCGTCGGCCGACGACGACGGGGCCCTCGAGTCGATGGGCCTCGCCGCCCACGCGGAGCGCGTGCACCCGACGGGCGGGCGGCACGGGCGGGACGGCCGGCGGAGGCGGGGGCACGCTCAGGGCGGCGCGGCGCCCGTCGACGGTCGCGGCTCGGGGACGGACGACCGTGTCGTCGTCGGGGACCAGCGACGTCGAGGCCCGACGCTCGACGAGCACGGTGTCGTCGAGCACGGTGTCGTCGAGTTCCTCGCCGTCGTGCGGATCGGGTCGGGTCACGGTGTCCTCACGAGACGGTCGTCGAGGAGGCGCGTCACGCCCCACGACAACGCTACCGGTCGATCGCTCCCCCGCCTCCGTGCGTCACTCCTCCTGGTGTGGTCCCTCCCCAGGATCCGCCGGCCTCACCTCGTCCACAGGTGCCACCGCGGAGCACGTCGTCGCGGGCGCACCTCCGTAGCGTGCCCCCATGCCCGACCTCACCCTCGTCCCTCCCCTGGCGCCGGGGCTGCACGACGACCCGGGCGACGTGCGCTTCGTGCGGCTCCACTCGCCCGTCGGACGGATCGAGATCCAGAGCCGACGGGACGCCGTCGAGCGCGTGCTCGTGGACGACGGACGAGGCCTGCCGCACGACGGGCTCGTGGAGCACTCGGACGACCTGCTCGAGGCCGCCCGACGTCAGGTGCACGACTACTTCGACGGTCGGCGTCGTCAGTTCGACCTCCCGGTCCGGCCGGTGGGCACCGCCTTCCAGCTGTCCGTCTGGTCGGCGCTCGTCGCCGTCCCGTGGGGGCTGACGACGACCTACGGTCGCCTCGGCGGTGCCGTCGGGAGCCCGCAGGCCGGGCGGGCCGTCGGGGGCGCCGTCGCGTCGAATCCCCTGCCGTTGCTCGTCCCGTGCCACCGGGTCCTCGGCCGCACGGGCGGCGTCACCGGCTACACGGTCGGCCGGGGCGTGCCCACCAAGCAGTGGCTGCTGCGCCACGAGGGCATCGTCTACCGGATCGGGCCGGTCCCGGTGGTCTGATCGGGGGCCCCGAGACCGGAGGCACCGAGCAGCGACTCGGACACGAGCACCAGCTCACCCTCGGTCGACGGCTCGAGGACGATGCCGCCCCTCCGTGCCCACGCGAGGAGGTCGTCCAGCCCAGCGAGCTCGGGGCGCTCCCGGAGGAGGCGGCGGACGAGCAGCCCCTTGGACTTCTTGTTGAAGTGGTTGAGGGCTCGACGTCGACCGGACGCGTCGGACACGACACGGACGAAGACCGACCCGGGGCGCGGAGCCGGCCCGAGCGTGACGTAGCCCTCGGAACGGAGGTCGACGACGAACTCCCCCGAGTCGACGACCTCGGCCAGGACGGACGCCACGGAGGCAGACCACGTCGATCGCAGGGAGCCTGCCGGCAGACGAGAATCGTGCGACAGCCGGTACGCGGGGATGTGGTCCCCCGCCCGGACGAGCCCGAACAACGCAGAGTGGACGGCGATGTGCTGGTGTGCCCAGCGCCAGCCCGGCTCGTCGAGCTCGTCGACCCCGACAGGGTCGAACAGGACCCCGGTGTACCTCGCCAGGGCGGGCATCGTCGGCGAGAACTCGACCGTCCTGTTGCGGTCGACCTCGTCGGCGAGACGCGGGCCGAGCTTGAGGCCGGACATCATCGCGGCTCGATCGGACGAGAGGGCGAGGAGGCGGTCCGTCACGTCACGCCGGACCTCGCTCAGCTGCGGGAACGACAAGGACGCGGGGTCGAGCCCGGACGTGCCGCTGCCCCCGTCGAGTTTCGTCTCGGACGGGGGCAGCAGGAACAGCACGGTGGATCAGGAGGAGATGCGAACGGGTGTCAGGCCAGCTGCGCGTTGCGCGCGACGACCGTGACCGTGTCGTTCTCCACGGACAGGAACCCGTCGTCTGCGGTCGCCTCGACGGTCGACCCGTCGGTCAGGCGGACACGGACCTTGCCCGTTGCCAGGATCGCGAGGAGAGGCTCGTGACCCGGCAGGATCCCGATCTCACCCTCGGCGGTGCGGGCGACGATGGACGACGCCTCGCCCGACCACACCTCGTGGTCGGCCGAGACGACGCTCACGGTGAGAGCAGCCACGATCAGCCGTTCTCCTTCTGGATCTGAGCCCACTTCTCTTCGACGTCGGAGATGGACCCGACGTTGAAGAAGGCCTGCGTCGCGACGTGGTCGAACTCGCCGTCCGCGATCGCCGTGAACGACTCGATGGTCTCCTTGAGGGGGACCGTGGAGCCCTCGACACCGGTGAACTTCTTCGCCATGTACGTGTTCTGCGAGAGGAACTGCTGGATCCGGCGCGCACGCGCGACGGTGATCTTGTCCTCCTCGGAGAGCTCGTCGACGCCGAGGATGGCGATGATCTCCTGCAGTTCCTTGTTCTTCTGCAGGATCGCCTTGACGCGGATCGCCGTGTTGTAGTGCGCCTCGCCCAGGTAACGGGGGTCGAGGATGCGGCTGGTCGAGGTCAGCGGGTCGATCGCCGGGTAGAGGCCCTGCGACGCGATCTCACGGGACAGCTCGGTGGTGGCGTCGAGGTGCGCGAACGTCGTGGCGGGCGCCGGGTCGGTGTAGTCGTCGGCCGGCACGTAGATCGCCTGCAGCGAGGTGATCGAGTGACCGCGCGTCGAGGTGATGCGCTCCTGGAGCACGCCCATCTCGTCGGCGAGGTTGGGCTGGTAGCCCACGGCGGAGGGCATGCGGCCGAGGAGCGTCGAGACCTCGGAACCGGCCTGCGTGAAGCGGAAGATGTTGTCGATGAAGAGCAGGACGTCCTGCTTCTGCACGTCGCGGAAGTACTCCGCCATCGTCAGCGCCGACAGGGCGACTCGGAGACGCGTCCCCGGCGGCTCGTCCATCTGGCCGAAGACGAGGGCGGTCTTGTCGAACACCCCGGCCTCGTCCATCTCGGCGATGAGGTCGTTGCCCTCACGGGTGCGCTCGCCCACGCCGGCGAACACGGACACTCCGCCGTGGTCCTGCGCGACGCGCTGGATCATCTCCTGGATGAGGACGGTCTTGCCGACGCCCGCACCGCCGAAGAGGCCGATCTTGCCGCCCTGCACGTAGGGCGTGAGGAGGTCGATCGACTTGATGCCGGTCTCGAAGAGCTGCGTCTTCGACTCGAGCTGGTCGAAGGCCGGGGGCTTGCGGTGGATCGGCCAGCGCTCGGTGATCTCCACCTGCTCGTTGCCCTCGAGGTTGAGGATCTCGCCGGTGACGCTGAAGACCTTGCCCTTGGTGACGTCGCCGACGGGGACCGAGATCGGCGCCCCGGTGTCCGTGACCTCCTGGCCGCGGACGAGGCCGTCGGTCGGCTTGAGGGCGATGGCCCGGACCAGGTCGTCGCCGAGGTGCTGGGCGACCTCGAGGGTCAGCTCGCTGCTCGTGTCGCCGATCGTGATCGTCGTGTGGAGCGCGTTGTACACGCCGGGGATGGCGTCGTGCGGGAACTCGATGTCGACGACGGGGCCCGTGACCCGGGCGACTCGCCCGACGCCGGGAGCCGACTCGGTCGCGACCGGCGCGGTTGCGGTGTCAGTCATGGCTTCTCTCTCTTCGGATGGTGATGCTGGGGGGCAGATCTACTTGGCCGAGCTGAGGGCGTCTGCGCCGCCCACGATCTCGGAGATCTGCTGCGTGATCTCGGCCTGGCGAGCGTTGTTCGCCAGGCGGGTGAAGTCCCGGATGAGGGTGTCCGCGTTGTCGCTGGCGGCCTTCATGGCCTTCTGGCGAGCCGCGTGCTCGGACGCCGCCGACTGCAGCATCGCGTTGAAGATGCGGCTCTCGATGTAGACCGGGAGGAGCGAGTCGAGCACCTCGGTGGCGTCGGGCTCGAAGTCGTACAGCGGCAGGATCTCGTCGTCGGCAGGTGCCTCGACGCCCTCGACGACCTCGAGGGGAAGGAGCCGGACGACCTCGGGGACCTGGCTGACCATGTTCACGAACCGGTTGTAGACGATGTGGATCTCGTCCACCCCGCCCTCGGAGGCGTCGGTGAGGAACTTCGACACGACGGCGTCGCCGATCTCCTTCGCGGTCGCGAACTCGGGCTGGTCGGTGTTGCCCGTCCAGATCTGCTCCGAGTCGCGCTTGCGGAACGCGAAGTAGTTCTGCGCCTTGCGGCCGACGAGGTAGAACACGACGTCCTTGCCCTGGCCGCGCAGCAGGGTGGCCAGCTGCTCGGCCTCCTTCAGCGTGTTCGAGCTGAAGGCGCCGTTCAGGCCGCGGTCGGACGTGAACACGACGACCGCGGCCCGCTCGACGGTCGCGGGCTCGGTGGTGAGGATGTGGTCGACGTCCGAGAACGTCGCCACGGCCGAGACCGCACGCGTGATGGCTCGCGAGTACGGCCCGGACGCCTTCATCCTCGCCTGCGCCTTCTGGATGCGCGAGGCCGAGATGAGCTCCATCGCCCGCGTGACCTTCTTCGTGGTCTGCGCGGAGCGGATCCTCTGGCGGTAGACCCGTAGTTGGGCTCCCATGACTCTCCTGTTGTCTCGTCAGTCGTGATCGTCGGTCGAGCGCGTCAGCGCTTGGCCTTGACGATCTTCTCCTGGTTGACGTCGGCGGCGTCGGTGGCCTCGAACTGCTCGGTGCCGACCGACGCGAGGGGCTTGCCCTCTCCCGTCTGGAACTCCTGCTTGAAGGAGTCGACGCCGGCGTCGAGCGCGGAGACGATGTCGTCCGAGAGGACGTTCTTCTCGCGGAGGTCGGACAGCACCGAGGTGTTGCGGCCGAGGTAGTCCAGCAGCTCGCGCTCGAAGCGGAGCACGTCGGGCACGGGGACCTCGTCGAGCTTGCCGTTCGTGCCGGCCCAGATCGAGACGACCTGGTCCTCGACGGGGTACGGCGAGTACTGCGGCTGCTTGAGCAGCTCGGTGAGGCGGGCACCGCGGGCGAGCTGACGACGGCTGGCGGCGTCGAGGTCGGACGCGAACATCGCGAAGGCCTCGAGCGAGCGGTACTGGGCCAGCTCGAGCTTGAGCGTCCCCGAGACCTTCTTGATCGACTTCAGCTGCGCGTCGCCGCCGACTCGAGAGACCGAGATGCCGACGTCGACAGCGGGACGCTGGTTGGCGTTGAACAGGTCGGACTGCAGGAAGATCTGGCCGTCGGTGATCGAGATCACGTTGGTCGGGATGTAGGCCGAGACGTCGTTGGCCTTGGTCTCGATGATCGGGAGACCGGTCATCGAACCGGCACCGAGCTCGTCCGACAGCTTCGCGCAGCGCTCGAGCAGGCGCGAGTGCAGGTAGAAGACGTCGCCGGGGTAGGCCTCGCGGCCCGGCGGGCGACGGAGGAGGAGGGACACGGCACGGTAGGCCTCGGCCTGCTTCGACAGGTCGTCGAAGATGATGAGGACGTGCTTGCCGCCGTACATCCAGTGCTGGCCGATCGCAGAGCCGGTGTAGGGGGCGAGGTACTTGAAGCCCGCGGGGTCGGACGCCGGAGCCGCGACGATCGTCGTGTACTCCATGGCGCCGGACTCTTCGAGGGCGCCCTTCACGGACGCGATCGTCGAGCCCTTCTGGCCGATGGCGACGTAGATGCAGCGGACCTGCTTGTTGACGTCGCCCGACTCCCAGTTGGCCTTCTGGTTGATGATCGTGTCGATCGCGATCGCCGTCTTGCCGGTCTGGCGGTCGCCGATGATCAGCTGACGCTGGCCACGGCCGACCGGGATCATGGCGTCGATGGCCTTGATGCCGGTCTGCATGGGCTCGTGCACCGACTTGCGCTGCATGACGCCGGGGGCCTGGAGCTCGAGGGCACGACGCCCCTCGTTCGCGATCTCGCCGAGACCGTCGATGGGCGCACCCAGGGGGTCGACCACGCGGCCGAGGAAGCCGTCACCGACGGGGACGGAGAGGACCTCGCCGGTGCGGGTCACCTCCATGCCCTCTTCGATGCCGGAGAACTCGCCGAGCACGATCGTGCCGATCTCGTCCTCGTCGAGGTTCTGGGCGAGGCCCTGCGTGCCGTCCGCGAAGCGGATGAGCTCGTTGGCCATGACGCCGGGGAGACCCTGGACGTGCGCGATGCCGTCGGCGGCGTCCGTGACGTAGCCGACCTCGGTCGTCGAGGCCTTGGACGGGTCGTACGACGACACGAAGTCCTTCAGCGCATCGCGAATCTCATCGGGGCTGATCTTGATGTCTGCCATTGTGATTCCTATTCGTAGCGAGGCTTCAGGAGGCCTCGAGTCTGTGTGGGGTGCGTGCCTAGCCGGCGAGCTGGAGGCGGAGCGCGCTGAGCTTGGTGGCGACGGTCCCGTCGATGACCTCGTCGCCGACCTGGACGCGGAGCCCGCCGATCACGGCGGGGTCGACGACCTGGTTGATGCGGAGGCTACGCCCGAACTGTCGGGACAGACCCTGTTCGAGGCGGGCCGCGTGGGCGTCGTCGAGGACGCGCGCGGTCGTGACCGTGGCGACGAGCTGGTCCGACTGGTCGGAGACGATCTCGGCTGCCGTGCGGAGGAGCTCTCCGATCCGACGGCCGCGGGGCTGACGGACGAGGTGGCCGACGATCGTGATCGTCTGCTCGCTCGCGCGCCCCCCGAGGAGGCGCTGCACGAGGCCTGCCTTCGCCTCGGGATCGCTCAGCTTGGTGCCGATGGCGAGCTCGAGGGAGGAGTCGGAACGGACGGCTGCGTCGAAGGCGAAGAGCTCGTTCGCGATCGTGCTGCCGTCGGGGATCGTGGAGGCGACGACACGGATGCCGATCTCCTCCATGCCCGCGAGGAGATCGCGCTTCGAGGACCAGCGTCGACCCACCACGGACAGCACCAGCGCACGCGCCGGCTCGGTGAAGGCACCGAACACGCGGTCGACGAGCTGCTTCTTGGTGGCCGCGTCGACGGCGGGGTCGGCGAAGTAGGCCTGGAGCTGGACGTTGCCGCCGATGACGCGACCGGCGTCGAGCACCTGCTCGCCCGTCGTCAGGTCCGCGGCACCGCCGAGGTCGGCGAGGGTGGACCTCGCCGACCCGAGCGCCTCACGGGACATGGAGCCCATCGTCAGCGGCCCGCCTTCGTGTTCTGGTCGGCCTCGAGGTCGGCCAGGAACCGGTCGACGACGGCGGATGCCTTGGCGTCGTCCGCGAGGGACTCGCCGATGACGCCCGACGCGAGGTCGATGGCCAGCGAGCCCACCTCGGCACGGAGCGACGCGACAGCAGCCGCACGCTCGGCCTCGATCTGGACGTGGGCGTTCGCGGTGACGCGATCGGCCTCGGCCTGTGCCTGCTGCTTGAGGTCGGCGAGGATCTCGGCGCCCTCGGCGCGAGCGGCCTCACGGATGCGAGCCGCCTCGGCGCGGGCGTCGGCCAGCTGCTTCTTGTACTCGTCGAGGGCCTTCGCCGCCTCGGCCTGAGCGGCCTCGGCGTGGGCGATGCCGCCTTCGATGCGCTCGGCACGCTCGTCGAGGATCTTGCGGAACTTCGGGATCGCGAAGATCCCGAAGAACGCGGCGATGACCACGAAGACGACGAGAGACCAGAGGATGTCGTAACCGGCGGGGAAGAAGACGGCAGCCCCTTCGGGAGCACCGCCCTCGGCCGCGAGGATCGTCTCGATCATCGGTGTGTCGTCCTAACTGATCAGGAGAAGATGAAGCCGGCGGCGAGGCCGATGAAGCCCAGCAGCTCGGTGAACGCGATGCCGAGGAACATCGTGACCTGGAGGCGGCCGGCCAGCTCGGGCTGACGTGCCATGGCCTCGACGGTCTTGCCCGCGACGATGCCGATGCCGATGCCGGGGCCGATCGCTGCGAGGCCGTAGCCGACGGTCGCGATGTTGCCGTTGATCTCAGCGAGGATCGTGGTGGTGTCCACTTGTGTTTCCTTCCGGTTGGGCGGGGCTCGTCAGGCGACGGGCCCCGTCGTTCTTAGTGTTCGTTCGACGCTCAGTGTTCGTTCGACGCGGCCTGTTGGATGTAGACCGAGGCGAGGAGCGTGAAGACGTAGGCCTGCAGCACGGCGACGGCCATCTCGACGATGGTCATGACGAACCCGCCGATGAGGGTCAGGGCGCCGAACGCCATGAACCCACCGCTCATGCTGAAGAAGAAGAAGTGCGTCGCGGCGAAGCAGAGCACGAGGAGGAGGTGGCCGACCATCATGTTCAGCAGCAGTCGCAGGGCCAACGAGATGGGCCGGACGATGAAGATGTTGATGAACTCGATGGGCGTCAACAGGATGTACATGTACCACGGCACACCGGCCGGGAACAGCGCGTTCCGGAAGAAGGTCGCCCCGCCCACCTCGCGGAAGCCCGCGTAGATGAACATGACGTACGCGACGACGCCGAGCAGCAGCGGCATGGCGACGACGGAGGTGCCGGCGATGTTCAGCCCGGGCACGATGCCCGTGATGTTCATCGCGAAGATGCCGAAGAACATCGCGGCCAGCAGCGGCAGGTACTTTCGACCGAGCTTCTCGCCCAAGATCTCTTCGACGATCTGGACGCGGACGAAGTCGAGGCCGAGCTCGGCGATGCTCTGGCCACGGGACGGCACGAGGCGCCCCTTGCGGAGGGCGAGCCAGAAGAGCAGCAGCATGACGGCGATCGCGAAGAGGCGGACCAGCATGATGCGGTTCAGCTCGAAGGGGGTGCCTTCGAAGAAGATCGCGGACGGGAAGAACTCGTCAAGAGTCGGGGCGTGGAATCCCCCGTCTCCGTGGCCGGTCTCGGCAGCGGAGAGCAGGTTCACAGCGTTCGCTATCAGCGCTATCTCCTGTGTCGGGGCGAGCACCCTGAAGTGTCGCGACGATTGGTGGGGTTGTCATCCGAACCCGCAGAGAATCGCGGCCGGGGAACGGTCATGACTCTATCAAGGTATTCGGCGCTGGCACGAATCGACGACGGTCTTTTCATGCCCTGCAAGGAACATGACCCGGCCGCCGCCGCGGACGGGGCCGAGAGGGCCTCGCCGACGTGGTCCGTGGACCCGTCAGTCCTGCGGCGCCGGAGGCAGCACCGCGTCGCTGACGTTGCCGAGGCGACCGCGGACGACGACCAGGGCGTCGATGGCGAGGGTGCCGATGATCGACACGACGAGGGCCAGGAAGAGCACGACGTCGTTCACGAACGGCTGGTCCTTCACGAGGACGAGCAGCACGACGAAGATGACGAGCTTGAGCAGCCAGGCGCCCATCACGATGCCGAAGAAGGCCGCCAGGCGGAACCGGATCGCGATGAGCATGCTCGCCGCGGTGATGCCGGCGAAGACGACGGCGAGGGCCACGCCGACGAGCGCGCTCCAGAGCCCGTCCGTCCCGGCGAGGGCGTACCCGAGACCGCCTCCCACGACGGCGATCGCGAGGGCCAGGAACCCCGTGTAGGTGAGGATCTTGGTGAAGATCGATCGGGCGTTCATGGGCGTTCCTCCGGGGGTGTCAGTTCGGGCACCACGGCGTTCTGCGCCGTGTCGGTGTCGGACGGGTCGAGGACTCCGGCGGCCTCGTCGAGCGGGTCGAAGCGTCCCGACTCGCTCGCTGCGAGGTCGGCGGTGCGGGTGCTCTGGACGGCGACCTCGACGCGCTTCCTGCGGCTCAGCGGTGCGAGGGTCAGGGCAGCGCAGACGACGAGGCCGACGCCGAGGAAGAGGCCGACGAGCCAGGCGGGCTTGACGAAGAGGAACATGAGGCAGCCGACGGAGACGACGAGGGTCCACGAGTAGAAGATCAGCACGGCCTGGAAGTGCGAGTGGCCCATGTCGAGGAGGCGGTGGTGCAGGTGCTTCCGGTCGGCCGTGAACGGCGACTTGCCGGCGCTCACGCGACGCAGCACGGCGAGGCCGAAGTCGAGGAGGGGCACGACCAGGACGGCGAACGGCAGCAGGATCGGGATGAAGGCCGGGAGCAGCGCGGACCGCGAGATCGTGGCCGGGTCGATCTGGCCCGTCACGGAGATGGCGCTCGTCGCCATCACGAGACCGGTGAGCAGGGCGCCCGCGTCGCCCATGAAGAGCCGAGCGGGATGCCAGTTGAGCGGCAGGAAGCCGAGGCAGGCACCGATGAGGACGGCCGTCAGCAACGCGGCCAGGTTGAAGTACTCGGTCTGGCCGATGGTGATCGAGATGACGAAGCTGTAGATGAAGAACACGCTGTTCGCGATGATCGTCACCCCGGCGACCAGCCCGTCGAGGCCGTCGATGAAGTTGACCGCGTTCATCACCAGCACGATCGCGAGGATCGTGAGGATCAGCGACATGTAGGGGGAACCGATGGCGAGGCTGCCGCCGATCGGGAGCGACACCAGCTGGACGCCCTGCCACGCGAGGACGCCCGCCGCGATGATCTGGCCGGCGAGCTTGGTCATCCAGTCGAGGTCGTAGAGGTCGTCGACCACGCCGATCACGACGATGATCGTCGCCGCGCCCAGGATCGCCAGCGGCGGGCCGGGGTCCGCGAACACGAGGCGGAAGTAGTCGACGCCGGAGATGAGGGGGAAGACGAACCACGCGGCGAGGAGGGCGACCACGACCCCTGCCCACATGGCCACTCCCCCGAGCCGCGGCGTCGGCGTCTTGTGGACGTCTCGCTCACGGATCGTCGGGTAGAGCTTGAAGCGGAGGCCGAGTCGCCACACGACGACGGACAGCACGAAGCTGACGACTGCCGCGATGACCATCGCGAGCAGGTAGTACCTCACGCGAGGGCGTCGGCCCCGACGACGCGTCTGATCTCGGAGTCGGGCAGGACGCCGTGCCGGACGATGCGGACGATGCCGTCGGACGCCCCCGTGGCGTCGACGATCGTCGAGCCGGTGTTGGCGCCGGGCCGTCGTTCCCAGCCGTTGCCCACGGGCCCGGCGTCGAGGTACACCGACACCGAGTCGCCCAGCATGTCGAGGGCCGCCTGGGCGGTCTCGGCCGCGGCCTGGCCGGTGAGGTTGGCGCTCGACACCGCGAGAGGCCCCGTCTCCTCGAGCAGCTCGAGGGTGAGCGGGTGGCTCGGCACGCGCAGGGCGACGGTGCCCCGGGTGTCGCCGAGGTCCCAGCTGAGGGACGCCTGCGCGCGGAAGATGACGGTGAGCGGCCCCGGCCAGAACTCGTCGAGCAGCGGCCTGACGACGTCGGGGACCGTCGAGGTGAGCGCGGCGAGCGTGTCCTGCCCCTTGATCAGGACGGGAGGCGGCGACTGACGACCCCGCCCCTTGGCGTCGAGGAGCTTCTGCACCGCGCCGGGGTCGAACGCGTCGGCGGCGACGCCGTAGACCGTGTCGGTGGGCAGGACGACGAGCTCGCCCCGGCCGATGGCGCCGCGTGCTCGGCGCATGCCGGCGAGCAGCTCGGAGTCGACGGAGAGGTCGTAGAGGGAGGCCATGACCTGACGATGATAGTGCGGACGACCTGGAGAGGGCGTCAGCGCACCGCCGTCGTCGCACGGTCGCGACCGGTGAGGTCGGGGTGCGTGGCCGTCGACCGCCAGCCGTCGGCGTCCAGCAGGTCGCGGATGGCGCCTCCCTGTGCCTCGCCGTGCTCGATGACGAGCACGCCATCGGGGCGCAGGAGGCGGAGGGCAGTCGCCGACAGGTCGCGCACGACGTCGAGGCCGTCAGCTCCCCCGTAGAGGGCGAGCGCGGGGTCGTGCAGGCGCACCTCGGGATCGCGCGGCACCATCCCGACGGGGATGTACGGCGGGTTCGAGGCGACCACGGACACGGTGCCGTCGAGCTCGGGCAGGGCGTCCGCGAGGTCGCCCTCGACGAGGCGGGCGTTCTCGGCGCCGACCGCGGCGATGTTGCGACGGGTCCAGACGGCCGCCTCGGCCGAGAGCTCGACCGCGACGACGGACGCGTGCGGCACCTCCGTGGCCATGGCCAGGGCGATGGCGCCGCTGCCCGTGCCGAGGTCGACCGCGATCGGGGCGGGCTCAGCCGCGGCGCGCAGGGCGTCGACGGCCAGCTGCGCCACCCCCTCGGTCTCGGGCCGGGGCACGAAGACGCCCGGCCCGACGTGCAGCTGCATCGACCGGAACGGAGCCGTGCCCGTGATGTGCTGGAGCGGCTCACGGGCGGCGCGCCGGGCGATCGCGGCGGCGAACGCCCCGGCGGCGTCGGCCGTCAGGGCGGACCGGGTCACGACCCGGGCGCGGAGCACGCCCCGACCGAGGTCGAGCACGTGGGCGAGCAGCAGCTCTGCGTCGACGTCCGGCGTCGGCACCCCGGACGACGAGAGCACGGCCGACCCCGCCGCGAGGGCGGAGTCGACCGTGCGGGCGTGCCCGAGGTCGGCGACGGCGTCGCTCACGACGCGGCGTCGCCGATCTCGGCGAGCCGGGCCTCTTCGTCGGCCTGGATGCACGACTCGACGACGGGCTGCAGGGCCCCGTCCATCACGGCGTCCAGGTTGTACGCCTTGTAGCCGGTGCGGTGGTCGGCGATGCGGTTCTCCGGGAAGTTGTAGGTGCGGATGCGCTCCGACCTGTCCATGCCCCGGATCTGGCTCTTGCGGGCGTCCGACGCGATCGCGGCCTGCTCCTCCTGCTGACGCGCGAGGATCCGCGCCCGCAGGACGCGCATGCCGGCCTCGCGGTTCTGCAGCTGGCTCTTCTCGTTCTGCATGGCCACCACGATGCCCGTGGGCAGGTGGGTGATGCGGACGGCCGAGTCGGTCGTGTTGACCGACTGGCCCCCGGGGCCCGACGACCGGTAGACGTCGATCTTGAGGTCGTTCTGGTTGATGTCGACCTCCTCCGGCTCATCGACCTCGGGGAACACGAGGACCCCGGTCGTGGAGGTGTGGATGCGCCCCTGGGACTCCGTGGCGGGCACGCGCTGGACGCGGTGGACGCCTCCTTCGTACTTGAGGTGCGCCCAGACGCCCTGCGAGGGATCCGTGGCGTTCGACTTGATCGCGACCTGGACGTTCTTGTAGCCGCCGAGGTCGCTGTCGTCGCTCTGGATCATCTCGGACTTCCAGCCCATGCCCTCCGCGTAGTGCAGGTACATGCGCAGGAGGTCGGCGGCGAAGAGCGCGCTCTCCGCGCCTCCCTCGCCGCCCTTGATCTCCATGATCACGTCGCGGCCGTCGTCGGGGTCACGAGGGATCAGGAGGCGCCGCAGCTTCTCCTGGGACTCGTCGAGGCCCTGCTCGAGGGCGGGCACCTCGTCGGCGAACGCCTCGTCCTCCTTCGCGAGCTCCCGTGCGGCCTCGAGGTCGTCGCCCGCCTGCTGCCACGCCGAGTGGGCAGCCACGATGCGGCTGAGCTCGGCGTAGCGGCGGTTGATCTTCTTGGCGCGCGCGGCGTCCGCGTGGACCGCGGGGTCGCTGAGCTGCGTCTGGAGGTCGTCGTGCTCCGCGAGGAGCACGGACACCGACTCGAACATCAGTGGTCTTTGTGGCCGGCGTCGTGGCCGTTGGCGGGCATCGACTTCTGGATCTGCACGAGGAACTCCACGTTCGACTGCGTCTCCTTGAGGTTGCCGAGGACGATCTCGAGCGCCTTCTGCTGCTCGAGGCCGGCGAGGGCGCGGCGCAGGCGCCACGTGATCTTGACCTCGTCGGGGCTGAGCAGCATCTCTTCCCGACGCGTGCCGGAGGCGTTGACGTCGACGGCCGGGAAGATGCGCTTGTCGGCGAGGTGGCGCGAGAGGCGGAGCTCCATGTTGCCGGTGCCCTTGAACTCCTCGAAGATCACCTCGTCCATCTTGGAGCCGGTCTCGACCAGCGCGGTCGCCAGGATGGTCAGCGAGCCGCCGTTCTCGATGTTGCGCGCGGCGCCGAAGAAGCGCTTGGGCGGGTAGAGGGCCGACGAGTCGACGCCGCCCGACAGCACGCGGCCGGAGGCCGGGGCCGACAGGTTGTAGGCCCGGCCGAGGCGGGTGATCGAGTCGAGCAGCACGACGACGTCGTGGCCCAGCTCGACGAGGCGCTTCGCCCGCTCGATCGCGAGCTCGGCGACCGTCGTGTGGTCCTCGGCGGGACGGTCGAAGGTCGAGGCGATGACCTCGCCCTTGACCGTGCGCTGCATGTCGGTGACCTCTTCGGGACGCTCGTCCACCAGGACGACCATGAGGTGCACCTCGGGGTTGTTCACCGCGATGGCGTTGGCGATCGCCTGCAGCACGAGGGTCTTGCCGGCCTTGGGCGGCGAGACGATCAGGCCGCGCTGGCCCTTGCCGATGGGCGACACGAGGTCGATGATGCGGGTCGAGAGCTTCTGCTGCTCGGTCTCGAGGCGCAGTCGCTCCTGGGGGTAGAGGGGCGTGAGCTTGCCGAACTCGACGCGCTTCGCGGCCTCCTCGACGGGCTGGCCGTTGATCGAGTCGATCCGGACGATCGCGTTGTACTTCTGGCGGCCCTGGCCCTGGTCGCCCTCGCGCGGCTGGCGGATGGCGCCGACGACGGCGTCGCCCTTGCGGAGGTGGTACTTCTTGACCTGGCCGAGCGACACGTAGACGTCGCTCGCGCCGGGCAGGTAGCCCGTCGTGCGGACGAAGGCGTAGTTCTCGAGCACGTCGAGGATGCCGGCGACGGGGATGAGGACGTCGTCCTCCGAGATCTCGGGCTCGAACTCGTCCGTCTGCACGCCTCGGCCGCGCTTGCGGTCACGCTGACGGCCACGGCCCTGGCGGCCGTTCTCGTCCTGCTGCTGCTGCTGCGGGCCGGTGCCCTGCTGGCGGTCCTGCTGCTGGCGGTCGCCCTGCTGCTGGTCGGCCTTCTGGCTGCCCTGCTGCTGACGGTCCTGCTGCTGGCGGTCCTGCTGCTGACGGTCGCCCTGCTGCTGATCGGCCTTCTGGCCGCCCTGCTGCTGACGGTCCTGCTGCTGGTCGCCGGCCGCGGCCTGCTGGCCGGACTGGCCGTTCTTGCGGTCTCCGCGGCCACGGCTGCGGCTGCGACGGCCGCCGCCCTGCTGGCCGGACTGGTCGCCCTGGCCCTGGTCGCCCTGCGCCTGGTCGCCCTGGCCCTGGTCGTTCGCAGCCTGGTCGTTCGCAGCCTGGTCGCCCTGCGCGCGCTCGGCGTCGTCGACGGACGTGTCGAGGTCCGTGGTCGAGTCGGAGGGCTGCTCGCCCTGCGCCGCGGCCTGAGCCTCGGCGACGGTCGCGTCGGAGGCGCGGCGCGACCCACGGCGGCTGCGCGACGGACGCTCGACGGCGACGGGCGCCTCCTGCGCGGCCTCTGCCGCGGGAGCCTGCTCGGCCTGAGCGACGGGAGCCTCGACGGGGGTCGTGGCGGGGGCCTCGAGGACGGGCTCGACGCCCGACTCTCCGCCGTTGACGTGGTCGCCCGCGCCGCGCTGGGCGGGGGCGCCGGCAGCAGAGGTGGCGCGTCGCGAGCCGCGACGGGCACGGGTCGGGGCGACGGGCGCCTCGTCGGCCGCGGCGACCTGGTCGGCCTCGGCCGGCTCGGCGCCGGCGACCTCGACGGGTGCGTCGGCGACCGTCTCGACGGGCACGTCGAGCACGGGCTGCGCGACGACGGGCTCGGCGGCCTCGACCGGGGCAGCGCTGCCCCCGGCCGACTGCGCCTGCACGGCGGCGATCGCGGCGACGAGGTCGCCCTTGCGGAGCTTGGAGAGACCGCTGATGCCGAGCGAGGAGGCGAGGGCCTGGAGCTGCGGGAGGCGCATGGCGCTGAGTTCGGCGGTGGTGTCCGCAGAGTTGCGGATGTCGACGTCTGACACTGGTGTTGGGTTCCTTCCGCTCCCCCGCGAGAGCCGCGAGGCTGAGCTGGTCACACCTCGTGGCCTGGGGTCTGCCCTGTCGGCAGGCCCTGCGCGGATGCGCGCTGCGCGGGATGCGCAGAGGAGCTCACGGAGGTGCGGCGCACGTACGCCAGACAGGCGGACGGACGCTGCGAGATGTGCACTACGGGATGTGCGGCCCGGGGGGATCGAGGAGCCTGGGGACTCGATGCACCTACTCGAGAACCGAGGAGGTGCTGCTAGATGCCCAGGGGATCTTGATTCTCTACCGGGTGCGGCTTCACTGTAGCACCCCGCAGGTCGACGGCGAGCATGACGGCACGCCAGTCGGACAGGGAGTGCTCGGCCACGAGGTCCGCTGCGAAGAGACGCTGCGCGGGGTCGCTCCCGAGCACCAGCAGCGAGGGCCCCGCGCCGGACACGACCGCGGCCAGGCCGGCGTCCCGCAGCAGGGAGATCAGCGCGTCGGTCTCGGGCATGGCGCTCGCCCGGTAGCTCTGGTGGAGCCTGTCCTCCGTGGCGGCGAGCAGCAGCTCGGGGCTCTGGATCAGCGCCGCCACGAGCAGCGCGGAGCGCGACACGTTGAACGTCGCGTCCTCGTGCGGCACCGACGCGGGCTGGAGGCTGCGCGCGAGCTTCGTCGAGAGGGTCGACTCCGGCACGAACACGACGGGAGACACGCCCCGGTGCACCAGGAGGCGCTTGTGGGCGGGGCCCGACGAGGTCATCCACGCGATCGTGAGCCCGCCGAAGAGGGCCGGGGCGACGTTGTCGGGGTGGCCCTCCATCTCGGTGGCCACCCGCAGCAGGTCGGCGGAGGAGAACTCGACCACCCCCTCCAGCAGGCCCTTCGCCGCGACGACGCCGGAGACGATGGCGGCGGCCGACGAGCCGAGGCCCCGCCCGTGCGGGATCACGTTGCGGGCCTCGAGCCGGAGACCCGGCAGCGGCTGGCCGACGGACGCGTAGGCCGCGGCGATCGCCTGCACGACGAGGTTGCCCTCGTCGGTGGGCACCTCGCCCGCGCCGACGCCCTCGACGTGCACCTCGACGCCCGAGCCCGTGGTCGTGGTGACCACGAGCTCGTCGTAGAGGGAGACGGCGAGCCCGAGCGTGTCGAAGCCGGGACCGAGGTTCGCCGAGGTCGCCGGCACCCGGACCAGCACCGACCGCACGTCGGCCGCTCGGGTCATCAGCACGCCTCGGTCACGCAGAGGCCGGGACGAGCCCGAGCACCTCGGCCACGCGCGAGGTGTCGCTCTCGACGACCGTCGGCGTGACCTCGGAGCCGTCGGCGCGACGGAGGGCCCACTGCGGGTCCTTCAGGCCGTGGCCGGTGACCGTGAGGACGACCGTCGCGCCCGCCGGGACGACGCCCGCGTCGGAGCGCTCGAGCAGGCCCGCCACGCTGATCGCCGACGCAGGCTCGACGAAGACGCCGACCTCGGCCGCCAGGATCTTCTGGGCGGCGAGGATCGCCTCGTCCGTGATCGCCCCGAACCAGCCGTTCGTGAGGTCGCGGGCCTCGAGGGCCAGCTGCCAGGAGGCGGGGTTGCCGATCCGGATCGCGCTCGCGATGGTCTCGGGGTGCTTCACGACCTCGCCCGCCACGATCGGCGCCGAGCCGGAGGCCTGGAAGCCGAACATCCGCGGCAGGCGGGTGGACCGGCCGGCCTCGACGTCCTCGCGGTAGCCGCGGGTGTAGGCCGTGTAGTTGCCGGCGTTGCCCACGGGGAGGAAGTGGAAGTCGGGGGCGTCGCCGAGCACGTCGACGACCTCGAACGCGGCCGTCTTCTGGCCCTCGATGCGGTCGTTGTTGACCGAGTTCACGAGGTGCACCGGGTAGTTCTCGGCCAGGTCGCGCGCGATGTCGAGGCAGTCGTCGAAGTTGCCCTGGATCTGGATCAGCTGGCCGTCGTGCGCGACGGCCTGGCTGAGCTTGCCCATGGCGATCTTGCCCTCGGGCACGAGCACCGCCGCGGTGATCCCGGCGTGCGCGGCGTAGGCGGCGGCCGAGGCCGACGTGTTGCCGGTCGACGCGCAGATGACGGCCTTGGCGCCGTGCTCGACCGCCTTCGAGATGGCCATCGTCATGCCGCGGTCCTTGAAGGAGCCGGTCGGGTTCATGCCCTCGTACTTGACGAACACCTTCGCCCCTGTGCGGGCGGACAGCGCCGGCGCCGGGATGAGGGGCGTGCCGCCCTCGCCGAGGGTGACGACCGGGGTCGCCTCCGTCACGTCGAGACGGTCGGCGTACTCGCGCAGGACACCCTGCCACTGGTGGGCCATCAGGCTCCTTCGACTCTCAGGACGCTCGTGACGGAGTTCACGACCGCGGTGTTGCGGAGGGCGACGACCGTGGCGGCGAGGTCGGACTCGCGGGCACGGTGGGTGCCGATGATCAGGGTAGCGGTCGCGGGGGGCGCCTCCTCGTCACGGGACGCACCGGGCTCGAGCCCGCCGGTCTGCTCGACGCTGTGGACGCTGACGCCGTGCTGGCTGAGCACCGTCGCGACCTCGGCGAGGACGCCGGGCTGGTCCGCGACGTCGAGGGTGATCTGGTAGCGGGTGACGACGTGGCCGATGGGGAGCACGGCCAGGTCGGCCTGGGTGGACTCGGCGACGCCGGGGCCCCCGATGACGTGTCGACGCGCAGCCGACACGAGGTCGCCGAGCACCGCCGAGGCGGTCTCCACTCCCCCGGCGCCCGCGCCGTAGAACATGAGGTCGCCGGCGGCCTCGGCCTCGACGAACACCGCGTTCTTCGCCCCGTGGACGGCGGCCAGCGGGTGGTCGAGCGGGACGAGCGCGGGGTACACGCGAGCGCTCACGCCGTCCACGCCGTCGGAGTCGGTGAGCCGTTCGCAGATCGCCAGGATCTTGACCACGTAGCCGGCCTTGCGTGCAGCCTGCACCTGCTCGTGCGTCACGGACGTGATGCCCTCGCGGTGCACGGCCGACAGGGGCACCGTCGTGTGGAAGGCGAGGCTGGCGAGGATGGCCGCCTTCTGCGCGGCGTCGTAGCCCTCGATGTCGGCCGTCGGGTCGGCCTCGGCGTAGCCCAGGGCCGTCGCGGTCGCGAGGGCGTCCTCGAGCGTGTCGCCGTCGGTGTCCATCCGGTCGAGGATGAAGTTGGTCGTGCCGTTGACGATGCCCATGATCCGGCGGATCCGGTCGCCGGCGAGGCTGTCGCGGAGCGGTCGGATGATGGGGATGGCGCCGGCGACGGCCGCCTCGTAGTAGAGCTGGGCGCCGACCTGCTCGGCCGCGGCGAAGAGCTCGGGGCCGTGGTGCGCGAGCAGCGCCTTGTTGCCCGTGACCACGTCGGCCCCCGACAGGAGCGCCTGCAGCACGTGGTGGCGGGCCGGCTCGAGCCCGCCCATGAGCTCGACGACGATGTCGGCCCCGAGGATGAGCGACTCGAGGTCGGTGGTGAACAGCTCGCGCGGCAGGTCGACGTCGCGGGGCGCGTCGACGTCGCGGACGCCGATGCCGACCAGCTGCAGGCCGGCGCCGGCACGGCCCGCCAGCTCGTCGGCGTGCTCGAGGAGCAGGCGCGCCACCTGCGACCCGACCGATCCGGCGCCCAGCAGGGCGACCCTCACGTCGCGGTATTCGTCCATGGTGTTCCGTTCTGTGGAGGCGACCCGGTCGGGGCGCCGTGAGCTGAGGGGCAGGGGTGGTCGGGAGACGAGCGCCGCGAGGCTCAGTCGAGGCCAGCGTCGCGGGCGAGCAGGTCGGCCTCGGTCTCACCGCGGACGATGACCCGCGAGGCCCCGTCGCGCACCGCGACGACCGGGGGCCGCCCGACGTGGTTGTAGTTGCTCGCGAGGCTCCAGCAGTACGCGCCCGTCGCGGGCACGCCGAGCAGGTCGCCCGGAGCGACGTCGGCGGGGAGGTACTCGGCCAGCACGACGAGGTCGCCGCTCTCGCAGTGCTTGCCCGCGACCCGGACGAGGGCAGGGGCCGCCGAGGAGGCGCGGCTCACCACGCGTGCGGAGTAGTCGGCCTCGTAGAGGGCCGGCCGGGCGTTGTCGCTCATCCCGCCGTCGACGCTGACGTAGCGACGGACGGCGGTCTCGCCGGTCTGCTCGTCGACCGTGACCGCGACGTCCTTGACCGTGCCCACCGTGTAGAGGGTCGTGCCGGACGGCCCGGCGATCACCCGGCCGGGCTCGACGGCGACCACGGGCAGCAGGATGCCGAGCCGCGCGCACTCGGCCGCGACGATGTCGGCCAGCGCGGCGGCGAGCTCGTCGAGGGGGCGCGCGTCGTCGACCGACGTGTACGCGATGCCGAAGCCGCCGCCGAGGTTGAGCTCGGGGACGGGACCGTCGACGAGCAGCTCCGCGTGGAGGGCCAGGAGCCGGCGGGCGGCTTCGCCGAAGCCGTCCGAGCCGAAGATCTGCGAGCCGATGTGGGAGTGCAGCCCGAGGAACCGCAGGGAGGGGCGGCGGCGGATCTCGGCGACCACGCCGGGCGCGTCCGCGAGGGTGATGCCGAACTTCTGGTCCTCGCGGGCCGTCGCGAGGTAGTCGTGGGTCGAGGCGTGCACGCCGCTGTTGACGCGGACGCGGACGGACTGGACGACGCCGTGACGGGCCGCGGCCTCGGCGACCCGCACCACCTCCTCCGCGTTGTCGACGACGATGTTGCCGATGCCCGCCGCGACGGTGCGGTCGATCTCGGCCAGCGACTTGTTGTTGCCGTGGAACGCCATGCGCGAGGGCTCGACGCCGGCCGCCGCGGCGACGGCGAACTCGCCGCCGGTGCAGATGTCGACGCGCAGGCCCGCCTCGGCGACCCAGCGGGCCACCTCGACGGACAGGAACGCCTTGGCCGCGTAGTAGACGATCGCGCTGGTGCCGATGCGTCCGAGCTCTCGGTCGAACGCCTGCTTCGCGCCGCGGGCCCTGCCTCGGAAGTCGTCCTCGTCGACGACGTAGAGGGGACTGCCGTGTCGGGCGACGAGCTCGGTGGCCCCGACGCCGGCGACGGCGACGACGCCGTCGTCGCCGCGGAGGGCGCCGTGCGACCAGACCGAGCGGTCGAGCGCGTCGACGTCGTCGGGCTCGAGCAGCCAGTCGGGAGCGAGGGGGTTGGGCGACACGGGGACCTCGGTGGGGATCGGGAGGGGCGGGACGACGACGAGCCTAGCGACAGCGGCCGTCGGTGACGGAGCCCTGCGGCGGCCGGTGCTCCGGCATCAGCTGCAGCTGCCCTTCGCGGCCAGGCCGGAGGGGGTCAGGGGCAGCCCGTCCGACCGGAGGCCGAGCTGCGCCCGGCCCGGCTCGACGTCGACCGACGTGAGCACCACGCCCGGGGGCAGCTGCTCGGCGACGCAGACGCGCTGGGCGAAGTCGCCGAGGAACGGCGTCAGGTCGAGCGACAGGGAGGTGTCGGGCAGCGACGCCCGCGTCGGGGTGAAGTCGAGGGCACGGCCGTCGTCGGCGATCGCCGGCGTGGCCGTCACGTCGACGGGCACCGGTCCGAGCAGGGGCACGTCGAAGCTGCGTGCGTAGGTCATGTCGCCGTCGCCGAGCGTCACGGTCGCGCCGGCGGACGAGACGCCCTCGAGCGAGCTCACCGTCGCGGAGTCGGCCGAGAGCGTGCCCGTGACCGCGCCGGAGGTGCCCTCGAGATCGGTGGGGACGTCGCTGACGTCGAACCGGAACGAGACGGGGTCGCCCGCCGATCCCGAGGACAGCGTCACGTCGTCGAGCGAGCCGTGCACGATCTGCCAGAGCACGGAGGTGCCGTGGACGTCGACGGCCACGTCGTCGAGGCCGGTCGCGGTCGAGATCTCGGCTGCGGCGCGCTGCTCGACCAGGCCGCGGGTCACGACGTCGGCGACCACCGCGAGGATCGCGAGCACCACCAGGACGCCGACCAGCACGAACAGACCGGCGGCGGCGCCCCGGGCACGGCGGCGCGGGACGGGCCGCTCGGCGAAGAAGTCGTCGACGTCGCTCATCTCGTCGTCACATCCGGTCGGGGGCGGAGACGCCGAGGAGGCCGAGGCCGTTCCGGATGACCTGCCCGGCCGCGTCGTTGAGCCAGAGGCGCGTGCGGTGCAGGTCGGTCACCTCCTCGTCGCCGAGGGGGGTCACCCGGCAGCTGTCGTACCAGCGGTGGTACGTGCCGGCCAGTTCTTCGACGTAGCGGGCGACCCGGTGCGGCTCGCGGAGCTCGGCGGCCTGGACGACGACGCGCGGCAGCTCGGCCAGGGCGCCGAGGAGGGCGCTCTCGGTCTCGTGGACGAGCAGGGAAGCGTCGAACGCCTCGCGCGTCACGCCGGCGGCCTCGGCGTTGCGCGCCACGGACCGCGTGCGGGCGTGCGCGTACTGGACGTAGAACACGGGGTTGTCGTTCGTGCGCCGCGTCCAGAGGTCGAGGTCGATGTCGATCGAGCTGTTCACCGGGCTGCGCACGAGCGAGTAGCGCCCGGCGTCGATGCCGACGGCGTCGACGAGGTCCTCCATCGTGACGACGGTGCCCGCGCGCTTCGACATGCGCACGGGCTCGCCGTCGCGGAGCAGGTTGACCATCTGGCCGATGAGGATCTCGAGGTTGACGCCCGGCTCGTCGCCGAACGCGGCGCACATCGCCATCATTCGGCCGACGTAGCCGTGGTGGTCGGCGCCGAGCATGATCAGGTTGCGCTCGAAGCCGCGCTCTCGCTTGTCGAGGTAGTAGGCGAGGTCGCCCGCGATGTACGCCGCCTCGCCGTCCGTCTTGATGACGACGCGGTCGCGGTCGTCGCCGAACTCGGTGGTGCGCAGCCAGGTGGCGCCCTCGGCCTCGTAGATGTGCCCGAGCTCGCGGAGCCGGGCGACGGCGCGCTCGACGGCCTTCGACTCGTGCAGCTCGTTCTCGTGGAAGTAGACGTCGAAGTCGACGCCGAAGTCGTGCAGCGACTGCTTGATGTCGGCGAACATGAAGTCGACCCCGGCTGCCCGGAAGGCCTCCTGCGCCTCGTCGCGCGGCAGCGCGAGCACGTCGACGTCGGTCGCCGCGAGGACGCGGTCGGCGATGTCGGAGATGTACTGCCCGCCGTAGCCGTCCTCCGGGGTCGGCTCGCCGAGCGCCCGGGCGACCAGGCTGCGGGCGAACCGGTCGATCTGCCCGCCGTGGTCGTTGAAGTAGTACTCGCGGGTGACGCGGGCGCCCTGCGCCTCGAAGACGCGGGCGAGGCTGTCGCCGACGGCGGCCCAGCGGACGCCGCCCATGTGGATGGGACCCGTGGGGTTCGCCGACACGAACTCGAGGTCGATCGTGACGCCGTCGTAGTACGAGCCGCGGCCGAACTCGGCCCCCTGCTCGACGATCGTCCTCGCGAGCAAGCCGGCGGCGGCCGCGTCGAGCCGCACGTTGACGAAGCCGGGGCCGGCGACGTCGACGTCGGACACGCCGTCGACCTCGGCCAGCTCGGCCGCGATCTCGGTCGCGAGGTCGCGCGGCGAGGCGCCGACCCGCTTGGCGAACTTCATCGCCACGTTGGTGGTCCAGTCGCCGTGGTCGCGGTTGCGGGGCCGCTCGAGCACGACGTCGGCGGGCGTCACGACGACGTCGGCGGGAACGCCTCGACGCTGGAGCACCCCGTCGACGACGGCGAGCAGGGACGTGGAGAGTTCGGCGGGAGTCACGGTCGTCGATCTTACCGGCTGGGCGCGGGGCGACCGGCGGGACGGTCGACCACCGGACGAGCCGCGGTCGTCGGGACGGCGCGCGGGAGGCGGCGGTCAGGCGGCGCGGGACACCTCGGCGGCCTGGGCCGCCAGCAGGGACAGGAGGAGCGGCAGCTGCGTCCGGTCGGCGCCCCGGTCTTCCGGGTGCCACTGCACGCCCGTGATCGGCGCGGTCTCGTGCTCCACGGCCTCGACCCCGCCGTCGGCGGTGCGGGCGACGACCTGCAGGCCCTCGCCGACCCGGTCGACGGCCTGGTGGTGCGCGCTGCGGACACGGGCCGTGGTGATGCCGAGCGCCGCCGCGACGCGGCTGCCGGGGGCGAGCTCGACGTCGTGGTCGACCATGAGGCTCTCGACCGTTCCCGAGCCCCGGTGGGCGCCGTCGGCGTCGTCGAGGTGCGGCACGAGGGTGCCGCCGAGCGCCACGTCGATCACCTGGTGCCCGCGGCAGATGCCGAGCAGGGGGGTCGACCGGACGAGCGCACGACGCACGAGGGCGATCTGGCCGGCGTCCGCCTCCTCGTCGTGCCGACCCTCTCCCTCGTAGCCGCGGCGTCCGCCCCAGGCGACCGGGTCGAGGTCCTCTCCCCCGGCGATCACGATCGCGGAGGCGCCGTCGGTGGCACGGAGGAGCTCGGCGGCGCCGAGGTCGCCCGCGGCGCAACGCCGGGCGTCCCAGCCGAGCGCGATCGCGTCCTCGACGATGCGCTCGTTCAGCGTCTGGACGTACGCGTGGTACCGCGGAGCGTGGGGCCGGTGCGCCGTCACCTCGACCACGGCCAGCATCGGGCGCGCGGCGACGACGGCAGCGGACCCGGGGCGGACGAGGGAGGAGGTCATGGCTCCATGGTCGTCGGCGGTGGCGGCCCAGACCAGCCGTGTGTCGCGACGTTACGTCGCCGGTGTCGGCCCGACGGCAGAACTGGTCGCTGCCTCAGGGCCAGAGGGAGGCGCGGCGCCAGTCGTCGCCGACCCGGTCGTACCGCACGCGCACCTGGTCGCGGCCCGTCGTGGCCTGCCAGAACTCGACCGACACCGGCAGGACGCGGTACGCGGTCCAGTCGTCGGGCACGAGGTCGTCGTCGGCCTCCACCTCGGCGCGGGCACGGTCGAGCGCCTCGTCGGCCGCGCGCACGTCGTCGATCTCCGTGCTCTGCGGCACGGCGACGGCGACGGCACGCGAGTCGGGGTGCCGGTGGCGGAAGTCCTGCTCCGCCACGTCGCGGGGCCCGGCGACCGCCGAGCCCGTGACGCGGACCTGCTGCCCCTTCGCCGCCCAGAAGAAGGTGAGCGCGACGCGCTCGTCCTCGGCGATCTGCCGCCCCTTCGGGCTCAGGGCCGACGAGGTGAACCAGAAGGCGTCGTCGACGTCCTTGAGCAGGAGCGTGCGGGCCGTGGGGCCCGACGCCGTCGAGGCCGTCGACAGCGTGAACGCGTGCGGCTGGACGACACCGGCGGCGACCGCGGCGTCGAGCCACTCGAGGAACAGCGCGACCGGGTCGGCAGGCGTCGACGAGAGAACGAGCTCGCGGACGTCGGGGCTCGGCGATGCCGCCCCCCTCACGCGGTCGCGGAAGGAGGACGAGGACGAGGAGGCGCCGGGCGCGGAGTCGGGAGGGGTCACGGGCCCAGCCTGCTCCCGTCCGGTCGTCGCGTCCGTCGACCACGTCCGTGACCGCGTGCAATCGCTGCTAGCCTTGTCGACGTCCCTGGCCCCCATAGCTCAGGGGATAGAGCACTGCCCTCCGGAGGCAGGGGCGAAGGTTCGAATCCTTCTGGGGGCACGTGCACCACCTCGGCCTGCGGGCCGGGAACGACGAAGGCCCCGCTGATGCGGGGCCTTCGTCGTGTCGGCGGGCTGTCGCGGTGGCGGGCGGTCGGCCCCCGGCTCCGTTGCCGGCGGTCGACCGCTCGTCGCGGCTCAGCTGTACGTCAGCGCGATGACGGCGACGTCGAGCGTGCGGTAGGCGCCCTCGGCACGGGTCGCCGAGCGGACGCGGCCGCGGAGGACCTCGAAGCGGCCCTCGGTCTCGTGCACGAAGCCGATCACGCCGGCGGTGGGGGTGGACACCCGGTGGAAGCCGTCGCCCAGGGGCACGACCTCCGCTCGCGACGTCCTCTCAAGAACAGCACCCATGATGTCCTCCTCAGGTCAGCCGGCCTCGGGTCAGGCCGGTCTCCGGAGAGTACCCCGCGAAGCCCCCGCGCAGCCCCGTGAACGGGGTACAGGCGGCCACGACCCCTCCCCGGCAGTCCAGGACCGCCCGCCCCTCACCCGTCGGCCGAACGGGTGCGGCGGGGGTACGGCAGGGTACGGAGTCAGGTGGGCGGCGGCTCCACGAGCGGACCGTCGCGACGAGGACGGCGCGCGGTGGCCGTGACGCCGACGCTCGCGGCCGTCACGAGGGCGAGGGCCACGAGCTCGCGCGCCCCCAGGGCCTGGCCGAGCACGACGAGGCCCGCGAGCGCGGCCGTCGCCGGGCCGAGGCTCGACAGGACGCCGAAGACCCGCGTCGGCAGCCGCCGCAGGGCCACCATCTCGAGCGAGTACGGGAGGGCGCTCGTGAGCACCGCGACGACGAGGAACACCAGCAGGAGGCTCGGGTCGACCGAGACGGCCGAGGCCGCGTCCCCGGCCCCCAGCGGCACCACGATCACCGCGGCGACCGTCATCGCGACCGCGAGGCCGCCGAGCGAGTCGTCGCCCCGCCCGAGGCTGGCGTTGGCGACGATGTAGCCCGCCCAGAAAGCGCCCGCCCCGAGTGCCAGCAGGACGCCGAGGATCGGGGTGGCCCCGCTCGAGTCGAGGCCGAGCACGACGACCCCCGCCAGCGCGAGGACGGCCCAGGCCGCGTCGACGAACCGGCGGGTCTGCACGAGGGCGACGGTGAGCGGGCCGAGGAACTCGAGCGTGACCGCGACGCCGAGGGGCACCACGTCGATGGCCAGGTAGATCAGCAGGTTCATCCCGGCGAGGGCCACGCCGAGCAGGACGACGCCGAGCCAGGTGCGGCGCGACCAGCCGCGGACGCGCGGCCGGAACACGAGCAGCAGGACGAGGGCGCCGAAGCCGAGGCGGAGCGCCGCCGCGCCGAGGGGGCCGAGGGCGTCGAAGTGGGTGCGGGCCAGGGCGGCGCCGAACTGCACCGAGACGATGGCCGCGACGGCGAGCAGCGGGGCGGGC
Organism: Frigoribacterium sp. VKM Ac-2530; assembly: GCF_015350835.1. NCBI lineage: Bacteria > Bacillati > Actinomycetota > Actinomycetes > Micrococcales > Microbacteriaceae > Frigoribacterium > Frigoribacterium sp. VKM Ac-2530. The sequence goes on from NZ_JADKSE010000001.1 coordinate 735,889, forward strand.
ACGCGCTCGAGGGCGGCGGGGCGGGTCACGGTCGGCAGGTCTCCGGGGTCGTCGGGCGGGACGAGTCTAGGGCGGCAGGACCACGCGGCCCGGCCACAGTACGATCGAGGGGTGTCCGACGCCCTCACCGTGATCTCCCCCGTCGTGGAGCTCTTCGGCTGGTTCGGGTTCGTCGTGGGCACGCCCTTCCTGCTCGCGGGCACCGTCATGCGCTCGCGCTCGCGCCGCTGGGAGCAGACCGTCGCCGTCGTCATCCCCGCGCCCGACTGGGCGCACGCGGCCACCGCGAGGTGGATGGACTCCTCGGGCGAGCTGCACGAGACGGAGTTCGACGACCACCCCGTCGACACCCCGGTCGAGACCGAGCTCGCGGTGCACTACGACCCGTGGCGGCCCACCCGGCCCCGGCTCGACCCGCCGCACGAGGACGGCCGCGCCCTCCGCACGGTGGGCTGGATCCTGATCGGCGTCGGCGCCCTCTGCGCCCTCGCCTCGATCGTCCTGCTCTTCGTCGGCTGAGCTCCCGCCCGGCCGAGCTCCCTCCCCAGGTCGGGCACGGCTCCGCTCCCTCCCCCTGAGCACCCCGCCCGGCCCCCGTCCGTGGGCCCGTGGCTAGACTCCAGCCACCGGGACGAGGGGAGAACCGTGACCGTCAGCGCGAAGGGTCGACGAGACCGACGAGGGGTGCGGAGGGCCGTCACCACCGGCGTGGCCGCACTGCTCGCCGTGGGGGCGATCGGCCTCGGCGCGACGCCGGCCGCGGCGTCGTCGCCCGTCGACCTCGACGGCGCCTACGTGCTCGACGACGCGGGCGTCCTCTCGACGGCCGAGGTCTCGCAGGTGACCGACAGCCTCGACCAGCTCTCCGCCGATGCCGGGATCGACCTGTTCGTCGTCTACGTCGACTCCTTCGAGTCCCCCGCCGACAGCGCTGCCTGGGGCGTCGCCACGGCGGAGCGCAACCAGCTCGGCACGGACGACGTCCTCCTCAGCGTCGCGGTCGACGACCGGGTCTACGACCTCTCCGTCTCCTCGAGCTCGACGATCACCGCCGGCCAGCAGGAGTCCCTCCAGTCGGACGTCCTCGAGCCCGAGCTGCGGGACTCGGACTGGGCAGGGGCGGCCGTGGCCCTCGCGGACGGCATCCGGCAGGACGCCGCCGGCCCCGATCTCTCCTGGCTGCTCTGGGCGCTCGTCGGGCTCGTCGTCCTCGCCGCGATCGGCGCCGTCGTCTTCGCCGTCGTCCGTGGCCGTGCACGCCGACGCGCCTTCCGCTCCGCCGAGGAGGCGCAGGCCCAGCTCGATCGCCGCGCAGCCGCCCTGCTCGTCGCCCTCGACGACGAGCTGACCGCCGGCGCACAGGAGGTCGGCTTCGCCGCGGCCCAGTTCGGCGACGAGGCCGTCGCCCCGTTCGCCGCGGCGCTGACCGCGGCGAGGGAGCAGGCGCGGGAGGCCTTCGAGCTGCAGCAGCGGCTGGACGACTCCGTGCCCGACTCGCCCGAGCAGCGTCGCGAGTGGACCGAGCGCATCGTCCAGCTCTGTGACGAGGCCGGACGGTCGCTCGACGAGCAGTCGGCGGCCTTCGACGCCCTCCGTGCCGACGAGGAGCGCGCTCCCCGCGACGCGGCCGCGCTGCCCGGGGAGGTCGCCGGCCGGCGCGAGAACGTGCAGCGTGCCCGGGCGCTCCTGACGCAGCTCCAGCAGACGTACTCGGCCCGGGCCGTGGCGATGGTCGCCGACGCGCCGGACCAGGCCGACCGCCTCCTCGACTTCGCGGACGAGTCCGCCACCACGGCGACCGCGGCGATCGGTCGGGGCGACACCGGCGACGCCGTGGGGTCCGTGCGGGCGGCACGACAGTCGCTCGGCCAGGTCGACCAGCTCGTCGGCTCGGTCGACAAGGCGGCCGAGGCCCTGCGCACCGCGGGCACGACGATCGCCGCGCTCTCGGCCGACCTCCGACGCGACGTCGCGACGGCCGAGTCGCTCCCCGACGACCGGGTGCCCGAGGGGGTCGACGTCGCCGGCGCCGTCGCCGCGGCCCGCGCGGCCGTCGCCCTGGGCGAGACGCAGACCGACGACCCCCTCGCCGTGCTGACCGGCCTCGACACCGCGAACGTCCGCATCGACGCCGCCCTCGTCGCCCTCCGCGACGCCGTCGAGAAGGACCGCAGGGCCCAGGCCGCGCTCGACCAGGCGCTCCTCACCGCCCGGAGCCAGATCAGCGCCGCCCGCGACTTCATCGAGACCCGACGCGGCGCGGTCGGCCCGCAGCCGCGCACCCGTCTCTCCGAGGCCGAGAGGCACCTCGCGACGTCCGTCTCGCTCGCGACCTCCGACCGCGATCGCGCCCTCGGCGAGGCGCACCTCGCCGTCCAGCTCGCCGGCACGGCCGCGTCGGAGGCACAGGCCGAGGTCTCGTCCTACCAGCAGGGCGTGCCGTTCGGCGGCGGTGGGGGACGAGGCGGCGGGGCCGACCTGAGCGGCATCGTCACCGGGATCGTCCTCGGCGGGCTGCTCGGCGGCGGAGGCGGCGGACGCGGCGGCGGCTTCGGCAGCGGCGGGCTCGGAGGCCTCGGCGGCTTCGGCGGGCGCAGCGGAGGGGGCGGCGGCTTCGGCGGCGGCGGCGGCTTCGGCGGAGGCGGCGGGGGCGGGGGCGGCGGCGGACGTCGCTCGGGCGGCGGGCGCTTCTGACCCGGTCCGACTCCCGCCCCGGACGACGACCCAGACAACGACGACAACGACAACGACAACGACAACGACGAGACTCCCCGCCGGGCGCCGCCCGGCGGGACCGACGCACCACCCACGAGAGGACACCACCATGGCGAAGCAGTCCATCTTCGGCCGGATCGCACAGCTGACCCGCGCCAACATCAACGCCCTGCTCGACCAGGCGGAGGACCCTGCCCTGATGCTCGACCAGATGGTGCGCGACTACACCAACAGCATCGCCGAGGCCGAGTCGGCCGTGGCGCAGACGATCGGCAACCTCCGGCTGCTCGAGCAGGACCACGCGGAGGACGTCGCCGCGGCCGCCGACTGGGAGCGGAAGGCCCTGGCGGCGAGCAACAAGGCGGACCAGCTCCGCACCGCCGGCAACGCCGCCGACGCCGACAAGTTCGACGCGCTCGCCAAGGTCGCCCTCGGCAAGCAGATCTCGTCCGAGAAGGAGGCGAAGGACGCCGAGCCGACGATCGCCTCCCAGACCGTCGTCGTCGACAAGCTGAAGGCCGGGCTCACCGGGATGCGGTCGAAGCTGGACCAGCTCGACTCGAAGCGCAACGAGCTGGTCGCCCGCTCGAAGACCGCGGCGGCCCAGTCGCAGGTCGCCGACGCCCTCGGCAGCATGGACGTCCTCGACCCCACGAGCGAGATCGGCCGCTTCGAGGACAAGGTCCGACGCGAGGAGGCCAAGGTGCTCGGCCAGCAGGAGCTCGCCGCGTCCAGCCTCGACGCGCAGTTCGAGGGCCTCGAGGACCTCGACCAGCAGACCGAGGTCGACGCACGCCTCGCCGCCCTGAAGCTGGGTGCCCTCGACGCGTGACCACCGCCTCCGGCTCCCTCGCCCCGCCTCCCGCCGTGCGCCGGCCGGGCGGCGGGGCGTCCCGCGTCGTCGCCGTCGACGTCGCGCGGGGGCTGGCGGTGTTCGGCATGTTCGCCGCGCACATGTGGCCGCGGGCCGAGCTCGACGAGCGGGTCTTCGACGGCCGGTCGGCGATCCTGTTCGCCACCCTCGCGGGCATCTCGCTGGGGCTCTCGTCGGGCGGCGCACGCCCCACGCCCCGAGGCGGCCGCGCCCCGGTCGTCGGCTCCGTGCTGATCCGGGCGGCGGTCCTCGTGCTGCTCGGCCTCGTGCTGCAGGCCTGGAACGAGTACGTGCTCGTCATCCTCCCGTACTACGGCGTGATGTTCGCGCTGCTCGCCGTCGTCCTCTTCGCTCCGCGACCGGTCCTGCTCGCGCTGGCCGCGGTCGTCACGGTCGGCGCCCCGTGGCTCGCCGACCAGGTGCCCGTGACGACCCTCGGCAGCCCTCTCGCGGGAGGGGTCGTGGGGCTCGCCCAGGACGCCCTGCTCGTCGGCTCGTACCCGGCGCTCGTGTGGCTGCCGTTCCTGCTGGTCGGCCTCGTCGCCGCGCGGAGCGACCTGCGGCGGCCGCGCACGGCGGTCGTCCTGCTGGTCGGGGGCGTCGTGGCGGCGGTCGTCGGCTACGGGTCCCGGTGGCTGCCGGGCGCCTCCTCGTGGCCTGCCCTCGACCCGGCCGCGCACGAGGGCGCACCGGCGGAGATCGTGGGCTCGGGCGGCACGGCCCTCGCCGTCGTCGGCCTGTTGCTGCTCGCCACCCGGCCGGCCTGGGCGGCCGGACGAGCCGTCGCCACGGCCCTCTCGCCGCTCGCTGCCGTCGGCAGCCAGCCGCTCACCATCTACTCGGCGCACCTCGTGCTGACGGCTCCCCTCTTCACGCTCTACCGACTCGACGGCGGACGGTACGGCCTGCCCCTCGGCTGGTTGGTCGCGGCCGTCGTCCTCACGATCGCCTGGGCCGTCCTCTGGCGCCGCTTCGTCGGCCGAGGGCCGCTCGAGCGCGTCGTGGCCCGGGTGAGCAGGCCCTGGGGATGAGCGCCACCCGGCGCTCGGCGGACCGCCCTGTGCCAGACTCACGCGCATGAGGTTCGTCGTGGTCCCGCAGTGGCAGGGTTCTCCGTCGTCGAGGGCGATGCGGCTCGCCGAGGGCGCGTACGCCGTGCTCGGCGACCTGCCTGCGAAGTCGACCGCCCTGGTCGAGGTCCCGGTCGGCGCCGGCGACTCGCTCGGCACCCGCGTGCACAGGTTCTCGTCGGTCGTGGCCGTGGCCGCGTCCCTCCGTCGCGAGCTCGAGGCCGAGGCGTCGCCCGCCCTCGTCGTGGGCGGCGACTGCGGCGTCGAGTATGCCGCCGTGCAGCACGCGCTCGGCCCGGACACCGCCGTCGTCTGGTTCGACGCCCACCCCGACCTGCACAGCCCGCGCACCAGCGAGAGCGGCGCCTTCAGCGGGATGGTCCTCCGGGCCCTCACCGGCGACGGCACGGACGAGCTCGGCGCCCTCGAGGCGGGCCCCGGCGCGAGGCGCCTCGAGCCGGGGCGGATCGTCCTGGCCGGGAGCCGCACCTACGACGACGCCGAGGACACCTGGGTCGAGAGCCGCCGCGTGCGCACGGTGTCGTCGCTCGACCTCACCCCGGAGGAGGTGGTCGAGGCGGTCGCCGCGACCGGTGCCACCGAGGTGTACGTGCACGTCGACCTCGACGTGCTGGACCCCGGCACGCTCGACGGGCTGCTCGAGCCGGTCCCCTTCGGCCTCGACCCGGCCGTCCTGATCGCCACGATCACCGCCCTCAAGGAGCGCTTCACGCTCGTCGGCGCGGGCCTGTGCTCGTTCGCCCCCGTCGACGCGGCAGCCGCGGCCGACGACATGGGCACGATCCTCCGCGTCGTCGGGGCACTGGCCCGATGAACGACGGCGCGGCGAGCGGCGGCGCGGTGGGCGACGACCGGCCCCGCGTCTCCGTCGAGCGCGACGGTCACGTGCTCGTCATCGGCCTCGACCGCCCCGAGAAGCGGAACGCGGCCGACCTGCGGATGCTCCGCGAGCTCTCGCTCGCCTACGGGCTGCTCGACCGCGATCCCGACCTGCGGGTCGGCCTGCTCGTCGGCCACGGCGAGCACTTCACGGCGGGCCTCGACCTCGGGGACGTCGCGCCGGCCGTCGGCGAGGACGGGCTCGACGTCGTCCCCGAGGGCGGGCTGCACCCCTGGCAGGTCGAGGGGCGTCAGCTCACGAAGCCCGTCGTCGCCGCCGTGCAGGGCACCTGCCTCACGCTCGGGGTCGAGCTCGCCCTCGCGAGCGACGTCGTCGTGGCCGAGGTCGGCACCCGCTTCGGGCAGATCGAGGTGAGCCGCGCGATCCTCCCCTTCGGCGGGGCCACGATCCGCCTGCCCCGCCGGGTCGGCTGGGGCGACGCGATGCGCTGGATGCTCACCGGCGATCTGTTCGACGCCGAGGAGGCGCGGCGCATCGGGCTCGTGCAGGAGGTCGTCCCCGAGGGCGAGGCCCGCGCCCGCGGCCTCGAGCTCGCCCGCCGCATCGCTGCGCAGGCGCCCCTGGCCGTGCAGGCGACGCTGGCGAACGCCCGGCTCGCGGTGCGCGAGGGCGACGCCGCCGCGGAGGCGCGGCTGCAGTCGGAGCTCGTGCGGCTGATGCGGACCGGCGACGCGCGCCGGGGCATGGAGGCGTTCCTCTCGAGGACGACCGCGGAGTACGAGGGCGACTGACGCCTCCTCGGCTCCCCTCCCCGGCGCGGACGGCGGGCACGGACGTGGCACGCCCCGGACACGCAGGAGCCCGCCTCCCCCTGAGGGGAGACGGGCTCGAGAACGAGGCGGATCGACCTACTTGAAGACGTCCTTGACGTCCTCGCCGACCTTCTTGGCGGACGCGCCGGCCTGGTCCTTCTGACCCTCGGCCTTGAGGCTGTCGTCGCCCTTGCGGTCTCCGATGGCCTCCTTCGCCTTGCCGGCGATGTCCTGAGCGGCGTTCTTGATCTTGTCGTCGAGTCCCATGGTGACCTCCTCGCTAACGGCGCTGTCTGCGCCTTTTCCAGCACCGTACGCCCTGGGACCCGCCACGTCCCCCCCTGTCACGGAGTACTCAGAATCCGTACAGCGATCGTTCATGCAGGTGCCGGGCGCTCCCCCGGCGCTCGACAGGACACCGGGACTACGGTCTGACCCATGACGACTTATGACCTCATCGTGATCGGAGCCGGCGCGGTCGGCGAGAACGTGGCGGACTACGCCACCCGCAGCGGGCTGGAGGTGGCCCTCGTCGAGGCCGAGCTGATCGGCGGCGAGTGCTCGTACTGGGCCTGCATGCCGTCCAAGGCGCTGCTCCGCTCCACCTCGGTGATCCGGGCCGCGAAGGCCGTGGGCGGCGCCGCCCAGGCCGTGACCGGCGACGTCGACGTCGCCGCGGTGCTGCGCCGACGCGACTCGTTCACGAGCGGCTGGGACGACTCGGGGCAGGCCGACTGGGTCGAGGGCGCGGGCATCGCCCTGCTCCGCGGCCACGCCACCATCACCGGCGTCAAGGAGGTGACGGTCGACGGCACCGTGCACACCGCCCGTCACGCCGTGGTCGCGGCCACCGGCTCCACCGCCCTGCTGCCCGACGTCCCCGGCCTGGCCGAGGCGCGTCCGTGGACGAGCCGCGAGGCCACCAGCGCCCAGACGGTGCCCCAGAGCCTCGTCATCGTCGGAGGCGGCGTCGTGGCCCTCGAGATGGCCACCGCTTACCAGGGCCTCGGCTCGACCGTGACGGTCATCGCCCGCAGCGGCCTGCTGGGCGGCCAGGAGCCGTTCGCCGGCGAGCTGGTCGGCAAGACCCTCACCGAGCGGGGCGTCGACGTGCGCGTCGGCTCGTCCCCTGCCTCCGTGCTGCGCACCGAGCACGACACGGTCGAGGTCACCCTCGACGACGGCAGCGTCGTGATCGCCGACGAGATCCTCGTCGCGACCGGCCGTGTGCCGCGCACGTCCGACCTCGGCCTCGAGAACGTCGGCATCGAGCCCGGCGACTGGCTGCAGGTCGACGACACGCTGCTCGTGCACGGCACCGACTGGCTCTACGGCGTGGGCGACGTGAACCACCGCGCGCTGCTCACGCACCAGGGCAAGTACCAGGCCCGCGCCGCCGGCGAGGTCATCGCGGCCCGTGCACTCGGCCGTGAGCTGAAGACCGAGCCGTGGGGTGCACACGTCGCGACCGCGGACGACGCCGCCGTGCCCCAGGTGACGTTCACCGACCCCGAGGTCGCGAGCGTCGGCCTCACCGCGGACGCCGCCGAGAAGCGGGGCATCGACGTGAAGGTCGTCGACTACGACCTCGCCGGCGTCGCCGGGTCGGCCCTGCACTCGGACGACTACGAAGGGCACGCCCGGATCGTCGTGGACGAGGGCCGCAAGGTCATCGTCGGCGCGACGTTCGTCGGGCCCGACGTCGCCGAGCTGCTCCAGGCCGCCACGATCGCCGTGGTCGGCGAGGTGCCGATCGACCGCCTGTGGCACGCCGTCCCCGCCTACCCGACGGTGAGCGAGATCTGGCTGCGCCTGCTCGACGCCTACGGGCGTCCGTGACGAACCCCCTCCTCGACTCGCCGGTCTCGCGCCTCGGCTGCGCGTGGGCGACCGCCGTCGGGCTCGCGATCGGCGTGCCGCTCAGCGTCGGCCGGGTGCGCGTCGTCGGCGACCTGATCGTCTGCCGGGGCCTCCCCCGGTGGGCGTTCAAGCGCGGCGGCACCTGTGTCGGTCGGGTCTACCTGACCCGTGACAACGACGGCCCCCGCGTGCTGCAGCACGAGGCCGTCCACGTGAGGCAGTGGCAGAAGTACGGCATGCTGATGCCGTTCCTGTACTTCCTGGCCGGCAGCGACCCGCTGACGAACAGGTTCGAGATCGAGGCAGGCCTCGAGGAAGGCGGCTATCGATGACCCGCACCGTGATCATCACCGGAGCCAGCAGCGGCATCGGCCGGGAGGCGGCGATCGAGCTCGCGGCGGGAGGCGCGCAGGTGGCCGTGGTCGGCCGCAACGCCGAGCGCACCCGCGCCGTCGCCGACCAGGTCGGCGGTCGGGCGTTCCTGGCCGACTACGACCGCCTCGACGACGTGCGCCGCCTCGCGGACGAGCTGCTCGAGGCGTACCCGCGCATCGACGTGCTGGCCAACAACGCGGGCGGCCTCGTGAGCGAGCGAGGCCTCAGCCACGACGGGCACGAGCGCATCCTGCAGTCGAACCACCTGGCGCCGTTCCTGCTGACGCGCCTCCTGCTGCCCCGGCTGCTCGAGAGCTCGGGCCGGGTCGTCTCGACGGCCAGCGTGGCCAACCTGTTCGGCAGCGTCCGGCTCGACGACCTGAACTGGGCGAAGCGGCCCTGGCTCGGCGGCTGGCGCCAGTACGGCACGAGCAAGATCGAGACGATCCTGTTCGTCCGCGAGCTCGCCCGACGCACCGGCCTCGAGGCGTTCTCGTTCCACCCCGGGATCGTCAAGACGTCGTTCGGCTCGTCGTCGCCGATGTGGCGGATGGCGAACGTGCTCTCGAACGGCAACTACGGCATCTCGGCCCACGCGGGCGCCGTGCCCCTGATCCAGCTGTCGGGCCCGAGTTCGGTCAGCGTCGAGAACGGCACCTACTTCGACCAGCTCAAGCCGCACGGCCGGCTGCACCGGCACGCGCAGGACGACCTGCTGGCCGAGGCGCTCTGGGACCGGACGAGCGAGATCGTCGGGGTCGACCCTCAGGTCTGAGCGGCGCGGCCCGGGGCGGGCATCCACGCCGCCCCGGGTCACATCTCGGCGCGGCCCAGCCGCCAGTAGCCCATGAAGGCGACCTGGCGGCGGTCGACGCCGACCTCGCTCACGAGGAACCGTCGCAGCGCCTTGATCGCGCCGGCCTCGCCTGCGAGCCAGGCGTAGAGCTCGCCCTGCAGGGCGGCGCCGTGCGGCGCCTCGCCCTGGGGGACGTCCCAGAGGATGTCGTGCTCGATGTCGACCTCCTCCAGGTCGACGCCGCGGTGCCACGCGGTCACGTAGCGGGCCGTCCAGGCTCGGACGGCGGTCTGCAGCGGAGCACCGTAGGCGGCGGGAGCGTCCGCTGCGGCGTCGGCAGCCGTCGACCCGCTTCCGACCCGCGGCAGCCAGTGCACGGTCACGCCGGGCGGTGCCACCAGCGGCAGCACGTCGTCGGCGGTCGGCACCTCGAGGAACACGCACCCCCGGGCGTCGGCCGGCAGCGACTCGACGATGGACGAGATGGCGGGCACGGCGGTCTCGTCGCCGGCGATCATCACGGTGGAGGCGTGACCGGGCGCCCACTCGACGCCGCTGCCGGTGACCCCGCTCGTCGCGTCGGGACCGATCAGCATCGCCTCGTCGCCGACGCGGGTGCGGGCGAGCCAGGAGGCCGCGGCTCCCTGGTCGCCGTGGCTGACGAAGTCGACGTCGACCTCGCGGAGCTGCGGCCGGACGGCGCGCGCCGTGTAGGTGCGGAAGGCGTTCTGCTCGTGCGCCGGCAGCGCCCGCCAGGAGGGCCACCAGTCGTCGGTGGGGAACGTGTCGTAGCCGGTGGCCTCGAGGGGCAGCACCAGCTTGATCCGCTGGTCGAGGCCGTCGACGCCGAAGTCGGCGAGGTCGTCGCCGGTGAAGGTCACGCGGACGAAGTGCGGGCTCAGGGCCTGCAGGGCCGCGACGCGCACCCGGTACGGGCGGTGGGCGGGCTTCGGGCGGGCCTCGGGCGGGGCCTCTGTCGTGATCGTCACGGGTCGAGCCTAAGGCATGCCTTACCTAAGTCGACGGGAGCCGTCTCGACGTCGAACGACAGGTGTCGACCACGAGCCGGGGAGGCGCGCGCTCAGACGGCGGTCGCGCCCCGGTCGGAGGTCACGCCCCGGTGCGGCGAGACCATGTCGTGCAGGTCGCGGCGCAGGTCCCACGCGAAGCCCTCGGGGCCCCCGAGCCAGATGAGGTGCTCGGCCTCGGCCAGCGCTTCGGCGTCGACGTACATCTCGGCGAGCCACGCGCGCACGGCCCGCTCGACCGCCTCGCCGGACGCGCAGGAGAGCCCGCTGCCGGGCGCGCCCGAACGACGGTCGCGGGCGAGCCAGGTGACCGTGACGCGGCCGGGCGACGGCAGCTCCTCGATCTGGGCCGCGGTGTCGACCTCGACGAACACCTGGCCCCGAGCGCAGATCGGCAGGGCCGCGAGCATGGCGCGCAGGGTGGGGACCGAGGAGGCGTCGCCCGCGAAGAGGACGCGGATCGCGTCGTACGGGAGGGGCGGGTCGGCGAAGTCGAGGATCATGTCCCGCCCAATGTAGGTGAGGCTTGCCTCATCCGCCACTCGGCGGCCTGCGCTCGCGGCAGGTGCACAGGCACCGCCCGCGCACGGGCGCACGCGCGGCCCGGTGCCGGGCCGACCCCCGTGTAGTAGATTCTCTGACGTCCACGGGTCCGGCAGCGACCTGGGGGCGAGGGGCGGCGCGTCAGTCCGGCAGCGACGACGTGCCAGCCGTGGTCCGACGTCCACAAGCGACGACGGTCCTCCTTCGACCGGAGCGTGCAGGTCGCCACGAGCGACGGTGCACGCCGACCCGAACCGCTCCCGAAAGGCACCTCCACCGTCATGCGCCCCTCCCGCCTCCTCGTCCCCGTGGTCGCCGCCGCCGCCTCCCTCGCCCTGCTCGCCGGGTGCACCGCGGGCGGCTCCGACGCCCCGCGCGGCGGGGCCGACGCGACGGTCACCGTGGGCCTCGTGCTCGAGCCCTCCGACCTCGACGTCCGCACCACCTCGGGCATCGCCCTCGACCAGGTGCTGATCGACAACGTCTACCAGGGCCTCGTCGGCCGCACGCAGGACAACGAGATCGTCGACGTGCTGGCCAGCGAGCACACGATCAGCGCGGACGGCCTGACCTACACGTTCACGCTGCAGGACGGCGTGACGTTCCACGACGGCGCCGCGATGACCGCGGCCGACGTCGTGTGGTCGCTGCAGCAGGTCGCCGACGACGAGTCGCTGGCGGGCCACGCCGACCTCGCCTCGGTCGCCGACATCAGCTCCCCCGCCGACGACACCGTCGTGCTCACGCTGTCGCAGCCCGACTCGGCCCTGCTGTTCGCGCTGACCGGCCGCGCCGGGCTCGTCCTCGAGCAGGCGGCCACCAACGACCTCTCGACCACCGCCAACGGCACCGGGCCCTTCACGCTCGCCTCGTGGACCCAGGGCGACAGCCTGCGCCTCGAGCGGAACGCCGACTACTGGGGCGAGGCGGCCGGCGTCGCCGGGGTCGCCGGGGTCGTGTTCCGCTACGTGACGGACGGCTCGGCCGCGATCAACGCGACCCTCTCGGGCGACCTGGATGTGCAGACGGCGGTCGACGCGACCCTCGCCTCCCAGTTCGACGGCGTCGACGGCATCACGGTCGAGAAGGGCCAGACGACCGACAAGTACACCCTCGCCTTCAACAACGCGGTCGCCCCCTTCACCGACCCGCGGGTGCGCCAGGCGATCCGGATGGCCGTCGACAACGACGCGCTGATCGCGGCCGTCGGCGGCTCGGCCGTCGACCAGGGCGGACCGATCCCCGAGCTCGACCCCGGCTACGAGGACCTGACCGACGTCGACGCCTACGACCCCGACCAGGCGAAGCAGCTCCTGGCGGAGGCGGGCCACGCCGACGACCTCGACCTCACGCTCGAGTACGCGAACTTCTACCCCGCCGCCATCGGCGACGTGCTCACCACCCAGCTCGCCGACGTCGGCGTCACGCTGACGGTGCAGCAGGTCGACTTCACGACCTGGCTGAACGACGTGCTCGCGCCGCCCGCCGACGGCGGCACGCGCGACTTCCAGCTGAGCATGGTGAACCACGCCGAGACCCACGACTTCTCGAACTGGGCCGACCCGACCTACTACTGGGGCTACGACTCGGCTCCCGTCCAGCAGCTGTACGCCGAGTCGCTGGCCGCGACCGACCCCGAGGTCGCCGCCTCGAAGCTCGCCGAGGCCGCCCGGATCGTGTCGGAGGACGCCCCGGCCGAGTGGCTGTACACCGCCACGACGCTGACGGCCGTGCGCGACGGCGTGACGGGCTTCCCGACGTCGTCCACCAGCACCCGCCTCGACCTGTCCGCGCTGGCCGTCTCGGAGTGACCCGCTTCCTGCTCGGACGCACGGCCCTCTTCGCCCTGGGGCTCGTGGTCGCGAGCGTGCTGATCTTCGCGACGCTCCGCCTCCTGCCGGGCGACGTGGCGCAGGCGATCGCGGGCACGACGGGCTCGCCCGCCCAGGTCGCCGCGTTGCGCGAGCAGCTCGGCCTCGACCGGCCGATCGTCGCGCAGTACCTCGACTGGGCCGCCGGGCTGCTGCGCCTCGACCTCGGCGAGTCGCTCGTGACGGGCAGCCCCGTCGCCGGCGAGATCGCCGAGAAGCTCGGCGTGACCCTGCCGCTGGCGGGGCTCTCGCTGGTCTTCGGGCTCCTGATCGGCGTGCCCGCCGGCGTCTGGGCGGCCGCCCGGCACCGCCGACCGGCCGGCCTCGTCGTCGGCGTCGGCTCGCAGCTGCTCGCCGCGGTGCCGGCCGTGTGGCTCGGCATGCTCCTCATCGCCCTCTTCGCCGTCACGCTCGGCTGGCTGCCCACCCAGGGCTGGCCCCTCGACGGCTGGCAGGACCCCGGGCGGGCGCTCCGCTCGCTCGTTCTGCCTGCCCTCACGATCGGGATCATCGAGGGTGCGGTGCTGCTGCGCTTCACCCGGTCGGCCGCCATCGGCGCGCTCGACCAGGACTACGTCCGCGCCGCCGCGGCCAAGGGCATGACGCTCGACCGCGCGCTCCTGAGGCACGGCCTGCCGAACGTGATGCTCAGCGTCGTCAGCGTGCTCGGCCTGCAGGTCGTCGGGCTCGTGGTGGGCGCCGTCGTCGTCGAGCAGCTGTTCACGCTGCCCGGCCTCGGCCGGATGCTCGTCACCGACGTCGGCCGCCGCGACCTGACCAAGGTCCAGGGCGAGCTGATGACGCTCACCGCGATCGTCCTGTTCGTCGGGCTGCTCGTCGACGTCGCGCACCGACGGCTCGACCCCCGGCTGCGCGAGGTCGAGCGATGAGGCGCGGCTCGTTCGTGCGCGCCCTGCTGCGCCGACCCCAGGGCGCGGCGGCCGTCGCCTGGCTGGCCCTCGTCGCCCTCGCCGCGGCGGTCAGCCGCTTCTGGACCCCGGCCGACCCGTTCCGCACGGATCCCTACTCGGCCTGGCTGCCCCCGTCGGGCGCGCACCTGTTCGGCACCGACGCCGTCGGCCGCGACATCGCCAGCTACGTGATGTCGGCGAGCGGCACCACCGTGGTCGTCGCCGTCTCCGCCGGCCTCCTCGCGCTCGTCGTCGGGCTCGGCCTCGCCGCCCTCGGCTCGCTGACCGCCCGGATCGTGCGCGAGTCGGTCGCCGTGCTCATCGACGTGCTCGTGGCGTTCCCGACCATCCTCGTCGCGATGGCCCTCGCCGCGGCGTTCGGCGGGTCCCTCGGGGTCGTCGTGGTCGCCGCCGGCCTCGGCTACGGGGTGACGATCGCCCGCGTCTCCCGCAGCGAGATCCGCCGGGTCGCCCGGGAGGACTACGTCACCGCCGCCCGCGCCTCGGGCGCCGGGACCGCGACGGTGCTGCTGCGGCACGTGCTGCCGAACATCGCGCCGGTGTTCGTCGTGCAGCTGTCGCTCGCGATGGCGACGTCGATCCTCGCGGAGGCGGGGCTGTCGTTCCTCGGCTACGGGGCGTCGGCCGAGACAGCCTCGTGGGGGCGCCTCCTCGCGGACCTGCAGAAGTTCCTCGGCGTGCACCCGTGGACGATCGTCTGGCCCGGGCTCGCCATCACGCTGACCGTGCTGGCGCTGAACCTGCTGGGCGACGCGGTGCGCGACGCCGCCGACCCCCGCCTCCGCGGGGGCGGGCGCCGTGCCGCCCTGCCCGTGGACCCCGTCACCCCGGCCTCGCCCGGGGCCGCGCCCGGGGCCGCGCCCGACCCTGCCGACTCCCCCGCCGCCTCCCCCGGAGTGACCTCGTGAGCCTCGACGTCGACGACCTGACCGTGACGATCGACGGGCGACGCGTCGTCGACGGCGTCTCGCTGCACCTGGCCGACGGCGCCCGCCTCGGCCTGATCGGCGAGTCCGGCTCGGGCAAGTCGTTGACGACGCTCGCCGTCCTCGGCCTGCTGCCGCCGCAGGCCGTCGTGACGGGCAGCATCCGCCTCGACGGCCGCGAGCTCGTCGGCCTCTCCGACCGGCAGCTCGCCCCGCTGCGGGGAGCGACGATCGCGGCCGTGTTCCAGGACCCGCGCACGGCCCTCGACCCCGTCATGACCATCGGGCGTCAGGTGGCCGAGCCGCTGCGCCTGCACGGCCGCGTCTCGCGGGCCGATGCGCGCCGCCGGGCCGTCGAGGCCCTGGGCGAGGTCGGGCTCGACGAGTCGGTCGCCGACTCGTGGCCGCACCAGCTGTCGGGCGGCCAGCGGCAACGCGCCGTCATCGCGACGGCGCTCATCGCCCGCCCGGCCGTGCTGCTCGCGGACGAGCCGACGACCGCGCTCGACGTGACGACCCAGGCCGAGGTGCTCGCGCTGTTCCGCCGGCTGGTCGACGAGCGCGGGGCCTCGCTCCTGTTCGTGACCCACGACCTCGCGGTGCTGGCGCAGGTCGCCGAGGAGGCGGCGGTGCTGTCCCGGGGACGCGTGGTCGAGAGCGGGCCGGTCGCGCGCCTCCTCGGCTCGCCTGCCCACCCCGTGACGCGCGGCCTCGTCGAGGCCACGCGGGCGACGACCTGGAGGGCACCGTGACCGACTCGCACGCACAGGACGTCGACGGAGGCGCCGCGACGGACGCACGGCACGACGCCGGCGGCGCGGGTGCCGGGCCGCTGCTCAGCGGCCGCGGGCTCTCGCGCACCTTCACGCTCCCCCGCCGGTCGCCGTTCCAGCCGGGGCCGGTGCGGCACGCCCTCGTCGAGGCCGACCTCGACGTCGGGCGGGGCGAGAGCGTGGCCCTGATCGGCGAGTCCGGGTCGGGCAAGTCGACCCTGGTGCGCATCCTGCTCGCGCTGGACCGGCCGACCGCCGGAACCGTGACGTTCGACGGACGCGAGGTGCGACCCGACCGTGCGTCGCGCCTCCGCTGGCTGCGCCGCCGCACGGGCGTCGTGCTGCAGGACCCGTACAGCTCGCTCGACCCCCGCATGCGGATCGGCGACGTCGTGGCCGAGCCGCTGCGCCTGCTGCACGTGCCGGGCAACCACGAGCGCATGGTCGCCGAGGTGCTCGACCGTGTCGGACTCGATCCCCGGGGCGTCGACCTCTGGCCGCACGAGCTGAGCGGCGGCCAGCGCCAGCGCGTCGCCCTGGCCCGTGCCGTCGTGCACGGCCCCGACCTGCTGGTCGGCGACGAGCCGATGAGCGCGCTCGACGTGACCGTGCGCGCGCAGATCCTCGGCCTGCTGGCCGAGCTGCGGGACGACCTCGGGCTGTCGCTGCTGATCGTCTCCCACGACGTGGGGCTCGTGCAGCACCTCAGCGACCGGGTGGCCGTGCTGCAGGGCGGGCGCATCGTCGAGCAGGGCGCCACCGCCGACGTGCTGGGGCAGCCGCAGCACGACTACACGAAGCGGCTCATCGCGTCGGTGCCGACGCTCGACAGGTCCTGACTGGAGGGACAGAGCCTTCACCGAGACGCTTGCTGGCGAAGCAACTGACTCTTAATCAGTGGGTTCTCGGTCGCGCCCCTCACCAGCAGTCGGGGTGCCGCCGGTGCCAGCGCAGGCGCCGCTCGAGCTGCGCGCCGATCGCGAGCAGCACGTCCTCGCGGCCCGGCCGGCCGATCAGCTGGACGCCGGCGGGCAGCCCGTCGACCTCGGCCACCGGCAGAGTGATCGCCGGTAGGCCCGCGACGTTGACGAACGAGGTGAACGGCGACACGAGGCACTGCTGCTCGAAGGCCCGCTCGGGGTCGTCGGCGTCGTGCCAGCCGAGGGCCGGCGGCAGCAGGGCGAGCGACGGCGTCAGCACGGCGTCGAAGCGGTCGAAGGCCGCGATGACGCTCTGCTCGAAGGCGCTGAGGCCGGCCAGTGCAGCTCCCAGCTCGCGGGCGCGGAGCTCGCGGCCCCGGCGGACGAGCCACGCCGTCATCGGCTCGAGCAGGGCGAAGTCGTCGTCGGTCTCGGCCGGGATGCCCGCCGCGCCGGCCTGCCAGATCGTCCGGAACAGGGCGGGGTATCCGGAGCCGGGCAGGGTCGCGTCCTCCACACCGTGCCCCAGCGCGTCGAGCTGGTCGGCGGTGTCGCGCAGCACCCCGAGGAGGCGCGGGTCGACCCGGACGTCGTACGCGTCGTCCCACGGGCTGGCCGTCAGCACCCCGAGCTGGAAGCGTCCCTCGCCGCGGACGGCGGTCCCGAGCCACGCCCCGTCGGGCGAGCCGGGCGCCCGCAGGGCGAAGTGGTCGCGCGGCGCCCGGCCGTCGGGCGAGACCATGGCGTCGAGCAGCATCGCGGCGTCGGCGACGGTGCGGGCGATCGGGCCGCCGACGGCGAGGCCGCCGAGGCTCGTGATGCCCGACTGCGCCGGCACCCGGCCGCGCGAGGGCTTGAGGCCGACGAGCCCGGTCATGGCCGCGGGGATCCGGATCGAGCCCCCGCCGTCCGATCCGGGAGCGAACGGCAGCAGCCCGGCGGCCACCGCAGCCGCCGCTCCCCCGCTGGAGCCGCCCGCGCCGAGGTCGCGCCGCCAGGGGTTGCGCGTGACGGGACCGACGACGGGCTCCGTGTAGCCGGTGAGGCCGAACTCGGGCGTCGCGGTCTTGCCGAGGCTGACCGCGCCCGCCTCGCCCAGCACCGCGGAGATCTCCGAGTCCTGCTCGGCGACGCGCCCGCGGGAGAGCCGCGAGCCGAGACCGGTCGGCAGGCCGGCGCGGTCGGTGAGGTCCTTGTCGGCCAGGGGCAGGCCCCACAGCGGGGCGGTGCTGCGGCCGGCGCGCCCGAGCTCGTCGGCCCGGTCGCGCGCGGCGTCGGCCCCGACCGCCACGAACGCACCGACGCCGTCGTCGCCGGGGTCGAGCCGGTCGATCCGCGCCAGGTAGTGGTCGGTCAGCTCACGGGGCGTGACCTCGCCGCGGCGGAGCCAGTCCCACTGCTCCTGGGCGCTGAGGTGGTGGAGTTCGAACACGTCCCCGAGCCTAGGCGCAGGGCGCACGGCCGTCAGGCGCGCGGTGCGACGTCGCGACGGCGACGCTTCTTCAGCGACTTCTGCATCGTGACCGTGCCGAGCCAGCGGCCGAACTTGAAGCCGACCCGGCCCATCCGGCCCACCTCGACGAAGCCGAGCCGCGCGTGCAGGGCGATCGAGGCGTCGGCCTTGGCGTCGGCGATGACCGCGATCATCTCGCGGATGCCGGCCTCCCTGCAGGCCTCGACCAGCGCCTCCAGCAGGGCTCGACCGAGCCCCCGACCGGTCGCCGCCGCCCGGAGGAAGATCGACGTCTCGACCGTGTACCGGTACGCGGCCTTGCCGCCCCACGGCGTCGCGTGCGCGTAGCCGAGCACCTCGCCGGCCGGGCTGACCGCCACGAGGAACGGCATGCCGAGCTTCTGGCCGACGGCCGCCTTGCGCCGCCACTCGGCCAGGGTCGTGGCCTTCTCGTCGAACGTCACGCTCGAGTTCGCGACGTAGTGGGAGTGGATCTCGCGGACGTACGGCAGGTCGGCGGGCTCGAGCGGCCTGATCTCGAACGAGAACTCGGGCTCGGGCGTCGGCGCAGGACGGAGTCGCCGGGGCAGCTGCCGCCTTTGCTGGTATTCCTCCTCGAGCACGTCCCCACTCTGGCACGCCACCGCCTCCTCATTCAGGAAGATCCGTCCTGCGTCGCGCAACGGGGGGACCGCGAGTCCTGGACCCTGCACGGTGCAGGACTCGGGGCCCGAGGGTTCCTGGATCGCGCCGGCGGCCTCAGGGCTGTTCGGGCAGGCGCCAGTCGACGGGCGTGCCGCCCTGCTGGACGAGCAGCTCGTCGACCCGGCTGAACGGCCGCGACCCGAAGAAGCCGCGCGACGCCGAGAGCGGGCTCGGGTGGGCGGACTGCACGGTGGGCACGTCGCCGAGCATCGGCACCAGCGAGGCCGCGTCGCGCCCCCAGAGCAGGCCCACGAGCGGTCCGCCGCGGGCCGCGAGCACCTCGACGGCCCGCTGGGTGACGGGCTCCCAGCCCTTGCCGCGGTGCGAGCCGGCCTCGCCGGGACGCACCGTCAGCACGCGGTTGAGCAGCATGACCCCGTTGCGCTCCCACGAGGTGAGGTCGCCGTGCGCGACGGGCGGGTGGCCGAGGTCGTCGTGCAGCTCGCGGTAGATGTTCGCGAGACTGCGCGGCACGGGCCGGACGTCGGGCGCGGTGGCGAACGAGAGCCCGATCGGGTGGCCGGGAGTCGGGTAGGGGTCCTGGCCGACGACGAGCACCTTCACCTCGTCGAGCGGCGTCGTGAAGACGCGGAGCACGGCCTCGCCGGCGGGCAGGTAGCCGCGACCGGCGCGCACCTCGGCGCGGAGGTACTCGCCCATGTCGGCGACGAGCGGCGCGACGGGGGCGAGGGCCTCGGCCCAGCTCGGGTGGACCAGGTCGGCGAGCGGGCGGGCGATCACTCCGCGCCCAGCGAGCCGACGGACACGCCGACGACGTCGCCCTGCTCGTCGACCTGCGGCTCGACGCGCCAGACGCTGCCGCGGCCGAGCACGGTCAGCGCACCCTCCCCGACGACGAGGGCGGTGTGCTCGTCGATCGCGACGCCTCCTCGGACCATGCCGGCCTCGGTCGCGGCGACGAGGCGCGTGAGCGTGCCCCACTGGGCGGCGTGCACGTCGACGGCGAGGTCGACGAGGCCGAGGCCCTCGCCGAGCTCGACCTCGTCGAGGTCCTCCGCGGCGTCCTGCGGGCAGACGGGGACGTCGCCGATCAGCCAGCCGCCGAGCAGGGCGCGGTCGGCCGCGATGGCGGCACCGGCCGAGAACCCGACGTAGGGCAGGCCGTCGCTGACGAGGAGGCGCACCTGGTCGACCAGCGGAGCCACCGCCTCGAGGTAGGCCGGCGTCAGCCCGCCGCCGACGACGAGGCCGTCGACGTCGCTGAGCACCCGGGTGTCGAAGACGTCGCCGGCCTCGACGACGGTCGTGACGACCTCGCAGCGGCCGCCGGACGCGATGAGGGCGGGGAACCCGGTGCGCCACTCCTCGGAGGGCGAGTCGTCGGCCACGACGACGAGGACGCCGACACGGGGGACGTCGCGCCCGACCGCGCGGCCGCGGGCCGCCGCCTCGGCGACGAAGAGGTCGTAGAGCCCGGGCTCGTCGGGCGCCCAGCCGCCGCCCACCAGGTGGATGCTCACGAGGCGTCCCCCTGTCCGGCGTCGCGGGTCACGGGAGGCAGGGCGCTCCAGGGGAAGGTGATCCACCGGGAGGTGCGCTTCCAGGTGAAGTCGGGCTCGAGGATGGTCTGCGGCTTGCTGTAGAGGCACACCGTGCGCACCTCGGAGGCGACCTCGGCGAGCAGGTCGCGGACGAGGGCGAGGGTGCGGCCCGAGTCGGAGACGTCGTCGACGACGAGCACGCGCTTGCCCGCCAGCGCCGGGGCGTCGAGCGTCGGCGGCAGCAGGACGGGCTCGGGCAGGCGCTCGTCGACGCCGGTGTAGAACTCGACGTTGATCGACCCGCACATCTTCGTGTCGAGGGCGTACGAGATGGCGCCGGCGAGCACGAGGCCGCCGCGGGCCACGGCGACGATCACGTCGGGCGTGAAGTCGGCCGCGACGACGTCGCGGGCGAGGTGCCGGGCGGCCTCGCCGAACTCGAGCCAGCCGAGGACCTCGCGCTCGCCCGACGGTGCGGGACCGGAGGCAGAGGCAGAGGCAGAGGAGGCGGCGGCTGCGGCAGGAGCGGCGGCGTCGGGGTCGCCCGCCACGTCGTCCTCCACCGCGACGGGGGCCCCTCCGGCCGACGAGGGGTCGAGGTCGGACGGGGCGTCGGGTGAGGAGACCATCCCGCAACCGTACCGGGCCGTGGCGCAGTCGGCGACGCCCGTCGCCCGTCGGGACTCGGGCGCCTGAGGCGCCCCGGCGAGCCGATCCGCGTCGTGCGACGTCGCCTGCGGGCCGGTGAGCTCTAGGATCAGCCTCATGAGCGACTCCACCCCCTCACTGCCCTCCGTCGACCTCACTGCGGCAGCGCTCACCGATGAGCAAGGGTCCCTCGCCGATGCCGCACGCGAGGAGGTCGAGGCGTTCCTCGCCAGCCCTGCCGAGGACATCCACGACGCGGCCGCGGCCGCCGTCTCCGCCCTGGAGGACGCCGTCGATGCTCACGTGCCCGTCGCGGACCTCTCGGCGGCGCTCGACGCGAGCCCGGAGGCCGTCCAGGCGATCATCGACCACGACGTCGATCTCGAGGCGCTGCACCCCGACAACAACGTCGGCTGACCACGACGCGTCAGCCCACCGTCGACGCCGGTCCGCGAGGGCGCCGGCGCCCTCGACGGCCAACCGCGCGGCCGAGGAGGCGTCAACGGCTGCGCGCCTCCGTGACGAGTGAGCGGGCGGCGGCGACGAGCGCGACGGTCGACGTCGCGACCGTGCCGTCCGGCAGGGTGTCGACGTCCTCCAGGCCGACCCGCACTCCGTGACCCCGCCCCGCAGCCCGGCGGAGCACCGCCCACGTGGCGGGACCGATGCCGTGGTGCAGCTGCTCGAGGCCGATCCCGGCGGCCGTCACGACCGCCTCCATCTGCTCGTCGAGGGCGAGCGCAGCCGCCTCGTCGTCGAGGAGGGGCTCGATCACGACCCGGGCGAAGCGGTCCCACCGGGGAGCGCGGGCGAAACGGTGCGCGTCGTCGAGCGACAGCAGGCAGGCCTCGACCTGGACCCCACGGTCGACGAGGGATGCGCTGAGCTCGTCGATGCCTTCCTCGCCCTGGTTGGCGGCGACCAGGTCGGGCAGGGCGGTCCAGGCCGCGACGAGCGAGAGCCGTCGAGACGGGTCGGGCTCGATCTCGGCGAAGCTCGTCATGTTGAGCGGCACCCCGGGGCAGGCCAGCCGGACGGCACGGAGCACCGCCGCGACGTGCGAGGCCTCCAGGGTCTCCTCACCGTCGTCGTCGTAGGCGTGCAGGTGGAAGAGCGTCGCGCCCGCGGCCACGCAGGCGGCCGCCTCCCGCGCGATCTCGTCGGGGGTCCGGGGCACTGCAGTGTTCGCGAGAGGACCGGCCGGGGCCGCCTGGAGATGAGGCACCCGCCTTGTCTACCCCTCGACGGCACGCGTCGCCGCGCCGGGCCTCTCCGCCCTAGGGGACGTCCTCCCCGACGGCCAGGAGCGACCACGGTGACAACCCGTCCGTCACGAGGTCTGGCACAGGGAGCGACCGCGTCGTGCCGAACTCGCGGGCCGCGTAGTCCAGCAGGTTCGCGCCGTAGACGATGACGTCCGTCTGGTGGACGGAGAGAACGGGGGCACCCGGCCCGAACGGGGCTGCCGGCAGATACCGGTGGGAGTACAAGGGCACGAGCTGAGGCCACGTGCTGACGTGATGCCCGACGATCGCGGAGCGCACCGCGACGGTGTCGGGGCGCTCACCCCAGGACGCAGGCCAGAAGACCTCGTTCTCGACATCGAACAGGATGCCCTCGAGAGGCCACCGGACGGCCTTGCGGACACCCTCGTCTGCTCTTGCCCGCCAATTCAACCAGCCGTCGCCGACGGGGAGCGCCAAGCGCAGGAGCTCGCGATGGTCCTGGGCGAAGCGCACGCCGTATCGGCGTTCGGCCCGAGCCAGTTCACGCTCGGAGAGCCCCCTCTCGAGCACGACACGTCGTTCTCGCAGGAGCTGGACGACGTCGGCAGCAGACACGCGGTCAGCATAGGTGCGACCTCGTTCGACAGCCGGTCGGCGATCGGACATCCGGCCGGTCATGAGACCGACTGCGTGCCAAGGTGAGCGCATGCACGTCCTCAGTCCCGATGAAGCCCTCGTGATGCTGCTCGCCGACGATGCCGATGACCAAGCCGGAACGCCACTGGACGAGGACCGCGAGATCGTCGTCCTCTTGTCGGACCAGGACCTGCTGACGGTCGAGCTGTCGATGCGGGACGTCGTCGCGAGCATGGACCGCCGGGAGTTCACGGATCACATGCCACTGGGCGTCGACGAACTGCTGCGCTGGGCCGACGACCTCCGCCTCCTTCGGCGAAGCATCTTCGGGGAGCGAGAGCTGACCCCACTGACTCTGTCGGCTGTCCGGGCACGACGGATCGACTGGCCCGCCTGGAGCGAGGACGGCGATGGTCCTGGTGCACCGCGAGAGCACGAGGCCTGGTTCCGCGTCTCTGGTGACGACCTCGCGATCGTCTCCTCGGCTGTTCGCCATGCCACCGATCGAGACCCGGCAGTCATGGAGCCGGTCGATGCGCGCCACATGACCGACGACACCGTGGGGAGAGCACTCGACGCATCGCTGCACAGCATCGCCCGGGATCTGTACAAGCGCGCCTGATCGGTTCGGTCGCGCTGCCTGGTGGACAGCAGCGGGGTTCCGGAACTGCGCCTAGGGTCCAGGTATGTACGACCGGACCCCGGTGGGTGCCAAGCCGCTCTGGTGGGAGGGCCTCGCGGGCATGGGCTACGCCGTCGTCGCGGTCAGCGCGATCATCCTGCTCTTCGAGTTCGCCCAGGACGATGGATCGGCTGCCTGGCGCTGGGCGCTCCTAGTGGGAAGCGTCGTCGCCTTCCTCATCGGTGCCGTTCTCTTCGCGAGGTGGGCAGGCCGACATCGCCGGGCTGTCCGCGGAAGGACGGGGCACGAAGCGACAGCTCCACGGGAGAAGGACTCCAGGTGAGCGGAGCGGGAGCCGCGACTGGCGACCGACCTCGGCGACGTCTGCCCCTGGGGACGATCGCGCTCAGGCTCGCCGCTGGCGCGCTCCCGTTCGTCTACTCGGCCACAGCGGACGATGGTGCTTTGTTCGGCTGGGTGCTCGTGGGTCACCAGCACTGGAGACGATCGGTGCCGTCGTCGCATGGCGATCCCGCGGGCTGCGGGCTACCAGCCGCTCCCTCTGGGCGGTTGCGAGCCAGAACACCCGATCGTCGACTCCCTGACAGCTAGGCCGCGAGGACCGTGAAGGTGGTCGAGGGGCCAGCGCAGCTGCCGGCGTCGTCGCACGTCGAGTAGTCCCAGTTCTCGATGCCGATCCACGCGTCGCCCGTCGGGAAGTCAGCCGGCAGCTCGAGGGAGACCTCGAACGAACCGTCGAGTGCCTCGTCAGTGTCGGCGACGATGACCGCCGTCCCGTCGCCCACGTGCCCCGCAGACACTCGCCAGCCACCAGACGGGAGCGCCACCTGGCAGACATCGGCCGTGACGAGCGTCACGACCTTGCCTCGGACGACCTCATCAGACGAGACGCTCATCCGCGGAACGCAGTCCGTGTCCCCCGGACCATCGCGGTGGACGGCGCAGCCCGACACGAGCACACATGCCGTCAGCACCACCAGGCCGATCACCGGCCGCATGCGTTCGAGCATCTGAACTCGTCTCTCCCCAGGTCACTGCGGCGGCGCACCGCGACATGTCCGTGGCCTCTGCCTAGGCTCGCGTCTCGAAGATCATCTCGCGGCCGTGCTTCCTCGGTCAGGCACGGGGCGCCTCCCACCGGCCGCCAGGAGGCGCGAACACCGTGTCGACGCCGTCCGACCAGAGCAGCGAGTCGGGTGCGCGGTCGGTGACCCCGGGCAGGCCCGAGTCGGCGACGAGCTCGTCGTCGAGGTCGACCAGCTCGGCGCGGCGCAGCGTCCACGCCGCGTGCTCGTTCGGCCAGTAGCGGGTGCGTCCGCCGCGGGCCACGTGCATGCCCCACCGGCCGGTGAGGAAGTCCGCGAGGGGGTCGCCGACCACCTCGTCGGCGAGCGGGCGGACGGAGAGCCGGCTGGACGGCCGGGCTCCGGGGCCGTGGCGGCGGGAGGCGTACTCGACGACGCCTCCTCGTTCTCGCCTGGTCATCGACGCCCAGCGGTAGGGCAGGCCGAGGCCGGCCTGTGCGCCGAGCACCGGCAGCAGCTTCTGCGCCTCGAGGGTGCGGAACACGACGCCGCGGCGGCCGAGGTCGTCGACGGAGTACAGCCGCACGTTCGTCTCGAGGAACGAGCCCGCCCACGGCACCGCGGGCAACCGCCCGAACGCGCTGCCCGAGAGGCGGAACGGGATGAGCCCGACCCACGTCGACCCGCCGTGCACGTCGGGCCGGGTGCCGGGCGGCAGCAGGGGCGCGACCCGCTCGGGCTCCACCCGCCAGTGCGCGAACGCCAGGCCGCCCCAGTGCTGACGCACGAAGGGGCGACGGAGCAGAGGAGGCGCGGTGGCGGACACCGGGGAGGCGTCGCGCGGGGAGGCGGTCATGACGCCACGCTAGCTACCCCTCCGTCGCGCGCACCCAGTCGACGACCATGCGGCTCTTAGCGGGCGTCGTCTCGTCGGGCGAGCCCGGCCAGCGGCCGCCGACGGCGAGGGAGAACAGCACGTGGAACGGCTGCGTGAAGACCCACCGCAGCCCGTCCGGCGTGGATGCGCGGTCGACGCGCTGCACCTCCTCGTCGTCGATCGTCCAGGTGACGGCGTCGGCGGTGCGAGTCACAGCGAAGACGTGGAAGCCGTCGGACAAGCGGACGTCGTGGACCGCGTCTCCCCCGGCCTGCGAGTCGGTCGTCGGCGCGGTGAGCGTGCCGCCGTGCAGCAGGTGGGTCGACTTCCCGGTCGAGAACGGGGTCTCGACGACGTCGACCTCGCCGGCGGCCGGCCAGCCGACGGTGTCGACCGAGTCGCCGAGCAGCCAGAAGGCCGGCAGCAGGCCGGTGCCGTCGGGCAGGCGGATGCGCGCCGCCACCGTGCCGGCGCCGAACGACCGCTTCGTCTGCGTGGTGATCCGGCCCGAGGTGGCCGACCCGTCGGCGCCCAGGGCGGCGGTGATCACGAGGTGCCCGTCGCCGTCGAGCACGGCGGCGTCGGCCGTGTAGGTCTGCAGCTCGTCATTGCCCCAGCCGCCCGCGCCGGTCTGCGCCGTCCACGACGCGGCGTCGGGCGGCGTGCCCGCCGGGCCGTCGAAGTCGTCGGACCACGACGCCCCGCCGAGCGGGTCGCCCTCGCCGGTCGCTGCGCGGACGACGGGCACGACGACGGAGGCGGCGACCAGCACGAGCGCGAGCCCGCCCGAGCAGGCGGCGACGACGCCTGCGACCACGGCGGGGCGCACCGCGATGCGGCCTGCGCGCCGGGCGGCTCGGCGGCTGGCCGCGCGGCGGACCGAGCGGCGGACCGGGCCGTCGTCCCCGCGGCCAGCGTGTCGGCTCACCGCGCCTCGTCGGCTCTGCCGACGCCCAGCGCGTCGAGCAGCAGGACCGGCTCGGTCAGCACCCGACGCGCCGCCCGCTCGACGACCTCGGGCGACGGGGCGCCCGCCCCGAGCGCGACGGTCACCTGGACCACCCCGTCGACGATGAGCAGCTGCACGCTGACCGCGCCGGGGCCGACCGGGTCGACGGCGTAGGCCGCCTCGGCGGGGCGGCCCTCGCGGACCCACGGCAGGCGCTGGATCGAGCGGACGACGCCGACCGAGCTGAGCGAGATGCGCGCGGGCACGCTGCCGGGACGGGCCGGGGAGGGCCCGGGCCCGTCGGACGCCGTCGCCGTCGCCGCGGCACGCGAGACCGCGACTCGGCGCGGCCTCAGAGTCTCGCGTGCCGCGCCGATCGCCAGGGCGGCGAGCGGACGCCCCGACGACACGGTCGCCCGCAGGGCCCTCTCCACGGCGAAGGCGTCCAGGCCGCCGCCGATCGGTAGAGCTGTGACGAAGTTGCCGGGCACCTGGTCGTCCCCGTCGAGCCACTGCCGCACGTCGTAGACGACGTCGCTCAGCGGGTCGAGGTCGACCCCCTCGTCGAGCAGGGCACGGCGGAGCATCACGAGCACCGCGGCGGCGAACGACGGGGCCGGGTCGACCTCGCGGAGGCGGCGGCGAAGCGCCCGGTACGCCTCGGCCGTGCCCTCCGCGCGGACGACGGCCACGCGGTGCGGGGCCGTACCGGTCGCCGCCTGGACCGGCACGGGGCGAGCCGGCGTGACGGGGACGTCGCACGGTGGGTCGGCGTGGGGCACGGCCGGCAGGGCGACTCCTCGGCTGGCGGCCCTGCTGGCGACGAGGTCGAGCACACGACGCGGGTGGCGCACGAAGGTCGCGACGAGGGCCGACACGAGCGGACGTCGCGCCCCGACCGCGGTGATCCACTCGGGCACGGCCGAGCCCGCGGCGAGGTCGATCAGCGCGCCGGGGAGGGCCGCGGTGAAGCGGGCGTCGACCACGGCGTGGTCGTAGACGGCGAGGAGGTGCTGGCCGGAGAGCACGAACTGCACCGGCAGCGAGCGGTCGACCCGGTCGGCGAGCGCCGAGAGCGCCGCGGACGCGTCGAGCCGGCCGAGCTCGCCGGTCTCGTCGACGACGACCATGCGCTGCACGGCCGCGTCGAGCCGGGTCGCGTCCCAGGTCCAGTGCCCGGGCCGGCCGGGGAGCAGCCCGACGCGGGCGTCCGGGCCGACGGAGGCGACGCGCCGGAGCGCCTCCACGAGCGCGTCGCGGGTCGGCAGCTCGAGCGGGCCGAGCCGGCTGAGCACGTGCCAGGAGGCGGCGAGGCGGTCGAGGGGCGGCATCCGGAGCTGGCGGGGCGCCTCCGGGACGTCGTGGGGGCGGGGCTGCGTGACGGTCACGATCGGTCCTGTCGGTCGGGGGCGGCGGGGCTGGTGCCCTCGAGCACCCAGAGCTGCACGCCGCCGTCGTCGACGACGCTCGTCCAGCGGTCGTCGGCGTCGAGCTGGTCGGCGAACCGGTCGAGGGCGCCCTCGGGGTAGAGGCCGTACAGGTCGCCATAGTCGCGCATCTGCTGGGTCAAAAGGAGGTAGGTGGGCTCCCCCTCGAACACGAGGTCGCTCGTGAGGTCGCGCTCGACGGCGGGGTCGTCGAACGACTCGCCGAGCCAGCCCTCCCAGGTCGTCATGCTCGCGTCGTAGAGCGGGTCGGCCGCGGCCTGGGCGACGTACTCGCCCACCATGCGGCCGGGGCCGACTGGGACGGGGCTGAGGAGGCGGGACGGGACCGGCATGGTCCGCAGCAGCTCGCTGCCGACCTCGACGGCGCGCGGCTGCACAACGTTGGCGAACCAGCCGCCGTAGTAGGCCTGGGCGCTGCCGAGCGCCGCGGCGACCACCAGCACGGCCGCGACGAGCGGGACCACGGCGCGGGGAGCGCCGGGCGCGCGCGGCACGAGGAGGCGCGTCACCAGCGGCGCGACGAGCACGACGCAGCCGGGCAGCGAGTAGAGGTACACCCGGAAGAGGGCCTCTCCCCCGTAGCTCTGGCCGGCGAGCAGGCCGAAGGGCGCGAAGGCGAGCACCGCCGCGACGAGCAAGTGCTGGCGTGGCGCCACGGCTCGCGGGTCGAGCCGACGGTCGACGACGCGGGACGCTCGTCGGCGCAGCCGCCCGGCCAGCACCCCGTGGCCCGCGACGCCCCCGGCGAGCGCCCACAGCGCGACCGCGGTGCCGCGTGCAGCGAGGGAGGTGACGGTCTGGCCGGTGCTGCCCGCGCCGGTCTGAGGCGTCCGGGCGTTGGCCAGCGGGTCGGCCCCGGAGAACAGCGCCGACGAGCCGAGGTCGGCCGTGTGCAGCAGCAGCCAGCCCCCGGCGGCGAGCGCGAAGGCGAGGCCGAGCCACCGCGGGCGGACGACGCCGAGCGCCCCGAGGGCCAGCGCGGCGAGGACGAGCCAGTACGGCGTCAGCTGGTGGGTCACGACCACCGCCGCGAAGGGCACGACGGCGAGCAGTCCGAGCGCCGGGCGACGACGGCTGTGCACGAGCAGGACGAGCACGCCGAGGGCGAGCACCCAGCCGACGGCCTGCGGCGACAGGTAGTCCTGCCCCACCCAGCCCAGCGCCTGGGCGAGGAACGCGGCGACGAACGCCTGCCGGTGGGTCTGTCCGAGGCCCCGGGCGAGCGAGAACACGGCGAGGACGGCGAAGGCCTGGACGAGGACGGCGAACCACTGGGCCAGGGCGATCGGCGTCGTCCCCGTGACCGTGCAGAACCAGGCGACGGCGCTGAACGCCCCCGGCCAGCCGCCGTAGATGTCGACCCCGGTGGCGACCGACCCGTGCTGCTGGACCCAGTCGATCACCCCCAGGTGCTTGTACGTCCAGCCGTAGATCGGCTCGGCGGTGCCGAGCGCGGTGGGCAGCCTCAGGCAGGCCAGCGACACGGCGAGCGCCAGCACCCGGTCGGAGGCACGTCGGCCCCGCAGGGCGAGGACCGCCGCCACGGCCGACAGGGCGATCGACGCCGGGACTCCGGGCACCGTGCTGAGCAGGAGGCCGAAGGTGGTGTGCCGGGCCTCGGGGATCGCGGGCAGGGACGCGAGGCAGAGGGCGACGGCGACAGCCATCACGAGGCGGGCGGGCGTGAGGTGGGTGCGGACCGCCTCGGAGGTGCGGGCGACGCGAGCGGTGCGGGCGACGCGTCCCGGGACGGTGCGCCGCACCTCCTCGTCCCGTCGGGCGCCCGGCGCTGCGGCACGGTCGAGCAGGTCGGTCACGAGGCGGTCCCGCCGACGACCCGCGCGACCCGGCGACCGCTGCCGGCGCTCAGCCTCGCGAGGCGGAGGGCGCCCGCGACGACGAGCGCGACCCCGAGGCCGGCGAGCACGAGCCGTGGCGACCACAGCGCGGTCGTCGCGGCCCCCGTCGTGAGCAGGACGATCAGGGAGAGCCCGGTGACCGGCACGACGACGGCCGCGGCCGAGCGACGGAGGCGCAGCCACGACGCGAGGACCGCTCCCGGGCCGATCAGCACGGCTGCCGCGACCAGGGGCAGCTGGAGCCAGGACGGCAGCAGCCCGGGCGCGGCGACGAGGGCGGCCGCCCCGGAGAGCACGGCGGCACGGGCGGCGAGACGGCGCACGTCGGCCTCCGAGCGGACCGGGTGCGTGGTGCGCGCCCCGCCCGCCTCGGGGTCCGGGCCGTCCTCGTCGTCGAGCGCCGCCTCCTCGGCCTCACGGCGGGCGACCGCCCTGAGCTCGCGGCTGTACAGGCCGGGTCCGCGCAGCACGCTGGCGAGCTCGAGCCAGCCGATCCGCGACACCTCGCGGGCGAGCTCGGCGGCCGCGACCGCCTCGGCGCGGGCCCGGGCGACGGCCTCGGGCGCGGCTGTCCCGTCGGCGGGCACCGCCACGTCGGGCTGGGCGAGGCCCCCTCCGCCCTTGGAGAGCAGGCGCACCAGCGCCCGAGGGGCCCGGGTCGCCGCCTTCCGTCGCATGGGGCCGTCGGCGGCGACCTTCGTCAGCCAGGCTCCGAGACCGGTGCCGTAGCCGACCGACTGCTTACGCAGGGCGGCCACGTCCGACCGGTGGCGGTGCCAGACCAACGCTGACGGCTCGACGACGAGCGCGTGGCCCGCGAAGAGCGTGCGGGCGAAGACGTCGAGGTCCTCTCCCCCGTTCGTCGGCGTGCCGACGCCGAGGGCGCGGTCGAAGCCGCCGAGCTCGCGGGCAGCGGCCCGGGTGAGCGCGAAGTTCGCGCCGGTGCCGAACTCGCCGACCGAGAAGGGGAACATCGGCAGGTCGCGCGGCTGCTCGGCGAGGCGGTAGACGGCCGTGCGGACGTTGCCGGCCCACGAGACCCGGTCGTCGAAGTAACGCTGCACGGGCGTCCGCAGCTCGCCGCTCGGCACGAGGCCGGAGACGAGGGCGACGTCGGGGGCGAGGGCGAACCCTGCCTCGAGGCGCCGCAGCCACCACCGGTCGACGACCACGTCGTCGTCGGTGAAGGCGACCAGGTCGCCGGTGACGTGGCGGAGGGCCGCGTTCCGGGCGTTCGAGATGCCGGGTCGCGCCTCGGCGACGAGGGTGACCCTGGCGTCGTCGAACTCGGTCTCGACGAGGCGGCGCGTGTCGTCGGTGCGCGACGCGTTGTCGACCACGACGACGTCGAAGGACGGGTGGTCGAGCGCGAGCACGCTCGTCAGGGCCGACCGGAGGTCGTCGGGGCGGTCCCGGGTGCAGATGACCACCGTGACGCGCGACAGCCGCGCGGGCTCGGCGACGTCCTCGACCCGGGGAAGCGCGCGGAGCCCCTCCCGGAGCACCGCCACGTCGACCGTGCCGCCGACGACGGGCGCCTCGACGAAGCCGAGCACGGTGTGCCGACGGCGGAGGAGGAACCGCGCCGTGGCGTAGCCCTCGTGGTCGACGAGGCGGAAGCGGTCGAGGGGTGTGTACGCCACCTCATCCGCATCCAGCTCGCCGACCCAGACGGCGCCGCTCCAGGCGGGCGCGACGGGGCTGGACATCGGACGGGTGAGCAGGCCGTGGGTCACGAGGCCACCTCCAGGACACGGCGCGAACGCGCCAGGCCGACGACGCCGACGACCGCGAGGCCGAGGGTGACGCCGAGGACGAGGACGGCGACGCCGACGGCGCCCCCGGCACCGGCGGCCAGGACGGCCCCGGGGACGAGCACGGCGGTGGACGCCACGCTGCAGACGAGGACGGGGGTCGTCCGGCGTCGGGCACGCTGCTGCGAGCCCCACACCTCGTAGGCCGTGCGGACGACGGAGGCGCCAGCCAGCAGGGCCAGGACGAGCGACCCCTCGGGGGTCGCGTAGAACGGCCCGAGCAGCGACAGCAGCAGGGGCGAGGCCACGACGAGGCAGGTGGCCGCGACCGCGACGACGCCGAGCACGACGAGCCAGGTGCGGAACGCGACGGCGCCGACGAGGCCCTGCTCGCTCGACGCGTGGGCGATGAGCGACGTGCCCACGCTGACGACGACGAGGTCGAGCACGAGGCCGATCTGGAAGCAGAGGGCGAACAGCGCGCCCTCCGAGGCGCCCGCGAAGGTCGTGACGACGAACGGGAGCAGGAGCGCGCCTCCCATGTACAGGCCGTTGGCCGTGCCGTCGCGCAGCACGAAGGCACGGAACGACCGGCGCTCGGGCTCGCTGAGCGCGAGGGGCGCACGGTCGCCGACCACGACGCCCAGGCGACGCGGGACGAGCACGCCCCACGCGATCGCGACGGCGACGGTCGCCGGCAGCAGGGCCGCCACCACGATGGGCGAGCCGAGCGTGCCGAGGGCCACCACGACGACCGGCAGCACCGCGAGCTTGACGACGTTGACGGGGCCGTTCATGAGCAGCAGCCACTTGGCCGCCCCGAGGGCCGTGAGCACCGGGTCCTTGAGGACGAAGGCGGTCCAGACGACGACCGCCAGAGCCACGGCCACGACGGTCGCGACCGGCGAGGCGCCCGGGTCGACGAGGGCCGCGACCCCGAGCCCTGCCCCGAGGCCGGCGACCAGCGCCACGAGGGCCGCGATCGCCAGCCCCAGCCGGAGGGCCGAGGCCCCGTGCCGGCCGTCGCTCGAGATCGTGACGAGCAGCGCGTTGCCGACCCCGCTCGACGCGATGGCCGCGGCGGCCGTCACGGCCGAGTAGACGGCCGTGTCGACGCCGAGGCGCTCGGGCGAGACGGTGCGGGCCGCGACGATCCAGAAGACGAAGCCGGCGCCGGAGGTGACGGCGTAGCCGCTGAGGATCCAGAGGGAGTCGCGCGTGACGCGACGTCCGACGGACGGCCGGGGAGGCGCCTCCTGCGCAGGACGGGGAGGGACGCCCGTCGGGGCCGCGCCGACGAGGGGCGCGGCGCTCATCGGCCGGCCCGCTCGAGGAGGTCGGCGGTCTCGGCGATCGAGCCCGCGCCTCCGAGGCGTGCACCCGCGACCGTGCCGAGGACCCAGCCGGCCACGGTGGCCGCCACGCAGGCGACGATCGCGGCCGCACGACGCAGCCCGCCTCGGCCCACGAGGCCGAGCTCGCGCAGCACGGCGCCCGGCAGGGTGCGCGCGAGGTAGTGCGACTCGGTCGACAGCGAGTCCTCCCGGCCGAGCTCGCGGGAGAGGGCGGCCTTCGACACGCCCTCGAAGAAGCCGCGGCGCAGGAGGTACGACCACGTCACGCGGTCGGGCGTCACCCGGTGCTGCACGAGGGCCGCAGGACGGAGCACGATGCGGGCGTCGGGGTCGTCCTGGCGGAGGCGGATGCAGAGCTGGGTCTCCTCGCAGCCCAGCGGGATGCGCCCGACGCGACCGGTGTCGAGGTCGAAGCCGCCCGCCTGGACCAGGTCCCAGCGGCGGAACGCCATCGTGCAGCCCAGCACGTTGCGGACGTCGGCGTCCCCCTCGGGCAGGCCGGCGTAGCTGCAGCCCACGACCCAGAGCAGCTCGTCGCTGTAGAAGCGGCGGCCTCCCTCGGGCCAGACCGGCTCGGCGCGGCCGCCGACGCCCACGACGTCGAGGTCGACGAAGGGCTCGACGAGCAGGCGGACCCAGTCGGGCTCCGCGACGGCGTCGTCGTCGAGGAACGCGACGACGTCGCCCGAGGCCTCGAGGACGCCGGTGTTGCGGGCCCCGGAGAGGCCGCGCCGCTGGGCGTTCTCGACGATCACGACGTCGTCCCAGCGGGCCCGGGCGAGGGCGAGGAGCTCGGGTGCGTGGTCGATCACGAGCACGACCTCGTCCGCCTCCGGTTGGGCCCGCACGGACTCGATCGACGCCTGGAGGTCGGCCCAGCGACGCGTCGTGTAGGCGCACACGACGACGCTGACGCGCTGCGTCCAGCCGTTCACGCGACGATCCTGGCGGAGGAGGGGGCGGTGGCGCCCACGGCGTCGACGACGGCCACGGCCACGGCCGCGTGGGCCGAGGTCGGGACCGCGGCGACGACGGGCGCGGGAGCGAGCGCAGGGAGGCGGACGGCACGCCCGCGCCCCCGCTCGGCGAGGATCGTGCGCAGCACGCGGAGCCCGTCGCTCACGGCGTCGAGGTTGCTCTCGCCGTGGATGCGGGGCAGCTCGACGCTCGGGACCTCGGCGACCCGCAGGCCGGCGGTGGCGACGCGGCAGTTGATGATCGTCTCGATCTCGAAGCCGTCGCCCCAGAGCATGCGGCCGTCGGCCGGCGCGGGCGCACTGCTCGGCACGAGGTCGAGCACCGGCACGACGTGGGCCCAGAAGGCGTTGTAGCCGTAGCAGAGGTCGGTGTACCGGGTGCCGAGCAGGACGTTCGTCACGGTGTTGAGGAACCAGTTGCCGAGGCGGCGGACTCCCGTGATGTCGTCGCTCCCGCCGCCGGGGACGAAGCGGCTGCCCTTGGCGACGTCCGCGCCGGCGAGCAGGGCCTCGACGAAGCGAGGGATCTCCGCGGCGTCGGCGGAGCCGTCCGCGTCGAACATCACGACGACGTCGCCCGTGGCGGCCTCGAAGCCCCGGGCGAGGGCCGCGCCCTTGCCCCGGCGGGTCTCGGTCAGCACGACGATGTCGGGCATGACCCGGCGGGCCGTCGCGACGGTGTCGTCGACCGAGTTGCCGTCGACGAGGATCACCTCGTGCACGGCCGGGAGGGTCGGGAGGACGGCCTCGAGGTTGCGGGCCTCGTTGCGGGCGGGGACGACGATCGAGATGCGGGGGACGGCGGGGAGGGAGGGGATTGCGGGGATTGCGGGGACGTGCGGCGTGGAGCGCAAAGGTCGGGTCCTCTGGGGTAGGCGGACGCGTCGGGGCGCGCCGGACCGCGGCGCGGGGGGGCGCCACGGACCGACGCGATCCGCGCGGCGACGAGGGATCACTCGGGACGGAGGCCGCGCCTCGGGTAGGCGGGCCCCCGGGCGGACGGCCGATTCGGGTCGGGCCGTCCGTCGTGCGGCGGGGCCGATTCGGGTCGGACCCCGCCGGGGGTCGTGAGAACCATAGATCCGGCGTCTCGCACGGCGCCTGCCCCCTGATGGGGGGCACCCGGCCTCCGACGCCCCCCGGTCACCCTCCGCCGGCGGCCCCGCGCGCCGTCGCCGCCGACCCGCGGTGTCCCCCCGTCCGGGTGGTGCGCCCCGACGCCCCCGGCCGTCGTCCGACTACGATCTGCCGCAGGCGTCGTCGATCCCGACCGACGGGGCCCGGCAGGTGGCGACGAGGCCCTGCTCAGCCCAACTTGAACGACAGGTGTCGCACATGGCCGACGAGACCCCCCGCTACCAGCCGGTGTGCAGATGCGGCCACGACGAGGCGGCCCACGAGCACTACCGACGCGGCAGCGACTGCAGCCTCTGCGGCGCGGCCACCTGCGGTCGGTATCGGCCCCAGCGCTGACGCTCACGACTGCCGGTCCCCCGATCGAGGGTCGGCACATTTGCCGACCGCGTGTCCCCCGGCCGCTGAGCCGTCGCTCAGACAGCACGTACCCCGGGTAGCCCCTCGGGGTGTGCTCGACAACCACCCGAACTGGGGACGCGTCACCCTCCCGGGCCGGGCGCGTCGTCCCACGGGAGGGAGGCGCCTCCGACGGCCGGACGCGGGGAACGCGCGTGGGCCGAGGTCGACCCGACGTCGTTAGCCTGGTCCCGTCCCGATCCAGCCCCAGGAGGTCACCCGTGCCCCACGGTCCCGGCCAGCGCCGCCGCGCCGAGCGCACCGCCCTCGAGCGATCGGTCGACGAGGGCCTCCTGATCATCCGCTCGGCCCTGGTGGTCTCGGCGACCAACCACGTCATCCGACGAGCGCTGCAGGAGGCGCTGCCCTTCGACGAGGACGTGGCGACCCAGGTCGTCCGCGACGACATGGCCCGCCTGGCCGAGCAGCAGCTCGACGGGGCCGCCCGCGTGCGGCGCCTGCGCCGCCAGACCGGCCGCGCGTACGGGCAGTCCCGCCACCAGTTCGACTACCGCACCGACGACGCCGGGGCGCTGAAGCTCCGCGAGGCGACCGCCAAGGCGCTCGCCGCCGAGCTGACGAGGAGGCGCGACGACGACGCGTTCGTCGGCGGCGTCGTCGAGGCGGCCAGGTCGCGCGCCTGGGACGACGTCGGCAGCACCGTGGTCGACCGGCTCGGCTGGGCGGCGTCGCCTGCGCCGGGCTACGACGACGGGCGGGACGAGCGCATCCGCGGACTCGTCGAGGGCGACCTGGCCGACCTGCTGCGCGCGGCCGGTCGCGAGGACGACGCCGGCAGCGGCGCCGGCCTCAGCCGCGGCTGACCCGCAGCGGCCCCTTCGCGATCTTGTACGGGGCGGCCTGAGCGACCGGCTTGATCGTCACGAGGTCGAGGTTGACGTGGGCGGGCAGCTCGACCGAGTGCACGATCGACTCCGCGACGTCCTCAGCGACGAGCGGCGCCTCCACCGCCGAGTAGACGGCGTCGGCCCGCGCCTGGTCGCCGCCGAAACGGACCAGCGAGAACTCCTCCGTGTGCACCATCCCCGGCGCGATCTCGACGACGCGGATCGGCTCCCCCGCGAGCTCGAGGCGGAGCACCGCGACGAGCGCGTGCTCGGCGAACTTCGACGCGTTGTACCCGCCGCCGCCCTCGTACGCGACGTGGCCCGCGATGGAGGTGACCGTCACGACGTCCGCGCCGCCCGCCTCCTCGGCCCCTCGCCGCAGCGCCGGCAGCAGCGCCGACACGGCGCGCTTCGTGCCGAGGACGTTGACCTCGAACATGCGTCGCCAGTCGTCGACCGAGCCGTTCTCGACCGAGTCGAGGCCGAACGCGCCGCCGGCGTTGTTGACGAGCACGTGCAGCGGGCCGGTCTCGTCCACGTGCGCGCGCAGGGCCGCGACGTCGTCGTCGCTCGTGACGTCGGCCCGGAACCAGCTCGCCCCCGTCTCGTCGGCGAGCACCCGGAGGCGGTCCTCGCGTCGGGCGACCGCGAGCACGTCCCAGCCCCGCGCCCGGAACAGCCGCACCGTCGCCGCGCCGATGCCCGAGCTCGCTCCCGTGACCAGTGCCCGCTTCGCCATGTGCCGCCCTCGTCGTTCGTTCGTTCTCGTCCGTGGTGACCGTCGCGTCCCGCCTGCGGCCGTCGCCCACGCTAGCGCGGCGGACCGACGTCGCCCGTTACGCCGCGAGTCCGAGCCCGTGGACACCCGCCCCGCGCCTCCGTACCGTGGCCCGCAGCCGCACCACCCCCCCGACCCGGACGAGGAGCACACCATGAGCGCAGAGACGCCCGACTGGAAGTTCGAGACCCAGCAGATCCACGCCGGGGCACGACCCGACCCGACGACCCACGCCAGGGCGACGCCGATCTACAAGACGACCTCGTACGTGTTCCGCGACTCGCAGCACGCGCAGGACCTCTTCGCCCTCGCCGAGAACGGCAACATCTACTCGCGCATCATGAACCCGACCCACGACGTGGTCGAGCAGCGCATCGCGGCGCTCGAGGGCGGCGTCGGCGCGCTGCTCGTCGCGTCCGGCCAGGCCGCGTCGACCTTCGCCGTGCTCAACCTCGCCGAGGCCGGCGACCACATCGTCTCGTCGTCGTCGATCTACGGCGGCACGTACAACCTGTTCCGCTACACGCTCGCGAAGCTCGGCATCGAGACCACCTTCGTCGAGGACCAGGACGACGCCGACGAGTGGCGCCGAGCCGTCCGTCCGAACACGAAGCTCTTCTTCGCCGAGACGATCGGCAACCCGAAGATCAACGTGCTCGACATCGAGAAGGTCGCCGACGTGGCCCACGCCGAGGGCGTGCCGCTGATCGTCGACAACACCATCGCGACCCCGTACCTGATCCGTCCGATCGAGCACGGCGCCGACATCGTCGTGCACTCGGCCACGAAGTTCCTCGGCGGGCACGGCACCGTGATCGGCGGCTTCATCGTCGACGGCGGCAGGTTCCCCTGGAGCGACAATGCCGAGCGCTTCCCCGGGCTCACCCAGCCCGACCCGTCGTACCACGGCGCCGTCTACACGCAGGCGGTGGGCGACGCCCTCGCCTACGTCATCAAGGCCCGTGTCCAGCTGCTCCGCGACCTGGGCGCCTCGAACAGCGCCGACAGCGCCTTCTCGCTGATCCAGGGCATCGAGACGCTGAGCCTCCGGATCGAGCGCCACGTGCAGAACGCGCAGGAGATCGCCGAGTGGCTCGACGCCCGCGACGACGTCGCCGCGGTCTGGTACGCCGGGCTGCCGACCAGCCCCTGGTACGCCGCCGCCAACAAGTACGCGCCGCGCGGCGTCGGCGCCGTGCTGTCGTTCGAGCTCAAGGGCGGCGTGGACGCCGGCCGGGCCCTCGTCGACGGGCTGCGCCTCTTCAGCCACCTCGCGAACATCGGCGACGTGCGGAGCCTCGTCATCCACCCTGCCTCGACGACGCACTCGCAGCTGACCCCCGAGCAGCAGCTCACGACCGGCGTGACCCCCGGGCTCGTCCGGCTCTCGGTCGGCCTCGAGAACGTCGACGACCTGAAGGCCGACCTCGAGGCCGGCTTCGCAGCCGCCCGCGCCGTCACGCAGGAGGCGCTGCGCACCTCCTGAGGACGCACCGGGGAGGCGCGGCGGACGTAACAAACGAGCCGCGCCTCCTCGGGTCGAGCAGGATGGCAGCACATGGACTGGCAGAGCACCCCCGAGGACACCGTCCCGTCGAGCGTCGTCAGCGAGCGCACCCGCCTCGCGATGCTGGCCCGGCCGCCCGTCACCGGGGCCTGGCGCGACGGCGACGACCCGGGCGACCGCTCGTTCGTGGCCGTCGACAGGCTCGACCTCGAGAGCGGCACGACCCTCGACCGCGTCCGCGTCGCCTACGAGACCTGGGGCGAGCTCTCCCCCGCCCGCGACAACGCCGTGCTGCTGCTGCACGCGCTGACGGGAGACAGCCACGTCGTCGGCCGGGCCGGCCCCGGCCACCGCACCGCGGGCTGGTGGGGCGGCGTGGTGGGCCCCGGTCTCGCCGTCGACACCGACCGCTGGTTCGTCGTCGCCCCCAACATGCTCGGCGGCTGCCAGGGCAGCACCGGCCCGTCGTCGTTCGGCCCGGACGCCGTCGAGTGGGGCTCGCGGTTCCCGCACCTGACGATCCGCGACCAGGTCGCCGCCCAGGCGGCCTTCTCGGACGAGCTCGGCATCGAGCGGTGGGCCGCCGTCGTCGGCGGCTCGATGGGCGGCATGCACGCCCTCGAGTGGGGCGTGACGCACCCCGACCGGGTCGAGCGGCTCGCCGTGCTGGCGGCCCCGCCCCTGGCGAGCGCCGACCAGATCGCCCTCAACACGGTGCAGACCGAGGCGATCCGGATGGACGCGGCCTTCGCCGGCGGCGACTTCTACGACGCCGTCGACGGCGAGGGGCCCTGGCGCGGCCTCGCTCTCGCCCGCCGCATGGCCCTGCTCAACTACCGGTCGCCCGAGGAGCTCGCCGCCCGGTTCGGGCGCGCCTGGCAGAGCGACATCTCGCCCCTGGGCGGCCCCGGTCGGTTCCAGGTCGAGAGCTGGCTCGACTTCCACGGCGCCAAGTTCACGCGCCGCTTCGACGCCGGCAGCTACGTCGCCCTGCTGGGGGCGATGAACTCCCACGACGTCGGCCGCGACCGCGGCGGCGTCGAGGCGGCGCTCGCGCGGGTCACGGCGCGCACGCTCGTGCTCGGGGTCGACAGCGACCGGCTCTTCCCCGCCCGCGACCAGCAGGCGATCGCCCGGCACCTGCCGAACGGCCTCGACGACGGCGAGGCCGTCGTGATCACCAGCGAGTACGGGCACGACGGCTTCCTCATCGAGGACGACGCGGTCGGCCACCACCTCCGGCGGCTGCTGGCCAGCTGACCCGCGGGGCCGTGGGGCCGACCGGTTCGAACTGCCGGGCAGCCGCTCTTCCTGCGGGTCCCCCGAACGGCCGACACGTCCCCCGTTCGGCGCCTGCCCGCGACGCGAGCGATCCACGCGTCCTCGGCGCGTCGCGCGCGGGCGTGCGCCTCACAGGGCCTGCACATGTGGAAACATGAGGGGTCGCTGTCACCCGACAGACACGCATCACGTCGTCCGCACACGTTGGATCACCATGGACATCTTCGGCCAGGAACGGGATCGGCTCCTGAGCTCGACCACGCGCACGCTGGGCATCGCGTGCGCCGGGGTGTCGCTCGTCGCCCTCGCCTTCCCGGGCGTGACCGAGCCGGCCCACCTCGCCGTCGTGGTCGTGCTCGTCGCCGCGCTGATCGTCGCCCTCGTCGTCGTCGGCCGGACCGGCTCGCGCTGGGCCGTGCTCGGCGGCATGGCGGTGGGGCTCGCCGCCACGGTGGTGGCCCTGCTGCCGTTCGGGGCCCCGGCGGACGCCGCGGTCGCGACCGCGGTCATCCCCCTCGCAGGAGGCGCCAACGCGTCGTTCGCGTTCGTCCTGTCCACGAGCCGCATCCGCGTCGTCACCGCGGTCGTCGCCTTCGGCGTGTCCGTCGCCTGCGTCTCGCTGGCCACGGGGTCGTTGCTCACGTTCCCCGTCGCGGCCGTCGTGCTCGGCTGGGTGCTCGTCTTCGTCGTCGGCGTCTGGCTCGGCCGCGCCGTCCCCCTCGCCGCCCGTCGCATCTACAGCATCGGCAACGCGCACCGTGCGGAGCGCCAGGCGAGCGAGACGGAGGCGCAGCGCCGGCAGGGCGCGCGCCTCCTGCACGACACCGTGCTCGCGACCCTCACCCTCCTCGCCCACTCCGGGGTGGGCGTCACCCCCCAGGCGCTGCAGGACCAGGCGGCCGAGGACGCGCGCCTCCTCCGTCACCTCCGCCTCGGCGGCACGCCCCAGCCGCAGGCCTCGGGCGAGTACAGCCTCGAGACCGTCGAGGAGTCGCCGCTCGGGCAGACCCTCGAGTCGGTCAAGCAGCGGTTCGGGCGGATGGGCCTCGAGGTCAGCTGGCACGGCACCGGCCAGGTGCTGCTGCCGACGCACGTGCTCGACGCGTTCCTGCTCGCCCTCGCCGAGTGCCTCGAGAACGTGCGTCGCCACGCCGGGGTCACCGAGGCACACGTCACGATCATCCACGACGACTCGATGGTCCGCGCGATGGTCACCGACGCGGGCGTCGGCTTCGAGCTGAACGGCGTGAGCGAGGAACGACTCGGCTTCAAGGAGTCCGTCGTCGGCCGGCTGCGCGAGGTGGGCGGCAGCGCCCGTCTCTTCTCGTCGCCGGGAGCCGGCACCACCGTCGTCCTGGAGGCGCCCCGATGAGCATCGACGAGAACACCCTCGGGGTGCAGCGCGGCCGCCGTGCCGCCCGCGGCCTGCCGATCGGCTCGACCGGGGCTCGGTCGCTGCGCCAGGCACGTGCGGCGGGCGCGACGCTCGGCACCGGCTACCTGGGGATCGGCGCGGCCGTCGTCGCCGCCGTGCAGGCGGTCTACGGGCTCGTCTTCTTCCTCAGCCACCTGTCCGACTACCCGATGGTCGCGCCCGCGCTCGTGGCGTGGCTCCTCTACATCGCCGCGTTCGTCGGCACGGCGGCGCTCGTGACGATCCGCGGCGAGCGCCTGACCGGCGGGGTCTTCGCCGTCATCGGCGGCATCATGGTCGTCGTCGTCGTGCTCGACTTCATCGCGATCTGGCCGCTGGACGACGTCGGCGCCTACGCCACGGCGAGCGTCGCGGTCGGCTTCGGGCTGCTCCCCGTCGTGACGCTGCGGCCGGCCCGCGAGATCGTGGTCGCCGTCGGGGTGCTCCTCGTGGGCTTCGTGGTCATGGTCGTGGCCTCGACCCCCCTCACCGCCGACTCCGTGCCGCAGCAGATCTCGATCGTCGCCCTCGCCGTGCTGCCGGGCGCCGTCGCCGTCTCGGTGGTGCAGCGGTTCCGACGCATGGTCCAGGTCGAGCTCGACCGCGTGCTGGTGCAGAGCAACGTGTCGCAGCCCCGCTTCGCGGTGGGGATGCTCGCGAGCGACGAGCTGGCCCGCCTCGACCTCGCCGCCGAGAAGCTGCTCGACGGCGTCGCCGGCGGCGACGTGCCGCTCCCCCTCGCGCCCAAGGTCGCCTCCCAGGCCGCGTCGCTCGCGACCGAGCTGCGGCTGCACCTCATCGAGGGCCGCCGCGAGACCTGGCTGCACCACGCGGTCACCGAGTCCGAGTACCTGGGGCGCTCGGTGACGCTCGTCGACCCGTCGTCGCTCGCGGGGCTGCTCGCGCCGCCGCAGCGCGACGGCCTGCTGCAGGCCGTGTGGCTCCTCCTCGGCGACTCGAAGACCAGGGCGCCGAGCGCGGCGATCACGCTGACCCTGGGCCCGGTGGCCGCCGTCACGCAGTCCATCGCCTCCCTGGCCGGCCGCAGCGTCGAGGTCCCGATCGTCGTCTCGACGACCGGCATCCGGCGCAACCGGGTCACCCCCGCGACGTGGAGCGCCCTCGAGCGCGTGGGCGAGTATTCGGCCTCGACGCACGAGTCCAGCCTCCGCCTGCGCATCCACTGCATCGTCGACAACCCCGCCGAGTCGTGACCGCCCGCGACAGGGCTGTCTGCAGCTCGACCCGTCCGTCTAGCATGGACACCACCTCCTCAGAAAGAAGGACCGCCCCGTGACGACACCCGACGACCGCATCCGTCTGGCCCTGGTCGACGACCACAAGATGCTCCTCGGCGCCCTGAGCGAGTGGATCCGGGGCGCGGCCAGCGACATCTCGATGGTCGCCGCCGTCGCGTCCTGGCCCGAGCTGCTCACCCACCCCGAGTTCCCCGTCGACGTCGTGCTGCTCGACCTCGACCTCAAGGACAACATCCCGATCTCGCTGAAGATCAACACCCTCAAGACGACCGGCGTCAAGACCGTGCTGATGAGCACCTACTCCGAGCCCAACGTCGTCCGCGAGGCCCTCGCCGCCGGGGCGCTCGGGTACCTCGTCAAGAGCGAGGACGCCGAGATGATCGTCGAGGCGATCAGGGCCGCGGCCAAGGGCGAGTCGTACATCTCGGCCGAGCTCGACCTCGCGCTCAACGCCGCCGAGATCGGCGGGGTGCCGAAGCTCAGCGCGCAGGAGCGGCGCGTCATGGCCCTCTACGGCGGCGGCGAGCCCGTCAAGGCCGTGGCGTACCAGCTCGGCATCAGCGAGGAGACGGCGAAGAGCTACCTCAAGCGCATCCGCGAGAAGTACCGCGTGGCCGGCTACGACGTCGGCACGAAGGTGGCCCTGCGGAAGCGCGCCATCACGGACGGCATCCTGCTGCAGACCGACATGCCGGCGCAGACCAGCTTCTAGCGCTGTTCGGCGGCGGCCTGGGCGGGCGTCGCCCGCCGGTGCCGCCGCTCATGACACAGTCGAAAAGGGACGAGATGCCCGGGGGCCCCCGGTCATCTCGTCCCTTTTCGCGTACATCCCGCCCGAGCGGCGTCCCTAGCGCCCCTGCACCACGAAGACGGACCCCGTGTCGGTGTCCTCCTTGTGGTCGGCCTCGCTGGCGGCGGCGCAGAGCGCGGCCTGACGTGCGTCACCCGTCTTCTGCAGCCGGAAGCTGGTCACGGTCAGGACGACCCCGACGAGTGCCAGCACCACGCCGACCCAGCCCGGGGCGGCGAACCCGAACCCGGCGGCGATGACGGCACCGCCGAGGTACGCGCCCGCGCTGTTGCCGAGGTTCATCGACGAGTGGTTGAGGGCGGCGCCGATCACCTGGCTCTCGCCGGCGACCTCCATCAGGCGCGACTGGACCGACGGACCGATCATCGAGCTGACGAGCCCGAGGAAGAACGTGGTCACGAAGATGCCCACGATGCCGTCGACCAGCAACGCGTACGCGACCAGCGCGGCGATCAGCCCGACGAACCCGACCGTCAGGGCGGCCTTCAGGTTCTTGTCGCTCGCCCAGCCGCCGATCACGTTGCCGATGGTCATGCCCACGCCGACCCCGACCAGCACCCACGGCACGACGCCCTCGCCGACGCCCGCGCCCTCGGTGACCGCGTTGGCGATGTAGCTGTAGACGGCGAAGAAGCCGCCGAAGCCGATGGCGCCGATCCCCATGACGAGCCACACCTGGGGCTTCCCGAACGCGCTGAGCTCCCGCCGCATCGAGGCGGACGAGTCGCCCTCCATCCGCGGCACGGCGAGCGCGACGGCGACGAAGGTGAGCGCGAAGATCGCGGCGACGGCGAGGTAGGCGGCGCGCCAGCCCTGTGCCTGTCCGAGCGCGGTGATGGACGGGACGCCGATCACGTTCGCGATGGTCAGCCCGCTGAGCACGAGGGCGACGCCCTTGCCCCGGTTGCCCGGGCCCATGATGGTGGCCGCCACGATGGAGGCGATGCCGAAGTAGGCGCCGTGCGGCAGGCCCGCGAAGAACCGCGCCCCGAGCACCCAGCCGAACGTCGGCAGCACCGCCGACAGCACCGTGCCCACGACGAACAGGGCGAGGAGCCCCATCAGCAGCTTCTTCTTCGGGAGGTGCGACGACATGGCCGCGATCGTCGGGGCGCCGACGACGACGCCGAGCGCGTAGGCGCTGACGAGCCAGCCCGCCTGGGCGATGCCCTGGTCCGACGACTGCGCGTAGAGGCCGGGCAGCAGGTCCTGTGCGATGTTCGGCAGCAGGCCCATGGCGACGAACTCGGTCGAGCCGATGCCGAACCCGCCGAGCGCGAGGGCGATCAGGGCGAGGGTCTTGCGACGGGTGGTGAGGACGATCACGGGCGGCTGCCTCCAGGTCGAGGGGCGAGGTGCGGATGCGGTGGGGCAGGGTGCTCGCCGTCGAGCTCGTGCACGGCGGGTCCGCAAGCTCGATCGCATCGATTCGATGGCCCCGGACGGACCCGGACGACGAGTCTACGGGCAGCACGCGCGACCCGCCCCGCCTACTCCGTGATGTGCCGGACACGCGATCGTGTACCCGTCGGTATCGATTCGGACACGACGTCTCCGTCTCGGCCCGCCGGGCCGCTCCCCTGCCCTAGTGTCTGGTCGTCCACCTCGGTGCCGATCTGCGGCGCGGGAGGACGAGACCCCGACCACTCCTCCCCCGAACGGACCCCGTGAAGATCACGAAGCCCCTCGCCCTAGCCGTCGCGACCCTCGC
This sequence comes from Frigoribacterium sp. VKM Ac-2530, assembly GCF_015350835.1. Taxonomy (NCBI): domain Bacteria; kingdom Bacillati; phylum Actinomycetota; class Actinomycetes; order Micrococcales; family Microbacteriaceae; genus Frigoribacterium; species Frigoribacterium sp. VKM Ac-2530. The sequence continues at coordinate 780,445 of NZ_JADKSE010000001.1, forward strand.
CGCCGGCAGCTCCCTCTTCCTCTCGTCCGGCGCGGCCTCCGCCGCCGGCGCCGACGCCGACCCGGCCACGCAGTACGTGAACGACGTCGATCAGATCCAGGACTACGACTTCGGCGGCCAGGTGGCCGCGGGCACGTGGGTGGCCGACGTCGAGTCCACCACGAAGGAGGACGCCCTCTCGTTCGGCCCCGACGGCCTCTCGACCGACGGCACGACCGGTGCGTACCTGCTCACCGGCACCCGCGCCTCGGTGCCCGTCGCGTCGCTCGCGGAGCTCATCGCCGAGGCCGACTTCGTCTCGACCGGCACGGCGAAGTTCGGCTTCGTCATCCAGACCGACGGCCCGGACCTGCGCTTCAGCACGGCCACGGGCACGACGGGGCTGGAGGCGGATGCCACCTACGATCCCGGCGCCTCGGACGGCGGCGCGATGACCGCCGACCAGATCGAGGAAGACTACGCCGGCACGGACGCGACCGTCAGCGCCTACGGCTTCCTCCTCAGCTTCCCGGAGCGCACCCCCGCGACCGTGTCGAGCATCACGGTCGACGGCGTCACCACGCGCTTCACGCCCACCCCGACCTTCACGGTCGCCCCCGGCACCGTCCCCGCCGCGGCCCTCCGCAGCACGGGCGTCGCCGTCTCTGCCACCGGCTTCGTGCCCGGCGAGACCGTCACGACGGGCTACGGCACCGGCCGCACCGGGAACGCGCTCGACACCACGTTCGTCGCCGACGCTGACGGCGCCGTCACCGGCACCCTCGTCGTCCCCGCCGACGCCGCCGGCGGCGACTACACGCTGACGCTCGTCGGCACGACCTCGGCGCTCCGCCTGCAGGCGGCGCTCGCCGTCACGGCCGACCCTGCGGCCCCCGCTCCGGCAGCTCCCGCCGCGGGTGCCGCGCCCTCGGCCGTCGCCCCGGTCGCGACGCCCGTCCGGGCCGCCGCCACCTTCACCGGCTGACGCGACCCGCGCCCGGCGGCACGTCTGCCGAACCGCTCGCGACCCCCTGTCCTCCTCGAGGGCAGGGGGTCTCGTCGTCCGCCTGTCCCGGCCCGGCGTCGCGACGACCCGAGGTCGTCGTGCTCCCCGAACAGGGCCTGCCGCGGTGCCGACGGACGCTGGCATCATCGTCCGGTGCCCTCCCTCGACGCCCCGTCCACCGCTTCCTCGACGCCGAGGACGCACGTTCCCGTGCCGGTCGTCCGAGCCCCCCTGTCAGGGAGCCCACGGTGTCGAGCTCGTGCTCGCCGTCGGGCAGCGTGACGAGCCGCCGCAGCTCGCCGGGGTGACCCACCTCGCCGAGCACCTGCTCATCCGGCTCGCGGGGCCCGACTCGATCTTCAAGGACGGTACGACCGGCCTGTCCACCGTCTCGTTCACCGCATCGGGCAGCGAGGCCGGCTGTCTCGACTACCTGCGACGCCTCACCGCCGCCATCAGCGACGTCGACCTGCCGACCGACGAACAGCTCGCCCTCGAGCTCACCCTCATCGAGAGGGAGGACCCGATGCGGTTCCACGAGACCGTCCCGTCCCTGTCGACCGTGCGATGGGGACTGCAGGACGCGGGGATGTTCGGCGCGGGCGCCGCCACCGTCGCCACGCTGACCCGCGACGAGGTCGTGGCCTGGGTGCGCGAGTGGTTCACCGGCGACCACGCGGTCGTCGTCCTCACCGGCACTTGGCCCGACGACGTCGAGCCCGGCCTCTCGCTGCCCGCGCCGCCCGCCGTGCGGATGCGTCGTCCGGCGACACCTGCAGGGATCGCGACACCGGTGGCCGTGCCCACGCCGCACGGAGGAGCGGCGCTGTCGGTCGTCGTCCCCGTCGATCTCGGACCGTCGCTCGACCACGCCGTACAGCACCGCTTCTTCGCGGAGCTCCGCCAGGACGCCGGCCTCGCTTACCACGTGGACGTGCAGACGGAACGGATCGACGCCGACACCGTCGAGCTCGAGGTGCACGTCGGCGCGAGCACCGAGAAGGCTCGCGATGCCGTCGTGGCGCTCGTCCGGGTGGCCAGGGACGTGGCAGAGCACGGCTTCGGCGAACTCGCCGTGGCACGGGCGAGGCTCGCGGCCGGGCTGACGCTGGCCGACGCCCACGTACGCGTCGGCATCACCGCGGACGACACCGTGCGAGCCCTGGTGCTCGGGCACCCTGAAGACGATCTCGACGCCGAGCTGCAGGCGGCCTCGGCAGTCGAGGACGAGACGATGCGGGCGGCCTGGGCGCATGCTCTCGAGACCGCGGTCGTCATGGTCGACGAGGACGCCGACCTGGGCGACACGGACGAGTTCGGGGAGGCGATCGGCATGCGGTGGGACGACCTCACCCCCGCAGTCGCGGTGAGCCCTCGAGAGGCCTCCCGTGCGGCGAAGGGCCACCGGAGATGACGGAACGCCCTCCTCGCGCCGCTCGCCTCCGACTGGGGCGCCGTCACCGACGACCAGGTGCTCATCAAGTCGGGTGGCCGCGCCTGGACAGTGGCCCTCGCCGACGTCGCCGTGGCCATCGCCTCCAACGGCGAGGTGGTGCTCGTCATGCGCGACGGCCGTCGCCTCCGCGTCGAAGCCGACGGCTGGCTCCGCGGCGCGTCGTTCGTGAGCGCGGTCGAGGCCGCGATGATGCGCATCGCCCCCGAGCGCCTGCGTCGCGTCCCCACGCCCGCCGAGGAACAGGAGCGACCAGGGGCCTGAGGGGCTCCGCTCAGTCCTGCTCGCCCAGCGCCTGCTCGAGCCGCTCGACCTTGCCGTCGAGCTCGCCCGTGCGGCCGGGGCGGATGTCGGCCTTGAGCACCAGCGAGACGCGCGTGCCGTACCGGCCCACCGCCTCCGTCGCTCGCTTGACGACGTCCATGACCTCGTCCCACTCGCCCTCGATCTCGGTGAACATCGAGGAGGTGCGGTTCGGCAGCCCGGACGCGCGCACGACCGCGACGGCCGCGGCCACCGCCTCGTGCACGGAGTCGCCGTGCGCCTCCGGGTCGAGCGATCCGGCGGACGGGCCGCCGCTGGGAGACACGGAGAAGGCGACGATCATGCGGTCATCCTCGCACCGTCGCCGCCGGGACGGCACCCTGCGCCCTTGCCCCTGCCCCTGCCCCGTAATTTGAGAGGGTTCCGGACGTCCGAGGCCAGTTCTGCCCGTCCGCGTGCCCAGCGAGAGGGGATCTGTCTCCCTCTGCGGCAACTGCGGTCGCGTCAGCCGGGTCCGCTGGTCGGGAAATGCCGACCTGCGACTCTCCTATACGTGGATATCCGGGTGCGGCGACGCACCCTCAGCCCGATCTGTCGGGTTCTGCTGCTTCCTGGGTGCGTCAGCTGAGTTCTCGGCCGGCGGAGACGAGTCGACACGCGCAGAAGTCCCCGCCCGCCACAGCTGCACCAGCGCGACGACGAGAAGCACGACCTCGGCGGCGTTGCGGACGGTGATCAGCACGAGCATCCACGGTTCGACGCCGAGCAGGGCCTGGTACTCCCACGGGTAGATCACCTGCGTCAGCGCGGCGATCCCCACGGCCAGGGCGGCGGGCACAGCGGCCGACGACCCTCCGCGCCGCGCGAGCACGAGCCCGAGCACGACGGGCGGCGCGAGCCACGCCACGAACTGCGGCGAGCCGACCTTGTTCGTGACGATGAGGGCCGTGACGAAGGCCAGAGACAGGGGCGCGAGCAAGTGCACGGCCGACGCGCCCCGCCGCACGGCGCGCAGCCCCAGCAGCAGGACGAGCAGCACGACGAGCGCCATCAGCACGGTCGTGAGGCGAGCCGCGGTGCCCACCCCGTCGCCCTCCACCTGGTAGGTGAGGATGTCGTGGTCGTAGTAGACGAACGCGCCCGGCATCCCGGCGGCGGCCCGCCAGAGCCACGCGGTGGCGGTGGGCGACTCGACCTGCAGCCCGCGGCCGGCCTGCTCCCCCACGAAGCCGAGCACGGTGGCCCCGCTGCCGAGCACGAGCGAGATCGCGACCACGGTGACGGTCGTCGCGACGGCGCCCACGACGACGTCGCGCCGGGCACGACCCCGCAGGGCGACGACCGCGGCGACGACGAGGGCGGCCGGCCACACCTTGACCCAGGCGGCGACCGTCAACAGCACCGAGGCCGCCAGCGGCCGGGAGGCCAGCAGCAGCAGCCCGACGATCGCGAACGGCACGGTGACCGCGTCGATGCGCCCGACGGCGATCGGCCCGAGCGCGAGCAGGAACAGCAGCCACCACCAGGCGGCCCCGACGTGGCCGCGCGAGCGAGTCCCGCGACGCAGCCCGCCGGTCAGCACCGCGAACGCCCCCGCGTCCAGCAGCAGCACGATCGTCAGCCACGCCTGCCCGTACTGGGCGTCGCCGCCGACGCGGGCGAGCAGCATCGGCACGGCGGCGAGCAGCGGGTAGACCCACGGCCGGTCCACGCCCACCCAGTCGCCGCCTCCCACGCCCTGCTGCATCCAGGTGCGGTAGACGCTCCACACGTCGCCCATCGGCTGGTTCGGCCCGGTGAGCGCCGCGTGGCCGACGACGAGGTGCACGAGCACGAACGCCGACCAGAGCACGGCGGGGTGGGCCGCGACGCGTGCCGGCAGGCGGCGGGAGGCGCCGTCCGCGCCGGGTGCACGAGGAGGCGCGGCGACGGTCATGCGGGCAAGGCTAGCCGTCCGGCGTCACACGAGGCCTCGGTGCCGCCGCCCGGGACCGCGGACGGATATCCTGCCCCTCATGCCCCGCACCCGTCTCCGTCTCGCGGCCGCCGCCGTCTCCGTCGTCGCCGCCGTCGCCTCCTTGTCGGCCTGCGCCCCCACGTCCGGCTCCGGCGGGTCCGGCGACGGCCTCGTCACCGAGGGGAAGCTCACCATCGCGACCGGCGAGCCGGCCTACAGCCCGTGGGTCGAGGACGACGACCCGACCACCGGCGAGGGCTTCGAGGCCGCGCTCGCGTACGCCGTGGCCGACCAGCTCGGCTACGCGAAGGAGGACGTCGTCTGGGTGCGCTCCACCTTCGACGAGGCGATCGCTCCCGGGCCGAAGACCTTCGACCTGAACCTGCAGCAGTTCTCGATGACCGAGCAGCGCGCGAAGGCCGTCGACTTCTCGCCCCCGTACTACGAGACGCGCCAGGCGGTCGTCACCCTGCCGGGCAGCGCGGCCGCGGGCACCACCAGCATCGCCGACCTCGCCGGGCTCGACATCGGCGCGCAGAGCGGCACGACCAGCTTCACCGCGGCGGAGAAGGTCATCGACCCCGACAGCGGGGTCCAGGCCTACAACTCGAACGACGACGCCAAGGCGGCGCTCGAGGCGGGCCAGGTCGACGCGATCGTCCTCGACGTGCCCACCGCGACCTACTTCGTCGAGGGCGGCGTGGTGCTCGGCCAGCTCCCGGCGGAGGACGGCGCCAGCGACGAGCTGAGCATCGTCCTGCCGTTCGGCAGCGCGCTCTCGGAGGACGTCGCCGACGCCGTCACCACCCTGCAGACCGACGGCACCCTCGACGAGCTGAAGCAGCAGTGGCTGGCCGACTACGACGTGACGGAGCTCTCGTAGCCCGCACCGCGCTCGCGGTCGACGCCCACCCCGTCAGCGACCTCGAGCTCGGCCGTCGCGCTTTCCGGCGCCGGCAGTCGGGGCGCTCCGTCGCGATCGCCGCCGTGAGCACGATCGCCTTCGCGGCCCTGGCCTGGTGGGCCGTCACGAGCACGCCCGGCTGGGACAGGGTGCGCTTCAGCTTCTTCGACGGCCCCACCCTCGTCGCGGCCTGGCCGCGGGTGCTGGAGGGGCTCTGGCTGAACGTGCGGGTGCTCGTCGTGGCGCTGATCGGCGTCGCCGTGCTCTCGACCCTGCTCTCGGCCCTCCGCACGCTGCGCGGCCCCGTCTTCTTCCCGGTGCGCGCCCTGGTGCGCGGCTACACGGACCTGTTCCGCGGCCTGCCGCTCATCATCGTGCTCTACCTCGTCGGCTTCGGGGTGCCCGGGCTCGGCCTCGGCATCCCCCGCCTGCCTGCCGAGGTCTGGGGCACGGTCGCGCTCGTGCTCACCTACTCGGCCTACGTCAGCGAGGTCATCCGCGCCGGGCTCGACGCCGTGCACCCGTCCCAACGGCTGGCCGCCCGCTCGCTAGGCCTCAGCCACGCCGCGACGCTGCGGCTGGTCGTGTTCCCCCAGGCGATCCGCAAGGTCACGCCGGCCCTGATGAACGACGTCGTGTCGATGCAGAAGGACGTCGGGCTCATCTCCGTGCTCGGCGCCGTCGACGCCGTGCGCGCCGCCCAGATCGAGACCGCGACGGCGGCCAATTTCACGCCCTACGTGCTCGCCGGCCTCCTCTTCGTGATGCTGGCCCTGCCGACCGTCTGGCTGACCGACTGGCTGTCGGCCCGCCTCCGTCGGCGCGAACAGGCCGGGAGCGTCGTGTGAGCGGGCAGGACCAGAGCAAGGGCCACGGCCAGGCCGGCCTGACCGCGGGAGGCGCGGCGCAGTCCGCCGAGGTCGTCCTGCGCCTCGAGGGCGTCCGCAAGTCGTTCGGCGGCACCACCGTGCTCGACGGCATCGACCTCGACGTGGCGCGCGACGAGGTCGTCGCCCTCATCGGCGCGAGCGGCTCGGGCAAGTCGACGCTGCTGCGCACGGTGAACCTGCTCGAGCAGGTCGACGACGGGCGCATCGTGCTCGGCGGCGAGGACATCACCGACCCGCGGGTGCGGGTCGACGCCGTCCGTGCCCGCATCGGCGTCGTGTTCCAGCACTACAACCTGTTCCCGCACCTCACGGTCCTCGACAACGTCTCGCTGGCCAGCCGCCACGTGCTGCGGCGCCCCCGGGCCGAGGCCGAGGCGCGGGCCCTCGAGCTGCTCGAGCGCGTCGGGCTCGGCGACAAGGCCCGCGCCTACCCCGACCGCCTGTCGGGCGGCCAGCAGCAGCGCGTCGCGATCGCGCGGGCCCTTGCCCCGAGGCCTGCCGTGCTGCTGCTCGACGAGGTGACGAGCGCCCTCGACCCCGAGCTCGTGGGCGAGGTGCTCGACCTCGTCCGCACGCTCAAGGAGGTGGGGACCACCATCCTGATGGCGACCCACGAGATGGCGTTCGCCCGCGACGTCGCGGACCGGGTGGTGTTCCTCGACGCCGGCCGCATCGCCGAGCAGGGCCCCCCGGCCCAGCTGTTCGGGTCGCCGCGCACCGAGCGGGCGAGGGAGTTCCTCGCCCGCGTCTCGGGCTGAGGCGCCGGCGCCCCTCCTGGGGACCGCCGGCGCCCCGCGTCCGCCCTCAGCGGCGTCGGCGCTTGCTGTACACGTCGAACGCGACGGCGAGCAGCAGCACGAGCCCCTTGATGACCTGCTGCCACGCGGCGTCCACCGAGAGGATCGACAGGCCCTGGTTGAGCACGCCCATCACGAGGCCGCCGATCACGGCCCCGACGACGGTGCCGATGCCGCCCTGCACCGCGGCGCCGCCGATGAACACGGCCGCGATCGCGTCGAGCTCGAAGCTCTGCCCCGCCGACGCCACGGCGCTGCCGGCGCGAGCCGTGCTGACGACGCCGGCGAGCCCGGCGAGCAGCCCCATGTTGACGAAGATGCCGAAGGTGACCCACTTCGTCTTGACGCCCGACATCATCGCCGCGTAGAGGTTGCCGCCCATCGCGTACACGTGCCGGCCGAAGACGGTGCGCGTCAGCAGGAACGAGTAGAGCAGCACCAGCGTCGCCAGGATGATCAGGATGATCGGCGTCCCGCGGTTGTAGGCCAGCAGGTAGCAGAGGTACATGATCGCGGCGACGGCGATGGCGATCTTCAACACGAACGAGACCGCCCGCTCGCGCGGCAGCTCGAGGCGGCGCAGGTTCGCCCGGGCCCGCAGCTGCTGGGCGACGAGGCCCGCCGAGGCGAGCAGGCCGATGCCGAGCGTGAAGAGGTCGGGCTGGCCGGTCGTCGGCAGCGTGCCCGAGCCGATCGAGTTGAACGCCCGCGGCAGCCCGCTGATGGTGCCGCCGGTGAGCAGCACGAGGGCCACGCCGCGGAACACCAGCATGCCGGCGAGCGTGACGATGAACGCCGGGATGCCGACGAAGGCGATCCAGAAGCCCTGCCACGCCCCGATCAGCGCGCCGACGAGCAGCGACAGCGCGACGGCCACGCCCCAGGGCAGCCCCCAGTCGTTCATGGCCAGCGCGGCGACCGCGCCCACCGTGGCGACCACCGAGCCGACCGAGAGGTCGATGTGCCCCGCGATGATCACGATGACCATGCCGATCGCGAGGATCAGCACGTAGGCGTTCTGCTGGATCAGGTTGCTGACGTTGCCGGGGTAGAGCAGCCGGCCCTCGGTCAGCACCTGGAACAGCAGCACGATGACGAGCAGGGCGGCGAGGATGCCGTACTGCCGCATGTCGATCCGCAGGCGGCGCTTGGAGCCCGGCATCGGCCCGGACGCAGGAGGCGGTGCGGACGGACGAGGAGGTGCGGTGGTGGTCACGAGGCTTCTGCTCCTAGGTTCCTGGTCGCGGTCATGTGGCGCATCAGCTCTTCCTGGCTGGCGTCGGCGCGCGAGAGCTCGGCCGTGAGCCGCCCCTCCGCGATGGTGTAGATGCGGTCCGAGAGGCCGATCAGCTCGGGCAGTTCGCTCGAGATGACGACGACCGCCTTCCCCTGGGCGGCCATCTCGGCGATGATCCCGTAGATCTCGTACTTCGCCCCGACGTCGATGCCCCGGGTGGGCTCGTCGAGGATCAGCACGTCCGGGCCCGAGTAGATCCACTTGCTGAGGACGACCTTCTGCTGGTTGCCGCCGGAGAGGTTGCCCACGACCGACGAGACCGACGGGGTCTTGATGTTCATCTGCCGGCGGTAGTCGTCCGCCACGGCGTACTCGCGGTTGCGGTCGATGACGCCGAGCCGGGCGAGCTTGCCGAGCGCGGCCGCCGAGACGTTGACCGTGATGCTCCCGATCAAGTTCAGGCCGTAGCGCTTCCTGTCCTCGGTGACGTAGGCGATGCCGTTCTTGATCGCCTCGCCGACGGTGCGGGTCTGGATCTCCACGCCGTCCTTGTAGACGCGGCCCGAGATGTCGCTGCCGTACGAGCGCCCGAAGAGGCTCATCGCGAGCTCGGTGCGCCCGGCCCCCATCAGGCCCGCGAAGCCGACGATCTCGCCGGCCCGCACGGTGAAGGAGGCGTCGTCGACGACCACGCGGTCGGCGTCGACCGGGTGGTGCACGGTCCAGTTCTCGACGCGCAGCTTCTCGGCGCCGATGTCGGGCACCCGCGGCGGGAACTGGCTGTCGAGCGGCCGGCCGACCATGGCGCGGATGATGCGCGTCTCGATCTCCGGGGTGTCCTCGACCGCGAACGCCTCGATCGTCTTCCCGTCCCGGATGACCGTGACCGTGTCGGCGATGGCCCGGATCTCGCCGAGCTTGTGGCTGATGATGATCGCCGTGATGCCCTGCTCGCGCAGCTGGTCGATCAGGCCCAGCAGGTGCGCGGAGTCGTCGTCGTTGAGCGCCGCCGTGGGCTCGTCCAGGATCAGCAGCTTCACCTCCTTCGAGAGCGCCTTCGCGATCTCGACGAGCTGCTGCTTGCCGACGCCGAGCTCGAGCACCTTGGTGACCGGGCTCTCGGCGAGGCCGACCCGCTGCAGCAGGGCCGCCGCCTCCAGGTTGGTGCGGTTCCAGTCGATGACGCCGCCGCGCTGCACCTCGTTGCCGAGGAAGATGTTCTCGGCGATCGAGAGGAACGGGCTGAGCGCGAGCTCCTGGTGGATGATCACCACGCCGTCGCGCTCGCTGTCGTTGATCGACGAGTAGCGGACGGGCCGGCCGTCGAGCTCGATCACGCCGCCGAAGCTGCCGTGCGGGTACACGCCCGACAGCACCTTCATCAGCGTGGACTTGCCCGCGCCGTTCTCGCCGCAGATCGCGTGCACCTCGCCGCGCCGCACGCTGACGGAGACCCCGTCGAGCGCGCGCACGCCGCTGAACTCCTTGACGATGTCGGTCATCTGGAGGATGACGTCGTCCATGTGGTCCTCGTTCCGTTCAGGGGTGAGGGAGCCGGCGGCGGCCCGTGGGGACCGCCGCCGGCTGCCGGGTGGTGGGGTCAGAGACCCACGTCGCCGGCGTCGACGAAGCCGGAGTCGACGAGGACGGACTGCACGTCGTCCTTCGTGACGACCACCGGGTCGAGCAGGTACGCCGGGACGACCTTGACGCCGTTGTCGTACGTCTCGGTGTCGTTCGTCTCGGGGTCCTCGCCCGCGACGATCGAGGCGATCATCGCCTGCACCTGGGTGCCGAGCTCACGCGTGTCCTTCCAGACCGTCATCGACTGCTGGTCGGCGAGGATCGCCTTGACGTTCGCGACGTCCGCGTCCTGGCCGGTGATGATCGGCCAGTCCGTGCCGGCCTGGTAGCCGGCCGCGTCGAGGCTGGCCTCGATGCCGAGCGCGAGGCTGTCGTTCGGCGAGAGGACGACGTCGACCTTGTCGCCGCCCGTGTAGAACGACTGGAGGCGGTTGTCCATCTCGGCCTGGGCGTCGTCCGAGCCCCAGCCGAGGATGCCGATGGCCTTCCAGCCGTCGTCGTCGGCCGGTGCCTTGCCGCTCGGCACGGTCAGCACGCCGCTCTCGACGTAGGGCTGCAGGACGTCCCACGCGCCGGCGAAGAAGAAGCCGGCGTTGTTGTCGTCGGGGCTGCCCGCGAAGGGCTCCATCGTGAACGGGCCCTTCTCGCCGTCGGCGAGGCCGAGCTGGTCCTCGATGTACTGGCCCTGCAGCTGGCCGACCTTGTAGTTGTCGAAGGTCGCGTAGTAGTCGACCGCCTCCGTGCCGTTGATGAGGCGGTCGTAGGCGATGACGGTGACGTCCTGCGAGGCCGCGTCCTCGAGCACGGGGCCGAGGGTCTGCCCGTCGATCGCGGCGACGACGAGGATCTTCGCGCCTCCCGCGACCTGGTTCTGGATCTGGCTGATCTGCTGGTCGGTCTTGTTGTCGGCGTACTGCAGGTCGACGGTGCAGTCGTCGCCCTCGAGCTTCTCCTTGAGGCCCTCGCCGTCGTTGATCCAGCGCTCGAGGCTGCGCGTCGGCATGCTGATGCCGACGTTGCAGTCGGTGCCGGCGGCGTCGTCCCCGCCGCCGGAGGAGCCGCCCGAGGAGCCGGCGGGTGCGCAGGCCGCGAGTCCGGCCACGAGGCCGAGCGTCAGGGCCGCCACGGAGAGCGTGCGTGCTGTGGTCATGGTGCGGATCCTTCCGATGGGATCTGCCCGGGCGACGGGTCGCGGCTCCCTCCGGGTGCGTGGGGAGCGTCGTGGCCGTGGTTCGTCGTCGAACCGGTCCAGATCGAGCTGTACTTCGCTGTAGTGCTCGAGGCCGACGAGGGTGCGTCGGCTATTTGTTGGCTCTCGGAACATATAGCCGGGAGGAGGCGCGCGCCAGAGCGAGGAGGCGTCGTTACCGAATCGAGATGAACGATTCTCGCGTTCGCCGCGGTCAGCGCCCGTTGCCGTGCCTGCACCTTCCCAGCGCCGTCCTAGGGTGACGCGTCATCATCCTGGGCAGGCGCCTCCTCCGTGCCGACCAGCCCGAGCAGCACCCGAGCCGACCCCAGGAGACACACCATGAAGAAGAAGACCGGAATCGTCCTCGGAGTCGCGGCGGTCGTGGTCGTGGGCCTCGGCGTGACCGCCGCGGTCGCCGGCCCTGCCTTCTACCGCGACGTGATCGTGGGCGAGCCCGACGCCGCCCCCACCGTCTCGGTGACCCCGGGCGCGACGACCATCGACACGAGCGACCTCAGCGGCGCCTGGACCGTGGGCGACGGCAGCACCGCGGGCTACCGGGTCGACGAGGTGCTGAACGGCACCGACGTCACGGTCGTCGGGACGACCGACAAGGTCACCGGCACCGTCACGGTCGAGGGCGACTCGGTCACGGCCGCCACGATCGACGTCGACGTCGCGAGCATCGCGACCGACAGCGGCAACCGCGACGGCTACTTCCGCGACGACGCCATGGAGGCCTCGACCTACCCGACCGCGACCTTCGTGCTGACCCAGCCCATCGACGCCGGCGTCCCCGCCGACGGCGACGTCGAGACCGTCGAGGCGACGGGCGACCTCACGATGCACGGCGTCACGCAGAGCGTCACCGTCTCGCTGCAGGCCGCTCTCTCGGGCGACGGGGTCCAGATCAGCGGCTCGGTGCCGGTGACCTTCAGCGACTACGGCGTCGAGGCGCCGAGCTTCGGCTTCGTCCAGGTCGAGGACTCGGGCACCGTCGAGTTCCTCGTGTCTGCGACCCCCGCCTCCTAGGCGCGCAGCGATGTGACGCTGCCGGGGCATCTCGCTGCGCCGGACTCCCCCGGAGCGTCGTCTCGATCAGCGCAGCAGCGCGGCGATCGTCGCCGGCAGCGCGTCCACGAGGCCGAGGACCGTGAGCGGGCCTCCGGCGCTCGCCCGCTCGGCGGCCAGGCCGTGCACGACCGCGGCGGTGGCCGCGAGACGGGCGAGGGCGTCCTCCTGGGCGAGCGCCTCGTCCGAGTGGGTGGCGACGAGCGCGCCGAGCACGCCGCCGAGCGCGTCGCCGGCACCCGCCGTGGCGAGCCAGGTCGGCGCGCTCTCGGCCACCAGCCGGGTGCCGCCGGGCGAGGCGACGTGCGTGCGGTGGCCCTTCACCAGGACGGTGCAGCCCCACTCCCCCGCCGCGCGCGCCGCGGCCTCGGCCGGGTCGGCGGCGACCTCGTCGACCGACCGGCCCGAGGCCCGCGCCAGCTCGCGGAAGTGCGGCGTCAGCACCACCGGCCCTGTCGCCCGCTCGCGCAGCGCAAGCGCACCCGCGTCGAGCACGAGGGGCAGCCCCGAGGAGGCGGCCGTCTCGAACCCCTCCGCGGTCTCGTCGTCGAGGTGATCGGGGTCCACCCCGGAGCCGAGCAGCCAGGCCTGCACCCGGCCGGGGCTCGTCACGGCCTCCGGTCGTCGGTGCAGCACGAAGTCCGAGGCGCGCGCCGGGCCGAGGTAGCGGAGCATGCCGACGCCGGTGTGCAGCGCGGCCTCCACGCCGAGGACCGCGGCCCCCGGGTACGCGGTCGAGCCGGTCACGACGCCGAGCACGCCGCGGCTGTACTTGTCGTCGTCGACCGCCGGGACGGCGATCCAGGCACCAGCGTCGGCGGGCGTCCAGGCGGTGAGGCGGGAGTCGGCGGGGCGCGAGTCGGCGGGGCGGGAGTCGGTGGTCACGCCCCGACGCTAGTCGGGCTCGCGGCGCCGGCGTCCGGAGGCCCGCCTGGCGCCGCCGATACGGTGGGACGATGAGCATCTCGATCCCCGGCCGCACCGTCGTCTTCGACTACGGCGAGGTGATCTCCCGCTTCCCCGACGACGCCTCGCGTCGGCGCATCGAGGAACTCGCCGGGGTCGAGCCCGCCGCCCTCTGGGCCAGCTACGGCACGCACCGCCACGCCCTCGACCACGGGCGGCTCACCGCCACGGCCTACTGGCGTGCCGTCGAGGCCGACACCGGCGCCGACTGGTCGCGCACGCGCGTGCACGAGCTCTGGGCGGCCGACTTCCCGTCGTGGTTCGTGCCTGAGCCCGGCACCCTCGACGTGATCGCCGACCTGGCGGACGGCGGCACCCGCCTGGCGATCCTCTCGAACGCCGGCCAGGACTTCGCCTCCCCCTTCCGCCACTCGCCCCTCGGCGACCTGTTCGAGCAGGTGTTCGTCAGCGCCGAGCTGGACGACCTCAAGCCGTCGGCCTCGATCTTCCGGCACGTGCTCGACGAGCTCGGAACAACCGCCGCCGACACGGTGTTCATCGACAACAGGTCCGACAACGTCGAGGCCGCCCAGGCGCTCGGCATCACCGGGCACCTCTTCACCGGCCCCGGGCCGCTCCGACAGTTCGTCGAGGGGCTCGCGGGCCTCCCCACCGAAAGGCGATGACCGCTCTCGTGACCCAGACGGACGCTGCACCCTCCCCCACCTCCGCACCCGACGCCTCCCCCGTCGGCCTCTTCGACGCCGTCACGCTGCGCGGTCAGACGTTCCGCAACCGGCTCTGGGTCGCGCCCATGTGCCAGTACTCGGCCGAGGAGCAGGACGGCGTCGCCACCGACTGGCACCTCGTGCACCTCGGCTCGCTGGCCCGAGGAGGCGCGGGCGCCGTGATCTCGGAGGCCGCGTCGGTCACCCCCGACGGCCGCATCTCGCCGCAGGACCTCGGCATCTGGAACGACGACCAGGTGGAGGCCCTGAAGCCGATCACCGCGTTCGTCCGCTCGCAGGGCTCGGTGCCCGGCATCCAGCTCGCGCACGCCGGGCGCAAGGCGTCGACGTTCCGCCCCTGGAGCGAGACCCAGGGCTCCGTCCCCGAGGCCGAGGGCGGCTGGCCGACCGTCGCGCCCTCCGCGGTCGCCTTCGAGGGCTACGCCGCGCCGCGCGAGCTGACCCGCGACGAGGTCGTCGGGCTCGTGGAGGCGTTCCGCGCGGCCGCCCGCCGCTCGGTCGAGGCCGGCTTCGGGCTGATCGAGCTGCACGCGGCCCACGGCTACCTGCTGCACCAGTTCCTCTCGCCGCTGAGCAACGAGCGCACCGACGAGTACGGGGGCTCCCTCGAGAACCGGGCGCGCCTCCTCGTCGACGTCGTCCGCGCCGTGCGGGCCGAGGTCGGCGACGAGCTGCCGCTGCTCGTCCGCTTCTCGGCCACGGACTGGGCCGAGGGCGGCTGGGACGAGCACGAGACGGCCACCGTCGCCGCCTGGTCGCGCGACGCGGGCGCCGACCTGTTCGACATCTCGACCGGCGGGCTCGTCGCCGGGGTGACCATCCCGGTGGGCCTCGGCTACCAGGTGCCGTTCGCGCAGCACGTGCGCGAGACCGCCGAGGTCGAGACCGGGGCCGTCGGCCTCATCGTGTCGGCCCGCCAGGCGCAGGCCGTCGTGGCCGAGGGCCGGGCCGACGTCGTGCTGATGGCCCGCGAGTTCCTCCGCGACCCGCACTTCCCGCTGCGCGCCGCGGCCGAGCTGGGCGTCGAGCTCGACTACTGGCCCGAGCAGTACCTCCGGGCGCCGTTCCGCGCCGCGTAGCCCCGCGGACGACGACGGCCGCGCTGCCCCTAGGGGTCGGCGCGGCCGTCGTTCGTCCAGGACTCAGGACCGCCTGGTCGCGTCCTGCACCTCGCCGATCAGCTCCTCCAGGATGTCCTCGAGGAACAGCACGCCCTGGGTGTCGCCCCGCTCGTCGAACGACCGGGCGACGTGCACGCCGCTCCGGCGCATCGTCGCGAGGGCGTCCTCGAGGTCGGTGCCCTGGTAGATCGAGATCAGCTGGCGGATGCGCTTCGGCGGCACCGGGTCGCCGAACTCGTCCTCGTCGAGGTCGATGACGTCCTTGAGGTGCAGGTACCCCGTCGGGTCGCCGCCGTCGTCGACCAGCACGTAGCGCGAGAAGCCGTTCTGCGCGACGGCGCGCTCCACGTCGCCCGGGGTGGCGTCCTCGGGCAGGGTGACGAGGCCCGACATCGGCACGGCCACGTCGTCGACCGTCTTCTCGGTGAACTCGAACGCCGCCTGGAGCGTGCCGCTGCCGTCGCGGAGGGTGCCCTCGCGCTGCGACTGCGCCACGATCGTGGCCACCTCGTCGACCGTGTAGGCGCTGGCGGCCTCGTCCTTCGGCTCGACGCGGAACGCCCGCAGGACGGCGTTCGCCGACCAGTTGAGCGACACCACGACGACGTGCAGGAGGCGCGCCACGGCCACGAGGGGCGGCGCGAGCAGCAGCGCGGCCTTGTCCGGCAGCGAGAACGAGATGTTCTTCGGCACCATCTCGCCGAGCACGACGTGGAGGAACGACACCAGCAGCAGCGTGATGACGAACCCGACGACGCTCACCAGCTGCTCGCTGAGCCCGGTCAGGCCGAGCGGGCCCTCGAGGAGGTGGTGGATGGAGGGCTCGGAGACGTTCAGGATGAGCAGCGAGCAGATCGTGATGCCGAGCTGGGTCGTCGCCAGCATCATCGTCGCGTGCTCCATGGCCCAGAGGGTGGTCTTGGCCGCCCTGCTGCCGGCCTCGGCCTTGGGCTCGATCTGCGACCGGCGCGCCGAGATGACGGCGAACTCCGCCGCCACGAAGAACGCGTTGCCCATCAGCAGCAGCACGAGCCAGACGATGCCCCACCAGTCGCTCATCGGGCCGACTCCTTCTGGCGGGCGTCGACGTCGCGCATCGAGGCCGGTGCATCCGACCTGCCCGCCCGCTCGGACCGGCTCGCGCGCTCGGCACGGCCTTCGCGCACGGGCTGCTCGACGACCTCGTCCTCGGGCGTCGGCGTGAACCTGATCCGGTCGATGCGCCGCCCGTCGAGCCGCTCGACGCGGAACGTGCCCGCCTCGGACTCGACGACGTCGCCGACGACGGGCAGGCGTCCGAGCTCGCTCATCACCCAGCCGCCGACGGTCTCCCACGGGCCGTCCTCCGGCACCGAGACCGACGCGCGCTCGAGCAGCTCGTCGGGGCGCAGCAGCCCCGGGAACGTCAGCCAGTTGCGCGAGCGCACGACGTCGACGCGGCTGCGGTCGTGCTCGTCCGACACCTCGCCGACGAGCTCCTCGATGAGGTCCTCGAGGGTGACGACGCCGGCCGTGCCGCCGTACTCGTCGACGACGACGGCCATCTGGTAGCCGCGGCCGCGGACCTCGCCGAGCAGGTTGTCGAGCGTCATGGTCTCGGGGACGCGCACGGCGTCGGTGAGCAGCGCCGAGACGGGCACGTCGGCGCGCTTCTCGCGCGGGACGGACACGGCCTGCTTGACGTGGACCAGGCCGACCACGTCGTCGATGCCGTCGTCGGTGACCGGGAACCGCGACAGGCCCGTGCGCCGGGCCAGCTGCAGCACGGTCTCGGCCGAGTCGGTGCGCGTGACGGTCGAGAGGCGCGGCCGCGGCGTCATGACGTCGGAGGCCGTGTGGTCGCTGAACGCGAGGGTGCGCGCCAGCAGGGTCGCCGTGTCGAGGTCGAGGCTGCCCTCGAACGCCGAGCGGCGCACGAGCGACGAGAGCTCCTCGGCGGTGCGCGCGCCCGACAGCTCTTCCTTCGGCTCGATCCCGACACCGCGCAGGATCGCGTTCGCCGTGTTGTTGAGCAGGGCGACGGCGGGGCGGAACACCGTCGTGAAGCCGACCTGGAACGGGATGACGAGCTTCGCCGTCCGCAGTGGCAACGCCAGCGCGAAGTTCTTGGGCACGAGCTCGCCGACGATCATCGAGAGCAGGGTCGCCACGACGATCGCGACGACCGGCCCCGCGACCGTGACCACGGGCTCGGGCAGACCGACCCCGAGGAGGGGCGGCGCGAGCAGCCGGGAGATCGCCGGCTCCATCGTGTAGCCGGTCAGCAGCGTCGTCAGCGTGATGCCGAGCTGCGCGCTGGAGAGGTGCGTCGACGTGATGCGGAGAGCGCCGATGGTCGGCGCGAGCCCCTTCTCGCCCTTGGCCTGACGGGCCTCCAGGTCGGAGCGGTCGAGGTTGACCAACGAGAACTCGCTGGCGACGAAGAGGCCGGTGCCGATCGTGAGGACGATGCCGATCGCGAGCAGGATCCACTCGTTCACGACGACGGAGCACCGCCCTCGGTCACGGGATGGTGGGAGGGTGCAGCGGGCTGAGACGGAGGGTCATCCATAGAGAGGGAATCTTAGCCTCTGGACGCCCCGTCCGTCACCGCTCGACCCCATCTCGTCACCAGCAGCTGTGGAGCCTCGTCACCAGCTGACGGGGAGCGCCTTGCCCTCCTCGTAGCCCGCCGCCGACTGGATGCCCACGAGGGCCCGTTCGGCGAACTCGGGCAGGGTGCGGGCCCCCGCGTAGGTGAACGAGCTGCGGACGCCCGAGGTGATCATGTCGAGCAGGTCCTCGACGCCCGGCCGCAGCGGGTCGAGGTAGATGCGCGACGACGAGATGCCCTCGGCGAAGAGCGTCTTGCGGGCGAGCTCGAAGGGGTCGAGCCGGCCGAAGCGTCCCTGCACGGCCTTCGTCGACGCCATGCCCCAGCTCTCCTTGTAGAGGCCGCGGTCGTCCGTCGCCAGCTCGCCGGGCGCCTCCACCGTGCCGGCGAACCACGAGCCGATCATCACCGACGACGCGCCGGCGGCCAGGGCCAGCGCCACGTCGCGCGGGTAGCGGACGCCGCCGTCGGCCCAGACGTGCGCGCCGAGCGACCGGGCGGTCGCCGCCGTCTCGAGCACGGCGGAGAACTGGGGGCGGCCCACGGCGGTCATCATCCGGGTGGTGCACATCGCCCCGGGGCCGACGCCGACCTTGATCACGTCCGCGCCTGCGCCGACGAGGTGACGCACCGCCTCCTCGGTGACGACGTTGCCGGCGACGATCGGCAGGCCCAGCTTCGCGGCCGCGACCTTCCTGACCGCGGCGACCATGCCGTCCTGGTCGCCGTGCGCGGTGTCGAGCACGAGCACGTCGACGCCCGCCGCGGCGAGCGCGCGGGCCTTCTGCTCGACGTCGCCGTTGATGCCGACGGCGGCCGCGACCCGGAGGCGGCCGTCGCGGTCGAGCGCCGGCTGGTAGATCGTCGAGCGGAGCGCGCTCTTGCGGCTCACCGTGCCGACGACCTGGCCGTGTCGCAGCACCGGCGCGAAGTCGATCTCGGCGGCGACCATGCGGTCGAAGGCGGCCCGGGGCGAGTCGACGTCGTCCGCGTCGAGCGAGGTGAGCGCGCCGTGCAGCAGGTCGCCCAGCACGGCGTCGCGCGGCGCGGTGGCCAGCCGGGAGGCGGCGATGCAGCCGAGGAACCCGCCGTCGGCGTCGTGGAGCACGATGCCGTGCCCCTCCACGGCGGGCACGCGGGTGAGAGCCGTGGCGACGGTCTCGCCCGGGTCGAGCGACCAGGGGGTGTCCCACTCGACGGGCTGCGACTTGACCCAGCGGATGGCCGCGTCGAGCTCCTGGAGCGGCATGTCCTGCGGCAGGACCCCGAGGCCGCCGCGCCGGGCGAGGGTGGCCGCGAGGCGGGGGCCGGTGACGGAGTTCATGTTGGCCGAGACGATCGGGACGGTGGCGCCCGTGCCGTCGCCCGGCGCCAGCGACACGTCGAGCCGGCTCGTCACCGACGAGCGGCTGGGCACCAGGAACACGTCGGAGTACGTCAGGTCGTGGGTCGGCGTCGTCTCGTAGAACCTCATGGGTCAACGGTAATCCCTGCGGGTCGTCGGGACGCGGCCAGGCGGACGTTGTTAAGCTGGTCCTCGGCGGGCGCCGCTGCCCGCCGTGACATCGAACGATCAACGGAGAGTGGGCGATCGGCTGTGACGAGCCACGTGACGGGAACGACCGACGAGGGTGCCTTCGGGGCCAACGAGTGGCTGGTCGACGAGCTCTACGAGAAGTGGGTGGTCGACAAGTCCGCGGTCGACGAGTCGTGGTGGCCCGTCCTCGAGGCCTACACGCCCTCGGGCGGCTCCGCGGCCGCGACGCCGGCCGAGGCCCCTGCCTCCTCCGAGGCCCCCGCAGCCGACCAGGCGTCCGGCGGCGAGGCGCAGGTGCCCGACGAGGTGACCGGCGCCCCCGGTGAGAACGAGCCCGCCGCGCCCGCACCTGCCCCGGCCGCCCCCGCCGGCAAGAAGGCCGCCAAGACCACCTCGGTCGAGCCGTCGGAGAAGCCGATCCCGGCCGAGTCGCCGGCCAAGGCCCCCGAGAAGGCCCGCAGCAGCGCCGAGCCCGCACCGGAGCCCGAGGCGAAGGTCGCTCCCCTCCGCGGCATGGCCAAGTCGCTCGCCACGAACATGGACGCGAGCCTGAGCGTCCCGACCGCCACCAGCGTCCGCACCGTCGCGGCGAAGCTGATGATCGACAACCGCATCGTGATCAACAACCACCTCAAGCGCGCCCGCGGCGGCAAGGTCTCGTTCACGCACCTCATCGGCTGGGCGCTCGTCCAGGCCCTGAAGGAGTTCCCGAGCCAGAACGTCTTCTACGACGAGGTCGACGGCAAGCCCTCGGTCGTCACGCCGGCCCACATCAACCTCGGGCTCGCGATCGACATCCCGAAGCCCGACGGCACGAGGGCCCTGCTGGTCCCCGGCATCAAGAAGGCCGACGAGATGACCTTCGCCGACTTCCTGTCGGCCTACGAGGACGTCGTCCGCCGTGCCCGCGACAACAAGCTGACCGCGGCCGACTTCCAGGGCAACACGATCTCGCTGACGAACCCGGGCGGCATCGGCACGGTGCACAGCGTGCCCCGCCTGATGAAGGGCGCCGGCTCGATCATCGGCGCCGGAGCGCTCGACTACCCCGCCGAGTTCCAGGGCACCTCGTCGAAGACGCTCGTCGAGCTCGGCATCGGCAAGACGGTCACGCTCACGAGCACCTACGACCACCGCGTCATCCAGGGCGCCGGTTCAGGCGAGTTCCTCAAGAAGGTCAACGAGCTGCTGATCGGCCAGCGCGGCTTCTACGAGCAGATCTTCGCGGCCCTCCGCATCCCGTACGAGCCCATCCACTGGAACCCCGACATCAACGTCAACCTCGCCGAGCGCGTGGGCAAGACGGCCCGGGTGCAGGAGCTCATCAACAGCTACCGGGTCCGCGGCCACCTCATGGCGGACATCGACCCGCTGCAGTACCGCCAGCGCAGCCACCCCGACCTCGCCATCGAGAGCCACGGCCTCACCTTCTGGGACCTCGACCGCGAGTTCGTCACGGGCGGCCTCGGCGGCCACACCTCCGCGCTGCTGCGCGACATCCTCGGCATCCTGCGCGACTCGTACTGCCGCACCATCGGCGTCGAGTACATGCACATCCAGGACCCCGCGCAGCGGGCCTGGGTGCAGCAGCACGTCGAGGTGCCCTACGTGAAGCCGTCGCACGACGAGCAGATGCGCATCCTCGGCAAGCTCAACGAGGCCGAGGCGTTCGAGACGTTCCTGCAGACGAAGTACGTCGGCCAGAAGCGCTTCAGCCTCGAGGGCGGCGAGTCCGCCATCGCCCTGCTCGACACCGTCATCCAGCAGGCGGCCCGTGAGGAGCTCGAGGAGGTGGCGATCGGGATGGCGCACCGTGGCCGCCTGAACGTGCTCACCAACATCGCTGGCAAGACCTACGGCCAGATCTTCCGCGAGTTCGAGGGCACCCAGGACCCGAGGACCGTCCAGGGCTCGGGCGACGTCAAGTACCACCTGGGCACCGAGGGCGAGTTCACGAGCGCCACGGGCGAGACGATCCCCGTCTACATCGCCGCGAACCCCTCCCACCTCGAGGCCGGCGATGGCGTGCTCGAGGGCATCGTCCGGGCCAAGCAGGATCGCGGCCCGAAGGGCGTCTTCGGCACCCTCCCCATCCTCATCCACGGTGACGCGGCGATGGCCGGCCAGGGCGTCGTGGTCGAGACCCTGCAGATGTCGATGCTGCGCGGCTACCGCGTGGGCGGCACCATCCACGTGGTGATCAACAACCAGGTCGGCTTCACCACTCCCCCGTCCGAGTCGCGCTCGTCGATCTACTCGACCGACGTGGCGAAGACGATCCAGGCGCCGGTGTTCCACGTCAACGGCGACGACCCCGAGGCCGTCGCCCGCGTCGCCGAGCTCGCGTTCTCGTACCGCCAGCAGTTCAAGCGCGACGTCGTCGTCGACCTGATCTGCTACCGCCGCCGGGGGCACAACGAGGGCGACGACCCCTCGATGACGCAGCCGCTGATGTACAACCTCATCGAGGCCAAGCGCAGCGTCCGCACCCTCTACACCGAGGCCCTCGTCGGCCGCGGCGACATCACCCAGGAGGAGTACGACGGCGCGCACCGCGACTTCCAGGACCGCCTCGAGCGCGCCTTCCAGGAGACGCACGCGGCGCAGACCGGCTCGATGCCCGTCATCACCGACGACGGCGGGGACGTCGACGACCTCGAGCGACCCCGGTCGCAGCGCGACGACGCCTCGGGCGAGCCCGAGAGCACGGGCGTCGACCTCGACCTGATCCACGCGATCGGCGACGCGCACGACAACCCGCCCGAGGGCTTCTCGGTGCACCCGAAGCTCTCGCAGCTGCTCAAGAAGCGCGTCGACATGAGCCGCAACGGCGGCATCGACTGGGCCTTCGCCGAGCTGCTCGCCATGGGCTCGGTCCTGACCGAGGGCACCCCGGTGCGCCTCGCCGGCCAGGACAGCCGCCGCGGCACCTTCGTGCAGCGCCACTCGGTGCTGCACGACCGGGAGAACGGCCAGGAGTGGCTGCCCCTGCAGAACATCACGGACGACCAGGCGAACCTCTGGATCTACGACTCGCTGCTCAGCGAGTACGCGGCGATGGGCTTCGAGTACGGCTACTCGGTCGAGCGGGCCGACGCGCTCGTGATGTGGGAGGCGCAGTTCGGCGACTTCAGCAACGGCGCACAGACGATCATCGACGAGTTCATCTCGAGCGCAGAGCAGAAGTGGGGGCAGCGTTCGAGCGTCGTCCTGCTGCTGCCGCACGGCTACGAGGGGCAGGGGCCCGACCACTCGTCGGCCCGGATGGAGCGGTTCCTCCAGATGTGCGCGGAGGACAACATGACCATCGCGCGCCCCTCGACCCCCGCCTCCTACTTCCACCTGCTGCGCCGCCAGGCGTACGCGCGCCCCCGCCGCCCGCTGGTCGTCTTCACGCCGAAGGCGATGCTGCGCCTCCGCGGCGCGACGAGCGGCGTCGACGCGTTCACGAGCGGCCGGTTCGAGCCGGTGCTCGACTGCACCCGCGTCCAGGACCCGTCGGCGACGAAGCGGATCGTGCTGCACTCGGGCAAGATCCACTACGACCTCTCGGCCGAGCTCGACAAGCGCGGCGTGCAGGACGACATCGCCCTCGTCCGCCTCGAGCAGCTCTACCCGCTGCCGCTCGACCGCATCCGCGAGGTGCTCTCGCGCTACCCCTCGGCCGAGATCGTCTGGGCCCAGGAGGAGCCGGAGAACCAGGGCGCCTGGCCGTTCGTGGTGCTCGAGCTGCAGAAGCACCTCGACCGCCGGATCACGGTCGCCTCGCGACCCGCGTCGGCCTCGCCGGCGGCGGGTTCGACCAAGGCGAGCGCGGCCCAGCAGGCCGAGCTGATCGCGGCGGCGCTCACTCTGTAGCGCCCCCGCGCCGCGCCGACGACGACGGCCGCCCTCCTGCGGGAGGGCGGCCGTCGTCGTCCGCGGTGCGGTGCGGGGGTGTCGAGGCGTCAGACCAGCTTCGAGTAGCGCACGCCGGCCTCGTGGTAGCCGCGCTTGCGGTAGAAGCGGTGGGCAGAGTCGGTGGCGGCGGCCGAGACGGCCTCGAGCGTGCGGGCACCGTGGCCGCGCGACCACTCCTCGAAGTGCTGCAGGAGGTGCGAGCCGGTGCCGTCCCGACGGGCCGCCTCCCCGACGACCAGCAACAGCAGCTGAGCGGTCGGGTCGTCGGCGTTGTACGCCCAGCGCACGTGCGCGCCCGCGACGGCGACCACGCGGCCGTCGTCGCCGCGCACGACCCAGGTCTCGTGCCCCGCGGCCGCGGTGAGGTGCGACAGGCGGGCCGAGAGCACCTCGGCGTCGAGCGAGTGGCCGAGCAGCCCGATGAGGGCCACCAGGTCGTCGAGGTCGTCGGACGTCGGGCTGGCGAGGATCTCCACCGTGGCGGTCATGCGACGACGCTAGCGCAGGTCGACGACCTGTGACGTCGGACGATAGGGTCGAGCGTCATGGGTCTCTTCACGCGGAACTCGACGCCCGAGCAGCACGTCGCCGACGAGGCAGCCCGCTTCGTCAAGTCGGTCGCGAAGGGCGGGCACCGCGACGACGCGGCCTCGCTCGACTTCAGTCCCGGCTCGGTCCGCTCGCTCGACGCGGTCCTCGCGCGTCACCGAGGCGACGTCGACGCCGACGGGGTGCCCGACGCGGTCTCGCTCGGCGCCGCCTGCTACTTCTTCGAGACGGTGCGCCGCGAGTACGGCGGTCGGCTCTGCTCCGGCACCGGCAGCGACCCGCTCGTGCTGGTCGTGGGCGAGCCGGACTTCCGGCTCTGCGTGCCGGCCGTCTCGAAGGTCGTCCAGCGCACGGGCGACGCGGGCGACCCCTCCCTCGAGCTGCTCTGGGACGACGTCGTGGCGCACGCGGCGCGGCGCGAGGACGCGACGCTGAGCTGACGCTCTGACGCCTGCGCTCAGGAGCTAGTGCGAGGCCTGCAGGTCGCGGATGCGCGCGAGCACGGTCGAGCGCAGATCCTCGGGAGCCGTCTCCTTGCAGGCACGCTGCACCGCCTCCGTCAGCACGATGCCCACCTTGTGCTCACCCGAGCAGTCGGCGCAGGTGGCCATGTGCTCCCGGATGTCGGCGGCGTCCTCACGGCAGAGCTCGTCGTGCAGGAACTCCTCGAGCTCGGCCTTCGCCTTGTCGCAACCGCAGTCGGTCATTTGGTGCTGCCCTTCGATGTCGTGCCGGCCGGCACCGCGATCCCACGGTCACGGGCGTAGTCGGCGAGTAGTCCCCGGAGGAGTCGGCGGCCGCGGTGCAGACGGCTCATCACCGTGCCCACGGGCGTCTTCATGATGTCGGCGATCTCCTGGTACGAGAAGCCCTCGACGTCCGCGAAGTAGACCGCCATGCGGAAGTCCTCCGGGACCTTCTGGAGCGCGTCCTTGACGGCGCTGTCCGGAAGGTGGTCGATGGCCTCGGCCTCGGCCGACCGGGTGGAGCCGGAGGTGCGGGTCGCCGACTCGGCGCCGCCCATCTGCCAGTCCTCGAGCTCGTCGATGGTGCCCTGGTAGGGGTCGCGCTGCTTCTTGCGGTACGTGTTGATGAACGTGTTCGTCTGGATCCGGTACAGCCAGGCCTTGAGGTTCGTGCCCTGCTGGAACTGCCGGAACGCCGCGAACGCCTTGACGAACGTCTCCTGGACGAGGTCGGAGGCGTCGGCCGGGTTGCGCGTCATGCGCATCGCGGCGGCGTAGAGCTGGTCCATGAAGGGCAGGGCCTGCTCCTCGAACAGTGCGCGCAGGTCGGGCTCGCCCTCGTCCGACGCCTCGACGGCCGCCACGGCCTCGACGGTCGCCTCGGCGACGCCGCCGCCCGCCTCGACGGGGTCGGGTACGGTCGCGCTGGTCGCGGGTGTGGGCTCGTCGCCCTCGGGGGTGATCATCACGGCCGATTCTAGTTCGGCCACGGTGATCCGCCTCGGTGCAAGTGCTGTGGGCACGTGTCCTCCAGGTCGTCGCTGCATTACCCTGGTGAACCGATGCAGGTGTACAGGTATTCCGGGCCCGAGTTCTCCCCCTACGACGACGGCGGCGTTCCCCCGACGGTCGACGACGGGCGCTGGGTCGCGCCGCGGGCCGCCGGGCCGCTCCGCGCCTCCTTGTCGCTGCCCGGGTCGAAGTCGCTGACCAACCGCGAGCTGGTGCTCTCGGCCCTGGCCGACTCCCCCTCGACGCTGCGGGCTCCCCTGCACTCGCGCGACACCTCCCTGATGATCGCGGCGCTGCGGGCGCTCGGCACGACGATCGACGAGCTCGAGTCGGGCGAGCCCTTCGGCCCCGACCTCGTCGTCACGCCCGGCGAGCTCACGGGCGGCGCGACCGTCGACTGCGGCCTGGCCGGCACCGTCATGCGGTTCCTGCCCCCGGTCGCGGCGCTGGCCCTCGGCCCGGTCACCTTCGACGGCGACGAGGCGGCCCGGAGCCGTCCGATGCGCGCGACCCTCGACTCGCTGCGCGCCCTGGGCGTCGACGTGTCGGACGACGGCCGCGGATCGCTCCCCTTCAGCCTCTACGGCACGGGCGAGGTCGAGGGAGGCGAGGTCGAGATCGACGCGTCCGCCTCCAGCCAGTTCGTGTCCGGCCTGCTGCTGTCCGCTCCGCGCTTCTCGCGCGGGCTGACTCTCCGCCACACGGGCGACGTGCTGCCGAGCACGCCGCACATCGAGATGACGATCGACGCGCTCGCGCAGCGCGGCGTGGACGTCGCGACCCCCGAGCCGGGCGTGTGGGAGGTGCCCCCCACCGCGATCGCCGGACGTGAGCTGACCATCGAGCCCGACCTCTCGAACGCCGCGCCGTTCCTCGTCGGGGCCCTCGTGGCCGGCGGCACCGTCTCGATCTCGCACTGGCCGGCCGAGACGACGCAGGTCGGGGCCGACCTGATCGAGCTGCTGCCGCTCTGGGGCGCGACCGTCACGCTCGACGACGGCGTGCTGACCGTGGACGGCGGCGACGGCCTCGTCGGCGGCGGCTCACTGCCGGGCGTCGACGTCGACCTGTCCCGCGGCGGCGAGCTCGCCCCGGCCCTCGTCGCCCTGGCCGCCCTCGCCTCCGGTCCGAGCACCATCACGGGCATCGGTCACCTGCGCGGGCACGAGACCGACCGCCTCGCTGCCCTCGCCAGCGAGATCTCGGCGCTCGGCGGCCTCGTCACCGAGCTCGACGACGGACTCCGCGTCGAGCCCTCGCCCCTGCACGCCGGCCAGTGGCGCACCTACGGCGACCACCGCATGGCCCACGCCGCGGCGATCATCGGCCTCGCGGTCGACGGCGTCGAGCTCGACGACGTGCGCGTCGTCTCGAAGACGCTGCCCCAGTTCGTCGACCTGTGGGACGACCTGCTCGGCCGCCGCGTCGTCGAGCGACCGGCCGACATCGACCTGCTCGGGTTCCTGTAGGTCCCCGGTGAGCTGGTGGAGCGACGGCGACGACGCCGTCGAGGACGAGGCCTGGGGCCAGTACGACGAGAGCTCGGTGCGACAGCGCCCGAACCCGAAGGCCAACCGGCCGCGCACCAAGCAGCGGCCCGCGTACGCGGACGCCGAGGAGGGGGTGGTCTGGACCGTCGACCGCGGCCGCTACGGCGTGCTGATGGACGCCGGCACCCCCGGCGAGCGCGAGATCACGACGGCCCGCGCCCGTGAGCTCGGCAAGAAGAGCGTCGTCACGGGCGACCGGGTCGGCGTCGTCGGCGACACGAGCGGGGCGGAGGGGTCGCTCGCCCGCATCGTCAAGGTGCAGGAGCGGACGACGCTGCTGCGCCGCAGCGCCGACGACAGCGACGCCGTCGAGCGCGTCATCGTCGCCAACGCCGACCAGATGCTCATCGTGGTCGCCGCGGCGGACCCCGAGCCGCGCCCCCGTCTCGTCGACCGCTACATGGTCGCCGCCTTCGACGCGGGGGTCGAGCCGATCCTCTGCATCACGAAGACCGATCTCGCCGACCCCGCACCGTTCGCGGCCCACTTCTCGTGCCTCGACCTGCGGATCGTGACCACCACCTCCACGTCGTTCGACCCGCTGCCCGACGGGTCGCCGTCGCCGGTGCTCGACGAACTGCGCGAGCTGCTCGACGGGCACGTCACCGTGACCGTGGGGCACTCGGGCGTCGGCAAGTCGACGCTCGTCAACGCCCTGACGGGGTCGCAGCGCGAGGTCGGCGTCGTCAACGCGGTGACCGGGCGGGGGCGGCACACGTCGTCGTCGACCGTCTCGTTCAAGGTGCCGAGCGGCGGTTGGATCGTCGACACCCCGGGCGTCCGCTCGTTCGGGCTCGGGCACGTCGACCCCGAGAACATCCTGCGGTCGTTCGCGCGGCACGCCCACCCCTCCGAGAAGCCCTCGCGCGACGGGATCCCGCTGGCCGAGGCACACGACTGGGAGATCGTCGACCGCGTCGAGGCCGGGGAGCTCGGCGACGTCGGGCGGGAGCGGCTCGCCTCGCTGCAGACGCTGCTCGCCTCCAAGGGCGGCGTCAGCGGCCGCGAGCAGGCCGCCCGCGACGAGGACGCCCGCTCGGACGAGCAGCCGCCGCGCTAGCCGGCCCCGCCGCGGGTCGCTGGGTCGCTGGGTCGCTGCCGGTGGGCGGCCGCGCTGACCGCCGCCGCGAGTGGGTCGCTGCCGCAGATGCCGACCTCGGGCCCTGCAACAACCGGATTTCGCGCTTTTGCAGCAGCGCTGGCTGCCTCCTGGTCGGCATCTGCGGGCTCCCCTCTCGAATGTGAGAGTGATCCGCTGTCCGCCGGACCGTTCCACGAGGGAGGCGGGACGCTGAGAGCAGGATCACTCTCGCTTTGGGATCCCTTGCCCCCGAGAGATGACCGCTCCGCGGTGCAGAGACGAGGAGGCGCGATGCCGGCCGGGCGCGCTCGGTACGCTGGCGAGGTGACCGACCCGACCCGCGCCTCCTCGTCCGACACTGCTGCAGAGACGAGCTCGGCCGGCACCGACGCCGCCACGAACCACACCGACTCGAGCCGGATCGACGCCGCGACCGGCACCGACGGAGGCGCCCGCTGGGCGGCCGACCTGCGCCTCGCGCTGACGCTCGCCGACGCGGCCGACGCGATCAGCACGGAGCGCTACCGCTCCGCCGACCTGCACGTGTCGCTCAAGCCCGACCGCACGCACGTCACCGACGCCGACCAGGCCGTCGAGCGGGCCATCAGGGCCGGGATGGAGTCCGAGCGCCCCGACGACTCCTTCTACGGCGAGGAGTACGGGGACGACGCAGCCGGGGACGACAGCGCCCGCGAGGACGCCGCCGCGACGGACGGCGCAGGCACCGACACCGACGCCGGCACCGACGCGCCAGGCCACGCCCGAGCGGTCCCCCACCGCCAGTGGATCGTCGACCCGATCGACGGCACCGCGAACTTCCTCCGGGGCGTCCCCGTCTGGGCCACGCTCATCTCGCTCGTCGTCGACGGAGTCCCCGTCCTCGGCGTCGTCAGCGCCCCGGCCCTGGGCCGCCGCTGGTGGGCGAGCACGGGCGGCGGGGCCTTCGCGTCCGAGCACGGCACGACTCCCCTGCGCGTCTCGGGCGTGCGCGAGCTCGCCGACGCGTCGCTGAGCTACAACGGCCTCGAGTACTGGCGAGAGGCAGGCCGGCTCGAGCCGCTGCTGACGCTCACCGAACAGGTCTGGCGCACCCGCGCCTACGGCGAGTTCTGGTCGTACCTGCTCGTCGCCGAGGGCGCGCTCGACATCGCCGGCGAACTGGGGCTCCAGCCCTACGACATGGCAGCCGTCATCCCGATCGTCGAGGAGGCGGGCGGCCGGTTCACGAGCGCCGACGGCGAGCCCGGCCCGTGGCACGGCAGCGCCCTCGCGACGAACGGCCTGCTGCACGACGACGTCCTCGCGATCGTCTCCGCCCCCGCTGAGCCGCTCCCCCAGCCCTGACCCGGGGCGCGAGCACGCCGGGCGCGGCTCGCCGCCCCAGCCATCGCCGCCCGAACACTCGCCGCCCGAGCGCTCCCCGCGGCGCGACGTGCCCCGAAGTGTCACCTCGAGCGGCGACGACCAGCCGTCCGGGGCAACTCGACGCCGACGCACGACCTCATCCGCTCGGTGTAGGCCCGGGCCGGGAACCGGTCCCTCTGGTTGATGCTGACGAAACACCCGGTCGGCTTGACTGGCCGCAGGCAGTCGCCACACCCCGGAGGGGTCCCGCCGAAGGGCGGGTGAGCGAGCCAGGAGCCCCGCGGCCCGTCGTGACCTCGACGGGCCGCGGCGGCCCCGACAACCAGACCGTCCCGCACCATCTCGCAGAGGAGCACCCATGTCCGTCGTCACCGCCGCATCCGTCGTCGCCGCCCACACGAGCACGATCACCCGCGTGGACCCCGCCGCGGTCGACCTGCCCCGCACGCTGGCCGTCGACATCACGGCGTGGCTCGACGCCGCAGCCGCGCAGTCGCCCGCGGCCTGAGCCGCGCCGCCCGACGAGCCGCCCCTAGGAGGCGTCGGCCGCCTCGCCCACCCGCCCCTGCTTGCGCGCCCGCAGGTCGAGCAGCGCCAGCACGAGCGCTCCCGCCACCAGGGCGATGGTCACCAGGAACCCGCTGCGGTACGCCTCGTGGTAGATGTCGAGGGTCGAGCCCTCGCTGCGTCCGGCGATGACCGAGTAGAAGGTCGAGACCGCCGCGGCCGTGCCGATCGCGGTGCCGGCGCGCTGGCCGACCTGGCCCATGGAGCCGGCCACTCCGCCCATCTCGACCGGCACCTCCGCCAGGGTCAGGGTCTGGTTCGGCGAGATGACGAAGCCTCCCCCGGTGCCGGCGACGAGCATGCCGCCCGCCATCGCCCACGGCGTGTACTCGGGCGGGGTGAGCGTCGCGGCCAGCAGCAGCACGACGAAGCCGACGCCCACCAGCACGAGGCCGAGCACGACGAGGCTGCGGCCGTACTTCTCGACGATGCGTCCGCCGTAGAACGCGGCGACCGCGCTGGTCAGCGCGAACGGGATGGTCACCATGCCGGCGTAGACGGGCTCGAGGCCGAGCCCCTGCTGCAGGAAGAGCGTGGTGAGCAGGAACGTCGCGGGCAGCGCGCAGAAGTACACGGTCGCGATGAGGGTGCCGTTGCGGTACGACGCGAGCGAGAACAGCGAGAAGTGCACCACCGGCGACTTGCCGCGGGCCTTGTAGCGCTGCTCCCACCAGACGAAGAGGGCGCCGAACCCGGCGAACCCGACCAGGAACAGCCAGCGCAGCGGGTCGTCGCCCTGACCGGTCGTCAGCACGAACGGCAGCATCAGGGTGAGGATCGTCAGGCCGAGCAGCACGATGCCCATGAGGTCGAGCTCGTTGTGCCCGCTCGGCGCGGTCGACGTGCGGGGCAGAAGTTTGAGGGCGAAGACGATGGCGACGATGCCGAGCGGCACGTTCATCCAGAACAGGAGGCGCCAGCCGTCCTGCGCGCCGCCCACCGCGATGAGCAGGCCGCCGATCGTCGGCCCGAAGGCGGTCGAGACGCCGATGACCGCGCCGAACAGCCCGAAGGCGCGACCGCGCTCGCGTCCCTGGAACAGCTGCTGGATCAGGCCGAGCACCTGCGGCATCTGGATCCCCGCCGCCACGCCCTGCAGGATGCGCGCGGCGACGAGCAGCTCGACGGTCGGGGCGATCGCGCACAGCACGCTGGCCACGGTGAACGAGCTGAGGCCGATGACGAACATCAGGCGCCGTGACTTCAGGTCGCCCAGGCGTCCCGACGGCACCAGCGACAGTCCGAAGGCGAGGGCGTAGCCCGCGACGATCAGCTGCAGCGCGGTCGGTCCGGCACCGAGCGACGCCTCGATGCTCGGCAGCCCCACGTTGACCTTCGACAGGTCGAGGATCGTCAGGGCGGCGACGCCCACGCAGACCCAGAAGGCCTGCCACTTCTGACGCTCGTCGTAGCCCGACGTCGACGAGGAGGAGGTGGGCACGGAGGAGGTGTCGGGCGCGTTCGTCATGGAGGTTCCGTCTTACACCTGCAGAGCCTGCACCGACGCGACCCCGTCGACGGGAGGACGGGACGACGGGAGGACGGGAAGACGGGAGGACGCGAAAATATACCGCTTGGTCTCTAATCCACGGGTGATGTGCAATTATGGGGACGACCGCGGTTCCGCTCGGTCGTCAGGGTGTCGCCACGATGGGACATGGTCGTACGGAACCACCGTGGTCGTCTGGGGATCAGCAACGAACGCCCGACGGCACTACGAACAGGACCCGCCCGCGTGGAACTGCGTGACTACATCCGTATCCTCCGCAAGGGCTGGATCCTCATCGCCGCGCTGACGCTCGCCGGCATCGCTGCCGGCGCGCTCGCGTCGATCCTCGCGACGCCCACCTACGTGTCCTCGACCCGGCTCTTCGTGTCGATCCAAGCATCCGACTCGGCCACGACGGGGGACGCCGTGCAGGGCAGCACCGCCGCCCAGCAGAAAGTTCAGTCCTACGTCGACGTCGTGACGAGCAACAGCGTGCTCGACCCCGTGATCGACGAGCTGGGCCTCGACACCACGGCGGCCGAGCTCGCCTCGCGCATCACGGCGGACTCCCCGCTGAACACCGTGCTGATCAACATCACGGTGACGGACACCGACGCGCAGCAGGCGGCCGACATCGCGAACGCGGTCGGCGCCTCCTTGACGCAGGTCGTCGTCGAGGAGCTCGAGACGCCGACCGACGGAGGCGCGAGCCTCGTCAAGATCGCCACGATCGTCCCCGGGCAGGTCGCCTCCGCGCCCGCCACCCCGCGCACCACGCTGAACCTCGGCCTCGGCCTGCTGGTCGGCCTCGCCCTCGGCGTCGGCGCCGCCGTGCTGCGCAGCACACTCGACACGCGCATCCACGGCTCGCACGACGTCGAGCTCGTGACCGACGCCCCCATCGTCGGCGGCATCAGCTTCGACCCCGGGGCGAAGAAGACGCCGCTGATCGTCCACACCGACCCGCGCAACCCGCGGTCCGAGTCGTTCCGGACGCTGCGCACCAACCTGCAGTTCGTCAACGTCGAGTCCGGCAGCCGCTGCTTCGTCGTCACGTCGTCCCTGCC
Organism: Frigoribacterium sp. VKM Ac-2530; assembly: GCF_015350835.1. NCBI lineage: Bacteria > Bacillati > Actinomycetota > Actinomycetes > Micrococcales > Microbacteriaceae > Frigoribacterium > Frigoribacterium sp. VKM Ac-2530. Next base: position 812,731 of record NZ_JADKSE010000001.1, read on the forward strand.
CGGCGAGGGGAAGACCACCACCACGGCCAACCTGGCCGTGGCCCTGGCCGAGACGGGAGCCACCGTCGTCATCGTCGACGGCGACCTGCGCCTGCCGCGCCTCGCGGACACCATGGGGCTCGAGGGCGTCGTCGGCCTCACCGACGTGCTGATCGGCCGTGCCGACCTGCAGGACGTGCTCCAGGCCTGGGGCCGCGGGACCATGTACGTGCTGCCGGCCGGCCGCGTCCCCCCGAACCCGAGCGAGCTGCTCGGCTCGAAGGCGATGATCGCGCTGCTCGAGTCGCTCACGACCTCGTTCGACTACGTGCTGATCGACGCGCCTCCCCTGCTCCCCGTCACCGACGCGGCCATCCTCAGCAAGCTGACCGGCGGGGCCATCGTCGTCGTGGCCGCCGGCCGGACGACCCGCAACGAGCTGCAGTCGGCCCTCCGCAACCTGGAGCACATCGGCAGCAAGGTGCTGGGCGTCGTGCTGACCATGCTCCCCACGAAGGGCCCGGACGCCTACGGCTACGGGAACTACGGCGCGTACTACGGCATGGAGCAGGACGCTCCCGAGGCCGGTGTGGGCGATCTGCCCGTGGCGCCCGTGGCGCGCTCGCGCTCGGAGCGGTGAGCGTCGTGGACCTGTTCACGCCTCGCGACAGCTCCACCGGCTTCTCGCTCCTCACCGTCTGCACCGGCAACATCTGTCGCAGCCCCCTGGCCGAGCTGTACCTGCGCCGCGGACTCGCCGACCTCGACGACGTCGCGGTCTCGAGCGCGGGCACCATGGCGGTGGACGACGACGTGATGCCCGACCAGGCACGCGCTCTCGCCCGGTCGTTCGACCTCGAGCCCGACGCGCATCGCGCCCGGTTCCTGTTCGGGCGGGACGTGCGCTCCGCCGACCTCGCCCTCGCCCTCGCCCGGGAGCACCGGCGGGCCGTCGTCGCGATGCACCCGCGGGCCAGCCGTTACACGTTCACGCTCCGGGAGGCAGCTCGTCTCGCTCACGACGTGTCCGACGACGAGATCGCCGAGGCCATGCCCGGGACCGGGGCCTCGACCGCGGAGCGTCTGAGGGCCGCCGTGGGGCTGCTCGCGTCGCGTCGCGGCACGGTCCCGGCCGCGGACGACCCGATCGACGACGACGTGGTCGACCCGTACCGCCGGTCGGACGAAACCTTCGTCGAGTCGGGCCGCCAGCTCGTGCCCGCCGCCGACGTGCTCGTCGATCTGCTCCGCCGCGCTGCCGCCTCGCCGGGACGCGTGCGCTGATGCCCGACGTCCGCCGCAAGAGGGGCCAGCGTGCCACCACGCGTCGGCGACTCGCCGTCGCCGGGATCGGCGCGTTCGTGCTCGTCGACCTCGCGCTCGTCGCCGTGGCGCTCACCGCGGAGCCCGCGGGGCTCGCGGCCGACCGAGCACCGGTGGCTCTGCCGTCGTCGCTCCCGAGCGAGCCGGCGGCGGAGCCGACCCCCACCGTGACGACGCCCGCCCCCGCCGTGGCTCCTACCCGTGCGCTCTCCGCCGTCGACGCCGAGACCGCCTGGCGGAGCCAGGCAGGCAGCTGCGCGCCGGGCGGGACCGCCGACGACCTCGTCCTCGAGTCGACCACGTCCGGAGGCGGCACCTGGTCGGCGACCTCCGTCTCGAGCGAGGCCGCCCTCGCGGGCGTCGACCGCCTCCAGGCGACGGCCGCCGACACCGTCTTCGTCGTCGGACCTGCCGGCGCCGGCTGCACGCCTTCGTTCGCCCAGACGTTCACCGGCGGTGCCGAGTTCCGCGACTACCCGGACCGCCTGGCCGCAGCGTGGTTCGTCTCGCGGACGTCGACGAGCACCGTCCACTCCCCCGCGGGCGACCGTCCCGCCCCCTGTGCCGTGATCGACCTCGCGGTCGCCGGCGACGCCCGAGCGGCCGTGCTCTGCGGCGACGGGACGGTGCACCGGACGGTCGACAGCGCGTCGACCTGGGACGCCGGGACCGCCGTCCAGGGGGCCGTCGCACTCACCTCGGGCGCGGGCGGCTACCTCGTCGCCGCGAGCGGCGCCGCCGGCTGCGACGGCGTGGCGATCTCGTCCGTCGTCGACTCCGCGACCGCCGTCGCTCCGCTGGGCTGCGCTCCGGCGACGGTCGACGCTCCCGGTGCTGTCGCTGTCTCGGCCGCGGCCGGTTCGCTCTGGCTGTGGGCCGGCGACGCCGTCCTCGTCTCGGCCGACGGCGGGAGGACCTGGTGATCGACCGGTTCATGACGTCCCCGGCCCGCCGCACGGCGCTGCAGGTCGTCCTCGACGGACTCGCCTGGGTGGTGGCGGTCCTCTTCGCCGTGTCGCTCCGCTACGACTTCGCCTACGACACGGTCACCTGGAACTCCGCGTTCGTCGTGACGGCCGTCGCCGTCCTCGTCGGCGTCGCACTGGGCTTCGCGACGGGCCTGTACCGCCGCCGGTTCGTGCCGGGCAGCTTCGCCGAGGTCCGAGCCGTCGCCCGGGTCGTGTTCGTGACCGGCCTCCTCGTGGGCCTGCCCGTACTCGTCCTGGGCACCGAGATCACCCTCGCGCGCAGCACCGTCATCATCGCCGTGCCCGTGGCCTTCGCACTGATGGGCGGCCTGCGGTACATCGCCCGCCTCTACGTCGAGGGCAAGAGCCGCCCCGGCGAGAGCGCCCAGCCCACCTTGATCTTCGGGGCAGGGCGTCTCGCGAACCACCTCGTGCGGCGCATGCTGACCGACCCTGCGTCGCCGTACCTGCCCGTCGGCCTCATCGACGACGACCCGACCCGCTCGGGCCTCCGGATCGAGGGCGTGCCCGTGCTCGGGACGCGCCGCGACCTCGTGACGGCGGCGCACCACAGCGGCGCCGAGGCGATCATCGTCGGCGTGGCGAGAGCCGACGCCCCGCTGCTGCAGGAGTTGTCCGATCTCGCCCGCGAGGCCGACCTTCGCCTCATGGTTCTGCCCCTCCTCGACGAGATCCTCGAGGGCAAGTCCCGGCTCGGCGACGTGCGCGACATCGCGATCGAGGACATCATCGGCCGGCACCCGGTCGACACGCAGGTCGAGTCGATCGCGGGTTACCTGGCCGGCAAGCGCGTCCTCGTCACGGGCGCCGGCGGGTCGATCGGCAGCGAGCTGTGCCGCCAGATCGCCAAGTTCGGCCCGGCCGAGCTGATCATGCTCGACCGCGACGAGACCGGGCTGCAGCAGTCGCAGCTGTCGATCTCGGGCAACGGGCTGCTCGACACCAAGGAGGTCGTGCTCGCCGACATCAGGGACCCGGAGGCGCTGCGGGCGATCTTCGCGGACCGTCGTCCCGAGGTGGTCTTCCACGCGGCCGCCCTGAAGCACCTGCCGATGCTCGAGCAGTACCCGGACGAGGCCTGGAAGACGAACGTGCTCGGCACGCAGAACGTGCTCGACGCGGCCAAGGCCGTCGGGGTGGCGACGTTCGTCAACATCTCGACGGACAAGGCGGCGAACCCCACGAGCGTGCTCGGCCACTCGAAGCGGCTGGCCGAGCGCCTGACGGCCTGGGCCGCCGACGAGACCGGCGCCCGCTATCTCTCCGTCCGGTTCGGCAACGTCCTCGGCAGCCGAGGCTCCATGCTGCCCGTGTTCACGTCTCTCATCGAGGCCGGTGGCCCGGTGACCATCACGCACCCGGACGTGACGCGGTTCTTCATGACCATCCCGGAGGCGTGCCACCTCGTCGTGCAGGCCGGAGGCATCGGGGCGCCCAGCGAGGTGCTCATCCTCGACATGGGCGAGCCCGTCAAGATCCTCGACATCGCCGAGCGCATGATCGCGATGTCCGGGCGGGACATCGGCATCGTCTACACCGGCCTGCGCGAGGGCGAGAAGATGCACGAGGAACTCGTCGGCCTCGGTGAGAGCGACAACCGCCCGGTGCACCCCAAGATCTCGCACACCACAGTTCCGCCCCTGCACCCGTCGGAGCTCATCGCCGTCCGGTCTGCCTCGTCGAGCTGGCACGTCCACGACCCCGAGCTCCCGGACCTGGAAGAAGCATGACCGAACGCATCTACATGTCGTCGCCCGACGTGGGCGACCTGGAGGAGAAGGCGGTCGTCGCGGCCATGAGGGGCGGCTGGATCGCCCCGCTCGGCCCGGACGTGGACGGCTTCGAGCGCGAGGTCGCTGAGCGGGTGGGCGTCGAGCACGGCGTCGCCCTCAGCTCGGGGACCGCAGCTCTCCACATCGCGCTGGTCGCCTGGGGCGTGGGCCCGGGCGACGTCGTCCCGACATCGACGATGACCTTCGCCGCGACCGCCAACGCCATCGCCTACACGGGCGCCGAGCCGTACTTCGTCGACTGCGATCCCGAGACCGGGAACATGGACCCGCAGCTGCTCCGCGAGGTGCTGAGCGAGCTGTCGGGAGCGGGAGAGCGCGTTCCTGTCGTGGTGCCCGTGGACCTCCTCGGCAAGGCCGTGGACTACACGGCCATCCTCGCGGCGGCGAGCGAACACGGGGCACGCGTCCTCTCCGACGCGGCCGAGTCGCTCGGTGCGACGCATGCCGGACGAGCAGCAGGCTCGTTCGGCGACGCCTCCGTCGTGTCGTTCAACGGCAACAAGATCATGACCACCTCGGGCGGCGGCATGCTGCTGACCGACGACGGCGACCTGGCCTCCCGAGCCAGATACCTCGCCACCCAGGCGCGCCAGCCGGTCGCGCACTACGAGCACACCGAGATCGGCTACAACTACCGGCTCAGCAACCTCCTCGCGGCCCTCGGGCGAGCGCAGCTCTCACGCCTGGACGAGATGATCGCGCGCCGGCGCGAGATGCGTGAGCTCTACGCCGACCTGTTCACCGAGGTCGACGGCGTCGAGGTCTTAGGTCGAGAGGGCGACGAGCACGACAACGTGTGGCTGACCTCGATCCTCGTGGACAGCTCCGTCACGGGATGGACCCCCGGTGACCTGTCGGCCTGGCTGGCCGCGGACCAGATCGAATCACGACCGTTGTGGAAGCCCATGCACCTGCAGCCCGTCTTCAGTTCTGCTCGTTCGCGATCGACTGGCGCCTCCGAGCTGCTGTTCGAGCACGGGCTGACTCTCCCGAGCGGGTCCGCTCTCGACACTGCACAACGAGACCGGGTGCGGTCCCGCATCGGCGCCTTCCTGGACGCCGCGTGATGGCATCGTGCTCCGGTCTCGCCAGCAAGCGGGCTCTGGACATGACTGTGTCTGCGGTCGGCCTGATCGTGACGGTCCCCGTCCAGGTGGTCCTCGCGGGCGTCATCGCGAAGCGGCTGGGGCGGCCGGTGTTGTTCGTGCAGCCGCGACCCGGCAAGGACGGGAAGGTCTTCCACCTCGTCAAGTTCCGCACGATGTTGCCCGTCGACGAGGCTCGTGGTCTCGTGTCCGACGAGGATCGCTTGACACCCTTCGGTGCTCTGCTCCGATCGACGAGTCTCGACGAGTTGCCCACGCTCTGGAACGTGCTGCGCGGTGACATGAGCCTCGTCGGGCCCCGCCCCTTGCTCGTCCGCTACCTCGATCGGTACTCCGACCGACAGGCACGGCGTCACGACGTACGCCCTGGAGTGACCGGCCTCGCCCAGATCAACGGGCGCAACGCGATCTCGTGGGAAGACAAGCTGGAGATGGACGTCCTGTACGTGGAGACCCGGTCGTTCCGGGGTGATCTCGGCATCCTTGTCAGGACGGTCGCGAGGGTCGTCCGTCGTGACGGCGTGACGGCCGACGGCTCCGCCACCACGGCGGAATTCCGAGGATCGCCGGCGGGCGCGGCATGAGCACACGATTGATCGTCATCGGAGCCGGTGGCTTCGCCCGCGAGACGTTGGACGTGCTGGACGCGCTCGAGAGGCGGACTCCTGGCGACTTCGAGGTGCTCGGAGTCCTCGACGATCGCCCCAGCGCAGCATCCCGCCAGATCTTGGCACGCCGCGGGGTCCATGTGATCGGGACCACGGGCGACCTCCTCGAGGGCAAGGTCGGCGAGGTCGACGCGTACGTCATCGCCATCGGCGATCCCGCCGCCCGACTGGACATCGCTGCCCGGGTCGGGGATGACATCCAGCCGGCCCCTGCGCTCGTCCACCCTCTCGCGAGCATCGGAACCGACACGGTGCTCGAGCCAGGTGTGATCGTCTGCGCGGGTGCCGTCGTATCCGCCAACGTCACGCTGGGGCGTCACACGCACGTGAATCCGAACGCGACGATCGGCCACGACGCAGTGCTGGGGTGGGCGGTCTCGGTCAACCCCGCTGCCGTGGTCTCAGGCTCGGTGGTCGTCGGCGACGGAGTCCTGCTGGGCGCCGCGTCTGTCGTGCTGCAGGGGCTCACGGTCGGGGCCAGGGCCGTGGTCGGAGCCGCAGCCTGCGTGACTCGTGACGTGCTGCCTGGCAGGACAGTCGTGGGAGTACCTGCCCGATGAGCGTGCCCCAGACTGACGCCCCGCTCCGCATCCTGGTCGTCAGCCAGTATTTCCGTCCCGAACGCGTCTCGATCCCCGTGACGCTCGCCGACGAGCTCAGCCGACGTGGGCACGAGGTCGAGGTCGTGACGGGTTGGCCCAACTACCCGGAGGGCAAGCTCTTCCCGTACCATCGACAGCGCCTTCGTCACACCGAGCGACAAGGGAACGTCACGGTCCATCGAGTGCCCCTGGTCATCAGCCACAGCACGTCAGCTCTCGGTCGGATGTTGAACTACGCGTCGTTCGCCGTGTCATCTTCCCTGCGTCTCAGGACGGGGAGACGCGCCGACGTCGTCTACGTCTACGCGACCCAGATGACGGCGAGCATCGGGCCCGCCCTGTGGAAGCGGCTGTTCGGAACTCCGTACGTCCTGCACGTGCAGGACCTGTGGCCGGAGTCCATCACCGGCTCCGGAATGGTCGGTGGACGCGCCTCGAGCTTCATCAGCCACGCACTCACCCCTTGGTTGACATCCAGCTACCGCCGAGCGGGGCACGTGGTCGCCATCGCGCCCTCGATGCTCACGATGCTCCGCTCGCGAGGCGCGAAGCCCATGGCATCGTCGGTGGTGTTCAACTGGTCTCCTCAGGACGTCATGGGCGAACGGCCCGAGGGCAAGAATCAACACGACGTCGAGCGACGAGGGACGACGTTCGTCTACGCGGGCAACCTCGGGGAACTCCAAGACCTGTCGATCTTGATCGAAGCCTTCTCGCTGTGCTCGGACGTTCCGGACGTCGAGCTGATCATCGCGGGTGCAGGCGTCCTCGAGGCAGAGTTGCGTGACCAGGTGACGCGCCAGGCAGAGACGCGAGTCTCGTTCACGGGCCGCCTCGACCCGATCGAGATGCGAGAGCTGAACGCGCGGAGCGACTTCCAGTTCGTGACCCTCAAGGGCCTGGAGGTCTTTCGCGGGACGATCCCGTCCAAGCTGCAGAATTCGCTGGCATCCGGCGTCCCGGTCATCACCACAGTCCACGGTGACGTGTCTGACCTCGTCAACGCTGAGGGTCTGGGGTTCACCGCACCGCCGTCGGATGCCGCCGAGCTCGCGGCCGTCATCCGTCGCGCAGCATCGACCACGTCCGCCGAGAGGACGACCATGGCATCGAGAGCTAGGCGCTTCTACGAGCGACACATGTCAGAAGCGGCGGGTGTCTCGGCCATCGAGCAGATTCTCGGAGCTGTCTCGCGAGGAGTGCCGACCACCGCCGCGACACCGAACGACCATGGGGAGACCAGAGATGGACATCGTGACGAATAACGACGACTACGCCGGCAAGTCGGTGCTGATCACAGGCGGCACTGGGTCGTTCGGGCGGACGGTGGCTCAGAAGCTCCTTGCGAGCGAGGTCGGACAGGTACGCATTCTCAGCCGTGACGAGGCCAAGCAAGACCAGATGCGTCACGACCTCGGAGACTCCCGAGTGCGCTTCTACGTCGGCGACGTCCGGGACTACCTGAGCGTTGAGCGCGCCACGCGTGACGTCGACTACGTGTTCCACGCTGCGGCGCTCAAGCAGGTGCCGTCGTGTGAGTTCTTCCCCATCGAGGCCGTGAAGACCAACGTGCTCGGCAGCGAGAACGTCGTCCGGGCCAGCGAGGCCGCGGGCGTGACATCGCTCGTCTGCCTCAGCACCGACAAGGCCGTCTACCCGGTCAACGCGATGGGCATGAGCAAGGCGATGATGGAGAAGGTCGCTCAGTCTCATGGGCTGAACAACCCCAACGCCGTCACCACGGTGTCCTGCGTCCGCTACGGCAACGTCATGTACTCGCGTGGGTCGGTCATCCCGCTGTTCATCTCGCAGCTCAAACTGGGCAAGGACCTCACCGTCACCGACCCCGGCATGACGCGGTTCATGATGTCGCTCCCTGCATCGGTCGCCCTCGTCGAGCACGCCTTCCGCAACGCGCGTCAAGGTGATCTGTTCATCCGCAAGGCGGCGGCATGCACGATCGGCGACCTCGCGCAGGCCGTCATCAACGTGTTCCGGAGCGACCGACGGGTCGCCGTCATCGGCACCCGTCACGCCGAGAAGGTGTCGGAGGCGCTGGCCAACCGCGAAGAGCTCTCGCGCGCCGAGGACATGGGCGACTACTTCCGCATCTCCGCGGACAAGCGCGACCTGAACTACAGCGCGTTCTTCGAGGAGGGCGACCCTCGACAGGTCGAGTTCACCGACTACGACTCGCACACCGTCGACCGCATGACCGTGCCCGAGGTCGAGCAGATGCTGCTGGCGCTGCCCGAGGTACGCGCGGAGCTCGCCCTCGCGGGCATCGCGGTCTCGGGCGGGCGCGCATGAAGATCGCGATGACAGGCGCCGGTGGCTTCCTCGGCTGGCACACCCGAGCCTTCCTCCACTCACTCGGTGAGCCCGATGTACACGCCTTCGCCGTCGGCGAGCATTTCGATGCGGCCCGGGCGACCGAGGCCGTCTCGGGCAGCGACCGACTCGTCCTCATAGCGGGTGTGAACCGCGGCTCGGACGACGACGTCCGGGCAGGCAACACTCTCTTCGCCGAGCAGGCCGCGCGAGCCGTGCGAGGGGCTGAGGTGCCGCCGACCTGCATCGTCTTCGCCAACTCCACCCAGGTCGGCAACGGCTCGACCTACGGGGCGGCGAAGGAAGAGGCCGCACGGATCATCCGCGAAGCGGCCGAGGCAGTGGGGGCGCGCTTCGTCGACCTTCACCTGCCGAACCTCTTCGGTGAGCACGGTCGCCCCTTCTACAACGCCGTGACGGCGACGTTCTGCCATCTGCTGAGCCGCGGCGAGACCCCCTCAGTCGACGTCGACCGCGAGCTGAGCCTGCTCCACGCACAGCACGCCGCCGAGGCTCTCGTCGGCATCGACGGTGCCGAGGACGTGTTCGCCCGGTCGACCACGACGACGGTGTCGGGCTTGTTGGCGACCCTGTCGCGCTTCGCTGACGCATACGCGACGGGTGACGTGCCCCTGTTGGCATCCGGGTTCGAACGCGACCTGTTCAACACGTACCGTTCATTCGCGTTCGAAGCCTCGCACGTCCTCCCCTTGAGGCAGAACACCGACGCCCGAGGCAGCTTCACCGAGGTGATCAGGTCTCACGGCGGCTCCGGGCAGACGTCGTTCTCGACGACGGCGCCCGGGGTCACGCGCGGTCAGCACTACCATCGGCGCAAGATGGAGCGGTTCACCGTCGTGGCCGGCACGGCCGACATCCGTCTGCGCCGCCTGTTCTCGGACGACGCGGTCACCGTCCGTGTCGACGGCACGTCGCCGTGCTCGGTCGACATGCCGACCTTCTGGGCCCACTCGATCACCAACACCGGTGACGACACCCTGTTCACGATGTTCTGGTCGAACGAGATCTTCGATGCGGCCGCCCCCGACACCATCCCGGAGACCGTATGAGCGCCCCTGTCCCCCGGCTCAAGGTATTGACCGTCGTCGGTACACGACCCGAGATCATCCGCCTTTCCGCCGTCATCAAGCGCCTGGACGAGCACGTCGACCACGTGCTCGTGCACACCGGCCAGAACTACGACTACGAACTCAACGAGGTCTTCTTCGAGGACCTCGGCCTGCGACGGCCCGATCACTTCCTCGAGGCGGACACATCGTCACTGGGCGCTGTGCTCGGCAGCATCTTGACCTCGATCGAGAAGGTCCTCGTCGAGGAGCGACCCGACGCCTTCCTCGTGCTCGGCGACACGAACAGCAGCATCTCGGCTGTCATCGCCAAGCGGATGAAGATCCCCGTCTTCCACATGGAGGCCGGCAACCGCTCGTTCGACGAGAACGTGCCCGAGGAGACGAACCGCCGCCTCGTCGACCACGTCGCGGACTACAACCTCGTGTACACCGAGCACGCGCGTCGCAACCTTCTGGCCGAAGGTCTGCACCCCTCGCGCATAGTGCTGACCGGGTCTCCTATGAGAGAGGTGTTACTCAATAGTGCGGCGTCGTTAAAGGAAAACGACGTGCTATCTCGGGAAGGCTTGGAAAAAGGTGCATATTTTCTCGTCAGCCTACATCGAGAGGAAAATGTCGATAACGACGAACGCCTTCGCGCGGTTCTTGATGGTCTCAGGAGGCTTTCTTCAAAGTACGAATTGCCAGTCCTCGTGTCCACGCATCCTCGCACGCGGCTAAGGATCGACAGGCTGGAGCCCGGTGCGGTGGAAGGACTCATGTTCCACAAGCCCTTCGGCTTCCGTGACTTCCTGACGCTGCAAGTGAACGCTCGCATCGTCCTATCCGACAGCGGCACCATAAGCGAGGAAGCCAGCCTCCTGGGCTTTCCCGCTGTGACTCTCAGAGATGACATTGAGCGCCCAGAGGCTCTGGACAGCGGTCATATAATCACGGCAGGAGTCTCGGCTGAGTCCCTCGTCGACGCTGTAGATATGGTCCTCGCGCTCGGAGAGCACGCTCCTGCTACCCCCCTTCCTCAGGGGTACGAAGTCAGTGACACAAGCCGACGGGTTCTGTCGTACCTGCGGTCGAAGACGCACACGCATCATGCCCGGCTCGGAATCAGAAGGGATTGGAACGGTGGGAATTAGGCTACATCTGGCCAACCTGGTATCGCTGGTCCTACCCCAGACTCGTGCATTTGGTATGCGGGCACGTCTTTACAGAGCGTGCGGCGTAAGGATTGGACCCGGCGTTCGAATGAACGGAGGTGTCGTGTTCCAACATCACAATGTCATAGTCGGCCGAGGCACGTGGATCGGGCGCAGGACGGAGTTCGTCTCAACCCCGCGAGCGACAATAACCATCGGCAGTGACTGCGACATCTCGCAGGACGTCCTCTTCATAACCGGCTCTCACGACATCGGTCCTGACCAGCGACGCGCGGGTGCAGGACGCAGTGATCCCGTGGGTGTAGGCAACGGCAGCTGGGTTGGCGCGCGGGTCACGTTCCTTGGCGGCAGCAGAGTAGGCCATGGGGTCGTTGTCGGCGCTGGATCACTCGTCATGGGGGTATTCCCTGACAACGTCTTGATCGCCGGGACACCGGCGCGCGTGATTCGTAGGTTGTGAGCAGCCGTTTGGTCACGCCACACTTGCGACTCCTTAGGGGTTCCGGGGCAGCGGTCTTATCCGCCCGGGTCGTCAGTCTCGGTTGTGCGGCGTTGCAGTTGCCAGTCCTGACGCGAACCTTATCGACAGAGACCTATGGCATCGTCGCGCTCGTCGTGGTGCTCTCAACGTACTTCGCCTTGGTGACCTCCGAACCAGCCACTCTCGCGTTCCAGCGGCACCCTGCAACAGATGGGTTGCGACGGAACTACGCCTACGCCCTAGGCCGCGTCATTCCTGTCATCGTTGCTCTGGCTTCAATTGCTGTGATCGTTTCGGTTTTTCTCGACGGTCCCGTTGCAGTCCTGGCGGTGACGGCCTGGGGAAGCGGGCTGGCTCTAGCCCGCTTGACCGCAACAGCCTGGTTAATGTGGGGGCGGAATTGGGCCTACGCCGGCAACCTCATGGTAAGCACGCTCGTCCGCACCTTTGTTCTCATCGGTCTCGTGCTCTCGGACGTGGACGGACTCATAGCCATCATCGTTGCTGGTGCCGCATCAGTGATCGCTTGCCTAGCCCTGTCCCCGCGAATTTCTCTTCGAGCTGCGTTCACGACTCAGAGTCCCTGGCCAAGACGGCTTGGCTATCTTCTAGCCGCCGCGAGCCTAGGCGTCACGGTCTTGACGAGTGCAAACCTCGTAGTCCTCCAGGGCTGGGTAGGATCAGCCGCAGCGGCTGACTTCTCCGCGATGTCACAACTAGCGACGCTGACCTGCGCGGCAATAGTCGGACTCATTTTGACTGCCCTGTATCCCGGGGTTCGGCGCGACTGGGATGCCGGTAGCCATGACACCGTCCGATCTCGGATTTGCGTAACACAGCACCTCATGTTGGCCGTGGGGGCAGCTTGCATCTCTGTTTTCTGCGCACTTAACGGGTTTGCCGCGTCACTAGCCGTGACTCCCGATCTTGTCAACATCCCGGTTCTCGTCCTTCTCAGCGCGGCAGCTTGCTTCGCTGGCCTGGGACAAGCCTCAGGTTGGTTGCTCCAACTACGCCTTCGCGCTCGTTCGCTTGCTGTACGAACAGCACTCGCCGCCGGCGTGTCCGTACTTTTCTTGCTAGCCCTCCTGCAGACATCGCTTCCCGCTGACCTTGCAGCAGGTATCGCAACTCTCGTCGGTTTCATGAGCTACTTCGTGGCGACCAGTGGAAGGAACTCCTTGAAAGAACCGAGTGTGCCGATTCTCAGCCTGCTCCTTGCTCTCGGAGCTATCACAAGTTCCGTTGTCCCCTTGACGGTGACGAGCTTTGCGGCTGGCGCGTTCTCGCTCGTGTGCGCTGGCCTCGCACTTTGCTCCGCCCGGAGAACCCCATGACCCAGAACGCCCACGACATCGTCTTCTGGCAGAACACCATCTCCCTTCATCAGGGGCCGCTGGTTCGAGAACTCGGCTACCTGGGGCTCAGTGTCCTCGTCGTAACGCAAGACGGACTCAGCGAGGCACGCCGATCCATGGGATGGGGACAAGCTGACTTTGGGACCGCGGATGTGGTGACCTCACCTTCGGCGGCCGCCCTCAACCAACTCGTCCAAGAGCTCGGCCCTGAGACAACGCATGTGTTCTCGGGCCTCGATGCTTACCCGATGGTCGCGGCTGCACGTCGGCTCGTTCGAAGACGACCTCACGGGCAAGTCCTGATCTCGACAGAACCCTTCGACACCCGCGGGCTCTCCGGTCTTGCCAGGCACGCGAGGTTTTTCTGGCGCAGTCATCGCCTTACCGGCGTCGACACCGTGCTGACCATCGGGCGTCAGGCACGAGAGCAATTCAATCGTCTACTGCCTTCCACCGTGCGGAAAGCCGAATTCGGTTACTTTGTGGAGTCGCGAACGCGGACGTTCGAGACGACACAGCCAGTGACAGGTCCCGTCCACGTCGTCTTCGTCGGCGAACTCATCGACCTCAAGCGCCCGGAGCTCCTCCTCGAAGCCCTGCTGGCCATTCCGCACAACACGTGGCGCCTAACGGTCATCGGGGACGGCCCCCTCCGAGACGCCGTATCCCGCTCGGCGTCTCAGGCCCGACACGCCGATGTGTCATTGCTCGGCACAGTACCCAACACCGCCGTGGCTGACGTGCTCGTGACTGCAGACCTACTCGTCCTTCCGAGCGCTTACGACGGCTGGGGAGCAGTAATCAACGAGGCGCTCAGCGTCGGCACACCGGTATTGGTCAGCTCGGCGGCAGGGTCTTGCGACCTCGTGTCGACTCCCCTCGCGGGGCGGGTATTCGCCGCCCAATCGAGGGCCGACTTTCGTCGTCAGCTTGCTGCAGCCTTGGACGCCGGTCGAGTTTCCCCCGAAGCTAGACGAGATCTGGCCGCTTGGGCGAGGGAAAAGACTTCTGCTCGAGCTGCAGCCTCGTACTTGGCCGAGTTAATCCGTGATCCTCAGGCTGAGATAGCGCCGCCTTGGCGGAACGCGGTCACCAATCGGGGAGACGAATCATGAGCACTCATCAACGCAAAGCCTATGCACGTGACGTTGCCTGGCTCGTCGGTACCGTCTGCGTCGGCGTGGCCGTTCTCTATGCGACGCTTTTCATCGATCTGCGCCTCGGGCTCGCGCTTGTTCTCGCTCTATTCGGAGTTATCTCTCTTACGCTCTCAACCACCGTTCGCCATTCATTGGGCTATGCAGCAGGCGCACTGCTCATCATCGCGGCATCCTCGACAGCGATTTCATCATTGGAGGGCGCGTCTGTCATTTCGGTGGCGCTCCGTATAGTCGGCTTCGGTGTAATCGTCCTTCTGGCCTCGCGACCCCGACCAGAGCGGCCGATTGACGCCGTGGGGTCGCACAGCCGTAAGTGGGCCTATGTCGTCGGCGCGAGTCTCGGAAGCTACTTCTTAGTCGGCGCTGCGTTTCACGGGCAGATCCTCACGTTCCTCTTCTATACCGCAGGCCTTGGCATCCTGTTGATAACGGTCGTGAGAACAGAGGGTGCGGCTGATCCCGATCTACGCAGAGGGCTCGTTCTCGCCTTGAGTCTTCTCGTCTCAACATCATTGCTCTATGGTCTTGCGGTGCCTTCAGCCGGCTTTGAAAACGGCAGGCTCCGAGGTTTCATGGAAAACGCCAACACCTTGGGGTTCTTCGCTTATTTGCTGGGGGCAGCTGCCTTGATTCTTGTGCGGCAAATCCGATGGCGTGCTGCCCTTCTCGCAATCGCTGTCGTCGCCTTGGTCTTGACAGCAAGTCGCGCCAGCGCTCTCGCTCTGGTCCTCGTGATCGCCATCCTCGTCCTCAGGCGTGGTGTGATCACAACAATCGTTGTCTTATTTGGGTCAGGCGCTGCCGTCGCGCTGGCCTTTACAGTAAATCCGGCGCTTTTTAATCCACTATCGAGCTTGTTGCGTTTCAACGATTCACGTTCCGACTCGACTGCAACAGCTATCGGCGCCTTCTTGACCAATCCGCTTATCGGTGTGGGTGTGGGCAACGAATCATCGATCATTGCGAGCAGCCCCTTTCGAGCTTTGGCTCAAGCAGGTCTGGTGGGAGTTGCCGCTGTGGTTGCGATGTGGCTAGTCCTGCTCATAGAGGGAGCGCGAAGAGGAGTGGCGGCTGTCGCCCTGGGACTTTCAGCCATCGTGCACAGCGTGTTTGAGGGCTGGCTGCTGTCACCGGTCAGTCCGCTTCTCGGCGTCTTCCTGCTTCTCTGGATTGCAGTCCGCACGGATGCTCGGCCTAAACCTATCGGGGCTCGTGCGACGAGCAGATACGGAGATGAGAGCAGGATCACCAGCACGAGACAGGGAGCACCCAGATGAACGTCGCGCCGCCAGATGGCCGATCCGACACGCCCGCTTCGGCCTCGGCCTCGGCCCTGGCCCTGGCGTACGCGCCATACTTCCCTCCCGCCACCGATGGTGGGGGGCCAATCCGGTCCTTGGCGGCCTTCGTCAAGAACGCTCCTGATCGCTGGATGGTGTGCGTCGCGACGTCGGATCGCGATCTAGGAGCAACCGGTCGGTTACCCGTGCGCAACAACGAATGGTCGACGTGGTCGGGGATTCCGACTTTCTATGCGAGTGTCGATAACCTCGTCGGACTTGTCGGGCTTTGGCGACTTATCCCAATGCGCAATCCAGACGTCGTTTACTTGAACAGTTTTTTCAACTGGAAGTTCTCACTGGTTCCCCAGCTAGTTGCCTTTCTCAACTGCAGGACGCCTCGGGTCGTTATTGCTACACGGGGCGAGTTGGGGATCGGGGCTCTCGGGCGGCGAGGGGCGAAGAAGCGACTGTTGACAACTGTCTACCGCGTGCTGGGACAGCACCGCCGTGTCACTTTCCACGCGTCCTCCGAACTGGAGGAGCTCGACATCAAGCGACACCTCGGGCAAAAGGTTCGTGTCCTCATTCGACGCAACGAGACACTCCTCGCTACCGCTGCGGAGGTGACATCGGCTCCGCGCGAGGCACGGATCGTTTTCGTTGGTCGCCTCGTGCCGCACAAGGGGTTGGCGCTTCTTCTCGAGGCGCTGAGCCAGGTGGCTGAGCCCCTACGCCTCGACGTCTATGGCGCTGAGGAAGACGCTGCCTACGTCGAGCGTTGCAAAGTGCTCGCGGCCAATCTGTCCCATGAGATCGCCTTCCACGGCAGCACCGAGCACGAGCAGATCCTAAATGCTGTGCGCTCGTCAACGCTTCTCGCTCTTCCCACAGCGGGAGAGAACTTTGGGCACGTCATAGTCGAAGCGTTATCCGTCGGCTGCCCGATCGTCGTAGCCGACACGACACCCTGGTCCACGCGAATAAGAACGCACGGTGCTGGGATCGTCGTGGACGATTCCCTAGCGGAATCCTGGGCTAGCGCTATCCGAACGGTGACGACGTTGAGCCGAGAGGACCAGAACGCCATGCGACAGCGCGCCGCCCAGTCCTTCGATTTCTGGCAGGGCGAGGCTGGAGCGCACCTCCTCCAGATGCTTGAATAGTGTCGGCATACGTTGACGTAGGGCTCGGGCGATCGCCGGAGCCGCAATGCTCCCGCATTCAGAGCTGAACGACGCCCGGTCGCCGGAGTATGTTTCGTGAGTCGAAGACAGGCGTAGGAGTCTCCTCAAGGACACGCAATGACAACTCGGGATGGTGCGTCAACACGACGATGAGATCGGACGTGTCGGCCACAACGGGGGTCAGATCCTCGATCTTTCCAACCGTGGCCGGCCAACGGTGATCTTCGACATGGCCGTCCACGGCCGAGACTTCCGCACCCATGCTTTGCAGAAGTTCGATGATCCTCTTCGAGGGGGCCTCTCGAACGTCACCCGTCCCCGGCTTGTATGCAAGCCCAACTAGCAGGAGTTTGCTTCCTCGAACAGCCTTCGACTCGTCGTTGAGCATCGCAACAACTCGTTGAACAACGTGATCAGGCATGTGATCGTTCACGTCATTGGCGAGTTCGACAAACCGGAAGCTCTGCCCCAGTTTCTGGCGAACCTGCCAGGAAAGGTAGCTCGGATCGACGGGGAGGCAGTGCCCGCCGACACCCGGGCCCGGCGTGAACTTCATGAAGCCGAAGGGCTTTGACGACGCTGCCTCGATGCTCTCCCAGACGTCGACACCGAGTTGATGGGCGAAGATGGCGAGTTCGTTGACGAGCGCGATGTTCACATGCCGGAAAGTGTTCTCCAACAGCTTTGTGAGCTCCGCTTCCTTGGTGCCGGACACGGGGACAGTCGTCTCGACTAGTTGGTCATAGAACCCCTGGACGGCCACGAGCGAATCGTCGTTGATGCCTGAGACGACCTTGGGTGTCTCGACGAACCCCCAGGTCTTGTTGCCTGGGTCGATCCGCTCCGGGCTGTATCCGACGAAGAAGTCAGTGCCGGCTTCCAGGCCCGAACCCTGCTCCAGGATCGGCACGAGCAGCTCCTCGGTCGTCCCGGGGTACGTCGTCGACTCGAGCACGACGGTGCTCCCGGCCCGGACCAGAGGAGCAAGAGAGGCGGCAGACATCTCGATGAAACTGAGGTCGGGCAGCGAGTCCCGTAGGGGCGTCGGCACGGTGATGACGGCGACGTCGAAGCCGGCGACGTCCGCGTAATCCATCGTCGCGACGTAGCTCCCGCCCGCCAGGGCAGCCGTGAGCGTCTCGCTCGAGATGTCGTCCACGTAGGACGTCCCGCTCTGCAGCAACTCGACTCGCGCCACATCAAGGTCGACGCCGACGACGTCGTGACCGACTTCCACGGCCCGCATGGCGACGGGCAGCCCGACGTACCCCTGTCCTACGACGACAGTCTTCATTTGCTGATCCCCTTGTTGGTGGCGCTCGACCTCGACCGTGACGAGCCAATTTAAGACCGCTACTGCGCAGCGGGAAGTACGTCGAGAGTGTCGGAGGCCAAGCCCTGCTTGACTACGTCCAGCCCGGCCTGGTCGACGTTGACGATCGACTGGCCGCCGACGCTGCCGGTGCCGGCCGTCGGGATCGTGAAGAAGTGCATGGTGGTCGCGTCCATGTTGCGGAGGCTGAAGGCGAGGTTGCCGATCGTCCCGACGTCGAAGCCCTGGTCGACGGTCAGGTAGGGCGACATGGCCGTCACGAAGGCGGAGACCTTGCCCGGGTCGGTGAGGGTCGACCGGCTGAGGATGGTGTTCGCGAGGCCCTTGACGAACGCCTGCTGGTTCTTCACCCGCGTGAAGTCGGCGTCGGCGAAGGCGTGGCGCTCCCGCACGAACGCGAGAGCGGCGTCTCCCTCGAGACGGTTGACCCCCTCCTCGTACGAGAATTGCCCGGCCGAGAACGCCTGGGGCGACTGCACGTCCACTCCCCCGAGCGCCGTCGTCATGCCCTTGAAGCCCTCGAAGTCGATGATGGCGACATGGTCGATGCGGACGCCGAGCAGCTGCTCGACGGTCTGCACGGTCAGGGGCGATCCGCCGTAGGCGAAGGCGGCGTTGATCTTGTTCTCGCCGTTGCCCGGGATGGGCACGTAGAGGTCGCGCATGATCGACATGACGTAGACGTTCTCGCGGTCGGCGTCGACGTGGACCAACATCATCGAGTCCGTGCGCTGGTCGGACGACGACGGGTCGTCGATGGTCGTCTCGTCGGCCCGCGAGTCGGATCCCATCAGCAAGATGTTCATGGCACCGGTCTCGACCGGTGCGGGCCTGGTCGTCTCCTCGGGGAACGCCTGCTCGATCTTCGTCGCGTTGTCGTCGAAGGTGTTCGCGAGTCGCGACGCGTAGACGGCGGCACCGATGACCGCGATGAGCAGCACCCCGACGACGACCGAGGCGATGACGATGAGGGCCCTGGCCCCCTTCGAGAGGCGACGCTTCCGTCGCGGCCGCTCCTCCGGAGCCGGGCCGTCACCGTCGTCGGCCGTCAGCGTGAAGATGTCGCTCATGAAGCCGTTCCCCCTACGACCCCGGCGCGGCTCTCGCCCAGCGTCCCGTCGATCATAACAACGGCGAGGCCTCAGCCAGACGACGACCGTGGCCGATTCCCGAGCGCACGGGTCTGGAGGGTGAGGGACTCCTTGTCCGACCCCGCGCCTCCGTGTGACACTTTCTCACGTCGCCGAAGATCACCCCGCAGGGCGGCCATCACGGATCGGGATCCCCATGCACAGCGTCGCGCCCCGGCGTGGCCGGCTCACCCGGACGCTCGTCGCGTTCGCGGTCGCCGCTGCCGCCGTCTCCCCCGCCCTCCTCGTCGCGGGACCGGCCCACGCGGCCGGCACGCCCCTCCTGACCGAGTCGTTCACCGGCAGCTCGATCGCCGATCCTGCCTGGCGCGGGCTGAACGACGCGTGCCTCACGGGCGCCACCGCGGCGGCCCCGGCCGGCAGCAGCAACCTGTCTCAGTGCACCGACCTGAGCGGGTCGCCCGCGGTCGGCACCCCCGGCTTCCTGCAGCTGAACGCCGAGAGCGGCTTCCGTCGCGGCGGCGTCGTCTACAACCAGGCCATCCCGGGCAACGGCGGCCTGGTGGTCGAGTTCGACCAGTGGCAGTACGGTCCCGACGGCGGCGACGGAGGCGACGGCATCGGGTTCTTCCTCACCGACGGCAACGAGCAGCTGACGATGACGGGAGCCGACGGCGGGTCGCTGGGCTACGGCAACCGCAACGGCGACCCCGGCGTCGTCGGCGGCTACGTCGGCATCGGCCTCGACGCCTACGGCAACTACGCGAACCCGACCGAGCTGCGCGACTCCACCTGCACCCCGCCCGAGGTCGGCCCCGGCTTCGTGCCGAACGCCGTGTCGCTCCGCGGCCCCGGCAGCGGCACCACCGGCTACTGCTGGCTCGCCGGCACGGTCGGCGCGAACACCGGCGGCGACCGGTTCGCCTCGACGCTGCCGGGCTCGCTGCGCGGCACCGGCGCCGACGACACCAGCCGCGACTCAGTTCGGGTGACCCTCAGCCCGGACGCGCTCCCCCTCGTCACCGTCGACATCGACTTCCACGACGGCAGCGGCTACCTGCGCGTGCTCGAGCACCAGATGACCGACGCCGCCCCCGACACCTACAAGCTGGGGTTCCTCGGCTCGACCGGCGGCGCGACCGACGTGCACCTGATCCGCAACCTCGCGGTCTCGTCCGTGCAGGAGCTCGGCGCCCTCAACCTGGTCAAGTCCGTCTCGGGCACGGCTCCGGCCGAGGGCTGGGCCGTCGGCGACCGCATCCCCTACACGTTCACCGTCAGCAACACCTCGATCGTCCGCCTCGACTCCCTCGCGATCGGCGACGCCCTCGCCGACGACGTCACCTGCCCGGTGGCGAGCCTCGCCCCCGTCGGCCAGCCCGGAGCCACCGCCGTCTGCACGGGCGGGCACACCGTGACGGCCGCCGACGCCCAGGCCGCGACCTTCACCAACACGGCGACCGCCACCGCCGTCGACTCCCGCAACGGAGCCGCCATCGCCAGCGCCGCCTCGACGGCCACCGCGCCGCTCGACCAGCTGCAGCCCGCTGTGGGCCTGACCCAGACCGCCGAGCTGATCGACGCCGACGGGGACGGCGTCGCCGGCCCCGGCGACACGATCCGCTACCGCTTCACCGTGACCAACACCGGCGAGACGCCCCTCGGCGACCTCGCCGTCGACACGGGAGGCGCCCCTGCCGTCGACACCACCGGGATCGTCCTCGCCGTGGGCGGCACCCGGACCTTCACCTCCGACCGCCCCGTGACCCAGGCCGACGTCGACGCCGGCGGCCCGCTCGTCAACACCGCCTCCGCCACGGGGTCGTCGCCCTCGGGGCTGACGGCCGCCAGCGGTCCCTCGGTCGTGGAGACGCCCCTCCTGACGGCCTCGGACCTGCTCGAGCTGGGCGTCGAGCAAGCCCTCACGACGGACGCGAACGGCGACGGCCTGGCCGATCTCGGCGACGTCATCACCTACACGTACACCGTGACCAACACGGGCACGAGCACCCTCACCGGTGTGGCCCTCGCCCCGACGCGCGGCATCGGCGTCGTCGTCCTGAGCGGCGACCCTGCCTCGCTCGCGCCGGGTGCGTCCGTGACCTACACGGCCACCACGACCGTCACGCAGGCCGACGTCGACAGCCCGGACCCGGTCACCGAGACGGCCACCGCCTCCGCCAACGGCGTGGACGGCCCGCTCACCAGCCCGCCGGCGTCCGTCCAGACCGTCACCGCCGCGGCCGACGACGCCCTGTCCGTGGACGTGGTCCCCGTGCTCGACGACACGAACGAGAACGGCGTCGCCGACCCCGGCGAGACGATCTCGTACTCGTACGTCGTGACGAACACGGGCAACACGAGCCTCACCGGCATCGTGGTCACCGGCCCCGGCGTGCTGCAGCCCGTCCGCGTCGGCGACGGCGCCGCGGCCCCGGGCGGCACCGTCCGCTTCACGTCCGCTGCCCGCACCGTCACGCAGGCCGACGTCGACGCGGGCGACCCGCTCGTCGTCACCGCCACGGCGACGGGCCGGACCCCGGAGGGCACCGCCGTCGACAGCCCCGAGGCCTCCGGCAGCACGCCGCTCCTCGCCGCGCAGGCCGACCTCGACCTGACGCTCACGGCCGTGCTCGACGACGCGAACGGCAACGGCACGGCCGACGCGGGCGAGACGATCACCTACACGTACACCTCGACCAACACCGGCACCGTGACCCTCACGGGCCTCGGCGTGACGGCTCCGCGCACCCCGGTCACGACCGCGTCGCCCGCGTCCCTCTCACCGGGCGCCTCCGCCTCCGTCACCGGCAGCTACGTGGTGACGCAGGCCGACGTCGACGCGGGCACCGACCTCGGCGCCACCGCGGTCGCGACGGGCACCGACCCCGAAGGAGGCGCGGTGTCGTCTGCCGAGGCCTCCCTCGCGATCCCGACGCCGGTCACCGCCGGCACCGGCGGACTCTCGATCGAGGTGACGGCCGATCTCGCCGACACGAACGGCAACGGCGTGGCCGACGAGGGCGAGGTCGTCACGTACCGCTACGTCGTCCGCAACGACGGCACGGTCAGCCTGACCGGCGTCTCGGTCGCGGACCCCGACGCCGAGGGCCTGTCTCCCGAGTCCGCTGACCTGGCACCCGGCGCGTCGGCGACCTTCACCGCGACGCGGACGGTGACGGACAGGGACGTGACCGCCGCCGCCGCCGGCGACGGGACCGTGCCGACGACGGCCAGCGCCACCGGCACCGCCCCCGACGGGACGCTCGTCACCTCGCCCGCCGCCGTCGTGGCGGTCGAGGCCGGACCGGTGCCGACGTCGCCGACCGACCCCACGACGCCGCCTGTCGACCCGGGGACGGGTCCCGTCGCACCCGGCCCCGTCGTTCCTGGCCCGGGAGCGGGCACGGGGCCCGGTGTCGGGAACGGCGGCGGCACCACGGCCGGTCGTCCCGGACTCGCCTTCACCGGGTCCGAGAGCGCCTGGCTCGCGAGCGTCGCGGCGATGCTGCTCGTCGCCGGGGCCGGTGCGATATCGGTCGCGCGCCTCCGGACGGGCGGGGGGCGACACCAGCGTCGATGACCTCGGGGCGGAACAGGAGGGGCACGGCGCGTCGCGTCGTGCCCCTCCTGCATGCTCGGCCGCCGTTCTCCGGGGCTCTCACCCCCACCCTCACCCGTTCCGCACGAGCAGACCGCCCCCCGCCTCACCCGTCCATGGTGACGACACCCGTCGTCTTTGCTTAGTCTTTCCACAGGGGGACTTTTCATGAGTTCTCTTCGCGTATCTCCCCGGCGCTGGGCTCGGGTGATGAGCAATGTCGCTTGTACACCGATCAAGAAAGCACACACGTGACCACCAAGTTCTCTTGGCGACGTGCGTTGGCCGTTCCGGCTGCGCTCTCTCTCGCCCTCGGAGGGGTTCTCCTCACCTCCACCGCCGCCAGCGCCGCTGTCGGCAACCTCGTCGTCACGGCTCCGGCCGTCAACTCGACCACCGACAGCCGTACCGTCACCGTGACCGGCACCGCAGCAGCCGGCGCCAACATCCGCGTCTTCACCGACGCCTCGGGCACCACCGAGCTCGGCCGCACGGTCACGAACCGTCAGAGCGGCGCCTTCAGCGTCCAGCTCACCCCCTACGCCGTGACCGCACCGACTGCTCAGAGCATCTACGTCACCGGTGACATCGGGTTCAGCGGCTTCGAGGACCCGGTGACCCGCGCCTTCAACCTGCCGATCGCGAAGTACATCACGATCGACGCGCCGGCCGCAGGTCCTGTCGACAGCCGCACCTTCAACGTCACCGGCACGGCCACGCAGGGCTCGACGGTCATCGTCAGCGGCGCCGGTCGCGAGCTCGGCCGCCAGAACCTGGGCAACGCCAACACCTACTCGATCCCGGTGACGTTCACCGACGCCGACGCCGTCGCGCAGACGCTCTCCGTCAACGGCATCGTCGGCGGCAGCGGCATCGACCCGGTCACGCGCGACATCACGCTGCCCGCAGTGGTCGCACCGGCCCCGGCCAAGACGCTCGTCCTCGACGCGCCCGCCCAGGGCACCACGACCGGCTCGCGCACGGTGACCTTCACGGGCACCGCTCCTGCCGGCTCCACCGTCATCGTGAACGCTGACGACGCCGACGGCGCCGAGCTGGGCCGTGCGAACCTCGGCAACGGCACGACCTTCTCCATCGAGGTCGCCTACACCGAGGACGACGACGTCGCCCAGACCGTCTTCGTCAGCGGCTTCGTCGGCGGCAGCGGCTTCGACAACACCGTCACGCGCGACTTCAACCTGCCTGCCGTCGCGGCCGTCCCGGTCACCCCGACCGTGCTCGCCCCTCCGGTCATCACGTCGCCGATCCCCGACCAGGTCATCGTCGGTTCCGACGTCGTCATCTCGGGCACCGGCACGCCGGGCAACAACATCGGCTACGTGGTCTTGCCGAAGGGCCAGTCGCCTGAGTCGTCCGCTGCCTTCGACGAGGCCATCGCCGACGAGAGCATCGTCGTCGACGCGGCCGGCAACTGGACCAGCACCCTCCGCAACGTCAAGGCCGGCAGCTTCACCGTCGTCGCCTTCGCGTTCACGGTCGACGCCGACGGCACCCTGACCGGCATCTCCGGCGACTCGAACGCGGTCGACTTCAGCGTCGTCGCCGCCACCGCGGTCGCCGCTGCCGTCACCCCCGTCCGCACCCCGTCCGGCCTGGCCTACACCGGTTCCGACGACCAGGGCCTCGCCCTGGGCCTCGGTGCAGCACTGACCCTCGCCGGCGCCGGCCTCGCGTTCGCGGCTCGCCGCCGCGCGAAGCTCGCCACCGTCACGGGCTCCGACTCGGAGTAGTCCAGACTGCAGCACGCGACACCGCACCACACGGAGAAGGCCCCCGACCACACGGTCGGGGGCCTTCCTCGTGTCCGGGCGCCGCGCCTCCTGCGGGCCGCCCCGCGGGGTGCGCCGGTCCGAGCTCCCACGGAACCACGTAGGCCCCCTCCCGGTGCGGGAGGGGGCCTACGTCGTCGCGACGACGGAACAGAGTGTGACGACGGCCCGGTGGTGGAGATGGGGGGAATTGAACCCCCGTCCATCGCTGAGATTGCACGCATTCTACGGGCGTAGCCAGATGAGACGTTCTGCTCGGCTCCGACCTTCGCTACTGGCTTCTAGGTCGACGAGCCCAGCCCGAGTGCAAGTCCCGCGTGACCCTCAGGCGTAGTCACGCAGCAAGCCCTCTAGATGACGTCAGGCTCTGGTTAGAAGGCGGTCACCAGACTGACGGACTCCATGTGGCTCTACTGCTTACGCAGCGAGAGCGAAGTCAGTGCGCTTGTTATTGGCACTTATTGTTTTCCAGAGATCGTTAACGAGATAACCCTGGATCCTCGGCCCGCTTCTCGTTCGCACACAGGCGATGTCGAAACCGATCATCCCCATGAGGGGGCCGTTGTCACACTCTGTTGATTTATGAAGAACCGTTGTCGCTGTGGACGAGTGTAGTTGCCCCGCAGGGAAGAATCCACCCGCCCGGTGCCGTCAGCTCTACTCGCCGAGGTGCTTCCGGGCCGACATCGCCGACTGCGCCTCGCGGGTGGCCGTGCGCTCGCGCAGGGTCTGCCGCTTGTCGTACTCGCGCTTGCCCTTGGCGACCGCGATCTCGACCTTCGCTCGCCCGTCGCTGAAGTAGATCTTGAGGGGGATGACCGTGAAGCCGCCCTCCTTCGTCTTCTGCCCGATCTTGACGATCTGCTGCTTGTGCAGCAGCAGCTTGCGCTTGCGTCGGGGCGCGTGGTTGTTCCAGGTGCCCTCGGTGTACTCGGGGATGTGCACTGCGTCGAGCCAGGCCTCGCCGGCGTCGACGAAGGCGTAGCCGTCGACGAGCGACGCCCGCCCCTGCCGCAGCGACTTCACCTCGGTGCCGCTGAGCACGATGCCTGCCTCGTAGGTGTCCTCGATCAGGTAGTCGTGGCGCGCCCGACGGTTGGTGGCCACGACCTTCTCGCCGCGTTCTTTCGCCACGCTCTGCCTCCGGTCGTTCGTGGGATGGTCTGCCCGCGATCAGGCAGCCTGTCAGTCTACATGAGCGAGACAGCGAAGGAGGCGCGGTCCAGGTCTCCCTGCACCGCGCCTCCTGCGGGCACCCGCCTCGCGACGCCGTGGCGTCGCTAGACCTTGAGGTACCGCCTGATGGCGACGTTCGCCGACAGCGCCGCCAGCGCGATGCCGATCACGACCACCACCGGCACGACGATCGCCGTCTCGCGCAGCCCGATGAACGGCGTCGAGGCGAAGGTCGTCACGAGGTAGCCCTTGACGAAGAAGTTGACGATCGCGATCAGGGCACCGCCAGCCAGCACCGAGCCCACCAACGCGGCGATCACGCCCTCGAGGATGAACGGCGTCTGGATGAACCTGTTCGACGCGCCCACCAGCCGCATGATGCCGAGCTCTCGCCGTCGGCTGAAGGCGCTGAGCCGGATGGTCGTGGCGATCAGCAGCACCGCCGCGATGAGCATCAGCACCGCGATGCCGATGGCCGTGTAGCTCGCCGCGTTGAGCACCGAGAAGATCGGGTCGAGGTAACCCCGCTGGTCGACGACGCTCTGGACGCCGGCGAGGCTCGAGAGGCTCTCGGTGAGGACGTCCGACTGCGTCGGGTCCTTGAGGTTCACCCAGAAGGTCTCGTTGAGGTAAGAGGGCTGCACGAACTCGGTCGCGGGGCTGTCCGCGAACTGCGTCGTGAAGCGGGCGTAGGCCTCGTCCTGGGTCTCGAAGTACGACCGGTCGACGAACGGCGCGAGCACCTGGCTGCTGAGCTGGGCCTCGACGCCGTCGATCTGGTCCTGCGTGGCCTTGGCGCCCGTGCAGTTGCCCGTCGTGTCGGTCTCGGTGCAGAGGTAGACAGCCACCTGGGCCTTGTCGTACCAGTAGCCCTTCATCTGGTTGATCTGCAGCTGGAGCAGGGCCGCGGTGCCGACGAAGGTCAGCGAGATGAACGTGACGAGCACGACCGCGACGACCATCGAGACGTTGCGCCGGAGGCCGCTGCCGACCTCGCTGAGGACGAGTCCGAGTCTCATTCGTCCGCTCCCCTCAGGCTGAGGTCTTCCACACCGATGGCCTGGATGGGCACCGCCTGCGTCTGGTAGCCGCCGTGGCGCTCGTCGCGGAGGATGTTGCCCGCCGAGAGCT
The DNA here is from genome assembly GCF_015350835.1 of Frigoribacterium sp. VKM Ac-2530. NCBI lineage: Bacteria > Bacillati > Actinomycetota > Actinomycetes > Micrococcales > Microbacteriaceae > Frigoribacterium > Frigoribacterium sp. VKM Ac-2530. The sequence goes on from NZ_JADKSE010000001.1 coordinate 839,355, forward strand.
CGATCACGCGGCGCTGCATCTGGTCGACGATGCCGGCGTCGTGCGTCGCCATGATCACCGTGGTGCCGCCGGCGTTGATGCGCTCGAGCAGCGTCATGATGCCGGCGCTGGTCGAGGGGTCGAGGTTTCCCGTCGGCTCGTCGGCCAGCAGGATCGAGGGCTTGTTGACGATGGCGCGGGCGATGGCCACGCGCTGCTGCTCGCCGCCCGAGAGCTCGTGCGGCAGGCGCTGCTGCTTGCCCACGAGGCCGACCATCTTCAGGACGTCGGGCACCGCCTCCTGGATGAAGCCCTTGCTCTTGCCGATCACCTGCAGGCTGAAGGCCACGTTGTCGAACACGCTCTTCTGCGGCAGCAGGCGGAAGTCCTGGAAGACCACCCCGAGGTTGCGGCGGAAGTACGGGACCTTGCGGCTCGAGAGCACGCCGAGCTTCTGCCCGAGCACGTGGATCTGGCCCTTGGAGGGCTTCTCCTCCTTGAGCACGAGGCGCAGGAAGCTGGACTTGCCGGAGCCGGAGGCGCCGACGAGGAACACGAACTCGCCCTTGAGGATCTCGAGGGTGACCGAGTTCAGTGCCGGCCGGGGGTTGCCGGAATACACCTTGGTGACTTCATCAAAACGGATCATGACGGGGATCACCCTAAGCGCGGGCCGCGTCGATCGCGGTCGCGACTCGCCCCTCGAACGGGCCTATGGAAGCGCTGGGAGAGCGCGGAGGAGGCGCGGTGCCGTCGCGCACCGCGCGTCCTTCGTGACTCCCCCGCGCCTCGTTCGCGCCTCGTTCGCGCCGTGCTCAGGCGCCGTCGGCTCAGGCGTCGTCGCGCTTGCGCCAGCGGATGCCCGCCGAGATGAAGCCGTCGAGGTCGCCGTCGAACACGTTCGAGGGGTTGTTGACCTCGTGCTCGCTGCGCAGGTCCTTCACCATCTGGTACGGCGCGAGGACGTAGCTGCGGATCTGGTCGCCCCAGCTGGCCGTGATGTTGCCGGCGAGCTCTTTCTTCTTGGCGTTCTCCGCCTCCTTCTGCAACAACAGGAGGCGGGACTGCAGCACGCGCATCGCCGCGGCCCGGTTCTGGATCTGGCTCTTCTCGTTCTGCATCGAGACGACGGTGCCGGTCGGGATGTGGGTGAGTCGGACGGCCGAGTCGGTCGTGTTGACGCTCTGGCCGCCGGGGCCCGACGACCGGAAGACGTCGACGCGGATGTCGTTCTCGGGGATCTCGACCGCCTCCGTCTCCTCCATCAGCGGGATGACCTCGACGGCGGCGAAGCTCGTCTGGCGCTTGCCTGCCGCACCGAAGGGGCTCATCCGGACGAGGCGGTGCGTGCCTGCCTCGACGCTGAGGGTGCCGAAGGCGTAGGGCGCGTCGATCTCGAAGGTCGCGCTCTTGATGCCCGCCTCCTCGGCGTAGCTCGTGTCCATCACCGTGGCCGCCATGCCGTGCTTCTCGGCGTAGCGCAGGTACATGCGGAGCAGCATCTCGGCGAAGTCGGCCGCGTCGACGCCGCCGGCCCCCGCACGGATGGTGATGACCGCGGGCCGCGGGTCGTACTCGCCGTCGAGGAGCGTCTGCACCTCGAGCGTGTCCATCATCTTCTGCAGGGCCTTGAGCTCGACCTGCGCCTCGTCGGCGCTCTCTTGGTCGTCGCCGTCGTTGGCCATCTCGACCAGGACCCCGAGGTCGTCGAGGCGCTGCTCGGTGGTCTCGAGCTTCTCGAGCTCGGCCTGGCGGTGGCTCAGCGCACTCGTGATCTTCTGCGCGTTCTCGGTGTCGTCCCAGAGGTCGGGCGCCGACGCCTGCTCGCTGAGCTGGGCGATCTCGGCGACGAGACGGTCTTGCCCGATCACGGCCCGGATGTCCTCGAACGTGGCCCGGAGGGCGGCAATCTGCTCAGAGAAGTCCAGTGCGATCATGGTGGTCGAGCTTACCGGGGTCGGGCGACGCCGGCCTCGCGGAGCGCGACGTCGGCGAGGCGGCGGACCACGGCCGGGTCGCCCGCCCGCCACGACGCGACGGGGTCGGGCGAGACGGCGAGCGCCGCGCGGGCGTCGCGTCCGGTGAGGGCACGCAGGGCGAGCAGGTCCTCTCCCCCGGGCAGCGAGAGCAGCCCCCGCACCGAGGAGGCGCGGCGAACGAACGCGACGCGCCCGCGAAGCCAGGCCCACAGCACCACGATGCTCGGCAGCCCGCCGACGAGCAGCCCGGCCACGAGCGCGGCGCGCCCCACGTCGTCCTGCTGCTGGCGGCCCGCGTCGACGAGCGTCTGGCCGGCTCCGGCTGCCCCGTCGAACGGTGCCGACGCGGCGCCGCCCAGCAGCGGGATGCCGCCCAGGACGCGCGAGGCGTCGTCCATCGTCCCCTGGAAGCCGGCGCCCGCCTCCTCGATCTGGCGCCCCAGCTCGGCGAGGCCGCCGACGAAGGCGGCGACCGCGAGCCCGAGCCCCACGAACACGACGACGAGCCCGACGGCGACGACGTCGCCGGCGACCTGACGAGCACGGACGGCGTTCGACGCCGAGTAGATCTGCATCGCCCCAGTCTGCCCCGCGCCCCACACCCTGGAGGCGTCGAGTTGCCCCGAAGTGCTGCCCCGGCCCCTCCGGCGTGACAGATCAAGGCAAGTCATCGAAGCAAGTCGTCAGGGCCACCGTCAGGGGCGCTCATCGAGGTCGCGAGCGAGGCGGCCGAGGAACGCTGTGGCGAGTGGCCCGCGGAGGTGGTCGTCAGTGACCCGGTGGTAGGCCCACCCGTCGTCCACGAACCGCGCCGCGCGCTCGATGTCTCGACGCCACTGGCGTCTGTCCGTCCTGTGTCCGTCGCCCTCGAACTCCACCGCGACCTTGCGCCGTCCGTCGCTGAGGTCGGGTCGTCCGAGATACGCCCCCGACGCGGTCCAGCGCTTCACGTTGACATTGAGCCGTGGCAACCCTGCACGCTCGATCATCAATCTCAGAAGCGTCTCGCGGGGTGACATGACGCCGGCCCGCAGCCATTCAGAGGCCGCCCGGAGTCGGACGACACCAGGTCGCCGGTGGGCCCGCTCCACAGCGTCGACCAGCTCGGCGAGGTCACGCCCGCGGGCCGGGCCGAACGTCGACCACCTTCCCGCCAACGCGTCGCCGACCTGCACGAGCTCGTCGACCGACAGGAGCGGGGCCGACTGCACCCACGCCTCGACGGGGTCGACGACGCGGAGTCCCCTGAGGGAGTGCAGCCGCGGCACCCGCGCGAGCCGATGGCCTCGCACGCCCGGACGCCTCCGCTGGTGCGTGGTCGATCCGGTCACGTGCAGGGTGCCGCCCTCGTGACGGGTGGGCAGAGGAAGATGCCACAGCGCGAGTGCCGTCACGTGGCTGAAGTACTCGTCGCCGCAGAGCAGGACGCCGAGAGCAGCCGCCCGCTGCTCGATCGACTCTGGCGCGACCGTCGTCCGGACACCGTGGTGCGGACTGTTCAGGTCGGCGGCGCGGAGCCGATGGGGCGGTACACCTGCGTCTCGGGCGTCCTGAGCGGAGAACGGACCTAGGGCGAGGGACGGGGGAAGGGGTCGTGGACGCACGGACCGAGACTCGGGCCGGCACCGGGCTGCCGCTCGGGGGCGGCACCGACACGGGGACGACATCGCTCATCCGTCGCCGGTGGAGGAGAGGCCCCTCTTTACACTGCACGGATCGAGTTGCCCCGTTCTGCTGCGCTGAGACTCGGGAGGCAGCGCATCGGGGCAAGTCGTGCATCTGACACGGGTGTGTGGGCTCGGGCGGGCGCGGGCGCGAGCGCGGGCGCTAGCGGGCGAAGGTCGCGGGCGCGTGGGCGGCGTAGCCGGCTCGGGTCGCGCGGGCGACCGCGTCGGGCAGCGCCGCCAGCAGCGCGTCGACGTCGGCCTCGGTGCTCGTGTGGCCGACCGTCATGCGGAGCGCGCCCCGCGCCTCCTCGTCGGAGAGGCCCATCGCGAGCAGGACGTGCGACGCCTCCGGGATGCCCGCCTGGCAGGCGGACCCGGTCGAGACGGCGACGCCGGCGGCGTCGAGGAGGAACAGCAGCGAGTCGCCCTCGCACCCGGGGAAGGTGAAGTGCGCGTTGCCGGGGAGGCGGTCGACCGGGTCGCCCCGCAGCACCGCCGACGGGACGGCGGCCTGGACCCCCGCGACCAGCCGGTCGCGCAGCGGCTCGTACGCGTGGTGCTGCTGCTCGGCGGCGACGGCGAAGGCGACGGCGGCCGGGCCGTCCTGGGTGCCCGAGCGCACCTGGCGCTGCTGGCCGCCCCCGTGGATCAGGGGCTCGACGGTCGCCGTGCGGGCGAGCGCGAGGGCGCCGATGCCGATCGGACCGCCGATCTTGTGGGCGCTGACGCTGAGCGCGGCGAGGCCCGTCGAGCGGAAGTCGATCGGCACCTGCCCGTACGCGGCCACCGCGTCGCAGTGCACCGGCACCCCGTGCGCGGCGGCGAGCGCCACGACCTCGTCGACGGGCTGCAGGGTGCCGACCTCGTTGTTGGCCCAGAGCAGGCTGACCAGCGCGACGTCGTCGTGCTCGTCGAGGGCCGCGGCGAGCGCGTCGACCCGCAGCCGGCCGTGCTCGTCGAGCGGCAGCCAGGTCACGACGGCGCCGTCGTGCCGTTCGAGCCACTCGACGGCGTCGACGGTGGCGTGGTGCTCGCCGGCGGGGACGAGGAGGCGCGGGCGAGTCCGGTCGGCCTGCCTCGCCCACCAGAGGCCCTTGACCCCGAGGTTGACGGACTCGGTGCCGCCCGAGGTGAAGACGACCTCGATCGGCTCGCAGCCGAGGGAGGCGGCGACGCGCTCCCTCGCCTCCTCCAGCACGCGCTTGGCGCCCTGGCCCGCGGAGTGGATCGAGGAGGGGTTGCCGACGGTGCCGAGGGCCGCGGCGTAGGCGGCGATGGCCGCCGGGTGCATCGGCGTCGTCGCGGCGTGGTCGAGGTAGACGACCATGGGGGCGCCTCCTGCCGGCCGGTCGGTTCGCGGGCCCGTCTCGGCCCTCATCTACTGTAGGTCCCGTGCCCGACATCGACCCCCTCGCCGACCTCGGAGTGCGCCAGGGGCCGGACGGGCCGACGCTCCGCGTCTTCTCGTCGTCGGCCGAGCGCCTCGCGGTCGTGATCGACGACGCGCCCCACGACCGGGTCGTCCCGCTGACCCGCGACGAGCACGACGTGTGGACCGCGACCGACGCGGCGCTGACGCCGGGCCGGCGCTACTGGCTCCGCGTCGACGGGGCCGACCACGCCGACGGGACCGCGGGCGACGCCGCCCGTGCCGACGGCGGCGAGCACCCCGCCGGCGAACTCCCCGCCCTGCTCGACCCGTACGCGCGCGGCCTCGGCCGGACGGGCCGCGGCGAGCACCGCGCGACCGTGATCGACGAGTCGTTCGACTGGGGCGGCGTCGAGAAGCCGCGCACCCCGCTCGACCGGGTCGTCGTCTACGAGGCGCACGTCCGTGGCCTGACGAGGCTCGCCCCCTTCGTGCCCGACGAGCTGCGCGGCACCTACGCGGGGCTGGCCGCCGACACGACCATCGCCTACCTCAAGGGGCTCGGGGTCACCGCGGTCCAGCTGCTGCCGGTGCACCAGCACGTCGACGAGCAGCGCCTCGTCGCGCAGGGCATCGAGAACTACTGGGGCTACAACACGCTGTCGTATTTCGCCCCGCACGCCGCCTACGCGAGCCGGGACGCCCAGCTGGCCGGCGCCTCCGCCGTCGTCCGCGAGTTCAAGGGCATGGTGCGGCTCCTGCACGAGGCGGGCATCGAGGTCTGGCTCGACGTCGTCTACAACCACACCGCCGAGGAGGGCGAGGACGGCGGGCCCGTCACGAGCCTCCGCGGCCTCGACGCCGGGGCCTACTACCGGCACGACGCCGAGGGCCGCCCCGTCGACGTGACCGGCTGCGGCAACTCGCTCGACACGAGCCACCCCGCCGCGCACCGCCTCGTGATGGACTCGCTGCGCTACTGGGCGACCGAGATGCAGATCGACGGCTTCCGCTTCGACCTCGCGGCGACGCTCGGCCGCGACGCGGGCCACGTCTTCGACCCGGCCCACCCGTTGCTGCACGACATCGTCTCGGACCCGGCCCTGGCGGGCGTCAAGATGGTCGCCGAGCCGTGGGACGTCGGCGCCGGCGGCTGGCAGACCGGCGCTTTCCCCGACGGGTGGATCGAGTGGAACGACCGGTTCCGCAACCGGGCCCGCGACTTCTGGCTGACCGACGTGGCGACCGCGCGCGCCCAGGGCACGCCGCCCACCGGCGTCGGCAGCTTCGCCTCCAAGCTGAGCGGGTCGAGCAACGTCTTCAGCCACGACCGCGGGCCGCTCGCCGGGCTGAACTTCGTCACGGCCCACGACGGCTTCACCCTGCTCGACCTCGTCTCGCACGACGCCAAGCACAACCTCAGCAACGGCGAGCAGAACCGCGACGGCACCGACGACAACCGGTCGTTCAACCACGGCGTCGAGGGGCACAGCGACAACCCCTGGATCAGCGACGCGCGACGCCGCTCGATGCGGAACCTGCTCGGCACCCTCTTCGTGTCGTCGGGCGTGCCGATGCTCACCGCCGGCGACGAGCGCGGGCGCACCCAGCGCGGCAACAACAACGGCTACTGCACCGACAGCGAGCTGACCTGGGTCGACTGGGCGACGCAGCCGTGGCAGCAGGGCATCCACGACGACGTCGCGACGCTCGCGCGGATCCGCCGGGAGAACCCGGCGCTCCGCCCGACGCGGTTCGGCGTCGAGGGCGCCTGCACACTCAGCGCGAACGACATCACCTGGGCCGACGCGTCCGGCGCCGAGATGCGCCAGGACGAGTGGGAGGACCCGCGCGTCCGGACCCTGCAGTACGTGGCACGGTCGACGCCCGAGCACGAGGCGCCGAACACGGTCCTCGTGCTGGTGCACGGGGCCGAGTCCGCGGCGGCCGTCACGCTCGCCCGCGCCGAGCGCGTCGTCGGCTGGGAGCCGCTCTGGTCGAGCGACGACTCCGCCGAGCTGGACCCCCTCGAGCCGGGCGACGAGGTGCTGGTGTCGGCCCCCACGGTCGTGATCTTCCGGGCCGTGTCGTGAGCGGCGGGCGCACCCCGTCGGGTGCGGGCCCAGGCGCAGGCAAGGCCGCCGGGGCGGGCAGGGGCGCGGGCACCCCGGCGACCGTCGCGCTGACCGCGGCGGGCATCGCCTTCACCGCCCACGCCTACGAGCACCACGACACCGCGACGAACTTCGGCGAGGAGGCGGCGGCCGAGCTGGGCCTGTCGGAGGACCGCGTCTTCAAGACGCTCGTCGCCTCGGCCGACGACGAGCTCGTCGTCGCGGTGGTGCCCGTCGCCCGTCGCCTCGACCTCAAGGCCCTCGCCGCCGCCCTCGGCGCGAAGAAGGCCCGGCTCGCCGACCCCGCCGTGGCCGAGCGGCGCACGGGCTACGTCGTCGGCGGCATCAGCCCGGTGGGGCAGCGCACGGCGCTGACGACCGTCGTCGACGCGAGCGCCGCCTCCTTCGCCACCGTCTTCGTCAGCGCCGGGAGGCGCGGGCTCGACCTCGAGATCGCTCCCGACGACCTGGTGCGCGCCACCGGGGCGCGGCTCCTGCCGATCGCCCGTGACTGACCCGACGACCGTGACCGACCTGGCGGCTCTGACCGACCCGACGACCCTGGCCGACCCGACGACCGCCTGGGCCGTCGTCGCGGTCGTCGGGGCGCTGGTCGCGCTGAACGGCGTGACCGTGCTCGCCTACGCCCTCGACAAGCGGGCTGCGCGGCGCGGGGCCCGTCGGGTGCCCGAACGCACCCTGCTGACGCTCGGCCTCACCGGGGGCTGGCCGGGCGCGATCGTGGCGCAGCGACGGCTGCGGCACAAGACCCGCAAGCGGTCGTTCCAGTCCTCGTTCCGGCTGACCGTCGCGCTCAACCTCGCGATCGTCGTGGTCGTGGTGCTCGTCGTCCGCCTCTCGAGCGGCTGAGCCGCCGACCACCGACGGCAGACCGCAGACCGCAGACCACCGAGTCACTGAGGCGCCGAGCCGGCCTCGACGGGCCCTGCCGCCCCCTACGCCGGCACCGGCTCCTCGGCCCAGTGGCACGCGGCCGTGTGGTCCTCTCCCTCGCGCCCGTGCGGCAGCATCGCGGGGACGTCCTCGACGCACGCCCGCTTCTTCTCGTCGGGCAGCAGCGCGAACAGCGGGCAGCGGCTGCGGAACCGGCAGCCGGTCTGCTGCACCGTGGGGCTCGGCGGGTCGCCCGGCAGCAGGATGTGCTCGCGGGCCCGCTCGACGACCGGGTCGGGCACGGGCACGGCCGACAGCAGCGCCCGCGTGTACGGGTGCAGCGGGTGCTCGAAGACGTCGTCGACAGGACCGGTCTCGACCGTCCGCCCGAGGTACATGACGGTGACGCGGTCGGCGACGTGGCGGATCACCGCCAGGTCGTGCGACACGAACAGGTACGACAGGTCGAGCGTCGCCTTGAGCTCGGCGAGGAGGTTGAGCACGCCCGCCTGGATCGACACGTCGAGGGCCGAGACGGGCTCGTCGAGGATGACGAGCGCCGGGTCGGCGGCGAGCGCCCGCGCGATCGAGATGCGCTGGCGCTGGCCGCCCGAGAACTCGTGCGGGTAGCGGGTCGCGGCGGCCGGCTCGAGGCCGACGAGCCGCATCAGCTCGGGCACCCGCCGCCCGATCTCCTCGGCCGACCGCCCGGCCGCGCGCAGCGGCTCGGCGACGATGTCGCTCACGGGCTGCCGGGGGTCGAGGCTCGCCATCGGGTCCTGGAACACCATCGAGACGGTGCTCCGGAGGCGCGCGACGGTCGAGCGGTCGAGCCGGCCCGACGAGAGGTCGGTCCCCAGCAGCTCGATGGTGCCGGCCTCGGGCCGACGCAGGTCCATGATCTCGTGCAGGGTGGTGCTCTTGCCGGAGCCCGACTCCCCCACGAGGCCGAGCGTCTCGCCGCGGCGGACGTCGAGGTCGACGCCGTCGACGGCCCAGACGGTGCCGACCCGGCGCTTGAACACCGCGCCCTTCGTGATCGGGAACGTCTTCACGAGCCCGTCGACGTGCAGCACGCGCTCGCGCTGGTCACGGGCGACGCGCGACAGGGCCGACCGCGGCGCGTCGGGCAGGTCGTAGACCTCCTCGGGCTCCGTGCCCTCGCCGACGAGCTCGTCCGAGTGCAGGCAGGCGGCCGCGTGGCCCGCCTCGACCGACGGCGCCTGCTCGAGGGCCGGCTCGACCGCGCGGCAGTCGTCGCGCACGAGCGGGCAGCGGGCGGCGAAGGGGCAGCCGGGGGCGAGCGAGAGCAGCGACGGCGGCGTGCCGGGGATCGGCACGAGCGGCTGGTCGCTCCGCTGGTCGAGGCGCGGCAGCGCACCGATCAGGCCGACCGTGTACGGCATGCGCGGGTGGGCGAAGAGGTCCTCCGCGGTGGCCGTCTCGACGACCCGTCCCGCGTACATGACGGCGATGCGGTCGGCGAAGCCGGCGATGACGCCGAGGTCGTGGCTGACGAAGACGAGGGCGGCCCCGGTCTCGCGCTGGGCCGTGCGCAGCACCGAGATGACCTGTGCCTGGATCGTCACGTCGAGGGCCGTCGTCGGCTCGTCGGCGAGGATGACGTCGGGGTCGTTGGCGATCGCCATGGCGATCATCGCGCGCTGGCGCATGCCGCCCGAGAACTCGTGCGGGAACGAGTCGACGCGCCGCTCCGGCTCGGGGATCCCCACGAGGCCGAGCAGCTCGACGGCCCGGGCGCGCGCCTCGGCCTTGCTGCCCCCGCGGTGGATCAGCACCGTCTCGGCGATCTGCTGCCCCACCGTGTAGACGGGCGTGAAGGCCGACAGCGGGTCCTGGAACACCATCGCGATGCGGGCGCCGCGGATGGCCGACATGGCCTTGTCGCCCTTGCCGAGCAGCTCCTCGCCGTCGAGCCGGATCGACCCGGTCACCTGGGCGGTCGACGGCAGCAGGCCGAGGATCGCCGTGCTCGTCACGGACTTGCCCGAGCCGGACTCGCCGACGATGCCGAGCACCTCGCCCCGGCGCAGCGTCAGGTCGATGCCGCGGACGGCCCGCACGGGCCCGTCCGGCGTCGGGAACGTCACGTGCAGGTCGCGCACCTCGAGCACCGGGGCCGAGGAGGCGCGGGTCGGGACGACGGGATCGGCGAGGGTCATCGGGTCTCCCCCGTGGGTCGGGTCGGGACAGGCGCGGCGGGCGCGTCCTCGGACAGCGCGGCGGCACGGCCGACGGGGGCGGCGCCTCCTCGTCCTCGGCCGCCCGCGCGCAGGCGACGACGGCGACCGGTGCGGCCTGCCGTCGAGGTGGGGTCGAGCGCGTCTCGGAGGCCGTCGCCGAGCAGGTTGCTCGCGAGGGCGAAGACGATCAGCGCGCCCGCGGCGAAGAAGAAGAGCCAGGGCTTGGTCGTCGCCACGTTCTGGTTCTGCGCGATGAGCGTGCCGAGCGAGACGTCGGGCGGCTGCACGCCGAAGCCGAAGTACGACAGCCCCGACTCGGTGAGCACGGCGGCGCCGATCGCGATGGTCGCGTCGATGACGAGGAACGACGCGACGTTCGGCAGGATGTGCCGCGTGATGATCGTGAAGTGGCCGATGCCCATGTAGCGGGCGGCGCGGATGAACTCCCGCTCCTTGATGCTGAGGGTGAGCGAGCGCACGACGCGGGCCGTGATCATCCAGCCGAACAGGGCGAGCAGCGCGACGAGGATCAACCAGCCGAACTGCTTGAGGCGCGGCGACAGGATCGCGATGATCAGGAACGACGGCAGCACGAGCAGCAGGTCGACGAAGATCATGACGACCCGGTCGACCCAGCCGCCGAAGTAGCCGGCCATCGCGCCGAGGAACCCGGCGATCGCGGTCGAGAACAGGGCGACGAGCAGGCCGATCAGCAGCGACTTCTGCATGCCGCGGGCGGTCTGCGCGAAGACGTCCTGCCCGATGTTGTTCGTGCCGAACCAGTGCGCGCCGTCCGGCGGCGACGACAGGGCCGTGTAGTCGATGTAGTCGTACGCCCACGGCGAGACGAGCGGCCCGAGGAACGCGAAGGCGAACAGCAGCAGCACGGTGACGAGGCCGACGGTAGCGCCCCGGTTGGAGAAGAGCCGGCGCATCGTGAGCACGAAGCGGTTCGGCGAGGTGGTCACCGCCTCCTCACGGGTGGCTGGCAGGACGTCGTCGGCGCCGCCGTCGAGCAGCTCGGGACTGAACCTGGTCATGGTGGCTCCCCTTACTTCTGGCTGCGCACGCGCGGGTCGAGGACGGCGTTCAGCACGTCGCTGACGAAGCCGGCGAAGAGCACGACGACGGCGCTGTAGAGCGTGTAGGCCACGACGACGTTCACGTCGTTGCCCTGCACGGCGTCGATGAACCAGGCACCGAGGCCGTTCCAGCCGAAGATCTTCTCGGTGAACGTCGCACCGGTCAGCACGCCGAGGAACGCGAAGGCGAAGAGCGTCGTCATCGGGATCAGCGCGGTCCGCAGGCCGTGCTTGACGATGGCGGGGCGCCTCCTCAGGCCCTTGGCCCTGGCGGTGCGGATGAAGTCCGCCTGCAGCACGTCGAGCATCGTCGACCGCTGGTACCGGCTGTAGATCGCGATGAGCCCGGCGGCGATCGAGATGGTGGGCAGCAGGAGGTGCACGGCCCGGTCGCCGACGATGGTCGCGAAGCCGCCCCCGAGCCCCGGCGTGGCCTCGCCCGTGAAGCTGATCAGCTGGAACCCGAGCACGCTGTTGAGCTGCGTGGCCCCGATCTTGAGCAGCACCGCCGACAGGAACACAGGCGTCGAGATGAGCACGAACGAGAGGATCGCCGACACACGGTCCGACAGCTTGTACTGGCGGACGGCGTTCCAGGTGCCCACGGCGATGGCGAGGACGATGCCGATCACGGAGCCCGCGAGCAGGAGGCGGAGGCTCACCCCGAGACGCGGCCAGAACTCCGTGTCCACCGGCTTGTCCTGGATCGTCCTGCCGAGGTCTCCGGTCACCGCGCCGCCGAGCCAGGAGGCGTAGCGCTCGACGACCGGGACCTTGTCGTTGACGCCGATCGAGTCGAGCTTCGCGTCGATCACCTGCTCGGTGGGTCGCGGGTTGCGCTCGGCGTAGGCGGACCGGGGGGTGAACGTCGCCGACGCCAGGAAGTACGTCAGGGACGTGGCGATGAAGACGAGAGCGACGTAGTACACCAGCCGCCGCGCGAGATAGCGGGCCATGGAAGAACAACATAGACGTACCCCGGAGGGCATCGGTGCCGTGACGTTTCAGGCGTGTAACGAAGTGGCGGAAAAGTTCGCATCGAGTGCACGGATCCGTAGCGTGGCACTCGTCGGTCCCGGACGAGGGGGACCCCGGCTCGCGATCACCGGGCGGGACAGCACCTCGGACCACTGGGGTGACCGGCGTTTTTCACACCATCTAGTTCGGAGTGCCATGAAGAACACGAAGAAGGCCGGCGTCGTCGCGGGCCTCGCCGCACTCGCTCTCGTCGTCACGGCGTGCAGCGGCGGAGGCGGCCAGGACGGCGACGGAGCACCCAAGAACGGCGAGCTGTCCCCCACCGGCGACATCAACGCGACCGCGGCCGGCGACGTCGAGCAGGGCGGCACGCTCACCCTGCCGCTCACGCAGCTGCCCTCGCAGTGGAACTACGGCCAGCTCGACGGCGCGCTCGTCGACGCCGCGCTGATCGAGAGCGCGATCCTGCCGCAGCCGTTCCGCATCGACGAGGAAGGCGTGCCGCAGATCGACGAGGACCTCGTCACGAGCGCCGAGGCCACGAGCGACGACCCCCTCGTCGTCACCTACGACATCAACCCCGACGCGCAGTGGAACGACGGCACCCCGATCACGGTGGCCGACTTCCAGGCCTGGTGGACGGCCCTCAAGGGCACGAACGCCGAGTACCTCGTCGGCAGCACCCTCGGCCCCGACCGCATGGCGAGCGTCGAGCCCGGCACGAGCGACAAGCAGGTCGTCGTGACGTACTCGGAGCCCTTCTCCGACTGGAAGTCGATGTTCGCGCCGCTGTACCCGGCCAAGATCTACAACGACCCGACCGCGTTCAACACGGCCTACGTCGACGCCGTGCCGATCTCGGCCGGCCCGTACAAGATCGACGAGATCGACCAGACGGCCCAGACCGTCACGATGGTGCCCGACGAGAACTGGTGGGGCGACGCCCCCAAGCTCGACACGGTGATCTTCCGCGCCCTCGACGGCGACGCCGACATCGACGCCTACCTCAACGGCGAGATCGACCAGGTCTACGCGAACTCGTCCGACCGGTACGACCGGGTCAAGGACGCCGACGGCAGCGAGCTCCGCGCCGCCCCCTCGGCTCGCTACACCCACGTCGACTTCAGCACGAAGGGCCTCCTGGCCGACGAGGCCGTCCGCCAGGCGATCCAGCACGCGGTCGACCGCGACGCGCTCGGCAAGGTCATCACGGGCACGCTGCCGTACGAGGTGTCGACGCTGAACAACCACCTGTACCTCAGCACCGACGGGGCGTACCAGGACAACGCGGGCGAGACCGGCAACTACGACGTGGAGGAGGCCGGCAAGATCCTCGACGACGCGGGCTGGGAGATGGACGGCGACGTCCGTGCGAAGGACGGCGAGCAGCTCGCCATCTCGATCACCATCCCCTCGTCGGCACCGGTGTCGCAGCAGCTCGCCGAGGTGATCCAGAGCCAGCTGACCGCGGTCGGCATCAAGCTCGACATCAACGCGGTCGGCACGGACGCCTTCTTCGAGGACAACGTCACGCCCGGCAACTACGACATGACGATCTTCGTCTGGGCGGGCACCGGCTACCAGGCCTCGGGCGTCAGCATCTACAACCAGGACGAGCAGGGCCAGAACTATGGCCGCGTCTCGAGCGACAAGATCAGCTCGCTCCTCGACGAGGCGGTCGCCGAGGGCGACCCCGACACCGCGGCCGACCTGTACAACCAGGCCGACGAGGCGATCTGGGAGATCGGGCACTCGATGCCGATCATCCAGCAGCCGCTCGTCTCGGCGCAGAGCCCGAAGCTCGCCAACTACGGCGCCCGCGCCGGCGCGTCGGACCTCGACTGGACGATCGTCGGCTTCACGAAGTAGCACCGGCCGCCCCCGACGGGACGACCACGAGCCCCGCTCGGACCGCGCCACGGCGCGGGACGGGCGGGGCTCGGTGCTGGGCGGCGCGTGTTGCTGAGGCTCGGAGGCACGGAGGGCGCTCGGGACGGCGCGGGGCACGGCGAGCAGGGCGAGCCGGGGCCGCTGCCGGCGACCGGACCGGTTCGGGCCGGGTCCGGGCGCGCTGCAACAGCGTCCCGTGACGGCACCCACGGCGATCGACCGAGGTGACGGCAGGACGGTGCTCGTCGTCGTGACGAGCGTGTCGAGGGCGCCGGGCTCTCGGGGCGGATCGCACCCCGGGCGGGCAGGCCGCGTCGACAGATCCGACTGTACTCGTCCCCCTGATGGCGGACAAGACAATTCGATGCGATCGCATCCACCCAGTACGAGGGTCAGTGCCTCGCGTGCCTCGCTCGCCTCCTGCGCCGCACGCCGACGGCGAGCGCCACGACCGAGTACAGGCAGAGTGCCGCGCCGACGGCCGTGGCGACCCAGCCGCGCCCCTCGCCGTCCACGGCCTGGGCTACCCAGCCGACGAGCGGGAGGCTGTACCAGACGGCCCCCTTCACCTGGACGGGCATGACCGGGTCGGCGTCGACGCTGCCGTTGGCGTCGCCCCTCAGGACGAAGGAGCGCATCCCGTCGGACGACGACACGACCTGGACCACCCGGTGGGTGACGACTGCCGCCTCGCCGGACTCGATCTGGTAGGTCAGGACGTCGCCCGGCTCCACCAGGTCGGTGTCGACGGGCCGGACGACGAGCAGCGTGCCCGGGGGGAAGGTCGGCTCCATCGAGCTCGTCAGGACGGTGAGCGGCGTCGAGCCCGTGGCCTTGGGCACGACGACCAGCAGGGCGGCCAGCGCGACGACGAGCCCCAGGGCGCCGATGCTGAGGCCGAGCAGGAGTGCACCGAGCAGGCCGCGGGCGCCTCGGTCCGCGGCGGGCACGGCGCCGGTCCGGGCTCCGGCTCTCCTCCCGGCCTCCGCGCTCACGGACACGACACCTGGCGCTGGCCCTGCGCGTTGGGCCCCACGACGACGGGCCCCGTCCACGCGACCGGCCCCGGCTCGGCGCCCGCGACCGAGCGCACGTCGACCGTGACCCGGCCGTCGGGCACCAGCGACGCGGGCACCATGTCGCGCGTGACGTCGTGCTGCTTCGTCGGCGCCTGCCCCGACACGGTGTTGCCGACCCGCCGGCCGCCGACGAACAGCCCCCACTGCGCGGAGTCGAGGGGCGCGTCCCACGAGACGGTCGCGTACGACGTCCCGTCGCCCGTGTCGACCGTGCGGCAGCCGAGCGCCCTGGCCGCCGGGGCCGGGGACGCGTACCGCGTGTTCTGGTAGAAGTCCTCGATGAACCACCCGTCCGTCCAGCCGTGCGACCCGCCGACGACCTCGAAGCGCGGGTTCACCGTGGCCGCGTCCGGCGCCGACGCGGTGGTGGTCGCCCGCCAGCACCAGGTCACCCGCGTGGAGGCGGGAGCGCTGCCCGCGGCGACGGTGGCAGCCGCCCACGTCCCCGACCGCGCGTCGTCGGGCACGGCCGAGGTGCAGGAGGCGGTGCTCGCCGGCCAGACGCGCACGTCGATCCTCGTCGCCAGGTCGGCCGACACGGCCCCCGTCGTGCCGACGCGCGCCGAGAGCTCGTAGTCGACGGGCACGGTGCTGCCGTTGAACACGGTGATCGCCGTCGTGACCGACTGGCCCGGGGCCGTGAAGTCGACGGCCCGCGGGCTGGACGACTCGAGCCCGAGGTCGACCTTCGCGAACGTCGTCTGCGAGGGAGCGTCGGCGGAGGCGGTCCAGAGAGCCCAGCCCGTGCCCGTCCCGACCCCGACGAGAGCCACGACGACGGCGACGAGCGCGGCGGCACGTGCGAGCGCCCGCCGGGGTCCGCGTCGGGTCACGACGTCACCTGGGTGCCGACGACGCGCACCGACCAGGTGTCGACCGCTCCCTGGACGGACTGCGGGGCGTCCCCGTCGAGCAGCACCTCGACGCAGATCGTCGCGGACGCGCCCGGCTCGAGTCGCGGCAGCACGTCGGCTGCCCGGAACCCGACCAGGCGGGAGGCGGCGGCCCCGGAGAGCGCGGACGCGCACGTCCCGCCGACGGGCAGGGCCGCGACCCGCAGCTGGAGCTCGTCGAGCGACGCGCCGGCCACGGGGCCGTCGTACATCGCGCGTGCGCCCACAGTCATGATGGTGGCCGCGAGCGGGACGACCCCGCGGTTCGCGAGCGAGAAGGAGCCGACGGCGGACGTGCCGGGCAGGAGACCCGTCGACGTGAGCCCGGTGGGCTGCGTGACGGCGAGGGCGGCCGTCCCGGTGGTCACGACCCCGATCGTCCGCCCGGGGGCGGACGAGCTCCAGAGCGCGTACGACCCGCCGGTGGCGGCGAGCCCGAGCACGACGGCCCCGCCCAGCACCGCCGTGCCCGTCCAGACGCGCCGCAGCACGCCGGACCGCGCCGCGCCGCGCCGCGGGGCGGCGTGACGGGCGCGGCGGCGCGGGCGCGGGCGACGGGGCACGGTCGGACTTCCGGCTACTCGACCTGTGTCAGCGTGAAGACCACCTTGCTGAGGTCGAGGGTCTTGTTCTGCGTGCTGTTGTCGGCGTCGGTCGGCACGGTGATCCCGAGTCGTGCGACGGCGTCGGTGCTCGTCGCCGACGGCGTGACGGAGAAGGAGTTCGCCGTGCCGCTGACGGCGGCGAAGCCGGTCGGCAGGCCTGCGTCGGTGCGGCTCTTCTGGACGGTGAGCGCAGGGACGACGCTGGTGAGCGTGCTCGAGGTGGCGCCGAGGTCGTACGAGAAGACGGCCCTGAGCCCGGTCCCCGTGGCCGTCACCGTGACGGGCACCGTGTACTCGAGCTGCGTGCCGGGGATCATCCGGTACGACGAGAGCTCGGCGGCGCTCAGCACCGACCCGGTCCGGAGGTCCTTCCACTGGCCGGAGCCGGCCACCGTGGAGAGGCTGAGCTGGCCCGTCTGCAGCACGCCCGCCGAGGCGCTGGCGGTGCTGTTCCAGACGGCGAAGGTGCCCGCGCCGCCGAGGAGGAGGGCGACGCCGGCAGCACCGGCGACGGCGCTCTTGACGAAGGTGTTCATGATCTGTCCTGTCCGCGCCCAGGCGCGTCGAACGACTCCCCGGGGGTCGCGTCGAGCGCGTCCGGTCCGGGGCGACGTGTGTCGGGGCAGTGCCGCGTCGTGGGGTTCGGGTCCGACGACGCCGTCCGCGGGCGCCGAGCTCGCGGGGTTCGGGGCCCGCGGCGGGCTGGCCTGCTGCCGTGGTCGACGCTACCGGGTCCCCCGAAGTGCGGACATGGTTTTCCATGCATCCACATGCACCCAATCCGAGGGGCACCCGTCCTCACCCGCCGACCACCCTCCGGCTCGACCAGGCCGTGCCGCTCCGTCCTCGAGGGAGGCGGGACACCGGGCCTCGAGACCGGGTAGCGTCGCCACCGTGGCGACAGCATACGAACCCAGAGTCGGGCGGATCCCCGTCACGGCGCTCTCCCCGACCACCCCCGACCGGGACTTCCCGACGAAGGCCTTCTCCGGAGAGGTCGTGCCCTTCGGCGCGACGGTCTTCCGCGAGGGGCACGACGTCGTCGGCGCCGACCTGGTCCTGACCGACCCCTCCGGGTCCGAGTCCCGGCACCCGCTCGTCGCGGGCCTGCCCGGCACCGACCGCTGGACGACGGAGGTGCAGCTCGAGACGGAGGGCGACTGGACCTGGCAGGTCGAGGCGTACACCGACGACTGGGCGACCTGGCTGCACACCGCCGAGATCAAGGTGCCGGCCGAGCTGGACGTCGAGGTGACCTTCGCGCTCGGCAGCCGCCTCCTCGCCGCCGCCGCCCCCGGCTACCCCGACACGACCCTCGTGCGGGACGCGGCGAAGGCCCTCGCCAACGAGGCGCTCTCGCCCGGCTCGCGGCTCCGCGTCGCGACCGACGCGCGCCTCGCCGCCGTCTTCGCCGCCAAGCCGATGGCCAGCCTGGTCACGCGCAGCGCCCCGGAGGAGCTGCGCGTCGAGCGCACCCGCGCCGCGGTCGGCAGCTGGTACGAGTTCTTCCCCCGCAGCGAGGGCGCCAAGAAGCTGCCCGACGGCACCTGGAAGAGCGGCACGTTCCGCACCGCGGCCCGCCGCCTCCCCGCGATCTCGCGGATGGGCTTCGACGTGCTCTACATCCCGCCCGTCCACCCCATCGGCACGACGTTCCGCAAGGGCCCGAACAACACCCTGACCGCCGGCCCGAACGACCCCGGCTCGCCCTACGCGATCGGCTCGCCCGACGGCGGCCACGACGCGGTGCACCCCGACCTCGGCACGCTCGCCGACTTCCGCTGGTTCGTCGACACCGCCAAGAACACGGGCCTCGAGCTGGCGCTCGACCTGGCCCTGCAGTGCTCGCCCGACCACCCGTGGGTCACCGAGCACCCCGAGTGGTTCACGACGCTGCCCGACGGCACGATCGCCTACGCCGAGAACCCGCCGAAGAAGTACCAGGACATCTACCCCCTGAACTTCGACAACGACTACGAGGGCGTCAGCCGCGAGGTGCTCCGCATCGTGCGGCACTGGATCGAGCTCGGCGTCACGATCTTCCGCGTCGACAACCCGCACACGAAGCCGGTCCGCTTCTGGGAGTGGCTGCTGCACGAGGTGCGGCAGACGAACCCCGAGGTGGTGTTCCTCTCCGAGGCGTTCACCAAGCCGGCCATGATGCAGGCGCTCGCCCGCGTCGGCTTCCACCAGTCGTACACGTACTTCACCTGGCGCAACGAGAAGTGGGAGCTCGAGGAGTACCTCGACGAGCTGTCGAAGGAGACGAGCGCCTGGCTGCGCCCGAACCTGTTCGTCAACACCCACGACATCCTCACCCCCTACCTGCAGTACGGCGGTCGCCCGGCGTACAAGGTGCGGGCCGCGATCGCCGCGACGGCGTCGCCGACTTGGGGCGTGTACTCGGGCTACGAGCTCTTCGAGGACGTCGCCCGTCCGGGCTCCGAGGAGAACATCGACAACGAGAAGTACGAGTACAAGCCGCGCGACTGGGCCGGCGCGGAGGCAGAGGGCGCGACCCTGGCCCCCTACCTGACCCAGCTCAACCGCATCCGCAGCTCGCACCCGGCCCTCCGCCAGCTCCGCAACCTCGACCTGCACTCGAGCGACGACGACGCCGTCCTCGTCTACTCGAAGTACCTGTCGCGGGCGCACACGCGCAGCGGCCGGGCCGACGCGATCATCGTCGTCGCCAACGTCGACCCCCACTCGGCCCGCGAGACCACCGTGCACCTCGACGTGACGAAGTTCGGGCTCGCCCCCGGCGGCACGTACACGGTTCGCGACCTCATCACCGGCCAGTCGTGGACCTGGGGCGACGACAACTACGTGCGCCTCGACGCCTTCGTCGAGCCCGTGCACGTGCTGTCCGTCGACCTCACCCGAGCGCCGTAGGAAGGCGACCCACCATGAGCATCTTCTCCCGCCACGGCTCCTCCCGAGACGACGACCGTCGCGAGCCCGTCCAGCCCGAGCCCGCCGCGGCTGAGCCGGTCGCACCCGAGGCCGCGGCTGCGCAGCCCGTCGCTCCCGAGCCCGTCGCCGCCGAGCCGGTCACCTCGGTGCCCGACGAGAACGACCCGCCCGTCACGGCGGAGCCCCCGCTCCCCGCCGAGGAGCTGTCCACGAGGGGCGAGCCCGACGAGCTGTCCACGAGCGACGAGCCCGTCGAGCCGTCCACCGCGGACGACCCCGACGAGCCGTCCGACCCGGCCGAGGCCGACGAGCACCTCCTCGTCTCGTCCGTGCCCGCCCCGGTCCCGACCGAGGAGCGCCCCGTCCTCGACCTCGGACCGGCGACCCCGGCCGAGCCGGCCGAGCCGGCCGGTGCGCGTCCGGCGACGCACGAGGACCCGACGCCTCCCGACGTCCGCCGAGAGCCTGCGACCTCGACACAGCAGCTCCCCGCCCTCGACGACGCCGAGGTGCTGGCCGCGGCCGAGGGGCGTCACGCCCACCCGCACGCCCTCCTCGGCGAGCACACGGTCGACGGGGTCACGGTCGTGCGCGTCGTCCGTCCGCTGGCCGGCTCCGTCAGCGTGGCCGGCGCCTCCGGCGAGGCCGTCGTCCTGGAGCACCACGCGCACGGCCTGTGGCAGGGCGTCGCCCCGGAGCCGCTCGGCGGCTACCAGGTGACGGCCGAGTACGAAGGAGGCGCCCCCTGGGTCGCCGACGACTCGTACCGGTTCTCCCCCACCGTCGGCGACCTCGATCTCTACCTCTTCGGCGAGGGCCGTCACGAGCAGCTCTGGACCGTGCTGGGCAGCCACGTGCGCGAGCACGAGGGCGTCCGCGGCACCTCCTTCGCCGTCTGGGCCCCGCACGCGCAGGCGGTCCGCGTCGTCGGCGACCTGAACGGCTGGTGGGGCGACCGCCACGCGATGCGCCGTCTCGACGACAACGGCGTGTGGGAGCTGTTCGTGCCCGGCGTCGACCAGGGCTCGTACAAGTACCAGATCCTCACGCCCGACGGCGAGTGGGTCGAGCGGGCCGACCCGATGGCACGACGCGCCGAGGTGCCCCCGGCCACCGCCTCCGTCATCACCGAGGCCGGACACGACTGGGGCGACGACGCCTGGCTCGAGCGCCGTGCGGCGAACGACCAGCACGCCGGCCCGATGAGCGTCTACGAGCTGCACGTCGGCTCGTGGAAGCCCGGCCTCGGGTTCCGCGAGCTGGCCGACCCGCTGGTGGACTACGTCACCGCGCTCGGCTTCACGCACGTCGAGTTCATGCCGCTCGCCCAGCACCCGTTCGGCGGCTCGTGGGGCTACCAGGTCACGGGCTACTACGCGCCGCAGAGCACCTGGGGCTCCCCCGACGACCTGCGCTACCTGATCGACCGGCTGCACCAGGCCGGCATCGGCGTCATCGTCGACTGGGTGCCCGGCCACTTCCCCAAGGACGAGTGGGCCCTCGGCCGCTTCGACGGCCGCAGCGTCTACGAGCACTCCGACCCGCGCCGCGGCGAGCAGCCCGACTGGGGCACCTACGTCTTCAACTTCGGCGACTCGCAGGTGCGGAACTTCCTGGTCGCGAACGCGCTGTACTGGTTCGAGGAGTTCCACGTCGACGGCCTCCGCGTCGACGCCGTGGCCTCGATGCTCTACCTCGACTACAGCCGGAACGACGGCGAGTGGCTGCCGAACGAGCACGGCGGCCGCGAGGCCACCGAGGCGATCTCCTTCCTGCAGGAGACCAACGCGACGGCCTACCGGCGCCACCCCGGCATCGTGATGATCGCCGAGGAGTCGACCAGCTGGCCGGGCGTCTCGCGCCCCACCAGCGAAGGCGGCCTCGGCTTCGGCCTCAAGTGGAACATGGGCTGGATGCACGACACCCTCGACTACGTCGAGAAGGACCCGTTGTACCGCTCGTACCACCACGGCGAGATCACCTTCTCGTTCCACTACGCGTGGAGCGAGAACTTCATGCTGCCGATCAGCCACGACGAGGTCGTGTACGGCAAGGGCTCGCTGTTCGAGAAGATGCCCGGCGACGACTGGCAGAAGCGCGCGAACCTCCGCGCGTACCTCGCCTACATGTGGGGGCACCCCGGCAAGCAGCTGCTCTTCATGGGCTCCGAGTTCGGCCAGCCGACGGAGTGGAGCCAGGAGCTCGGCCTCGACTGGTCGGTGCTCGACCGGCCGCAGCACCAGCAGGTCTTCGACCTCGTCAGCCGCCTGAACCAGGTGTACAAGTCCGAGAGCGCGCTCTGGGCGCACGACTTCGACACCGAGGGCTTCGAGTGGATCGACGGCGGCGCGGGCGAGCAGAGCGTGGTCGCGTTCCTCCGCAAGTCGGGCTCGGGCGACTCGCTCGCCGTGCTGGCGAACTTCTCCGGCCAGCCTCAGCGCATGCGCTTCGGCCTGCCGGAGGCCGGCACGTGGGACGAGGTGCTGAACACCGACGCGACGATCTACGGCGGCTCGGGCGTCGGCAACTTCGGCGCCGTCACGGCCGTCGACAGCCCATGGGCCGGGCGTCCCGCCTCCGCGGACGTCCAGCTGCCGCCGCTCGGCGTCGTCTGGCTGAAGCTCCGCCGCTGAGCAGTCGCGTCGCTCCTCCCCCGGGGCGACGTGCACGAAGGGCCCCGACGACCAGGTCGTCGGGGCCCTTCGTGCATCGTGCGTCTCAGTACAGCAGCATCGTCAACCGGCGCCGGGCGGCGGCGACGCGGGGGTCGTCCAGGCCGACGATCTCGAAGTAGTCGAGGAGGCGCGTGCGGGCTGCGTCCTTGCCGGCCGCGTCGAGCGACGGGAAGACCGTCAGCACGCGGTCGAAGGCGTCGTCGACGTGGCCGCCGCTGACGTCGAGGTCGGCCACGGCCAGCTGGGCGTCGACGTCGGTCGGCGCCGCGGCGGCCGCGCCGCGGACGTCGGCGATCGTCACGCCCTGCAGGCGCGCGATCAGCGATACCTGGGCGAGGCCCGCGACGGCGAGCTGGTCGCGCGGGTCCTGCGCGATGGCCGTGCGGTAGGCGGCGATCGCCGCGTCGTAGTCGCCCCGATCGATGGCGTCGTAGGCGTCCTGGTGGTGCGGCGGCAGGGGCTCGGGCTCAGGCTCGGGCGTCTCGCCGTCCGCGGAGACGGCGGCGCCGTCGACCACGGCCGTCCCCGTGACGCCGTTCTGCGCGGCCAGCTCGAGCACCTGCTCGAACACGTCGCGCACCTGCGCCTCGGGCAGCGCGCCGACGAACAGCTGCACGGGCCGACCGCCGATGACGGCGGCGACCGCAGGGATCGACTGCGCCTGGAACGCCTCGGTCAGCTGGGGGTTCGCGTCGACGTCGACCTTGACGAGCAGCAGTCGGCCCGCGTACTCGGCCACGAGCTTGTCGAGGACCGGCGAGAGCTGCTTGCACGGCCCGCACCACTCCGCCCAGAGGTCGACGATCACAGGGACCGTGTTGCTCAGCTCGAGCACCTGGGAGAAGGTCGCGTCGGTCGCGTCGACGACCAGCGCGGGGACCGCGACCGCGGCGGCCGGGGCGCCGGCGGGCTGGCCGGGTGCCGCAGGCTGCGCGGGAGCGCCGGCTGCGGACGGTGCGGGCCGGTTCACGAGGGACGACAGGTCGACCGCCCCTCGGAGGCCGGCGGGGACGGGGGGAAGGCCGGTCACGGCAGCTCCTTCGCTTGGATGAGTGCCTGGCTGAAGCCGAGCAGGACGATCTTGTCGTCGCTGCCCACGGGAGGCACCTGGAACAACAACTGGACACCGTAGGTCGCCTCGATGCCCTTCTTGGACGTGTCGAGGCCGAGCAGGGACTTGACGACGCCCTGCGGCTCGACGCTCGCGCCCTCGGCGGTCGGCTTGACCGTCTCGACCTCGTTCAGCGCCACCGAGACGAGCGCCCCGGCGTCGTTCGTCGCGAAGGCCACCGCGTCGTCCTCGACGGGGGTGGACGAGAACTCGATGGAGGCGGTGGTCGGCAGGGCCGTCCGCTTCGCGTCCTTGTAGGCCTTGCCGATCTTGTCCCGCAGCGTGTCGCCCTCGCCCTGGAACTGTGGTGCCCACTGGCTCTCGTCCCCGTTGCGGAGGATGTCGCCGTAGGCCTCGGCGAGCTGGTCGGGCCGCAGGGTGAGGAGCTTGACGTCCGGTGCCAGCCTCGCGGCCCCGATGGTGGCGGGGGCGACCGTCGGCAGGGTGGCCTGCGCCTCCAGCGACTGGGCGTACTCGACCTTGTAGGGGTCGCGAGCCGTCTCCTGCAGCAGCGTCAGGGCGACGGGCGCCTTGGTCGCGTCCGCGTCCTGGACGACCGTGAAGAGGGTGCGTGGCCAGGTGTCCGACTGCTGCGGCAGCGTGAGGGTCACGTCGCCGGCAGGGATGGCCAGGGGACCGGCCGCCGCGGCGTCCTTCGCCCGGATGACGTAGTCGGCCTGGCGCTGCTGGAGCGCGGGACCGGTGAACCGCGTCTCGGCCAGCGCGGCGTCGAGCGCGCCGTCCGCCTGCGACGCGACCGCGGCGACGCGCTCGACGATCCGCTCGGCCTGGGCGACCGTCACGACCGGGGGCTGCACGCTCGGGGCGTCGTCCTCGGCGTCGGCGCCGTCGGTCGGGGTGGCCGTCGGGGTCGCCGTCGCGGACGAGCTCGCACCCGCGCCCTCCGCGGGCGCCGGCCAGTAGTCGGCGGAACAGCCGGCGAGGGCCAGCGAGCCGACGAGGAGGACGGGCACGACGGCGACCGACCGCCGCGTCCGGCCGCGACGCGCGCCGGGCGAGGACGAGGCGTCGATCGACTCGGGGGTCCCCGCCTTGAGCGCGCGCCGGCGGGACGGCCGGGAGAGCTTGGGGCGCGAGCCGTCGCTCGAGGTGCGGCGGGGGCCGCGGGTCCGACGGTGGTGGACGATCGCCCAGATGTAGAGGAGCACGCCGATCAGCAGCGTCAGGAGGCCGCCGACGATCAGCGGGCCGGCGGTGGGGGTCGCCTGGGAGAGCGGCCAGGTGACCGCGAGGTCCGCGGGCGCCGGCTCGGTGCCGTCGGAGACGACGACGAGCGACACGTCGTCGGGCGCGTCCAGGGAGAAGGTCAGGGGGCTGCCGCTGTACTGGTCGTACCAGAGGTCGGAGTCGGCCGGGTCGGGCACCGCCGTCTCGTCGCCGGCGACCGTGCGGGTCGTCAGCTCGCCCGCGTCCGCGTCCCACTCGACGAGGTTGTAGTCGGCGTCGCCGACCCAGCCGAGCACGTCGGAGGTGCGGCCGGTGGCCGCGAACACCGTGTCGGCTCCGTCGATCGAGACTGCCTGACGTCCCTCACGCCCGTGCAGCGCACTGGCGGGGACGACGGTCACGGTCGCCTCGGAGGAGCTCGTCGACACCGAGGACGAGACGCTCGACGGAGGCGCGAACACCGTGCGCTGGGCGAACCCGAGGGCCACCATCAGCGCCGCGAGCACGACGACGACGACAGCGATGATGAAACGCACGTTGTTTTCTCCCTCCGTGCCGCCATCCCGGTCGGGTGGGAGCGCCGCGGCAGACGCCGACGGAGCTCGCGCGGGCCTGGCCGGGAGGCCGGGCACGGCGGCGGGTATTTAAGACGGCTCAGCGTATCCGACCAGCCTGAGTGCCGCACCCCGGCCTTCCTCGGGGACCGTCGCCCCCTCCTCCGGCCGCTAAAATCGTCGCGCCGGGCACGTGAGCAGTGCCCGCCACGGACGCGAGGGAGACACAGTGGCTGCTGACGACACGGAATTCGGGACCGAGCTGCGCGGCTACCGCAAGGACGACGTCGACGCGGCCCTCGGCGACCTGCGTCGCGAGCTGATCAAGGCCAACGCCGACCGTGCCGAGATGGCAGGCAACGTGAAGCAGCTCCAGACCCGGCTCGACGACCTGCAGACGGAGCTCGAGGAGGCCGGCACGCCCACCTACGCCGGGCTGGGCAGCAAGCTCGAGCAGACCCTCCGGCTCGCGGAGGAACAGGCGACCGCCCTCGTCAGCAAGGCCGACATCGACTCCGAGGAGCTCCGCACCTCGTCGACGAGCGAGGCACGACGGGTGCTCTCCGACGCCCGGGAGCGGGCCGACGCCCTCCTCGAGGACGCCCGGGGCCGGGCCGCCGCCCAGGTCGCCGAGAGCACCGGCGAGGCCGACCGCATGGTGGCCAGGGCGCGCGGCGAGGCGCGCTCGCTGCTGCAGGAGGCCCAGCGCGACTCGTCCGCGATGCGGGGCGCCGCGGCCACCGAGTCGGCCGAGAACGTCAGCACGGCACGGCACGAGGTCGCCGCCCTGCACGCGACGGCTGAGCGCGAGGTCGCCGAGCTGCGGGCCCAGGTCGAGCGCGAGGTCGCCGACGCCCGTGACGGCGCCGCGGCGCTGGCACGGGACACCGAGCTGGCACGCGCCGAGTTCGTCGCCGAGGACGAGCGCGTGCGCGCCGACCTCGCCCGCGAGTCCGAGACGGTCCGCGCCGAGCTGGCGCGCCTCGACGAGACCACCCGCGCCGACCTCGAGCTCGAGGTGGCCACCCGACGGGACGACCTCGCCCGAGAGGTCGAGGCCGCCCGCGCGGAGCTCGACGACGACGTCGACACCGGCCGTGCGGAGCTCGCGGAGCACGTCGCGGTCACCAGGGCAGAGCTCGACGCGGACGTCGCGCAGACGCGCGCCGCCCTGGAACGCGAGGTCGAGGAGGCGCGCCTCGCGGCCCGGAGGGACGTCGAGTCCGCGCGGGCCGACCTCGAGCACGAGCTGACGACGGCTCGTGACGCCCTCTCCGCCGAGGTCGTCGCCACCCACGAGCGCCTCGAGCGCGAGGTGCAGCAGCAGCGGGACCGGCTCGAGCGCGAGGCGGGTGAGGCACGTGCCGTCGTGGAGGCCGAGACGGTCAACGCGAGGGCCGACCTCGACGCCGAGGTGGCCGAGAGCCAGGCGCAGCTCGTCGACGACGAGGAGGCGCAACGCGTGCGCCTCGCAGCCGAGGCCGCGACGCAGCAGGCGAGGCTCGTCGCGGACCGCGAGACCGCCGTCGCCGAGCTCGCCCGCGAGCTCGAGGAACGCCGCAGCGACGCCGAGGTCGAGCTGCGCACGCGACGCGACGAGGCCGAGCGCGAGCTGGTCCAGCGGCACCACGCTGCGGTGGCCGAGACGCAGGGCTACCTCGACGACGCCGCGGGGCAGCTCGAGGAGGCGCGTCAGCGTGCCGTCGAGACCCGACGCGAGGCGGACGAGCTGGAGCGCACCTCGCACGAGCACGCCCGCACGGTCCGCTCCGAGGCCGACGCCACGGCCCACGACGTCCTCACGAACGCGGAGCAGCGCGCCGCGAGCCTGGTCGACGAGGCCGAGCGCCGGTCCGCCGAGCTCACCGACGACGCCGAGCGTCGCCTCGCCGAGATCCGCGAGGAACGCGACGCCGTCGCGGGGTACCTCGAGAACCTGCGCGCCGTGTTGGCCCCGCAGGCGCAGGGTGCGCCAGAGTAGACAACCGGTGGCGTCGAGCTGAACGGCGCACCGGCCGTCGACAGGAGCCGCCCGCGTGAAGATCCACGATCCCTTCCGCCTCGGGCTGCTGGCGGGCCTCGGCGTCATCGCCGCCCTCGTCATCGGGGGCGCCCTCAGCGAGCTGTCGACGATCCTCACCTACGTCGGGGCCGCGATCTTCATCGCCCTGGGCCTCGACCCGGTCGTGTCCTGGCTGGAGAACCGCTCGGTGCCGCGCTGGCTCGCGATCGTCATCGTCTTCACGGTCGCGATCGGGGCCTTCGTCGGCGTGGTGTTCGCGATCGTGCCCGTCATCGTCAGCCAGGCGACCACGCTGATCACGAACCTCGTCACGTACCTGCAGAGCGTCACCACTCAGGAGTTCGTCGACAACCTCCAGGCTCTCGTGCCCCAGAACTTCTTCGACGTGCAGCAGGCGCTCGACTCGGTCCTGGACTTCCTCACGAACCCCGACAACGTCGTCACGATCGGCGGCGGCGTGCTGGCCGTCGGCGTGGCCATCGGCAACGGGGTCTTCGCCACGGTCGTCGTGGTCATCCTCGTGCTCTACTTCACCTCGTCGATCAACACCTTCAAGGCCGGCATCTACCAGCTCGTCCCTGCCTCCAAGCGCGTGCGCTTCGCCGACATCGCCGAGCAGATCAGCCAGTCGGTCGGCCGCTACGTGATCGGCCAGTTCACGCTCGCCGCGATCAACGGCGTCCTCAGCTTCATCTTCCTCAGCTCCATCGGGGCGCAGCAGCCGGCGGTCTTCGCCTTCATCGCGTTCCTCGGCTCGATCATCCCGCTCGTCGGCACCATCAGCGGGTCGGCGATCATCGTGCTCGCGCAGATCGTGCTGCTGCCGGACTCCCCCGCCACCTGGGTCACCGCCGCCATCTGGTACCTCGTCTACATGCAGGTCGAGGCGTACGTCCTGAGCCCTCGCATCATGCGCCGCGCGGTGAAGGTGCCGGGAGTCGTCGTCGTCATCGCCGCGCTCACCGGCGGCACGCTGCTGGGCGTGCTCGGGGCCCTGATCGCCATCCCGGTCGCCGCCTCGGTCCTCCTGATCATCCGCCAGGTCGTCGTGCCCCGGCAGGACGCCCGCTGACGGCCGGTCCGGCCGCGGACGAGCCGAAGGCAGGGCTCTCCTAGGAGGCGGCCTGCTCGCCCTCCGAGGCAGGCCACGTGGTCGGCAGCGGGAGCGCGCCGGGCGCCACGCGCCGCACGATCTCGTCGAGCACCCTCGACGTCTGCTTCTCGCCCACCCAGAGGTGCTTGCCGCCCTCGACCGCGACGACCTCGGCGCGGGGCACGGCCGCGAACCGTGCCCGCGCCTCCTCGGGCTGCAGGTAGTCGTCGTGCTCGGGGACCACGGCGACGATCGGGACGTCGTTCTCGTTCCACGCGGCGAGCTCGGCCTCGGTCGTGCGGTGCAGGGGCGGGGAGAGCAGGAGGAGCCCCGCGACGTCGACGCCGCGGCCGTGCTTCAGCGCGACCTCGGTGCCGAACGACCAGCCGAGCAGCCACGGCGTGGGCAGTCCGGCGCCCTGGGCGAGCGCGACGGCTGCCCTCAGGTCGGCGGCCTCGGCCTCGCCCTCGCCGAAGGAGCCCTCGGAACGCCCCCGGGGCGACGAGACGCCGCGGAAGTTGAAGCGGAGGACGGCGACGTCGGCCAGCGCCGGCAGACGCGCCGCGGCCTTCCGGATCACGTGCGAGTCCATGAACCCGCCGGCAGTCGGGAGGGGGTGCAGCGTCACCAGGGTGGCGACCGGGTCCCGGTCGAGCGGCAGCGCCAGCTCGCCCACCAGGGCGAGCCCGTCCGCCGTGCGGATCTCGACGTCGGATCGGCGCGCCGGGAGCTCGACGCCGCCGCGGACGTCCACGGGAGAGGCAGGGGGCAGGGTCACGAGATCCTCCAGCAGTGGGTGTGCCAGTGTCGGCGGGAGGCGAGGTCGTCCTGCTCGCCGAAGAGCCCGTCGGCACGCCAGACGACGAGGTGGGGCGTGCCGGGAGAGACCGTCAGCGCGCAGCCGGGGCAGGTGTAGTCCTTGACCGCGGAGGACGCCGACACCGACTGCACGACGAACTCACGCCCGCGCCGGGTCTCGGTCCGCGGACCACCGAAGAGGGAACGCGCGAGATCGCGCTCGTCACGGACTTCTTCCGTGCGGTTCCGCTCCGCTCGGTCGCGCGGACGACGCGGGCGGTTGCTGCGGGGCATGCCCTCCAGCGTAGCCCGCCCCTCAGCGGTCGGGGGTCAGTACCAGCCGACGGACTGCGAGTGGCCCCATGCGCCGCACGGCGTCGCGTAGCGACCCTGGATGTATCCCAGGCCCCAGGTGATCTGGGTCGCCGGGTTGGTCTGCCAGTCGGCTCCCGCCGAGGCCATCTTGCTGCCGGGCAGAGCCTGCGGGATGCCGTGGGCACCGCTCGACGCGTTGTGCGCGTTGATGTTCCAGCCCGACTCCTTGTTCCACAGCGAGACCAGGCAGTCGTACTCGCCGGTGCCCCAGCCGCGTGCGGCGACCATCTCGGCGGCGATGGCCTTCGCCGTGCCCGGGTCGGGGACGCCCGCCACGGGCGCGGCGCCCGACGACGGCTTCTTCGCGCTGCCCGACGACGAGGCGGCAGCAGCGGGCTCGTCCGTCGGGGCCTCCTCGACGACCGGCGCGGGCGGCGGCGGAGGCGGCGGCAGGGTGACGCCGTACTGGTCGCGATCGGCGGCGAGCACGACGCCGGCACCCACCACGAAGGACTGACCGGGAGCGACGAGGGCCGCAGCGCCGCCCACGCTGGTCGTCGCCGCCTCGGCGCCCGAGAGCGGGTTCACCAGCGACGCGGACACGAAGGCGAAGGTCGCGGCGAAGCCCACCAGGGGCAGCGCGTAGCGGCGACCTGCGGACATGCGGGCCCGGGGGGCCGGCGGTGCTGCAGGAGGGGCCAGGAGCGATGCCGGGACGCGCCGCCTCTCGATCGTCCGAGGTCGACTGACGACCAACCGCTGCTCGGAGAGAGAGTGGCCCGTGGTCGCGTTCGCTGAGTGCCTGCCCATGAGTCCGTCCAGGGTAACGGATCCGTCACGGATCGGCCAGGGCCCCGATGGCGCGTCGCGGACGGGCCGGTCGCCAGCCCCGCGGGGCATCCGTCAGCGGACGGCGAGCATGACGTCGACCACGGCGTCGAGGAGCACGTCCACCTGCGCCTCGCGGTATCCCCCGCGCCGGGCGCGGAAGACCGATCCCCGCACGTCGTCGATGCTGAGGGCCTTGCCGTCCGTGAAGTAGCCCTGGAGGCGCCGGGCCAGACGGTCCACGTCCTTGGGGTGGTAGCCGACGGTCAGCACGCTGACGCGGTCGAACCGGTGCCCCACCGGACGGTCGAGCCTGGCCACGATCTCCTCGGCCGCGCTGCGCGCCTCGCCGTACCAGCCCTCGTCGCCGGCGGCGGTCACCGCCCGGTCACGCTCGCGGCTCGCGAAGGCGTCCTCCAGGCGCTCGAGCGCCTGGTCGACGTGCGCCGGGGAGTAGCCGCCCTTCCGCATCGAGAACGCGGTGCGCCGGATGCGGGCCGAGTCGACCGGCGACGCCGCCTCCGCGCCGCCCGTGTAGGCGGCTCGCGCCTCGGCGAGGAACGCCTCGACCTCGGACACGTCGTAGCCGCGCTGGCCCTTGGGCACCGTGGGGAAAGTTGAGCTCACGCCGTCCATCATGCCGCATCGGCCTCGGGGGCCCGGGGCGGGACCCTGGGCCGGGTCAGGTGACCAGCAGGTAGAGCGCGTACGCGGCTGCCGCGGACGGCAGCGTGCTGTCCAGGCGGTCGAGGAACCCGCCGTGGCCGGGCAACCAGGTGCTGATGTCCTTGATGCCGAGGTCGCGCTTGATCAGCGACTCGGAGAGGTCGCCGATCGTCGCGGTGACGATGATCACGCCGCCGAGGACGAAGCCGAACCACCAGGGCTCGTCGAGCATCAGCCACGAGGTGAGCACGGCCGCGATCAGGCTCGCGGCGACGGACCCGGCGAAGCCTTCCCACGTCTTCTTGGGGCTGATGCGCGGGGCCATCGGGTGCTTGCCGAAGTTCAGGCCGGTCGCGTACGCCCCCGTGTCGACGGCGATGACGATGATGAGCGTCGCCAGCGTCCAGTTGGCGCCGTTCGGCTCGGCCGCGAGGACGAGCATGAAGCTGCCGAGGAACGAGCAGTAGATCTGCACGAACGCGCCGGCGCCGATGTCGCGCCAGACGACGGAGGCGGGCTTGCGGTGCGAGGAACGCACCAGCTCGGCCACCCGCCAGAGCGAGACGACGAGGACGCCGCCGACGAGGCCGAGCCACTGGCCCTGCACCCCGAAGACGAAGGAGAGCGGGACCATGGCCAGGCCCACCAGCACGCTCGGCAGACGGGGCACGTCGCGCCCGGCGAAGCGGAGCGCGCTCGTCAGCTCGAAGCACAGCGACCCGATCAGGGCGCCGGCGACGATCATGAAGAACGCCGGCTCGAAGATCAGGCTCAGCAGCACGGCCGCGCCGAGCCCGACACCGACAGCGATGGCCGCGGGGAGGTTGCGACCCGTGCGGGCCGTCAGCTTCTCGTTGCGGGCACCGAGCTGGGCACGCCGACTGCGGATCTGGTTCTCGAGGTCGTGCCGTGCGGCCTGCGCCCTGGCGTCGAAGTCGGCGCGACGGCTGCCGAGGGTGGTCTTGGGTGTCGGCACCGACTCGTCGGGACGTGCGCCGTCGGGTGCGTCGCTCATCTAGACCTCGAGCAGCTCGGCTTCCTTCTTTTTCAGGGCGTCGTCGATCTGGTCGATGTAGCCCTTCGTGATCGCCTCGAGCTCCTTCTCGCCGCGCGCGACCTCGTCGTCGCCGACCTCGGTCTTGAGCGCGTCGAGCGACTCCTTCGACTTGCGCCGGACGTTGCGGATCTGCACCTTGGCGTCCTCGCCCTTGCCGCGGACGATCTTCACGAACTCCTTGCGGCGGTCCTGCGTCAGCTCGGGGATCGTCACGCGGACGAGCGTGCCGTCGTTGGTCGGGCTGGCACCGAGGTTCGGGAAGGTCGCGATGGCCCTCTCGATCTCCTTAAGGGCCGACTTGTCGTACGGCGTCACGATCATGGTGCGCGCCTCGGGCACCTGCAGCGACGCGAGCTGAGCCAGCGGCGTCGGCGTCCCGTAATAGTCGACCGGGATCTTCTGGAACAGGCTGGGGTTGATCCGCCCGGTCCGCACCTGCCCGAAGTCCGTCTTGGCCGACTCGAGGGCCCGGTCCATCTTCTCGCGTGTCTCGGTCAGTACGTCAGTGATCGTCACGATGCTCCCTTGGTTCGTCGTCGAGCTTAGTCGTCAGTTGCTGACGAGGGTCCCGATGCGCTCGCCCCGGATGGCGCGGGCGATGTTGCCGTCGCCCTCCATCCCGAAGACGTGCATCGGCATGCCGTTGTCCATGCAGAGGCTGAACGCGGTCGAGTCGACCACCTTCAGGCCCTGGACCAGCGCCTCCTGGTAGGTGAGGCGGTCGAGCTTGACCGCGGACGGGTCGTGGCGGGGGTCCGCCGAGTAGACGCCGTCGACGCCGTTCTTCGCGACCAGCACCTCGGCGGCCCCGATCTCGAGCGCGCGCTGCGCCGAGACGGTGTCGGTCGAGAAGTAGGGCAGGCCTGCGCCCGCGCCGAAGATGACGACGCGGCCCTTCTCGAGGTGGCGCTCCGCGCGGCGCGGGATGTACGGCTCGGCGACCTGGGTCATCTCGATGGCGCTCTGCACGCGCGTGGCGGCGCCGGCCTGCTCGAGGAAGTCCTGCAGGGCGAGGGCGTTCATGACGGTGCCCAGCATGCCCATGTAGTCGGCCCGTGCCCGGTCCATGCCGCGCTGGCTCAGCTCGGCGCCGCGGAAGAAGTTGCCGCCGCCGACGACGATGGCGATCTCGACGTCCTTCGCGGCCTCGGCGATCTCGCGGGCGATGGCTCCGACGACGTCGGGGTTGACGCCGAGCTGCCCGCCCCCGAAAGCCTCGCCCGAGAGCTTGAGGAGGACGCGTCGTCGTGTGGTGGTGTCTGTCGTCATGTGGGGTCTCCCTCGTGTCGTGGCCGTAGCCAGGGTAGCGAGTCGCGGCGCAGGTGCCCGATCGTCTGGTGCCCGGCGCGCACCTCCTCGGCCTCGACGGACCGGGACGGCGGCGGGCGCACGAACGGGGTCCGGGACGCGTGCGTCCCGGACCCCGTCCCGTGGCTGGCTAGGCGCCGACCTTGATCCGGGCGAAGCCCTGGATCTCGATGCCGGCCTGCTCGACGACCTTCGCGACCGACAGCTTGCTGTCCTTCGCGTAGGCCTGGTCGAGCAGGGCGATCTCCTTGAAGAAGCCGGTCAGGCGACCCTCGATGATCTTCGGCAGGGCGGCCTCGGGCTTGCCCTCGTTCTTCGCGGTCTCCTCGACGATGGCGCGCTCCTTGGCGACGTCCTCGGCGGGGACCTCGTCGCGCGACAGGTACGTCGGCGCGGCGAAGGCCACGTGCTGGGCGATCGAGCGAGCGGTCTCGGCGTCGGAGCCGGTGTAGCCCACGACCACGCCGACCTGCGGGGGCAGGTCCTTCGAGGTCTTGTGCAGGTAGATCGCGAACTCGGTGCCCTCGACGCGGGCGACCGTGCGGAGCTCGACCTTCTCGCCCATGAGCGCGGCCTCGTCGTTGACGAAGGCCTCGACGGTCTGGCCGCCGATCGCGGCGGCGTTGCCCTCGGCGGCGTCCTTCGCGCCGGAGGCCGCGACGGCCTCGAGCACGGAGTCGGCCAGCGCGATGAACTTCTCGTTCTTCGCGACGAAGTCGGTCTCGCTGGCGAGCTCGATCAGGGTGGCGTAGCCGCCCGACGCCTTGGCGGCGACGAGGCCCGCGGTGGTCTGACGGCCCTCGCGCTTGGCGACGCCCTTCAGTCCCTTGACGCGCAGGATCTCGACGGCCTTCTCGATGTCGCCATCGGCCTCGACGAGCGCGTTCTTGCTGTCCATCATGCCCGCGCCGAGGCGGTCACGGAGGGTCTTCACGTCAGCGGCGGAGAAATTCGCCATTGTCTGACTTCCTTTCGTGGAGTCGGAAGGGGGAGGTGGGGGGTTCTACTTCGCGTCCGCGGCGGCGTCGGCGTCGGCCGGCTCCGCAGCGGTCTCGTCGCGGGGCTCGGCGACGGGCTCGACGACCGGCTCGCCCAGGGGCTTCTCGGCGACCTGAGCGTCGGCGTCGTTCTCCTCGACGGGAACGGCCTCGGCGGCGGGAGCAGCCTCGGCGGCAGGAGCCGACTCGGCGGCCTTGGCCTCACCCTGGGCGAGCAGCTCGGCCTCCCACTCGGCGAGGGGCTCGACGGGAGCGTCGGCGTCCTCGGGCTTCTGGTGACGCTGCACCAGGCCCTCGGCGGCGGCGTCGGCGACGATGCGGGTCAGCAGGCCGACGGAGCGGATGGCGTCGTCGTTGCCGGGGATCGGGAAGGTGATCTCGTCGGGGTCGCAGTTCGTGTCGAGGATGCCGATGACCGGGATGCCCAGCTTCTTGGCCTCGTCGATCGCGAGGTGCTCCTTCTTGGTGTCGACCACCCAGAGGGCGGACGGCGTCTTGGTGAGGTTGCGGATGCCGCCGAGCGTCTTGTGCAGCTTGTCGAGCTCGCGCTTCTTGATCAGGAGCTCTTTCTTGGTGAAGCCCTGCGTCGTGTCGTCGAAGTCGATGTCCTCGAGCTCCTTCATGCGGGCGAGGCGCTTCGAGACCGTCTGGAAGTTGGTCAGCAGACCACCGAGCCAGCGCTGGTTCACGAAGGGCTGACCGACGCGGTTCGCCTGCTCGGCGATGGAGCCCTGGGCCTGCTTCTTGGTGCCGACGAAGAGGACGGTGCCGCCGTGGGCGACCGTCTCCTTGACGAAGTCGTACGCCTGGTCGATGTAGCCGAGCGACTGCTGCAGGTCGATGATGTGGATGCCGGAGCGCTCGGCGAGGAT
Organism: Frigoribacterium sp. VKM Ac-2530; assembly: GCF_015350835.1. Taxonomy (NCBI): domain Bacteria; kingdom Bacillati; phylum Actinomycetota; class Actinomycetes; order Micrococcales; family Microbacteriaceae; genus Frigoribacterium; species Frigoribacterium sp. VKM Ac-2530. The sequence goes on from NZ_JADKSE010000001.1 coordinate 874,490, forward strand.
GAATCGCTTCACCTTCGGGTTCCAGCGGCGGGTCTGGTGTCCGAAGTGGACGCCGCTGTCGAGCAGCTGGCGGATGGTGACGACGGCCATGGTCGTTCTCCTATTTTCTGCGGCACGCGCGGGCGCGAGCCTGTTGTCGGTTGTCTGGGCGGCCGGACGGCCGCCGCTGCCTGGTGCCCGGGCACGCATCCGCCGCCCGTGCCGGAGCACGATCGGACCGAGTGGATGCGGAGGCCGGTGTCACGCCGCGGGCGGCCGAGCTGCGGGGCAACTGAGCTGCGAGGGCGAGGTGCGTCGAGACGCACGGGCACGCGAAGTCAGCCTGCTGAGCAGGCTGCGTGCTCATGGTAGCACCGACGAGGGGCGCCCCGACGATGCGGGACGCCCCTGCGGGTCGTGTTCCGGGACGGCCCTGCGGGCGCCCGACGGCGGGGGCGCGAGCCCCGTCGGCTCAGCGGGGTCGGCGCGTCAGGAAGCCGAGCGGACGACGCCTCGGGTGGGCCGCCTCCTCGAGTCCGAAGTGGTCGCCGATGCTGTCGCGGAACTGCCGGCGCTGCGCCCGGAGGAACTTCCGGTGCTCGTCGTCGAAGGCACGGAATGTCGCGACGCAGATGCCGATCATGACGACGCTGAAGGGCAGCGCGGTGATGATCGCCGCGGTCTTCAGGGCGTCGAGGCCACCGGTCAGCAGCAGGGCGATGGCGACGAGCGCGGTGACGACGGCCCAGAAGATGCGGACCCAGGTCTTCGGCTCGGTGTCGCCGCCGGTCGAGATCATCCCGAGCACGAGCGAGCCGGAGTCGGACGACGTGATGAAGAACAGGCCGATCAGCAGGATGGCGCCGAAGACGGCGATCGAGCCGCCCGGCAGTCCCTGCAGCATCTCGAACAGGGCGCCCTCGGTGTCGACCGAGCCGTCGGCCGAGACCAGGCCTCCCCCGCCGAACACCTCGCGGTAGAGGGCCGCGCCGCCCATGACGCTGAACCAGAGGAACGTGAGGACCGTCGGGACGACGAGGACGCCGGTGACGAACTCGCGGACGGTGCGCCCCTTCGAGATCCGGGCGATGAAGATGCCGACGAAGGGCGCCCAGGACATCCACCAGCCCCAGTAGAAGGTGGTCCAGCTGCCCTGCCAGGCCTCGCCCTCGGCACCGGAGAACGCGCTCACGGTGAAGGTCAGGCCGACGACGTTCTGCAGGTAGGCGCCGAGCGACTGAACGAAGTCGCGGAGGAGGAAGAGGGTGGGCCCGCTGACGAGCACGAAGACGAGCAGGAGCGCGGCGAGCACGATGTTGATGTTCGACAGCCACTTCATGCCCTTGGTGACGCCGCTGACGAGCGAGAAGATCGTGACGCCCGTGATGGCGGCGATCAGGACCACCTGGACGACGATAGTCGGCTCGGCGATGCCGGCGGCGGAGAGGCCCGCCGAGATCTGCAGGACGCCGAGGCCGAGCGACGTGGCGACGCCGAAGAGCGTGCCGACGACCGAGACGACGTCGATCAGGTTGCCCCAGCCGCCCTTGACGCGGTCGCCGAGGAGGGGCTCGAGCGCCCAGCGGATCGAGACCGGGCGGCCCCGACGGTGGATCGCGTAGGCCATGCCGAGGCCGACGACGATGTAGATCGACCAGGCGTGGACGCCCCAGTGCAGGTAGGTCTGGCTGAGGGCCTGACCGGCGAGCTCGTTGTCGTTGCCCGTCACGCCCGGCCGGGGGCTGGCGTAGTGGCTGAGCGGCTCGGCGACGCCGTAGAAGACGAGGCCGATGCCCATGCCCGCGGCGAAGAGCATCGACAGCCAGGAGCCGCGCGAGAACTCGGGCTCGTCGTCGTCCTTGCCGAGCTTGATGTCGCCGTAGCGGCTGAGCCCCATCCAGAGCGCGAAGACCACGAAGACCGCGGCCAACAGCACGTAGTACCACCCGAAGGCGCCGACGATGCCGGTCTGGACGGCGCCGAACAGGCCCTCGGCGATCTGGGGGAACAGCATGGCGAACACCACGAACGCGAGGATGATCGCGGCCGCGGGCCAGAAGACCCACGGGGCGAACGCGCGCTTCCTCGAGGCGCCGGAGGGCGCCTCCTGGTCCCGGGACGCGACCGTGGTCGCGCCCTCCGTCGAGGGTCCGTCGGCAGGCTCGACCGGGGTCGAGTCGTCGGCGTGGCTCATGAGAACGTCCTTCCACAGCGAGAACGCCCCGCCCGGAGCCGGACAGGGCGTTCGTCGATGATGCCAGAGATCAGGCGCGGGCGCCCCTGGCGGGCTTGCCGGAGCCCGACTCGACCGCGGACACACCCATCTCCTCGAGGCTGCGGCCCTTGGTCTCGGGGATCTTCGCGAGCACGAAGAAGAACGAGATGAGGGCGAAGGCCGCGAAGATGCCGTACGACAGCGTGAGGCTGAGGGCGGCGAGCGACGGGAACGACACCGTGACGATGAAGTTGGCGATCCAGTTGGCCATGCTGCCGACGCCGAGCGCCGTCGCGCGGATGCTGTTCGGGAACATCTCGCCGAGCAGGACCCACATGAGCGGGCCCCAGGTGGCGCCGAACGACACGACGAAGAGGTTGGCCGCGACGAGCGCGACCGGGCCCCAGGCACCGGGCAGCTGGGGGTCTCCGCTGGAGTCGACGACCGACTGGCTGAACGAGATCGCCGTGACGGCGAGGCTGACGAACATCCCGATCGAGCCGGCGAGCAGCAGCGGGCGACGACCGACCTTGTCGACCAGGCCGATCGCCACGAACGTGACGACGACGTTGACCACGGCCGTGATGGTCGAGATCGTGAAGGAGTCGCTCTCCTGGAAGCCGACAGCCTGCCAGAGGGTCGTCGAGTAGTAGAAGATCACGTTGATGCCGACGAACTGCTGCAGCACGGCGAGGATGATGCCGACCCAGACGATCGGCTGCAGGCCGAACCTCGTGCCGCGGATGCTCGACTTCTTGTCGAGGGCGGCCTCGGTGGCGATGGAGTCCGTGATCTCCTTCAGGCTCGTGTCCACGGTCTCGGCGGGCACGATGCTCTTCAGCACGTCCTTCGCCTCGTCCTCCCGCCCCTCGCCGGCCAGGTAGCGCGGCGACTCGGGCAGTCGCCAGGCGAGGAAGCCGTAGACGACGGAGGGGACGATTCCGACGAGGAACATCCAGCGCCACGCGGCGAGGCCGAAGAGCGACGGCTCGGAGGCGCCGCCCGCGGTGACCGCGAAGAGCTGGTCCGAGAGCAGGGCGACGAAGATGCCGAGGGTGATGGCGAGCTGCTGGAACGACGCGAGCCGACCCCGGATCGCCTTCGGCGAGACCTCGGAGATGTACGCCGGGGCGATCACGGAGGCGATGCCGATGCCGAGGCCGCCGATGACGCGCCACAGGACGAGGTCCCAGACCGCGAAGGCGAACGCGGCGCCGATCGAGCTGATGAGGAACAGGGCCGCGCCGATGAGCATGACCTTGATGCGGCCCATCTTGTCGGCGAGGCGGCCGGCGATGTACGCGCCGATCGCACAGCCGATCAGGGCCGAGGCCACGGCGAAGCCCGAGGCGAACTCGGTCAGCCCGAACTCGTCGGTGATGCTCTGGACCGCTCCGTTGATGACTGACGAGTCGAAGCCGAAGAGGAAGCCGCCGACGGCCGCGGCGACCGCGAGAGCCGTCACCCGTCTGTTCAGGCTCTTCGTCGTCTCTGCTGATCGCGCCGCGTTCGACACTGGGTCTCCGTTCCACTGCTCGGGGAGCGGGCTCGTGTCCTCGCTCCCCCACATCCGTCGTGCACAGGTGTTCGTGCACGCGTGAACAGTACGCCCGGTGCGGGATCGGTGCACGCTCGGCAGAGTCTCACGATGGACACCACCTGTCGACGGGGTCGCCCCCGCCCGCGCCCCCTCCCCCGCCTCCCCCGCCTCCTCGGCCTGCTGGTCGCGCTGCCGGCGCTGCTGCTCGTGCACGTCTCGGGCACCGACGCCACGGCGAGCGCCACGTCGACCGGCACGACGGCCGGGACGTCGTCGGCGCCAGCCGTGCCGTGGTCGTGGCCCGCGGCCCCGCCGCACCCTGTCGTCCGGGCCTTCACGGCGCCCGAGCACCGCTGGTCTCCGGGGCACCGGGGCATCGACGTCGGCACGCCGACCGGCTCGGCCGTGACGGCGCCGGACGACGGCGTCGTGCACTTCGCGGGCGTGGTGGTCGATCGTCCCGTGCTGTCGCTGCGCCACGCCGACGGCGTGCTCAGCAGCCTGGAGCCCGTCGTCAGCGAGCTGGCCGCGGGCGAGACCGTCGTGCGCGGGCAGGTCGTCGGGACGGTCCAGGCGGGGCACTGCCCGGACGTCGAGTGCGTCCACCTCGGAGCGCGGATCGACGGTGAGTACGTGTCGCCGCTCCTGATGCTCGGGCTCGGACGGCCGTCGGTGCTGCTGCCGACACGTCGACCCGGGTGACCGGGGCCACCGGGGTGACCGGGGCTGTTCCGTGGACGGGGCGGGTGGACGACCGGCCTGCGGGTCAGGCCCTCGGGTGGGCCGTCCGGTAGCTCTCGCGGAGCCGCTCGGTCGACACGTGGGTGTAGATCTGCGTGGTTCCCAGGCTCGCGTGCCCGAGCAGCTCCTGCACGGCGCGGAGGTCGGCGCCGCCGTCGAGCAGGTGGGTCGCCGCGGTGTGCCGCAGCGCGTGCGGCCCCGCCGGGCCGCCGCCGGGGAGGTCGACCAGCAGCCCCGCGACGAGCCGGTGCACGGCGCGGGTGCCGAGCCGCGCTCCGCCGGCCCCGAGGAACGCCGCACGACGCGCGTCGTCGGCTCCGGCCGGATCGGCGGGGGCCGTCGCAGCGAGCGCCGGCCTCCCGAGCGTGAGCCAGCGGTCGAGCGCCTCTGCCGCGGGCACCCCGAAGGGCACGACCCGTTGCTTGGCGCCCTTGCCCGTCACGAGCACGGTGCGCCGCTCGAGGTCGAGGTCGCCGACGTCGGTGCCCACCAGCTCGGACACGCGCAGGCCTGACCCGTAGAGCAGCTCGACGACGGCGAGGTCGCGTCGGGCCCCGGGGTCGGCCGTGTCGGCGCGGACGGCCAGCGACCGCAGCACGCCGTCGATCTGAGGCGACGTGAGGACGCGCGGCAGGTGGCTCTCGGCCTTCGGGGCGCGGAGCCGCACGCCCACGTCGGCGGCCGTGCGGTCCGTCTCGTCCAGCCAACGCGTGAACGCCCGTGCGCTCGCTGCCCGTCGTGCCAGGGTCGTCCGGGCGAGCCCCGACTCGGTCGAGCGCCACAGCCAGTCGCGCAGCAGCTCGAGGTCGAGGTCGGCGGTGACCGGCGGCCGGCCCGCCCGCCCGGCGGCGTGGGCGTCGAGGGCGTCGAGGTCGGAGGCGTAGGCCCGGACCGTGTGCTCGCTGAGGCCCCGCCCGTCACGGAGGTGGGCGAGGAACCGCTCGACGTCGCCGAGGAGGCGCGTCACGGCCTGACCCGCCCGTCGCGGGAGGCCCCGGTCGACCCGTGCGCCCCGAGCCCGCTGTCCGTCGTCGCTCGCACGGGGCCAGGCTACCCACGTCGCGCGGCGGGACGGCGGCGCCACCCGGCAGGCCGTCGCTCCACGAGCTCGTCGGCCTCCATCTCGGCCAGGAGGGTCCGCACCGTCGCGACCGAGAGGCCGGAGGCGGCGGCGACCTCGTCCGTGCTGCGCTCGACCCGCGTGCTCAGGGCGTCCTGCACGCGGCCGACGTCGACGGGCTGCTCGGCCTGCCAGGCCTGCTCGACGAGGTCGTCCTCGCCGCCCACGAGCTCGACGACGTCGGACAGCCCCGTGACGCACGTCGCGAGGCCGGAGCGGAGCAGCGCGTGGCAGCCGGCCGAGAGCGGCGACGTGACCGGCCCCGGCACGGCCCCGACGGGACGCCCCAGCGCGGTCGCGTGGCCGGCCGTGTTGAGCGATCCCGAGCGCTGACCGGCCTCGACGACGACGACCGCGGCGCTGAGGGCGGCGATCAGCCTGTTGCGGCTGAGGAACCGGAACCGGTGGGGCATGGTGCCGCACGGCGACTCGGAGACCATGAGGCCGTCGCGCAGGACGGCACGGAGCAGGTCGTCGTGCCCGGTCGGGTAGAAGCGGTCCACCCCGCCCGCCATCACGGCGACCGTGCCGGCACCCGACGCGACGGCGGCTCGGTGCGCCATGCCGTCCACGCCGTACGCGCCGCCCGAGACCACGACGAGCCCGCGGTCGGAGAGCCCGCTCGACAGGTCGGCGGCGACCTGCTCGCCGTAGGACGTCGCCGCCCTCGCCCCGACGAGGGCCACGCCGGTCCGCGTCTCGGGCAGCTGCCCGCCGCCTCGCAGCCAGAGGGCTGCGGGCGCGTGGTCGCCGAGGTCGTCGAGGGCCGACGGCCACGAGGCGTCGCCCGGCACCACGACGCGGACGCCCAGGGCCGTCGCGGACCGGAACCAGCCACGGACCGTCGCGGCCTCGACCCGTGGTGCCCACCGGCTCAGCGCCCGGTGCAGCTCGAGGCGGTCGACGTCGGGTACCCCGGCCGCGACCATCCGTGCCCCGAGGACCCCGGGGTCGAGCTCCGAGCGCCGCGCTGCGAGCGACTCCAGCACCAGCCGGAGCGACACGGCCGGGCCCAGGGCCCGACGGCAGGCACCCGCCGCGGCGTCGCCGTCGGACGCGACGCCGCTCCAGGCCGCGAGCCCGAACGCGTCGACGGGGTCGCACCGGGACGGCTCGTCGGCCCGCACCCCGGCGGCGAGGTCGACGAGGTCGGCCGTGCTGGCCGAGAGCAGCGCGTTCACAGCGACCGCCGGAGACCGAGCGCCCGGGCGACGTGCCCGTGGCCCGGCACGTCGGCGGCGTCGAGGTCGGCGAGCGTCCACGCGACCTTCAGCACGCGGTCGTAGCCCCGCATGGTCAGGGCGCCCGACTCGAGGGCGCGGTCGATGGGACGGGTCGCGGAGAGCGGGAGCCGGCGGCCCGGGGACCGCAGCCAGGTGCCCGAGACCTCGGCGGTGAGCCGCCACGGGGTGTCGGCGAGCCGGGCGGCAGACCGACGCCGCGCCTCCTCGACCCGTGCCCGCGCCGCCGCCGTCGTGACGACCTCGGCCGTCTCGGCGAGGCGGAACTGCGCCGAGCTGATGCGGGCGACCTGCAGCTGGATGTCGATCCTGTCGACGAGCGGGCCCGAGAGCTTCGCGTGGTAGCGCCGCCGCTGGATCGGCGTGCAGACGCAGTCGCCGTCCCGGGTGCCGTGCTGTCCGCACGGGCACGGGTTCGCGGCGGCCACCAGCTGGAAACGGGCCGGGAACCGAGCGACGGCGCGGGCCCGGTGGATGACCACCTGCCCGGACTCGAGGGGCTGGCGGAGGCAGTCGAGGACGGACTGCGAGAACTCGGGGGCTTCGTCGAGGAAGAGCACTCCGCGGCTCGCCCGGGTCACGGCGCCCGGGCGGATCACGCTGCTGCCGCCGCCGACCATGGCCGCGGCGCTCGACGTGTGGTGGGGATCCTCGAAGGGCGGGCGTCGCTCGAGCTCCCCGTCGATCGGCCTGCCGGACAACGAACGGACGGAGCTGACCTCGAGCGCTTCGTCGACGTCGAGGTCGGGCAGGAGGCCCGGCAGGCGCGCGGCGAGCATGCTCTTGCCTGCCCCCGGCGGACCCACCATCAGCAGGTGGTGGCCGCCGGCCGCGGCGACGACCAGGGCCTCGACGGCGTCGGAGTTGCCGATGACGTCGCCGAGGTCGGTGTCCTGCCGCCGAGGGTCGTCGACCCGCGGCCTGCGGATCGCGTCGACCGGCTCGGGGACGAGGTCGGCGCCGTGCCGGATGGCGGCCTCGCGGAGGCTCGCCACCCCGACCACGCTGATGCCCGGCACCAGCGACGCCTCGTCGACGGCGTCCGCCGGGACGACGACGGTGCGGACGCCCGCTCGGCGAGCAGCGAGGACGGCAGGCAGCACGCCGTCGACCGGCCGGACCCGGCCGTCGAGCCCGAGCTCGCCGAGGTGGACCGCCTCCTCCACCGACTGCGCCGACACGAGACCCGACGCCGCGAGTGCCGCCATCGCGATGGCCAGGTCGAACGACGAGCCGTGCTTCGGCAGCGACGCGGGCGACAGGTTGACCGTCAGCTTGCGCGCCGGCAGGGCGCACCCGGCGTTGGTGGCCGCCGCCCGCACGCGGTCACGAGCCTCGCCGAGCGAGGCGTCGGGGAGCCCGATGATGACGAAGGCCGGCAGGCCGGGGCCGATGTCCGCCTCGACCTCGACGAGCGCGCCCTCGAGCCCGAGCAGGGACACGGCCCTCGTGCGACCGACGCTCACGCGACGGCTCCCCGCACGTGCGAGATCTCGTCGTCGGCCGAGGTGCGTCCGAGGACGACGCCGACGACGTCGATGCGCACCCGCCTGCCCGTGCCGGGGTGCGCCTCGAGCCACGCACCGGCCAGGCGCCTCAGCCGGGCCAGCTTCACCGGGGTCACCGCCTCGAGGGGGTGCCCCCAGCCGACGCCGCGGCGCGTCTTGACCTCCACGACCACGACCTCGTCGCCGTCGAGCGCCACGACGTCGATCTCGCCCTCGCGGCACCGCCAGTTCAGCTCGACCACGCTCAGCCCGTGGTCCTCGAGCCACCGGGCGGCGAGCACCTCGCCGTGCCGACCCGTCTCGTCCTTCTTCGCCATCTCGACCTCCTGCACGGACTGTGCCGGAGGTGTGGTCGAGGTCGCCGGTCGGGGACGCCGCCCTGGGGACGGGCGCCCCGCATCGATCAGCTGGGGAGGGACGAGCTACTCGTCGAGTGCGAGCTCCTTGGGCAGCTCGAGGTCGCGCGCCGTCAGCTCCTCGACGTTCACGTCCTTGAAGGTGAGCACGCGGACCGACTTCACGAAGCGGTCGGAGCGGTAGACGTCCCACACCCAGACGTCGGTCATCGTCAGCTCGAAGTAGAAGTCGTGCTCGGTGTCGCGGCGCACGAGATCGACCTCGTTGGCCAGGTAGAAGCGCCGCTCCGTCTCGACGACGTAGCGGAACTGCGACACCACGTCCCGGTACTCGCGGTACAACGCGAGCTCGACCTCACGGTCGTAGTCTTCGAACTCGTCCTCGTCCATCGAGAAGCCATCCTACGCGGCTGCGGACGAGCAGCACGCCGGGGACTCGTCACCGCAGCTGGTCGAGTCTCAGTGCAGCCAGGTGAGGCGGTGCAGGGGCGACGGCCCGAGCTCGCCGAGGGCCGCGTAGTGGGCCCCCGAGCCGTAGCCCTTGTTGCCCGCCCAGCCGTAGCCGGGGTGCACCTCGTCGGCCTCGATCATCATGCGGTCGCGGTGGACCTTGGCGATGACGGAGGCGGCGGCGACGGAGGCGCAGTCACGGTCGGCCTTGACCCGGGTCGTGATGCGGGGCACCGTCGTCAGCGCCGGGGACAGGTAGTCGTGGTTCCCGTCGAGGACGACGACCGAGCTCATGATGCCCACCCCCGCCTCGTGCAGGGCGGTCAGCGCACGCCGGCCGGCGAGGCCGAGTGCGGCCACGATGCCGATCCGGTCGACCTCGTGCGCCTCGGCCAGCCCGACCGCATGTGCCTGCACCCAGCCGGTGGCGACGGGGTAGAGCGCCTCGCGACGCTTCTCGCTGAGCAGCTTGCTGTCGCGCAGGCCGAGGGGCATCTCGCCGCACTCGGCGTGGACGGCGCTGAGGCCGACGGCGACGGGGCCCGCGATGGCGCCCCGGCCGACCTCGTCGCAGCCGATCACCCAGGTGGCACCACGGGCGTGCAGCTCACGCTCGACGTCGAGGGTGGGATCGACGACGGCCATCACTCGCCGTCGCGCTCGGTGCCGCGGAAGACGTCGGGGTAGTCGCCGAGCCACGTCCACCGCGTCGACGGCCAGCTGATCACGAAGGCCCGGCCCACCACGTCCGACATCGGCACGAAGCCCTGGCTCGGCGTCTCGCGGTTGTACCGGGAGTCTTTCGAGTTGTAGCGGTTGTCGCCCATCACCCAGAGCGACCCCTCGGGCACCGTGACGGAGAAGTCGTCGCCGGACACCCGCGTCTCGCCCGGGGGGAACTTGACGTAGGGCTCCTCGATCGGCACGCCGTTGACCGACATCTGCCCGTAGTCGTTGCAGCACTCGACGGTGTCGCCCGGCAGCCCGATGACCCGCTTGATGAGGTGGTCGTTGCTGTCCTGTGCGCCGAGGCCCACCTGGGTGAGGAACCACGAGAGGCCGTCGGAGACGGGACCGCCCGAGGCGGGGGCGACGGGGGCCGTGCCCTCGAGCCAGCCGCCGGGATCGGTGAAGACGACGACGTCGCCGCGCTTCACGTCGACGAGGTCGGGGACGAGCTCGTTGACGATGATGCGGTCGTTGATCTGCAGCGTGTCCTCCATCGACCCGCTGGGGATGTAGAACGACCGGATCAGGAACGTCTTGATCAGGAACGAGATGAGGAGCGCGGCGAGGAAGATGACCACCACGTCGCGCAGGAACGTGCCGACGCCGCGCTTGCGGTCGTCGTCACGACGGGGACGGCGCAGACGGCGCCGCAGGGATGCATTCGTCAATTTAACCGCCCGAGCTCCCCGCCATCGTACAGGGCGGGGAGCTCGGTGAAGATCGTGCGACGGGGTCAGTTGTCGCGCTTCTCCTTGATCTTGGCCTTCTTGCCGCGGAGCTCGCGGAGGTAGTACAGCTTGGCGCGACGGACGGCGCCGCGGCTGACGACCTCGATGTGGTCGATGACCGGCGAGTGGACCGGGAAGGTGCGCTCGACGCCGACCTGGAAGCTGACCTTGCGGACCGTGAAGGTCTCGCGGATGCCCTCGTTCTGCTTGCCGATGACGACACCCTGGAAGACCTGGACGCGCGAGCGCGTGCCCTCGATGATGTTCACGTGCACCTTGACGGTGTCGCCGGCACGGAAGTCGGGGACGTCCGAGCGGAGGTTGGCGGAGTCAACCGCGTCGAGGATGTGCATAGTCGTTCGCTCTCTGCAGCCGCCACAGGTCGACTGCCGTTCGTGGTGGGTTGCCCACCATCTGGTGATGAAGAAGACGTGCTCTGGAGAGGCAGACTCCCCTGAGGCAGAGTCGTGCCCAGGCACAAGCGTCAATCATGCCACAGCCGCGCGCCCCGACGCCACCGCCGCGAGCGGCGCGACCCTGGCGCTGCTCACGCGGCGAGATGCGGATGCCCGGGCGCTAGTCCCGCGGCGTGATGCGGATGACCCTGGCGGGGTCGCCGGAGGCGAGCCCTGCGGCGCGGGCGTCGACCCTGGCTGCCGTCGCGACCCGGTCGAGGTCGGCCAGCGAGGCCGCGACCCGGCGCCGCGCCTCCGCCAGGAACTGCCACACGGCGGCCGCGAGGAGGCCGAGGCCCCCGGCGACGGTGACGACGGCCGACAGCCCGAAGAGCGCGCTCGACAGGTCGAGGTCGCCGCCGGGCACGACGCGGGTGAACGCCGACGACGCCGAGGAGGCGGCGGACCCGTCGACGAGGAAGAAGCCGAGGGCGAGCTGAGCCGCCCACGTGAGGGCCAGCAGACCGGCGTCGACCCAGGAAACGGCTCGGTCGTCACGGACGCTGCGGCGAGCCGTGACGACGCCCGCGGCGACCGCCTGGCCGACGAAGAGCAGCGGCACCAGCACGAGCTGCCCGAGGACCTGCAGCCCCAGCGGGACGCCGAAGAAGGCCCGCCCGAAGAGCACCCACAGGGGCAGCACGAAGACGGCAGGCCAGAGGAGGCGGTACAGGACTCGACGGATCGCCATGCGACGAGGCTACGGGCGCCCGGCGGAGAACTGGCTGCGAAGCCGGACGAGGCCCGGCCGAGGAGGCGCGGTGCTCAGTCGAGCAGGTCGGGGCGCACCCGCCGGGTCCGCTCGACCTGCTGCTCGTGACGCCACGAGGCGATCGCGCCGTGGTTGCCGCCCATGAGGACGGGCGGCACGTCGAGCCCGCGCCACGAGGCGGGCTTCGTGTAGCTCGGGTACTCGAGCAGGCCGCCCTCGTGGCTCTCCTCCGTGAGGCTCTCCGGGTTGCCGACGACCCCGGGGACGAGACGGCCGACGGCCTCGATCATCGCGGTCACGGCCACTTCTCCCCCGTTGAGGACGTAGTCCCCGAGGCTGATCTCGCGCACGGTCACGCGGGTCGCCGCGTGCTCGACCACCCTCTGGTCGATGCCCTCGTAGCGCCCGCAGGTGAAGACGAGGTGCGGCACGGCGGCGAGCTCGCGCGCCAGCGCCTGGGTGAACGGCGTGCCCGCCGGCGACGGGACGATGACGGTCGTCGTCTCCGGGTCGGCGTCGTCGCCCAGCACGTGGTCGAGCGCCTCGCCCCACGGCTCGGGCTTCATCACCATGCCGGCCCCGCCGCCGTACGGGGTGTCGTCGACGGTTCGGTGCCGGTCGTGGGTGAAGTCGCGCAGGTCGTGCACGGCGACGTCGAGGAGGCCCTGCTGCCGGGCCTTGCCGAGGAGCGAGATGTCGAGCACGGAGAAGAACTCCGGGAAGATCGACACGATGTCGATGCGCACCGCGCCGCCGTCAGTTCTCGTCGGAGGGACGTGCGGCCTCGTCGGCCTCGCTCGACGCAGGCTCGGCGTCGGCGTCGGTGTCGGTGTCGGCTTCGGCGAGTTCCTCGAAGAGCCCGGGAGGCGGCGTCACGGTGACGACGCCCGCCTCGATGTCGACCGAGGGCACGAGGGCGCTGACGAAGGGCACGAGGACCTCGCCCTGCTCCGTCTCGACGGCCAGCAGGTCCTGCGCCGGCAGATGGTCGACGCGCGCCACGGTCCCGACGACGACGCCGTCGCGCTCGACCCGGAGGCCGACGAGCTGGTGGTGGTACCAGGCGTCGTCTTCGTCGGGGAGCTCGTCCAGGTCTTGGTCGACCCAGAGGATCGCCTTGACGAGGGACTCGGCCGCGGTGCGGTCGTCGACGCCCTCGAAGAAGCCGACGGGGTGGCCGTTGTACCACCGGAGCTCGCCGAGGGTCAGCGTCTTGCCGCTCCACTCGCTGGTCTCCGGGACCTGCAGCGTGAACGAGGCGCCGGGGGTGAAGCGCTGCTCAGGAGTGTCGGTGAACAGCTCGAGCTTGAGCGCGCCCTTCAGGCCGTGGGCCTTGGTGAGCCGCCCCACGCGGAGCTGGGTCTTGTCGGTGGGAGCCACGGCTCAGGAATCGCTGTCGACGACGTCGACCCGGACGCGCTTGCCGTCGGCGATCGCCGTCACGAGGGTGCGGAGGGCCTTGGCGGTGCGGCCGGAACGGCCGATCACACGCCCGAGGTCGTCGGGGTGGACGTGCACCTCGAGCACGTCGCCGCGGGGCGACGACGACTCGACGACCTGCACCTCGTCCGGGTGATCGACGATCCCCCGGACGAGGTGTTCGAGTGCAGGTGCGAGCACTGACTACGCCTCGGTGGTCTCGGCGTCGTCAGCAGCCTCGGCCGGGGCCTCGGCGGGCTCGGCCTTGGCCGGCTTCTCCGACTTGGGGACGAGGACGGGCTTCTTCTTCTCGTCGGCGACGAAGGACTCCTTCGGAGCCTTGGTCTTGACGGTGCTGACGGCGTCGGCGTCGCCCTTGAAGCGGCCCCAGTCGCCCGTGAGCTTGAGGATGGCGGCGACCTGCTCGGAGGGCTGGGCGCCCACGCCGAGCCAGTACTGCGCACGCTCGGAGTCGACCTCGATGAACGAGGGCTCCTCGGTGGGGTGGTACTTGCCGATCTCCTCGATGACACGACCGTCGCGCTTGGTGCGCGAGTCGGCGACGACGATGCGGTAGTACGGAGCACGGATCTTGCCCATGCGCTTGAGACGGATCTTGACAGCCACAATTCTCCTGTGTGATGTGATGTGGGCGAGTTGCTAGCCGTGAGCGTGGGGGCACACTCGGCTCGAAAGCTCTATGAGGTCTGGCGGCCACCTGATTAGAGGGTCGGACGACCGAAGACTCGACCCACCATTGTTGCAGACCCGACGGCCGATCTGCCAATCCCTCGAGATCGTGTCGGCGGACCCTGATCGCGGGCGGCTGCCAGGATGGTGCAGCCGGGGTCACGCACCCCCGACGAGAGAGCAGGCAGCATGCGCATCGACTTCACGAGCTCCGAGCCGTCGACCCTCGGCGTCGAGTGGGAGCTGGCCCTCGTGGACCAGGTCAGCGGCGAGCTCGCGCCGCACGCCCCGGCCGTCCTCGCCGACCTCGCGCACCTCAACGACGACGGTCCGGAGCGCCTCACCGGCGAGCTGCTCACGAACACCGTCGAGGTCGTGACGGGCGTCCACCGTCGGGTGGCCGACGCCGTCGACGACCTGCGCTCGACCATCGACCACGTCCAGGCGAGCGCCGAGCTGCTCGGCGCCGACCTGATGTGCGCGGGCACGCACCCGTTCAGTCGCTACGCCGACCAGGACGTCACCCCCGACAAGGAGAGGTACGCGACGCTGATCGACCGGACCCGGTGGTGGGGCCGCCAGATGATGATCTGGGGCGTCCACGTGCACGTCGGCATCGACTCCCGCGACAAGGTGCTGCCGATCCTCAACGGCCTGCTCACCTGGCTGCCCCACTTCCAGGCCCTCACGGCGTCCAGCCCCTTCTGGGTGGGCGAGGAGACGGGCTACGCCTCGAACCGCGCCCTCATGTTCCAGCAGCTGCCCACCGCCGGCCTCCCCCCGCAGTTCGGCGCCTGGGCGAACTATGAGGAGATGGTCGCCGACATGACCCACACCGGCGTCATCGACGACCACAGCGAGCTGCGCTGGGACATCCGTCCGTCGCCGAAGTGGGGCACCCTCGAGACCCGCGTCTTCGACGGCATCTCCACCTTCGAGGAGGTCGGCGCCATGGCCGCGCTGGTGCAGTGCCTCGTGGACGACATGTCCACGAAGCTCGACGCGGGGCACGAGCCCGCCCAGATGCAGCCCTGGTTCGTGCGCGAGAACAAGTGGCGCGCGGCCCGCTACGGCATGGACGCCATCGTCATCCTCGACGCGGCGGGCGACGAGCGCCTGGTGACGGACGACCTGCGTGACCTGCTGGTCGACCTCGAGCCGGTCGCCGAGCGCCTCGGCTGCCTCGAGCAGCTCCGTGGGGTGGACACGATCGTGGAGCGCGGCGCGAGCTACCAGCGCCAGCTCACCGTCTCTGCTCAGCACGGGGGCGACCTGCGGCCGGTCGTCGCGTCGCTCGTGCGCGAGCTCCGCGAGGGGATCGCGCCCGCCTCGTGACCGAGAGGAGGCGCGGGTCGGCCGACCCGCGCCTCCTGCGCTCTCGGGGCGTGCGCCCCGCACCTGCCGCTAGCCGCGACCGATCATCTTCTGCAGCGAGGCCAGCTCTTCTTCGGTGGGCGCCTTGCTGCCGCCGCCGAGGCCGAAGCCCGAGCCGCCGGGGGCCGAGCCGCCCGCCGACCCGCCGGAGGCGAGGGCCGCGTTCTGAGCGGCGCGCTTGGCCGGGTTGCCGGCCTTGGAGCCCTTCTTCTTCGGCTGCTGCTTCTTGCCGCCGTACGACGCACCGGGGATCGGGCCCATGCCGGGCACCTGCGGCACGCCGCCCTTCGCCACGGTCTTCATCATCTTCGAGGCCTGCTCGAAGCGCTGCACGAGCTGGTTCACGTCGGTGACGGTCATGCCGGAGCCCCGCGCGATGCGGAGCCGACGAGAGCCGTTCAGGAGCTTCGGCAGCGCCCTCTCCTGAGGGGTCATCGACTGGATGATCGCCTCGGTGCGCACGATCTCGCGCTCGTCGAAGTTCTCGAGCTGCTCGCGCATGCCCTTCGCCCCGGGGAGCATGCCGAGCATGCCCTTGATCGACCCCATCTTGCGCAGCTGCTGCATCTGCTTCAGGAAGTCGTCGAGGGTGAAGTTGTCGGTCGCGATCTTCTCCGCGACGGCTCGGGCCTCTTCTTCGTCGAAGGCGCCCTGGGCCTGCTCGATCAGCGAGAGGATGTCGCCGAGGTCGAGGATGCGGCTCGCCATGCGGTCCGGGTGGAACGGCTCGAACGCGTCGAGCGTCTCGCCCGTCGAGGCGAACATGATCGGTCGGCCGGTGACCGAGGCGACGCTCAGCGCCGCACCGCCCCGCGCGTCGCCGTCGAGCTTCGAGAGCACGACGCCCGTGAAGTCGACGCCCGCCTGGAAGGCCTTGGCCGTCGCGACCGCGTCCTGTCCGATCATGGCGTCGATGACGAAGAGCACCTCGTCGGGATCGATCGCCTTGCGGATGTTCGCGGCCTGCTTCATCAGCTCGGCGTCGACGCCGAGACGGCCCGCGGTGTCGACGATGACCGTGTCGTAGACCTTGTCGCGCGCGAACTTGATCGCCTGCTTGGCCACCTTGACGGGGTCGCCGACGCCGTTGCCGGGCTCGGGGGCGAACACGGCGGCCCCCGCCTGCTCGCCCACGACCTGCAGCTGCTGCACGGCGTTGGGGCGCTGGAGGTCACAGGCCACGAGCAGCGGCGTGTGGCCGTCCTTCGCGAGCCACTTGGCGAGCTTGCCGGCGAGGGTCGTCTTGCCGGCGCCCTGCAGGCCGGCGAGCATGATGACGGTCGGCGGGTTCTTCGCGAACTCGAGGCGGCGCTGCTGCCCGCCGAGGATCTCGATGAGCTCCTCGTTGACGATCTGGACGACCTGCTGGGCCGGGTTGAGGGCCTTGTTCACCTCGTCGCCCAGGGCGCGGTCGCGGATCTTGGTGGTGAACGCCTTGACGACCTCGAACGCGACGTCGGCGTCGAGCAGGGCGCGCCGGATCTCCCGGACGGTGCCGTCGACGTCGGCGGGCGTGAGCTTGCCCTTGTTGCGGAGGTTCTTGAACGTGTCCGCGAGGCGGTCAGAGAGGGTTCCGAATGTGGCCATGGTGGACCCAGCTTAACCGACCGCGAGGCCGGGGCCCTGCGGACTAGCCGATCAGGTTCTGGACGAACACGTGGGGCGTGAAGCCCGTGAGGTCTGCGATGCCCTCGCCCTGGCCGACGAGCTTGATCGGGATGCCGGTCTGCTCCTGCACGGCGAGGACGAACCCGCCGCGGGCCGAGCCGTCGAGCTTCGTGAGGACGAGCCCCGTGACGCCGGCGTGCTCGATGAACGCCTGGGCCTGGGCCAGGCCGTTCTGGCCGGTCGTCGCGTCGAGCACGAGCAGCACCTCGGCGATCTCGGTCTGCTTCTCGACGACGCGCTTGATCTTGCCGAGCTCGTCCATCAGGCCGGACTTGGTCTGCAGGCGGCCGGCGGTGTCGATCAGGACGATCTCTATGCCCTCGCGCATCGCGTACTCGACCGTCTGGAAGGCCACGGAGGCCGGGTCCTGGCCCGGCTGCTGCGGCCGGACGATCTGCGCGCCCGCGCGCTCGGCCCAGGTCGCCACCTGCTCGACCGCGGCGGCCCGGAAGGTGTCGGCCGCGCCCACGACCACGGACCGGTCGAAGTTGCGCAGGAACTTGGCGAACTTGCCGATCGTGGTCGTCTTGCCGACGCCGTTGACCCCGACCATGAGCACGACGGCGGGACGCGCGCTGAGCTTCAGCGTCGAGTCGAGCACCGACAGCCGCTCCTCCAGGGTCTCGCGCAGCATGCGCTTGAGGTCGGCCGGGTCGGTCGTCGCGTAGCGCTGCACCTTCTCGCGCAGGTCGTCGACGACCTGCTCGGTGACGTCGGGACCGAAATCGGCGCCGATCAGCGCCTCCTCGAGCTCGTCCCAGGTGGTGTCGTCGATCGTCTTCTTCGCGAACATGCCGCGGAGGGCACCGGAGAGGGACCAGGGGGAAGCCATGGGCCACAGCCTAACGAGCCGCACGGACCGCACGGGCCGCGCGGACTCGTTCTCGGGCCGACGACCGCCCGGACCGTTGCAGTGGATGTAAGCTCAGCGGGTTGAAGGGGAGTACTCCCTCGCGGTGCCATCGTCAATACGGAAGAGACCGATCTCGACCCGGTGCGCCGGTCCTCGACCGACCAGCAGCGCTGGACGGTCGCCTGGGCGGAAGAGACCTTCAGTACCCGTCGCGTACTGGAGGTACACCATGGACGTCCACTTCCTCACCTGGGCGATCACCATCGCCGGCATCCTCGGGCTGTTGATCTTCGACTTCTACAGCCACGTCAGGACCCCGCACGAGCCCACCATCCGCGAGTCGGCCTTCTGGTCGATCGTCTACATCGGCATCGCGATCCTGTTCGGCGTCGGCGTCGGCGTCTTCTCGAACTGGACCTACGGCGGCGAGTACTTCGCCGGCTGGATCACCGAGAAGGCCCTCTCGGTCGACAACCTGTTCGTCTTCCTGATCATCATGACGAGCTTCGCCGTGCCGCGGATCTACCAGCAGAAGGTGCTGCTCGTCGGCATCGCCATCGCCCTGATCTCGCGCGGCCTCTTCATCGCCGCCGGCGTCGCCATCATCGACAACTTCTCGTGGGTCTTCTACCTCTTCGGCGCCCTGCTCTTCTGGCTCGCCTACAGCCAGGTCCGCGGCGGCCACGACGAGGGCGACCAGGCGGACAGCAAGCTCATCCGCACGCTGCGCCGCATCGTCCCGACGTCGGACGACTACGACGAGGACCGCCTCACGACCAAGGTGAACGGCAAGCGCCTGTTCACGCCGCTGTTCCTGGTGATGCTCGCCATCGGCCTCACCGACGTGCTCTTCGCGCTCGACTCGATCCCCGCGATCTTCGGCCTCACGCAGGAGGCGTACATCGTCTTCACCGCGAACGCGTTCTCGCTGCTCGGCCTCCGCCAGCTGTACTTCCTGATCTCGGGCCTGCTCGAGCGCCTCGTCTACCTGGCCCAGGGCCTCGCGGTCATCCTCGCCTTCATCGGCGTGAAGCTCGTCTTCCACGCCCTGCACGTCAACGAGGTGCCCTTCATCAACGGCGGCCAGCCGATCGAGTGGATCCCCGAGATCCCGATCTGGTTCTCGCTCGGCTTCATCCTGCTGACCATCGCCGTCGCGACGGTCCTCAGCCTCCGCAAGACGAAGCGGGACGGGATCCCGAACAAGCTGCCGGCGACGACCGCCGAGGCCGAGGCCGACGAGCGCTAGGGCGCAGGAGGCGGTGCGCGCGTCCCCGGGACGCGCGCGCCGCCTCCTCGGCTCCGCTGCAGCACAGCCACACCGCATCACCGCACGACCGCACGACCGCACCACCACGACCGCGACACCAGGACGGAACCACAGGCACATGCGACTCGAGCTCATCCGACACGGACAGACCGACTGGAACAGCCAGGACAAGCTGCAGGGGTCGTCGGACGTCCCGCTGAACGACACCGGCCGCGGGCAGGCCCTCGAGGCCGCGCGCGTGCTCGCCGGCGCCGAGTGGTCGGCGATCGTGTCGTCGCCGCTGATGCGCGCGCGCGAGACGGCGCAGATCATCGCGGCCGAGCTCGGCATCGAGCTCGGCGACGCCTACGACGAGCTCATCGAGCGCGACTACGCGTCGCGCGAGGGCTGGGTGCCCGACTCCCCCATCCCGGACGAGCCGAACGAGTCGTTCCCCGACATCGAGCCGCGCGAGTCGGTCGCCGCGCGCGGCCTCGGCGCGCTCGAGATGATCCGCGACACCCGCCTGCCCCTCGACGGCCCCGACGCGCACATCGTCGTCGTCTGCCACGGCACGATCATCCGCTTCACCCTGGCGGCGATCATGGGCGCCGAGGTGCCGCACATCGAGAACGCCGCGGCCAACACGGTCGAGTGGGACGGGTCGGCCTGGAAGGTCGTCTCGATCAACGATCGCACCGTCTAGGCCACGGAGCCCGTCGGGCCGCGGTCCCCTCCGTCTAGCTCAGGGAGCCTGCCGGGGCCGCCGTCCGCTCCCCCGGCGTGCGGTCCGTGACGACTCGCTGGCCGACGACGGCGCTCACGCCGTCCTGGCGCATCGAGACGCCGTAGAGCGCGTCGGCGATCTCCATCGTGCGCTTCTGGTGCGTGATGACGATGAGCTGGCTGGTCTCGCGCAGGTCCTCGAAGATCGCGAGGAGGCGGCCGAGGTTCGCGTCGTCGAGCGCCGCCTCCACCTCGTCCATGATGTAGAACGGGCTCGGCCGGGCCTTGAAGATGGCGATCAGCAGGGCGACGGCGGCGAGCGAGCGCTCCCCGCCCGACAGCAGCGACAGGCGCTCGATCTTCTTGCCGGCCGGCCGCACCGTGACCTCGATGCCGGTCGTCAGGAGGTCGTCCGGGTCGGTGAGCAGCAGCGATCCGCTGCCGCCGGGGAACAGCACCGGGAAGACCTGGTCGAAGGCGGCCTGCGTGTCCGCGAACGCGCTCGCGAAGACCGTCTGCATCTTCTCGTCGATCTCGTCGATGATCGCGAGCAGATCGCGCCGCGTCCTCGTGAGGTCGGCGAGCTGCTCGGTGAGGAACGCGTGGCGCTGCTCGAGCGCCGAGAACTCCTCGAGCGCGAGCGGGTTGACGCGGCCGAGCTGGGCGAGCTTGCGGCTCGCGGCCTCGAGCCGGGCGGTCTGCTCGGCGCGGTCGAAGGGCGTGCCCGCCGCCGCGTCCTCTGCCGTGCCCTGGTCGACCGCCCCGGAGTCGTCCCGCGTGCTGATGTCGTCGGGCACGAGCACGTCGGGGCCGTACTCGGCCACGAGCACCTCGTCGTCGAGCCCGAGCTCGGACGCCGCACGCTCGAGCAGCTGCCCGAGGTGCAGCTTCTTCTCGTAGATCTCCATCTCGAGGCCGTGCACGTCCTCGGTCACGCCGTGCAGCCGCTCCCGCAGGGCGCGCTCGTCACGCCGGAGCGCCGCGAGCTCGTCGTTCTGCTGCGTGCGCGCCGCCTCCTGCGCGGCGAGCTCGCGCCGGGCCTCGGCCAGGGACCGCCCGACGGCGTCGAGCACCGCGGGCAGGCCCGCCAGGACGGCCGAGGTACGGCGGATCTCGCGCTGCCGGACGACGGTGCGACGGGCGTGCTCGTCGGCGGCGGCCCGCTGCTCGTCGAGCTGACGCTGCAGGTCGACGGCGCGGGCGGCTTCGGCACGGACCCGCTCGCGGACGGTCTCGAGCTGCACCCGGCGCTCGATCTCCCCGGCCCTCGCCTGCTCGACCTCGGCGAGCACCCCGTCGCGGGCCGAGGCGTCGAGGATCGGACGCGGACGCGAGGCGTGCTCGTCGTGCTCCGCCCGTGCCGCGTCGACCGCCGCCTGGGCCGTGACGGCTCCCTGCTCGGCGGCCGCCAGGGACTCGCCGAGGCGTGCCTCCTCGGCCTCGGCCGCGTCGACCTGGGCCCGCAGGCGTGCCAGCCGCTGCTCGACGGCCGCGGCCGCCGCCTGCTGCTCGCGGGCCGACCGGGCGGCCTCCGCTGCCGCCCGAGCCTCCTCCGCAGCCTGCTCGCGGGCCAGGCGGGCCGCCTCCGCGGCCCGTGCCCGGGACGAGGCCAGCGCCTCCTCGGCGGTCGTGTGCAGGGCGGAGAGCCGGCTCGCCTCGGCCTCGACCTCGCCGAGGCGCTCGGCGGCGGCGTCGCGCTCGGCGACCAGCTCGAGGCGCGAGCGCTCGGCGCCCGAGCCGCCGTGGAGGACGAAGTCGGTGAGCACCTCGCCCGAGCGCGTGATGACGGTGACCGGGAGCGGGTGCGCCGAGAGCGCGGCCCAGGCGGCGCGGGCGGTCGGCAGGTCGTCGGCCACGACGGTGCTCGCGAGCAGGCCCAGGACGCCGGGAGGCGCGTCGACGACGGACACGGCGGCCACGGCTCCCGACGGCAGCTCGACGTCGAGCACGGGCAGGACCCGCTCGGGCGCCGCCACGACGACCTCGACGCGCCCCAGCTCGGCGTCGGTCGCGTGCGCGACGGCGGCGAAGGCCGCGTCGAGGTCGTCGACGAGGACGGAGTCGACCACGCTGCCGAGCGCCGCGGCGACGGCGGCCTCGTAGCCGGCGCGCACCTGCACGTGATCGGCGACGGCGCCGCGCACGCCGGGGCGGTCGGCGGCGACGAGGGCCGTCGTGCCGTCCGCGCGGTCGAGGGCCATCGTCAGCGCGGAGCGTCGGGCGGCCAGCGCGTCACGCTCGCGCTCGGCCGCGTGCAGGCGTCCGCGCACGTCGTCGGCCTCGGCCTGCAGCTCGGCGGAGGCGCGCTCGGCCTCGGCGCGGACGGCCTCGTGGTCGACCGGGTCGCCACCTGCCCCGTCGGGCCCCTCGCCGGCCCCGTCGGCCGTGTCGTCTGCGTCGTTCGTGTCGTCGTCCGTGTCGTCGGGACCCGTCGACGCGCCCGCGAGTTCGTGTTCGAGCTCGGCGAGCTCGGCCCTGCCCGCGTCCCGGCGCGCGACCGCCGCGTCCCGCGCCGCGCCCTGGCGGAGGACCTCGCCGCGGACGGCCGCCAGCCGCGACCGCGCGACCTCGAGGGCGCCGCGGAGCTGGCCGAGGACGAGGTCGTGCCGGGAGATCAGCGCGCTCTGGGCGGCGATCTCGTCGTCGAGCGCCTCGAGCACCGCCCGCGCGGCCACCGTGGCGGCCCGCGCCTCGGCGAGGGCCTGCTCGCCCTGGGCCACGCCTCCCTGGAGCCTCTCGGCCTCGTCACGCGCGTCGGCGACCATGCCGGCGCTCACGGTGCTGGGCAGCTCGGGCTGGTCGGACTGCTCGGCGAGCAGCTGGAGGCGCTGCCGCGCGAGGCTCGACGTGCCGCGGAGGCGCTCCTCGACCGACTCGAGGCCGAAGGCGACCCGGCGCGCCTCGTCGACGGCGTCGCCGACCATCTGCTGCTCGAGCCGCTGCTCACGCGCCTTCGCCTGGTCGAGCTGCTCCTGGAGCACGTTCCGCTCGCTGCGGCGCTCGGCCTCGCTGCTCGACCGGCGGGCGACCACGGCACGCAGCGCCACGACCTCGTCGGCGAGGAGGCGCGCCTTCGCGTCGCGGACGACCGCGGCGATCGTCTGGGCCTCGCGCGCGACCTCGGCCTGGCGGCCGAGGGGCTTGAGCTGGCGACGGATCTCGCCGGCGAGGTCGCTCAGCCGGGTCAGGTTCGCCTGCATGGCGTCGAGCTTGCGGAGCGTCTTCTCCTTGCGGCGCCGGTGCTTGAGGATGCCCGCCGCCTCCTCGACGAAGCCGCGCCGCTCCTCCGGCGTGGCCCGCAGCACGGCGTCCAGCTGCCCCTGGCCGACGATCACGTGCATCTCGCGGCCGAGGCCGGAGTCGCTCAGCAGTTCTTGCACGTCGAGCAGCCGGCAGCCCTCGCCGTTGATCGCGTACTCGCTGCCCCCGTTGCGGAACAGGGTGCGGCTGATGGTGACCTCGGCGTAGTCGATCGGCAGCGCGCCGTCGGAGTTGTCGATGGTCAGCACGACCTGCGCGCGGCCGAGCGGGCCCCTGGTCGACGTGCCGGCGAAGATGACGTCGGCCATGGTGCCGCCGCGGAGCGACTTGACGCCCTGCTCGCCCATCACCCAGGCGAGCGCGTCGACGACGTTGCTCTTGCCCGAGCCGTTGGGGCCGACGACGCAGGTGACGCCGGGCTCGAACGCGAACGTCGTGGGCGAGGCGAACGACTTGAAGCCCTTGAGGGTGAGGCTCTTCAGGTGCACGCGCCCCTCCTCCCCTGCTCCAGGTGACGTGTCGACACGGTCTGCGGCGTCCCTCCGAGGATAGGCGAGCGCGGGCCCCGGCCCCGGGAGGCGCGGGCAGGGCCGCCCAGGCCGGCGCGGCTCCTGCGCGACGTGCGCGCGGGCGGGAGGCTCAGGCCGTGCGGACCCGCTGGCAGCGCGGACAGAGGTGGCTCGACCGGTTCATGAACGCCTCGCGCACGATCGCGGTGCCGCAGCGCGGGCACGGCCGCCCCTGCTGTCCGTAGGCGGCGAGGCTGTGGCTGAAGTAGCCGGACTGCCCGTTCACGTTCACGTACTGCGCGTCGAAGCTCGTGCCGCCCTCGCCGAGGGCCTTCAGCAGCACGGCCCGGACCTCGGACAGCAGGAGGCGCGCCCTGGTCCGCGAGAGCGCCTCCGTCGGCTGCTCGGGGTGCACGCGTGCCGCCCAGAGGCTCTCGTCGGCGTAGATGTTGCCGACGCCGCTGAGCAGGCCCTGGTCGAGCAGCGCGCGCTTCACCCCCGTGCGGCGGGCCAGGAGGCGCGTGACGACGGCGGACTCGTCGAACGCCGGGTCGAGGGGGTCGCGGGCGATGTGCGCGACCTGCTGCGGGACCCGCAGCGCCCAGGCGGGAGCCACAGGGGCCGAGGCAGAGGGGGCGGCCGCGACGGCGGCGCGCGCCTCGCCCTCGGCTGCGGCCTCCGGCGATCCGAGCAGGTGGGCCCCCGCGTAGCCGGCGGCACGACCGTCGGGCGTGGGGACGGTCTCGTCGAGGGCCATCGACCCGAAGATGCGCTGGTCGACGAACGCGAGCCTCACGGGACCGAGGCCCGGGCTGTCGACGTCGAGCCGGATGCGCATCAACCGGTCGGCCGGGTGGTCGGAGCTGCGGAGCAGCACCTGGCCGCTCATGCCGAGGTGGGCGACGAGGGCGAGGGGGTGGTCGTGCCGCTCGGCCGGCTCGAACGGGAACCAGAGGAACTTGCCGCGGCGCACGGCCGAGTCGAGCGTGCCGCCGACGAGGCGGTCGACGAAGTCGACGGACGGGCCCCGGTGCCGCTTGAGCGACCGCTCGTCGAGCACGGTGACGCCCGTGACGACGGAGCCGGCCACGACGGGCGCGAGGCCTGCACGGACGACCTCGACCTCGGGGAGCTCGGGCACGGGCTAGCGGTCGGTGCTCGAGAGCCGCGACCAGGCCTCGAGCGCCGCGGCCATCTCGGCCTGCTTCTTGCTGCTGCCGGTGCCGTGGGCGACGTCGTCCGGCGAGTCGCCGAGCCGCACGGCGGCGTGGAACCGCTTGTCGTGGTCGGGCCCGCTGTCGGTCACGTGGTACGACGGCATCCCCCGGCCGCGGGCGGCGCTCAGCTCTTGCAGGCTCGTCTTCGGGTCCATCGCGGCGCCGAAGCGCGCGGGGTCGACGAGGAGCGGTGCAACCAGCCGCAGCACGAAGGCGGTCGCGGCCTCTCCCCCGGCGTCGAGGTAGGTCGCGCCGATGATGGCCTCGACCGTGTCGGCGAGGATGGACGGCTTGTCGCGCCCCCCGGTCAGCTCTTCGCCGCGGCCGAGGCGCAGGTGCGCACCGAGGCCGATGTTGCGGGCGACCTCGGCGAGGGCGACCGTGCTCACGAGGCTCGCGCGGCGCTTGGCCAGCTCGCCCTCGTCGAGGTCGGGGTTCTCGGTGAAGAGCATGACCGTCACGGCCTGCCCGAGGATCGAGTCGCCGAGGAACTCGAGCCGCTCGTTGTTGGCGATGCCGCCGTGCTCGTAGGCGTACGACCGGTGGGTGAGGGCGAGCTCGATCAGGTCGGGGCGCACCTCGATGCCCAGCTGCACCAACAGATCAGCCCGGTCGGCACGGAGGCTCGACACGGGCTGATCGGGGTGTGACGGTGTCACGGGTGACGTGGTCACGGGAGACGGGTTCAGACGTCGGCGACCTTGCGGCCCTTGTACTCCATGTACAGGGCGGTGCCGGCGCTGTCCTCGACGACCTTGGCACGGTGCGGGAGGCTGTAGGTGACCTTGCCGTTCTCGATGGTCTTCACCAGCTGGACGGGAGTGGCCTTCCACTGCGACCGACGTGCGTGGGTGTTCGAGCGTGACTGCTTCCTCTTGGGAACGGCCATGAGGTTCTCTTCTCTGTTGCGGCCCCCGCGGGGGCCTGGGTCTGACGTGGGTGGGTGACGCGGGTGGTCTCAGGCAGACGTGTCGGGCTTCGACTCGTTGTCGGTGACTGCCCTGCCAACTGGTTCTTGGAGGACCGGTGCCTGTTCAGCCTGGAACCCTGCGAGGGCCGACCACCGGGGATCGACGCCTTCACGGGGCTGGTAGTCGAGGATGTCCTCGACTCGTTCGCCCGTCACCGGGTCGAGTCCAGGGCAGTCCGGGCGACAGACCGGCTGGAAGGGCAGTGACAGGACCACTGCGTCTCTGACGACAGGTTCAAGATCGACGTGGTCTTCGTGAACCTGGTAGTCAAAAGCTTCGTCGACATCGTACGCGAAAAGCTCGGCGATATCGACTTCGACAGGCTCGGCGATCGGCTTCAGGCAGCGGCTGCACTCGCCGGTCGCGGTGCCGGAGACGGTCGCGGACACGAGGATGCCGTCGTGCAGGCCCTCGAGCCGCACGTCGAGGTCGAGCACGGCGCCCGCCTGCACGGCGACCTGGCCCTCGCCGAGCCGCTCGGGCACCACGACCTCGATCGAGTGCTCGCGCATCTCGCCCGCTCGGTGCAGGAGGTCGTAGACCGACAGCGTCCAGGGGGTCTTGGTGTAGTGAGGCACGAGGGAAGACTCTACGCGCCCACGCCCGATCTCGCCTCCGCCGGCCTCACGAGCGAGCGCGGGGCCAGCGTCGCCGCCACGCGGCGGCCGGGGGGCGAGGAGGCGCGGAGGGCCCGCAGCACCCGTCGAGCGTCGTCCGCGACCGCGGCCCCCGCGGGGTCGCCGCCGAACCGCTCCGCCTCGAGCGCCGCCGCCAGCGAGGCCAGGGCGCGCCGCGCCTCCTCGTCGGGACGGCTCGCCGAGCGGAGGACGTCGTCGAGCGCGGCCGCCGCCGTGGCGGGCGTCGCGCCGGCCGGCGGCGCCACGCCGAGGTCGAGGGCGGTGTCGAGCACCTCCCGCCACGCGCCGAGCGCCCGGTCGGGCGGACTCGCCGCGAGACGGCGTCGACGACGGGCGAGGCGCATGCCGGAGGGCACGACGAGCAGGGCGGCCAGGACGGCGAGGCCCAGGGCGCCGCCGACCACGGGGACGGGGCTCGAGGCGCCCGACTGCGCGGACGCGCCCTGCGTCTCCTCCGCGCCGGGCGTCGGTCCGGCCGCGCTCGGCGCGACGGACGGCTCGTCGGCCGAGGGCTCCGGCGTGGCCTCGTCGGGAGCGGTGGGGTCGGCCGTCGGCTCGACGCCGGTCTCCTGCAGGTACGACTGCGGGGTCCCGAGCCCGACCGTCGGCTCGAAGGGCACCCAGCCGAGCCCCTCGAAGTAGAGCTCGGGCCAGGTGTGCAGGTCGTCGCTGCTCACGGCCCGGGCGGTCTCGTCGCCGAAGCCCGTGGGGGTGCCGGGGAGGAACCCGACCGCCATCCGCGACGGGATGCCGAGGGTGCGCGCCATGACGGCCATCGCGGAGGCGAAGTGCACGCAGTAGCCGCTCTTCACCTCGAGGAACCGCTCGACGGCGTCGAGGCCGTTGCCGTCGTAGCCCTCGTCGACCGGGGTGTCCTCCGAGTAGGTGAAGTCCCCGTCGCGGAACCAGTCCTGCAGCGCGACGGCGGCGTCGAAGGGGTTCGCGGAGTCGGCGGTGACCTCGGCCGCGAGGTCGGTGACGCTCTGCGGCACGCCGTCGACCGCCAGGTAGGCGGACATGTCCTCGGACTGGTCGCCGAGGGCCGCGACGACCTGCTCGGGGCTGGGGTCGACCGGCCTGCTCTCGACCGTGTAGTCGAGGCCCTGCGTGCTCTCGCTCGTGCTGCGGACGGTCACGCCCGACTGGTCGACGTACGACCAGCCGTCGTCGAGCCCCGAGATGGTCTGCGGGGGCACGGGCACCGGCAGGTACGGGCTGCGGAGGGCGCCGATCTGCACCTCCGTGCTGACGACGCGGCGGGAGGTCCCCTCGGCGATTCCGGGGGCGTCGGGGATGGCGTCCAGCCCGTCGTCGGGGTCGACCTCGGCGTCGGCCGGGCTCCAGGTGCGGCCGCTGAAGTCGACGAGGTCGACGAGCTTCAGGTAGGTGCCGTCGGCGTCGGACGACCGGTAGGTCAAGACCGTCAGCGGGGCTCCGCGACGGAGGTCGTCGCCGAGGTCGACCACCGGGTTGACGCCGGTCGCGAGGCCCGTGCCGGTGCCGACCCCGGTCAGCGGCGAGACGCCGCCGAAGGGCACCACGGCCGTGAGCAGGGCCGCGACGCCGACCGCCGCGACTCCCCCGACGGCGGTCGCCCGGGTGGGGCGCCGCCCCGTCGAGACGGCCAGCAGAGCGATCCAGCAGAGGACCGCGAGGACGACCCAGGGCCACCGGACGGCCGTGCCGGGGACGAACGAGGGCACGGCCAGGACGACGGCGGGGAACGCCCCGGTGAGGCCGGGCAGCCGCCCGACGGTCGAGACGAGGTCGCTGACCACGGCCACGCCGAGCACGGCGGCGACCAGGACGGCGAGCAGGCCGTCCTGCACCTCGACGGGCGCGGTGCCCTCGACGATCGTCGTCGTCGCCTGGTCGCCCAGGTCGCGGAGGCGCTGCAGGGTCGCGGCCGTGGGCACGACGCCGAGGACGGCGGTGCCGCCGGAGACCAGGGCCGACGTGACGAGCAGCCCCGAGACGAGGCCGGCGAGCCAGCCGAGCACCGGGCCGGCGCCCAGCGCCCTGGCCCCGAGGGAGGCGCCCAGCACGACCGCGGCGACCCCGGCGCCCGCGAACCACCAGCCTGCCCCCTGGAACAGCGAGGACAGGCTCGCCAGCGACGCCGCGAGGGTGAGCCAGACGAGCAGGCTGGTGGCCCAGCCCGTCGGGGCGGAGGTCGGGCGTCCGCGAGTCGACGAGACCCGGTCGGGCGGGCGCGGACTCGACGTCCGGGGCGCCGGGGAGGCGGCGCGGCCGGCCGACGTGCCGCCGGTGGACGTGCCGTCAGCCATCGAGCAGCCCTGCCCCTCGGACGACGTCCGCGACGGCGTCGCCGGCCCCTGCCTCGACGACCCGCCACCGGGAGCTCCGCAGGGCGGCCGCGACCTCGTCGGGGCCGAGCGGCGCGTCGCGGGAGTCGCCCGTGGCCGACCGCGCGGTGTGGGTGAAGCCGAGGGTCGGGGAGACCACGACCGCGACGGCGGACGCGCCGACCGCGCGCGACCGCAGAAGGACGTCGAGGTCGCGGCGCCGGAGGCTGGACACGACGGCGACGACCGGCTCCCGAGCAGCGGCGGGCGGTGCGGGCGGCCCGGCCGGGTCGTCGAGGACGACGTCGGCGAGGGCGTCGAGGAAGGCGGTCGTGGTCTCGGGGTCGTGCCGGGCGACGAGGTCGCCGTCCGGCGTCGTCAGGAGGGCGACGGACCCCGCGTGGCCCCACTCGACCGCGAGCGTGGCGACGACCGACAGCGCCCACTCGAACGCGTCGCTGTGCCGGCCCGCGCCTCCCGGACCCGTCGTGGCGTCGTCCCACGACGCGAGCGACGTCGGGAGGACGA
Organism: Frigoribacterium sp. VKM Ac-2530; assembly: GCF_015350835.1. Taxonomy (NCBI): domain Bacteria; kingdom Bacillati; phylum Actinomycetota; class Actinomycetes; order Micrococcales; family Microbacteriaceae; genus Frigoribacterium; species Frigoribacterium sp. VKM Ac-2530. The sequence goes on from NZ_JADKSE010000001.1 coordinate 903,673, forward strand.
GGCGCACGTGGGGCAGCCCGTGCTGTTCCTCCTGCCGCACCATCAGGTCGTCGTGCCGCGCGGAGGCCTTCCAGTGCACGCGGCGCATCGGGTCGCCGCGACGGTACTCGCGGGTCACGGGGTCGTCCTCGGCGCCCGTGAGGCTCTGCCCGCGCTGACGCCGGGCCCCGTCGCCGAGGGCGCGCGACTCGCGCGCGAGCCCGAGGTCGAGCACCTCGGGCACGACGACGAGCTCGTGCGTGCCGGGGACGGTCGTCCGGCGGCGTCCGACGCCGAACGACTCGACGAGGTCGACGGTCAGCGGGCCCACCCGGTGCCGGCCGCGGACGAGGTCGACGTGGCGGAAGACGGCGGTGGAGGCGCGACCCGGCTCGAGCGCGACGGTCGCGGACTCGGCGGACGGACCGCCCCTCCACGGCAGGCCCTCGCGCAGCACCACGACCTGGCTCCTCCCCCGGGGCGTGAGCGAGAGCGTCTCGACGACCGACCACCCGGCGACGCCGCGGCCGGGGCTGAAGCGCCGGGCCACGTCGAGGTCGGGCCGCCGGACGACGAGGGAGACGAGCACCACGACGACCAGGAGCACGAGCACGAGCCCCGCGAAGACGAGGGGCGTCGAGTCGAGCAGCACGCCGGACACCACGACGACGACGCCGGCGGCGATCACGCCTGCTCCCCGCGCCGTGGGACGCGGTGCCTGCCCGAGCGCCACGGTCAGCGCGCGTCGGCGGGGTCGCCGAGCGGCACGTCGGTCGCCTCGACCACGTCGGCGACGAGGTCGTACGCCGCCGTGACGGCCCCCGCCCCGGCGCGGCCCGCGAGGATGATCCGGTGCCCGAGGACGGGCCCGCTGAGGGCGTCGACGTCGTCGGGGACCACGAACGAGCGGCCGTTCAGCGCCGCCCACGACTTCGCGGCGCGCATCAGCTGGAGCGTCGCGCGGGGGCTCGCCCCGAGCCGGACGTCGGGGTGCACCCGGGTCGCCTGGACGATGCGCACGGCGTACCGCTCCACCGCCTCGGCGGCGTAGACGCCCCGGACCGCGGCGATCATGCGGGTCAGGTCGTCGAGCGAGACGAGGGGCTGCAGCACGTCGAGGGGACTCGTCCGCTCGCGCTGTCGGAGCATGCGCAGCTCGCTCTCGGCGTCGGGGTAGCCGAGCGAGATGCGGGCCATGAAGCGGTCGCGCTGCGCCTCGGGCAGCGCGTAGGTGCCCTCCATCTCGACCGGGTTCTGCGTCGCGACGACGAGGAACGGCTGCGGCAGGGGGTGCGTGATGCCGTCGACGGTGACCTGCCGCTCCTCCAGGCTCTCGAGCAGGGCGGACTGGGTCTTGGGCGACGCCCGGTTGATCTCGTCGCCGATGACGACGTTCGCGAAGACGGGGCCGGGGACGAACTGGAAGCCGCCCCGCTCCCGGTCGTAGACCGAGACGCCCGTGATGTCGCTCGGCAGCAGGTCGGGCGTGAACTGGATGCGCGTGACGGTCGCGTCGACCGCCTTCGCGAGCGCCCGGGCGAGCTGCGTCTTGCCGACGCCGGGGACGTCCTCGATCAGGAGGTGCCCCTCGGCCAGCAGGACCGTGAGGGCCGTGCTGATGGCACCGTCCTTGCCGTCGATCACCGTGGCCACGGCCTCGAGGATGCCGCGCGCCTTCTGCTGGACCTCGTCGAGCGACATCGGCGGGCCCGCGACCGCGGCCTCGGGCCTGCGGCGGTCGCGTCGAGCGTCGCTGCCGGGGGTGCTGGTCGTGGTCGTCGTCATCGTCGTCGTCTCTCGGGTGCCGGGCGTGATCTGGATCGGTCCGTGGTGCGTCGTGTCGTGTTCGGAGTGCGGTGCGGCGGAGGTGGGTCGGTGGGGTCGGATGAGCCGGTGGGGCCAGGCGAACCGGTGGGGCGGTGGGCCGCGTCGGTCAGCTCGTCGCGAGGTAGTCGGCGACGGCCGTCGGGACGTAGGGCCGCACGTCGCCGCCGAGCGACGCGACCTGGCGCACGAGCGAGCTCGAGACGTGGGCGTGGGCCGGGTCGGGCAGCAGGAAGACCGTCTCGACGCCGGCCAGGCTGCGGTTCATGATGGCCATCGGCGTCTCGTAGGCCACGTCGACCTGGGAGCGGATGCCCTTGACGAGGACGGACGCGCCGACCTCGGTGCAGTAGTCGACCAGCAGCCCGACGCTCCAGCTGTGCACCGAGACGCTGCTCGGCAGACCTGCGTCGCGGAGGGACCGCTCGAGCAGCGACACCCGCTTCGGGAGGGGAAGGAGGGCCGTCTTGTCGGGGTTGTGCACGACCAGGACGTGGACCTCGTCGAAGATGCCCGCAGCCCTCGCGATGACGTCGACGTGGCCGAGGGTGACCGGGTCGAACGACCCCGGGACGACGGCGATCCTGCTCATCCCGTCACCCTAGCCGGTGGCTCCCGGGAGACCGTCAGCCCGCCGCCATGAAGTCGCGGCTCGAGTCGTCGAGCCGGCGCGCGATGGCCGCGGCGAGCGCGGGGTGCTCCCCCAGCGACGGGTCGGCCTCGAGCAGCTCGGCCGCGTGCTCGCGGGCGGTGCCGATCAGGTCGCCGTCGGTCGTCACCCTCAGCAGGCGCAGCGACGACCGGCCGCCCGACTGGAGGCTGCTGAGGACGTCGCCCTCGCGCCGCAGCTCGAGGTCGACCTGGGCGAGCTCGAACCCGTCGAGGGTCGCGGCGACGGCGTCGACGCGCTCGCGTGCCGTGGAGTCGACGGGCGCGTGCGTCACCAGGAGGCAGAGGCCCGGGTGACCGCCCCGGCCGACCCGGCCGCGCAGCTGGTGCAGCTGCGAGATGCCGAACCGGTCGGCGTCGAGCACCACCATCGTCGAGGCGTTGGGGACGTCGACGCCGACCTCGATCACGGTGGTCGCCACCAGCAGGTCGATCTCGCCGCGGGCGAAGCGCTGCATGACGTCGTCCTTCTCGTCGGCCGACATGCGGCCGTGCAGCGGCTCGACCCGGGCGCCCGCGAGCACCGGCAACGAGCGGGCGAGGGCCGTGACGGCCTCGACGCTGGCGCGCTCGGGGGCAGGAGGCGCGCCTCCTGCGGTCCCGTCGGTCGCGGCGGAGCCCGCGCTGCCTGCCTCCGGTCCCCCGGCCTCGTGGGCCGGCTCGCCCTGCTCGACCGTCGCCGCGTCGATGGCCGGGCAGACGACGAAGACCTGGCGCCCCTTCGCGATCTCTTCTGCGGAGCGCTGCCAGATGCGGTCGGCCCAGCCGGGCCGGTCGGCGAGGGGCACGACGAACGACTCGATCGGCTGTCGGCCGGCCGGCAACTCGGTGATCGTCGACACGTCGAGGTCGCCGAAGACGGTCATCGCGACCGTGCGCGGGATCGGCGTGGCGGTGAGCACGAGCACGTGCGGCGGGGCCGCGCCCTTGCGGCGGAGCGCCTCGCGTTGCTCGACCCCGAAGCGGTGCTGCTCGTCGACGACGACGAGGCCGAGGTCCCAGAACTCGACGGCGTCGCTGATCAGCGCGTGGGTGCCGACGACGATCCGGGACTGCCCGCTCACCACCGCGAGGGTGGCCCCGCGGCGCTCGGCGGTGCTCATCTGCCCCGTCAGCAGCACGGGGCGCAGCTCGGCGGCGAGGTCGGGGCCGAGCGACCGCGCGATCGAACGGAGGTGCTGCCCCGCGAGCACCTCGGTCGGGGCGAGCAGCGCCGACTGGCCGCCGCTCTCGGCGACCGCCAGCATCGCGCGCAGGGCCACGAGGGTCTTGCCCGAGCCGACCTCGCCCTGCACGAGGCGGTTCATCGGGACGTCGGCCGCGAGGTCGCGGTCGATCTCGGAGCCGACGAGCACCTGGTCGGAGGTGCGCTCGAACGGCAGCGCCGCGTCGAGGCGCTCGAGCAGGCCGCCCGGCCGCGCCGAGCGCGCCGTCGCCTTCGTCGTGCGGAGCAGGGCCCGCTGCTGGAGGAGCGCGCTCTGCAGCACGAACGCCTCCTGGAACCGCAGGGCGTCGCGGCCCCTCAGGTGGTCTCTGTCCTTCTCGGGCCGGTGCACCAGCTCGAGGGCCTCGCGGAGCGGCACGAGCTCGAGCTCGGCCCGGACCGACGCGGGCACGGGGTCGTCGAGCGGAGGCAGCGTGTCGAGCACCACCTCGACCGACTTCTGCACCTGCCAGGACGCCACGGAGGCGCTGGCCGGGTAGATCGGGATCGGCTGCCGGGCGAAGGCCTGCGCCTCGGCGTCGCCGATGCCTGCGACGGCCTCGTGCGACGCGTCGAACAGCTCGTAGTCGGGGTGCGCCAGCTGCCGCAGGCCGCGGTAGTCGCCCACCTTGCCCGCGAAGATGCCGCGCGCCCCGGGGACGAGGTCGCGCGAGCGCCAGGCCTGGTTGAAGAACGTCAGGGTGAGGATGCCCTCGCCGTCGCCGATGCGCACCTCGAGGATCGACCCCCGCCGGGCCCGCATGGTGCGCTCGCGCACGTCGAGCACCTCGGCCACGATCGTCACGGACTCGCCGAGCGGCAGCGAGTCGAGCGCCGTCAGCTCGCCGCGCCGGGCGTAGCGCCGGGGGTAGTGCGACAGCAGGTCGCCGACGGTCCGCAGCCCGAACGCCTTCTGCATCGCCTGCGCCGTGCGGCCGCCGAGGGCGCTCGAGAGCGCGGCGTCGAGCGGCGACGGGTCGGGCAGGGGCGCGGGCACGTCCCCACGCTACTGCGCGCCCCCGACAGGGCCGGGTCGTCCGCGGAGCCGGCCCCACGTCTCAGAGCCGGAACGAGTACCCGCCGGAGGCGCGGGTCGACGCCGCGAGCGCGGTCACGTGCCGGTCGTCGTTCACCTCGAGCGCCCGCAGCTGCCGCGCGACCTGCCGTGCCGACTGTTTGCAGAACCCGATCGCCAGGTGGCGCTCGGCGTCGGAGTCGGCCCGCGCCTCCTCGAGGGCGACCGAGGCCCGCGACAGCACGGCCGTCTGCGCGTAGATGCCGGACGCCGCGTCGGCGAGGCGCTTCTGCACGAGCTGGGCCTCCTGGACGCGCTTGCCGTGCTTGCGGAGGGCGCCCTCGGCCCGCTCGCGCAGCTGGGAGACCTGCTCCCCCACCTGGGCCGCGGCGCGCGCGAGCTGCGGGTGCACGCCCACCGGCCGCTCGGGCCGGATCCGACGCTGCACCCGACCTGCCACGTACGGCGCCAGCACGCCCATCGCCCGGCCGGGGTCGCCGATGCTGAGCGAGGCGACGTCCGGGAGCTCCTCGCTGAGGGCCTTGAGCCCGTTGAGGGCGACGAAGGCGCGGAGGACGTCGTTCGCGCCCTCGAAGATCGGGAAGATGCGGAAGTCGCGCAGGGCCTTCGACAGCGGGTGCCCCTCCATGTACGCCTCGCCGCCGTGCAGCTGCACCGCGCGGTTGAGGGCGTACCAGCCGGTGTCGCTGGCGGTGACCTTCGTCATGGCCGACTCGAGCGCGAAGTCGGTGTCGCCGCGGTCGACGAGCCCCGTGGTCAGGTACGACATCGACTCGACGCCGTAGATCTGCTGCGTCATCCACGCGAGCTTGTCGCCGACCATCTCGAAGTCGGCGAGCGGCCTGCCGAACTGGTGACGCGCCTCCGTGTGCTCGAGGCTCAGCTCGAGGAACCGCTTCATGCCGCCCGCGATGGCCGTGCCCATCGACATGCGGCCGTTGTTCAGCGTGTTCACCGCGATGCGGAAGCCGTCGCCCGGCTCGCCGAGCAGGTTCTCGGCGGGCACCCGGACGTCCGTGAAGCGGACGCGCTGGAGATGGTTGGCCTTGAGGCCGTGCGTCTCGAAGCGCGGGCCCGTGCTGAGGCCGTCCATGCCCTTCTCGACGATCAGGGCCACGTGCCCGAGGTCGCTCTGGGCGAAGACCGTCAGGACGTCCTTGTCGCCGTTGCCGATCCAGCGCTTCTCGCCGTTCAGGAGCCAGCTGCCGTCGGCCTGCCGCTCGGCGCGGGTCTCGAGCGCGTAGGCGTCGCTGCCCACGTTCGGCTCGGTGAGGACGAAGGCCGCGAGCTTCCGTCCGCTCGCCAGGTCGGGCAGCCAGCGGGCCTTCTGGTCGTCCGTGCCGAAGAGGTGCAGCGGCTTCGTGCCGATCGACTGGTGCACGCCCATCACGGTGGCGAGGGTGCCGTCGACCCGGCCGAACTCCTCGTAGACGCGGCAGTAGGCGCTCTGGCTCAGCCCCAGCCCGCCGTACTCCTCGGAGACGAACAGGCCCATCAGCCCTCGCTCGCCCAGGGCCCGCACCGTGTCGTCGCCGATCCAGCCCTCGCGCTCGGCCCGCAGCGGGTCGTAGTCGGCCAGCACCTCGCGGGCCGACGCCGAGACCGTCTCGACCCTGGCTGCCTCGGCCGTGGACATGTGCGGGTACGGGAACGCCAGCTCGGACGCGATCCGCCCCGCGAAGAGCGACTTGGTGAACGAGGGCCTGACAGTACGATCGACGCTGGTCATGGGGGCGATCGTGCCCGGCGGGGTGCCGGCCGACAACTCGCTTGTGCGGGTCCCACGACCGGTCGCGCGCCTCCTCGGGGCCGCGTTGTCGACTTGCTCGAACGGCTGCCGCGATGGACCAGGATGGGGACGTGTCCCGCATCATCTCCGGCTTCGCCGACAACCTGACCCTCGCCGTGCCGAAGACGGGTACCCGACCGACGAGCGACCGGGTGCGCGAGGCGCTGTTCTCGTCGCTCGACGCCCGCGACGAGATCGCTGGTCGCCGGGTGCTCGACCTCTACGCCGGCACGGGCGGGCTCGGGCTCGAGGCGGCATCGCGCGGAGCGGCGTCGGTCGTCCTCGTCGAGAAGGCGCCGGCGGCCGCGAAGGCGCTGCGGAAGAACGTCGACGCCGTCGTGGGCCGCGCCCCCGCCGGACGGGCGCCGCGGGTCGACGTCGTCGCCCAGCCGGTCCGGTCGTACCTGAGCGGCGGCGCCGGACTCGTCGACCTGGTCTTCTTCGACCCGCCCTACGAGCTGTCGGCGGCCGAGCTGGCGGCCGACCTCGCAGCACTGCTCCCGTCGTTGGCCGAGGAGGCGCTGGTCGTCGTCGAGCGCGCCTCGCGCGACGGGGAGCCCGGCTGGCCCGACGGGCTCACGCTCGACGCCCGCAAGTCGTACGGCGACACGACGGTCTGGTTCGCGACGCGCGACGCCTGACGCCCGACGCCTGAGCAGCGACGGGGGCAGGTCAGCCCTGCTGGCCGGTCCAGAGGCGGTAGGGGTCCCAGCCGCCGGGCTCGCCGAGGTCGCGGCCGTCGACGGCGACGCGGGGGGCGCCTCCTGCGAGGTCCCGCACCGTGCCGAGCGGGCGGAAACCGCCCGGCAGGTCCGCGTCGGCCGGGAACGTCGCGAGCAGGGAGTGGTCCTCTCCCCCGGCCAGGGCGGCGTGCGGGTCGGCCCCGAGGGCGGCCGAGTCGAGGTCGAGCACGACGCCGGAGGCGCGGGCCAGCCGGGACGCGTCGAGCGCGAGGCCGTCGGACAGGTCGAGCATCGCCGTCGCCCCGGCGAGGGCCGCGGAAGGCCCGTCGGCGATCGGCGGCGTGGGCGCCAGCTGCCAGCCGACGTCGGCGTCGCGGTCGCGCACCTCACGGGCGAGGGCGGCGTCGGGGACGCCGTCGTGGTCGACGCCGAGGCGGAAGAGCAGGTCGAGTCCTCGGGCGGCCCGGCCGAGCGGGCCGGACACGGCGACCACGTCGCCGACGCGGGCACCGCCGCGCCGGACCGGGTCGTGACCGTCGAGGTCGCCGAACGCCGTGACCGCCACGGTGAAGACCGCGGAGACGGAGAGGTCGCCGCCGACGACGCCGCAGCCGGGCGCCATGGCCGCGCACGCGTCGCGGAGGCCGTCGGCCAGGCCCTCCAGGTCGGCCACGGGAGTGTCCCCGGGGACGGCCAGCGCGACCACGAGGGCGGTGGGCCGGGCGCCCATGGCCGCCACGTCGGAGAGGTTCGAGGCCGCGGCCTTCCAGCCGAGGTCGTGCGGCGTCGACCAGGCACGCCGGAAGTCGGGCCCGTGCACCATGAGGTCGGTCGTCACGACGAAGCGGCCGTCGGGCGCGGCGACGAGGGCGGCGTCGTCGCCCGGGCCGAGCTGCGTGTCGAGACCGCGGGGCAGGCGGGGCAGGATGCGCGCGAGGGTGGCCAGCTCGCCGACGGCCTCGACGGTGTCGGCGTTGTCGGCAGCGGCGGCGGTGTCTGCAGCGTCGGCGGTGTCGGCAGCGTCGAGAGACCCGGAGGATCGTTCCATGGGGTCGACGGTAGCCTGGCCGGGATGTCCGCTCCGTCCCGCCGCCTCCTGCGCCCCTCCCTCGTCGTCGCGCTCGGCGTCGTCGCCGCGTCGATCTTGTCGGGATGCACGGCCGCCGTGCCGATGCAGTCGGCCGACGGCGCGAACGAACCTGCCTGCGCCGACGTCGTCGTGCACCTGCCCGAGACTGTCGGGCCGGACTCCGACCCTCAGCAGCGGCGGGAGACCGACGCGCAGGGGACGGGAGCCTGGGGCACGCCCTCGACGGTGCTGCTGCGCTGCGGCGTCGAGTCCCCCGCGGTCTCCGATCTGCCGTGCAACCCCATCCAGGGCGTCGACTGGCTGTCGGACGACGGCCCGGAGGACGGCGACACCTTCACGTTCACGACCTACGGGCGCACGCCCGCCGTGCAGGTCGTCGTGAGCGCCGAGGTCGGCAGCACGGCCCTCTTCGACCTCGCCGACGCCGTCGGCTACCTGCCCGAGGACGGCCGCGGCTGCGTCGGCGTCGAGGACCTGCCGAGCGTCGGCGACCCGGCCGACACCTCGACCGACGTGCCGTCGACCGACGTGCCGTCGGAGACGCCCGCTCCCTGAGCCGGCCCACGGCCCCGCCGCCTGGCTCGCCATCCGGCCGCTGGTCCGTCGCCCCGGCGAGCCGCCACTACTGCACCGGCTTTCGTACACTGCACCGGGTCTAGACGCGGTGCAGTGTACGAAACCCGGTGCAGTGCGGGGACCCGCTACGGCGTACGCCGCAGGTCGCTCCGGCGCGGGCGACGAACGGCCCGCTCAGCGGTCGGTCGCGAGCCCCAGCTCGACGAGCTCGGTGATGAGCTCGGGGTAGCTCAGGCCGCTCGCGAGCCAGCAGGCCGGGAACATCGAGATCGGCGTGAAGCCGGGCATCGTGTTGACCTCGTTGACGACCCAGCCCCCGTCGGTGAGGAAGAAGTCGACCCGGGCGAGCCCGGTGCCGTCGATCGACTCGAAGGCGAGGGCGGCGAGCCGCTGCATCTCGGCCAGCTCGCCCTCGGACAGGGGCGCCGGGCACAGCAGGTCCGCGCCCGCCCCGCCCAGGTACTTCGACTCGAAGTCGTAGAAGGTCTCGTCGCTGAGCACGATCTCGCCCGCGACCGAGGTGCGCGGGGCTCCCCCGTCGCGTCCGCCGAGCACCGCGCACTCGATCTCGCGGCCGACGACGCCGGCCTCGACGAGCACCTTGTGGTCCTCCGCGAGGCCGACCTGCATGGCGGCGGCCAGCTGGTCCGGGCGGTCGACGCGCGAGACGCCGACGCTCGAGCCAGCACGGGCGGGCTTGACGAAGAGCGGGAAGCCGAGCGAGGCGACCTCGGCGGCCACCGCCTCCGGGGCGCTCGTCCACTCGGCCCGACGGACCGTCCGCCACGGGGCGACGGCGATCCCGGCCTGCTGCAGCACGGTCTTGGTGAAGTGCTTGTCCATGCCGACGGCCGACGCGAGCAGGCCTGCGCCGACGTAGGGCAGCCCGACCAGCTCGAGCAGGCCCTGCACGGTGCCGTCCTCGCCGAACCGGCCGTGCAGGATGGGGAACACGACGTCGACGTCGCCCAGCAGGCGGACCCCGCCGTCGGGCTCGACGACGCTCAGCCCTCGGCTCGCGGCGGTCTCGGGCCAGCGCACGCGGGTGCCGTTGTCGCGCACCTCCGGGAGCGACTCGGCGTCGAGGGCGAAGAGGGCCGCGTCGTCGGGCTGCAGCGTGAAGGCGCCCTCGCGGGTGATGCCGACGGGCACCACCTCGAATCGGTCGCGGTCGATCGCGGCGAGCACGCCCCCGGCGGTGGCGCAGCTGATCGAGTGCTCGCTCGAGCGGCCGCCGAACAGGACGACGACGGTCTGCTTCTCGGCGGGCGCCGGAGCCTCGGTCGCAGGGGCCGCGGTCGTGGCGGGGGTGGTGGTGGTCATCGAGGGGCCCTTCGGGTGGTTCGGCGCCGCCTGACCGCGTGAGCAGGCAGGAGGCGCGGGTCGCGTCCGTGACGGACGCCGCGCCTCCTGCCGCTACTCGCCCTGGGGCTCGTCGGTCTCGGTCAGGTGCGGCGCGATGTTCCGCGGGTCGAGCGTACCGGCGAGCACCTCGGCGACCTGCTGCACGATGGGCATGTCGACCCCTCGCGAGCGAGCCAGCTCGAGGATCGGCGCGACCGAGCTCAGCCCCTCGGCCGTCTGGTTCATCTGCCGGACGACGTCGCCGAAGGCGTAGCCCTGGCCGAGGAGGCGGCCGGCCGTGTTGTTCCGCGAAAGCGGCGACTCGCACGTCGCGATGAGGTCGCCGAGGCCCGCGAGCCCCGCGAGCGTCTCGGCCTTCGCCCCGAACGAGACGGCGAACGAGGTCATCTCGGCCAGGCCGCGGGTGATGATCGATGCCTTCGTGTTCTCGCCGTAGCCGACCCCGTCGACGATGCCGATGGCGACCGCGATGAGGTTCTTGAGGACCCCGCCGAACTCGGTGCCGATCACGTCGGTGTTCACGAACGACCGGAAGTACGGGTTGGTCGCGGTGGCGGCGACGAGCGTCGCGGTCTCGAGGCTCTGCGACGAGACCACGGCGGCGGTCGGCTGGCGCTTCGCGATCTCGAGGGCGAGGTTCGGGCCCGAGGCGACGGCGATCAGGTCGGGGTCGATGTCGAGTTCCTGCTCGATGACCTGGCTCATGCGCAGGCCGGTCGCCTTCTCGACGCCCTTCATGAGGCTGACCACGGGGACGCCGCGCGGGACGAGCTCACGGACCGCGGCGAGGTTCTCGCGGAGGGTCTGGCTGGGTACCGAGAGGTAGACCTGCTCGGCACCACGGAGCGCCGCGGCCACGTCGGGCGTCGCCACGAGGGTGCGGGGCAGGTTGATGCCCGGCAGGTAGTCGCTGTTGCGCTTGCTCTCGGTGATCTCGCGCGCGACCTCGGGACGCCGGGCCCAGAGGGTGACGTCCGCCCCGCCCTCGGCGAGGACCTTGGCGAACGTGGTGCCCCAGCTGCCGGAGCCCAGCACGGCCACCGTGCGGGGCACGGCGCTGCGCATCACGACCGAGATCGCCTCCGTGGTGACGGCGCCCTCGCCGAGGGCCCCGATGGCGTCCTCCCTCGTCCCGGCGCCTCGACCGGCGTCGCCGGTCACGTCGTGGCTGCCGTCGTCACGGCTGCTGTCGTCACGGCTGCTCAAAGCGTCCGGTCTCCTTCTGATGCTTCGTGTGCGGGTCCCACCGCTCGGCGGGCGCCTCCTCCTCGCGGAGGCCGGCCAGCAGCTCGGTGATGCGCTGCATGACGAGGGCGGTGGCCTCGGTGTACGCGGCCTGGTCGAGGTGGCGGCCCCGCCACGGCGACAGGTCGACGGGGTCGCCGATCGCGGCCACGATGCGCTTGCGCGGGAACAGGCTGATCTTCGCCGAGTAGCGGCCCATCACGTGCTGGCTGCCCCAGTGCGCCATCGGGATGAGCGGCACCCCCGCCTGGAGGGCGAGCCGGACGGCGCCGCTCTTGCCCTTCATCGGCCAGAGGTCGGGATCGCGGGTCAGCGTGCCCTCGGGATAGATGATCACTCCCCCGCCGCTGCTCGCGAGGGCGCGCCCCGCCTGCAGGGGGTCACTGTCGTGCGTGCGGCCGCCGCGCTCGACCGGCACGTGGCCCATGGCGCGCATCAGCGAGCCGAAGACGGGCACGCGGAAGAGCGACGCCTTGGCGAGGAACCTCGGCACGCGCCCGATCGTCCACATCAGGCGTGCGACGACGACGGGGTCGATGTTCGAGTAGTGGTTCGGCGCGAGCACGAACGCGCCCTCGGCCGGGAGCTTCTCCGCGCCGCGCACCTCGATGCGGGCGAGCCCGTCGAAGAGCGGGGCGCCGACGGCGGCGACGCCCCGGAACACGGCGCTCTTCTCCTTGCCGCGACCGAGGCGGCCGACCCGGCGGGGCGTCTGGACGAGGGGCGCGTCGACGCCGCCGGCCGGCGGGGTCGGCGAGGAGGCGTCGCTCACGTCGCGATCAGCCCTGGAAGTCGAAGTCGGCGCCCAGCTTGCGCAGCTTCGCGATGAAGTGCTCGTAGCCGCGGCTGATGATGCCGACGTTGCTGATCTTCGACTCGCCCTCGGCCGTCAGCGCGGCGATGAGGTGGCTGAAGCCGCCGCGCAGGTCGGGGACGCGGATGTCGGCGCCGTGCAGGGCGGTCGGGCCGTTGATGACGGCCGCCTGCTCGAACTCACGACGGGCGACGCGGCGGTCGTGGCCCGGCAGGCCCTCTTTGTGGACGGTGATGTCGGCGCCCATGTCGTTCAGCGCCTCGGTGAACTGGAAGCGGTTCTCGTAGACCGTCTCGTGCACGATCGAGGTGCCCTGCGCCTGGGTCAGCGCCACGATGAGCGGCTGCTGCCAGTCGGTCATGAAGCCGGGGTGCACGTCGGTCTCGACGACGACGGGCTTGAGCTCGCCGCCGGGGTGGAAGAAGCGGATGCCGTCCTCGTGGACGTCGAAGTCGCCGCCGACCTTGCGGAAGACGTTGAGGAACGTCATCAGGTCCTTCTGGTCGGCGCCCTCGACGAAGATGTCGCCCTTGGTCGCCAGTGCGGCGCTCGCCCAGCTGGCGGCCTCGTTGCGGTCGTTGATGGCCCGGTGCGTGTAGCCGCGGAGCGTCTTCACGCCCTCGATGAAGATGACGCGGTTCGGCTCGACCGAGACGATGGCGCCCATCTTCTGCAGGATGGCGATGAGGTCCATGATCTCGGGCTCGATCGCCGCGTTGCGGAGCTCGGTGACGCCGTCGGCGAGCACCGCCGTGAGCAGGACCTGCTCGGTCGCGCCGACGCTCGGGTAGGGCAGCTCGATGTTGGCGCCCTTGAGGCCGTCGGGCGCGGTCAGGTGGATGCCGTTGTACGACTTGTCCACGACCGCGCCGAAGGCCCGGAGCGCGTCGAGGTGGAAGTCGATGGGACGGTCGCCGATGCGGCAGCCGCCGAGGTCGGGGATGAACGCCTCGCCCAGCCGGTGCAGCAGCGGGCCGCAGAAGAGGATCGGGATTCGGCTCGAGCCCGCGTGCGCGTCGATCTCGGCGAAGTGCGCCGACTCGACGTTGGCCGGGTCGAGGATCATCTCGCCGCGGGCCGGGTCGGTGATGCGGACGCCGTGCACCGACAGCAGGCCGCGGACGACGTTGACGTCGCTGATGTCCGGGACGTCGCGCAGAATGCTCGGGGTGTCGCCGAGCAACGCGGCGACCATCGCCTTCGTGGCGAGGTTCTTCGCCCCGCGCACCTCGATGCGACCGATCAGCGGCTTGCCGCCGCGGATGACGATCTCATCGGACTTCAGGCCGACACGGGCCCCTGCAGCTGCTGCGTCTTGGACGAGAGAGTTCACTTACTTCACCGGCAATGTCTTCGGGCGCCAGGCGGCGCGGCGGGTTTCGAATTCTGTGATCGCGGCTTCGTCGCGGAGGGTCAGTCCGATGTCGTCGAGACCCTCGAGGAGGCGCCACTTAGTGTAGGCATCGACCTCGAACGAGACCGTGAGGTCGCCGACCGTGGCGGTCTGCGCGGCGAGGTCGACCGTGATCTCGATGCCGGGGCTCGCCTCGACGACCGCCCAGATCCGCTCGATGTCGTCCTCGGCCACGACGGCGCTCAGCAGGCCCTGCTTGCCCGAGTTGCCCCGGAAGATGTCGCCGAAGCGCGAGCTCAGGACGACGTCGAAGCCGAAGTCGCGGAGGGCCCAGACGGCGTGCTCCCGGCTCGAGCCGGTGCCGAAGTCGGGGCCGGCCACCAGCACCCGGGCGCCCTGGTACTCCGGGCGGTTGAGCACGAAGTCCGGGTCCTGGCGCGCCGAGAAGAAGAGCGCGTCCTCGAAGCCGGTCTTGGTGACCCGCTTGAGGAACTCGGCCGGGATGATCTGGTCGGTGTCGACGTTCGAGCGCTTGAGGGGCGCGGCCACGCCGGTGACGACGGTGAACTTCTGCACTAGGACGCGCCTCCTGCGGTCTGGCCTGCCAGCTCGGCGGCGACCTGGTCGTGGATCGGGGTCGCCGTGGCGTCGCCGGCTCCGGCTCCGGCAGCGGCGCCACCGGCGCCCGCCTCGTCGGCCGACAGGTCCCACGGGGACGACAGGGTGCCGCGGACGGCGGTCGCGGCGGCGACGAGCGGCGACACGAGGTGCGTGCGCCCGCCCTTGCCCTGGCGGCCCTCGAAGTTGCGGTTCGAGGTCGACGCGCACCGCTCGCCCGGGGCGAGCTGGTCGGGGTTCATACCGAGGCACATCGAGCAGCCGGCGAAGCGCCACTCGGCGCCGAAGTCGGTGAAGACCTTGTCGAGGCCCTCGGCCTCGGCCTCGAGCCGCACGCGGGCCGAGCCCGGCACGACCATGACGCGGACGCCCTCGGCCTTGGTCTTGCCCTGCACGATCGACGCGAACGCCCTCAGATCTTCGATGCGGCTGTTGGTGCACGAGCCCATGAACACGGCGTCGACGGGGATCTGCTTCATCGGCGTGCCGGCCTCGAGGGCCATGTACTCGAGGGCGCGCTCGGCGGCGGCGCGCTCGTTGGGGTCGACGACGGTCGAGGGGTCGGGCACGGAGTCGCTCAGCGACACGCCCTGGCCCGGGTTCGTGCCCCAGGTCACGAACGGCTCGAGCGAGTCGGCGTCGAGGAACACCTCGGCGTCGAACACGGCGTCGTCGTCGGTCGGGAGGGTCTTCCAGTAGGCGACCGCCTCGTCCCAGTCGGCGCCGGTCGGGGCGTGGTCGCGGCCCTCGAGGTAGTCGAACGTGGTCTGATCGGGGGCGACCATCCCGGCACGGGCGCCGGCCTCGATCGACATGTTGCAGATCGTCATGCGCCCCTCCATCGAGAGGGCGCGGATCGCGCTGCCGCGGTACTCGAGCACGTAGCCCTGGCCGCCGCCGGTGCCGATCTGGGCGATGACCGCCAGGATGATGTCCTTCGCCGTCACGCCGGGCCGCAGCGTGCCCTCGACGGTGACCGCCATCGTCTTGAAGGGCTTGAGGGGCAGGGTCTGCGTCGCCATGACGTGCTCGACCTCGCTCGTGCCGATGCCGAAGGCCATCGCGCCGAACGCGCCGTGCGTCGAGGTGTGCGAGTCGCCGCAGACGACGGTGATGCCCGGCATGGTGAGGCCGAGCTGCGGCCCCACGACGTGGACGATGCCCTGCTCGGCGTCGCCGAGCGGGTGCAGGCGGACGCCGAACTCGGCCGTGTTGCGGCGGAGCGTCTCGATCTGCGTGCGGCTGGTGAGGTCGGCGATCGGCTTGTCGATCGCGAGGGTCGGGGTGTTGTGGTCCTCGGTGGCGATCGTCAGGTCGGTGCGCCGCATCGGCCGCCCTGCCTGCCGGAGCCCGTCGAAGGCCTGCGGGCTCGTGACCTCGTGGAGGAGGTGGAGGTCGATGTAGAGAAGGTCGGGGGCGCCGTCCTCGCCCTTGACGACGACGTGGTCGTCCCACACTTTCTCGGCAAGCGTCCTGCCCACGGGCACGCCCCTCTCCTCGGGTGTCTCGGTCGGAATGATCGTCGAAGTCTACGCCAGCGCCTCCTGGCCCCTGCCCGACGTGCTGCGGGGTGCAACGCGGCCGCGGGCTCGGCATTCCCCCGGCGAGCGTCGCGGGCGAGGTCTCCGAACACGAGGTGGGCGCGCGGCACCTCGCGGGTCCTGACTGGTACCAGGTCCCCCGCCGTGCGGCGGCGGGTCCGCCCGACGAGGAGGTCGACCGAGCATGGTGCGAGACGACGCTCCCTGGCTGCCGGCCCGTCCCGGCGCGGGCCGTCGCGCCGACGCGCCGGAGGCCGGCGCGGCGCAGCCCGTCTCCCTTGCGTCCGGCTCCCGCACCTCCCCTGCCGTGCCGCACGAGGAGGCGCCCCGACGGCGACGCCGGACGACCGCCTCCTCGTCGTCCCGCCTGCGCTCCGCCTACCTCGCCCTCGCCCTCGCGACCACGGCCGTGCTCGTCGTCGGGGTCGCGGTCGTCCCCCGCTACGGCAGCGGCCCGGCGTCCGGCACGCCCGTCGCGGACGAGCTGCGACGCCTGCCGACGGACGCCGCGTGGACGCTGGACCTCGCCGGCCTCCTCGCGCCCGACGTGCCCCCGAGCTGCGTGCACGTCTGGCCCTCCGCCGCCGTGGACGGTCTCGTCGCCGTGGGCACCTCGGTCGACCTCGAGACCGACGACGCCGCGTCCTCGACCGGCTGTCGCCGCGCCGCCGTGTCGGGGAACACGAGCCGCGTGGCGCTCGTCGAGGCCAGGACGGGCCGCGTCCGCTGGGTGCACGACCTCTCGGCGGACGTGCCCGACGCGGACGCCCTCGCCATCCCGGCGACGCAGGTCGTCCCGGCCGCCGGCCGTGTGCTGGTCCAGGTCCAGACCTCGGGCGGCGCCGCGCAGGTCGCGCTCGACCTCGACGGCGGCGACTCGCAGGAGGTGGCGCGCGGGCGCCGCGACCTGCCCGCCGTGAGCGTCGCCGCCGTCGGGCGCCTGCAGCTCCGGGCCGTCGGCGGCACCGACGACGCGTCGAGGCGCTTCTCCCTCGTCGACGCGGGCGACCTCACCGAGCCCGTCTGGCAGGGCCGGGCCGACGTGGGCACCACTCCCCTGCTGCTGGAGTCGGGCGTCGTCGTCGAGGCGGACGGCCGCAGCTCGTTCGTCGACGGCCGGACCGGCGCGACGCGTCCGCTCGAACGGGGCCGGGGCCGGGGCACGACCCTCGAGACGGCCGCCGTCGGCCCGGCCGGCGATGGCTCCCTCTACGTGGTCGAGCGAGCGGGACGGTCCCGCCCGACCGTGTCGGCCGTCGACCCGCTCGGCGACCGGCGGTGGACGACCGCCGTCGAGGCAGGCGCCCTCGACGTGACGGAGCGGTGCGTCCTCGCCCTGTCGTCCGACGCCTCCTCCGTCACCTGCCTCGACCGGGGAGACGGGCAAGTGCTCTGGACGCGCGACCTCGGCGGCCCCGCCCGGGTCGTGCCCGTGCCGGGGCAGTCGCGGGACGACGTCTGGGTCGTGGCGCAGCGCGACGACGGCCCCGAGCTGGCCGCACTCGACGTGTCGGACGGCTCGCGCCGGGTCGCCCTGCCGCTCGGCCCGGCCGACGAGGTGGTCGCCTCGTCGCGTACCGTCGTCTACGTCGAGACGGACGACTCGGGGACCAGCCCCGACGCGGTCAGCGCGTACGACGCGTCGAGCGGACGCCGCCTCTGGACGTCGACGTCGACCGGCCGCGTCGCGTTCTGGGGCGGCGCCCTCGTCGTCGTGGACGACTCCGCGGCAGCCTCCCGCCTGGTCGACCGCACCCGCGTCGGGAGCACCTCGTGACGGCCCCGCGCGCTCCGTGGCAGCCCTCGCGGCCGAGCGCCGCGGTGGTCTGGGAGAAGCCGACGACCGGGGAAGGGACGACGGCTGCCGAGGAGGCGGACGGGCAGCGGGTCCCACCGCCCCCGGGCAGCACGACCGGCAGCCCGTCGGGGAGCCCGTCGGGCCGTCCGGCCGCGCCGGGCCCGCGCTGGTGGCGCCGTCTCGCGCCCGGCCGCCGCCTCGCCCTCGGCTACCTCGCCCTCGTCGTCGCCGCCGTGGCGGTCACCGCCGCGCTCGTCCCCGGCCAGCCGGTGTACGGCGGGCTGTCGCCCTGGCAGGGCACGTCGACCGTCGACCTGCGGGAGGCGCCGACCGCCTCCGGCTGGACCGTCGACCTCGCCGGGGCGCTCGCCCCCGGTGCACCGGCCCTCTGCCTGCGGTTCCCGTCGGTCCCGGTCGGCGACGACGGCCTCGTGCTCGTCCGCGCCGCACCGGCCTGGACCTACGGCTTCGCCAACGACGCGGGTTGTGGCAGCGACACCCGGCAGGTCGGGTCGCGGGTCGGGCTGCTCGACCCGAGGGACGGCCGCATGGCCTGGGTGCACGACGCCCGGGACGACTTCGCGGACCTGGGCGACCTCGACGGTGCCGAGGTCGTCTCCGCCTCGACGATCGGACCGGCGGGCGACCCCGACCGCCTCCTGCTGCGCGCCTCGGGCGGCGCCCTCTCGAAGCTCGTGGCGCTGGACCCCGCGACGGGTCGGGTCGTCGACGGCTCCGCGCCGTGGACGACGACGGACAGCGACCAGTTCCAGTCGGAGGGGCGCGTCGTCCTCACGGGACGCCAGCCGTCCGCGGGCGGCGCCTACCGGTACGAGGTCCGGGACGCGGACGACCTCGGGCACGTGACGTGGCGAGGCGCCGGCACGACGACGGGCGTGGTCCTCGCACTGCCGGACCGGGCGCTGGTGTCGACCCCGGACGGCACGGTGGCCGTCGACCCGCGGACGGGCCGCGAGCACGACTGGGGCACACGGCTGGACGCCCTGGTCGGCCCGCTCGTGCACGACGACCTGATCGTGTCGCCCGCCGGCCGATCGGGGGGCTTCACGGCCGTCGACCTCGACGGGCGGACCCGGTGGACGACCTCCCCCGACGTGCAGGGGGCGCCGAGCGCGGCCCGCACGTGCCTCGTCGTCACCGACGTCGCGGACGACCGCGTCAGCTGCGTCGACTGGGACACGGGCGAGACCCGCTGGAGCCACGACCGCCGGGGAGCGGTCAGCGTGGACGGCCTCGCCGGCCAGACCGACGACGACCTCTTCGCGGCGGCGACCGCCGGGGACGACGGGTCGCTCGCGCTCCGCGTGCTCGACGGGGCGGACGGGGCCACGACCTCGGTCGTCGAGCTGCCGGGAGGCGCGGTGCCGGCGGCGACCGGACGCACCGTCGGCTACGCGTTCGCGTACGGCAGCTCGGGCGGGCGGTCGACGGTCGTCGCCTTCGACCGGTCGTCGGGCGAGCGGCTCTGGGTCTACCAGGGGAGGCTGCAGGTGTCGTTCTGGGGCGGCGTGCTGGTCGACGTCGACGTCGACGGCGTGGCGCACGAGCTCACCGGACCGGCGGCGACCGAGGTCGTCGCGCCCCGGTGGTGACGACGACCCTGTTCGAACGCGTGTTCGAACGATCGGCTAGGCTGAGGGGCATGAGCACGACCTTCACCTCCTCCCTGCTGGACGGCCTCGACGACGACGCCGACACGGGCGCGGGCCCCGTCACGAGGCGCGGCACCGGCCTGCGCGACCTCGACGGGGCCGTGCAGCACCTGCCCCTCGACGACGGCGCGTGGCTCGACCTCGTGCCCGGCTGGGCGACGGGCAGCGACGCGATGTTCGAGCGCCTCGTGGCCGAGGTCCCCTGGCAGGCCGACACGCGGACGATGTACGACCGGGTGGTCGAGGTGCCGCGGCTGGTGACCTCCTACGGCGAGCGCGACGTGCTGCCCGACCCCGTGCTCGGCACGGCGCGCGACGAGCTGAACCGGTGGTACTCCACCCGGCGCGGGGCGCCCGACGAGCAGCTGTTCCGCCGCGCCGGGCTCTGCTTCTACCGCACGGGCGACGACAGCATCGCCTGGCACGGCGACCGGGTCGGCCGCACGATCGACCGCGACACGATGGTGGGCATCCTGTCCCTCGGCGCGCCGCGCACCCTCGCGATCCGATCACGCCGCACGGGCAGGGTGCAGCGCTTCCCCCTCGGCCACGGCGACCTGCTCGTGATGGGCGGCAGCAGCCAGCGCACGCACGAGCACGCGATCGCGAAGACCCGCAAGGCGGTCGGGCCGCGCATCTCGGTGCAGTTCAGACCCGTGTGGCCCGCGTAGGCCGCCCGCGGCCGGAGAGGGCCGCTCGGGTCTGGACAGACAGGCACGGCGACCGGTCTGGCCCGCGGAGCAGCTCCCTCCCGCGCGACGCTCGTCGCTCATCCGGGCCTGCGCTCGTATGCTGTGCGCACGACCGACGACGAGGTGGACGAGCATGGCACCAGCGACCCGTGACGACGTGGCGCGCCTGGCCGGCGTCTCGTCGAGCACCGTCTCGTACGCCCTGAGCGGCCGTCGGACGATCTCCGACGCCACCCGCCGTCGAGTCGAGGCGGCCATGGCCGAGCTCAACTACACGCCGAACGCCTTCGCCCGCGGCCTGGCGGGCTCGCGGGGCGGCATCCTGGCCCTGCACTACCCGTACGGCAGGCGCGGCGTGACGTCGTCCGAGTTCGAGTACGTCGCGGCGGCCACGGACCGGGCGCGGGAACGCGGCTACCACCTCCTGCTCTGGTCGACCCCGATCGACGACGTCGAGGGCCTGGAGAGCCTCGTGAGCGAGGGCCTGGTCGACGGCGTCGTGCTGATGGAGCTGCTGCCGGAGGACGACCGCGTGCCGGTCCTGACGGAGGCGCGGGTCCCCTTCACGAACATCGGCCGCCCCGACGACGTGGCCGGCCTCTGGTTCGTGGACGCCGACTACGACGCGCTGGGTCGCCTCGCGGTCGAGCACCTCGTCGACCTCGGCCACGAGCGGGCCTTCTTCCTCAGCCAGTCGGTCGGCTCGCACGAGCGCGGCTCGGGCCCGCTCACGAGAGCCTCGAGGGCCCTCGGCGACGCGGCGCGCGCGGCGGGCCTCGCCCTCGAGGTGCACCACGCCCCCGTGTCGGTCACGGGCGGCCGCTCGGCCTTCGACGCGTTCGTCGCGTCGCCGGCGCGGCCCACCGCGGTGGTCGCGTTCAACGAGACGGCGCTGGCGGGCTTCGTCCAGGCGGCCGCGTTCGCGGGCTGCTCCGTCCCCCGTGACGTCTCGGTGGTGGCGCTCAGCATCGGCGACCTCGCCGCCGACATGACCTCGCCGCCCCTGACGACCGTCTCGCCGCCCGGGGTCGAGCTCGCGGCGGCTGCCGTCGACCACCTCGTCGACCGGCTGGAGGGATGCCGGCTCGACGCGCCGCACCTCCTCGTGGCCCCGCAGCTCGTCGTCCGGGGCAGCTCGGCGCCCCCGCCCCTGGAGGCCGGGGGCGCCCTCCGCCCCGCCGGTCGTCCCGTCGCGACTCGCCGCTAGCACGGGTTGTTGCGCGCCTCCTGCGCGTGTGTGACACTCATCGTCGACGCGCGTCGACGACGACGCGCGCGGCAGTGTCCCGGCTCGGCAGCACGAGCGGGACACGTGCATCGCAACTCGACGAGGAGATCACCATGCGAGCATCCCTGCACCGCAGGTTTACGGGCCCCCTGGCCATCCTGGCGGCATCCAGCTTCCTGCTGGTCGGCTGCTCCGGCAGCGCCGACCCCAACGACCCCAACGCGGGCGGCGACGCCGGCGGGACGGTCGGCACGGCCGACGGCGTCGTCAACGTCTACGGCACCATTAACGGCGACGAGGCGACCCTGCTCGAGGAGTCGTGGGCCGACTGGGAGAAGCAGAACGACATCGAGATCAAGTACACGGGCGACAAGGAGTTCGAGAAGCAGATCGGCATCAAGGTCCAGGGCGGCGACACCCCCGACCTCGCGATCTTCCCGCAGCCCGGCCTGCTCGCCGACACGGTGAAGTCGGGCAAGGTGCAGGAGCTCCCGGCCGACGCGCTCGCGAACGTCAAGGAAGGCTGGTCCGAGGACTGGCAGAAGTACGGCCAGGTCGACGGCACGCAGTACGGCGCTCCGCTGATGGCCAGCGTCAAGGGCTACGTCTGGTACTCCCCCGCCAAGTTCAAGGAGTGGGGCGTCGAGATCCCCAAGACCTACGACGAGCTCGTCGAGGTCTCGAAGACCATCCAGGAGAAGACCGGCACCGCTCCCTGGTGCGCCGGCTTCAACTCGGGCGAGGCCTCGGGCTGGCCCGGCACCGACTGGGTCGAGGACCTCGTGCTCCGCGAGGCCGGCCCCGACGCCTACGACTCGTGGGTCTCCGGCGACACCAAGTTCACCGACCCCGAGATCAAGGACGCGTTCGACTCCGTCGGCACGATCCTGCAGGACCCGACCATGGTCAACGCCGGCTACGGCGACGTGAAGTCGATCAACTCGACCGCCTTCGGCGACGTCGCGACCAACGTGGCGAACGGCAGCTGCGCGCTGACGCACCAGGCCTCGTTCTTCGAGGGCTTCCTGACCGCGGCGAACAACGCCGAGGGAACGCCCGCCACGGTCGCCGAGGACGGCGACGTGTGGGCCTTCCTCACCCCGCCGATGAAGGAGGACGACCCTGCTGCCGTCACCGGCGGCGGCGAGTTCGTCGCCGCGTTCTCGAACGACGACGACACCGCCAAGGTGCAGGCGTACCTCGCCAGCGCCGACTGGGCGAACAGCCGCGTCTCGCTCGGAGGCGTCATCTCGGCGAACAAGGGGCTCGACCCCGAGAACGCCGGCAGCGACCTGCTGAAGAGCGCCGTCGAGATCCTGCAGGGCACGGACACCACGTTCCGCTTCGACGGCTCCGACCTGATGCCGAAGTCGGTCGGCTCCGACAGCTTCTGGAAGGGCATGGTCGACTGGATCGACGGCACGGACACCGACTCGGTGCTCGAGGAGATCCAGGCCGGCTACACCAGCTAGCCAGCACCCCCACCGTGAGGGGCCGTCGCCGTGCGGCGGCGGCCCCTCACGCGTCCCCGTCGCGCGCAGCCGCTTCCTCTCGCCTGCGCCCGAGCGCCCCCGTACCCGAACGTGAAAGGGACAGCGATGTCCAGTTTCTTCCAGTGGTTGGCGGGCATCCCGCCCCTGGCCCAGATCCCCCTGATCCTGCTCGCCTTCGCCGCGCTGGTCGGCGTGGTGCTCGTCTTCGTCGAGTTCGCGCCCCGCCGCGGCCTGCAGTACACGATCCTCCGCCTCGCCGTCTGCGTCGTCGTCCCCGTCGTGGTGCTGCTCGCCTTCGGCCTCTACCAGTCGGTCATCTGGGTCGCGGCGATCGCGGCCGTCCTCGGCGGCGGGCTGTTCCTGCTCGACTACCGCTCGAAGCGCGGCGCCGGCTACTCGCTGCAACTCATCGCCTTCATGACCCCCGCGGTGTTCTTCCTCCTGATCGGCCTGATCTACCCGACCATCACCACGGCGGGCCAGGCCTTCATGAAGAACGACGGCTCGGGCTTCGCCGGCCTCGACAACTTCGTCTGGGTCTTCACGAGCCCCGACGGCCTCACCGCCTTCGGCAACACGCTGATCTGGGTGCTGCTCGCACCGATCACCGCGACCGCCATCGGCCTCGCCTACGCGGTCTTCATCGACAAGAGCCGCGGCGAGAAGTTCCTCAAGCTGCTCGTCTTCATGCCGATGGCCATCTCGTTCGTGGGCGCGTCGATCATCTTCAAATTCTTCTACGACATCCGCCAGGGCGACCAGATCGGCCTGCTGAACGGCATCCTCGTCGGCTTCGGCGGCCAGCCAGTCGACTGGCTCGGCCTCGAGCCGTGGAACACCCTGCTGCTCGTGATCGTGCTGATCTGGACCCAGGCCGGCTTCGCGATGACGGTGCTGTCCGCCGCCATCAAGGGCGTGCCCGCCGAGCAGCTCGAGGCGGCCTCGCTCGACGGGACCAACGGGTTCCAGGCGTTCCGCCACATCACCGTCCCCGGCATCCGCACCACCATCATCGTGGTGCTCACGACCATCTCGATCGCGTCGCTGAAGGTCTACGACATCGTCTCGGCGATGACCGGCGGCCGGAACGACACGACCATCCTCGCCTTCGAGATGGTGCGCCAGTTCCAGCTCGGCAGCCGCACCGGGTACAGCTCGGCGCTGGCCGTGATCCTGTTCGTGCTCGTCCTGCCGATCGTCGTCTACAACGCCCGCCAGATCCAGAAGCAGAGGGAGATCCGATGACCGCCACCCCCACCCCCGTCGGGGTCGCCGTCGGCTCGGGCACCGAGCGGCAGCTCAAGCGCGGCCTCGCCGCCGTCGAGAGCTCGAGCGGCAAGCTGAAGAAGGGCACGACGAGCCGCGGCGCCACGATCGCCGCGCTCATCATCGCGGCGATCTGGACGCTGCCGACGGCCGGTCTCTTCATCTCGTCGTTCCGCCCGGCGAACGACATCAAGACCACCGGCTGGTGGACCGTCTTCGCCAACCCCGGGTTCACGCTCGACAACTACGTCAACGCGTTCAACTCGGGCGACAGCCTCACGCTCGGCAAGGCGTTCTTCAACTCGCTCGTCATCACGCTGCCCGCGGCGCTGATCCCGATCACGATCGCCAGCCTCGCGGCCTACGCGTTCGCCTGGATCGACTTCAAGGGCCGCAACACGATGTTCGTGCTCGTCTTCGCGCTGCAGATCGTGCCGATCCAGATGGCCCTCGTGCCGCTGCTCCGGCTCTTCTCCGACGGTCTCCGGGTCGGGGGCCTGTACATCCTCCCCGGCCTCGGGGTGAACGGGCTCGACGGCTCGTTCGCCAAGGTGTGGATCGCGCACACGATCTTCGCGCTCCCCCTGGCGATCTTCATGCTGCACAACTTCATCTCCGAGATCCCGGCGGAGGTGATCGAGGCGGCCCGCATGGACGGCGCCGGTCACGGCCAGGTCTTCTTCCGCATCGTGCTGCCGCTGTCGATGCCGGCCATCGCCTCCTTCGGCATCTTCCAGTTCCTGTGGGTGTGGAACGACCTGCTCGTCGCGACGGTGTTCACCTCGGGTCAGGGGCTGCCCATCACGAAGGCGCTGCAGGACCTGTCCGGCTCGTACGGCCAGTCGTGGGAGCTGCTCACGGCCGGGGCGTTCATCTCGATCATCGTGCCGCTGATCGTGTTCTTCGCCCTGCAGCGGTTCTTCGTCCGAGGCCTGCTGGCCGGCGCCACGAAGGGCTAGATCGCCCTGGCGGTGCTCGACCTGCCTCACGGCGGGACGGCCCCGGCGACGTCACCCCGACGTCGCCGGGGCCGTCCGCGTTCGGGCCGCGCTGTGTGCGGCCTGGACACGCCGTGCTGCGCCGAATGGTCACGTTCGGTCCTGCCGCCCCGTCCGCGGGACCGCAACTTCCCACTCGCCACGGGGAACGGCTGGAGGGAGCCGTCAGGTCGGCCCCGCAACGACGAAACCGCCCGGCTGAGAGCCGGGCGGTTTCGTGGTGGTGACCCCAACGGGATTCGAACCCGTGTTACCGCCGTGAGAGGGCGACGTACTAGGCCGCTATACGATGGGGCCGTATTTGCAACTCGTCGAGTATGCCACAGCTGTCGAGCCGGTCACAAATCGAGGCCGCCCCGCGTGTCGCGGGCGCTCCGCGGGCGCCCAGGAGGCGGGGCACCGGTCCCCGACGAGGGGTCGCCGCGGCCCACGGCGGGCGTACAGTCGGCCTCATGCGCCTCACGAAACTCGAACACGCCTGCCTCGTCGTCGAGAAGGACGGGCGCAAGCTCGTCATCGACCCCGGCTCGTTCACCGCTCCCCTGGTCGACCTGCACGACGTCGACGCCGTCGTCGTGACGCACGAGCACGCCGACCACTGGACGCCCGACCAGCTCGCCCACCTGCGGGAGACGAACCCCGACGCGGTCCTGTACGGACCGCAGGGCGTCGCGGACGCGGCCGACGGGTTCGAGGTCCACGTCGTCACCGACGGCGACACGGTCGAGGCCGGACCCTTCACCCTGTCGTTCCACGGCACGCGGCACGCGGTGATCCACGAGAGCATCCCCGTGATCGACAACGTCGGCGTCCTGGTCGACGGCTCGCTGTTCTACCCGGGCGACCAGTTCACCGTGCCGGGCGTGCCCGTCGAGACCCTGGCGACGCCGGTCGGCGCCCCGTGGCTCAAGGTGTCCGAGGTCATCGACTACGTGGCGGCGGTGAAGCCGAAGCTGGCCTTCCCGACGCACGAGCAGACCCTCTCCGGCCCCGGCCTGGCGATGCACTTCGACCGGATGAAGGCGAGCGCGCAGTCGGTCGGCGGCGACGCCGTGCAGCTCGCGGCCCACGAGTCGATCGAGCTCTAGGCGCCGCCGCTCCCCCACGCACAGCACGACGCCCCGGCGCCGGTCGCGAGACCGGTGCCGGGGCGTCGTGCCGTGCGTGCACGCCGTGCAGGGAGCCCCGCTGCCGTCCGTGTACGGATCCGGAGCCCTGTCCGTCCAGGTGCGCCCCTCCGCGTCGAGCCGGTCTCACTGATCGCACAGCGACGGAGACGTTTGGCGCCGGAGCACCACGAACCAGAGCGGGAACGGGAGCGAGAGGAGCAGGAGGGACACGCCCATGCCGACCCACGACGTCGTGATGGTCACGGTGGGCGAGTCGGCCGACGATCGAGAACCGTCGAAGACCGCCACAACGGGCGTGCCGATGGTGGTGCCCTCGGTGAACGCCAGGGCCGCACCCAGCATGATGACCACGAGGAGCACAAGGGTTGCCGTGACCACAGCCGTCACCGTGACGAGCAACAGACAGATCTGCCAGTCGTTCGTGTCGTCGTCCATCAGACCTCACGCGCCTCTCGGTCGATCAGCGCACGCAACGCGCCGTGAAGCCCTTGATGGTGGAAAGCTGCGGATACCTGTTCTGTGCTCGGCACGTGTTCCACCAGCTCACGACGATCCATGTGGCGACGCCCAGGGCGGCGGCAGCCACCACGATGAGCGCAGCCGCGGTGATCACGATGACGACGACGGGAAGCGGGTCTGCAACGACGGGATAGGAGACGCCAGCGACCTCTCTGTGGTCGACCGTCTGGGTCAACGTGTCGCCGACCACGGAATATCGCGTGGGGACATCGACGCCCGCCGCGTCCTGCGCCCACGCAGGCTCGAACTCGACCTTGACGACGCCTTCGTCATCGATGATGCGCGCACCGCCGTCGACGGTCGCCTCCAGATGGTGCCCTGCCGGCATGGTGAGGTCGTACGCAAACGTCTCCGCCGCGTCTGCAGAGGTGATGACCGACAAGAGCTGCACGCCGTCACCTGTCGGGATCACTGCATTGGCACTCGATGTTCCGGACGGGTACGCCGTGCTGCCATTCGGCAGATGCTCGCTCGGACCCGCCGTGTCAGCGTGGGGCAGACCGATCTGCAGGGTGAAGTCGCCCGCTGACATCCGGATTCCGTCCGAAGCCGCGTCGGGGATGTCGACCTCAACCGCCACCGCCTCGGCGACGAGTCCTTCCGCGGCGGTCGCCAGGCCCGCCGGAACTCCCGCACGCGGGTCCTCGACGAGATCGCCCCGAACCTCATCGAGGGCCTTAGCCACTGTGTCCGAGCCCACCACGGCCTGGTCGACGCTGGCGTGGGCGACAGACGGGCGCAGTCCGACACTGGACGTGAGTACGGTGACGCATACCAGCGCCGTGAGCAGGATGGGACGTCTTTTCAGAGGCCTTGGCCCCTTGGACGAGCAACGATCCGCCACGCTCCGCACCAGTGCTGTCCGGAGAGCGTTCGGACGCCTCCGGCAGTCTCCCCTCATGGACCCAGCCGCCGGGGGCACGGAGGCTTCCCCCCTGACGATCGATCCCCACGTTGACCATGGCCTCACGGTCGCAGTCCATTTCGTCATGTGATCTCCAATTCAATTCGATGCAGCGCATTCTGCACTAGCCATGCGAAATACTAGAAGAACAGACAAGTCTTTCTATGGGCGGCGCAGGCCACAGCCATCGGCGTCAGACGCACGACGCCCCGGCGCCGGTCGCGAGACCGGCGCCGGGGCGTCGTGCTGTGGTGCTGTGGTGCGGGCTGTCGGCTACAGCGTGACGTCGATCTCGCGGAGCAGCTCGGCGTCGATCGCCGTGCGCACCTTCTCGAGCAGCTCGTCGGGCGCGGGGCTGTCGATCGTGAGCACGCTGAGGGCCTGTCCCCCGGCGCTGCGGCGGGCGATCTGCATGCCGGCGATGTTGATGCCGGCGTCGCCGAACTCCTTGCCGTAGACGGCGACGATGCCCGGGCGGTCGCCGTAGACCATGACGAGGTGGTGGGCCGCGATCGGGACCTCGACGTCGTAGCCGTTGATCTCGACGATCTTCTCGACCTGCTTCGTGCCCGTCAGGGTGCCCGAGACCGAGATCTGGCCGCCGTCGGCGAGCGAGCCGCGGACGGTGAGGACGTTGCGGTACTCCTCGCTCGTGGGGTCGGTGAGCAGCCGCACGGTGATGCCGCGCTGCTCCGCCAGCAGCGGCGCGTTCACGTAGCTGACCGACTCGCTGACGATGTTCGTGAAGATACCCTTGAGCGCCGCGAGCTTGAGGACGCTGACGTCGTACTCGACGAGGTCGCCGCGGACCTCGACGTCGACGCTGGTCAGGGGCGAGTCGGCGAGGGCGGCGAAGACCTGGCCGATCTTCTCGAGCAGCGGGATGCCGGGGCGCACGTAGGGGTCGATGACCCCGCCGGCGACGTTCACGGCGTCGGGCACCAGCTCGCCGCCGAGGGCCAGGCGCACCGAGCGCGCGACCGAGACCCCCGCCTTCTCCTGAGCCTCGTCGGTCGAGGCGCCGAGGTGCGGGGTGACGACGACGTTCTCGAGGCCGAGCAGCTTCTGGTCGACCGGGGGCTCGGACACGAAGACGTCGAGGCCCGCGCCGGCGATCTCTCCCGTGGTGAGCGCCGTGTAGAGGTCGTCCTCGTCGATCAGGCCGCCACGGGCGACGTTGACGACGAACGCCGTCGGCTTCATCGCCTTCATCTGGTCGAGGCCGATCATGCCGGTCGTCTCCGCCGTCTTGGGCATGTGGATGGTGACGAAGTCGGCGGTGGCGAGCAGCTCGTCGAGGGAGAGCAGCGTGACGCCGAGCTGCTGGGCTCGGGCCGGGGTGACGTAGGGGTCGTAGGCGACCACGTTCACGCCGAAGGCCTGCAGGCGGGCCGTGATCAGCGCGCCGATGCGCCCGAGGCCGACGATGCCCACCGTCTTCTCGAACAGCTCGACGCCCGTGTACTTCGAGCGCTTCCACTGACCCTGCGCGAGGGCGGAGTGCGCCGCGGGGATGTGCCGCGCGAGGCTCAGGATGTGCCCGACCGTGAGCTCGGCCGCGGAGATGATGTTCGAGGTGGGCGCGTTGACCACCATCACGCCGGCCGTCGTGGCCGCCTTGATGTCGACGTTGTCGAGCCCGACGCCCGCGCGGGCGATCACCTTGAGGCCGGGAGCCGCCGCGATGGCCTCGGCGTCGAGCTGCGTCGCCGAGCGCACGAGGACGGCATCGGCCCCCGCGAGGGCGGAGAGCAAGGCGCCCCGGTCGGTGCCGTCCACCGACCGGACGTCGAAGTCGGGGCCGAGGGCCTCGACGGTGGCGGGTGAGAGTTCTTCTGCGATCAGCACGACGGGCTTGGCCACGGAGACGATGTCCTAACGAGAGGGGTCTGGGGTGAACGCCGCGACGCGCCGTGGGCGCGGCTGCTGTGCACTCTATCGACTCGGGCGGCGCATGACGCGCACATGACGCCCCGCCCTGCGTCCGCCGCCGGGGCGCACGGCCGGGCGGCTCGGATCAGATGCTGAGCACGTACGCCGTGATCGTGAGCGACACCGAGCCGACGAGAGCGAGCGCCGCGACGAAGGCGAGCACGACCTGCCAGAGCGGCCGTCGGCGCGCCACGACGAGCGCACCGACCCACGCGACGACCGGCAGCAGCACGTTGGCGACGAGCGCGGCCCAGGGCGGGGAGGCGGCGAGGCCGTCGACCCCGACCTCGTCGAAGAACTCGTTGTTCTGGTAGCGGACGTCCTGCGGCACGAGCACGAGGTTGGTGATCGCCTCGTACAGGTCGTAGGCGAAGAACAGGGCGGCCAGGGCGGCGACCACGACGACACCGACGCGGGGGCCACGACGGCGTGGGGCGACGGCGGGGCCGACCGGCTGCGTGACCGGGCCGGTCTCGCGGGCGGTCACGCGCCTCCTCCGATCACGAGGGGCCACGGCGCCAGGGCGACCGCCCCGACGGCGAACACGAGGAGGCGGCGCGACGACCGCGACTGCGGCACGAGCAGGATCGTGGTCACGAACCACACCGCGGGCGCGACGATCGCCAGCGCGACGCCGAGCAGCCACAGCGCCGTCTGCACGCGGTCGACGGCGGTGCCGCCGAACGAGAGGAGGAACTGGTCCCTCGAGACGAGCCAGCCGACGCAGGACAACAGCGCGACGCCGCCGAAGACGCCATGGCCCACCAGGGAGGCGCTGCTCATCCCCCCGGGGAGCTCACCGTCGGCCTCGGGGTCGGCCTGCGAGACGGGCGCGGGGCCCTCGACGTGGCTGGCGTCGCGCTCGTCGCCCCAGCTGAGGGCGTCGTCCTGCTCGTCTGGCTCGTCGATCTCGTCGTGGTCGTCGATCTCGTCGTGCTCGTCGATCTCGTGTGGCTCGGGGCGCGCCGGGGACGGGTCGGTCATGCCGCCGTCTTCGACGAGACCGCCTCCAGCAGCGCCGGGAACAACGGGTGGCCCTGCTCGACGCCGGTGAGCGTGACCGTCAGCTCCTCATCGGGGAGGCCCGACGTGAGCAGCGCCTGCAGCTCGACGCTCTCGGAGTCGTCCGGCACGTCGAAGTCGAGCGCCGCACGGACCGCACGGACGAGCGCGTCGTGTCCGAGCCCGCGCTCGGCGAGCTGCGTGGCCGGTCCGACGAACCGCTCGTGGCGGCTGAGCTTGCGCAGCGGGCCACGGCCGACCCGCTCGGTCGTGTCGGGCAGGTGCGGGTTCGAGATGCGCACCAGGTTCTTCTCGACGTAGGCCTGCTGCTCGTCGAGGTCGAGGTCGTGCTTGGCGACGAGCAGCTCGGTGGTCTCGCGCAGCGCGCCGCGGACCTCGGCCAGCACGGCCTCGTCGGCCAGCGCCTCGCGAATGCTCTCGAGGCCGCGCGAGAAGCCGTGGTAGGCGGCGGCGGCGTGGGCGGTGTTGACCGTGAACAGCTTCCGCTCGATGAACGGCTCCAGGTCGTCGACCCAGGTGACGCCCGTGATGTCGGGACGGTCGGCGCCGAAGGGCGTGCTCTCGACGACCCACTCGAAGAACGACTCGATGGTCACGTCGAGCGAGCCGGCGGCCTGCTCGGGGACGATGCGGTCGATCGCGCAGTTGGCGAAGACGGCGTTCTCGGCCGGGTCGGCCTGGCGCACGGCCTCGGCCAGGGAGTCGGTGGCGTTGATCGCGTTCTCGCACGCGATCACGGCGAGCGGCGCCAGGGAGGCGTCACGGGCGGCGAGCCCGCGGGCGATCACGGGGGCGACGAACGGGAGGATGCGGGCGCCCACGGCCGTCGTGACGACGTCGGCGGACGCGATCTCGGCGACCAGCGCCTCCTCGTCGGTGCGGCTGTTGATCGCCCGGTAGCCGTCGACCACGGTGGTGCGGCTCTCTTCGCCGACCTCGTGCACCTCGAACGACGACTGCTGCTGCAGCAGGCCGATCAGTTCGTCGTTGACGTCCGCGAACACGACCTCGTAGCCGCTCGCGTGCAGGAACTGCGCCACGAAGCCCCGACCGATGTTCCCCGCACCGAAGTGCACTGCCTTCTTGCTCGCTGCCATGCCCTAGATCATGCCACGACAGCCCGTGAGCCCCGGACGGCCGAGGGGCCCCGCTCCGGGTGGAGAGGGGCCCCTGCGGGTGGAGAGGGGGTGGTCAGCGTGCGGCGCTGCCGTCGCCCGTCGGCGGAGCCGACCAGAGAGGCCGGGTCGCCCCGGACTGCGTCGACGTCAGCGCGCAGCGCTGCCGTCGACGTAGTCCGTGTCGGTCTGCTTCCAGGCGAACAAGGCGCGGAGCTCCTGGCCGGTGGCCTCGATGGGGTGCTCCTCGCCCTTCTTGCGCAGCTCGGCGAACTCGGGCGCGCCGGCGTCCTGGTCGTCGATGAAGCGCTTGGCGAAGGCGCCCGACTGGATGTCGGCCAGCACGGCCTTCATGTTCTCCTTCACGTCGGGCGTGATGACGCGGGGGCCCGAGACGTAGTCGCCGTACTCGGCGGTGTCGGAGACGCTCCAGCGCTGCTTGGCGAGGCCGCCCTCCCAGATGAGGTCGACGATGAGCTTGAGCTCGTGCAGCACCTCGAAGTAGGCGATCTGCGGCTGGTAGCCGGCCTCGGTGAGGGTCTCGAAGCCGTACTGGATCAGCTGCGAGGTGCCGCCGCAGAGCACGGCCTGCTCGCCGAAGAGGTCGGTCTCGGTCTCTTCGGTGAAGGTCGTCTTGATGCCGCCGGCACGGAGGCCGCCGATGCCCTTGGAGTACGACCACGCGAGGTCCCAGGCCGAGCCGGAGGCGTCGTTCTCGACCGCGACGATGACGGGGACGCCACGGCCGGCCTCGAACTCGCGGCGGACGGTGTGGCCGGGGCCCTTGGGCGCGACGAGCAGCACGTCGACGTTGTCGGGGGCCTCGATGTAGCCGAAGCGGATGTTGAAGCCGTGGCCGAAGACGAGCGCCTTGCCCTCGGTGAGGTTCGGGGCGATGTCGTCCGCGTAGACGTGGCGCTGCACCTGGTCGGGCGCGAGGACGACGATCACGTCGCCCCAGGCCGAGGCCTCGGCGGGGGTGTGGACCGTGAAGCCGGCCTCCTCGGCCTTGGCGCGGCTCTTCGAGCCCTCCTTGAGGCCGATGACGACCTCGACGCCCGAGTCGCGCAGGTTGAGCGCGTGCGCGTGGCCCTGCGAGCCGTAGCCGATGACGGCGACCTTCTTGCCCTGGATGATCGACAGGTCTGCGTCGGTGTCGTACACGATCTCAGTCACGGTGGTGGTTCTCCTTGTGTGGGGCGGTGGGGGTGGAGCAGGGAGGCGGCGGGGACGAGCCCGCGCCGGTCACTGGGCCTTGGGGACCCGGTCGGTGATCGCCTTCGAGCCGCGGCCGATGGCCAGCAGGCCGGACTGCGAGATCTCGCGGATGCCGTAGGGCTCGAGCACGCGCAGCAGGGCCGTCGTCTTGCCGGTGTCGCCGGTCACCTCGATCACGAGCGAGTCCGTCGAGACGTCGACCACGGACGCGCGGAAGAGCGTGACGGCCTCGAGCACCTGCGACCGGGTGGTGGCGTCGACCCGGACCTTGATCAGCATGTGCTCGCGCTGCACCGACTGCGAGTAGTCGAGCTCGACGATCTTGATGACGTTGATCAGCTTGTTGAGCTGCTTCGTCACCTGCTCGAGCGGCAGCTCCTCGACGTCGACGACGACGGTGATGCGGCTGAGGCCCTCGACCTCGCTCTTGCCGACCGCGAGGCTCTCGATGTTGAAGCCGCGGCGGGCGAAGAGCCCGGCGACCCGGGTCAGCAGACCGGGCTTGTCCTCGACGAGGAGGCTCAGGACGTGGCTCATGCGTGCTCTCCTGTCATGTCGCCGTCACGGGTCGTGTCGGAGGCGCTGGTGCCGGGGGCCTCGTCGTCCCACTCGGGGGCGAGGGCCCGGGCGTGCTGGATCTCGGAGTTGGAGACGCCCTGGGGCACCATCGGCCAGACCATGGCGTCGCGGCTGACGACGAAGTCGATCACGACCGGGCGGTCGTTCGTCTCGAGCGCGAGCTGGATGGCGGCGTCGATCTCGTCCTCCCGCGTGACGCGGATGCCGAGGGCGCCGTACGCGTCGGCGAGCTTGACGAAGTCGGGCACCATCCGGGTCTCGTGACCCGTGTTCAGGTCGGTGAACGAGTGGCGCCCCTCGTAGAACAGGGTCTGCCACTGACGCACCATGCCGAGCGACGAGTTGTTGATGATCGCGACCTTGATCGGGATGTCGTTGATGACGCAGGTGGCGAGCTCCTGGTTCGTCATCTGGAAGCACCCGTCGCCGTCGATGGCCCACACGACGCGGTCCGGCTGGGCGACCTTGGCGCCCATCGCGGCCGGCACGGAGTAGCCCATCGTGCCGGCGCCTCCCGAGTTCAGCCAGGCGTGGGGACGCTCGTACTCGATGAACTGCGCGGCCCACATCTGGTGCTGGCCCACGCCGGAGGCGTAGATCGCC
The DNA here is from genome assembly GCF_015350835.1 of Frigoribacterium sp. VKM Ac-2530. Taxonomy (NCBI): domain Bacteria; kingdom Bacillati; phylum Actinomycetota; class Actinomycetes; order Micrococcales; family Microbacteriaceae; genus Frigoribacterium; species Frigoribacterium sp. VKM Ac-2530. The sequence continues at coordinate 937,631 of NZ_JADKSE010000001.1, forward strand.
TCGGGACCGGACAGCTGCCCGATCCGCTGGATCACGGCCTGCGGCGAGAGGAGGCCGTCGTCGGGCTGGGTGTAGCCGAGCGGGAACTGCTCGCGCAGCCCCTCGAGCTTCTGCCACCAGGCGGACGTGTCGGCGCGGTCGGCGGCGGGGATCTCGGCGAACGCCGCGGCGAGGTCGGGGATGACGACCTTCGCGTCGCCCACGATGGGCACGTCCGCGAGGCGGATCTTCGAGATCTCGGCCGGGTCGATGTCGACGTGGACCACCTTGGCGCCGGGGGCGAAGAGGTCGGCCTTGCCGGTGACGCGGTCGTCGAAGCGGGCGCCGAGCGCGATGATGAGGTCGCTCTCCTGCAGGCCGAGCACGGCCGGCACGGTCCCGTGCATGCCCGGCATGCCCAGGTGCTGGGCGTGGGTGTCGGGGAACGCGCCGCGGGCCATCAGCGTCGTCACCACGGGGGCGCCGGTCAGCTCGACCAGCGTCTTGAGCTCGGCCGACGCCCCGGCGCGGATCACCCCGCCGCCGACGTAGAACACGGGCCGCTCCGCCTCGGCGATCATCTGGGCCGCCGCGGCGATCTGCTTGCCGTGCGCCTTCGTGACGGGCCGGTAGCCGGGCAGGTCGACGACGGGCGGCCAGACGAAGGGCGCCGAGTTCTGCTGGGCGTCCTTCGTGATGTCGACGAGTACGGGACCGGGCCGGCCGGTGCTCGCGATCTGGTACGCGGCGGCGAGCGTCGCGGGGATGTCCTCGGGCTTCGTCACGAGGAACGAGTGCTTGGTGATCGGCATCGTGATGCCGACGATGTCGGCCTCCTGGAACGCGTCCGTGCCCATCAGGGTCGAGAAGACCTGTCCCGTGATCGCGAGCAGCGGCATGCTGTCCATGTAGGCGTCCGCGATGGCGGTGACGAGGTTGGTGGCCCCCGGACCGGAGGTGGCGATCGCCACGCCGACCCGTCCCGAGGCCGCGGCGTAGCCCTCGGCCGCGTGGCCGGCGCCCTGCTCGTGGCGCACGAGGATGTGGCGGATGGCGGTCGACGCCATCAGCTCGTCGTAGAAGGGGATGATCGCACCGCCGGGGAGGCCGAAGACGTCGGTGACCCCGAGGTGCTCGAGCGACTTGAGGATCGCGCCGGAGCCCGTGAGGACGACCGGCTGCGTGGTCGTCGCGGAGCTCGTGGGGCCGGCGGCGGGGGCCGGCCGGGCGCCCGGGCGCACGGGGGCGCCGGGCTGAGGTGTCGTGTCGTTGGGCATCAGTGCCGATTCCCTCTTCGTGGTGGTGGTGGAGCGGTGACGACGGTGCCGGTCGACGGCGGTGCGCTGTGCGGAGCGGCGAGCCGGACGCCCCGTCCGGATGCCGGCTCGGGCGGCGGTGCCGCGCCGAGCCGGTCGGGACGAGGTCAGTACGTGACTGCGCCCTCGGCCGCGGAGCGGACCTGGCGTGCGTACTTGGCGAGGACACCGCGGGTGTAGCGCGGAGGGAGGGGAGCCCAGCCTTCTCGGCGGGCCTCGAGCTCAGCGGCGTCGACGAGTAGGTCGATCGAGCGAGCGGCGATGTCGACACGGATGAGGTCGCCATCACGCACGAAGGCGATGGGACCGGAGTCCACCGCTTCGGGTGCTATGTGGCCGATGCAGAGGCCGGTTGTGCCGCCCGAGAATCGTCCGTCCGTCAAGAGTAGTACATCCTTGCCGAGCCCAGCGCCCTTGATGGCCGCGGTGATGGCGAGCATCTCGCGCATCCCCGGGCCGCCCTTCGGGCCCTCGTATCGGATGACGACGACGTCGCCGGCCTCGATGCGCCCGGCGGTCAGGGCGTCCATCGCGCCGCGCTCGCGCTCGAAGACCTTGGCCGGGCCCTCGAACACGGAGGCGTCGAAGCCCGCGGTCTTGACGACGGCGCCCTCGGGAGCGAACGAGCCGCTCAGGACCGTGAGCCCGCCGGTCGCGTGGATCGGGTTCTCGAGGGTGCGCAGCACCTCGCCGTCGAGCGGCTTCGGCTTGATCGCCTCGAGGTTCTCCCGCACGGTCTTGCCGGTGACGGTGAGGCAGTCGCCGTGCAGCAGGCCCGCGTCGAGCAGCGCCTTCATGACGACGGGCACGCCGCCCATGCGGTCGACGTCGTTCATCACGTACTTGCCGAAGGGCTTGAGGTCGCCGATGTGCGGGATGGTGTCGCCGATGCGGTTGAAGTCGTCGATGGTGAGGTCGACCTCGGCCTCGTAGGCGATCGCCAGCAGGTGCAGCACGACGTTGGTCGACCCGCCGAAGGCCATGGCCACGGCGATGGCGTTCTCGAACGCCTCCTTCGTCAGGATGTCGCGGGTGGTGATGCCGAGGCGCAGCAGGTTCACCACGGCCTCGCCCGAGCGGTGGGCGAAGTAGTCGCGACGGCGGTCGGCCGAGGGCGGCGACGCCGAGCCGGGCAGGCTCATGCCCAGCGCCTCGGCGACGCTCGCCATCGTGTTGGCGGTGTACATGCCGCCGCAGGCGCCCTCGCCGGGCACGATGGCGCACTCGATGGCCTTGAGGTCGTCGTCGCTGATGGTGCCGGCCTTGTGCGCGCCGACGGCCTCGAACGAGTCGATGATCGTGACGTTCTTCTCGGTGCCGTCGCTGAGCTTGACCCAGCCGGGGGCGACGCTGCCCGCGTAGAGGAACACGCTGGCGAGGTCGAGGCGCGCGGCGGCCATGAGCATGCCGGGCAGCGACTTGTCGCAGCCGGCGAGCAGCACCGAGCCGTCGAGGCGCTCGGCGTTCATGACGACCTCGACGCTGTCGGCGATGACCTCGCGCGAGACGAGGGAGAAGTGCATGCCCTCGTGGCCCATCGAGATGCCGTCGGAGACGGAGACGGTACCGAACTGCAGCGGGTAGCCGCCGCCGCCGTGCACTCCCTCTTTCGCGCCCTGGGCGAGCCGGTCGAGCGACAGATTGCAGGGGGTGATCTCGTTCCAGCTGCTGGCGATGCCGATCTGCGGCTTCTCCCAGTCCTCGTCGCCCATGCCGACGGCGCGGAGCATGCCGCGCGAGGTGGTGGCCTCGACCCCGTCGGTGACGACGCGGCTGCGGGGCTTGATGTCGATGGGGCCTCGGGCGGCTGCGTCCGACGGCTGGCTGTCATTCACGGGCATGGGTCGAGTTTAGGGCCAGCTGGCGTGCCCCTCAGCCGAGGCCGGGATCGGGGGCGTGGTGGTGGCCGCCCTTGACGTGTAGCGGGGCGTCGTGCTCGCGCTCCCGGGCCTCGTCGTCGTGGGCGTCGTCGTCGCCCTCGGAGTCGTCGAGCCCGTCCGCGCGGTCGAGCTCGACGGCGAGCGCGTCGGCCGATCCCACCGGCAGGGTCGACGGGTCGACGTCGGAGAGCGACTGGCCGTCGGCCACGAGCTCCTCCCCCGCCCGGGCGACCGCCTCGTCGAGCTCGTCGACGACGAGCATGTCGCGGCGGAGGTCGCCGTTGCGGTAGCCGGCCCGGCCGATCATGTGCGCCGAGATCGGCGCCGTGAGCATCTGGAAGACCAGGACGACCACCAGGGAGGCGATGGTCCCGAGGTTGTGCTGGTCGAGCGCGATCGCCGACAGCATCAGGATCAGCCCGAAGATCTGCGGCTTCGTGGCGGCGTGCATGCGGGTCAGGGCGTCGGGGAACCGGAGCAGGCCGATGCCCGCGGCGGCGGAGAGCGTCGCGCCGGCGACGAGCAGGACGGCGCTCGAGACGGTGTAGAACTGGTCGCTCATGACGGGTCCTGCCTCGACACGTAGCGCGCCACCGTGATCGAGCCGAAGACGGCCGTCAGGGCGAGCACGATGATGACCGGCAGGGTGCGGGTGTGGTTCCCGAGCACCATGTCGGCGGCGAGCACGCAGATGAGGGTCGTGAGCAGCATGTCGCTCGCGATCATGCGGTCGAGGATGGAGGGCCCCCGCACGATCCGGAGCACCGACGCGAGCGCGGCGAACGCGAAGAGCACGCCGACGACCCAGGAGACGATCGTCACGAGGCGACCCCCTTGTTCTTCTCGTTCACCGGCACCTCGGCGCCGGACCGGTCGGTCGGGGCGTCCTCGGTGGCGGGCGTGCCGTCCGCGATGCGACGGAGGTCGTCGGCGCTGCCGAGGGCGCGCGCGATGCGCTTCTCGAAGCCGAGCACGCTGTGCCGCACCTCCTCGACGCCGTCCGCGTCCTCGACCGCGAGGGCGTGCATGTAGAGGATCGACCGCTCACGGTCGGCCTCGACGACGAGCGACCCGGGAACGAGCGACACGGCCTCGGCGACGAGCGTCATGATGAAGTCCGACCGGGTGTGCAGCTGCACGGCGACGATCGCGTTGCTCTTCACGCCTCGGGGCCGGACGGCCTTCCAGGCCACCTCGACCGACGCGACGACGAGGTCGAAGAGGAAGCGGCCGAGGAACACCAGCGCCCAGCCGAGGTTGAACCGTCCGCTCAACTCGACCGGCGGCAGGAAGAACACCCGGGTGACGAGCAGGGCCACGAGGACGCCCGTGACGAACGACAGCACGGTGAGCTGGTTCCAGAGGAACATCCAGAGGACGACGAGGCCGACGAGGAGGGGCAGCTGACGGAGCAGGCTGCGTCCGACCTCGTGGGCCGTGGGCCGGGCGGTCACGGCGCGCTCCCCTCGTTATCGGCGGTGTCGCCCTCACCCGAGGGGAAGACGAGCTGGACGTAGGAGTTCGAGCCGTAGACCTTGCCTGCCGCGCGCTCGGCGACGCCGTAGAGCGGGCCCGCGAAGACGGTCAGCACGAGCGAGACGCCGACCATGCCGACGGTCGCGCCGATCATGGTGCGCGGGTTGGCGCGCTTCGCCTGGACGGCGGTGCGGCCGGGCGCCTCCTCGAGACGCTCGGTGAGGGGCGACTCGTGGTCCTCGACGTCGCTGCCGGGGCGCCAGAAGGCCAGGTTCCAGGCCCGCATCAGGGCGTAGAGCGTGAGCAGCGACGTGACCGCGCCGGCACCGATCAGCACGTAGACGAGCGGGTCGTCGAGGCGCGCGCCGGCGTCGAAGAGCGCCACCTTGCCGATGAACCCGGAGAACGGGGGGATGCCGCCGAGGTTGAGGGCCGGGATGAAGAAGAGCACGGCCACCACGGGCGCCGCCTTGAGCAGCCCGCCGAGGCGCAGCACCGATGCCGTCCCGCCTCGCCGCTCGATCAGCCCCGCCGCCAGGAAGAGCGTGGTCTGCACGGTGATGTGGTGCACCACGTAGTAGATCGTCGCGGCGAGCCCCTCGACGGTGCCGAGGGCGATGCCGAAGATCATGTAGCCGATGTGGCTCACCAGGGTGAACGACAGGAGGCGCTTGATGTCCGCCTGCGCCACCGCGCCGAGGATCCCGATCACCATCGTCAGCAACGAGATGATCAGCAGGTAGACGTTCACGTTGCTCTCGACGAAGAGCACCGTCTCCGTCCGGATGATGGCGTACACGCCGACCTTCGTCAGCAGGCCTGCGAACACCGCCGTCACCGGGGCCGGAGCGGTCGGGTACGAGTCGGGCAGCCAGAACGACAGCGGGAAGATCGCCGCCTTGATGCCGAAGGCCGTGAGCAGCATCACGTGGATGATCGTCTGGACGTCCGGCGGGATGGTGTCCATCTTCTGCGCGATGTCGGCGATGTTGACCGTGCCGAGGGCGCCGTAGATCATCGCGATGGACGCCAGGAACAGCACGCTCGACAGCAGGCTCACCACGATGTAGGTGACGCCCGCCCGGATGCGCTGCTCGGTGCCGCCGAGGGTGATCAGCACGTAGCTCGCGATCAGCAGCATCTCGAAGCCGACGTAGAGGTTGAAGAGGTCGCCCGCCGCGAACGCGTCGAAGACGCCGGCGGCGAGGATGAGGTACGTGGGGTTGTAGATCGAGACGGGGGCGTCGCCGTCGCCGTCCGCCGAGCCCTGCCCGACGGAGAACACGAAGACCGCCAGCAGCACGACCGACGAGATGGTGAGCATCAGCGCCGCGAGGCGGTCGACCACGAGGAGGATGCCGAAGGGCGCCTCCCACCCGCCGACCTGCACCGCGATCGCGCCGTCGCGGTCGACGACGATGAGGAGGACGGCGCTGATGGCCACGACGATCGCCAGCGCGGCGATCGTGAGCACGGCCTGGAGCCGAGGCCGCCGGGTCGCGACGAGCGCGGCGCCCGCACCGATGAGGGGCACGAGCACGACGAGCGGGACGAGGAAGTCGAGGTTCACGGTCGTCCTCCTCTCGGGTCGTCACGGTAGCTGCCGCGGTCGCGGTCTCGTTCGGGGTGGGCCGGGTCGTGGTCGGGGGCGTGCTCCGGGTCGGCGACCGGGATCGTCTCGCTCGGGGCGTGGTCCCACGGGTCGTCGTCGTCGTCGAAGGACGACTTGGGGACGGCCGCCTCGGCGTCGGGACCGAACTCCGTGTCCCCGTCGCTCTCGTCGTCGCCGTCGCCCTGCGTCTCGTCCTCGGCGGGCACCCCGCGGATGCCGATCTCGAGGTCCTCGAGGTCGTCGGCCACGTCGTCCTCCTGCGCGAGCCGCCAGGAGCGGTAGATGAGGGCCAGCAGGAACGCCGAGACGCCGAAGGTGATGACGATGGCCGTGAGGATCAGCGCCTGCGGCAGCGGGTCGGCGAAGCTCGACTCGGGCACCTGGCCGTCGGCGATCGGCGCCTCGCCGCTGCGGCCGGACATCGTGAGGATGAGGATGTTCGTCGCGTTGCCCACGAGCAGGAAGCCCAGCAGCACGCGCGTCATGCTGCGCTCGAGCATGAGGTAGATGCCGCACGCGTAGAGCGCGGCCATCACGACGATCAGGACCAGCGACGCGCTCATGCGGGACCCTCCGCCTTGGTGGTGGCCGTGACCGAGGCGTCGCCGCGGTCGTCCTCTTCCTCTTGCCGGTCGACCTCGGCCCCCAGGCTGCGGAGCACGTCGAGCACGAGGCCCACGACGACGAGGTAGACGCCGATGTCGAAGAACGTCGACGTGACGAACTCGACGTGGCCGAGCAGCGGCACCTCGCCCTCGAACCAGGTCGAGGTGAGGGCGTCGACGCCGAAGAAGAGGGGCACGACGGCGGTGGCCACGACCACGAGCAGGCCGGTGCCCAGCACCTTGCCGGCGTCGAGGGGAGCCGCGGCGCCGAGCTCGAAGCGCCCGCCGGCCAGGTAGCGCGCGACGAACGCCATGCCCGCGACCAGGCCGCCGGCGAAGCCGCCGCCCGGCAGGTTGTGGCCCGCGAAGAGCAGGTAGACCGAGACGACGACGATGGCGTGGAACAGCAGCCGGACGACGACCTCGAGCAGGATCGAGCGGTTCTGCGGCGCCAGCTTGCGGCCGGCGAGCAGCCAGGCACGCCGGTCGCCCTCGACCTCGGAGCCGACCGCCGTGCTCGAGGAGGCGTCGGCCCGGTCGGCCTGGCTGCCGCCGGCGTCGGAGCCGGGGACGACGGGCGCGGGCTCGAGGGCCGGGCGCACCCGGGCGAGGAAGCGCTGGGCTCGGGTGCGGCGCGCGGGTCGCGGCAGCATGTCGGTGCGCGAGGTGAGGAACACGAGGCTCGCGACGCCGGTCGCGGCCGCGATCAGCACGCTGATCTCGCCCATCGTGTCCCAGCCGCGGATGTCGACGAGGGTGACGTTGACGACGTTCTTGCCGTGGCCGCCGACGACGGCGAGCTCGGGGAACGCGCTCGAGATCGTGCCGCCGCTGCGGGCGCCCAGGGCGACGACGGCGATGGTCGCCATGACGCAGCCGACCGAGACGCCGATGACGGCGCGGAGCGCCCGGTGCGACCGGCCGTTCCGGTCGCCGAGGCGGGCCGGCAGGCGCCGGAGCACGAGCACGAAGGCGATGAGGGTGATCGTCTCGATCAGGGCCTGGGTGAGCGCGAGGTCGGGCGCGCCGTGCAGGGCGAACAGCGCGGCCATGCCGTAGCCGGTCACGCCGACGAGCACGACGGCCTGGAAGCGCTTGTTCGACCGCGCCGCGGCCACGGCGCCGACGATCATGAGCCCGCCCACGGCCAGCTGGGCCGGGTAGTCCCAGATGACGGCCGCGTCGGGCCAGCTGCGGTTGGACGACAGCGTGACGATGCTCGACACGACGAACACGACGAGGATCGTGCCGAGGTAGAACGGCAGCGAGCCACGCTGGGTGGTCGCCGTGGTGCGCGACGCCGTCTTGTCGATGCCGGTCATGATCTTGACGTAGCCGTCGGAGGCGCGCGGCAGGAACGAGACCGCCTTCTGCACCGCGGACACCCGCTCGCGCTGCCAGAACATGACGGCGCCGAGCACGAGCGAGAGCACGGTGAGCCCGAGGGCGGGCTCGAAGCCGTGCCAGAGCGCCAGGTGGTACGGGCCGTGCTCGCCCTCGACGTGCGGCAGCGTGTCCGCGTAGCGCGCCATCACGGAGTCGACCGGGGCCGCGACGAAGCCGAGCGCGAGGCTCAGCACGGCGAGCACGGCCGGTGCGGCGAGGAAGTCGATGTGCTCGCGGACGAAGTCGACCGGGGCGACGTCGCGCTTGCGGGCGAACGCCCCCCAGAGGAACCGCAGGCTGTAGGCCGTCGTGAGGACGGAGCCCACGACGACGCCGACGAGCGCGATCACGCCCCAGGCGCTGCCGTGCTCGGCGTCGGCGAGCAGGGCGGAGAGCACCGCCTCCTTCGCCACGAAGCCGAACGTCGGCGGCACCCCGGCCATCGACGCGAGCGCGACCACGGTGATGACGACGAGGACGGGAGCCTGCCGGCCGAGGCCGCTCAGCTTGCGGAGGTCACGCGTGCCCGTGCGGTGGTCGACGATGCCGACGACCAGGAAGAGCGTCGCCTTGAACAGGGCGTGCGCGACGAGCAGCGCGAGCGCCGCGAGCCCCGCGTCCCGGGTGCCGTAGCCCGCGATGATCGTGAGGAAGCCGAGCTGGCTGACCGTGCCGTAGGCGAGGACGAGCTTCAGGTCGTGCTGACGGAGGGCACGGTAGCCGCCGAGCAGCATCGTCACGACGCCGACGGTGACGACGACCTCTTGCCAGCCGGGCGAGTCGTGGTAGCCGGGCGCGAAGCGGGCGACGAGGTAGATGCCCGCCTTGACCATGGCCGCGGCGTGCAGGTAGGCGCTGACCGGGGTGGGAGCGGCCATGGCCGCGGGCAGCCAGAAGTGGAACGGCACGAGCGCCGACTTCGACAGCGCGCCGACGAGCACCAGGACCACCGCGACGGTGACGGCCGTGCCGCTCGGCGGCGAGGCGACGAGGGCCTCGATCGAGGAGGTGCCGCCCTGCACGCTGAGGATCACGAGCCCGACCAGCATGGCCAGCCCGCCCGCCGTGGTGACGATGAGCGCCTGGAGCGCGGCCCCGCGGCTCGCCTGCTTGTTCGTGTAGTGACCGATCAGCAGGTACGAGAAGACGCTCGTGGCCTCCCAGAAGACGAAGAGCACGAAGACGTCGTCGCTGGTGACGAGCCCGTACATCGCCCCGGCGAAGGCGACGAGCACGGCGGCGAAGCGCGCGAGGCTCTTCTCCCCCGGCTTGAAGTAGCGGGAGCAGTACACGAGCACGAGCCCGCCCACGCCCGTGACGACCAGTGCCAGCACCCACGACAGCACGTCGAGGCGGAGGGTCAGCGTGATGCCGAGCTGCGGGATCCACGGCACCGACTCGACGACCTGCCCCTGCGCGAGGACCTGCGGCCCCTGCAGGGCGGTCATCACCATGGCGGCGAACGGGACGGCGGAGGCCCACAGGAAGAGCGACGGCCCGAGCCGGCGACCCAGTGCGGCGACGACGATCGAGGCGGCCGCGAAGGCCGCGAGAGCAGCGATCATCGTGGTGCACCTCCGTCGGCTGGCGAGTTCGTCGGTCGTTCGGGCTGATCGGCGACGAGGAGTCGGGCGGAGATGTCAGCTTACCTTGCAGTCACCTGGGAGGACCGCCCGAGGGCGGGCCCCCGGAGGGACGCATGCACGGTCAGGCATGCCCCAGGTGCTCGCGGAGGTCGGCGAGCTCGCCGAGGAGGCGGCCGATCGCGGCCGGGTCGGCGACGCGGTGGCTCGCGGCGGTCTCGCCCGGCCCCACCCGGACGCCGAGGTCGCCGTCGCCGAGCGACTGCAGGGCGTCCTCGTCGGTGACGTCGTCGCCGGCGAAGAGCACCCCGGTGGCGCCTACGGCCTCGCGCAGCCGCGCCACCCCGTCGTCCTTGCCGGTCGGGCGGACGGCGTACTCGCGCACGTTCTTGCCCTCCCGGGCGTGCACGCCGGGCTCGTCGGCGAGACGCCGACGGACCGCCTCGCGCACCTCCGTCGTCGTCGCCTCGTCGGCGAGCCGCGTGTGCAGCGCGAGGCCCGCCGGCTTCTCCTCGACGAAGACGCCCTCGCGACCGTCGGCCGCCGTGTGCAGCGCCTCGGAGATGACGGCGCGACGGGCGAGCTCGTCCTCGGTCAGGGAGGTCACCTCCCCCCCGATCCGCACCTCGATCCCGTGCGACCCGACGAGCAGCACCTGCTCGGGCATCTCGCTGATGCGGTCGAGCGACGCGAGGTCGCGGCCGGAGACGAGGGCGACGGAGGTGCCCTCCATCTCGAGCAGGCGACGGATCGCCTCCTTCGACTCGGGCAGCGGGCGGGCCGCCATCGGCTGGTCGACCTCGGGCGCGAGGGTGCCGTCGAAGTCGAGGGCGACGAGGAGGCGCGGCGTCGTCGCGAGGCGGCCGAGCGCGTCCGAGAGGGCCCGCGACTCGTCGTCCGTGGTCAGGGGGGTCGTGGTCACGATGCGTCCTCCTCGGCGGGTGCCGTGATCTGCTGGCCGGGGCGCACGTTCTCGAGCGCCTGCAGGAACGACGCGGACCAGCTGGCCACGTCGTGCTCGAGCACGCGCCGACGGAGTGCGCGCATCCGCGTCGTCCGGTCACGGCGCGGCATCTCGATCGCCCGCATGATGGTGTTCTTCAGGCCGCCGATGTCGTGCGGGTTGATCAGCAGCGCGGACTTGAGCTCGTCGGCCGCGCCGGCGAACTCGCTGAGCACGAGCACGCCGTCGTTGTCGCGGCGCACCGCCACGTACTCCTTCGCGACGAGGTTCATGCCGTCGCGGAGGGCGGTGACGAGCATGATGTCGGCGGCGAGGTAGAGCGCCACCATCTCCTCACGCGGGTAGCCGTGGTGGTGGTAGCTGATGGCCGTGTGGCTCATCGTCGCGTAGTCGCCGTTGATCCGGCCGACGGTCAGCTCGATCTCGTCGCGGAGGGTCTTGTATGTCTCGACCCGCTCGCGGCTGGGGCTCGCGACCTGGACCAGCGTCGCGTCCTCGACGCTGAGGCGGCCGTCGGCGAGCAGCTCGCCGAACGCCTTCATCCGGTGGCGGATGCCCTTGGTGTAGTCGAGCCGGTCGACGCCGAGCATGACCGTCTTCGGGTTGCCGAGGCCGGCGCGGATCTCGGCCGCCCTGGCCTGGATGTCGGGCCTCGCGGCCAGCTCTTCGTAGCTGGCGGCGTCGATCGAGATCGGGAAGTGCTTGGCGAGCACCCGTCGCACCTTCGTGCCGCGCCGGGAGACGTGCGAGGACCCCGTGGCCGCGTCGTCGTCGACCGGCACCTCGACGTAGGGGCGGGTCGTCCCGTAGCCGAGCAGGTGGCGCACCGCCCGCGAGAAGTTCGAGGCGTCGTCGCCGCGCTGGAAGCCGATGACGTCGGCGCCGAGCAGGCCCTCGAGGATCTGGCGGCGCCAGGGCAGCTGCGAGAAGATGCCGAGCGGCGGGAACGGGATGTGGTTGAAGAAGCCGATCGTCACGTCGGGGCGTGCCTCGCGGAGCATCTTCGGGACGAGCTGCAGCTGGTAGTCCTGCACCCAGATCGTGCCGCCCTCCTCGGTGATCTCGGCAGCACGGTCGGCGAACCGCTGGTTCACCTGCACGTACGCCTCCCACCAGAGCCGGTGGTACGTCGGGGCGGCGATCACGTCGTGGTAGAGCGGCCAGAGGGTGTCGTTGCTGAAGCCCTCGTAGTAGCGCTGCACCTCTTCCGCGCTGAGGGGCACCGGCACGATGTGGATGCCCTCGTCGACGAACGGCTCGAACTCGAGCTCGGGCTGGCCGGCCCAGCCGACCCAGGCCCCGTCGTTCGCCTTCATGACGGGCTCGAGGGCGGTCACGAGGCCCCCGGGCGAGTGCTGCCAGGACGCGGAGCCGTCCTCGGCGACGACGCGGTCGACGGGGAGGCGGTTGGAGACGACGACGAAGCCGTAGCGCTCAGCGGTGTCAGACATGGGGGTGATCAGCTCCGTTCGACCCCCGGGAGACGGGGGACGGCCAGATTATCAGCGCGCCCGTCCGGGCCCCCGGCGACGCCTGTCCCCCGGGCGCCCCTCCCTCGGACGCCCTCCACCCGGGTGACCCTCCCCCGGGCACCAGGCTCAGACGAGCCGCAGCACCTGCCGTGCCGCCTCGGCGAGCGCGCGGCCGTAGCTGCGGCCGTGGCCCGCGGCGTGCACCGCGAGCGGGTGCAGCTGGTGGAGCGGCACGCGGTCGCGCCAGCCGTCCCGGAGGGGCGAGGCGTCCTGGTAGCCGGCCAGCGCCTCCTCGAGGAAGGGGAGGCCGAACAGCTGCAGCATCGCCAGGTCGGTCTCGGGATGGCCGCCGTGCGCGGCCGGGTCGATCAGGACGACGCCGTCCGCGGCGACCAGGACGTTGCCGCTCCAGAGGTCGCCGTGCAGGCGGGCCGGTGCCTGGTCGTCGTCGAGCGCGCTCGCGGCGACGAGGTCGCAGGCGCTCTCGACGAGGTCGAGCTCGTCACGTGTCAGCGAGCCAGCCTCGACGGCCGTCCGGGCGAACGGCAGCACGCGCTGGGCGGCGTAGAAGGCGCCCCAGCTGTCGCGGGGCGTGCACTCCTGCTGCCGCCGGCCGATGAAGACGGGGCCGTGCCAGCCTGCAGGAGGCGCCCCGAAGGCGTCCGCGCCGGCCGAGTGGGTGGCGGCGAGCGCCGCGCCGAACCGCCGTGCCGCCTCCGGCGTCGGGCGGGTCTCGTGCACGGCCTCGAGCGCGATGCGTCCCGGCGAGACCGACTCGACGGCCACGATCCTGGCGCCCCCGCGGGGCGTGGCCTCGGCGAGCCAGGCGAGGCCGGCCGCCTCCGCCTCGAAGAAGTCGTCGGGGGCGTCGGCGCGCTGCTTCACGTGCGGGGTCACGTGGATAGCATGCCCCCATGACCGAGGCCCCGACCGCGACCCGCACCCCGACGCAGACCCGGTCGTACCGGGAGGGGCGGCTCGTGGCGCAGGGGTTCCCGCTCGCCGAGGTGAGCGACCACCTCGCGACCGAGGGCTGCACCGTCTGGGTCGACCTCACCGACCCCACGGAGGCGGACTTCGACGACCTCGAGGACGAGCTGGGGCTGCACGAGCTCGCCGTCGAGGACGCCCTGCAGGACGGCCAGCGGCCCAAGGTCGACCGCTACGAGAACCACCTCTTCACGGCGCTGTACGACGTCTCGTTCGACGCGGCCTCGGGCGAGCTGACGACGAGCGAGGTCAAGGCGTTCCTGACGGCGAGGGCGCTCGTGACCATCCACCACGCCGACTTCGACGTCTCCCGGCTCGAGAAGGCGTTCGACCAGAGCCCCGACCTCGCGGCGCACGGGGTCTCGTTCCTGCTCTGGGGCGTCCTCGACGTCGTCGTCGACCGGCACTTCGAGGCCGTCGACGCGCTCGACGACGAGATCGAGGGCATCGCCGACGACCTCTTCGACCCCGCGCCGCGCACCCTCGACGTGCAGAAGCGCTCGTTCGCGCTGCGCAAGAGCCTCGTGCGGCTGCGGCGCGTCGCCTCGCCCATGCGCGAGGTGCTCAACACCCTGCTGCGCCGTGACCTGCACGACCTCGACCCGGTCATGCAGCCCTACTACCAGGACGTCTACGACCACGTGATCCGGGTCGCCGAGCAGAACGACTCGCTCCGCGACCTCGTCTCGACCATCCTCGACACCAACCTCAACCTCCAGTCGAACCGCATGAACGGGATCATGAAGAAGGTGACGAGCTGGGCCGCGATCATCGCGGTGCCCACCGCCATCACCGGCTTCTACGGCCAGAACGTGCCGTACCCGGGCTTCAGCACGGTCGGCGGCTTCGTCACCTCGTGCGTGCTCATCGTCGGCGTCGGCGGCGTGCTCTGGTGGCAGTTCCGCAAGCGCGACTGGCTGTAGGAGGCGGCCGCCGGGCCCCGGTGGCGTTCCCCGGCCGTTCGCCCGACGTTCACCCCTGCTCGGCTCCCCCGCCGCGGGCCCGGTCGTAGCCTGGCCGCGTGATCACGGTCGGAACGAGCACGTCCTGCGTCTCCCCGCTCCCCGTCGACGAGGCGTTCCGCCTCGCGAGGACCACCGGCTTCGACGGGGTGGAGGTGATGGTGACCGCCGACCGGGCGAGCCGGGACGCCCGGCTGCTCCGCGCCTCCTCGGCTCGCTGGGGGCTGCCCGTGCTGTCGGTGCACGCACCGGTGCTTCCGCTCGCGCACTTCGCGCTCGGCCGCGACCAGGGCGAGAAGCTGCGGCGCTCGGCCGAGCTGGCCGCCGACCTCGGCGCGGCCACCGTGGTCGTCCACCCGCCGTTCCGCTGGCAACGACGGCACGCCGCGCGGTTCCTCGACCTGGTCCGGGAGCTGGCGGCCGCGACGGGCGTCGAGCTGGCGGTCGAGAACATGTTCCCGTGGCGGCTGGGTCCCGTCGTCGCCGACGTCTACTCCCCCGGGCACGACCCCGCGGCCCTCGACGTCGACGCGGCCGTGCTCGACTTCTCGCACGCGGCCGTCGCCGGGCGCGACGCGCTCGACCTCGCGCTGGCCCTCGGCCCGCGCCTCCGTCACGTCCACCTCTGCGACGGGGTCGTCTCGACGCGGCCGGGCGGCCTCGTCGACCAGCACCTGGTGCCGGGCACGGGCGACCAGCCGGTCGCCGAGGTGCTCGGGCACCTCGCCCGGTCGGGCTGGTCCGGGTCGGTCGTCGCCGAGGTGCACGCCCGCGGCCGGGCGACGGACGAGACGGTGCTCACGGACATGCTGCGGCGCACGCTGGCCCACGCTCGCGCAGCGCTGTCGGCGGGCGCGGCAGCAGGCGACGCCGCAGCGTCGAGTGCAGCGGCGGGCGCGGCGTCCTCGACCTACGCCCCGACGAGCACCGTCGCGACCACGGCGAGCGGCACGGCGACGACCGCGACCCCGAGACCTCCGAGCACGACGCCGCGCCACCTCACCTCGACGCCCATCGAGGTCAGCCGCCCGTGCCAGAGCAGCGTCGCGAGCGACGCCCAGGGCGCCACGAGGCAGCCGACGTTGACGCCGACGAGCACGGCGACGAGCCGCAGCGGCGAGCCGGCGACGGGCTCGAGGGCCAGGTAGGCGGGCAGGTTGTTCGCGACGTTGGCAGCGGCCGCGCTGCCGGCGGCGAGGCGCAGCAGGTCGGGCAGCCCGTCGCCCGAGCCGACGAGCACGGCGAGCGCGTCGGCGAGCCCGAGCGAGTGCGCCGCCTCGACGACGACGAAGAGGCCGCTGGCGAAGACGATCGTGCCCCAGGGGACGAGGCCGAGCCGCAGCGTGGAGGGGCGCCGCACGGCGGTGACGACGACGAGCGCCAGCGCGGCCACCGCGGCGGGGATCCACACCTCGATCCCGCTGACGAGCGCCGGCACGAGCAGCGCCACGGCGACGGCGGCCACGACGAAGAGCACGCGGTCGCCCGCCTCCTCCCGCCCGGGAGCCTCGAACCGCCCGCTCAGCTCGCGGCGGTAACGGATGCCGACGGCGGCCACCGGCACGACGGCGGCGACCACGGCCGCCGGCGCCACGAGCGCGGCGAAGGAGGCGGGCGACGGCGACCCGAGGGCGTCGAGGGCCAGCAGGTTGGTCAGGTTCGACACCGGCAGCAGCATCGAGCCGCAGTTCGCGAGCCACACCGTCGTGAGGGCGAACGGCATCGGCGGCAGCCCGACGCGGCGTGCGACCAGCACGACCACGGGCGTGAGCAGCACGGCCGTCGTGTCGAGCGACAGGAAGATCGTGCAGCCGAGCGCGAGGACGACGACGAACGCCCACAGCACCACGACGCGGCCGCGCGCCGCCCGCGCGGCGAACCCGGCGAGCCAGGAGAAGAGCCCCGCCTCGGCCGCGAGCTCAGACACGATCGTCAGGGCGACGACGAAGCCGAGCACCGGCGCCACGCGCTCGACGAGCGTGCCCAGCTCCTCGAGGGTGAGGACCCCGGCGAGCAGGGCGACGAGCCCGACGACGAGCAACGCTGCTCCGAGCACGGCAGTGCGCACCAGGTCTCCTCCGGCCGACGAGCCCGGACCGGGCGAGCCGGGCAGCTCACCCTACGGCCCCGCGACCTGCAGGGACTGCACCGATCCGCGCCGGTGCGCGGAGCGGCCTGACGAGTACGGTGGAGCCACCGATCACCAGGAGAGAACCGTGCGCAAATTCCTTTTCAACGGAGCGATCATCAGCTCGCTCTTCTCGGGCGTCAGCCTGCTCAAGAGCCTCAGCTCCGGCCCCCGCGACTGGCGGCTGCTGCTCACCGCCGTGGCCTGGGCGGCCACGACGGCCATCGCGGTCGGCAACGTCGTCGAGGCCGCGAACGAGAACGACTGACCGCTCGGCCCTCGGCCGGCTGACCTGCCGGAACGGGCACGAAGGAGGCGCGTCCCCGACCGGGGGCGCGCCTCCTTCGTGCCTACGGACCGGGCTCAGCGGTCGGGGCGACCGGTCGGGCGGCCGTCGAACGAGCGGTCGACGTGCGGGTCGCGCTCGTCCTCGGCGCCCATCGTCGCGGCGTAGGGCCGCGGCTCGGGGTCGGCGTCCCGCTGGATCGGGATCGCTTGGGTGAAGAGCTGGGTGCGCTCCGAGCCGGCGTTCTCGCCCGAGAAGAGGCCGCCTGCCTCCGAGGTGGACCGTGCGGGACGACGGGTCGTGGGCTCGGGCTCCGCCTCGACCGTCTGCACGCGCGTGCGCGGCACGGCCTGCGGCGAGACGCGGTGCAGCCACGAGACGAGGTCCTCGCGCACGAGGCAGCGCAGGTCGAAGAGCGTGCCCGCGTCCTTGGCGGTGACGAGCACGCGGACGCGCACCCAGCCGCCGGTCGCGTCCGTCACCTGGAGCACCTTCGTGCGCCGGTCCCAGAGGTCGGTGCGCTCGAGGATGCGGTCGAGCTCGTCGCGCATCGCGCCGGGGTCGACGCGCCAGTCGAGGTCGAGCTCGACGGCGCCGAGCAGCTCGCTGTTGCGACGGGTCCAGTTCTCGAACGGCGTGGTGGTGAAGTAGGTCGACGGCAGCACGAGGCGGCGGTCGTCCCAGATGTGCACGACCACGTACGAGAGCGTGATCTCCTCGATCAGGCCCCACTGGCCCTCGACCACCACGACGTCGTCGATGCGGATCGCGTCGCTGAAGGCGAGCTGGATCCCGGCGAACACGTTCGCCAGGGTGGACTGCGCCGCGAGGCCCGCGACGACCGAGACCAGCCCGGCGCTCGCGAGGACGCTCGCGCCGACCGCCTCGACCCCGGGGAAGCCCAGCAGGATCGCGCCGGCCGCGATGACGACCACCACGACCATGGTCAGGCGCCGGAGGATCAGCACCTGGGTGCGCACCCGCCGCGCGATCCGGTTGTCGGCGGTGTCGATGCGGTACCGCGCGAGCCCCAGGTCCTCGAAGAACAGGGCCAGGGCCCCGACGAACCAGGCCACGACGACGATCACGGCGACGCGGAACAGCTGCGCCACGACGTCGTCCCCGGCGTACGGGGAGCCGAGCAGGGCCGGCAGGGAGGTGCGGAGCGCGATCGTGAGGAGGACGACGAGCAGCGTCCACCGGAACGGACGGCGCATGCGCTCGACGAGCGCCTTCGCCCACTCCTTCTTCTTCGCGACGAGCCCCACGACGAGGCCGACCACGGCGGAGACGACGAAGGTGAGCACGACGGCGGCGGCCACCGAGATGAGCAGTTGGATCCAGGGCATCCGTCCACCCTGTCGCACCGGGGGGACGCCCGACCGACCTCGCTGCCGTCAGACTGGGACCGTGAGTCGATCCACAGGTTCCCGTCACGACGACGCCACGTCCTCGTCACCTCCCGGACGCCGACGTCGCGGGTCGCCGCGCAGCCAGACGCGTCGCGTGCTGAAGGCCGTGGCCCTGGTGCTGTTCGCCGTGGTCGTCCTGGTGGCGACCGGCTTCTTCGTCTGGGCCAAGACGCCGATGTCGGCCACCGCCTCCTCGCTGGCCGCCGTCGCGGACGACCCCCGCGTCGACGTCGTCGACCGGCCCGACGTCGTCGTGATGCGCCCGGCGCGGACGGCCGCGCTCGACCAGGGCCTCGTCTTCGTCGCCGGCGCCCGGGTCGACCCGCAGGCCTACGAGCAGGTGCTCGCCGGGCTCGTCGCCACCGGCGTCACGGTGGTCGTGGAGCGCCCGGTGCTCGGCTTCGGCGTCCTCGACCCGCGTCCGCTCTCGCACTTCACGGACCTGGCGCCCGAGGTGACGAACTGGGCCGTGGGCGGACACTCCCTCGGCGGGGTGCGCGCCTGCCAGTACGCCGCCGATGACCCTGCCGTCGACGGCCTCGTCCTCTTCGGCTCGTACTGCGCGACGACCGACCTCTCGGGCCGCGACGACCTGCCCGTGCTCAGCCTCGGCGGCGGCGAGGACGGGCTCAGCACGCCGGACGACATCGAGCGTTACCGCGACATGCTCCCTGACGACGCGACGGTCGTCGAGGTCCCCGGACTGGCGCACGCGCAGTTCGGTAGCTACGGCGTCCAGCCGGGCGACGGCAGGCCGACGATCAGCGACGAGGAGGCGCGGTCACGGATCGACCGCGAGCTCACGTCGTTCTTCGCGGGCGTGGGCGACTGACGGCCCCGCCGCCGACGGTCCCGTCGACGTGTCAGACGGAGCGCTTGCGAAGGCGCAGGGCCTCGAGTGCCATGCCGAGCGTGGCGTAGCGGCCGACCTCTTCCGACCAGGCCGGGTTCGGCCCCTTGAGGGCCACGTGCACGCCGCCCTCGTCGCGGACGTGGCCGAGGACGCGGTCGGGAGTCGACACCTGGACCAGCCCGCCGGAGACGATCCGGGTGCTGATCTGCGCACTGCGGCGGAGGGGCTCGACGGCGATCGTGGTCACGGGGTGGTGCCTTTCGTGGGGGACGTGCGCGATCGACGGTACCCGCGCCTCCTCTGTCGTCCCCTGGGGCTCTGCCGTGCGTTCCTGGTGGTGCGCCTGTGCGGACGCCTGGGTCGGGGTACGACGACGCCCCGCCCGGCAGAGCCGGACGGGGCGCGATCGTGCCCGCAGGGCGCGGGACGAGGAGGTGCGGGTCAGCTGGTGAGGCCGTCCACGTAGTCCTGGTTCTCGGCGATCCACTCGTCGACGACCTCGCTGTAGTCGCTGCCGTCGACGCCGCTGTTGAACATGGCGTTCTCGAGCGACGAGAGGGTCTCGGTGTCCATCTCGAAGCCCTCGAGCCACTCGGTCAGCTGCGGGAAGTTCGCCGTGAAGCTCTTGCCGCCGAACGAGTGGATTCCCTCGGCGTCGCCGAGCGTGCCCTTCGGGTCCGCGAGGTCCTTGATCGGGAACGCGTCGTAGGCCCAGTGCGGGCTCCACAGGGTCACGGCGATGTTCTCGCCGGCCTCGGTGGCGCTCTTCAGCTCGGTGAGCATGGCGGCGGTGGACGAGGTCTGCAGCTCGAGGGCGTCGATGCCGTAGTCGGGGATGGTCGCGTCCTGCACGGCCGTCGTCAGGCCGGCGCCGGGCTCGATGCCGACGATGGAGCCGCCGAAGAGGTCCGCGTTCGCGTTCAGCTCCTCGATCGAGTCGATCGGGGCGTCGGCGTTGACCGCGACCGCGAGCTTCGCGTCGTCGTTCCACGCGCCGAGGTCGGTGAGGTCGTCGCCGTACTTCTCGACGTAGTCCGCGTGGGTCGTCGGCAGCCAGGTGTCGAGCACGACGTCGTAGTCGTCGGTGGTGAGGCCCGAGTAGACGGGGGCGACGTCGGCCATCTGGAGGTTGACGGTGTAGCCCTCGTCCTCGAGCACCGACTTCCAGAGCCAGGAGGCGGCGATGCCCTCGTCCCAGCCGTTGAAGACGGCGAGCTCGACGACGCTCTCGTCGCCGTTCTCGAGGGTCTCGGCCGACGACGAGCTGCCGGGGGGCGAGCAGGCGGCGAGGCCGAGGACGGCGGTGGTGCCGAGGGCGACGGAGGCGGCGATGGTGCGCTTCTTCATGGGTGTCCTTCCGGGGACGATCGGTGACTTCGAGGTGCTGGTGCTGGTGCTGGTGCTGGCGGCCGTGTTCGGGCCGGTGGGCCGCGGCGCTGTGCCTGCTGGCAGGCTCACGCGCCGGCCCCCACGGGGACGGGCTGCTCGCTGTCGGCGGTGCGCGCCTCCTGGGTGCTCGGCGACGGGGCGGGAGCGTCGTCCCGGCCGGCACCGCTGCGGAGGGGGCGTCGCCGTGCGCGACGGTCCGCGCCGAGGGCGGCCGTCATCCGGTCGAGGATGATCGCGAGCACGACGACCGAGATGCCGGCCTCCGCCCCGAGGGCGATGTCGATGCGGTTGAGGCTCGCGACGATGTCGCCGCCGAGACCGCCCGCGCCGACCATGCCGGCGATGACCACCATCGAGAGCGACAGCATGATGACCTGGTTGACGCCGGCCATGATGCTCGGCTTCGCGAGGGGCAGCTGGATCTGGCGGAGGATGCGCCAGGGCGACGAGCCGAAGGCGTGGCCGGCCTCGACGACCTCCTTGTCGACCCCGCGGATGCCGAGCTCGGTGAGGCGGACGCCGGGAGCCATCGCGAACACGACGGTCGCGACGATGCCGGGGACGACGCCGATCCGGAACAGCAGCAGGGCGGGGATCAGGTAGACGAACGCGGGCGTCGTCTGCATGAAGTCGAGCACGGGCCGGATGATCTGCGAGGCCAGCGACGACTTCGCGGCGAGCACGCCGAGCGGGATGCTCAGCACGATGGCCACTGCGCCGGCGACGAGCACCAGGGCGAGGGTCGACATCGCGTTCTCCCACTGGCCGAGGGTGCCGATGAAGAGCAGCCCGGCCGCCGTGCCGAGGCCGAACTTCCAGCCCTTCGCGACGAACGCGAGGGCCGCGATCACGACGACGACCGCCCAGAAGGGAGGCGCGCTGAGGAAGTACTCGACCCACTCGTAGAAGAAGGTCACGATCGCGCGGATCACGGAGAAGAAACCGCCGAGGTGGGTGGTGACCCAGTCGACGACGACGGCGACGGCGTCGCCGAAGGGGATGCGGAGGTACTCGTTCATCGGAGGGCTCCCTCGGTGGTCGCGGTCGCGGTCGTGGTCGGGACGCCGTCGGGCGAGGCGAGGGTCTCGTCGAGCTCGCTCTCGGAGTAGCGGGTGACGGGCTCGAGCACGGGGATCGGCGACGTCGAGGTGTCGACCCCGCCGAGCGCGGCGAGCAGCGTGACGCGCGGGATGACGCCGATCAGGCGGTCGCGGTCGTCGACCACGGCGATGGGCAGCGGGCTCTCGACGGCCAGCTCGAAGAGGTCGACGAGGGCGGCGTCGGGGCCGACCTTCGCGAACTCGGCGTTGACGATCGAGGCGAGGTCGGTGTCGGCGGCCTTGACCTGGCGCATCACGTGGCCGTCGCGCACCCAGCCGAGCAGCGTGCGGTCGCGGCCGAGCACGAACAACGCCGCGGTCTGCAGGTCACGCAGCGTGCGGAGCGCGCCCCGCGGGCCGGCGGTCAGCTGGACGACGGCGCGGGCCGGCTCCATCACGCTCGAGGCGGTGAGCACCCGCGCTCGGTCGACGTCCTGCACGAACTGGGCGACGTAGTCGTTCGCCGGGTCGGTGAGGATGTCCTCCGGCGTGCCGATCTGCACGATGCGGCCGTCGCGCATGACGGCGATCCGGTCGCCGAGGAACATCGCCTCGTTGAGGTCGTGGGTGATGAAGACGATCGTCTTGCCGAGGGTCGCCTGCAGCTCGAGCAGCTGCTCCTGCATCTCGCGTCGGATGAGCGGGTCGAGGGCGCTGAACGCCTCGTCCATCAGCAGGATGTCGGTCTCGGCGGCGAGCGCCCGGGCCAGGCCGACACGCTGCTGCATGCCGCCCGACAGCTCGGAGGGCAGCTTGTCCTCCCAGCCGCCGAGGCCGACGACCTCGGTCATCTCCCTCGCCTTGGCCAGGCGGTCGGCCTTCGTCACGCCCTGGACCTCGAGGCCGTAGGCGACGTTGTCGAGCACGGTGCGGTGCGGCAGCAGCGCGAAGTGCTGGAACACCATCGACACGTTCTGGCGTCGCACCTCGCGGAGCCGTGCGGCGGGCACGTCGGAGATCGCCGACCCGCCCACCTCGACCGAGCCGGAGGTGGGCTCGAGCAGGCCGTTCAGCATCCGGATGAGCGTCGACTTGCCGGAGCCGGACAGGCCCATCACGACGAAGATCTCGCCGGGCTGCACGTCGAAGGAGGCGTCGATGACGGCGGCCGTGCCGAGGGACGCGGCCTCGGCTCGGGTGGCGCCCGCCTCCAGGCGGGTCACGGCGTCCTTGGGGCGGCGGCCGAACACCTTGTACAGGTTCCGGGCTCGCACTGCGGGGGTGGTGGTCACGGGCTCTCCATGCGCACGCCGAGAGGGGCGTCCGGCCGCTCGGGCCGGAGCCGTCGGCGGCGTCCAGGTCGGGCGGACGGGTCGACGGCACGTGCGGGACGGACCGGCTCAAGCGGCGCTTGACCGGCGTCGTGCCTGGTCTGCCTCGCGAACCTGTACCCCGCTGGGCCGATCACGGGACCGGCGCCGGCGCCACCAGACCGTACGTCGCCTCGGCCCGGTGGTCGTGGGGGCCGGCGGCAGCGCGTCCTGATGATGACGGACCCGGGTGACCGGGTCGACACGACGGTAGCGTGGACGACACGTGACGACCAAGTCGCCGACCCCCTCGCGGGGGACCGCACACGTCCCCCGTCGCGGCGTGTCGCCTGTGCCTGCGGGGATCACGATCGAGACCCCATCGTTACAGAGCCTGCACGCACCGACCCGCGCCTCCTCGTCTCGCGCACCGCGGCCAGGGAGCGTGCACATCGTGCACCGGGGGGTCTACGGTCGTGCCATGACGAGTCCCTCGAACGAGGGCGGCCGCGACGCCGCCCCCGACCACGTCCCCCAGGATTTCTCGCACGAGCAGGAGGGGTTCCACCAGGGCCTCAAGCCGCGCCAGCTCCAGATGATCGCCATCGGCGGCGCGATCGGGACGGGGCTGTTCCTCGGCGCCGGCGGCCGTCTCGCCTCGGCGGGCCCCGCGCTCGCGATCGTCTTCGCGATCTGCGGCGTCTTCGCCTTCTTCATCCTGCGGGCCCTCGGCGAGCTCGTGCTGCACCGCCCCTCCTCGGGCTCGTTCGTCTCGTACGCCCGTGAGTTCTTCGGCGAGAAGGCCGCCTACGCCGCCGGCTGGATGTACTTCCTCAACTGGGCGATGACCGCCATCGTCGATGTCACCGCCGTCGCGCTCTACCTGCACTACTGGAGCGCCTTCACCTCGGCCCCGGACTGGCTGCTCGCCCTCGTGGCGCTCGCCGTCGTGCTGTCCGTCAACCTGCTGGCGGTCAAGGTCTTCGGCGAGATGGAGTTCTGGTTCGCGATCATCAAGGTCGCCGCCCTCGTGGTGTTCCTCGTCGTGGGCGTCGTGTGGCTCGCGGCGTCGTTCCCCGTGACGAGCGGCGGAGAGTCGATCGACACGGGCTGGTCGGTGATCGCCGCGAGCGGCATCCTGCCGAACGGCATCCTGCCCGCGGTCATCGTCGTCCAGGGCGTGGTGTTCGCGTACGCCGCGATCGAGCTCGTCGGCACGGCGTCCGGCGAGACGCAGCACCCCGAGAAGGTCGTGCCCCGCGCGATCAACACCGTCATCATCCGCATCGCGGTGTTCTACGTCGGCAGCCTCGTGCTGCTGTCGCTGCTGCTGCCCTACACGTCGTACGAGGCCGGGCAGAGCCCGTTCGTGACGTTCTTCGGCAGCATCGGCAGCCCTGAGGTGGGCGAGGTGGCCGGCTCGATCATGAACTTCGTGGTCGTCACCGCCGCGCTCTCGAGCCTCAACGCCGGCCTCTACTCGACCGGTCGGGTGCTGCACTCGATGGGCATGAACGGGTCGGCGCCGAAGTTCACGACGAAGATGTCGAAGGGCGGCGTGCCCTTCGGCGGCATCCTGCTCACCGCGAGCATCACCCTGCTCGGCGTCGTGCTCAACGCGGTCGTCGGCGCGAACACGGCGTTCGAGATCGTCCTCAACATCGCCTCGCTCGGCATCCTGACGGCCTGGGGCACGATCATCCTCTGCCAGATGCGGCTGCGGCAGTGGGCCAAGGAGGGCAAGGCGGAAGAGCCGTCGTTCCGCCTGCCCGGCGCGCCCGTGACGAGCTGGCTGACGCTGGCGTTCCTGCTCGCGGTCGTCGTGCTGATGGCGATCGACTGGCCGATCGGCTCGTTCACCGTGATGTCGCTCGTCGTCATCATCCCGCTGCTGGTGCTCGGCTGGCACCTCCAGCGCGACCGCATCCTCGCGGCGGCACGGCTGCGCGAGGGCATGACGGGCCCCTACCCGGTCACCGGTCGCGACGCGTCGTCGCAGCTGCCCCGCGACGACCGCGGACAGGACTAGCCCGCGGCGCTCGGGCAGCCGAGGTCAGAAGAGCGGCCAGGGGACGGCGGGCGCCTGGCCCTCGGGCTCGGGGAAGGCGCCCGTCGACCGGAGGCGGGCGCACCGGGCCTGGAGGGCTGCGAGCTCGGCCTCGGTGACCAGCCCGCCGAGGACGGCCCCCAGCTCGCCGCCGAGCTGCCGCTCGACCCGGGCGACGCCGTCGAGCTCGTCGCTCGTCAGGGGCTCGCCGGCCCAGCCCCAGAGGACGGTGCGGAGCTTGTGCTCGACGTGCAGGGTCAGGCCGTGGTCGACTCCGTGCCGTCGGCCGTCCGGCATCGCCAGGACGTGCGCGCCCTTGCGGTCCGCGTTGTTCACGACGACGTCGAAGACGGCCATCCGGCGGAGGGCGGCGGAGTCCTCGTGGACGAGCGCCACCGGCTCGTCGTCCTCGTCGAGGCCCTCGAGCACCGTGCGCCAGCCTTCGTCCGGGACGTCTGCCGAGGGCAGCAGGTCGACGGCGTCCTGCTCGGGGTCGACGTCGCACCAGAGCTGCACCATGCCGGGGCCGAGCGGTCCGTCACGGAGCCAGGTGCGCGGCACGACGTCCCAGCCCAGCGCCTCGGAGATGTGCCAGGAGGCGACCTCACGGGAGGCGAGGTCGCCGTCGGGGAAGTCCCACAGGGGGCGCTCGCCCGCGACGGGCTTGTAGACGACGACCACGCCCTCGATCTCGCCGACGAACGTCGCGTTGGAGGCGGTGGTCACCCGGCCCGTGAGCGTCAGCTCCCCCGTCACCAGGTCGGGCCCGGTCGTCACCAGGAGTCGCCGGGGACGGCGCAGACGTGGCCCTCGGGGTCCATGGGCGCACCGCAGAGGGGGCAGAGCGGACGGCCGGCGCCCACGACCTCGAGGGTGCGGGCGGCGAAGGCCCTGGCGGTGCCGACGGGGAGCCTCAGGGTCATCATCTCGACGGGCTCGACGGCCTCGTCCGCATCGAGGTCGACGTCGAGGTCGTCGTCGCCGGGATCGGCGAGGGGGTAGGCCTCGACGACGACCTGGGCGGTGGACGGGTCCCAGCCGAGGCTCAGGGCGCCGACGCGGAACTCGGCCTCGACCGGCTGGTCCAGGGGCGCGTGGTCGACGAGCTCGTCAGGTGTCGTCTCGGGCACGCTGGCGGGGTTCCCCTCGACGCGGCGCACCTCGTCGAGGATCTCGTCGATCTTGTGCGCCAGGACGGCGGACTGCTCCTTCTCGAGGGCGACGCTGACGACGCGTCGGCCGTCGCGGGCCTGGAGGTAGAAGGTGCGGGCTCCGGGCAGCCCGACGGTGCCGACGACGACGCGGTCGGGCCAGTCGAACCCGTGGACGATGGTGGGCATGGGGCCATCCTACGAGCGGTGCGGACGGGTGTCCGGGCCGGCTCTCAGACGGTGCCCGCGCCTCCCCCGACCGCGGCGTCGGCGCTCGGCGCCGAGCCCCGCAGCCAGCTGAGGTCGCCCCCGTCGGTGTTGGTGGCGAGGACGTCGGTGCGGTGCGCGCCGTAGCGGAGGATCGACACGGACGCCGGTCCGACCGAGATGCGCTGGAACAGGTCGAGGTGCACGCCGAGCGCGTCGGCGAGGACGGACTTGACCACGTCGCCGTGGCTGACTGCGAGCCAGACGGCTCCCGGGCCGTGCTCACGTTCGACCGCGGCGTCGTGGGCGCGGATGGCGCTGACGGCGCGGTGCTGCATGCCCGACATCGTCTCGCCGCCCGGGAAGGTCACGGCCGACGGCTGGCGCTGGACCGTCTGCCAGAGGTCCTCGCCCGCGAGCTCCGAGAGGGGCCGGCCCTGCCAGTCCCCGTAGTCGCACTCGGTGATCGCGTCGTCGACCAGCACGTCGAAGGCGGCGTCGGCGGACTGCTGCGCCACGATGGCCTCGGTCGTCTCCCGGCACCGCTCGAGCGGCGAGGTCACGACCCGGGCGAAGGGCACCACGGCCAGCCGCGCTCCGGTCGCCGCGGCTTGCTGCCGCCCGACCTCGTCGAGCAGCACCCCGGGAGTCCGCCCCGCGAGCACCCCCGTCGCGTTCGCCGTAGTCCGCCCGTGCCGCACCACCACAACAGTCGCCATCCCGCCACCCTAGGCCCCGCCCCGCCCCCACCCCACCGTCGCCGAAGGGGGCCAGCGAAGCGCCGCCCGACTCACCTGTCGCCGAAGGGGACCAGCGAAGCGCCGCCCGACCCATCTCTCGCCGAAGGGGCCAGCGAAGCGCCGCCCCGACCCCCGACGCACCAGCACCTGGCGGCCACGAGTCTCAGCACCGCCCGGCCCGAGCCGCACGTCGCCGGAGGCGACGAAAGGCGTCGAAAAAATCCCCCGCGAAGAAGCGAAGCTTCGAACACGGGGGACCCATTTTTGTCGGTGCACCCCCTCGGACTTGAACCGAGAACCCACTGATTAAGAGTCAGTTGCTCTGCCAATTGAGCTAGAGGTGCGTGCTGCGCGGCGTGGCGCAACGAGGAATGACTCTAGCATGAGAATCGACCCCATGAGAACCACCGGCGCCCCTGCGCGCCGCGAGATCGGAGCACCATGTCCACGAAGCTCGAGAAGGGCGCCGCGGCGCCTCCGTTCACCCTCGACGACGAGTCGGGCGCGCCCGTCTCCCTGTCGGACTTCGCGGGTCGCAAGGTGATCGTGTACTTCTACCCGGCGGCGTCGACGCCGGGATGCACGACGCAGGCGTGCGACTTCCGCGACAACATCAACTCGTTGGCGGGCTCGGGCTACCAGGTGCTGGGCGTGTCGAAGGACGCCCCGGAGGCGCTCCGCCGGTTCAAGGACGAGCAGGGCCTGAACTTCCCCCTGCTGTCCGACCCGGAGCTGACGGTGCACCAGGAGTACGGGGCCTGGGGCGAGAAGAACAACTACGGCCGCGTCGTCACCGGCACGATCCGGTCGACGTTCGTGCTCGACGAGCAGGGCGTCGTGCAGCTCCCGTTGTACAACGTGAAGGCGACGGGCCACGTGGCGTCGCTGCGGAAGAAGCTCGGCCTCGACTGAGCCCTCCCGACGACGCCTCGCCCCGCCCTGCCGCGCCGTTTCAGTAGGTGCGAGGCGGGGCGTCGTCGCGTGCGGAGGTCACGGCGACGACGCTGGGGACGAGCAGCAGCACCACGACGAGCACGGCGGGCACGATGAGCCACAGCCCCACGGAGGGGTTGGCGAAGGTGCCCTGCAGGCTGCCGACGCCGACGGCGATCTGCAGCACCTGCCACACGATCGCGGCTCCCCGGATCCAGCCTCGGCCACGGAGGGCGCCGACGACGATGGCGCCGAGCCAGATCGCGGCGAGGAGGGTGAGCAGCAGGATCGCCGCGGCGGCCGCGTAGGAGTCCGGCTGCACCGTGAGGATCTCGATCAGCAGGTACGCCGTCGCCACGGCGAGCAGCGCGGCCTCGGCCGCGAGCAGCAGGACGAGCAGCCAGAAGAGGGCGGGACGCGACGGTGTCGCAGAACGACCTGTCCTCTCGGGAGGGGTGTCTCCGGACTGCTCGGTCACGCTCGATCCCTCCTGAGAATCCTTGATCTGGCGGTTCCAGTATGCGACCATATTCGAGGTCGAAGTGACGCGTACGTCGTGGTGCGCGCCTCCCAATGAATCGAAGTCTCTCGGCTTTCTTCCCCCCACCGGAACCCGGCGCTTCGACGTGCCCGGTCCAGCACCCAAAGGAGTACCCATCGATGGATTGGCGTGACAAAGCCGCCTGCCTGACCGCTGACCCGGAGCTGTTCTTCCCGGTCGGCAACACGGGCCCCGCTGTGGACCAGATCGACAAGGCCAAGACCGTCTGCGGTCGCTGCACGGTCACGGAGACCTGCCTGCAGTACGCCCTGGAGACCAGTCAGGACTCCGGCGTCTGGGGCGGGCTCAGCGAGGACGAGCGCCGAGCGCTGAAGCGCCGCGCCGCCCGCGCCCGTCGCGCCAGCTAGGCGACGGCAGGACGACCACGAGGCCGGCTCCCCCACGGGGAGCCGGCCTCGTCGTGTCCGGCCCTGCGAGCCGTCTCGCCCGGCACGTCAGGCCTCGGCCGTCAGGACCGGGTCAGCCACCGGAACGGGATCTCGATGGTGACCTCGGTGCCGTTCCCGACGAGCGTGTGCCAGTCGATGGTGCCGCCGAGCTCGCCCTGGATGAGCGTCCGGACGATCTGCGTGCCCAGACCGGAGCCGACCTTTCCCTCGGGCAGGCCGACGCCGTCGTCTCGCACCTTCACCGTCAGCTGTTCGTCGTCGCGCTCGGCCGAGATCTCGACGACCCCGTCGCGACCGTCGAGGCCGTGCTCGACGGCGTTGGTGACGAGCTCGGTGAGCGCCAGGGCCAACGGGGTCGCGTACTCGCTCGGGAGGGCGCCGAAGCTGCCCGTCCTGGTGGGTCGCACGGTGGTGGCGTGGCTCGACGCCACCTCGGTGATCAGCATGAGGACCCTGTCGAAGACCGTGTCGAAGTCGACGTTCTGGCTGAGCCCCTCGGACAGCGTGTCGTGGACCACGGCGATGGACGCCACGCGGCGCATCGCCTGCGTCAGGGCCTCGCGGGCCACGTCCGTGTGCGTCCGCCGGGCCTGGATCCGCAGGAGCGACGCGACGGTCTGCAGGTTGTTCTTGACGCGGTGGTGGATCTCGCGGATCGTCGCGTCCTTCGTGATGAGCTCGCGCTCCTGGTGGCGCAGCTCGGTGACGTCGCGGCAGAGCACGACCGCGCCCACGCGCTCGCCCTTGTCGCGGAGCGGGATGGCACGCAGCGACACCGTCACGCCTCGCGCCTCGATGTCCGTCCGCCACGGCGCCCGCCCCGTGACGACGAGCGGGAGCGACTCGTCGATGACGAGCTTGCCCTGGAGCAGCCCGGTCGTCACCTCGGCCAGCGACTCGCCCTCGAGCTCGCCGGCGAAGCCCATGCGGTTGAACGCCGACAGGCCGTTCGGGCTCGCGAAGGTGACCATGCCGTCGACGTCGAGGCGCAGCAGGCCGTCGGAGGCGCGGGGCGCACCCCGCCGCGGGCCGGTCGGTGCCCCGAGATCCGGGAAGTCCCCCGCGGCGATCATCGCGAACAGGTCGTTGCTGCACTGGTTGAAGGTGAGCTCCTGACGGCTCGGCGTGCGCGCCTCGCTCAGGTTCGTGTGCCGCGTGATCACCGCGATGGGCGCCTCCGTCACGTCGGGCCGGCTCGCGCCGAGCCTGCGGAGGACGGGCACGGCCCGGACACGGGTGGGTGTCTCCTCGTACCAGTCGGGCGCCGCCGAGTCGACGATGCGCGTCGTCTCGAAGGCCTGCTGGATCTGGGAGCGCCACTCGGGGCGCACCTCCTGACCGACGAAGTCGCGGTAGAAGAGCGTGGCCGAGCTCGAGGGCCGCGCGTGGGCGACGGCCACGTAGCTGTCGGTGTCCGTGGGGACCCACAGCACCATGTCGGCGAAGGCGAGGTCGGCGAGGAGCTGCCAGTCGCCGACCAGCAGGTGCAGCCACTCGACGTCGGCCTCGCTGGAGCGGCCCTGGGCGAGAACGAGATCACTGAGCGTCGACACCCGCCCAGTCTAGGTCGACCTCCGGCGACAGCCGGCCGTGGCCGTGCGCCCGCCCCGTGCCCCCGACTTCTCCACAGCACTGGCAGGGCGGGACAGACCCGTCTGCGCATGTCATATGTTGAACGCCACACCACCGACGAAAGTCCGAGCCCCATGACTCCCCCTCTCGCCCTCCTGTCGTCCGAGCCCGACGAGCCACGCGGGCTGGACGAGCCCGAACGACGGACGGACGCGCCTCACCGTCCCGCCGAGCTGTTCCTCGTCGAGCCGCTCCCCCCAGAGTCGCTCCCCCCTGAGCAGACGGCTCCCTCCGAGCCGGAGCTCGACCCCGGCCTGGCCGCCGAGGGCCTCGCGCGGTCGGTGCTCGAGGTGCTCGCCGGCGCTCGTGACCTCCAGCAGCTGACCCGATGGGTCACGGCCGACGTCCACGCCGTGCTGCGCGCTCGGGTCCAGCTGTCCACACGGGCTCGCTCCGTGCTCGCCGACCGGCCCGTCCGGCCCGTCCTCCGGATCGGCACGGTGAAGGTCGCCCGCCCCGTGCCGGGCGTCGCCGAGACGGTCGTCGTCGTGCACGGTCGGGGTCGCGCGCGAGCCGTCGCGATCCGGCTCGAGGCCGTCGGCGGGCGCTGGAGGGCGAGCGCGCTGCACATCCTCTGAGCGAGCCGATCCGCAGACGGCGACGGGGCCGCCCACCGGAGGTGAGCGGCCCCGTCAGGGTCGTGTCGGCACGGACGTGCCGGCGGCGTCAGCCGTTCTTCTTGCCCGCCGCGCGACGCTCCGCACGGTTGACGGGCGAGCCGGTCGCCTGACCGCCCTGCGCCTGGCCGAAGGCCCCGCGGGCACCCGGCTTCGACGTGGTGGTCGCCTGGGCTGCCGCGACCTCAGGATCGTCGCCGCGCTCGGCGTCGTCCTGGGCCTTCTGCGCCTTGGCAGTCGCGGCCTGCTCGAGGCGCCCGCGCTGGTCGCGGACCTCGACCTCGCCCGCGATGTTGGGGGCGGAGTACTCGAGCTTCGGCTGCTGCTTCTCGCCGTCGAGGCCCTTGGCGGCGATGACGGGGGTCTCCGCCGCGCCGACCTGCGACTGCACCTCGACCTCGAGGTTGAACAGGAACCCGACCGACTCCTCGCGGATCTGGCCCATCATGCTCTGGAAGAGCGCGTAGCCCTCGCGCTGGTACTCGACCAGCGGGTCGCGCTGCGCCATGGCCCTGAGGCCGATGCCGTCCTTGAGGTAGTCCATCTCGTACAGGTGGTCGCGCCAGCGACGGTCGATGACCGACAGCACGACGCGGCGCTCGAGCTCGCGCATCGCGGGCTCGCCCAGGGTCTCCTCACGGGTCCCGTAGGCGACCTTGGCGTCGGAGAGGATCTCCTGGCCGAGGAAGTCGCGCGTCGCCTTGCCCTTGGAGCCTGCCTCGGTGATGACCTCGTCGATGGTGATCGAGATGGGCCACAGGGTCCGCAGCTCGGTCCAGAGTGCGTCGAGGTCCCAGTCGTCGGGGCTGCCCTCCCCCGTGTGCTGGTCGATGACCTCGTTGACGACGTCCTCGAGGAACCGCTGCGAGCGGTCCTGCAGGTCGTCGCCCTCGAGGATGTGCCGACGGTCGCCGTAGATGGCCTCGCGCTGACGGTTGAGGACGTCGTCGTACTTGAGGACGTTCTTGCGGATCTCGGCGTTGCGCGACTCGACCTGCGACTGGGCGGACCGGATGGCACGGCCGACGATCTTGTTCTCGATGGCCAGGTCGTCCGGCACGTTGCCCCGGCCCATCAGCGACTCGGCGGCGCCCGAGTTGAACAGGCGCATCAGGTCGTCCGTGAGGGACAGGTAGAACCGGCTCTCGCCGGGGTCGCCCTGTCGGCCGCTGCGTCCGCGCAGCTGGTTGTCGATGCGACGCGACTCGTGGCGCTCCGTGCCGAGCACGTAGAGGCCGCCGGCCTCGATGACCTTCTCGGCCTCGGTGGCGACCTCGGCCTTCTTGGCCGCGAAGACGTCGTCCCAGGCGGCCTCGTACTCGTCCGGCGTGTCGGAGGGGCTGAGGCCCTTCGTGTTCATCTCCGCGACGGCGAGGAACTCGGCGTTGCCGCCCAGCATGATGTCGGTGCCTCGACCGGCCATGTTCGTCGCGACCGTGACCGAGCCGAAGCGACCGGCCTGGGCGACGATCGCCGCCTCCCTGGCGTGGTTCTTGGCGTTCAGCACCTCGTGCTTGACGCCGCGCTTCGCGAGGAGGCGGGACAGGTACTCGCTCTTCTCGACGCTCGTGGTGCCGACCAGCACCGGCTGGCCCTTCTCGTGGCGCTCCACGATGTCCTCGGCGACCTGCTCGAACTTCGCGGTCTCGTTCTTGTAGACGAGGTCGGTCTGGTCGATGCGCTGCATCGACTTGTTCGTGGGGATGGGGACGACGCCGAGCTTGTAGGTGCTCATGAACTCGGCGGCCTCGGTCTCGGCCGTTCCCGTCATCCCGGACAGCTTCTTGTAGAGGCGGAAGTAGTTCTGCAGGGTGACGGTCGCGAGCGTCTGGTTCTCCGCCTTGACCTCCACCCCCTCCTTGGCCTCGATGGCCTGGTGGATGCCCTCGTTGTAGCGGCGGCCGCTGAGGATGCGGCCGGTGTGCTCGTCGACGATGAGCACCTCGCCGTTGATCACGACGTAGTCCTTGTCGCGCTTGAACAGCGCGCTCGCCTTGATGGAGTTGTTGAGGAACGAGATGAGGGGGGTGTTGGCCGACTCGTAGAGGTTGTCGATGCCGAGGTAGTCCTCGACCTTCTCGATGCCGGGCTCGAGCACGCCCACGGTGCGCTTCTTCTCGTCGACCTCGTAGTCGGTGCCGGCGACGAGGCGCTTCGAGATCGTCGCGAACTCGGCGAACCAGCGGTTGGCCTCGCCCGAGGCGGGCCCCGAGATGATGAGGGGCGTCCTCGCCTCGTCGATGAGGATCGAGTCGACCTCGTCGACCACGGCGAAGAAGTGGCCGCGCTGGACCATGTCCTGCGACTGCCACGCCATGTTGTCGCGCAGGTAGTCGAAGCCGAACTCGTTGTTCGTGCCGTAGGTGATGTCGGCCGCGTACTGCTCGCGGCGCTCGGCCGGTGTCTGTCCGGCGAGGATGCAGCCGGTCGTCATGCCGAGGGCACGGAAGACCCGGCCCATCAGCTCGGACTGGTAGCTCGCGAGGAAGTCGTTGACGGTGATGACGTGGACGCCGCGGGAGGCGATCGCGTTGAGGTAGGCGGCGGTCGTGGCGACGAGCGTCTTGCCCTCACCGGTCTTCATCTCGGCGATGTTGCCGAGGTGGAGGGCCGCGCCGCCCATCAGCTGGACGTCGAAGTGGCGCATGCCGAGGGTCCGCTTCGCGGCCTCCCGGACGGCTGCGAAGGCCTCGGGCAGCAGGTCGTCGAGCGACTCGCCGCCCGCGTAGCGCTCGCGCAGCTCGACGGTCTCGTTCTTGAGCTCGTCGTCCGTGAGCGTCGTGAAGTCGTCCTCGAGCTCGTTGACGGCCGAGGCGTACGCCTTGAGCCTGCGGAGTGTGCGCCCTTCACCGACGCGGAGGACCTTCTCTAGGACGTTGGCCAACGGATGCTCCCTGGTTCTGGACGTGTCCGCCCCCTCGCGGGACGATCACGGAATGGTGACAAGACTAGCGGCCACTGCCCTGGGAGGAGGAGGGAGGACCGGCGTGGTCCTCCCTTCCTCCCCCGTGGGCGTGGCCGCCTGGTGCGACGCCGCGGCGGGACGCCGCGGCGTCCGGGGCGTCCGGGGCGTCAGCCGGCGAAGCCCGCCTTCAGGGCCGTCGCCGCCTCCTGCAGCTCAGGGGCGCTCTGGTCGAGGCCGATGACGCCGTAGTCCCACCCCTTGCGGCGGTAGACGACGCTCGGGCGATCGGTCTCGGAGTCGATGAAGAGGTAGAAGTCGTGGCCCACGAGCTCCATGTAGTACAGGGCGTCGTCGACGGTCATCGGCGTCGACGCGAAGACCTTCTTGCGGATGACGACGGGCGTGTAGACCTCGTCCTCCTCCTCGGCCACCTCGCCCTGCACGGTCGGGACGCTGCCCGTGCGGACCGCGTCGAGGGTCTCGGCGGCGGCCGGGACCACCCCGAGAGTGCTGAAGTCGGCGCTCGAGGCCTCCTGCAGCGACGTGGGCCTGTGCTGGCCCCGGTGCACCTTCTTGCGGTCCTTCGCCCGGCGTATCCGCTCGAGCAGCCGCGCGACCGCGAGGTCGAAGGCGACGTACTTGTCGCCTCCCGTCGACTCGGCCCGCACGAGGGGGCCCGGGCCGATGAGGGTGAGCTCGACGCGGTCGTCGCCGGCCTGGCCGCTCGCCTTCTCGTTGTGGCGCGAGACCTTGATCTCGAGCGCCAGAGCCTTGGTGGCGAGCTGCGCCACCTTGTCGGCCTTGTCAGTGGCGTAGTCGCGGAAACGATCGGTGATGCCGACGTTTCGACCCGTGACGGAAATTTCCATGACGACCTCCTATGGCTATCGACGTGCCGCCTGTCAGCCAGGCGGATGTCCTTTCACGCCTTTGCCCCACCGTAGCCAGGTCGACGCCTCCCTGTCACCTCCCGTCCACCCGCGCGTCGCCCTGAGGCGGCCGCGGGACCGGCGCGGGGGCGTCACGACGCGGCGCGCGCGGCGAGCGGCGTCGACGCGAGGCAGACCGCGGCGACCACCTCGGCGCCCGCGTCCTCGAGGGCCCTCCGCGCCTCCTGCACGGTGCTCCCCGTCGTGAGGACGTCGTCGAGGACGACCACCCGGCGGCCCGTCAGGTCGACCCGGCAGCGCAGGCTGCCCTGTCGGGCCCGCGCGCGCTGTTCGCGGTCGAGGCGCTTCTGGGACGACGAGCGGCCGGGGCGGACGACGAGGACGCCCGGGGACGCGGAGACCCCCGCGGCCCGGGCGAGGGTCGTCACCGGGTCCCACCCCCGCCGCCGCCGCCCCGACGGGGACGGGGGCACGGCGACCAGCGCCGTCGGCGGGGAACCCGGGGGCAGGGCGACGTCCACCGCGGCGCGCAGGGCCGGTCCGAGGTCGGCCGCGAGCCTCACTCGGCCCTGTTGCTTGTACGCCAGGACGGCCTCCCGGACCTCGAACTCGTACCGGAGCGCCGTGACGACGCGGAGGCCGGCGTGCACCGCCTCGACGGGCCGGGGGCGCAGGAGGCGTCGGCAGCTGCCGCAGACCTCGAGGTCGGGGGCGCCGCAGCCGGCGCAGCTGACCGGCGACACCGCGGCCAGGGCGCCCCGGAGGGCCACGGCGAGGGCGGGACGGAGGACGAGCGGCACCTCACCAGCCTGGCCACGTCACGAGGCCGTCCCCTGCCGGACGAGCCGCCGACGGGGACGGCGTCGCGACGACCGGCCCCGGGGAGGGACGACGCCCCGGCCGACCGCTCAGCGCTGGGTCGCGAGCAGGTCCGCCACGACGCCCGTGTCCTGCCAGCTGCTCCCCCGGGGCTCGAGCACCGAGCCCTCCGCCGTCAGCACGCGCAGGCTGGACGCCCCGTTGCCGCCGACGATGGTCGTGGCGCTCCCCGAGGGCTGCCCCGACCCCGCCGACGACCCGCCGACCTCGGCGAGCGAGACGAGCGAGCCCTCTCCCGTGTCGGTCAGGGTGGCGACGGTCAGCTGGTCGGCCCACGTCGCGTCGACGGGGCGGCCCGTCGGCGCCGCCAGCTCGACCGGCGGGCCGAGCGCCGTCGGCACGCCGCGGGAGTCGCGCAGCAGGGCGACGACCAGGAGTCGGGACTCGCCCTGGTCGTCGAGCAGCACGAGCGCCCTGGCGCCGTCCCGCGACACCCGGAACGACACGACGGCCGATCCGGCGGGCAGCGTGGACGTCACGGCGTGGGGCACCCCGTCCGCGCCGGTGGCCGTGACGGCCCGGGCGTCGTCGACCGGCACCGACCAGACCCAGCCGGCGTCGTCGAGGGTCGGCGGGGCGAGCCCCGCGCGTCCGTCGACGAGCAGGCTCGAGCCGTCCGCCCCCACGCGGAGGGCACCGCGGTCCGTCCCCACGACGACGACGGACAGGTCCGCCGACGCCTCGGCCGAGGTCGGGGCCAGGGCGCCGACGACGGGGCCGAGCCCGGGCAGGGGGCTGACCGACGACCGGGAGGCGAACCCGAGCACCCCGTCGGCGACCACCAGGGGCCGCGCGTCGACCGTGGGGTCGCGCAGGGGTGCCGCCCCGCCCAGGTCGGGCACGTCGAGGACGGTCGACTCGACGCTGAGATCGACCGCCGTGATCGTCGAGAGCGTCGAGAAGCTCGCCAGCAGCTGGGCCTGCATGCGCGCGCGGGCGGTGTCCGAGGCCGAGAGGGCGTCGCTCGTGAGGTCGACCCTGGCGGTGCCGTCGTCGACGGTGATCGCGGTCAGCGAGAGCTGCGTGCCCTCGGGGAACGCGGAGACCACCGCGCCCTGCAGCCAGGTCGACGGCCCGTCGAGGAGCGCCGAGGCGATGCGCGTGCTCGTCGACGACCGGGCGAGGAACCACCGCTGGTCGGGCACGAGGTACCGGAAGGACGGGTCGTAGAAGTAGACCGCGTGGGCCCGGAAGATGGACTGGAACGTGGCGGGGTTCAGCACCGTGCCGTCCGGGGCGTCGCTGATCCGCCACTGGGCGTCCTCCTGCACGAACGAGTAGCCGAGGCTGGTGGGCACGGAGGTGGTGGCGGGGACGTAGTGGCCGCCGCCGTCGAGGGTGGCCGTCGCCGTGAACGCGTACTCGAGCTCGTCCTCCCCGACGCGCGTCGTGGCGCCGCCGCCCGGCCGGACGGTGACGCTCGCGCGCGCGTCCCAGGCGTCGGCGAAGCCGGCCGAGAGGTACTCGCGCGCGACCGCGTAGTTGTCCTGCGGGCCCGTGCCCGCCGAGATGAAGTCCCGGAGGATGCGCTCCTGCGAGCTGTCGGCCACCGGGCCCTTCGGCGTGTACACGACGTCGCTCGGCACGTCGGCGGTGATGGGGTCGCCCTCCTGCACCGGGCCGCTGTCGGGGATGGAGGCGCAGCCCGCGAGCACCGTCGCCACGAGGACGACGCCGGCCACGAGGGCGCGCAGGCGGTCACGGCCTCGCACGGCGCACCTCCTCGTGGCCGTCCGGGGCCGGTCGGGTCGCCGTCGCCTCGGGGAGCGCGCCCGCCCAGGGCTCCGAGCCGTGCTCGGCCAGGTCGTCCGCGTCGCGCGGCACCACGGCCAGGGGCGAGGAGGTGGTGGCCGCGCCTGCCACGCGCGGCAGCGTCACGACGAACCGGCTGCCCTCGCCCAGCCTCGACCACACCTCGAGGCGCCCGCCGTGCAGGACGGCGTCCTCGAGGCTGATGGCGAGCCCGAGGCCGGTGCCGCCGATCGTCCGGCGACGGGACGGGTCGGCCCGCCAGAACCGGTCGAAGACGCGCTCGACGTCGCCCTGGCGCATGCCGACGCCGTGGTCGCGCACGGCGACGGCGACGGACTCGGCGTCGCTGTCGACCTCGACCTCGATCGGCCTGCCCTCGCCGTGCTCGATCGCGTTGCCGAGCAGGTTGCGCAGGATGCGGCGCAGCCGTCGCGGATCGACCTCGGCCTCGAGGTACCCGCCCCTCGCGTCGATGCTGACCACGCTGCCGGCCTCGGCGGCCAGCGGCTCGAACTCGGCCACGCCGTCCTCGACGAGCGTGGCGACGGTGGTGCTCTCGACGTCGAGCTCGACCGCGCCCGCGTCGAAGCGCGAGATCTCGAGCAGGTCGGCCAGCAGCAGCTCGAAGCGGTCGACCTGCGTGTGCAGCAGCTCGGCCGTGCGGGCCGTGGACGGGGTGAACGAGCCACGCTGGTCGTAGAGCACGTCGCCGGCGAGGCGGATCGTCGTGAGCGGGGTGCGCAGCTCGTGCGACACGTCGCTGACGAACCGCTGCTGCACCCGCGACAGCTCGGCCAGCTGCGAGATCTGCCGCTGCATCCCGTCCGCCATGCCGTTGAACGAGCGCCCCAGGGTGGCGACGACGTCCTGGCCCTTCTCGGGGATCCGCTGGTCGAGGTCGCCCGCCGCGATGGCCTGGCTCGTCTCGGCCGCGACGCGCACCGGGCGGACGACCGTCCGGGCGACGACGTACGTGATGACGCCGATCAGGACGACGA
Source organism: Frigoribacterium sp. VKM Ac-2530 (assembly GCF_015350835.1). Taxonomy (NCBI): domain Bacteria; kingdom Bacillati; phylum Actinomycetota; class Actinomycetes; order Micrococcales; family Microbacteriaceae; genus Frigoribacterium; species Frigoribacterium sp. VKM Ac-2530. The sequence continues at coordinate 975,976 of NZ_JADKSE010000001.1, forward strand.
GCGCGAGCGAGCCGAGCGCGAGGGTGCGCTGCATCAGCGCCAGCGTCGTCGCGGCGTCGCTGAGGTCGTAGACGAGGTAGAGCTCGTACTGGCCGGCCGTCGGGACCTGGAGGGTGCTGCCGACGACGATGCCGGGCACGGACCCTCCGTCGGCCCGGGGCAGGGCCACGGGCTGCATCGAGAGCGCCCCGGTGTCGGAGGCCACGCGCTCACGGAGCTCCGGCGTCAGCTCGGCCCCGGGGAAGTCGGGGCTCGCGATGTCCTGCACGGTCTGCGCGGTCGACTGCCCCGGCGTCCTCAGGATCGCGATGCTCGTGCCGCCCGGGCTCGACGTCGAGCCCAGGATGGTGCTCTGGGCCTCGTTCTGCAGGGAGTCGAGCTCGACCTGGTCCGCGTCCTCCGTGGCCGTCGCCGAGTCGAAGATCGACTGGGCGAGGATCGTCGCGCGCTGGGACTCGGACTGCACCTGGTCCCGGCGCTGGTCGTAGAGGTTCGCGCTGATGCTGACCGAGATGGACGTGGCGATGATCGACGCGCCGACCCCGGCGAGCACGACGGTGAGGGCGACCGTGCGGAACTCGAGCGACCGGCGCCACGCCGAGAGGAGGTGGGGGCCGACGTCCCGCCAGGCGCCCCGGCGTCGCCACCAGGCACCGGGGCCGAGCGCACCGACGACGGCGCCCCGCCAGCCCGCGCCCGCGCCCTCGCCCCGCCCGGCCACGACGGGCTGCTAGGCCCCGCCGCCGGCGCGGTAGCCGACGCCGCGGACGGTCGTGACGATGCGCGGCGCGTCCGGGTCGTGCTCGACCTTCGCCCGCAGCCGCTGCACGTGGACGTTGACCAGTCGCGTGTCGGCCTTGTAGTGGTAGCCCCAGACCTGCTCCAGGAGCATCTCGCGGGTGAAGACCTGCTGCGGCTTGGACGCGAGGGCCAGCAGCAGCTCGAACTCGAGGGGAGTCAGGGCGATGACCGCGTCGCCGCGACGCACCTCGTGCGCGGCCACGTCCAGTCGCAGGTCGCCGACCGTGAGCACGTCGTTGGTGGGCTCGGTCGGGGGACGCAGGCGCGTCCTGATCCGCGCCACGAGTTCCTTCGGGTTGAAGGGCTTGACGACGTAGTCGTCGGCCCCGCTCTCGAGCCCGCGGACCACGTCGACCGTGTCGCCCTTCGCGGTCAGCATGATGATCGGCACGCCGCTCTCGGCCCGGATCGCCCGGCACACCTCGAGGCCGTCCTTGCCCGGCAGCATCAGGTCGAGCAGCACCAGGTCGGGCGAGGCGTCGCGGAACGCGGCGAGCGCCCCGTCGCCGTCGGCGCAGAAGTGCGGCTCGAACTCGTCGGCCCGGAGCACGATGCCGATCATCTCGGCGAGCGCGGGGTCGTCGTCCACCACCAGGATGCGCGGGGTCATGGTCTCCGTCTTCGGCTGGGCCGCTCGGGTCGCGGCACGTCGACCCAGATTAGTGCAGGAGGCGCGGATCGGCGGCGAAGGAGGCGCAGGTCGGCTGGCACGCCCGCCGCGCCTGTGGAAACATGGGCGCACGAGCGAGGACGACCTCGAGCGTGGACCACCGGGGGAAGCCATGACCGATCCGAACGACTGGGCGGCCCCCGGGGCGCAGGACGCACCGCGCTGGGGCGAGCGGGTCCCGTCCGCGCCTCCCGCCCCTCCGTCGGGTCCGGCCGCCGGCCCGGGTCAGCAGCCGCCCGCGTACGGACAGCAGGCGCCCGCGTACCGACAGCAGGCCGCGCAGCAGCCGTTCGGCGGTCCCGGTGCGTGGACACCGCCTCCTCGTCCTGGTCTGCTCCCCCTCCGTCCGTTCACGTTCGGCGAGATCCTCTCCGCGTCGTTCCAGGTGTTCCGGCGCAACCCGCGCACCACCTTCGGCACCGCCCTGCTCGCGCAGGTCGTGCTGCTCGTCGTGACCGTCGGTGCCGCCGGGGGCAGCGCGTTCTTCGCGTTCTCCCGCGTCGAGTCGGCCCTGCCCGAGGACCGCGACGCGGTGGCGGCGGGGGCCGTCGCCACGGTCGTGCTCGCGACGCTCGTGCCCGTGCTGCTCACGGTGGTCGTCAGCGCCCTGCTGCAGGGGCTCTTCGTGCTCGAGACCTCCCGTCAGCTGCTCGGCGAGCGCCTCCGGCTGGGCGGCCTCTGGACGCTGGCCCGCGGGCGGATCGGCGCGCTGACGGGCTGGTCGGCCCTGCTCACGCTCGCCTACCTGGTCGCCGCAGGCCTCGTGGTCGGCGTCGTGGCGATCGGCGTCGTCGTCGGCACGGGTCCGAGCATCGGCGTCGGCATCGGGGTCGGGGTCATCCTCGGCCTCGGCCTGCTGGTGCTCGGCGTCTGGCTCACCATCAAGCTGAGCCTCGTGCCGAGCGCCCTCATGCTCGAGCGCATGCCCCTGCGTGCGGCCGTCGCTCGGTCGTGGTCCCTCGTCCGCAGCTCGTTCTGGCGCACCTTCGGCGTCGTCGCCCTCGTGTTCGTGATGATCCAGATCGCGACGCAGGTCGTGACGGCGCCGTTCTCGCTGCTGTTCGGCGTGTTCGGCAGCCTCATCTCGCCCACCGGCGACGTCGACGGCAGCGCGATCGCGGTCGCGGCCGTCGCGTACGTGCTCACCATCGCCGTCAGCGCCGTCGTCACGGCCATCGGCTCCGTGGTCCAGGCCGCCTCCGTCGGCCTCGTCTACGTCGACCGCCGGATGCGGACCGAGGGGCTCGACCTCGAGCTGGTGCGCCACGTCGAGGCCCGCGGCCGCGGCCAGGTCGACCTGCCCGACCCGTGGCGCTCCCCTGCTCAGCAGCAGCCCGGGCAGCAGCTCCCCGGGCACCACCCGCAGCAGCAGGGCCAGCAGCACGGCCCCGACGGCCAGGGCGGGGCACCTCTGCAGTGACGCCGACGACGACCGTGCTGGCCGCCGCCCCTCTCGACCCCGACCCCGACGAGGCGCGCCGGCTGCTGCTGCGCGAGCTCACGGGTCGCGACTACGTCGCGGCCCAGCCGACCTGGCTCGACCGTGCGGCCGACGCCTTCTGGAACTGGCTGAACGGCATCCGCTTCGGCGGGGTCGAGGGCGCGCCCGCCGTGGCCCTCGTGGTGCTGCTCGTCGTCGTGGTCGTCGTCCTCGTGGTGGTGCTCGCGGTCTACGGGGTCCCCCGGCTGAACCGGCGCTCGACGCTGGGGCCCGAGCTCTTCGGCGAGGGCGACGACCGCGACGCGGACCGCCTCCGCCGGGCAGCAGCCGAGGCGGCGACCGCGGGCGACCTCGTGCTCGCCGTCACCGAGTCGTTCCGCGCGCTCACCCGCGGCCTCGTCGAGCGCGACGTGCTCACGACCACGCCCGGCACGACCGCCCGCGCGGTCGGCACGCGGGCGGGGCAGGTGTTCCCCGGCCTCGCCGACCGCCTGGCCTCGGCCGCGGCCAGCTTCGACGGCGTCCGCTACCTCGACCGGCCCGGCTCCGAGGCCGCCTGGCGCGAGATCAGCGCGCTCGACCTCGAGCTCGAGCGACTCGCCCCCGTGGCCGCCTCGTGACGGCGACGACGCCGACGGTGCGTGCGTCCGCGCGCCGGGCGCGGCCCTGGGTCGCGCTGGCCGTCCTCGCGCTGCTCGGCGCCGTCGCGGCGGTGTTCCTCAGCGGCTCGGGCGCGACGGGCGGCCGGGCGCTCGGCCCCGAGAACCCCGCGCCGGCCGGGACGAAGGCGCTCGTCGAGGTCCTCCGTGACGAGGGCGTGTCCGTCCGTGTCGTGTCGTCGCTCGACCAGGCCCGGCAGGCCGCCGCACGTCCGGACACCACCGTGGTCGTCGACGACGCGGGATCGTACCTCGTCGCCGACCAGTGGAGCGAGCTCGGCGACGCCGCGAGCTCGCTCGTCCTCCTCGCCCCGGGTGCCACGGCGCTGGACGCGGTCGCCCCCGGCGTCTCCGCGGTCGCCGAGGTCGCCGACGGGGTCCGTGACCTGGGCTGCGACGTGCCCGAGCTGTCGCAGGTCGAGCGGGTCCACGCCGCCGGCCTCGCGTACTCCGCCGCGGGCGTCGACCCCGGTGCGGGCGTCGACGTGACGACCTGCGTCCGCGATCCCGACACGGACGGCTCCGGGCTCGTCGTCCTCGACGACGGAGACCGCCGCGTCACGGTCGTCGGCACGACCACGGCACTGACGAACGGCACGATCGCCACGGCGGGCGCGGACGACGCCGCCTACGCCCTCGCGCTGCTCGGGCAGTCCGACCAGCTCGTCTGGTACCTCCCCGGCGTCGACGACGTGCCCGAGGGCGCCGGCACCCTCGCGACGCTCACGCCGAGCTGGGTCACGCCCGTGCTGCTCCTGCTCACCGCGACCGCGGTCGCCGCGATGGTCTGGCGGGGTCGCCGGCTCGGTCCCCTCGTGGTCGAGCGCATGCCCGTCGTCGTCCGCGCGTCCGAGACGACGGAGGGGCGGGCGCGGCTGTACGAGCGCTCCGGCCAGCGTCGGCACGCCCTCGACCAGCTGCGCATCGGGTCGCTCGGCCGCTTGGCCCGCCTCACCGGCCTCTCGTCCACGTCGTCGGTGGACGAGGTGATCGACCGGGTCGCCGGCCTCGTCGGGGCCGACCCCCGCGGGCTCCGGCACGTGCTCGTCGACGCCGACCCTGCCGACGACGCCGAGCTCGTCCGCCTCAGCGACAGCCTGCTCGACCTCGAGCGGGCGACGGCCAGGGCAGCGGCTCCCTCGTGACCGGCGCCGCGCCTCCTCGTCCGCCGGCCGGCTCCGAGCCGGCCTGGCCCCTGACCGCCTCCACCGCCCCTCGCCCTGCGACCACCACCGGGAGAACCGCCGCATGACCACCGAACTCCAGCAGACCTTCGCCCGCGTGCGCACCGAGGTCGGCAAGGCCGTCGTCGCCCAGGACGGCGCCGTCACCGGTCTGATCGTCACCCTGCTCGCCCAGGGCCACGCCCTGCTCGAGGGCGTCCCCGGCGTCGCCAAGACGCTGCTCGTCCGCGCCCTCAGCCACGCCACCTCGCTCGAGACGAACCGCGTGCAGTTCACCCCCGACCTGATGCCCGGCGACATCACCGGCTCGCTCGTCTACGACGCCAAGGCCGGCGAGTTCGAGTTCCGGCCCGGTCCCGTCTTCACCAACATCCTGCTGGCCGACGAGATCAACCGGACGCCCCCCAAGACGCAGTCGGCGCTGCTCGAGGCCATGGAGGAGCGGCAGGTGTCGGTCGACGGCGTCTCGCGTCCGCTCCCCCAGCCGTTCCTCGTCGCCGCGACGATGAACCCGGTCGAGTACGAGGGCACCTACACGCTGCCCGAGGCGCAGCTCGACCGGTTCCTCATGAAGCTGACCCTCGACCTGCCGCCCCGCGACGCCGAGGTCGAGGTGCTCAGCCGCCACGCCGCCGGCTTCTCGCCGCGCGACCTGCGCGCCGCGGGCGTGACGCCCGTGCTCGGGCCGGCCGAGCTCGCGCAGGCGCAGGCCGAGGTCGGCCTCGTCGGCGCCTCGCCGGACGTGCTCGCCTACGTCGTCGACCTGGCCCGTGCGACCCGGGAGAGCGCGTCCGTCAAGATCGGCGTCAGCCCCCGCGGCTCCACCGCCCTGCTGTCGGCGAGCAAGGCCTGGGCCTGGCTGACCGGCTTCGACCGCATCACGCCCGACCACGTCCAGGCGATGGCCCTGCCCGTGCTGCGCCACCGCCTGCAGCTGCGACCGGAGGCCGAGCTCGAGGGCGTCGACGCCGACGCCGTGCTGCGCTCGGTGCTGCAGCAGGTGCGGGTCCCGATCTGATCATGGCCGTCACCGGATGGTTCGTCGCGCTCGTCGCGCTCGGCGTCGTGCCGATCGTCGCGACGGGGAGCGCCTGGGCGCTCGTGGGCTGGCTCGCGCTCGTGCTCGCCCTCGGGGCGCTGGACGTCGCATTGGCCGCCTCGCCGCGCCTCCTGCGGATCCGTCGCGAGCTGCCGGGCCCCGTGCGCCTCGGCGAGACGACCTCGGCCGAGCTGGTCGTCGTCAACGAGGGCCGCCGCACGCTGCGCGGCGTCGTCCGCGACGCCTGGCAGCCGTCGGCCGGTGCCGCGGTCACGCGCCGAGCCCTCGTCGTCCGGCCCGGTCGTGCCTGGCGCGCCACGACGACGCTCACCCCGTTCCGCCGGGGCGAACGGCGAGCCGAGGAGGTGACGGTCCGGTCGATCGGACCGCTCCGCCTCGCGGGTCGCCAGGCCGGGCACGCCGTCCCCGGTGTCGTCCGTGTGCTGCCCCGCTTCTCGTCGCGCCGTCACCTGCCGTCCCGACTCGCCCGCCTCCGCGAGCTCGACGGGCGCACCAGCGTCATGATCCGCGGCCAGGGGACGGAGTTCGACAGCCTGCGCGAGTACGTCCGCGGCGACGACGTCCGGTCGATCGACTGGCGAGCCACGGCCCGCCGCAGCGACCTCGTCGTCCGCACGTGGCGCCCCGAGCGCGACCGACGCGTGGTGATCGTCGTCGACAGCGGCCGCACCTCGGCTGCGCGCATCGACGACGAGCCGCGGCTCGACACCGCGTTCGAGTCCGCCCTGCTGCTCGGCGCGCTCGCGTCGCGCGCGGGCGACCACGTCGACCTCGTCGTCGTCGACCGCCGCGTTCGGGGACGCGTGCAGGGCGCGACCGGCGCCGCCCTTCTGTCGACCATGGTCGAGACGATGGCCCCGATCGAGCCGGAGCTCGTCGAGACCGACTGGTCGACCGTGCCTGCCCTCGTGCGCTCGGTGACCACCCAGCGCTCGCTCGTCGTGCTCGTCACGCCCGTCGACTCCCCCGGCTCGGCCCGCAGCCTGCTCGCCGCCGTGCCGCAGCTGAGCCGGCGCCACCTCGTCGTCGTCGCGTCGGTCACCGATCCCGACCTCGCCGTCGCAGCCGTCACGAGGACGAACCGCGACGAGGTCTACCGCGCTGCCGCCGCAGAGCGTGCCCGGCTCGACGTCGCCCGCGTCGCCGCCGCCCTCGGCCAGGTGGGTGCCGACGTCGTGTCGGGCTCGCCCGCCGACCTCCCGCCCGCGCTCGCCGACCGGTACCTCGCCTACAAGGCCGCCGGCCGGCTCTGACCCGCGCCGCCCCTCGCCGTCAGCCGGCACAGCGGCCTCCGCTCGCCGTCAGCCGGCGACGAGCTCCGTCGCCCCGGCCTCGAACTCGTCGAGGTCGCCGGTCTGGCCCGAGCGGTGCGCGCGTCCGCCCAGCACCCACTGGTACGCGAGGAACCCGGCCAGCGCGACCGTGCCGATGCCGATCTTGATCGGCCACGGCCAGTCCTGGCGCGTGACGAAGCCCTCGATCACGCCCGACACGAGCAGGGCGAGCATGAGCCCCACGGCGACGGTGACGAGCGCACGGCCGTCCTGGGCGAGCGCCTGCCCCCGGGTGCGGGCGCCAGGGGCGACCCACGACCAGAAGATCATCAGCCCGGCGCCTCCCGCGACGAAGATGCTGTAGAGCTCGAGCTGGCCGTGCGGGAGGATGTACAGGAAGAAGTACTCGAGGCGCCCCTGCTCGGCCATCAGGCCCGCCGAGATGCCCACGTTCATGGCGTTGTTCAGCACGACGTAGGGCACCCAGACCCCGGTGATGCCGAACGCCACGCACTGGGCGGCGATGAACGCGTTGTTCGTCCAGACCTGACCGGTGAACGACGAGGGCGCGCTCTCCGAGTAGTAGTCCACGAAGTCCTCCGTCGCGAACTGACGACGGAACTCCTCCGAGCCGAACGACGCGAGGACCGCGGGAGACCCGGCCGCCCAGACCGCGAACGACGTCGCCACGACGACCGTGACGAGCAGCACCGCGATCGACAGCCAGCGCACCCGCCAGAGGGCGGCAGGCAGCTGGGCGACGAAGAAGGTCGGCACCTGCGAGGCGAGGTTCCGCCCCGCCCCGGTGAACCGGAGCCGCGCGCGCGACAGGGTCAGCGACAGCCTGTCGGCGACGACGGACGGGCCCGCGGCCGTCTGCAGCGCCGACAGCTCGGCGGCCCCCGACTGGTACAGCCGGATCAGCTCGTCGGCCTCCGGGCCGGTGAGGCGCCGACGGCGCGCCAGAGCCTCGAGTTCGGTCCACTCGTGACCGTGGGCGGCGGCGTAGGCGTCGAGATCCATTCTGCTTAGATACTAGGCATGTCCGACCCGACGACGCACCAGCCGCCGACGCCCCGGCCGAGGCCGCGACGCACGCGCGCGGGGCGTGCCCCGCGGTCCGCGCCGACCCTGCGTGCCGACCAGGTCGACTTCTTCGACGGCGCCGACGACCAGCTCGTCACGGGCGAGGCGGTCGGTCTCGACCGCCGCCCCACCGGCTTCGTCCTCCGCGTCGCCGGTGCGCTGATCGACTACCTCGCGTACGTCGTCGTGCTCGTGGGCCTCGTGCTCCTGGTCGTCTCGCTCAACGACCGCGGCGCCGTGGACGACGCGACGGCCCAGGCCCTCATGGTCGCGTCGATCGTCGTCTGCCTGATCGGCCTGCCGACCGTGGTCGAGACGGCGTCGCACGGGCGGTCGCTGGGCAAGCTGGCGACGGGCGCGAGGATCGTCCGGACCGACGGAGGCGCGATCGGCCTCCGGCACGCGCTCACCCGGTCGCTCGTCGGCATGCTCGAGATCGTGATGACGACGGGAGGGCTGGCGGTCGTCGTCGCCCTCCTCAACCGGTCCTCGCGTCGCCTCGGCGACCTGATGGCCGGAACGTACAGCCGCAACGAGCGGGCGCCCCGCATGGGGCGTGTCGTGGTCCAGGTGCCGCCGCACCTCCTGGCCTGGGGCGCCGTGGCCGACGTGGCGCGCCTCCCCGATCCCCTGGCCCGTCGCGTCTCGTCCTTCCTGCAGCAGGCCCCGGCACTCCGTCCTGACAGCCGTCGGCGCATCGCCGAGTCCCTCGCCGACGAGCTCTCGCCGTTCGTCTCGCCCCTGCCCGCGACGGACCCGGAGTCGCTGCTGGCGGCCGTGTCCGCCCTCCGTCGAGAGCGCGAGGGCGTCGCCCTGGGGCGCGAGGCAGCCCTGCTCGACCGGCTCGAGCCGGCCCTCACGGGCACGGTGCGGGGCTTCCCGCGGCGCTGAGCCCGAGTCCGGCACGCACGAACGCCCCCGCCCCGTCTCGACGACGGCGCGGGGGCGTTCGTGCACCGGCGGCTCAGTACCGGTAGTGGTCGACCTTGTAGGGCCCGTCGACGCTGACGCCGATGTACTTCGCCTGCGCGTCGGTGAGGGTGGTCAGCTCGACGCCGAGGGCGTCGAGGTGCAGCCGCGCGACCTTCTCGTCGAGGTGCTTCGGGAGCACGTAGACCTCGGTCTCGTAGTTCTCGCGGTGGGCCCACAGCTCGATCTGCGCGAGCACCTGGTTCGTGAAGGAGTTGCTCATCACGAACGAGGGGTGACCGGTGGCGTTCCCGAGGTTCATCAGGCGGCCCTCGCTGAGCACGAGCACGCTGCGACCCGTGGGGAGGCGCCACTCGTGCACCTGGGGCTTGATCTCGACGCGCTCGGCGCCGGCGAGCGACTCGAGCCCTGCCATGTCGATCTCGTTGTCGAAGTGGCCGACGTTCGCCACGATCGCGAGGTGCTTGAGCGCGAGGAGGTGGTCGACGGTCACGACGTCGAGGTTGCCGGTGCCCGTGACGAGGATGTCGACCGTCTCGACGACGGACTCCAGACGGGCGACCTGGTAGCCGTCCATCGCGGCCTGGAGTGCGTTGATCGGGTCCACCTCGCTGACGATGACGCGGGCACCCTGGCCGCGCAGCGCCTCCGCGGCGCCCTTGCCGACGTCGCCGTAGCCGGCGACGAAGGCGACCTTGCCGCCGATGAGCACGTCGGTCGCCCGCATCAGCCCGTCGGGCAGCGAGTGGCGGATGCCGTACTTGTTGTCGAACTTCGACTTCGTGACGGAGTCGTTCACGTTGATGGCGGGGAAGAGCAGCTCGCCGGCACGGGCGAGCTCGTACAGGCGGTGCACGCCCGTCGTGGTCTCTTCCGTGACGCCTTGGAGCTCCGCGCCGATGGTCGTCCAGCGGTCGGTCGACTCGGCCAGCGAGCCGCGCAGCACCTCGAGGATGACGCGCCACTCGTGGCTGTCGCCGGGGGCGTCGTCGGGCACGGCGCCGGCGAGCTCGTACTCGCGGCCCTTGTGCACGAGCATCGTGGCGTCGCCGCCGTCGTCGAGGATCATGTTCGGTCCGGCGAACGAGGCACCTGCCCCGGCGGCCTCGGCCGACCAGTCGAAGATCTGGGAGGTGCACCACCAGTACTCGTCGAGCGTCTCGCCCTTCCAGGCGAAGACGGGCACGCCCGCCGGCTGCTCGGGGGTGCCGGTCGGACCGACGACGATCGCGGCCGCCGCCTCGTCCTGCGTGGAGAAGATGTTGCAGCTGGCCCAGCGGACCTGGGCGCCGAGAGCCGTGAGGGTCTCGATCAGCACGGCGGTCTGCACGGTCATGTGCAGCGAGCCGGCGATGCGGGCACCGGCGAGCGGCTGCGTCGGGCCGAACTCCTCGCGGAGGGCCATGAGGCCGGGCATCTCGTTCTCGGCGAGCCGGAGCTGGTGTCGACCGGCCTCGGCGAGGGACAGGTCGGCGACCTTGTAGGGCAGCGTGGTCGTGTCAGTGGGCATGGGACCATTCTCGCCCACCCTGCCCCGTGTGTCGCCCAGGAACGGGTCGACGCGTCGGGACGTCCCCCGGCTCAGGAACGCACGAGACGGGCGATCGCGGCCGACGCCTCCGCGATCTTCGCGTCGGCCACCGCCCCGCCCTCGCGTGCCGCCTCGGCGACGCAGTGCGCGAGGTGGTCCTCGAGCAGCTGCAGGGCCACCGTCTCGAGCGCCTTCGTGGCCGCGCTCACCTGCGTGAGGACGTCGATGCAGTAGACGTCGTCCTCGACCATCCGCTGGATGCCCCGGACCTGTCCCTCGGCACGGCGGAGGCGCGTGACGATCTGCTGCTTGGACCCGCTGTAGCCGGGAGCCCCCTGCGACGCGGTGCTCGGGTCGGTGGTCACGACGCCCGGATCAGCGCCAGGACCTCGTCGCGCACCGCCTCCATGCCCGAGCGCGTCGCCGCCTCGGCGTTGAGGCGGAGCAGCGGCTCGGTGTTCGAGGGACGGACGTTGAACCACCAGAAGCCGCCGTCGGTCGACGACCCCGACACGGTGAGGCCGTCGAGCTCGTCGAAGTCGCCCCGGCCGGTGAACGCCTCGACGACGCGGGTGTAGGCGGCGGGGACGTCGGTGACGGTCGAGTTGATCTCGCCGCTGGCCGAGTACGGCGTGTAGCGGTCGGTCAGGGTCGACAGCGGCTCGTCCTGGTGGCCCAGCTCGGCCAGCACGTGCATGGCGGCGAGCATGCCGTTGTCTGCGCCCCAGAAGTCGCGGAAGTAGTAGTGCGCCGAGTGCTCGCCGCCGAAGATCGCGCCCGTCGTGCGCATCTCGTCCTTGATGAGCGAGTGCCCGACCCGGGTACGGACGGGCACCGCCCCGGAGGCGACGATCGCCTCGGGCACGGCGCGCGAGGTGATGAGGTTGTGGATGACCGAGATGGAGGCGTCCGGCTCGGCCGCCCGGACCCGGGCGATCTCGCGCACCGCGACGATCGCCGCGACGGCGGACGGGGTGACCGCGTCGCCCTTCTCGTCGACGACGAAGCAGCGGTCGGCGTCGCCGTCGAAGGCGAGGCCAAGGTCTGCGCCGTGGGCGACGACGGCGGCCTGGAGGTCGACGAGGTTGGCCGGCTCGAGCGGGTTCGCCTCGTGGTTGGGGAAGGTGCCGTCGAGCTCGAAGTACAGCGGGACGATCTCGAGGGGCAGGGCCGGGAGCCCGGCGGCGGCGCCGAGGACTGCGGGGACGGTCAGGCCGCCCATCCCGTTGCCGGCGTCGACGACCACCTTCAGGGGCCGGACGTCGGCCAGGTCGACGAGCCCGCGCAGGTGCGCCGCGTAGCCCGGCAGCGCGTCGTGCTCGCGGAGCGAGCCCGGCACCTCAACGGACGAGATGCCGTCGGCGAGGTAGGCGGCGGCCCGGTCGCGGATCGAGGACAGGCCCGTGTCGAGGCTGATCCCCTGGGCGCCTGCCCGGCTCATCTTGATGCCGTTGTAGGTCGCGGGGTTGTGGCTCGCGGTGAACATCGCCGCCGGCGCGTCGAGCGAGCCCGAGGCGAAGTAGGACTCGTCGGTCGAGCAGAGCCCGAGGGCGACGACGTCCGCCCCCCTTGCCAGGGCGCCGCGGGCGAAGGCCGCCGCGAACGAGGGCGAGGAGTCGCGCATGTCGTGGCCGACCACGAGCTCGCTGCCTGCCGCGCCCACCTCGTCCGCGAAGGCGGCCCCGAACGCCTCGACGACGTCGTCGGTGAGCTGGCTCCCGACCAGCCCGCGCACGTCGTAGGTCTTGACGAAGGCGGAGAGGTCGACGGTGTCTTCAGTGGTCATGGCCCAAAACTACCCGGCGCAGCACCTGCCAGCCCTGGGGGACGGACAGGGACGACGCGTGTCGGGCGCACAGGTCGTACCCGTGCGGCTCCACCCGGTCGCTCAGGGGGCCGACGACGACCATGGAGTCCGCGTACACGTAGGTGAGGGTCGACACCGCCTCGTCGTGGCAGGTGACCTTGCTGCAGGGTCGTGGCTCCATGGACCGCCACGATACCGCCGGACTACGATGGCGAGATGCCGAGGCCACGTCGAGTCCGCGTCACCGACCGGTCCCGCCGGCGAGACCGCCACGGTCGCGGGCTCCGCTCCTCCGCCGCGGGGCCGCACCTGCCCTTCCTGCGCACGAGGGTCGAGCTCTTCGACGACCTCGTCGCCGAGACGGCCGACCACCTGCGCGAGCTGTGGCCCGACGACCTCGCCGACGTGACCTTCGAGGTCGCCGGGCTGCCCGCCGACCCCGACCCGTCCCGCGTCGAGCGCTGGCGCGTCGACCGGGTCGCCCGCAGCGTGGTCGTCTACCGGCTGCCCGTCGAGCGCCTGTCGCACGTGCCCGAGGCGCACCGGCAGGTCGACGACGAGTGGCAGCACCGCGTGCTCGTCGAGGGCTGGGTCCTGCAGGCCGTCGGCGACCTCCTCGGAAAGGACCCGTGGGACCTCTCCCCCGACCGGTGGCGCGACCGCTGACCGTCGCGGCCTACGGGTAGACGACCACCGGGGTCGACGCCGGGAAGGCCGAGGTGACGGGCCACGACGCGAGGGCTCCGGCCGCCGACCAGCTCACCGCGGCCCGCAGCCCGTCGGCGTCACGCAGGGTCAGGACGTCGCCGCCGGCGACCGCCACGTCGACCGTGCTGCCCGCCGGGATCGTCAGCTCCTGCTCCGCGTCGCCGATCTCGACGGTCGCCGTGGTCGCCTCCGTGCCGGGGTTCGCGATCGACAGCGTCGGGCCCTCGCCCTGGGGCACCTGGACGAGCGTGTCGCCGCGCAGCGCCGGGGCCGCGGCGGCCCAGGCGAGGTCGACCGCACCGTCGGCCGAGATCGTGGAGGTGCGGGCACCGGCCACGACGGGGACCTGCGACATGAGGGTGGCGGTCCAGGTGCCGTCCGCGAGGCCGTCGACCGGCACGTCGGTGACGCGCCCGCCCTCGGCCCTCGTCTGGAACGTCGCGCCCGTGCCGTCGGCCGTGGAGAGCGTGATGGAGACCTGCGCGGCCTCGTCGCCGGGGACGTAGATGCGGACGACGCTCTGCAGGTCGGCCGACGAGGGCTCCGTGAGCGCGCCCTCGAGCGCCGCGGAGTCGCGGACGACGATGCCTGGGACGACCACCTGGCGGGCGGGCGAGGCGGCCCCGCTGACGATGTCGACCCCGCCGGGGTCGAGGGTGCGCACGACGCTCTGCTGCATCGAGGCGACGATGCGGCCTCCCCGGCTCTGGACGTGGACGACGGGCGACACGAGGCCCGTCGCGAAGCCCGAGAGCGGGACGACCTTCTGGCTGCGGGGGGCGACGACGATGCCGTCGATGCCGGGGCCCTGCACGCGGCCGTTCTCCGCGGCGATGCCGAGGTCGACGGTCGCGTTGACGTCCGTGGGGTTGACGAGCACGACGAGCGACACGCGGCCGGTCTCGGTCGAGCCGCCGACGAGCCAGGTCGAGCTCGTCGGCTCGGTGCACGGGGCGGCCGCGAAGCCCACGAGCTCGCCCTCGGAGACGGACTGGCTCTGGGCGGCCGCGACGAGCGGGACGTCGTCGCCCTCCACGGGCGTCGTCCACAGCACCGGGTCGGAGTCGCTCCCGTCCGCCCCGGCGAGGGCGGCGCTCTCGTCGTCGCCCGAGCTCGAGGCGGACGCGACCTGCGCCCGACCGACCGAGCTGGCGGTCGTGGCCTGCTGGCCCTCGTCGTCCGAGAGCTGGAGCAGCCCTCCCGCGCAGACGCGCTGCTGGTCGACCGCCACCGGGGCGACGAGCTGCCCGGCGGGCACGGTCTGCAGCGTCGGCAGCGGCAGGACGCCCGCGGCGCCGACGACCACGGCCGCGACGGCGAGGCCGGCCGCGCCGAGTCCGATGCGTCGGGTGCGCGCGATGATCGGTCGCTCAGTCATCTCTCTCCTCGTCGAAGGTGGTGGCGGGCTGCTCCGACTCGGGCACGCCGGCCCGGGAGCGTCGGCGGCGCGGCGTCGTCGGCACGGCCAGCAGCAGCGCGGAGCCGAACACGAGGGCCCAGCTGATCAGGACGACGGGGCGGAGCGGCCCGGCGTCGTCGCGGTCCGGAGCGGCGCCCGAGGCGTCGACCCAGCGCCAGAGCAGGCCGTTCGTGGTCTCGCCGACCGGCTGGAACGCCGCGGTCCCGTCGAGCGCCTCGCTCGCCCGGCGCTCGAGGGCCTGCGCCTCGTCGTCGCCGTCCGCGGCCTCGCCGAGGAGGACGAATCCGACCCCGAGCTGGTCGAGGTCGTCGGCCGGGTCGAAGCCGCTGATGCTCACGAGGTTGCCCGCGAGCACCGTGAGGTCCTCGTTGGTCGACGTCAGGCGCTGCGCCGTCGCGTCGAGGGTCGACTGGTCGTCGAGGGTCGCGCCCTGGCCGTGCTCGAGCGACACGGCGAGGGAGCCGTCCGGCTGCGGCGTGAGCACCAGGGTGCCCACCTCGGGCGACGCCTCGGCCTCGGCCGTGACGTACGCCGACAGGATGCGGCCCGAGCTGGGGCGCACGTCGCCGGTGCCGAGGTAGGCAGCGACGACGAGCGGGAACACGGACGCCACGGTCACCGCGGCGACGACGACGCCCGCCGTGGGCGCCACGCGCGGCAGCCGGTCGAGGGTGACCGCGGCCGCGCCGACGAGGCCCAGCAGGTACAGGCTCAGCCCGCTCCCTGCCCAGACCGAGGTCGTCTCGCTGCCGACGCCCGAGATCGAGACGTGGGTCGCGGCGACCGCCGTGACGAAGCCGAGCAGGGCGAGCGACAGGGCAGGCACGGCACGCCGTGCCTGCCCGACGAAGGGAGCGGCGACGGCGAGGAGGGCCAGCGGGACGAAGGCCGCCGCGACGACGACGGCCGCCGTCGAGCCGCTCACGCCGAGCCCGGCGAGCAGGGTCGTCCAGCCGTTCAGGCCGGTCTCGGGCGAGGCGACCAGCAGCTGCCACGGCGACGCGGGATCGATCCGTGCGGGGACGCCCGGGTCGGCGACGAGCCCCCACCAGGTGCCTCGCGAGATCTGCGCGACGGCGAGCGGCACGAAGAGCACCACGGCGGGCAGCGGGACGGCGAGCATGCGGTGGATGCCCCGGGGCCGGGTGGCGAGCGAGCCGAGCCAGATGACGACGAGGGCGGGCCACGACGACGGGGCGGACGCCGCGACGACCGCGAAGAGCAGGGAGGCGGTCGCCCCGGCGGCCCACGACCGGGCCGACCCGATCAGCGCCCAGATCAGGAAAGGCAGTGCGACGTGCGCGACGACCGCGCCGATGTGGCCCGACTGCAGGCCGGAGAGGAGGGGCGACGAGATCGCGTAGACCGCGGCGACCACGGCGGGGGTCCACGCCCGGCTCGTGACCCGACGAGCGGCGAACCAGGCGCCGAGGGCCGAGGCCGGCATCGCCACGAGCCAGAGCACGAGCACCGCGGTGGAGGGCGACCAGAACGTGATCGAGCCGAGCACGGCGAGCACCGCGGTGAACGGGTCGCTCGGCCCGACGAACCCGGTGCCGATCTCGTGGCGCCCCCACCCGACGTTGTCCCAGAGCTCGGCGACCGAGGTGCTGAGCGGCAGGAGGCCCCCGCCGGTCAGCGCCG
The DNA here is from genome assembly GCF_015350835.1 of Frigoribacterium sp. VKM Ac-2530. NCBI lineage: Bacteria > Bacillati > Actinomycetota > Actinomycetes > Micrococcales > Microbacteriaceae > Frigoribacterium > Frigoribacterium sp. VKM Ac-2530. Next base: position 992,191 of record NZ_JADKSE010000001.1, read on the forward strand.
GCTGCGGGAGGAACTCGAGGAACGCCACGACGCCCACGACGGCGGCGAGCAGCACGACCCACAGGCCGCCCGACCCGATGAAGCTCGCCCGGGGGTCCGTCGCGTCCTCGCCGTGCGCCACGAGGGCGTCGCGGTCGCTGACGCGCCTCTCGCGGATCAGGTTGAAGGAGGCGCGCAACGGCTCGACGGACGACCAGCTGGTCGTCCGCGTGCGCGCGAGCGTCCTCCGGGCGGGGAGCACCCGGGAACCGCCGAAGGCAGCGGTCAGGGCGGTGGCGAACTCCCCCGGGACCGCCCCGGGGTTCTTGGTGAGCAGGTGCCAGACGGACCGGACGAAGGCGAGGGGCACGAGCGAGAGCCAGTGCAGCGGCAGCGCGGCCGGGGGCGAGTAGACGAGCCGGCGGTGCAGCTGGGCGGCGCGGTGGAGGCGGGCGGCGCGGGCGTGCCCGCCGGGTGCCTGCCCGAAGTCCTCCGGTTGCCCGGCGCTGGACACCCGCGCGTCGGGCACGAGAACGACGCGGTGCCCCGCGAGGCGGGCGCGGACGGCGAGGTCGAGGGCGGCGTCGACGTGCGGGAGGCCGGGGTCGAAGCCGCCGAGGGCCGTCCAGACGCTGCGGCGGACGAGCATGCCGGCGGCCGCCACGCCCAGGACGTCCTCGTGGTGGTCGTGCTGCCCCTGGTCGAGCTGACTCTCGACGAGCGGCATCGACGCGCCGTACCGGGTCATCGTCTCGCCGAACTCGGCGATGACGGTCGGGTCGTCGAGCCGCATCAACTTCGGCCCGGCGACCGCGACCGACGGCGACACCTCGACCTGGGACAGGAGGCGGTCCAGCGCCTCGGGTCCGGGCACGTTGTCGTGCCCCAGGAACCACAGCCACTCGTCCGGGTCGACGGCGCCGTCGCGGGGAGAGTCGCCCGGCCCCGACACGCGCACGCCCTGCGCGAGCGCCTGGACGAAGGTCGTGGCGGCGGGCACGCTGGTCAGCTGTGCCGCCCCGCTGAGCGAGAGGCGCCCGGCCTCGCTGTCCTTGCCGCCCGCGTCGACCACGACCAGGGACTCCGGCGGGCGGGTCTGCCGCGACAGCGCGTCGAGGGTTCGGTCGAGGTAGGTCGCTCCACCAGGGGCGACGAGGATCGCTGTGACTCTCGGCTGCATGACCTGAGCAGCCTAGGTCGGGTGCCGCGCGCCTCCGCCGCGCCGCGCCGGTCCCTCCCTACCTGTGAGGGGCCGATGACGGCCGAGCCGCGCGAGCGTCGAGGGCCCGGGACGACGACGGCGCCCGTCCCCCTCGGGGACCGGGCGCCGTGGTGACGTCAGGGGAACGGACTAGGCCCGCTTGCGGAGCTTGCGGCGCTCACGCTCGGACAGGCCGCCCCAGATGCCGAAGCGCTCGTCGTTCTGCAGCGCGTACTCGAGGCACTGGGCGCGCACGTCGCACGAGGCGCAGATCTTCTTCGCGTCGCGGGTGGAGCCGCCCTTCTCGGGGAAGAACGCCTCGGGGTCGGTCTGGGCGCAGAGCGAGTCGACCTGCCACGACAGCTGGGCCTCGTCCTCCTCGCCGGACCGACGGACGCCGGGGACGCCCAGCAGCACCGGGTCGACGTGCCAGTCGTCGGGCACACCCGCTCGGACCGGTGCGACGAGGTCTCGGTCGTCACGGCTCTCGTCGATCGCCATGGCACATCTCCCCTCGTGTCGCTCGCTCCCTGGACGGCTGCGATGAGCCAATTACACCGGTGTAGTTCGGCCACGTCAAGTCGGACCCCATAAACCCTGCACCCCTCATCGAGGGTCAAGCGGGCTCCGGCGTGTCGGGGCGGGACGCGGCGAGCGCCGACGTCGCCGCCGAGGAGGCGGTCGTCGCGTCAGGGACGCGGCGCCGCGTCCCAGGCGCTGGTCACCATCTCGAGCAGCGTGTGGCGCATCTCCCAGTCGAGGTCGCGGGCCGCCAGGGCGCCGTCGGCGACGATGCGGTCGGGGTCGCCGGGACGACGGGGGCCGATCTCCGGGGTGAAGTCGACTCCGGTGCCCTCGCGCACGGCGTCCATGATCTCGGCCACCGAGACACCGCCTCCGGAGCCCAGGTTGTAGGCGGCCTCGACGGGCTCGCCCGCGTCGAGGCGGCGCGCCGCGGCGACGTGCGAGACGGCGAGGTCGGCGACGTGCACGTAGTCGCGGACGCAGGTGCCGTCGGGGGTGTCGTAGTCGTCGCCGTTGATCCGCGGCGCCCGCCCCGCGGCGAGCGCGTCGAAGACGAGCGGGAACAGGTTGTGCGGGCTGGCGTCCCACAGCTCGGGCGAGCCCGAGCCGACGACGTTGAAGTAGCGCAGGCTCGTGTGCCGGAGGCCGACGGCCGTCGCCTGGTCGCGGAGCAGCCACTCGCCGATCAGCTTGCTCTCGCCGTAGGGAGAGGCCGGCGCCTTGGGGGTGTCCTCGGTGACGACGTCCGTCGGCGGGGTGCCGTAGACGGCGGCGCTGGACGAGAAGACGACCCGGTCGACCCCGGCGTCGGCCATGGCGCCGAGGAGCACCTGCGTGCCGGTCACGTTCTGCTCGTAGGTGTGCAGCGGACGCTGCACCGAGACGCCGGCGTACTTGTAGCCGGCGACGTGGACGACGCCGGTCACGCCGTGGTCCGCGAGGGCTGCGGCCACCGCGTCGCGGTCGAGGATGCTGGCACGGACGAACGGCACGTCGCTCGGCACGAACGCCTCGAGGCCGGACGAGAGGTCGTCGAGGACGACGGCGTCCATGCCCGCCCCCGTGAGCTCGCGGACGACGTGGGACCCGATGTACCCGGCACCGCCGGTGACCAACCATGACATGTCGTCAGCCTAGCGAGGCGGGGAGGCGCCTCCCGGTCCGCGGCACCGCCGCGGCCGCGGCGCGGGTCAGGCGGGCGTCGCCACCCACAGCAGGCCGCCGCCGCTGACCGCGAGCCGGACCTCGTCGGGGGTCACGAAGGCGGACTCGCCGCGTGCGAGGTGGATGGTGCCGTCCTGTCCCTTGACGTCGACCTCGCCGTCGGTGACGAGCAGGATGCTCGGCCCGCCGATCTCGACGACCGCGCCCGCGCCTCCTGCGGCGACCCGCAGCAGCGCGAAGCCGGTGCCCTCGGGGGCGAAGCGCTCGACCCCGCGGGCGACCTCGACGGGTCGGAGCCACGGGACGGGCAACGGGGAGAACTCGAGCACCCGCAGCAGCTCGGGCACGTCGACGTGCTTGGGGGTGAGGCCGCCGCGCAGCACGTTGTCGGAGGGGGCCATCAGCTCGATGCCGAGCCCGCCGAGGTAGGCGTGGACGTTGCCCGCCGGCAGGAACAGCGCCTCGCCGGCCCGGAGCGAGACCCGGTTGAGCAGCAGCGACACGACGACGCCGGGGTCGCCCGGGTAGAGGCGGTCGAGCTCGACGACGGTCGCGGTGCTCGGGCTCGGGTCGGCGACCTCCCTCGCCAGCTCGGCGACCGACCCGACGACCCGTCGCGACTCGTCCGAGCCGTCGAAGAGCCAGGCCAGCGTCGACTCGAGCGACGCCGCGACGCTGCCGCGGAGGGCCGCGAGACGGCCGGTCCCCGCGTCGATCGCGTCGATGTCGGCGAGGGTCTCGGCCGGGTCGCGGAAGCCGCAGAGCGCGTCGAAGCTCTCGCTGAGGGCGACGATGATCTCGGGCTTCGGGAACCGGTCCTTGTAGTTGCGGTGCGGTGCGTCCAGGGGGACGCCCGCCGCCTCCTCGCGGGCGAAGCCCTCCTCGGCCTGCTCGGGCGTCGGGTGCGCCTGGATCGACAGCGGCTGGTCCGCGGCGAGCACCTTGAGGAGGAACGGCAGCTCGGTGCGGCCCCGGCCGAGCGCGCGGGCCGGCTCGGCCGCGAACCAGTCGGCCAGGGTGTCGGCGCCGTCCACGACGGCGGGCGCCACGACGATGCTCGGCGACCCGGGGTGCGCGCCCAGCCAGAGCTCGGCCTCAGGCCTGCCCGACGGCCTGCGCCCGAGCAGCTCGGAGATCGCGGTGCGGGAGCCCCACGCGTAGTCGCGCGGGGTGTTCGTGATGGCGAGGAACATGGTTCTCCGAGCGTGTCGTGGGTCGTGCCCGTCGGGCGGCGTTCGCGGCGACCGGGCGGCCGGGCTTGGGGCCCCTCTACAAAGGGCCGAGCGCGCCGGCCGGGAGGCCTTGGTCAAAACTACCAAGCTCGTTGCCGCCCCCCGGCCCTCCTGCCTAGGCTCGCCGCGTCTCACCCGGGACGGCGGCGCGCGGGCGTCGTCGTCGCCACCACGACACGGAGCAACGGAGCCACCTGATGTCCACACCGACCCTCACCTCGTTCACCTCGCTCGCCAGCGACTTCTACGGGTACGAAGACCTGCTCACCGACCGGGAGAAGTCGGTGCTGGCCGACCTGCGGCACTACCTCGAGACGGAGGTGAAGCCGATCGTCAACGACCACTGGGCCCGGGCGGAGTTCCCGACGAGGATCGTGAAGGGGCTCGCCGACCTCGGTATCTTCGCCCTCCCCTGGGAGGAGACCCGTCCGTTCGAGAACTCGGCCGTGTTCCGCGGCTGGGTCGCGCTCGAGCTGGCCAGGGTCGACGCGTCGGTCGCGACCTTCGTCGGCGTCCAGAACGGCCTGGCGATGGGGTCGATCAGCGTCGGGGGCTCCCCCGAGCAGCGCGCCGAGTGGCTGCCGAGGATGGCGAGCGGCGAGCTCGTGGGCGCCTTCGGCCTCACCGAGCCGCTCTCGGGCTCCGACTCGGCGCAGGGCCTCCGCACGGTCGCGACCCGGGACGGCGACGACTGGGTGCTGAACGGCTCGAAGCGCTGGATCGGCAACGCGACCTTCAGCGACCTGACGATCATCTGGGCCAAGAGCGCCGAGGACGGCCAGGTCAAGGGCTTCATCGTCCCGACCTCGACCCCCGGCTACACGGCGACCAAGATCGAGGACAAGCAGAGCCTCCGCATCGTGCAGAACGCCGACATCGTGCTCGACGGGGTCCGGGTGCCCGAGAGCCTGCGCCTCCAGCAGGCGAACTCGTTCCGCGACACGGCGGCGGTGCTGCGGCTCACCCGGGCCGAGGTCGCCTGGGCGGCGGTCGGCAACTCGATCGGCGCCTATGAGGCGGCCCTGGCCTACGCCGGGGAGCGCATCCAGTTCGGCAAGCCGATCGCCGCGCACCAGCTCGTCCAGGACCTGCTGGTCAAGTGCATCGGCAACATCACCGCCTCCCTCGGGATGGTCGTCCGCGTGTCGCAGATGCTCGACGACGGCAAGCAGCGCGACGAGCACGCCTCGCTGGCCAAGGCCTACACGACGGCCCGGATGCGTGAGACGGTGGCGCACGCCCGGGAGGTGCTGGGCGGCAACGGGATCGTGCTCGACTACGACGTCGCGCGCCACTTCGCGGACGCCGAGGCCCTCTACAGCTACGAGGGCACGCGTGAGATGAACACGCTGATCGTCGGCCGGAGCATCACCGGCCAGGCCGCCTTCGTCTGAGCCCCGGCCCGGCGCGGGGGCGCCGTCGTCTAGCCTGGTCCGCATGACGACGACGCTCCCCGCTCGCCGTGCCGCGCCGGCGCCTCCCGAGCGTGCCCGCACGCTCTTCGCCACGCTCGTCTTCCTCGTCCTCCTGGGCGGCGACGTGCTGCGCAACGCGACGAGCTTCTGGGGCTGGGGCGTGGTCTGCGGGGTCATGGTGATCGCCGCGGGGGTCGTCGTCGTACGGCACCCGCCGCGGGTGCGCACGCTGCCGCGCCTCCTCGTGCTCTGGCTCGCCTTCGCCGTCCTCTCGCTGGCGTGGTCGCAGTACCCGGCCGCCTCGGCCATCGGCATCGTCGCGACGCTGGCGACGACCCTCGGGGCCGTGGCGGTCACGTCGACGCTGCCCTGGCCGTCGATCGTCGTCGCCATGGGACGGGCGCTCCGGCTGCACGTCGGGGCCTCGCTGCTCTTCGAGCTCGTCGTCGGCGTGTTCGTGCGCCGGCCGGTGTGCCCGGTCTACCTCGACTGCTCGGGCGGCGTCCCCGACGCGTTCTTCTGGTCGCGGGCCGAGCTGTTCACGGGCGGCCGCATCCAGGGGCTGCAGGGCAACAGCAACATCCTCGCCGTGTTCGCCCTCCTGGCCCTGGTGGTGACGGCCGTGCAGCTCTCCGCCGGCCAGGTGACGAAGAACGCCGGCCGGGTCGGCATCGCCGCGGCCGTCGTCGCGCTCCTGCTCACGCGATCGGCCACCACGGTCGTCTGCGCCGTCGCCGTCGCCCTGGTGCTGCTCCTCGTGACCAGGCTGCGGGCGACGCCCGTCGAGAGACGCGGGCGGGTCTACGGCGCCGCCGCGGTCCTGGCCGTGCTCGCGGCGGCGCTCCTCGTGCTGGCGCGTCAGCCCCTGCTCGCCTTCGCCGGCCGGAGCGGCGACCTCACCGGCCGCACCGACATCTGGTCCGCCGTGCTCGACCTCGGCGTGCAGCACCCCGTCGTCGGCTGGGGCTGGGTCAGCTACTGGATCCCCATCTCCGAGCCGTTCATCGACCTCGCCGAGCGCAACGGCGTCGTCTACCTGCAGGCGCACGACGCCTACCTCGACGTCTGGTTCCAGCTCGGCTGGGTCGGCCTCGTGCTCTTCCTGCTCGTCGTCGTCGGCGTGCTGCTGCGGGCGTGGTCCTGGGCGACGGACCGCCGCGTCCTCGGCGTGGGACGCGAGGCGGCGTGGTCCGCGCTCGACCTCCTGCCGGTGCTGCTCCTCACCCTCCTCCTCGTGCACGGCCTCACCGAGTCGCGACTGATCGTCGAGTGGGGCTGGGCGATCTTCGTGGTCGTCGTCGTGGTCACGCGACGGGACGCCTACGGCTGGACGGACCGCGACCGGTGATCGACGGGCTCGGCCCGCGACGTCGCGACCCCCTGCGGCGGTACCTCTCGGCCTGGGTCGGCTTCTCCGCCGGCGGCCACTTCTCCCAGGCGCTCTCGGTGGCGATCGTGCTCTTCGCGTTCTCGACGCAGGCCATCCGCTCGGTGATGGGCTGGCCGGGCGCGGTCGCCGTGCTCGCGACGCTGCTCGTGCTCGCGGCGCTGTCGCTGTTCGGCGGCCGGCACCACGTCGAGTGGCACGGCATCCTGCCGGTGTCGCTCATCGCGCTCTTCGGCTTCATGGCGATCAGCGTGCTCTGGAGCGAGTACACCTGGGTCACCGTGGGAGGCGTCGCCTACGCCGCCGGGTTCGGCGCACTCGGCCTCTACCTCGCGCTGGGACGGGACCTGGTGCAGGTGGTGCGTGCCGTCGGGGACGCCCTGCGCATCGTCCTGGTCGCGTCCATGTCCCTCGAGGTGTTCGCGGGCCTGCTGATCGACCAGCCGATCCGGTTCCTCGGCATCCGCGGCGACCTGGCGCTCGGCGGGCCGATCCAGGGCCTCGCCGGCACGCGCAACTACCTCGGGTTCCTTGCTGCGCTCGCCCTCGTCACCTTCGTGGTCGAGTTCCTGACCCGGTCGGTCCCCCGGTCGCACGCCGCCGCCTCCGCCGTGCTCGCCGCCGTGACGCTGCTGTTCGCCCGCTCGCCCGTGGCGGCCCTGGCGGTGGTGGTGCTCATCGTCGCGGGCCTCGCCCTCCGCACGCTGCGGCGGGCGCCGGAGCACCGACGCCCCCTGCTGCAGAGCGTGCTGACCGTCGTGGTCGTGGTCGGCGGCGCGGTCTCCTGGGCCCTCCGCGACTCGTTGCTCGCGAGCGTCGACGGCGCCTCCGACCTGAGCGCACGGTCGCTCCTCTGGGCACGCGTCCGGAGCCTCGCCAGCGTGCACGACATCACCGGGTGGGGCTTCGTCGGCCAGTGGCCGGCCGAGATCTTCCCCTTCTCCACCGTGCTGGCACCCGACGGACGTCCCTACGCGACGGCGCTGAACGCCTTCTTCGACATGTGGCTCCAGCTCGGCCTCGTGGGCGTGCTGCTGCTCGTCGTCTCGGGGACCCTCGCCCTCGTGCGGAGCTGGGCCACCGCCTCCGGCCACCCGATCGTCGCGTACGTCTGGCCGGCGCTCGTGCTCGTGCTGATCGGGGTCACCGCCCTCGCCGAGAGCTTCGTCCTCTCCGAGGGCACGCTCATGCTGTTCGTCGCGATCGCGACGATCGCGGCGCGCAAACGATCGTGGCGGTCCCGCCTGCCGCGGCTGTCGGGCCCCCCGGTCGGGTCGGACCGCTAGGCGGCCCGATCGCCGTCAGCGCTCGACGACCCAGTCGGGGCCCGGCCGGCGACCGAGCAGGGTCGCCAGGCGTCGCTGCACGCCCCAGACGGTGACGCGGGCCATGGCCTCGACGACGATCGCCTGGCTCATCTTCGACTCGCCGAGCTCGCGTTCGCGGAACTCGATGGGCACCTCCACGACGCGACCGCCGCCGTCCAACGTGCGGAGCGTCATGTCCACCTGGAAGCAGTAGCCCTTGGAGTCGATGCTCGAGAGGTCCATCGCGGCGAGTGCGGCCCGGGTGTAGACACGGAAGCCGGCCGTGACGTCCTTGAGGCGCAGGCCCAGGGCGAGGCGGGCGTACAGGTTGCCGCCGCGGCTCAGCAGCTGGCGGGACACGGGCCAGTCCACGACGGAGCCGCCGGGCACCCACCGGCTGCCGATCGCGAGGCTCGGCGTCCACGGGGCGGTCCCCGTGACCCGCGAGATCATCTCGGGCAGCGCCTCCGGCGGGTGCGAGCCGTCGGCGTCCATCTCGATGACGAAGTCGTAGCCGCGCTCCAGGCCCCACCGGAAGCCCTTGACGTACGCCGAGCCGAGTCCGAGCTTGCCGGTGCGGTGCTCGACGTGGATCCGGTCGTCGTCGGCGGCCATGCGCTCCGCCAGCTCGCCCGTGCCGTCGGGGCTGCCGTCGTCGACGACGAGCACGTCGACCTCGGGCACGGCAGCGAAGAGGCGCCCGAGGATGATCGGGAGGTTCTCGACCTCGTCGTAGGTGGGGAGGACGACGAGGGCGCCGGCGCCGGCGTGGGGGCGGGGGGTCATGCGGTGCCTTTCAGGAGAGCGACCCCCCACATTAGAGGTCGTGCCCGCGAGAGGACCGCCGGCGCGTCGCGGCACGGCCCCGCTGCGGGACGCCCGGCTGTTACGATCCCAGCATGGTCTCCCTCGAGAAGACGCTCGTCGTCATGCCCGCCTACAACGAGGAGGCGGCGATCGCAGGGGTGATCGCCGAGGTCTACGCCACTCTCCCCGGCGTCGGCGTGCTCGTGGTGAACGACGGATCGAGCGACGCGACCGTCGCCGTGGCCCGTGCCGCGGGCGCGACCGTCGTCGACCTCCCCTTCAACCTCGGCGTCGGCGGCGCGATGCGGACCGGCTTCAAGTTCGCCAGGTCGAACGGCTTCGACAACGTCGTCCAGGTCGACTCGGACGGCCAGCACGACCCGATCGGGGTCCCCGCGCTCGTCGAGGCGCTGCAGACGAACGACGTGGCCATCGGGGCACGCTTCGCCGGCGAGGGCGACTACGACGCCCGCGGCCCCCGACGCTGGGCCATGACGGTGCTCGCCACCGTCGTGAGCCGCATCGCGCACACGCCCCTGACCGACACCACCTCCGGCTTCCGGGCTGCGGGCCCCCGCGCCGTCGCCATCTTCGCCGACCACTACCCCGCCGAGTACCTCGGCGACACCGTCGAGTCGCTCGTCCTGGCCGCGAGGGCCGGGTGCCGCATCACGCAGGTGCCCGTCTCGATGCGGCCCCGAGCTGGCGGCACGCCGTCCCACGACCCCGTCAAGGCGGCCGTGTACCTCGGCCGCGCCTGCCTCGCGCTCGTCATCGCCCTCTGGCGCCCGCCCCTCGCCCTCAGCCCGGAAGCCACCCCTGCCGCATGACCGTCACCACCTACGTCTTCGGCATCGTGTCGGCGGCGCTCGTCCTCCTCGTCGTCTTCGAGATGCTGCGGCGCCGCCGCGTGCGCGAGCGCCACGCGCTCGCCTGGATCGTCGCCGGCGCCTTCGCGCTCCTGGTCGCGGTCTTCCCGCAGCTGCTGACGAACACCGCGAGCCTCATCGGCATCTCGGTGCCGACCAACCTCGGGTTCTTCATCGGGGTCGTCGTCCTCTTCCTCGTGTCCGTGCAGCACAGCGCCGAGCTCACCGTGCTCGAGGAGAAGTCACGGACCCTCGCCGAGAACGTCGCGCTCCAGGACGAGCGCATCGCCCGCCTCGAGGCCGAGGTCCGCACCCCGGGCCGGGACCCGCGGGCATGACGACGACGCCACGCGTCTCGGTCGTCATGCTGGCCTTCGGCGACGAGCCGGTGCTCCGTCTCGCCGTCGACGCGGTGCTCGCGTCGACCGGGGTCGACGTCGACCTCGTCCTGGTGGACAACGGGTGCACCTCGTCGGCCGTGCGCGACCTGCGCCCCGACCCGCGCCTCCGGGTGGTCGTCCCCGAGTCCAACCTCGGCTTCGCCGGCGGGGTCAACTACGGAGCCCGGTCCGCCGAGGGCGAGTGGCTCGCCCTCGTCAACAGCGACGCCGAGGTGGACCGCGAGGCCCTCTCCGAGCTGGTCTCGGTGGCTGCCCGCCCCGACGTGGGCATCGCGAGCGGCAGCATCCGCCTGGCCTCCGACCCCTCGACGATGAACAGCGCCGGCAACCCGGTGCACGTCGTCGGGCTCAGCTGGGCCGGCGGACTCGGCGAACCCGCGACGGCCCACGCCGAGGAGGCGGACGTCGCGTCCGCGTCCGGCGCCGGCCTGGTCCTGTCGCGGGCCCTGTGGACGCAGCTCGGAGGCTTCGCCGACGAGTACTTCGCCTACCACGAGGACGTCGACCTGAGCTGGCGGACCTGGCAGGCCGGACTGCGGGTCGTCTACGTGCCGGACGCCGTCGTCGTGCACCACTACGAGTTCAGCCGCAACCCGCTCAAGATGTTCCTGCTGGAGAAGAACCGACAGGTGTTCCTCCGCACGGCCTACGGGCCCCGCCTGCGAGCCGTCACGTGGCTGCCGGTCACTGCGCTCGACCTCGCCATGGAGCTCGTCGCCCGGTCCCAGGGATGGTCGGCCGAGAAGCGCCGGGCCCGTACCTGGCTCCGTGAGAACTCGGACTGGGTCGAGTCCCGCCGGCGGCAGGTGCAGGCCGCCAGGACCGTCCCCGACCGTGACCTCGTGCACCTCCTCACGGCCCACCTCGACCAGCAGGTCTTCCCCCTCCCGCGTGGTGCGGGCGTGCTCCAGTGGGCGATGCGCGCCTACTGGTCAGCCGTTCGGCGGTTCGTGTGAGCGCCCCCACGACGGAGACCGAGGTCGGCGCCGTCCCCGACAGGACTCCCCCGGCCCGCCCGGGCCCCGGACGGCGCCTCCGACGCTGGGCGACCGGGCCGCGGGCCCTCCGCGCGGCGGTCGTCGTCGGCCTCCTGCTCGTCCTCGAGCTCGCGACGTTCCACGGCTGGTTGTCCGGGTCCACTGCACCGCAGTGGGACTTCTACAACCAGTACAACACGGAGGCGTGGGCGTGGTGGCGCGACGGCGGGGCGCTCTCCCCGCCGCAGTGGATGCCCTACGCCTGGGGCGGCTACCCCGCCTTGCTCGACGCGCAGAACAGCTCCTGGTACCTGCCGGTCGGGCTCCTCACCCTGGTGACGCCCCTGACCATCCACGCCTCGGCTGTGCTCTCCGCGCTGCACGTCGGGTTCGGCGCCCTCGGCGTCTACGTCCTGCTGCGGTCGTCACGGGTCTCGTTCCTCCCCGCCGTGCTCGGGCTCACGGTCTGGTTCTTCGCAGCCGGCCCGTTCAGCAACGCCACGCACCTCGACATCAGCCGGGCGTGGGCGTGGATGCCGTGGATCTTCCTGGTCATCAGCGCCTCCTGGCGGTGGGACAGGCTCTGGCGCTGGCTCGTCGCCGGTCTCGTGCTCTGGCAGGGCGCCCTGTCGTTCTACCCGGGCATCCTCGTGGCGACGGTCTACGTCGGGGGCGTCTTCGTCCTCGTGACCCAGCTCGTGCTCCGGCCCAAGCTCCGCGCGTACCTCCTGCCGCTGGCCGTGGTCGCCGTCGCCGCAGCCGCCATGACCACTCTGCGGTTCCTCCCCCTGTACCTCACCCGCGGCGTGGGCTCTCCGTCGAGCGACGACGCGAGCGCCTTCCCCCTGCGGATGATCGGGACGTTCCTCTACCCCTACGGGAGTGAGACGCTCCTGAACGACGTCACCATGCGTTCGTTCTTCCTCGCCGCTCCGGTGTTCGCCCTCCTGCCCTTCGTCGTGCTGCTGGGGCGTCGGGTCGCCCCCGTCGTCGCCGCGACCCTGGCGGCCGCGGCCCTGGGACTGCCGCTGTGGCCCTGGCACGACGCTGTCCGGCACCTGCCGGGCATGTCGCTGAGCCGCTTCACCATGTCCGACTTCAAGCCCATGCTGTTGCTCGGGCTCGTCGTGCTCGCAGCGCTGGTCGCCGACCGTCTCGCGCGGCGCCCCACGACGGGGCGGACCGGCGACCGTGGCGACCTGGTGCGACTCGCGGGCGCGGGCGTCCTCACGGTGCTCGTGGCGGGAGTCTTCCTCGCAGCCGCGCTCGCGGGCGACTTCGACGAGATCGGGTGGGTGACGCAGTACGCGTTCCTGGCCGTGTCGATCGTCGCCGTGTGGGCGTGGGTGCGCCGGGGTGCGGCGGCTGCCGTGGTCGTCCCCGTGCTGGTCGTCGTCGCGGCCGGCTCGGGGGTGACGGCGGCGCTCGCGACACCTGCTCCGTGGACGTCCGACCGCGCGGCCGTCGAGCAGATCTCGTTCGGCGCCGAGGTCGACGACCTCATGGCCCTCTACCCGTCGGTCCCCGCCGATGCCGACCGGCGCCCGGCGCGACTGGCGCCCGAGGGCGTCGCCGAGCCCGGGCAGGCGCTCGCGACGATCTGGGGCCGAGCGTTCTACACCGGCGAGGACTCCTTGATGGGGTACGTGAACCTCAAGGGGACCGGGCCCTTCGAGCAGATCAACGACGACCTCTTCGAGGGCGACAGCCGCGAGGACGCCCTGGCGTTCTGGAGCGCCGCCGGACTGCTCATCCAGGAACCGACCGGCTCCTACCCGACCGCCGCCGACCTCGACGAGTGCGTGACGAGCGGCGCGTGCGGGGCCGACGTCGCACCGGTCTCCTACGCGGCCGGCGAGCTCCGTTACGACGTCAGCGGTGACGAGCCCGTCGCCCTCGTCGCGAACGAGACGTGGTACCCGGGCTGGACGGCGACGGCGTGCCCCGTGGACGACTCGGGGCAGGGGTGCCGCGACGTCGCCGTGACCGCCGCCGCGAGCTCCGGGCTGCGTCTCGAGCTCCCCGCCGGCTCGTGGTCGGTCGCGCTCGAGTACCGGCTCCCCGGCCAGACGGCGTCGTTCGTCGCCGCCGTGGCCGGCCTGCTCCTCCTCGTCGTCGGCGGCGGCCTCGCCGAGCTGCGCCGCTGCGACCGCCGCGACCGCGGTCGGGGTCGTGGTCGCGCGGACGGGCCTCGTGGGCTCGCCGAGCGCGGGGCCGGCTCGTGACCGAGACCCGACGCGAGCACCTGAGGACGCTCGTGAGGTTCGGACTCGTCGGCGGCGGCAACAGCCTGCTCCACGCCGCCGTCGTCCTGGGCCTCGGTGCGCTCACCGGGGGCGCGACGGGGTGGGTGCTCGTCCTCGTCGGGTGGGTGATCTGCATCCCCATCGGCTACGTCACGCAGGCGCGCCTGGTGTGGCGCCGCCCCCTGTCGTGGTCGGGCCTCGCGAAGATCTCCGTCAGCCAGGTCCCGAGCGCGACCATCAGCACCGCGGCCGCCGCCGTCGGTGGCTCGCTCGGCTTCCCCCTCGTCGCGCAGGAGGCGATGGCCCTGGTGACGGGAGCCGTCATCAGCTACGTGCTGCAGCGGTTCTGGGTCTTCCGCGCCCCGCCCGCCTGACGTCGCGACCGCCGCGGTCGGATCGGTCGCCGGCGCGTCGGGTCAGCCCCGTGCCCGTCGGGTCAGCTTCGGCCGTGGACGACGAAGCGGGCGAACATGTCGCGCCAGGTCGCGGCGATGCCGATGCCGAGCGGGGTCCGTCCTGCCTCGTCGGCCGCCCCCGTCGACGGGCGGAGGCGCAGGTCGTGGCCCTGCATCGACGTCAGGGGCGACGTCCCGAGCACGATCAGCGGCTTGGCGCCGGCGACCGCCGCGACGGCCGTGATGACCGTCGCCACGGTGGTGGCCGTGCCGCTCGCCACCACTCGCAGCTCCGCACGGGCGCCCGAGGCCCGGTGCTCGCGGACGAGGGCCAGGGAGGCCCTGGCCGCGTCGTCGACGTAGACGTAGTCGCGGAGGGTGTCGAGGGGCACGAAGATCGAGATCGGGCGCCGCTGCAGCGTGCTGCGGCACAGGTGCGAGATGAGCCCCTGCTGCTTGTCGAGGTCCTGGCCCGGACCGTAGATGTTCGCGAACCGCCCGACGACGGACGTCACCGACGGGACGTCCGCGAGGACCCGGAGGGCGCCCTCGAGCCGGAGCTTGGTGCGTCCGTACTCCGAGAGGGGCGCCACGGGCGACGTCTCGCCGAAGGGGGCGCCGGACGCGCCGGCGAACACCCCTCCGGCCGACGAGGCCAGGAACACGACGCCCGGCGCCGCCGACGGCGCCCGGCGGATCTCGGCGAGGAACTCCTCGAACCGGCCAACCTCGTGGTCGGCCGTCTCCCGGTCCATCCCGTTGACGCCGGCGCCGGCGCACCAGAACAGCGCCCACGGAGCCGTCCGGGCACCCAGTGACCGGGCGACCTCGGCCAGGTCGGAGGTCGCGTCGGACGGCGAGCCCCAGCGCACGCGGGGCGTCCCCACCAGGGAGAAGTCGTGGCTCGCGTCGACCGCGCGCACGACGGCCGCACCGAGGAGGCCCCGGGAGCCCACGACGACGCAGTCGACCCCCGGACGTGACCCGGGGACCGAGGTCGAGCCTGTCCCCGCGTCGGTCACGCGTCGGCCGTGGCCCGGGCGTGGGCGGCAGGCCTGCCGAGGGGCCCCGCCGCCACGTCGCCGAGGATCACGTAGGCCGGCCGGCCCATGGCGCTGTTGACCGCCACGCCGATGTACTCGGCGACGATGCCGAGGAAGAAGAGGACCGCGCCGCTGGCGACGAGCAGGACGATCATGAGCGACGCCCACCCCGGCTCGACGATGAGGTCGAAGAGACGCGCGATGAGGACGAAGACGGCGAAGACGGCCCCAACGGCGGCGAGCAGCGCCCCCACGACGCTCACGAGCCGCAGTCCCTTCGTGCCCGAGGTCAGGAACATGCGCCAGAAGTGCGAGAGGAGCTTGCGCGGCGAATAGCCGGAGGCTCGGCCGCCCTCCTCGCGGAGGACGACGTCGCACTGCGCCACCCGGGCGGTGATCCAGCCGAGGGCGACGTCGAGGTAGACGCCCGTGCCGGCGTACGCCGACACCGCCCGCGCCACGTCCCCGAGGACCAGGCGGTAGCTCTGGTAGACCGTCACGTTCGGGTCGCTGGAGACACCGGAGATGATGCGCTTCGAGGCGCGCGACGCGAGGTTGCGCGCGAAGCCGTGGGGCGCGGTGTTGACGGCCCGAGAGTAGACCAGGGCTGCCTGTTCGCGCATCGCCGTGTCGAGCATGTCCGGGATGAACCGAGGGTCGTGCTGACCGTCCTCGTCGAGCGTGACCACCCACTCGCCGCCGGACGACGCCATTCCCGCGAGGGTGGCGGCGTGCTGGCCGTAGTTGCGGCTCAGCCAGACGAGCCTGACCTGGGGGTGCGCCGCGGCCAGCCCTCGCATGACGACGTCGGACCCGTCGGGGCCGTTGTCGAACACCAGGACGACCTCGGCGACGACGTAGGCGTGACCGTCACGAGACCTCTGCTCGACGAACAGAGGAGCGATCTCGTCGAGGACGCCGGAGAGCGTGCTGCTGCCCTGGTAGACGGGCACGACCACCGAGATCTGGTGGGCGGCATAGCTCATCTTCTCACCAGCGGTCACGGGAGACGACGCTAGCACAGGGCCACAGGGCCTCTCGTGGCGCGCCCGCCCTCGGTGACGGGGGCGAGCCGGGCCGGGTCAGCCCCCGTCAGGGACCTCGACGGTGAAGTCGAGGTCCGGGCAGGTCGCCGCCACCGCCGGCCCGGCGTTGGCGGCCCTCGTGACGAGGACGGGATCGTCGCCCGCCCGCCGGAGGGCGTCGCACACCTGGGTCGGATCGTGCTCGAGGGTCGAGGCGTAGGAGCGGAGCGGGTCCTCGGCGCCGTCGGCGATGAAGGTGGTGAGCCAGAGGTTCGCGAGGTCGTCGTCGGCGGTCGAGCCCTCGAGCCACACGAGGTGAGGTCTCGGGTCGTCCAGCCACGCGAGTATCTGCACGGACCTGCTCTCGAGGCCGGCGGGACCGCCCGCGACGATGCCTGCCAGGGGCACGTACCCGCGCAGGCCGGGCCCGTCTGGCTGCGGCACGACCACGGCGGCGAAGGCGAGGAGGGCAACGGCGGGCGCGACGGCCCGGGAGGGGCGTCGCGCGCCGGCGACGACCGTGACCAGGACGACCACGACGAGGATCGACGCGATCCAGCTCATCTTCTTCGGGTAGTAGGTCCACGGCCTGAGCTCAGCGACCACGGCGGAGGCGACGAAGACGAGCACGACGACGACGACCGTCGCGCCGAGGACCGCACCGTCGCGCAGCAGGAGCCGCGCGTCGCCGTCGGACCTCCCCCGGCTACGGGCGAGGACGACGCACGCGGACAGGCCGACGGCCAGCGTCGCGGGGACCCACCAGCTCCACGGGAAGAACCAGCCGTCCTGCAGGAGGTTGCCCCCGTCGGAACGGACGTCACGCAGCACGACGGCGAGGGCGTAAGCAGCGGCGGACGCCAGCGCGGCCGCGAGGAACCAGGTCTGGCCCCGCCTCAGCTCGTGCCGCGACACGAGTGCGCGGAGAGGCACGGACGTCAGGACGCGAACGCCCAGCACGACGGGGACGGCGGCGAGTGGCGCCCACGTCGCGGCGGCGAGGACGGCGCCGACGGCCAGGACGCCGACGCGGAGAGGGACCGAGCCCCTCTGGCCCGCCGAGACGAGGAGGCAGCACCCGAGGACGACCAGCGTGAGCGAGACGTTGGCGAACCCGAAGGACATCGCGAAGCCGGTCACCAGCCACGAGTACACGAGCGCGGTGACGACGAGCGCGGCCAGGACCGCCCGCCCCGTCGGCCTCACGACCGCGAGCGGGACGCAGGCCAGGACCACCGCACTCGCCGTGATGCACACGGCCCAGCCGATCTGGTAGGCGGTGTACAGCTCACTGGCAGCGGCGTCCGGGACGGACTCGAGCGCGGCGATCCCCTGGAACAAGTAGGCCGGGTTGGGATGGACACCGGGGTCGACCCCGCCGTCCTGGGCGATGAAGCGCATGAAGAGCACGTTCGTCGCTGAGTCCCTGCGGATGGCCCAGGCCCGGACGGCTGCACCCGGCACCGTGAGGACCACGGCGACCGCGAGGACGCCGACGAGGGCCGGCACGCACGCCCACGCGCCGCGACGCAGCGCCGGCGCCGAGGGTCGGGCTCGCCGGTGCCGGGTGGCCACCAGCACGGCCCCGGCGCCGAGGAGGACGACGAGCCACAGCGCCCGGGCCGGGACCGAGGGCGAGACGTCCAGCACGGGGCCGAGACGGAGCCCGACGACGACGGGGGCCAGCAGGAGGAGGACGGCCGAGGCCCCGGCCACGGGCAGGCGCAGACGAGCTGCGAGCACGGCAGTCAGCGGCAGCCACGCGCCGAGGGCCAGTCCCCACGACGTCCCCACGACGAACCCGCCGGCTCCCGCAGCGACACCGAGGGCCAGGACGACCCAGGCCAGCCTCCCCCAGGCCGTGGGCGTCACGTGCCAGTCGTGCCTGGAGCCGTGTCGTGCCGCGGGGGCTGGTGCAGATGTCACGGTCGTTCAGCGCCGCCCCGCGCCGGGGCACCGTGATCGACGGAGCTGCGGACAGCCCGGACCGAGGCGAGGACGACCAGGGCCACGAGGTTGACGGCGGACCCCACCATGAAGCCCGTGCTGCCGGCGGCGACGCCCTCCCGCGGCCCGAGGACGAGGACGACGGCGACGCCCACCACGAAGCCCGCCACGGAGGTGAGGGCGACGGCACGGGACCGGCCTGCGGCCAGGAGCAGCGCCGCCGGGATCAGGCCGACCGTGAAGAGGAACACGCCGATCATGAGGTACTGCAGCATCGGGACGGCAGCCGCGCCCTGCACGGGGTAGACCACCGGCAGCACGAGGGGCGCCAGCACGACGACCAGCCCGAAGGCCCCCGCTGCGAGGAGGGAGAACGTCAGGAAGAACGTCCTCGACGCGCGGTCCCGCAGACCGGCCGCCTCACCTCGGTGAGCGTAGGCCGGCACGACGATCTGGCTCACCGCCTGCCCGAGCATCGACGCCGGGGTCGCCAGCGTGAAGGCGGCCGCGTAGACGCCGGCCTGCCCCGGGCCCCCGTAGACCTGCGCGGCGAGCATGGCGATCTGCAGCAGGCCGTTCGTCGTCAGGCCGGCCAGGACGTTCCAGGCCGCGAACGACACGAGGCGCGGAGGAACGACCTCGACCCCCTCGTCACGAGCGGTCCGCGGCCGGCAGGCCACGGCGAACACGGTGTAGCCGACGGCGAGCGGGACGAGGACGAGGCCGTCGAGGCCGCCGACGGCGACGACGACGAGCAGGCCCAGGCTCACCGCCGACGAGACCGTGTCCCACAGGGCGATCCGTCGAGCACGGTGGTGGCCGAGCTGGGCCCCCCGGGCGTACGTGTACCAGCCGTAGCCGACGACGAGCCAGCCGGCGACGACGGACGTCGTGACGCCGTTGCCGAGCCAGAGGGCCACCGGGACGGCCGCGACGCCGAGGGCGAGCGAGGTGGCGAGGGTGGCACGGTCGAGGACGCGGACGAGTCCTCGTTCCGACACCTGGTCGTGGAGGGCGACGGCGATGAACCGGGACGCCGTGTTCCCCGCCGCGGTCGGCCAGAAGAGAGCCAGGAAGATGCTGAGGGACATCAGGGCGCTCGCGTGGCCGAGCGTCTCCGTCCCGAGGAAGCGACCGATGAGGATCGTGTAGGCCAGGCGGGAGAGCCCCTGGACGCCGATGCCGAGGGTCGAGAAAGCGGCGCTGGAAGCCAGCTTGGGCGCCATGGAGCCCTCCCCTCTCTCGCCACCCCTGCAGTGGACGCCCACGATCTTAGGTGACGCGACGTGGCCGCTCGCCCGTCCCCTCGACCGGCCGAGCTCGCCGGTACCATCGACGGGGGCTCTCGAGCCTGCGACATCGACTGAGGGGCGGCACCACGGCAATGAGCACAGACACACGCAGCGACGAGACGACGATCTCCGACAGGGAACGCAGGGCCCGTCCCTCGCTGAAGGTGTTCCTCACGGCGTTCGCCCTGCTCTGGGGCGTCTCCAGCGCGTGGGCCTTCGCGAGCCCGCTGATGAGCGTGCCGGACGAGCCCGCCCACACCGTCCATGCCGCGGCCGTCGTCCGAGGGGAACTCGACGGCGCCCCGTCGACCGTCCAGCCGGGAGCCCTCGACGTCGAGGTGCCCGCATTCGTGGCGGACACGGCGGACCTGGCGTGCTTCGCCTTCGACCCCTCGCGCCCGGCCTCCTGCCAGGCCCCTCTGACGGACTCCACGGCCCCGGAGACGGCGACGACGAGTGCCGGCACGTACAACCCCGCCTACTACGCCGTCGTGGGACTCCCCAGCCTCTTCCTCGAGGGAGAGCCCGCCCTGTACGCGATGAGGGTCTTGAGCGCGGCGCTCTCGTCTGCCTTGCTCGCTCTCGCCGTCGTCGCGGTCATGCAGATGCGCGCTCGAGCGTGGACCCTGGTCGCCTTCAGCGTCGCCGTGACTCCGATGGTCTACTTCATCATGGGCTCGGTCAACCCGAGCGGCATCGAGATCGCGTCCGCGGTGATGCTCTTCGCGTGGCTGTCCCTGCTCGTCCAGCGGCGGAGCGAGGGCTTCCCCGCCCACCGCATCGCCTTCGTGGCCGTCGCGGCCGTCGTCCTGGCCAACACACGCAGCATCGCGCTGCTCTGGCTCCTGCTCATCGTCGTGTCGACGCTGGCCGACTGGAGCCTGATCCGGGCGCTCGCCCGCCGCCGGGCCTTCTGGCTCGGAGTGGTCGGCATCGGCGTCGGCGCCGCCGCCGGGCTCGCATGGACCCTCACCAGCCAGAGCCTCAGCCCCGGCGTCCCGTACGTCGGCGCCGGGTCGTCGTTCTACTCGGGCTTCAACAAGATGATCTTCATCACGTTCGAGAACGGTCAGGGCTACATCGGGCTCTTCGGGTGGATCGACACGCCTGCTCCCGCCACGACGGTCATCATCTGGAGCTTCGTCCTCCTGTCGTTGATCATCGGCGCGCTGGCCTTCGGGCGAGGCGCGCGGCGGCGCGCGGTGACCATCCTGGCCCTGGCCATGGTCGTCGTCCCGCCGGTCGTACAGGGATTCGCGGTCACCGACTACGGGTACATCTGGCAGGCCCGGTACATCCTCGCGGTGCTGGCGTGCCTCGTCCTCGCCGCCGGGATGGCCCTCGACGAGGCCTTCCCGAGGCCCGTCCGCCTCGAGTCGTCCCGCCGTCTCGTGACCTCGGGGCTCGTCGCCCTCGGAGTGCTCCACGTGCACCTGGTGGTCTGGGTCTTCCGCCGGTACGTCACCGGCCTCCAGGACGGAGTGGGCTGGCGGGCCATGTTCACGTCGCCCTCGTGGCAGCCTCCGCTCACCTGGGAGTTCTGGACGGCCGTCATCGCCGTCCTCCTGGCAGCGGGGAGCATCGTCGTCCGGCGGGCGGTGACCGCGTCGTGGGCCGAGGCCCTGCCCGAAGGCGCGGACGCGCCGTCCCGGCCCGTCGACGCCGGTCGACCGGGACGGTCGACGACCTGACCCCTCGTGACGAAGGCCCCCGACGCGTCGCGTCGGGGGCCTTCGTCACGAGATCAGGTCAGGACGAGGTGGTCTGCCAGCACCCGAACTGACGGTGCTGACCACCTCGCACGTCGAGCCCCCACACGCAGACCGTGTGACGACCCGCCGAGACCGGGACGGTCGCCGAGAAGCCGTGCGTCGAGCCCGTCCGGGGGTACGCCGCGGCCACGTCCGGGCGGTCGAGGTCGGTCGTGAAGGCCGATCCCACGCCGTCCACGTAGACGTGCACTGGGACGGCGTCGGACGAACCGGGCGCGACCATCCAGCCGGACACGCCGACCGTGCCCGCCCCTCCCGTGACCGACTCGACGTTGCCGACGGGGACGGTGCTCGTCACGGTGACGGTCCGGCAGCCCAGGAGCGGGTTGGGGCCCGCCTTGACGTCGTTCAGCGCATAGACGCAGACGTTCTGGGCACCCGCCGCGGCAGGGACGACGGCCGAGAACCCGTGCCGGTCGCCGTACGCGGGGTGGACTGCGGCCACGTCGGGCCGCGAGCCGTCCGCCGTGACCTGGGTCCAGGTCGAGCCCACGTAGACGTGGACGGGGATCGGTGCCGCCGTGTCGGGGTCCAGGGTCCAGCCGCTGACCGAGACGCCCCCGGCGGCGCCGGCGACGACCTCGAGGTTGCCGATCGGGGCGCGGGCGCCCGCGGTCGGGGCCGACGACGACACGGTCACCGTGCGGCACCCGAGCTCGACGTCGCCTCCTGCCCCGTCGTTCACCGCGGTCACGCAGACCTGCTGGGAGCCCGCCGGGGCCGCGATCGTCGAGAGGAAGCCGTGCGCGTCGCCCATCCCGGGGAAGGCGCGCCCGACGTCGGGACGGGACACGTCGGCCTTGACCGTCGTCGTCGTGCCGGCGACGGTGACGCGGAGCGACAGCGGGGCCGTCGTGTCGAGGTCGAGGGCCCAGCCCTTGACCATGACGGACTCGGTGCCGCCGGTGACCTCCTCGAGGTTGCCACGGGGCGTGGACGGAGCCGGGGCCGAGCCCGTCGACACGGTCACGGTCCGGCACCCGAACGACGTGTTCGTGATGCCCGGGCCGACGTTGATCCCGTAGACGCAGATCTCGTGCTTGCCGACGGCCAGCGTCGAGACGAGCTCGAAGCCGTGGGGCCGGCCGTAGGCGGGGTACGCGGCGGCCACGTCGGGACGGTCCTTGTCGGCACGGGTCGGGACCGAGCGGCCGTCGACGTAGACGTGCACGTCGATGGGCGAGGTCGTGTCGGGGTCGATCGCCCAGCCGCCCGTCGTCACGGTGCCGGCGGCCGCCGTCACGGAGTCGATGCCCCCGAACGGGTCGCCGGTGGGGACCTGGACGGTCGTGCAGGCAGGCGTGTTGGCGCCGCTGCCGACGTTGATGAAGAAGACGCAGACCTCGTGTCGGCCGCCTCCGATCCCGAACGTGGCGTCGAAGCCGTGCGCGTTCCCCGCACCGGCGTGGATCGCTCCGACGTCCGGTCGGGACTTGTCCGCGCGGGTCACGCCCGCGCCCACGCCGTCGATGTACACGTGCACGTCGAGCGACGTCGCGACGGCGTCGGGGTCGATGGTCCACCCCGACACGCGCACCGTGCCGACGCCGGGCGTCGCGCCCTCGAAGTTGCCGATGGGGCTCGTCGGGCCGGTGGTCGGGCCGAACCACGAGGTGTAGAAGCGCCAGAAGTTGCGGTTGCCGTAGGCGGAGCAGGCGTCCCCCGTCCCGGTCATGTTGGCCAGCGCCGCCGCGTTGGGCTGGTAGGGCGTGTAGTAGTAGAGCGCCGCGGTCGCCGCGTTGCTGATGTACACCCCGCCGCTGCCGCAGGCCGCGTTCGGGTTGTAGCGGACCTGGGCGACCTGGCCCACGGGGTACCAGGTGAAGTAGTTGCTCGTCCCCGCGGGGTTGCCGTAGCGCTTCAGCTGCCAGGCCGCGCGGTAGAGCTGGTTGTACAGGCCGGCGTAGGCAGGGTCGCAGTAGCCGGGACGCGAGGCGTCGTCGGGGCAGGCGTACCCCATGGCCCGGTCGATGCGTGCGTCGCTGGGCGCGGTCGCCGTGACGAGGGTCTGCTCCTTCTGGAGGGTGACGAGCAGCACCTTCGCGCTGATCGAGCAGGCCTGCTGCACCTTGAAGAGGATCTGAGACGTGAGCTCGCCCGCCGCACCCTGGTAGGCACGACACATCGCGTCCGCGGGGCGCGAAGAGGTGTCCGTCCGCTTGAGCCGGAGGCAGTTGCCGTTGCCGCACGACGGCACCTGGGCCTCGAGGAACGCCTGGATCTGCTGCTGGGACATCGCGTTCGCGTCGTAGAAGTTGGCGTCGCTGATGATGTTGCCCGCGTCGAACGACGCGGCCTGCGCCGCCTGCGGCGACTGCACGGCGACGAGCGCGCCGGCGGCGACGAACAAGGAGGTGGCCATCACCACCCAGCGGAACGCTCGGCTCTTCCTCGGATATCGGGTCATGGTCGGCCTCTCGCCCTGGGTCGCGCAAGGGCCCTGTACCCGAGCGGCGGGCTTCAGGGACGCCTGCCAGGCGGCCTTCAGCCGGAACACACTCGACAAGAGTAAGTCACTTCGTGCCCCGGACGACGGATGCCCTGCCCCCCGATGTGGGGGACAGGGCACCTCGTTGCCCCCGTCACGCGGAGAGGTTCGCCTCCGGGTCGGTCAGGAACCCGTAGATGCCGCCGAGGGCTGCGTCCCAGTCGCCGTGCCGCGCGTCGATCGTCTCGAGGGCCTTGGCCGACGTGTCGCGACGGAGCTGCTCGTCGAGGATGAGCTTCTCGAGGTTCTCGACGATGTCGTCCACCGTACGCATCGTGAGCTGCGAGTTGACGCCGTTCTCGAACAGCCAGGTGAACCACTCGCTGTCCGGCGCCACCATCGGCACCCCGCTGCCCATCAGCTCGAGCGGCAGGTACGAGGGGTGACGCGAGATCTGCATCGTCAGTCCGATGTCGGTCTCCCGGTACATCGCGCCGGTCGCGCGGTAGTCCAGCAGGCCCATGTCGATGAAGTCCGCGCTGTTGGGCAGGTACCTGGCGCCGGCGGCGAGGATGCGGACGCGGTCCCCGTGACGGCGCTTGACCTCCGTGAGCGCGGCGTAGACGAGCTCCCAGCAGTTGCGGAAGTGGTCGCGCGCGTAGGCGAAGATCGTGACCGGCTCCTCTGCGCCCTTCTCGCGTCGCCCCTCCGGGTGGTAGATGCTCCGGTCGACCGCGGGCGTGAAGTACATGGACGAGCCGCCGTACGACTTGTAGATCTCGTGCATGCTCTCGGTGTTGCAGATCCCGTACAGGCCCAGCCGGTAGCTCTCCTCGGCCATGGCGTACATGCTGCTCGCCGGGTAGAAACCGGGCTCGTAGTCCTGCATGAGGTAGAACTTGCGCGGCGCAGAGGACGACTTGGCGACGTGCATGGCCGTCAGCCACAGCGTCGCCACGGCGGCGTCGGCCGGCGGCACCGCGTCGATCTGCTCCTGCGAGCCGTCGTAGAACATGACCTCGGCATCGGCGAGGCTGGGGAACGCCGCAGCGAGGGCCGACGAGATGTAGGCGTGGTTCGGCTGGGCGAAGGCGATGAACCGGTGCTGGATGCCGTGGTCGCGCGTCAGCTTGTCGGCGAGCCGGAACGCCGTGTTGAGACCGCCGAAGAAGGGCATGTCGACGTCGGGGATGAACCAGTTGATCGTCTTGACGTCGGCGAACCCGGACGTCGACGCGTGGAGCTCGGCGACCTTCGCCACGTCGCCCTTCGTGACCGACGCCGTCGCGAGCAGCGACTGCGCCTCCTCCGAGATGGAGCCGCTCTGGGCCACCTTCGTGTAGGCGCGCCCCATGACCGCGAAGGCGAGCTGCACCGGCGACACGTCGCGCGTGCTGGCGAAGCGGGGCACCGCCGAGAGCCGGGAGACGTTCGGGCTCGAGTACGGGTCACCGCCCTGCAGCCAGGGGTGGTAACGCCAGTAGCTGGCGTAGAAGTCCTCCATCGGCACGGCGGAGCCGCGCGTGATGGACTCGTAGTGACGGACCGTGTCGAAGGGGACGACGACGTTGCGGCGCCCGGCGATCACCTGGTCGAGGCCGAGCACGACGTCGCTGCCGCAGAGGACGAAGCGCTCGTCGAGACCGCCGGCCGCGTCGAAGTCCTTGCGGCGGACAGCCACGCAGGCACCCGTCACCGCGAGGCTGTTGCGGTACCAGCGGGTCGACCCGATGAGGGTGTCGACACCCGGGACGAGCCCGGCGAAGGTGTTGTCGGCGAAGCCGTTCGGACCGAGCGTGACGCCGCCGTGCTGGATGAGCCCCTCCGCCTGACGGTGCTGCACGCCCACGGTGCCCACGCCGTCGCGCATCAGGTGGCCGACCATCTCGCGCAGCCACGCCGGGTCGACGATCTGGGTGTCGTCGTTGAGCATCACGACGACCTCGCCGCCGGTCGCGGCAGCCGCGACGTTGTTCACCCTGGAGTAGTTGAACGGGGTCTCGGTCCACCAGATCACCGTCGGCTCGATGCCGTAGGAGGCCTGCTCGTACCACGCGACGTTCTCGGGAGTCTCGCCGCCGTTGTCGATGATCGTGAGGTCGAAGCCCGCCGGGTAGTCCGTCTTCGCCAGGCTCGGCAGCAGCCGGGCGAGGTTGTCCCGGCCGTGACGCGTCGGCGTCACGATCGACACGCTGGGCCACTCGGCGGGTTCGAAGAGGACCCGGGTGACGCCGTCCTTGACGGCGACGACCGCCTCCTCCCCCCGCCTGGCCAGGGCCTCACGGACCATGACGGCGTCCTGGGGCGACACGGGCCCCGCGGACTGGCCGACGGGCTCGCTGAGCAGGGTGCGCGAGATGAGGCCGGCCGAGCGCGCGGGCAGGTCGATGTCGAGCAGGAGGCGCCAGATGCCCGAGTCGGAGACGTCGGCCCCTGAGGCGCGGACGAGGGCTCGTCGGGTGACCGCGAAGGCCCTGTCGAGGTAGTTGGCGCCCAGGAGGATCTCGGGCGACCACTGGGGGCGGAACACCGGGTCGCGCCGCACGCCCGCGCGGGTCACGTGGTCGGAGTCGAAGGCGATCAGCTCCAGGGCGGGGTCGACCCGGTGTTGCTTCGCGAGGTCGGTCAGGGCATGCGTGCGCAGGACGCTCCCGCCCCGCACGAAGAGCACGAGGTCGGCGTCGGTCTGGAACAGGACCTGCTCGACGGTCGTGCCGGTCGGGACCACCATCGCCCTGGCACGGGTGTTGCCGTGCTGCTCGTCGACGCTCGCGAGCGTCACGGCGTCCGCGGCGTCGCCCCTGCTCTCGACGACGACGGCGAACGTCGTCTGCGAGACGAGGTCGGCCGGGGCGTGCGGGATCCGCCGCTGCTGGGCGAGGAACTCCTTGTAGGTGTCCAGGCCCGGCTTGCCCTGCGGCACCTTGGCGAACAGGGTCCGAGCGTCGCTCGCGAGGGCCCGCGCGCCCTTGTAGGTGTGGTAGCTCGCGATGGCGAGGCCCCGCCCCCGAGAGTTGATCGGGAGGCGCGTCCTCGCTGTCGAGACGGCCCAGACCCTGAATTGGTGCAGCAAAATTGTCATCTCCCAGTAGATCGCGTCGATCGAGTGTAGTAGCCGAGGGCCTGCGGGCTCCCGGGCCGGCCGGTCAACGACGCGGCCGAGTCACCGTCGCCACGGCGTCGAGGTAGGTCGAGCCCCAGCGGTCCGTGGGCTCGAGGACCGCCCCCTCCGCCCATTCGTTCCAGGCGTTGACGAAGACGACCGGATCACCGGCGTTCGTCCTGGTGACCGACTCTGCCGCCTCCGCGAGCCACCGACGGAAGGTGAACGGGTTCGCCCCGTACCAGATGTCGGGGGCGAGCTGGCGTCGGGCGGTGTTGTCGAAGCCCGCCATGACGGTCGGGACGACGTCGCCCGTGCCCTGAGGGAGCCGGAGCCGGGACACCGCACCGTCGGCCATGCCGCGGTAGCTGAGGATGCGCCCCTCGAACTCGGGACGGACGCCCAGCCCGGACCGCTCCTGCCAGTGCCACTCGTGGTTGTGGGGAGGGAAGCCCATGAGCCCGTCGAGCCCCGAGCCCGCGAGGTCGGCCGAGCCGAGTCCCTCGTAGACGGTCCCGACGTCCACGCCGAGCAGGTGCAGCGAGCCGACTCCCGCCTCCTCTGCTCGTCGCCGCCAGTGGGCGAAGGCGGCGCGGTGGTCCGGCAGGTGGGCAGGTCGGTACACGGCGAGCACCGCAGACCCCCCGATGCGGAGCCACCGGTCGTCGCGCATCAACGGCAGCAGGTGCTCGATGAAGTCCTCGGCGGGCACGGCGTCGTAGTCCTGCGCGATGAGCACGCTGTCGCCCCGGCCGTCCCAGGTGCGCGTCCAGTCCTCGTTCGCCCACATGACGCAGAAGCCCTCGGCGAGGTCGCTCGCGGCGAGGCGCTCGAGGGGCATGTCCATCAGGCGACCGCCGGCGAACCAGTAGTGGTAGTACATGAAGCCGGCGACGCCGGCCCGACGGGCGAGGTCGTGCTGGGCGTTCCTGACCTCGTCACGGTGCAGGTCGTAGAACCCGAGCTGCCCCGGGAGCATCGGCTGCGCGTGGCCCTCGTAGTCCGGGACGGCCCGCGACACGTTCGTCCACTCCGTGAAGCCCGTGCCCCACCAGCGGTCGTTCTCGGGGAAGGTGTGGAACTGGGGGAGGTAGAACGGCACGACCCTGACGTCGTGGGTCTCCTCGACGGCGAGGCCCTCGAGCTCGTCCACGGCCGAGACCGTCATGCCGCTCTCGATCGCCAGGATGCCGAGCAGGCGCTCGACCGCGTGCGCGGTCGTCCCGTCCACCGCCCCGTCCTCGTCGGGGAAGTCGTCCCGCTCGAGGCGCAGGGCACGGAGCCCCCGCACGACGAAGGCGTCGCCCCACCAGATCGAGCCGGCAGGGAACCTCAGGTCGATGACCAGGTCGTCGAGCTCGAGTCGACGCAGGAGGTCGACGACGAGCTCACGGTCCGCGCCCCAGTGCTCGGCTCCGACGATCGACGCGCCGCTCGTCACGAGGCCGGCCCGCGTGGTCCGCAACGCGCGGAGCACGCGGGCCGCGCCCTCGCGGGACGGGAGCACGGCGCCCACGAGCTCGTCGCGCCAGGCCCCTCCGGAGCCCGCGAGCTGCTCGTGGTCGGCGCGCCATGCCGAGCGCTTCGTGTGGACCTTCAGCACGGCGTCGTAGCCGTCGAGGAGCCCTGCGTTGACGACCGACACGAGGGGGAGGATGTCGCGACCCCGGTTCTCGACGCGGAGGACGACGGTCTCGCGGAGCAGGTCGAGGCCGAGCTCGCGGAGCGCTGCGGCGACGTCGACCTCGACGCCCTCGGTGACCGTCACGACGAGGTCGAAGGACTCGGGGACGTGACGCAGCTCCGCGAGGATGCCGGGGAGGAGGTCGGCGTAGAAGACGTGCACGACCACGACGACGGCGGGACGGCCGTCCGGCGACGGACGCTCCGCGTCGCGCCACGACTCGGGGAACCCCACGAAGCGGGTCGTCGCCCGCCGCGAGACGAAGGAGCGGAAGTCGGAGGGCGTCCGGTGCGCGTTCACTGCCGCCGCGCCGTCGCGCAGCAGCTTCTGGCCGAGGGTGATGCGTCCCCTCATCAGGCGGCGCTTGGCGCCAGCCCACGTCGGAATCCTGACGATGAGCCTGGTCCTTTCCGTTCGCCGAAGTTGTCTATTGTATTGTCCATGGGTGGTTCGCCAGGACCTGAATCCCCGTATCGGCTGGAGGCCGCACATCCATGGCTGAAGCCGACAACATCGCTGCAGAGCGCCTCGCCCGTCTCGACCGCACCGAGTGGCAGGACGCCGGGTCGACCGGCACCTTCCTGAGCGGCTTCGCCGCCTCGGTGCGTGACATCTGGGGCCACCGGGAGCTGCTCGGGATGCTGACCAAGCGCGAGCTCAAGGCCCGCTACAAGGACAGCACCCTCGGGTTCCTCTGGAGCCTGGCCCGTCCCCTGACGCAGTTGTTCATCTACTACGTCGTGCTGGGGCAGTTCCTCGGGGCGGCGCGGAACATCCCCAACTTCGCCATCTACATCTTCGCCGGCCTCACGGTCTACACGGTCTTCTCCGAGATCGTGGGCGCGGGCACGGCCTCGATCGTCGCCAACGCCGGCCTCGTCAAGAAGGTGTACCTCCCGCGTGAGGTCTTCACCCTGTCGAGCGTCGGCTCGTCGCTCTTCAACTTCGGCATCCAGTTCGTCATCCTGTTGATCGCCGCCGTGGTGACCGGCTCCCTCCGCCTCGGGCCCCACCTCCTCTACGGCGTGGCCGGCCTCGTGCTCGTGCTCGTCTACGCCGTCGCGCTCGGGCTCCTGCTCGGAGCCCTCAACGTGTTCCTCCGCGACATCCAGTACCTCGTCGAGGTGATCCTGATGCTCGTCATGTGGGGATCGCCCATCGTCTACTCCTGGACCCAGGTGCAGAACCACCTCCCCGGCTGGTTGGTGCAGGTCTACCTGAACAACCCGGTGACGCTGTCGGTCATCGGCTTCCAGGAGGCCTTCTGGTCGGCGGGCACCCCGGGCACCGCGCCCGACGCGCTCTTCACCCGCATGGTCGTCGCCGGCCTCGTGGGCCTCGTCCTGCTGTTCGTCTCGCAGCGCATCTTCTCGAGGTTGCAGGGCAACTTCGCTCAGGAGCTTTGATGATCCCCACCCTCGCGTCCCCCGTCCCGATCGTCCAGGTCTCCGACGTGTCCAAGCGCTTCGTCCTGCACAAGGACAAGAGCGTGAAGGAACGACTGGTCAGCCTCGGCCGCGGCAAGGTCCACCGCGAGGACTTCTGGGCCCTCCGCAACATCGACCTCGAGATCGACGCCGGCTCGACCATCGGCCTCATCGGTCCGAACGGCTCGGGCAAGTCGACGCTGCTCAAGGCCATCGGCGGCATCATCCAGCCGACGACGGGCTCCGTCGTCCGCCGTGGGCGGATGGCGGCGCTGCTCGAGCTCGGTGCCGGGTTCCACAGCGACCTCACCGGCCGGGAGAACGTCTACCTCAACGCCTCGATCCTCGGGCTGAGCCGTCGTCAGACCGACCTCTACTTCGACGACATCGTCGAGTTCTCCGGCATCGAGGAGTTCATCGACACGCAGGTGAAGTTCTACTCGAGCGGCATGTACGTGCGGCTCGCCTTCGCGGTCGCGGTGCACGTCGACCCTGACCTCCTGCTCGTCGACGAGGTGCTCGCCGTCGGTGACGAGGCGTTCCAGAAGAAATGCCTGGACAAGATCGCGTCGTTCCAGGCCGAGGGGCGCACGATCGTCCTCGTGACGCACACCCTCAACCAGATCACCGACCTCTGTTCCCGCGCCCTGGTGCTGGCGCGGGGCTCGGTCGTCTTCGACGGCGACCCCACCGACGCGGTCAGCGTGCTCCGCTCCGGGTTCAAGACGGCCACCGACGCCGCCGAGGAACGCATCGTCGCGGACCACGTCGAGGTCACCGACTTCCAGATCGCCCGGGTGGAGTCCATCACGGTCTCCGGCCGCGACACCGGCGACCAGATCGTCGTCGAGGCGGACAAGCCGCTCGAGATCGACGTCACCGTCGACGCCAAGACGCGTCTCACCGACTGGGGCATCGGCGTGCACGTCGACAACCCGTTCGGTCAGGTCGTCGTGGGGACGCACTCCAGCGTCCTCCCGGTGACGGTCCCCGAGCTCGAGGGGCGCCGCACCGTGCGGTTCACCCTGTCCGATGCGCATCTCGGCAGCGGCGAGTACCGGGTCACCAGCGCTGTCTTCGGCACCGGGGGCCAGGAACTGCACAGGCTCACCGACGGCGCCACCTTCACGGTCAAGTCGCCGGTCAAGACCTACGGTCCTGTCGGGGCGTCGGCCGAGCTGACCTTCTGAGACCGTGGGACCAGGTGAGCGTCCGCTCAGCGCCGAGGTCGTCGTCGTCAACTGGCGGCGTCCCGACCTGACCCTCGCCTGCCTAGAGTCGGTCCGCGAGGAGGCCTACGGGCTCGGCGCCCGGGTCACGGTCGTCGACAACGGGTCGGGCGACGACTCCGTCGACCTCATCGCGCGCGGCGCTCCGTGGGCGCGGCTCGTCCCCCTCGACACGAACCGCGGCTTCGCGGCCGGCGTGGGCGCTGCCCTGCGGGACACCGTGGCCGACGTCGTGGTCCTGCTCAACAACGACGCGGTCGCCGCTCCCGGCTTCATCGCGGAGCTCCTCCGTCCCCTCGAGCGAGACGGCCTGGCAGGCGCCTCGACGGCGCGGCTGCTGCTCGCCGAGCCCCAGGAGGGCCGCCGGCTCACCAACTCGACGGGGAACGTCGTCGACCGGGCAGGCAACGGTGCCGACCGGGACTGGCTACGACCCCATCCCGTCTCCTCGCCTCCCGAGGTCTTCGGCTTCTGCGGAGGCGCGTGCGCCCTGCGCGTCGACGCCGTGCGCGACAGCGGAGGCCTCGACGAGAGCTTGTTCATGTACTACGAGGACACCGACCTCAGCTGGAAGCTGCGTCGACGTGGCTGGACGGTCGTCTACGCCGAGGACGCGGTCGCGCTGCACCGCCACGCATCGTCGTCGGGGGTCGACACGGAGCTCTTCGTCGTCGCCAACGCGCGGAACAGGATGATCGTCGCCCTTCGCCACGGGCCCTGGCCCATGGCGGCGCGTGCTGTCGTCAGGACGCTGCTGCGCCTCCTCGCCGACGCCCCGGCGAGCCTCCGCTCCCCCGCTCGTCGCCGCGAGGTCCTCTGGCGCGCGAAGGCAGTGCGGCAGTTCGTGCGCGCCGCGCCACGGACCCTGCGAGAACGACGCCAGGTCGACGCACGGGCCACCGTGTCACGTCGTGAGGTCGCGGAGGCCCTCCCCCGATCCTGACGAGGCGGAGCGGGCGGTCGGCGCTCAGCCGTCGAGAGACGCGTCCGAGTCGCCCACCGCGACCCGCGCGAGGGCACTCCGCCGCCGCCGGTCCTGCAGGCGCTCGACGACGAGAGCCGGTCCCCCGGTCCTGAGGAGCCGGGCGGCCGTCCTGACGTCGTCCAGTCGGGTGCGCGGCAGGACGGCAGGCGGGGCGGTGACGAGGTTCCAGGGGGCGACGGCTGCACGGCGAGGATCGCGGCAGAACTCTACGAGGGGCGCGAGGTTGGTGCGCCAGGTCATCGTGGCCGCGAGCTCGCGCGCCGCCCGCGACCAGCGGGCCCGCAGCTCGGAGTCGCCGGCCGCGGCGACGATGGCCGTGGCCAGGGCGTCGACGTCGCCCACGGGCACGGTCGTGCCGAAGCCGTGGCGCAGGATGAGGTCCTCGAAGACGTCGCCCTCGGTCGTGATGAGGGGCAGGCCCGCCCAGACGTAGTCGAGGTTGCGCGTCCGGAAGCTGAACCGGGTCTCCAGGCCCGCGTTGTGCGTCGTGACCCCGAGGTCGGCGTCCGCCAGGTAGGCCGCCCGGTCGTCGTAGGCGACCCATTCCTCGTTGAAGACGACGTGCGTCCCGTAGATGCCGAGCTCCTTGGCGAGCGCCACGGCCTGGTCGGGCACCGCGTGGCCGTCGATGCCCGCGTTCGGGTGCACCTTCGCCATGAAGAAGAGCCGCAGGTGGGGCACGTCGGCGCGAGCGCGGTCGACGGCGCGGATGAGGGTCAGCGGGTCGAACCAGTCGTAGATGCCCCCGCCCCAGATGAGCACGAAGTCGTCGGCCTCGATGCCGGGGACGATGCCCCGCACGGCTCGTCGCGCAGGGGCGAAGGGGGCGTCGGGCACCCCGAACGGGACGATGCGGACCAGCTCGTCGATGACCGCGGGGTCGGAGCCGGCGCGGGGGGGCCTGACGCGGCCGAGGGCTGCGAGCTGCCCGATCCACAGGTCGCGCTGACGGTCGCTCGCGCAGAGCACCAGGTCGGCACGGGACAGCTGGGCGTTGAGCTCGGTCGTGAGCTCGGCGAAGACCCTGTCGACCTCGTCCGCTGCCATGCCGTGCTGACGGTGCAGGAACTCGAGGTGGAACGGGTCGTAGAGATCCATGACCTGGACCTGGGGCTTGTCGCGCAGCCACGGCATGCTCGCGTAGAAGCCGCCCTGGAACAGGACGACGTCGGAGGCGTCGACGAGCGCCTCCGCGTTCTCGGGGCCGAACTCGACGACCTCGAAGTCGTCCGCCCGGCGCGACACGTCGCGCAGCGAGGCGATCGTCACGGCGTGCCCCTCGGCGTGGAGGATCGTGGCGATCTCCCACGCCCGGATGGCGGGGCCGGCGAGCCTCTCGGAGACGGGCTCGCCGATGACGATGAGGATGCGCGGCAGGTCGGGATGCGGAGCGGTCACCGGACCGACCTTAGTGCTTCGGCGGCTCGGATATGCTGGCGGCTGCCGAGTCTGCGTGAGGGGTTCCATTTGTCGAAGACCGTGTCGGTCCTGATCGACGGGACGGCTGTCCCCTCCGAGCTGGGCGGCGTGGGGAGGTACCTCGAGGGGCTCGTCGGCGGCCTGCAGCGCGGGGGCTCGTCGTTCTCCCTCGTCGTGCGCGCCGAGCACGCGGCCCACTTCCGCGCCCTCGCGCCGGGCGCAGACGTCGTCGTGGCTCCCCGGTTCGTCGACCGGCGGCCCCTGCGCTTCCTCTGGGAACAGACCGGTCTCGTGCGCCTGCGCCGTCGCCTCGGCGCCCGTGTCCTGCACTCGCCCCATTACACGTTCCCCCTCCTCTCGAGGCACGGCGTCGTCACGGTCCACGACGCGACGTTCTTCAGCGATCCCGGCTCCCACGGACGCCTCAAGAGGGTCTTCTTCTCCACCTGGATCCGCGTCGCCCTGGCACGGCGGCTCGTCTGCGTCGTGCCGAGCGACGCCACGCGCGCTGAGCTCGGACGACACGTCGGGGCGAAGCGGGCCGACGTCGTCGTGGCGCACCACGGCGTCGACCGCTCCGCATTCGCCCCGCCGTCGGCCGCGGACGTCGCCGCGGTCCGGGATCTCGTCGGCCTCCGCCCCGGGCAGCCGTACCTGGCGTTCCTCGGCACCGTCGAGCCGCGCAAGAACGTGGGAGCGCTCCTCAGAGCCCATCAGCAGCTGCGCCTCGACCGGGGACCCGAGCGCGTCCCCGACATCGTGGTGGCCGGCGCCCGCGGGTGGGACGCGGACGCAGCGCGCCTGCTCGACGAGCTCGGCGTCGACGAGGGGGTCCACGAGGTGGGCTACCTCGACTTCTCGGCCCTCCCTGCCCTCCTGGGCGGGGCGGAGGTCCTGGCCTACCCCAGCTCGGCCGAGGGCTTCGGCCTCCCCGTCCTCGAGGCCATGGCCTCCGGCGCGGTGGTGCTGACCACCGACCGGTCGGCCCTGCCCGAGGTCGGCGGGGACGCCGTCGAGTACGCCGAGCCCGACGTCGAGTCGCTCCGCGCCGCCCTGGCACGGCTCCTGGACGACGACGCCCGCCGGGCCGAGCTCCGCGAGGCGGGTCCGAGGCGTGCCGCGCTCTTCACGTGGGAGGCGACGGCGGCCGCCCACGTGGACGCCTACGAGGCGGCCTCGTGAGCCACGTGCTGGGCATCGTGACGGTGACCCACAACTCCGGCGAGACCCTCCGGTCGTTCCTCGAGAGCGTCGACGCAGCGTCGACGACGAGGCTGCGCCGGGTCGACGTCGTCGTCGCCGACAACGACTCGCGGGACCCCTCGGAGGAGGCGGCGATCGCGACCGAGCACGGGGCCGTCTTCGTGGCCCGCCGTGAGAACGACGGCTACGGCTCGGGCATCGACGCCGCGATGAGCCGTCTCGCCGACGACGTCGACCTCGTCCTGGTGTCGAACCCGGACGTCGTTCTCTCGCCCTCCGCCCTCGACGCCCTCGTGGACGGCGCGGACAGGCGGCCGGGGGCCGGCTCCCTGGGCCCTCGCATCCTCGACGCCGCGGGCGACACGTACCCGTCGGCGCGTGCGCTCCCCTCGCTCCGGACAGGCGTGGGGCACGCCCTGCTGGGACGCCTCTGGCCGGCCAACCCGTGGTCCGTGTCGTACAAGGCGGAGAGGGACACCGACCGCGAGCGGACGGCCGGCTGGCTGTCGGGCGCGTGTTTCCTCGTGCGCCGGGACGCGTACCTCTCCGTCGGCGGCTTCGACCACGCCTACTTCATGTACTTCGAGGACGTCGACCTCGGTGCCCGACTCGGCCAGGCCGGCTGGGACAACGTCTACGTCCCGTCGGCGGTGGTCACGCACACGGGTGCGCACAGCACCGAGCAGAACAGCACCGTCATGGAACGCGTGCACCACGAGAGCGCGTACCTGTACCTCTCGCGCCGGTACTCGGCTTGGTGGGCCGCCCCGCTGCGCGGCGTCCTCCGGGCCGGCCTCCGCACCCGCGCGTGGTGGGTCACCCGCGCCTGACGCAGTCCGGGCCGGCACCCGTGGGGTGCCGGCCCGGATCACGGACGATCGCGACGTGCCTCAGCTCGAGGCGAGGAGCTTCTGCAGGTACACGCCGTAGCCGCTCTTCGCCAGGGGCGCCGCGAGCTCGGCGAGGTGCCCGTCGTCGATCCAGCCGTTCCGCCAGGCGATCTCCTCGATGCAGCCGATCTTATGGCCCTGTCGGTCCTCGATGACGCGGACGTACTCGGAAGCCTGCATCATCGACTCGAAGGTGCCCGTGTCGAGCCACGCCGTGCCCCGGTCGAGCACCTGGACCTGGAGGTTCCCCGCCTCGAGGTAGCGCTCGTTCACCGTGCTGATCTCGAGCTCCCCGCGGGGGCTCGGCTCGATGGTCTTGGCGATGCGCACGACCTCGTTGTCGTAGAAGTAGAGGCCCGGCACCGCGTAGTTGCTCTTCGGCGCCGCGGGCTTCTCCTCGATGGAGACGGCACGGAAGGACTCGTCGAACTCGACCACCCCGTACGCCTTCGGGTCGCTGACGTGGTACGCGAAGATCGTCGCACCGTCGACCGCGGCGTTCTTCTTGAGGTTCGACCCGAGGCCGACGCCGTGGAAGATGTTGTCCCCGAGGACGAGGGCGACGCTGTCGTCGCCGATGAAGTCCTCGCCGATGACGAAGGCCTGGGCCAGCCCGTCGGGGGACGGCTGGACGGCGTACTGGATCTCCATGCCGAGCTGCGACCCGTCGCCGAGCAGCGCCCGGAACTGGTCGTTGTACTCGGGCGTGGTGATGACGAGGACCTCGCGGATGCCGGCCATCATCAGGGTCGACAAGGGGTAGTAGACCATCGGCTTGTCGTAGATGGGCATGAGCTGCTTGGAGATGCCCTTGGTGATGGGCCACAGGCGCGTGCCGGAGCCGCCGGCGAGGATGATGCCCTTCATGTCAGCTCTCCTTCGTGTCGAGGGTCGCGTAGAACGCGCGCATGTCGTCCCAGGTGGGGAGCAGGCCGGCCGTCGCCGCCTCGCTCAGCCCGGGGGCGTCGGTGTCCTTCGGGGACAGCAGCGGCTCGCCTGCCTCAGGGGGGAAGACCAGGCCGATCTCGGGGTCGAGGGGATCGATCCCGTGCTCGCGCCCGGCGTTGAACGTGTCGGTCACGAGGTAGCTCACCGTGGCGTCGTCCGTGAGGGCCACGAACGCGTGCCCGAGGCCCTCGGCGAGGTAGATCGCGCGTCGGTCGACGTCGTCGAGCAGCACGGAGTCCCACTGGCCGAAGGTGGGAGACCCCACGCGGATGTCGATGACGTAGTCGAGAACGGCACCGTGCGTCGCCGTCACGTACTTGGCCTGCCCGCGGGGGACGTCGGCGAAGTGGATGCCGCGCACCACCCCTCGCCTCGAGACCGACGTGTTCGCCTGTCGGAGGTCGATCGGGTGCCCGACGGCCTCGGCCAGCTTGTCGAATCGGTACCACTCGAGGAACACGCCGCGGTCGTCGCCGAACTGCTTCGGCGTGACCTCGTAGCTGTCAGGGATCTTCAGTTCGCGGATCTGCACCCGGGCAGCCTAGCAAAGGGGCCACGTGACGCCGGAGCCCCGCGGGACGGCACGACGGCGGCGCCGGGGCCCCGCCGCGTCAGCGGCCGGACCAGTCCGCGCCGGACTTGACCTCGGTGTGCGGGATCCCGAGGGCCGTCAGGATGTCGAGGAACGCGGCGCCCGTCACGGTGCGCGGGGCCAGGTTCACCGTGCGCAGGGCGACCACGGTCGACTCCGTCAGCACGTGCTTGAGCATCCGGGGACCGACGACGCAGACGTAGCCGTAGCCGACTCCGGGCAGCGCGTCGCTGCAGTGCAGAACGATCATCGGCAGGTTCCTCCCTGGACGCTCATCGGCGCCAGTAGTTCGAGTCGACCGAGATGGCCGACCTGGGGACGGACAAGGCGTCGCAGAGCAGCAGGAACTGCGAGCGAGGCACCTCGTAGTAGGGGACGCCCACCACGCGGAGGGCGTTGATCTGGTTGATGGTCAGGAGATGCCGCAGCGATCGCATGCCGAGGAGCGCCGTGTAGATGGTCCCCACGCCCTCGAGGTTCTCGGAGCACCGGAGCACCATGAGTCCGCTGTCGCCCTGCACCGGGCCGCCGGCGCCGGCCCAGGCGCCCGTGTAGTCGAAGTGCCACGGCTCGGGACGCGAGAACCCGTTGCCCGTGGGGCTCCAGCCGTAGCCCGGCGCGTTGGCGTCCATCCAGCGCTTGGCGGCCGAGGTCGCGCTCTCGACCCCGGAGCCGAAGTCGCACGAGATGCCCCAGCCGTGGTTGGAGGTGCCCGGGTACGCCGCGAGGTTGCCCGTGCCGGCCTGGTACGCGTTCCAGTAGGCGACCTGGCGGTCGTAGCTGCGATAGCCCTCGGTGATCACCAACGGCCGGCCGATCGCGGCCGTGAAGGCGAGGCTCATCGACAGGTACTGGCGCGCCGCGTCGTCACGGAGGTAGCCCGACCCGGCGACGGAGGCCTGCACCGGGGTCAGCAGGGAGGCGGGGATGCGACCGTTCTGCTGGCCGCCCCAGGCGTTGGCGGCCGCGGCGGCCAGCGCCTGCGCGACGTCGGTGACGGACGACGACGTCTCGCCGAGCTGGACGGCCGCCCGGGCCGAGTCGGACCGGACGAGGCTCGAGGCGCCGGCCAGGGCGAGGCTCGCCCCAGCGTACGACAGGAGGCGACGTCGGTCGAACGATCGGTTCTCGGGCGCTCTGGACGGAACGAGGGGTACGTCAGGACGCATGCGACGACGTTCCCACGGGAGACCCCCCGCGGTCTACCCCGCTGTCGGGGGACAGGGAGCTCCCGGCCGAGGAACCCGAGCGCCCGGCTGGCGCTCCGGCCGGCGGCCCGCGCGCCCGCCGACGTCGACCGGGCGGTCCGATACACTCGATCGACCGTCCGCGACCGACAACACAAGGAATCAAGCGTGAAAATCCTCGTCACCGGCGGAGCCGGCTTCATCGGCTCCAACTTCGTCCGCCGCACCCTCGAAGACGCGTACCCGGGGCTCGAGGGCGCCGAGGTGGTCGTGCTCGACGCCCTCACCTACTCGGGCAACCCCGAGAACCTGGCGAGCGTGGCCGACTCGCCGCGCTACCGCTTCGTCCAGGGCGACATCCGCGACGGGGCCCTGCTCGACACCCTCTTCCCCGAGGTCGACGCCGTCGTCCACTTCGCCGCCGAGTCGCACGTCGACCGCTCCGTCCGCGACGCGTCGATCTTCGTCGAGACGAACGTCCTGGGCACGCAGCAGCTGCTCGACGCCGCGCTGCGGAACGACCTGCAGCGCTTCGTCCACGTCTCGACCGACGAGGTATACGGCTCGATCGCCGAGGGCTCGTGGGCCGAGGACCGCCCGCTCGAGCCGAACTCCCCCTACTCCGCGTCGAAGGCCGGCAGCGACCTGCTCGCCCGCAGCTACCACCGCACGCACGGCCTGAACATCTCGATCACGCGCTGCAGCAACAACTACGGCCCGTACCACTTCCCCGAGAAGGTCATCCCCCTCTTCGTCACGAACCTCATCGACGACGTGCACGTCCCTCTCTACGGCGAGGGGAACAACATCCGCGACTGGCTGCACGTCGACGACCACACCCGGGGCATCGCGATGGTCCTCGTCGGCGGCCGCGCCGGCGAGATCTACAACATCGGCGGCGGCACCGAGCTCACCAACAAGGAGCTGACCGAGATGCTCCTCGAGGCCACCGGCAAGGACTGGTCGTACGTCGACCGCGTGCAGGACCGCCTCGGCCACGACCTCCGCTACTCGGTCGACATCTCGAAGATTCGGTCCGAGCTCGGCTACGAGCCCCAGGTGCCGTTCGCCCAGGGCCTCGCCGACGTCGTGCAGTGGTACCGCGACAACCGGCAGTGGTGGGAGCCCCTCAAGGAGCGCGCGGCCCTCGCATGAGCCCCGCCTCCCCAGCGAAGTACCTCGTCACCGGTGCGCGCGGCATGCTCGGTTCCGACCTGGTCGAGGTCCTCTTCGGCCGTGACGTGACCCTGCTCGGCCGTGCCGACCTCGACGTGACAAACCGTGACGCCGTGTTCGCGGCCGTCCAGGGCCACGACGTCGTGATCAACGCCGCCGCGTACACCGCCGTCGACGCCGCCGAGACCGACGAGGAGGCGGCGCTCGCCGTCAACGGGACCGCGGTCGGCCTGCTGGCCGAGGCAGCCGCCTCCGTCGGCGCGGCCTTCGTCACGGTCTCGACCGACTACGTCTTCGCGGGCGACGCCACGCAGCCGTACGCCGAGGACGAGCCGCGCGACCCGCTCAACGCCTACGGCCGCACCAAGGCCGTCGGCGAGGAGGCGGCCCTCGCGGCGCACCCGGACGGCACGTACGTCGTGCGGACGGCGTGGCTCTACGGCCGGCACGGCGCCAACTTCCCCAAGACCATG
The DNA here is from genome assembly GCF_015350835.1 of Frigoribacterium sp. VKM Ac-2530. Taxonomy (NCBI): domain Bacteria; kingdom Bacillati; phylum Actinomycetota; class Actinomycetes; order Micrococcales; family Microbacteriaceae; genus Frigoribacterium; species Frigoribacterium sp. VKM Ac-2530. The sequence continues at coordinate 1,031,919 of NZ_JADKSE010000001.1, forward strand.
CTCGGCTTCGCCGCGACCCGGGACACCCTCTCGGTCGTCTCGGACCAGGTCGGGCAGCCCACCTGGACGATGGACCTGGCACGCCAGATCGTCGCCCTCGTGGACTCGGACGCCCCGGCCGGGATCTACCACGGCACGAACTCCGGCTCGACGAGCTGGCAGGGCTTCGCCCAGGAGACGTTCCGGCTCGCGGGCCTCGACCCCGAGCGGGTCCTGCCGACGGACAGCTCGGCCTTCGTCCGGCCCGCCGCACGCCCGGCGTTCAGCGTGCTCGGGCACGACGCCTGGGCCCGGGCCGGGCTCAGCCCGATGCGACCGTGGCAGGAAGCCCTGGCCGAGGCCTCCGCCGAGGGCGTGCTCGTCGACGACACTGCCTCCGACTCACCTGCCGCCGGACGATGACGACCCTCAGGGTCGTCATGGACCAGATCCTCGCGCCCGTCCCCGGCGGCATCGGCCGCTACACGAGCGAGCTGTCCCGGGCGCTGGTCCTGACCGCACCTCGTGGCTGCGACGTCCAGGGGGTCGTCGCGGCACACCCCCAGGCCGAGTACGACCGGCTCACCGACCTCGTGCCGGGGCTCAGCGGGCTGGCCAAGTCGCCGCTGGGCCGTCGTGAGCTGTCCCTCGCCTGGCAGGCCGGCGTCGCAGGCCTCCCGGGGCGGGGCATGGTGCACGCGACCAGCCTCCTGGCTCCCCTCGGGCGCCACGACCGGGGCCTCGCCCCCGGCAACCAGACCGTCGTCACCATCCACGACACGGTCCCCTGGACGCACCCGGAGACGCTGACCCCTCGAGGGGTGCGGTGGCACAAGGCCATGACCAAGCGGGCGTTCCGGCACGCGGACGCCGTCGTCGTGCCGACGCACGCCGTCGCGAGCGAGCTGCTCGAGCTCTTCCCCTTCGGCGACCGCGTCCGCGTCGTCGGCGGGGCCGTGAGCGACGACCTCCGCGTCCCCGCCGACGCCGACTCCGTCGCGGACGGGCTCGACCTGCCCGACGCCTACGTGCTCAGCGTGGGGACGATCGAGCCCCGCAAGGGACTCGACCCCCTCATCCGGGCCATGGCTCATCCCGACGCCCCCGACGTCCCCCTGCTCGTCGTCGGCCCCGAGGGCTGGGGCGACGTCCGCGTGGCGGACGTCGTCGCCGAGGTCGGCCTGGCGCCCGACCGCGTCCGCACCCTCGGCTTCGTCTCCGACGCCCAGCTGGCCGTCCTCCTCCAACGCGCGTCCGCCTTCGTCTTCCCCAGCCTCGCCGAGGGCTTCGGGCTCCCCGTGGTCGAGGCGCTGAGCCTCGGCACACCCACCATCGTCTCCGACGCACCCGCGCTCGTCGAGGTGGCCGCCGACGGCGCCGTCGTCGTGCCCCGCGAGGACGCAGATCGCTACCCGGAACGCCTCGCCCAGGCGATCTTCCAGGTCGTCACTGATCTCGAGCTCGCCTCACGCCTCGGCATCGCCGGGCTCGACCGAGCTCGGGCGTTCAGCTGGCGCGACTCGGCCGACAAGGTGTGGCAGCTGCACGCCGACCTCTGACCGAGGCGACCCGGCCGACCGCCACCGGCCCGGCACTGTCAGCCAGGCGCTGTCCGCCAGGCGCGCCTAGCCGGCCGGTGCGGCCGGGGCCGTCGCCGTCGCCACGTCCGCGCGGATGACGTCGTAGTCGGGGTAGACGTTCGAGTAGGTCGGCGGGACGATCTCGAGGTCGCTGATCTGCTGCTCCTTGGCCTTCAGGGCCAGCTGGCCGAACGCGCCGAGAGCGGCCTGCGGGATGTCCGTGTCGACGGTCTGCACCCCCGCCGACGCGACCGACTGGAACTTGGACAGCACGGTGGCCGGCTGGAACTGCGAGAGCAGCGCCTGCTGCACCTCGCGCTGTCGGGCCATCCGGTGGTAGTCGTCCGAGCCGTGGCGGGCACGCGCGTACCAGAGGGCGTGGTAGCCGTCGAGGACCTGCTCCCCCGGCTCGATCCACCCGTCGACGTTGATCGGGTTGCCGGCCGCGTCGACGCCGCCGTTGATCGGCAGGCGCCCCTCGGTGTTGTTCACCGAGATCCCGCCGAGGGCGTCGATCAGGTCGACGAAGCCCTGCATGTCGATCAGCACGTAGTACTGGAGCGTCAGGCCGGTGACGCCCTGGACGGCGTCCCGCATGGCCTCGATGCCGGGGTTGCTGCCCTTCGACTCGGCGTCGGGGTAGAGCTCGGGGTGTTCCTCGCCGTAGGTGTAGAGGTAGCTGATCAGGCAGTCGTCCCCGCAGCTGTAGCCGTCGGGGAACTCGCCCCAGAGCGGCGACCCCTCGGAGAACGGGGCGTTGTAGAGGTTCCGCGGGATGCCCACGATCGTCGTCGCGCCCGTCTCGGCGTCGATGCTCGCCACCGAGATGCTGTCGGGCCGGAGCCCGGTGCGGTCGGCTCCGGCGTCGCCGCCGAGCAGCAGGATGTTGTACCGCCCGTCCACGGGGTCGGCCGCGGCGGCCTGCGAGGTGAAGAGCGAGTTCAGCAGGCCGTGCTGGACGCTGGTCAGGTAGGCACCCCAGGCGACCGGACCCACCGTCGCGACGAGCAGGAGCGCCATGACGCCGGCGATGAACCCGCGCGCCGTGGGCGCCGTCCGGATGATCCTCACGAGCCTGAGCGTGTCGAGCGTGAGGACGACCCAGAGGACCGCGTAGTACACGAGGAACACCTGGACGACGGTCAGGGCGACGACGTTCGTCGCGACCTCGAGGAGGGGCGTGTTCCAGAACAGCGCGAGGCCCACGGTGACCAGCACCGCCGCCCACGACACGAGCGTCGAGGCCAGGCCCCACCGACCGAGCCGACGGCTGCCCGCGAGCACCTGGGCGGAGCCGGGGATGAGGACGTTGAGCAGCACGAGGGTCCACGCCCGCCTCGTCATGAACGAGGGGGACGTGACGTCGGGGTGCCGGACGGGCAGGGAGGCGGCGCTCACAGCGATCGCTGCAGGGCGGCGTTCTTCTCCTCGACGAGCTCGCCCAGGCTCGTCGCGTAGTCGGAGAGCCGCGCCGACAGGACGGGATCGCCGGAGCCGAGGATGCGGGCGGCGAGCAGGCCGGCGTTGGCGGCCCCGCCGATCGACACGGTGGCCACGGGGATGCCCGCGGGCATCTGGACGATCGAGAGGAGGGAGTCGAGGCCATCGAGCTTGGCGAGGGCCACCGGCACGCCGATGACCGGGAGGGTCGTGACCGACGCGAGCATCCCCGGGAGGTGCGCCGCGCCTCCTGCGCCCGCGATGACCACGCGGATGCCACGGCCGGCCGCCTGCTGGCCGAAGCGGATCATCTTCTCGGGCGTCCGGTGCGCGGAGACGACCTCGACCTCATGGCCGATGCCGAACTCGGTGAGGATCGCGGCGGCGCTCTGCATCGTGGGCCAGTCGCTGTCCGAGCCCATGACGATGGCCACCGTGGGCGCTCGCTCGGGCGTCGGGGCGGTCTCGGGCTCGGTCGTCTGGTCAGGCACGAGGGAGAGGATAGCCGTCAGTCCCCGAAGAAACGGACAGCGGCGCGCGCCCTCCCCCGGGCGTCCTCGAGGTCCGGCCCCGTGGTCGTGACGTGCCCGACCTTGCGGCCGGGACGGGGCTCCTTGCCGTAGTCGTGCACCTTCGCCCCCGGCTGGTCCGCCATCAGGGCGGGGAGCCGGTCGGCCATCGTGCCCTGCGCAGGGCCGCCGAGCACATTGACCATGACGCTCCAGGCACGGTGCGGGGTCGTGTCCCCGAGGGGCAGGTCGAGCACGGCCCGGAGGTGCTGCTCGAACTGGCCGGTGACGGCGCCGTCGATGCTCCAGTGCCCGGTGTTGTGCGGTCGCATCGCGAGCTCGTTGACCAGGAGGCGGCCGTCGGCCGTCTCGAAGAGCTCGACGGCCAGGACGCCCGTGACGCCGACCTCCTCGGCGACGACGGTGGCGATCCGCCGCGCCTCGTCCGACAGGGCGTCGTCGGCGTCGGGGGCAGGGGCCGTGACCTCGGCGCACACGCCGTCGCGCTGCACCGTCTCGACGAGGGGCCACGCGACGATCTCGCCGGAGGGCCGACGCGCGACCAGCTGCGCGAGCTCTCGTCGGAACTCGACGAGCTCCTCCACGAGCAGGGCGTCGGAGGCGCCCGTCGCGTCCAGCGACGCGAACCAGTCGTCCGCGTCGTCGGCCGCGCGCACGACCCGGACGCCCTTGCCGTCGTAGCCGCCGCGCGGCGTCTTCACGACCGCGCGCCCGCCGTGCTCGGCGAGGAACGCGGCCAGGTCGTCGCGACCACGGACGGCCGCCCACGCGGGGACCGGCAGCCCGAGCGCCGTGAGGCGCTCGCGCATGACGATCTTGTCCTGGGCGACGAAGAGCGCCTCGGGGCTCGGGTGGACCTCGACGCCGGCATCGACCAGAGCCCGGAGCACGGGCTGCGGGACGTGCTCGTGGTCGAAGGTCACGGCGTCGACGCCCCTCGCGAACTCCAGCACGGTCTGCACGTCGCGGTAGTCCCCCACCTGCGTGGCGGCGAGCCGAGCAGAGCTGCCCTCGGCCTCGGCCAGCACCGAGATGTCGATCCCCAGGTGGACGGCGGGCGGGACCATCATGCGGGCGAGCTGGCCGCCTCCGATGACGCCGATGCGGTAGGTCATGTCGTCTCCTCGTGAGGGCGTGGGGTCAGCGGACGATCTCGCCGGCGACCTGGGGCGACGAGCGGTCGCCGGTCAGCTGGCAGCGGAAGGTCACGTTGGCCACGCCGACGTCGCCGCCCGTGAAGATCCCCGCGACGTCTATCGACACCCCGCCGTCGACCGCCACGAGAGTCTGGGTCGAGCGGGCGGCCCACGTGTAGCCGGGCTCGAGCTCGTCGTCGGCCTCTGCGACGCACGCCTCGTAGGCGGTCTCGTCCGTCCACGCGTCGGCACCGGCCGTCGGCACGGGAGCCGCGCTCGACGGCTCGTCGGCGGGCTCGGTCCCGCCCGGTGAGGACGATGCTCCGCCCGTGGCGGTCGCCGAGCTGGTCGGGGCCGGTGCGTCCGAGCCCGTGCAGCCGCTCAGGACGAGGACCAGGCCTGCCGCCACGGCGAGGACGGCGGTCTGCTTCGTGGATGCCATGCCCACGATGCTATCGGCGTCGCGCACCCGGTCGCGGCCCCGCCACGACGCTCCTGCACGCCCGGACGGACCTGGTCAGGGGCGACCGAGCCCACGCGCCTCGAAGCCCTCGGCGCGCCACGCCGCGAGGTCGAGCACGTTGCGCGCGTCGACGATGCGCCGAGCGGCCACGAGGTCGCCCACGCGGGACGGGTCGAGGTTCCGGAACTCGGTCCACTCCGTGAGCACGAGGACGACGTCGGCGTCGCGGAGGGCCGTGTCCGCGTCGGCCGCGTACCCGAGCTCGGGCGCGAGACGGGCGGCCGTCGTGTTCGCCTCGGGGTCGTAGACGCGCACGGCCGCACCGCGGCCGTGCAGCGCTCGGGCCACGTCGAGCGCGGGCGAGTCGCGGACGTCGTCGCTGTCGGGCTTGAACGCGACGCCGAGCACCGCGACGCGGGCGCCGTCCACGTCCCCGACGAGCTCTGCCGCGAGGTCGACGACCCTCGCACGTCTGCGGAGGTTGACCGCGTCGACGTCGGCGAGGAACGCCAGCGACTCGAGCCCGAGCTCGTCGGCCCGGGCCTGGAACGCCCGGATGTCCTTCGGGAGGCAGCCGCCCCCGAAGCCGAGCCCGGCGTTGAGGAACCTCCGCCCGATGCGGGCGTCGTGCCCGATGGCGTCGGCGAGCTGCGTCACGTCGGCGCCCGTCGCCTCGGCGATCTCGGCCATCGCGTTGATGAACGAGATCTTGGTGGCGAGGAATGCGTTGGCCGAGACCTTGACGAGCTCGGACGTGGCGTAGTCGGTGACGATCCGGGGGGTCCCCGCCGCGAGGGCGGTGGCGTAGACCGCGTCGAGCCGGGCTGCGGCGAGCTCGCCGGCCGGCCCCGCGGGGACCCCGTACACGAAGCGGTCGGGCGTCAGCGTGTCCTTCACGGCGAAGCCCTCGCGGAGGAACTCGGGGTTCCAGGCGAGGTCGGCGCCGGGCGCGCCCGCGTGCACCTTCTCGGCCAGGCGGGCGGCCGTGCCGACCGGGACGGTCGACTTGCCCACGACCAGCGCCCCCTCGGACAGCCAGGGCACGAGGGCGTCGACGGCGGCGTCGACGTAGGTCATGTCCGCCGCCTGGCTGCCGTGGGCCTGGGGCGTGCCCACCGCGACGAAGTGCACGCTCGCGTCGGCGACCTCGGACATGTCGGTGGTGAAGCGGAGCCGACCGCTCGCGACCGCGCGGGCGAGCACCTCGGGGAGGCCGGGCTCGAAGAAGGGCGCGTCGCCGGCGGAGAGCCGGGCGACCCGAGCGTGGTCGACGTCGACGCCGACCACCTCGTGCCCCAGCTCGGCCATGCACGCCGCGTGCACGGCACCGAGGTAACCACAACCGATGACGGAGATCTGCATGGGGATGTCGCTCCTACTCCGCCGGGCGCGGCCACGCGCCCGGGGTGGACTGGTCGAGTCGGCGGCGCTGCGCGACGAGGGTCGCGTCCGCCTCCATCAGGTCGTGCAGGGTCGCCTGGACCAGGTCGGCCCCGGGCACGTCCCAGAGCACGACCGGGCGGTCGAGCCCCGTGTTCACGAGCACGTCCCCGCTGCGGAAGAGGCTCTGCACGGCGTTCTTGCGCACGGTGAGGTCGTAGCCGCGGCTGTGCAGGAGTTCCTGGCGCGACCGGACGAAGAGCCCCCGACGCAGGACGATGCGCCTCGTCGTGATGACGTAGCGGCGACCGAGCCAGACGAGGACGGGGACGAGCCACAGCAGCACCCCCAGCAGCACGGCAGCCGCACGCACGACCCAGTTCTGCCACTCGAGCTCGAACCAGCTGCCGAAGTACCCGCCCGCCGCGCACACCGCGACGAGCGCCACCGACGGCCAGAACAGCACCCGGGAGTGCGGGTGCAGGCGCGCGACGACCTCTTCTCGGGGCTGCTGCTCGGCCGTGCTCACGGAGTCATTCATACCGCAGGTGGGTGACGTCGCCGGAGGACACGACGGCCTCACCCCCGGTCGGCGACCCGACGACGAGACGACCTGCGTGGTCGATCGACGACGCCGTGCCGGTGAGGACGTCGCCCGAGGGCAGCTCGACACGCACCTGGCGGCCGAGCGTCGTGCAGTCGGCGAGCACCCGGGCACGCAGCCCGCTGGCCTCCGCGTCGCCCCCCGCGGACGCGAGCTGGTCGACGAGCGCGACGAAGTCGGGGAGCCACGCCGACAGGACCTGGTCGGCCAGCGCCTCCGTCGTCCCCTCGGCCCCGTGCAGCGACAACGAGGTGGAGACCGTCGTCGGCAGCTCGTCCCGGGTCAGCGCGAGGTTGACGCCGGCGCCGACCACGACGGCCGACGCGTCGTCACGGGCCTGCGCGAGGATCCCGCACACCTTGAGGCCGTCCACCTGGACGTCGTTCGGCCACTTCAGGCCGACCTCGCCCGTCCGGACGACGGCCGCGAGGGAGGCGCGCATCGCGACGCCCGCGGCGAGGGGCACCCAGCCCAGGGACTCGACGGGCAGCCCCCGGCGCTCGACGAGGACGCTCACGGCGAGCGTGCGGCCCGGAGGCGCGGTCCAGGTGCGGCCGAGGCGCCCCCGCCCTGCGGTCTGGGACGTCGTCGCGAGGACCGCCAGGTGCGGGGCCGACCTGTCGGCCAGCAGGTCCGCGTTCGTCGACCCGGTCTCGGCCACGTGCACGAGCCGCGGGCTGTGGGCCGAGCTCAGGGGGAAGGAGGCGCTCGTGGGGTCGGTCACGCCGCCAGCCTAGGCGTTGACGACTTCCACCATCCGGGGCGCGTCGCACGCGAGGGAACCTCCAACGGCGACCGCGGACGCCCTCGGTAGAGTGACCGGTGTGACTTCCGACTCCGCGCCCCGCGACGACGCCTCGCAGCCCGATCTCCGCACGACGGCGGGCAAGCTCGCCGACCTCAAGGCCCGCTACCACGAGGCCGTGACGGCCAGCGGCGAGGCCGCGATCGCGAAGCAGCACGCCAAGGGCAAGATGACCGCGCGCGAGCGCATCGACGGCCTCCTCGACCCGGGCTCGTTCGTCGAGCTCGACGAGTTCGTGCGCCACCGCACCCACGCCTTCGGCATGGAGTCGAAGCGCCCCTACGGCGACGCGGTCGTCACGGGGACGGGCACGGTGCACGGCCGCCAGGTCGCCGTCTACTCGCAGGACTTCACCATCTTCGGCGGCTCGCTCGGCGAGGTCGCCGGCGAGAAGATCATCAAGGTGATGGAGCTCGCCCTCAAGACGGGCGTGCCGATCATCGGCATCCTCGACTCCGGCGGGGCCCGGATCCAGGAGGGGGTGGTCGCGCTCGGCAAGTACGGCGAGATCTTCCGCCTCAACACCCGCGCCTCCGGGGTCATCCCGCAGATCTCGCTCATCATGGGCCCGGCGGCGGGAGGCGCGGTGTACTCCCCGGCGCTCACCGACTTCGTCATCATGGTCGACAAGACCAGCCACATGTTCGTGACGGGCCCCGACGTCATCAAGACCGTCACCGGCGAGGACGTCGGCTTCGAGGAGCTCGGCGGCGCCCTCACCCACAACAAGGTCAGCGGGGTCTCGCACTACCTCGCGAGCGACGAGGACGACGCCCTCGACTACGCCCGCTCGCTGCTGTCCTACCTGCCCGACAACAACCTGTCCGAGCCGCACGTCTTCGACACGGCCGTCGAGCTCGAGACGACGGACGACGACCGCCAGCTGAACACGCTGATCCCGGACAGCCCCAACCAGCCCTACGACGTGATGACGGTGATCGAGCACGTCGTCGACGACGGGGAGTTCCTCGAGGTGCAGCCGCTCTTCGCGCCGAACATCGTCATCGGGTTCGGCCGGGTCGAGGGACGATCGGTCGGCGTGATCGCCAACCAGCCGTCGGCCATGGCCGGCACCCTCAACATCGAGGCGGGCGAGAAGGCGAGCCGCTTCGTGCGCTTCTGCGACGCGTTCGGCATCCCGATCCTGACCCTGGTCGACGTGCCCGGCTACCTGCCGGGGACCGACCAGGAGTGGACGGGCGTCATCCGCCGCGGCGCGAAGCTGCTCTACGCCTACGCCGAGGCGACCGTTCCGCTCGTGACCGTCATCACCCGCAAGGCCTACGGGGGCGCCTACATCGTGATGGGGTCCAAGCAGCTGGGGGCCGACATCAACCTCGCCTGGCCGACCGCCGAGATCGCGGTCATGGGCGGCCAGGGCGCCGTCAACATCCTCTACCGCAACGAGATCAAGGCGGCGGAGGCCGCGGGCGAGGACGTCGCCGCGGTCCGGGCCAGGCTCGCCAGCGAGTACACCTACAACGTCGCCAGCCCCTTCCTGGCCGCCGAGCGCGGCGAGCTCGACGGCGTCATCGAACCGGCCGCGACCCGCGTCGCCGTGGTCAAGGCGCTCCGGGCCCTGCGCACCAAGCGCGCCGACCTCCCGCCCAAGAAGCACGGGAACATCCCCCTGTGAGCGGCCGCCACGCCGCCGACGTCGCCCAGGAGGCCGAGGGGCCGCTGCTGCGCGTCGTCGGCGGCTCGCCGTCGCCGGAGGAGCTCGCCGCCGTCACGGCGGTGCTGACGGCTCTCGAGGCCGAGGCGGCCGCTGCGGCGCCGGGGGCGCCGCGCGACGCCGCGACGTCCCCCTCCGGCTGGTCGTCGCGGGCAGCTCGCCTGCGCCGTCCGATCGACCGTGGCCCGGGGCGCTGGCGCAGCTTCTCCGCCTGACGAGGAGATCGGACGTCGCAGCGAGTCGTCGCGCGTCGGCGACTCCTGTCGTCCCGCGGCGCGGTCCCCCGTGCGTGTACCCCGTTCCCGCACCCCGCCGTCCAGGTCCGTCGATCCCCGAGCCCGGAGCTGCGCCACCCGAACGGGGGTAGACGAGCCCCTCACCCCCAGGTTGTCCCCCTAAATGACGACTTTGCGCTCGCACCAGGGGGCGACATACTCGTTCTTGCTAGGTGCCTCTCCTTGAGTCGCACCACCGACCGAGAGCTGACTAGGGTAAGCGAGTTCTCAGTCGGGGGCGGATCGGGGCGACATTCGGGTTGTCGCCCTGGACCGGGATATCTCCCATGAGGGCCAGACGGGTGTCTGGCCCTCTTTCCCGTTCCCGGGGCAGTCCCTAGCGCACGACCGGGCGGTCCTGCTCGAGGTCCTCGAGGTCCTCGACCCGTCCCAGGTCGGCCGAGATCCCGGCCCGGCGCGGGATCTGCAGCCAGAGGAGGACCTCGTCGTCGTCGTCGTCCTCGTCGGCCTCGGCGGAGACCCCCCGCCCGAGAGCGCTCGAGCTGAGGTCCGGCGATCCGAGGCCGACGACGCTGACGGCGTGGTCGCCGCCCCCGACGGTCCGGATGATCAGCTTGTCGGCGCGCGAGCCGTGCAGGGCCGCGGCGAGGGCCGCGTGGATCCGCCGCAGCTCGTCGTCGGGGACGTCGTCGATGCCGCCCTCGTCGAGCAGGCTGACCTCGGCCCCCCGGCGTCGCGCCGCCATGACCTCGCGACGGACCTCGTCGTCGAGGAGGCGCCTCCCGCGGATCTCGTCCCGGATGGCGCCCTCGAGATGGAGGCTCTCCTGCCGCTGCTCGGGTGACAGGTCGCCCGACTGCGACACGATGGCCTGCAGCATGGGCCGGGCGGTCCGGCCCGTCTGCAGGAGGCGGTACTGACGCTCGTTGACGTGCGCCTCCTGGGCTGCCTGCCAGTCCGCGGCCTCGTGCTCGGCCAGGATGAACTCCCGCGTCTCTCGACCGGCCCGGGTCAGCGTGGACGAGATGGCGTGGGAGAAGGCGACCCAGCTGACGCTCCCGACGATGCCGAGGTCGGCGATCTCGGCCACGCCCGCCCACGCGACTCCCTGCACGGCCATGAAGCCGACGCCGAGCCACGCGAAGCCCTGGCGACGACGCGTCGAGACGATCACCATGAGCGTGCCCACGGCAGCGACGTACCAGGTCGCGTAGCCGTTCTCGGCGTCGGGGTCGAGGACGCTCGTCACGACCAACGGCACCACGATGCTCACGGCGAGGGCGAAGGCGGCCGCCCAGACGGGCAGCACCGGCTGGCGGCTGGGCCAGAGCACGACGGCCGTGACGACCGCGTACGCGACCATGCAGGCGACGACGGGGACGGGATCGGCGACCTGGCCGAGCGAGACCGCGCCGAGCACCAGGTGGTAGCCGGAGAAGACCGCCGCCAGCGAGACGATGAGCCAGCGGGGGACGGTGATCCTCACGACGCGTCTCCCCTCGACGGGCCGACGACGAGGCCCGCGGGCCACATCACGCGGACGACCGTGCCCGCACCCGGCCGGGAGTCGATGCAGGCCCGGCCGCCCGCGTTGGCGACGCGTTCGATGATCGACACCCGGACTCCGAGACGCTCCACGGGCACGGCACCCGGGTCGAAGCCCGCCCCGTCGTCGCCGACCTCGACGAGCACGCCGGCGTCGCCGGTGCGCTCGAGGGCGACCCACCGCCGGACAGGGCCGGCGCCCGCGTGCTGGGAGCTGTTGACGAGCGCCTGGGCCGCGGCGCTGACGATGGCCTCCACGGCGGTGGTCGGCAGCACCCGGTCGTCCGCGTCGTCGACGCGCAGCTCGACGGCGACGCCGGTCGCGTCCACCGCGTCGGACAAGCGCCTGCGGAGGACGCTGAGGGTCGTCGTCGACTCGTCGAAGGGCGTCGTCGCGGCGGCCGAGGTGAGGTGGGCCATCGCGTTCCGGGCCATGGTCGTGGCCAGGACCTGCTCCGCCGGCGTGTACGCCCGTGCGGCCTGGATGAAGGTGGTGAGCACGCTGTCGTGCACGATGGCGTCGACCTGCACGCGTTCGAGCTCCGTGGCGTGCTCCCGGATGGCTCCCGAGTAGCGGGCGACCGCCGTGGCCTGCGCGGCGTCCACGGCCGCGCTCGCCTGGCGCAGGATGAGCACGAGCACGAGCACGGCCCCGCCGAGCAGGATCGCGTAGGTGGAGTCGAGCGCCGCGCGCGTCAGCGACTCGCCGCCTCCCGACGGGGTCAGCCGGATGGCGCCGTAGACGAGCGGGACCACGACCGAGTAGCCGATCGCGATCCACGCGGAGAAGGCGTAGGCCGCCGCCGCGGTGGCGACGGTGCAGAGGTACCAGAGCCACGGCACGCCGGCGAGGACCTGGTCGGGGTCGACGACCGCCAGGGGCCACGTGACGATCGCGACGAGGTAGGACACCGCGAGGATGGCGCAGGTCGTCTCGACCCCGCGCACGACGACGCTCGCCACGCCGACGGCCACGATCGCGCCGAGCATGCCCAGCCCGATCAGCCAGGCCCACGCCACCTGCATGACCTCGATCTGGGCCATCGTCGTCGGCAGCGCCTGCAGCCCGAAGATGAGCCCGGCGAGGGCGATGACCCGGCCGAGCACCTTGTCGAACAGGGCACGGCTGATCGGGTTCCGCGCCGAGCGCGTCGTCGGCGGCGTCAGCGCCGGGAGGGGCTCAGCGGCCATCGCCGTCCGCGTCGAGTCCCGGCAGGATGCCGTCCTCGACGGCACGACGGAGCAGGTCGACCTTCGTGGGAGCCGGACGACCCACCTCGACGTACTTGACGCGGATGCGGTCGAGGTACTCCCGAGCGGTCGAGTAGCCGATGCCGAGCTGCTGGGCGGCGAGCTTGAGGGGCAGGCCCGAGGCGTAGAGGTGCAGGATCTCGCGCTCACGCCGGCCGAGCTGGGCCTTGGCGAAGTCGCGGTCGGCGTCGATCGCGCTGGCCCACTCGAGGTTGTTGAGCACGTCCCCACGGGCGACGGTCGCGACGGCCGCCATGACGGTCTTCGTGGCGGAGGACTTGGGGATGACGCCGGCGGCGCCCGCGGCGAGCGCCTCGCGGACGCTCGCGACCCGGTCGGCGATGCTGTGCACGAGCACGGCGGAGCCGGTCGCCTGGACCCGCTTCACGTTCTCGGTGACCGTCGAGCCGTCGCCGAGCGAGAGGTCGAGGACGACGACGTCGACCTCGCGGCCCGCCAGCGACTCCACCAGCTCCTGCACGCCGGCCGCGGTCAGCACGACGTCGAAGCCCTCGGCCTGGCAGGCCGCCTGGATGCCGAGCCGCACCGACTCGTGGTCGTCCACGATGGCGACGCGGACGGGGGCGGGGGTCGTCGACGCCGGAGCGTCCGTCGAGGTGTCGGTCACGATGGTCCTTCGTTCGCGTGCGACCCGGTCCCTGAATTCCGGGTCGTCAACGTCGTCATCGTAACGTGACGGGGCGTCACCGACGGAGCAGCCGGACCACCGTCTCGACGTGGTGCGTGCTGGGGAACAGGTCGAAGGCCCTGATCGCGTCGACGTCGTACCCGTGGTCGCGGAACAGCGCGAGGTCGCGGGCGAGGGCGACGGGGTCGCAGGCGACGTAGACGACCTGCGCCGGGGCGAGCTCCGCGATGCCGTCGACCACGGGTCGGCCGGCCCCCGAGCGCGGCGGGTCGAGGACGACCGTCGCCGAGCGGAAGCGGTCGCGCTCGGCCGAGGTCGCCTGGGCGGCGGCCTGGCGCACCCAGCGGTCGACCCGTCCGGTGACGGCCGAGGCGCCGAGCCAGTCGGCCAGGTTCTCGGACGCGTGCTCGGTCGCGCGCTCGTCGCTCTCGACGCTCGTGATGCGCACGCGGCTGCCGAACGCGTCGCCCACGGCGGCCGCGAGGAGCCCCACGCCGCCGTAGAGGTCGAGGTTGGCTGCGCCGGGCTCGAAGCGCTCGGGGTCGACCATCTGCTGGACGGCGGCGGTCAGGGTCGCCGCGGCGTGGCGGTGCACCTGCCAGAAGCCGCCGTCGTCGAGCTGGAACGTGCGGTCGCCGACCACCTCGGTGACCGTGCTGGGCGCCTGGCCCCCGATGATCAGGCGGGCGCCTCCCGTGCTGGGGGCGAGCACGTCGACGTGCTCCTCGCCGGGGAACGCGTCGCCGAGGGGCGCGACCTCGGCGACCTCAGGGGTCGCGAGGGGCAGGTCGGCGACCCGCACGACGCGGTGCGACCGGGCGGCGTACTGCCCGGGGCGCCCCTCGGCGTCGAGGTGCAGGCGCACCCGCGTGCGCCAGCCCGTCCCTCCGCGCTCGTCGTCGCCGGGCAGCGCCTCGACCGTGACGGTCGCCTGTTCGTCGGGGAGCCCGCCGGTGCGCGTGAGGGCGTCGCGGACCACCTGCGACTTGAGCTCGCGCTGGTGGCCGAGCTCGATGTGCCCGAACTCGGCACCGCCCGCGCGGTCCTCCGGAGCGCGGTCGACGGAGGCCGCCGACCAGACGTGCTCGCGACGGTGCGGGCTGGCCTCGACCACCGAGACCGTCTCGGCCCGCCAGAACGACTTCTTGCGGTCGTCGGTCACGCGGGCGCGCACCGTCTCGCCCGGCAGCGTGTCCGACACGAACACGACCCGCCCGTCGAGGCGCGCCACCGAGATGCCCCCGTGTGCGATCCCGGTCACGTCCAGTTCGACCTCGCGGCCCAGCATGTCTCCCATGCTCCGAGTCTGCCAGGCTGGCGGACATGACCGTTCCCCTCTACCTGGCCAGCACCTCCCCCGCGCGCCTCGCGCTGCTGCGTGCCGCGGGCGTCGAGCCGGTGCTCATCAGCCCGGGCGTCGACGAGGAGGCGGCGGTCGCGCGGGCCGAGGAGGCGGCGGGCCGAGCGCTCTCCGCCTCCGAGACCGTCTCGCTCCTGGCCAGGGCGAAGGCGGAGGCCGTCCTCGACGTGACCGTCGACGGGGAACCGCTCGACGGCCTGGTCCTCGGCGGCGACAGCGCGTTCGAGTTCGACGGCGAGGTGCACGGCAAGCCGCACGAGCCGGCCCTCGCCCTCGAACGCTGGCGACGCATGGCCGAGGTCGGCCGGGGCACCCTCTGGTCGGGGCACTGGCTGATCGACCACCGCGGCGGCTCGCCCCGCGCCGACGCCTCGTTCCCCTCGGGCGGCGCGGGCGCCGTCGCCAGCGCCGACCTGGTCTTCGCCGACGACCTGGAGCCGGCCGAGCTCGCCGCGTACGTCGAGACCGGCGAGCCGCTCGAGGTCGCGGGCGCCTTCACCATCGACGGCCGCGCCTCGGCGTTCATCACCCACATCGAGGGCACGCCGAGCGCCGTCGTCGGCCTGTCGGTGCCCGTGCTGCGCTCGCTGGTGCGCGGCTTCGGGGTGTCGTGGCACGAGCTGTGGACGACGCCGACCTCCGGCGCTTTGTAGCAATCCTCACGCGCCTCCTGCGTGTTTTCGTGCACGTCAGCCAAAGGAGGCTGCGGGCGGCGCAATAGGGTGGGGAACTATGCCGTCCATCAGCAAGGTCCTCATCGCCAACCGTGGAGAGATCGCGGTCCGGGTCGTCCGCGCAGCGCGCGACAGCGGGATCGGCAGCGTCGCCGTCTACGCCGACCAGGACAGGGACGCGCAGCACGCCCGCCTCGCCGACGAGGCCTACGCGCTCGGCGGCACCACGAGCGCCGAGACCTACCTCGTCATCGACAAGATCCTCTCGGTCGCCCGCCGCTCGGGAGCCGACGCCGTGCACCCCGGCTACGGGTTCCTCGCCGAGAACGCCGACTTCGCCCGCGCCGTGACCGCCGCGGGGCTCGTCTGGATCGGCCCCTCCCCGGAGGCGATCGAGCAGCTCGGCGACAAGGTCAGCGCCCGGCACATCGCCGAGCGCGTCGGTGCGCCGCTCGCGCCCGGCACCCTGAACCCCGTCTCGGGCGCCGACGAGGTGCTCGACTTCGTCGACCAGCACGGTCTCCCCGTCGCCATCAAGGCGGCCTTCGGCGGCGGCGGACGCGGCCTCAAGGTGGCCCGCACCCGCGACGAGGTGCCCGAGATGTTCGACTCGGCCGTCCGCGAGGCCGTCGCCGCCTTCGGCCGCGGCGAGTGCTTCGTCGAGAAGTACCTCGACCAGCCCCGCCACGTCGAGACCCAGTGCCTCGCCGACGCGCACGGCAACGTCGTCGTCGTGTCGACGCGCGACTGCTCGCTGCAGCGCCGTCACCAGAAGCTCGTCGAGGAGGCGCCCGCCCCGTTCCTGACGGAGGCGCAGACCACCGCGCTCTACGAGTCGTCGAAGGCGATCCTCCGCGAGGTCGGCTACGTCGGCGCGGGCACCTGCGAGTTCCTGATCGGCAAGGACGGCACGGTGTCGTTCCTCGAGGTCAACACCCGCCTCCAGGTCGAGCACCCCGTGTCCGAGGAGGTCACCGGCATCGACCTCGTCCGCGAGCAGTTCCGCCTCGCCGAGGGCGGCGTGCTCGAGTACGGCGACCCGGAGCCCCGCGGCCACTCGTTCGAGTTCCGCATCAACGGCGAGGACGCGGGCCGTGGCTTCATGCCCGCACCCGGCCCCGTGCACGTCTTCAAGGCGCCGGGCGGCCCCGGCGTCCGCGTCGACAGCGGCGTCCAGGCCGGCGACGAGATCAGCGGCTCGTTCGACTCGCTGCTCGCCAAGCTGATCGTCACCGGTTCGTCCCGCGAGGACGCCCTCGAGCGCTCGCGCCGTGCCCTCGACGAGTTCGAGGTCGCGGGCCTGCCGACCGTGCTGCCGTTCCACCGCGCGATCGTGCGCGACCCTGCCTTCGCGCCCGTGGGCGACGAGCCGTTCTCGATCTACACCCGCTGGATCGAGACCGACTTCGTCAACGACATCCCCGCGTGGAGCGGCGAGGCCGAGGCGCCCCGTCCCGACGACGAGCGCACCACCGTCGTCGTCGAGGTCGGCGGCAAGCGCGTCGAGGTCTCGTTGCCCGCCGGTCTCGGTGCGCGCACCGCGCCTCCTGCGGCTGCCCCCCGCCGCCGCGGCTCCGGTCGCGGTGCCGTGGTCACCGCCACGGGTGCCGAGGTGAAGTCGCCGATGCAGGCGACGGTCGTCAAGGTCGCCGTCGAGGAGGGCCAGCAGGTCGTCAAGGGCGACCTCGTGCTCGTGCTCGAGGCCATGAAGATGGAGCAGCCGGTCGCGGCCCACCGCGACGGGGTCGTCTCGGGCATCTCGGCCGCCGTGGGCGAGACGGTCTCGTCGGGCCACGTCCTCCTCAGCATCGACTAGCCCGCCCGCGTCGCCCAGCCGGGCGTGTGCGTCGGAGCGGAGCGAGCCGGGGCGCGGGACCTAGAGTGGACGGCATGTCCGAGACACCCACGCACCCCCTCGACGGTGCCGCCGACCCCTTCGAGGTCGCCCGCACCGCCGCCGCCCAGATCGCCGAGGCGACCGGCGTAGCCCACCACGACGTCGCCCTCACCCTGGGCAGCGGCTGGGCGAAGGCCGCCGACCTGATCGGCGAGACCACCGCCGAGATCCCGGCGACCGAGATCACGGGCTTCAGCGCCTCGGCGGTCGTCGGCCACACGGGCTCGATCCGCAGCATCGCGCTGCCGAGCGGGAAGAACGCCCTCGTCATCGGTGCCCGCACGCACTACTACGAGGGCCACGGCGTCCGCCGCGTGGTGCACAGCGTCCGCACCGCCGCCGCCACGGGCGCCCGCACGATGATCCTCACGAACGGCGCCGGCGGCATCAAGGAGACCTGGACGCCCGGCAGCCCCGTCCTGATCAGCGACCACATCAACCTCACGGCCGACAGCCCCCTCGAGGGCGCCACCTTCATCGACCTCACCGACCTCTACTCGGCACGCCTGCGCGAGCTCGCCAAGGGCATCGACCCGACCCTCGACGAGGGCGTCTACACGCAGTTCCGCGGGCCGCACTACGAGACGCCCGCCGAGGTCCAGATGGCGAAGGCCATGGGCGGCCACATCGTGGGCATGTCGACCGCCCTCGAGGCCATCGCCGCCCGCGAGGCCGGCATGGAGGTGCTCGGCATGTCGCTCATCACGAACCTCGCCGCCGGGATCCAGAAGACGCCGCTGAGCCACCAGGAGGTGCTGCAGGCAGGCAAGGACGCCGAGGCCGCCATCAGCCAGCTGCTGGCTCGCATCGTGGCGGCCCTGTGACCGACCACGCGGCACGGGTCGACGAGGCCGCACTGGTCGCCGCCGCCCGCTCGTGGCGTGACCAGGACCCGGACGCCGAGACGCGCGACGAGCTCGACGCCGTCCTCGCGGCCGTCGAGTCGGGCGACGCCGCCGCCGTGGCCGACCTGCACGACCGCTTCGACTCGCGCCTCGCGTTCGGCACCGCCGGGCTGCGCGGTGCCCTCGGAGCAGGCTCGGCGCGGATGAACCGCGTGCTCGTCGCCCAGGCCGCGGCCGGGTTCGCGGCGTTCCTCACCGGTCGCGAGAGCGCCCCCTCGATCGTGATCGGCTACGACGGACGCAAGAACAGCGCCGTCTTCGCCCGGGACACGGCCGAGATCATGGCCGCGGCCGGCGTCCGCACCACGATCCTCCCCCGCGCCCTGCCCACTCCCGTGCTGGCCTTCGCCGTCCGCCACCTCGACGTCAGCGCCGGCGTCATGGTGACCGCGAGCCACAACCCCGCACGGGACAACGGCTACAAGGTGTACCTCGGCGGGGTCGACGCGGGGTCGCAGATCGTCGCGCCGGTCGACGCCGAGATCGCGGCCCACATCGACGACGCCGCCACCCGCCCCGTGAGCGACCTGCCCCGGTCGGACGACTGGTCCGAGGCCGGCGACGACCTCGTCGGCGAGTACGTCCGCCGCACGGCCGCGCTCGCCGGCACCGCCGCCTCCGGCACGCAGCCCCGCGTCGTCTACACGGCGATGCACGGCGTCGGGTGGGAGGTCGCCCGTCGGGTCTTCGCCCAGGCCGGCTTCGTCGAGCCGATCCCCGTCGCCGAGCAGTCCGCGCCCGACCCCGACTTCCCGACCGTGGCGTTCCCCAACCCCGAGGAGCCGGGCGCGCTCGACCTCGCCTTCGCCACCGCCGACCGCGTCTCGGCCGACCTGGTGATCGCCAACGACCCCGACGCCGACCGGCTCGCCGTCGCCGTGCCGTCGGCCGACGGCTGGCGCCGCCTCTCGGGCAACGAGGTCGGAGCGCTGCTCGGCTGGCGCGCCGCCGAGCGCGCCCGGCGGGACGACGTCGACGGCACCCTCGCCGCGAGCATCGTCTCGTCGCCGGCCCTCCGGGAGGTCGCCCGCCGCTACGACCTGGACTACGTCGACACCCTCACCGGCTTCAAGTGGGTGTCCCGCGTGGGCGGGCTGCTGTACGGCTACGAGGAGGCCCTCGGCTACCTCGTCGACCCCGAGAAGGTCCGCGACAAGGACGGCATCTCCGCCGCCGTCGACTTCCTCGCACTGGCGGCCGAGCTCAGCGCCGCCGGCTCGACCGTCGCCGAGCACCTCGTCGCCTTCGACGAGCGCTTCGGCGCGTACGCGTCGTCGCAGATCTCGCTGCGGGTCGACGACCTCGCCGAGATCGGACGGCTGACGAGCCGACTGCGGGAGGCGCCTCCCGCGACCGTGGGCTCGCATCGCGTCGACCGTGTCGACGACTTCCGCGACGGCTTCGGCGGGTTCCCCGCCGGCGACGTGCTGCGCTACTGGTTCACCGACGGGTCACGGGTCATCGTGCGCCCCAGCGGGACCGAGCCGAAGCTCAAGGTCTACATCGACGCGTCGAGCACCGAGGGCGACGCTCGCGACCGCCGCGTCGCCGCGGAGGCGGCCGTCGCCGACCTCGACGCGGGGATGCGCGAGCTGCTGAGCTGACCGAGACCGCGGGCCGGCGGGCTCGCGGACCACAGGAGGGGCCAGGTCGCACGTCGTGCGTCCTGGCCCCTCCTCGTGGTGTGCCCAGGTGGGCGCCCCTGCTCAGCCGAGCGAGCGCTGCAGCTTCTCGGTGAGCTCGGCCTGGTCGAAGTGGTTCTGGATGACGATGACGTCCGCGAAGGTCGCCCCGATCGCCTCGACGAACTCCTGCGACGTGAGGATCACCTGGGCGTCGTCCGCGACCGTGCCGATGGAGGCGACGTCGGCGGCGACCACGTCGGCCTCGATGTCGAGCCGTGCCAGGACGCGCTCGGCGTTGACCTTCAGGATCCCGCTGCTGCCGATGCCGGCGCCGCAGATGGTCACGATCTTCACGCGGTCATCCCCATCAGCCGGCGTACCTCGTCGGCGCTCGTGGCGGCCGCCAGCGCCGGGATCACCGTGGAGTCGTTGAAGACGTTCGCCAGGTCGGCGATGGACTCGAGGTGGCCGCCCACGGACTCCACCGCGAGGCCGAGGACGACGCTCACGGGGTCGTTGTGCGGGTGGCCGAACGGCACCGGCTCGGCGAGGGTCACCACCGCGAGGCCGTCCTGCAGGACGCTCTCGTCGGGGCGGGCGTGCGCGAGCACGAGGCCCGGCGCGATGACGGCGTACGGGCCGTGCTCCTCGATCATGCGGACCATCTCGTCGCCGTAGCCGTCACGCGTGGAGCCCGAGGCGCTGAGCGCGTCGCCCGCCCGCAGGACGGCGGCACGCCAGTCGGGGGCGTCGGCGGCGATGACGACCGCCGAGTCCGGCAGGGACGGGAGCGCCACGGTCAGACCTCCCCGAAGCCTGCCGTGATGCGGTCGGCCAGCGCCTCGCGGTCCTCGAGGGGCAGGAAGCTCGACGCCGCGGCGTTGAGCTGGAACGTCTCGAGGTCGGACACGCCGTAGTCGAACGCCTGGGCGAGCAGCGCCAGCTCTTTCGTGAGGCTGGTGTCGCTCATCAGGCGGTTGTCCGTGTTGACCGTGACGCAGTAGCCGAGCTGGTAGAGCAGGTCGAACGGGTGGTCGTCGAGGTCGCGGCCCCACGCGGCGATCGCGCCGGTCTGGAGGTTCGACTGCGGCGACAGCTCGAGGGCGATCTCGCGGTCGCGGACCCACGCGGCGATCGGGCCGAGCTCGACCGTCGTCTGGTCGCCCGCGGACGCGACGACCCGGATGTCCTCGGCGAGGCGCACGCCGTGCCCGAGGCGCAGGGCCCGGCCGTCGAGGAGTGCGCTGCGGATGCTCTCGAGGCCGTCGGCCTCGCCCGCGTGCACGGTGACCGGCATGAACTCACGGGCCAGCAGGTCGAAGGCCGGCCGCTGGTTCGACGCGGGGAACCCCGCCTCGGCCCCGGCGATGTCGAACCCGATCACGCCTGCCTCGCGGTGCTTGATCGCGAGCTGCGCGATCTCGAGGCCGCGGTCGGCGTGCCGCATCGCGGTGACCAGCTGGCCGACGGAGATGACGTGGCCCTCGCCGTCGAGCTGGTCGATCGCCTGCTCGATGCCGCGCTGGACCGCCTCGACGGTCTGGTCGAGGCTCAGTCCGCCCTGCAGGTGCTGTTCGGGAGCCCAGCGGACCTCGCCGTGGACGACGCCGTCGGCGGCCAGGTCGAGCACGAACTCGCGGGCCACCCGCTCGAGGCCGGCCTCGGTCTGCATGACCGCGGTCGTGACGTCGAACGTCTTCAGGTAGTCGGGCAGGTTGCCGGAGTCGGCGCTGTCGACGAACCATCGCCCCAGCTCGTCGGCCCCGCCCGTGACGGGCAGCTCGTAGCCGATCTCGTCGGCCAGCTCGACGATGGTCTGGGGCCGCAGCCCGCCGTCGAGGTGGTCGTGCAACGACACCTTCGGCAGGGGGGCGATGCGGGGTCCGCCGTCAGGCAGGCGGTAGTCCTTGTCCGGTGCGCTCATGGGACAAGGCTACCGCCGCCGACCGTCACGCCGCTGGGGGTCGCCGCCTGTCGGTCAGGAGACGCGGCCGGCGACCAGGGGGCCGCGCTCGACGCGCTCGTCGCCGATGGTCCAGGCGCCCTCGACGGCCTCGAGCGCACGCTCGAAGCGAGCGGGCTCGTCGGCGTGCAGGGTGAAGAGCGGCTGGCCCTCGACGACGGCGTCGCCGAGCTTGGCGTGCAGCTCGATGCCGGCGGCGGCCTGCACGGGGTCCTGCTTGCGGGCACGGCCCGCGCCGAGGCGCCAGGCACCGATGCCGAAGGGCAGCGCCTGCTGGTCGGTGACGAAGCCGCTGCGCGCCGCCGTGACCACGTGGGTCTCGCGGGCGGTGGGCAGGGCCGCGTCGGGGTCGCCGCCCTGGGCCCGGATCATGGTCTTCCAGGCGTCCATCGCCCGGCCGTCGTCGAGGGCGGCCTCGACGTCGGCGTCGGGCTGACCCGCCAGCGTGAGCATCTCGCGAGCGAGCGCGACCGTGAGCTCCCGGATGTCGGACGGACCGCCTCCGGCGAGGGTCTCGACCGACTCCCGCACCTCGAGCGCGTTGCCGATCGTGAGGCCGAGGGGGACGTTCATGTCGGTGAGCAGGGCGGTCGTCGCGACGCCCGCGTCCTTGCCTAGGTCGACCATGGTCTGCGCCAGCAGGCGCGACTGCTCGATGTCCTGGATGAAGGCGCCCGAGCCGAACTTGACGTCGAGCACGAGCGCGGCCGTGCCCTCGGCGATCTTCTTGCTCATGATCGACGAGGCGATGAGCGGGATCGCCTCGACCGTCCCCGTGATGTCGCGGAGCGCGTAGAGCTTGCCGTCGGCGGGGGCGAGGCCCGAGCCCGCCGCGCAGACGACGGCACCCGAGTCGGCCATGATCTCGCGCATGCGCTCGTTCGAGATCGACGCCTGCCAGCCGGGGATCGACTCGAGCTTGTCGAGCGTGCCGCCCGTGTGCCCGAGGCCGCGGCCCGAGAGCTGGGGCACGGCGACCCCGAAGGAGGCGACCAAGGGCGCCAGGGGCAGGGTGATCTTGTCGCCCACTCCCCCGGTCGAGTGCTTGTCGACGGTCGTCTTGCCGAGGCCCGTGAAGTCCATCGTCTCGCCGCTGCGGATCATCGCCAGCGTCATGTCGCGGATCTCCCGACGCTCCATGCCGTTGAGGAAGATCGCCATGGTGAGCGCGGCCATCTGCTCGTCGGCGACGTACCCGCGCGTGTACGCGTCGATGAGCCAGTCGATCTGGGGGGTCTCGAGGGCGTCGCCGCGACGCTTCACGCGGATGAGGTCGACGGTGTCGAAGGGCTCGACGGCTGCTGTGGTGGTGGTCATGGCGGTGCTCCTAGCTACGACTGCGAGTCGCGGTACTGCTCGAGTTGACGGGGCCCGAACGCGTCCGGGATCACCTCGTCGATGGTCTTGAGGCCGGAGACGGTGTCGAGCACCATCGTCTCGTGGGAGTGCTCGTAGAGCAGCTGGCGGCACCGGCCGCACGGCATCAGCACGCCGCCGTTGCCGTCGACGCAGGCGAACGCGACGAGCTGGCCGCCGCCTCCCATGACGAGGTCGGTGACGAGCGAGCACTCGGCGCAGAGGGTGATGCCGTACGACGCGTTCTCGATGTTGCAGCCGGTGACGAGACGGCCGTCGGCGGTCAGCGCGGCGGCCCCCACGGGGAACCCTGAGTACGGCACGTACGCCTTGGTCATCGCCTCCCGGGCGGCCTGGCGCAGCGCCTCCCAGTCGGTCGTCTCGGCGACGCTCACGACTTGACGTAGGGCTTGCCGGACGCGGCCGGGCCCCGGGACTGGCCGACGAGGCCGGCGACGGCGAAGATCGTGACGACGTACGGCAGCATGAGCATGAACTCGCTCGGCACCGGCGAGCCGATGGCCCCGAGCACGTTCTGCAGGTTCGAGGCGAAGCCGAAGAGCAGCGCGGCGAGCGTGGCCCTGATCGGGTCCCACCGGCCGAAGATGACCGCTGCGAGGGCGATGAAGCCGGCGCCCGCCGTCATCTCCTTCTGGAAGTTGCCGAGCGAGCCGAGCGTGAAGTACGCGCCGCCGAGACCGGCGATGGCCCCCGCCAGCGAGACGTTCCAGAAGCGGGTCGCGTTGACCTTGATGCCCACGGTGTCGGCGGCCTGCGGGTGCTCGCCGACCGCGCGGAGGCGCAGGCCCCAGCGGGTGCGGAAGAGGCCGTAGAAGACCACGGCGATCGCGATGTACATCAGGTACACGATGATCGTCTGCCGGAAGAACACCGGCCCGACGATCGGGATCTGGCTGAGGCCCGGGATCGGCAGCTGCGGGAACCGGACGCCCTGGTTGAGGGCGTCCGACTTCGTGAGCACCTGCGAGTACAGGAAGCTCGTGAGCCCCGTGACGAGCACGTTGAGCACGACGCCCACGATCACCTGGTCGACGATGTAGCGGATGCTGAAGACGGCCAGGACCATCGACACGAGCACGCCCGCCACCATGGCGGAGGCGAGGCCCACGTACGCGGACCCGGTCGCGGACGCGACGACGGCCGAGACGAAGGCGCCCGCCAGCAGCTGGCCCTCGATGGCGACGTTCACGACGCCGACCCGCTCGCTGATGACGCCGCCGAGGGCGCCGAAGATCAGCGGGGTGCTCAGGGCGAGCGCGCCGAGCAGGAGGCCGGGGACGGGGATCGTGGCGTCGGCGCTGGTCCAGGTCAGGAACGCGACGAGGAAGAGGACGCCGAAGACGGCGACGAGCCAGATCGGCACCCGCCGTGCGCTGCGGGCGCGCACGAAGGCCCCGACCGTCACCGCGGCGAGCACGACCGTGAGGGCGATGCCTGTGGCTGCCGAGGGCAGAACCGCGTCGGGCAGCGCGAAGAAGTCGGTCGCGGTCGCGAGGCGGAACGTGCTGGACCCCTCGCGAGGGTTCGCGACGAACAGGATCACCGCGATCACGGTGAAGACCGTGAACGCGATCGGCGCCTTGTAGCTGCGCGTGGCGGTGCGGGCGAGGCCGGGGGTCGGCGCGGCGGGGACCGCCGTGTCGGGGGTCAGGGTGCTCACTTGGTGACCACCGCCTCCTTCTTCGAGCCGCGGGGCACCCGACGGGCGCCCGGCGCGGGCAGACGGAAGATGCTGCGGACGAGCGGCGGGGCCGCCACGAACAGCACGATCAGGGACTGGACGACGAGGACGATGTCGATGGGGACGCCGTTCGCCGCCTGCATGGAGTAGCCGCCGGCCTTGAGCGCCCCGAAGAGGATGCCCGCGCCGAAGACGCCCCAGGGGCGCGAACGACCGAGGAGGGCGACGGTGATGGCGTCGAAGCCGATGCCGGCGTCGATGCCGGAGGTGAAGCCGGTCGTGAGCGTGCCGAGCACCTGGGTCGACCCGGCCACGCCGGCCAGGGCACCCGAGATGAGCATCGCGTAGAGGTAGATGTTCTTGACGTTCATGCCGGCGGTGCGCGCCGCGTGCGGGTTCTCGCCGACCGCCCGGAAGCGGAAGCCGAGCGTCGACCGGTTGATCAGCCACCAGACGACGGCCGTGATGACGATGACGAGCAGGAAGCCCCAGTTGAGGTTGTACCGCGCGCCGAACAGGTCGGGGAGGATCGCGCTCGGGAGCGTGGCCGGCGACTTCGGGTTCGGGCTGCCGGGCGCCTGGAGCAGGCCGGGGGTGCGCAGCGCGTACGCGATCAGGTAGAAGGCGACGTAGTTGAGCATGATCGTGAGGATCACCTCGTGAGCGCCGGTGCGTGCCTTGAGCAGGCCGACGATCCCGCCCCAGACGGCGCCGCCCGCGATGCCCGCGAGCAGGGCGAGCGGGAGGTGCACGGCGAGGGGCAGGTCGAACGAGAAGCCGACCCAGCCGGCCGCGCCGGCCGCGATCAGCATCTGGCCGCGGGCGCCGATGTTGAAGAGGCCGACGCGGAACGCGAGGGCCACGCCGAGGCCGGCGGCGATCAGCGGCACCGAGTAGTTGAGCGTCTCGGTCAGCGGCCGGATGCCGGCCGCGAAGCCGTCGACCCGGAAGTTGTAGACCGCGCCCTGGAAGAGCGAGGAGTACGAACCGCCGACGGACGCCCAGAAGTCCTGGAAGAAGTCGGAGGGGCGGGAGAAGAAGTAGCCGGTGGTCGCCTGGACGTCGGGGTCGGTGAAGCCGATGAGGAGGCCCGAGACGACGAGGGCGAGCACGACGGCGAGCACGGAGATCGCCGCGTTGCCCGTGGTGATCTCGCGCAGCAGGCGCGAGCCGCGCGAGTCGCCGCCCTCGGGGCCGCCGCCGGTCGGGGGGCCCTGGGGCGCCGGGGTGGTCGTGGTGGTCGCGTCGCTCACGCCGCGGTCTCCTTAGCCTGGGGGGCCTCGCCGGCCATCATGAGCCCGAGCACGTCGCGCGGGGTGTCGGCCGGGACGATGCCGATGATCGTTCCGCGGTACATCACCGCGATGCGGTCGGCGAGCGCGACGACCTCGTCGAGCTCTGTGGAGACGACGATGACGGGCACGCCCGAGTCGCGCGTCGCGACGATGCGCTTGTGCACGAACTCGATCGAGCCGACGTCGATGCCCCGCGTCGGCTGGGCCGCCACGAAGAGCCGCAGGTCGCGGCTCAGCTCGCGCGCCAGGACGACCTTCTGCTGGTTGCCGCCGGAGAGGCGACCGGCAGGCGTGGCGATGCCCTGGGTGCGGATGTCGAACTCGCGCACCTTCTCGACGGCGAACGCCGCGAGCTCGGCGAGCCGGAGCGAGCCCCGACGCACGAAGGGACCGGACTGCGAGCGGTCGAGCATCAAGTTCTCGGCGACGGTGAACTCGCCGACGAGGCCGTCCTCGTTGCGGTCCTCCGGGACGAAGCCGACGCCCGCGTCGAGAACACGGCGGACGCTGTGCCCGGTGATGTCGCGGCCGTCGAGCGAGACGCGGCCCTGGACGCGCGGCTGCAGGCCGAGGATCGCCTCGGTCAGCTCGGTCTGGCCGTTGCCCTGGACGCCCGCGATCGCCAGCACCTCGCCGCGGCGCACCTCGAACGACACGTCGTCGACGACGACCTGTCCGATCGGGTCGACCACGCGGAGCGACTCGACC
Source organism: Frigoribacterium sp. VKM Ac-2530 (assembly GCF_015350835.1). Taxonomy (NCBI): domain Bacteria; kingdom Bacillati; phylum Actinomycetota; class Actinomycetes; order Micrococcales; family Microbacteriaceae; genus Frigoribacterium; species Frigoribacterium sp. VKM Ac-2530. Next base: position 1,058,677 of record NZ_JADKSE010000001.1, read on the forward strand.
ACGAGGGCGGCCTCGCCGGGGTCGGCAGGCCCCTTCTGCACGGTGAGCTCGACCGCGCGGCCGACCATGAGCGAGGCGAGCTCGGCGTTGCTGGCGGTGGGCTCGGCCTCGCCGACGACCTTGCCGAGCCGGATGACCGTGATGCGCGACGCGACCTCGCGGACCTCGCGGAGCTTGTGGGTGATGAAGACGATGCCCGTGCCCGCGTCGCGGAGCTGGCGCATGATGCCCATCAGCTCGTCCGTCTCCTGCGGGGTCAACACGGCGGTGGGCTCGTCGAAGACGAGGACCTTCGCGTCGCGCGACAGGGCCTTGACGATCTCGACGCGCTGCTGGACGCCGACCGGGAGCTCCTCGACGACGGCGTCGGGGTCGATGTCGAAGCCGAAGCGACGGGAGATGTCCCGCACCTTGGCGCGCGCGGCCGCCAGGTCGAGGCGACCGCCGCCCTTGGTCTCCTCGTGGCCGAGCATGACGTTCTCGGCGACGGTGAACACGGGTACGAGCATGAAGTGCTGGTGCACCATGCCGATGCCGGCAGCCATGGCGTCGCCGGGTCCTGCGAACTGCTGGACGACGTCGTCCAGCAGGATCTCGCCCTCGTCGGCCTGGTACAGGCCGTAGAGGACGTTCATCAGGGTCGACTTGCCGGCACCGTTCTCGCCCAGGAGAGCGTGGATCTCTCCTGGCTCGACGGTGAGGCTGATGTGGTCGTTGGCGGTCAGTGCGCCGAATCGCTTGGTGATGCCCTTGAGCTCGAGCTTCATCTCGTCAATCTACCTCGGTGTAGGCGTGGGAAGGGCCCGGGACGAACGGTGGAGACCGTCCTGCCCGGGCCCTCGATCAGGCCATGCTAATCGATGCCTGACCTGCTGCGGACTGGTGTCAGTTCGTCAGCGAGGAGGGCGACTCGACGGGGATCGAACCGTCGATGATGCCCGCCTTGATGGTGTCCAGCTCGTCCGAGAGGCCGGCGTCGACCTTGTCCTCGTAGTCGTGGAACGGAGCGATGCCGACGCCGTCGTTCTCCAGCGTGCCGACGTAGGGCTCGTTGGAGAAGTCGCCCGAGGAGGCCTGCGTGGTGACGTCGTCAGTCGCCTGCTTGATGCCCTTGAGCACCGAGGTGAGGAACAGGTCGCTGTTGGCGCTGTCCGTCTCGTAGGTGTCGGAGTCGGCGCCGACGAGGACGATCTCCGAGCCGGAGTCGCGGATCGCCTCGGCGGCGCTCTGGTAGATCGGTCCGCCGACCGGCAGGATCACGTCGGCTCCCTGGTCGATCAGCGTCTGCGCGCTCTGCTTGGCCACGGTGCCGGCCTCGAAGCCGCCCGTGAAGGTGCCGGTCTGCGACGCGACGTCCCAGCCGACGACCTTGACGTCGCCGCTCTTCTGCTCGTTGTAGTACTCGACGCCGTCGACGAAGCCGTCCATGAAGATGGTGACGGTCGGGAACTGCATGCCGCCGAAGGTGCCGACGGTACCCGTCTTCGAGTAGCTCGCCGCCGCGTAGCCCGCGAGGAACGCCGCCTCGGACGTGTTGAAGGTGATGGGCTTGACGTTGTCGGCCGTGATGGACGCGTCGTCGATGGTGGCGTAGTCGATGTTCGGGTTCGTCTCGGCGGCGGTCTTGGTCGCGTCGGCGAGCGCGAAGCCCACCGTCACGATCAGGTTGCAGCCCTGGTCGGCGAGGTTCGACAGGTTGGCGTCGTAGACCGTCTCGTCGGCAGACTCGACCGTGTTGGCCTTGGCGCCCTCGGCCTTCGCCGCCTCGGTGAGGCCCTCGTAGCCGAGCTGGTTGAACGACTTGTCGTCGAACCCGCCCGCGTCGGAGACCATGCAGGGCACGAAGTCGCTGGTGCCGGAGCCGCCGGCAGCGTCGCCGTCGGCCTCGGGGGCCGAGGCGCAGCCGGCCAGGATGGCGACGGTGCTCGCCAGGGCGAGGCCGCTGTAGGCGGCCCTGCGCGCAGTTGTAGTCAAGGTGTCCTCCAAGATGCAGCCCGACACGGGAAGCCGGGCACGTATGGCGACAGGTTACCTACTGTGACGAGCGGGCCGGACCGCGGAGGCGGACCGATGCGGAGGCGTTACACGAACGCGACCACCTCGTAACGGCGCCGTAACAACGGGGACCGCCCGGGCGGCCCCGGGACGCCTCGCCGACCCGTCAGAGGACGTCGCTCCGGCCGCTGAGCTTGAGGGCGTCGACGACGCTCTTGACCCGCTGGGCGTTCGCCGTCGTCGTGACGAGGAGGGCGTCCGGGGTGTCGACCACGATGATGTCGTTCACGCCGATCAGCGAGATGAGCCGGCCGCTGTGGCCCACGACGATGCCGCTCGACGCGTCGGACAGCACGCGGGCGTTCTCGCCGAGGATGGCGAGGTCGCTCTTGCGGCCGCCCGAGTGCAGCTTGGCGATCGACGCGAAGTCGCCGACGTCGTCCCAGTCGAAGTCGCCGGGCACGACGGCGAGGCGACCTGCCGCGGCCGCCGGCTCGGCGACCGTGTAGTCGATGGCGATCTTCTCGAGGCCCGGCCAGACGGCGTCGACGACGGCGCCGCGACGCGACGTGTCCCACGCCTCGGCCAGTTCCTCGAGGCCCGCGAGGAGCTCGGGCCGCGTCTCGCCGAGCTGCTCGAGGAGGCGGTCGGCACGGGAGATGAACATGCCCCCGTTCCAGAGGTGGTCACCCCCGGCGACGTAGCCCTCGGCGGTGGGGAGGTCGGGCTTCTCGACGAACGACTCGACCCTGCGGGCGCTCGGGGCGCCCTGGACGTCGAGGCCCTCCCCCACGTGGATGTAGCCGAAGCCGATCGCGGGCTCGGTCGGGGTGATGCCGATGGTCGCGATCCAACCCGCGTCGGCGAGCGCGATGGCCTCGCGCACGGCACGTCCGAAGCCCCGGACGTCGGCGATCACGTGGTCGGCCGCGAACGAGCCGATGATGACGTCCGGCTCGCGTCGACGCAGGATGGCCGCGGCGAGGCCGATGGCGGCCGTCGAGTCCTTCGGCTCGCTCTCGAGGACGACGTTGTGGTCCGCGAGGGCAGGGAGCTGAGCCTCGACGGCGGCTCGGTGGGCGCGACCGGTCACGACCATGATCCGCTGCTCCCCCGCGAGCGGCGCGAGGCGGTCCCAGGTGCCGCGGAGCAGGGTGGATCCGCTGCCGGTGAGGTCGTGCAGGAACTTCGGCGCGTCCGCGCGGCTGAGCGGCCACAGGCGGGAGCCGATGCCCCCGGCGGGGATGATGCTGTAGAAGCGGTCGGAGGCGTCCTGGGGGGTCATGTCGGCCACCTTAGCGATGCCGCGCTGCGAGCCACGGGGCACTCGTTCACCACCCCGACACCCGCCCGTCACGGCACCGGCTCCGTCCGGCCACGACCGCCCGGCAGCCTGGCAGCACGCCGAGTCGAGGAGTGCCCATGCGGGTCGCCATCGTGACCGAGAGTTTCCTGCCCACCGTGAACGGCGTGACCACCAGCGTGCTGCGGGTCCTCGACCACCTCGAGCGACGTGGCCACGAGGCCCTCGTCATCGCCCCGGCGGGCCGCGGGCACGACTCCTACGCGGGTGCCCGCGTCCACCGCGTCCCGTCCGTCGCGTACCGCCAGTTCCCCGTCGGCCTGCCCGGGCCCCAGGTCGCCGGCGCGATCGCGTCCTTCGCCCCGGACGTCGTCCACGTCGCCTCGCCGTTCCTGCTCGGCGCCCAGGCGATCTCGGCGGCGGCCAGGCTCGGCCTGCCGAGCGTCGCGGTCTTCCAGACGGACGTCGCCCGCTACGCGGCCGCGAGCGGGCTCGGCACGGTCACCGAGGCCGTGGCGTGGCGGCTGGTGCGCCGCATCCACGACCAGGCGACCGTCACGCTCGTGCCGTCGACCGCCTCCCTGCGGGACCTAGAACGGGCCGGGGTGCAGCGCCTGGCGACGTGGGGCCGCGGCGTCGACGCCCGCCGGTACCATCCGAACCGCCGTGCGGGCGCGGGCGCGTCGCTGCTCCGTTCCCGGGCCGGCGCAGGGCCGGACGACGTGCTCGTCGGCTACGTGGGCAGGCTCGCGGCCGAGAAGCAGGTCGAGCGCCTCGCGGCCCTGCGCCGCCAGGACGGCGTCCGCCTCGTCGTCGTCGGGGGCGGTCCCTCGCTGCCCTCGCTCCGTCGTCGGCTGCGGCACCTGGACCCGCTCTTCACCGGCCCGCTGCACGGCGACGAGCTCGCCGACGCCTACGCCGCGCTCGACGTCTTCGTCCACACGGGCACGACGGAGACGTTCGGACAGACGGTCCAGGAGGCGCACGCCGCGGGGGTCCCGGTGGTCGCGCCCGCGGCCGGCGGGCCTCTCGACCTCGTGCACCACGGCGTCGACGGGTACCTGTTCGATCCCCGCCACGACCACTCGCTCAGGCGGTCGGTCGGCAGCCTCGTGGCGGACGGGGCGCTGAGGGCCCGCTTCGGCGAGGCGGGCCGACGGGCCGTCGTCGGCCGCACGTGGGAGAGCGTGGGCGACGACCTGCTGGACCACTACGAGGCCGCACGCGCCGGCGTCCGGGGTGCCGCGGTCGCCCACGGGGCCGCGGGGGTCGACCTTCTCTCGACATCGAAGTAGATCGGTCGTTCTTAGGCCCGCCTAAGCGGCGGGAGCAGGTGCCCCGCTCGTATGCTGGGACAGTTCTATGAACGCACACGGCGGACGCGGCTGTCCTCCCCCGGATCGCAGCCGACCGCCTCGTCCGCGAGGAGGGCCGCTCATGGCTGAGCAGTCGACGGGAACACTGGCGTCACCGGCAGGCAGGTCGGGCGGGTCGTCGTCGCGCGTGCCCGAGCCTCGCAAGGGCGGCCGCTTCGCCGGCACGCTGTACCGAGGCCGCGAGGGCATGTGGTCCTGGGTGCTCCACCGCATCACCGGCGTGAGCATCTACTTCTTCCTCCTGGTGCACATCCTCGACACGGCTCTCGTGCGGATCAGCCCCGAGGCGTACGACGCGGTCATCGGCACGTACAAGAACCCGATCATGGGCCTCGGCGAGACCGGCCTCGTGGCCGCCATCCTCTTCCACGCCCTCAACGGCCTGCGCATCATCCTCATCGACTTCTGGGCCCCGGCGACCAAGCACCAGCGACTCCTCTTCTGGATCGTGATCGGCGTGGCCGTCGTGCTGTTCGCCGGCTTCGCCCCCCGCCACCTGATGAACGTCTTCTCGGAGTAACGCGATGACCACTGAGACCGTCGAGGCCCCGCGCAGCGCGCGCACCGCCCGCCGCAGCACCAACTGGGAGAAGTGGGGCTGGATCTACATGCGCGTCAGCGGCGCCGTGCTGGTCGTGCTGATCTTCGGCCACCTCTTCGTCAACCTGCTCGCCGGCGAGGGCGGGGTCAAGGCGATCGACTGGGGCTTCGTCGCGGGCAAGTGGGCGAACCCGTTCTGGCAGGTCTACGACACGCTGCTCCTCTGGCTCGCTCTGATCCACGGCTCGAACGGCATGCGCACCATCGTCAACGACTACGTCGGCCGCCCTGCCGTCCGCCGGGTGCTGCTGGGGACGCTCGTGGTCTCGGCTGCCGTCCTGCTCCTCCTCGGCACGCTCGTGGTCTGGACGTTCGACCCGTGCCCGGCCAACGCGCCGGCCGACATGCTCCCGTCCATCTGCTCGGCCTGACCTCCTCGGCGTGACGACCTCCGCCTCCTCGACCTGTCCCGCCGCCGGCACCACCGTCCCCCGGAAAGAACTGTGACCACTCCCTCCGCTCCCGCCTCGTCCGACCAGGACTCCGTCGTCGACGGCATCCACTACCACCAGCACGACGTCGTCATCGTCGGCGCCGGGGGCGCGGGGATGCGTGCCGCGATCGAGGCCGGGCCGAACGCCCGCACGGCCGTCATCTCGAAGCTCTACCCGACCCGCTCGCACACCGGCGCGGCCCAGGGCGGCATGGCCGCGGCACTGGCCAACGTCGAGGACGACAACTGGGAGTGGCACACGTTCGACACGGTCAAGGGCGGCGACTACCTGGTCGACCAGGACGCCGCCGAGATCCTGGCGAAGGAGGCGATCGACGCCGTCCTCGACCTCGAGAACATGGGGCTGCCCTTCAACCGCACCCCCGAGGGCAAGATCGACCAGCGCCGCTTCGGCGGCCACACGGCCGAGCACGGCAAGGCCCCGGTCCGCCGGGCCTGCTACGCCGCCGACCGCACGGGTCACATGATCCTCCAGACGCTGTACCAGAACTGCGTCAAGCTCGGCATCGACTTCTACAACGAGTTCTACGTGCTCGACCTGATCATGGGCGAGGTCGACGGCGTGGCACGTCCGGCCGGCGTCGTGGCGCTCGAGCTCGCGACCGGCGAGCTGCACGTGTTCCAGGGCAAGTCCGTGGTCTTCGCCACGGGCGGCTTCGGCAAGATCTACAAGACGACGTCGAACGCCCACACCCTCACGGGCGACGGGGTCGGCATCATCTGGCGCAAGGGCCTGCCCCTCGAGGACATGGAGTTCTTCCAGTTCCACCCGACCGGCCTCGCCGGGCTCGGCATCCTCCTCTCCGAGGCCGCGCGCGGCGAGGGAGCGATCCTCCGCAACAGCGAGGGCGAGCGCTTCATGGAGCGCTACGCCCCCACCATCAAGGACCTGGCGCCGCGCGACATCGTCGCCCGCTGCATGGCGACGGAGATCCGCGAGGGGCGCGGCGGCGGACCCCACAAGGAGTACGTCTACCTCGACATCACGCACCTCGACCCCGCCGTCATCGACGCCAAGCTGCCCGACATCACCGAGTTCGCCCGCACCTACCTCGGCGTCGAGCCGTACACGGAGCCGGTGCCGGTGCTGCCGACCGCCCACTACGCCATGGGCGGCATCCCCACGAACGTCCACGCCGAGGTCCTCAGCGACAACACCACGGTGGTGCCCGGGCTCTACGCCGCCGGCGAGTGCGCGTGCGTGAGCGTGCACGGCTCGAACCGGCTCGGCACCAACTCGCTGCTCGACATCAACGTCTTCGGCAAGCGCGCCGGCAACAACGCCGTCGAGTTCGCCAGGACCGCCGAGTTCGTCCCGCTGCCCGAGGACCCTGCCGGCTTCGTGCGCGGGCTCGTCGCCGACGTCCGCAACGCCACCGGCACGGAGCGCATCGCGACGCTCCGCAAGGAGCTGCAGGACAGCATGGACCGCAACGCCCAGGTGTTCCGCACCGAGGAGACCCTCGACGAGGTGACCCACGTGATCGCCGACCTGCGCGACCGGTTCAAGAACATCTCGGTCCAGGACAAGGGCAAGCGCTTCAACACGGACCTGCTCGAGGCCATCGAGCTCGGGTTCCTGCTCGACCTGGCCGAGGTCGTCGTGTACTCGGCGCGCTCGCGCCAGGAGAGCCGCGGAGGCCACTTCCGCGAGGACTACCCGACGCGCGACGACGAGAACTGGCTGGTCCACACGATGGCCTACCTGACGGGCGACCCGCACTCGTCGCTCGCCGGCGACCACATCCGACTCGACACGAAGCCCGTCGTGATCACGAACTACCAGCCGATGGAACGGAAGTACTGAGCATGAGCTCCGCAGTCCTCGAGAACGCCCCCACCGCCTCCGACGCCGTCCCCACCTTCACGGCGACGCTGATCATCCGCCGCTTCGACCCCGAGGTGGACGACGAGCCGCGCTGGCAGGACTTCGACGTGCAGGTGCTGCCCACCGACCGCGTGCTGGACGCCCTGCACCAGATCAAGTGGGAGCAGGACGGCTCGCTCACGTTCCGCCGCTCGTGCGCGCACGGCGTCTGCGGCTCGGACGCGATGCGCATCAACGGTCGCAACAGGCTCGCCTGCAAGACCCTGATCAAGGACCTCGACCTCTCGCAGCCGATCTACGTCGAGGCCATCAAGGGGCTGCCCCTCGAGAAGGACCTCGTCGTCGACATGGAGCCGTTCTTCCAGTCGTACCGCGAGATCCAGCCGTTCCTCATGGCCTCCTCGAAGCCCGAGAAGGAGCGCATCCAGAGCGCGACCCAGCGCGAGCGCTTCGACGACACGACCAAGTGCATCCTGTGCGCCGCGTGCACGTCGAGCTGCCCCGTGTTCTGGACCGACGGCCAGTACTTCGGCCCGGCCGCCATCGTCAACGCCCACCGCTTCATCTTCGACTCGCGCGACGAGGGCGCCCAGGTCCGCCTCGACATCCTCAACGACAAGGAGGGCGTGTGGCGCTGCCGCACGACCTTCAACTGCACCGAGGCCTGCCCGCGCGGCATCCAGGTGACCAAGGCCATCGCCGAGGTCAAGAACGCCGTGCTGCGCGGCAGCGTCGCCCCCGTGAGCTGACCACTCGGCGACACGACGAAGGGCCCGGCACCACCTCGGTGGTGCCGGGCCCTCCTGCATGTCGATCGTCGGCAGTCGGTCGTCTCGGTCGTCAGTCGTCCTCGACGATGCAGACGGCCTCGAGGCCGAGCGCCAGCCGGAGGGCCACGGAGACCCCGCGCTCGCCCTCGGCGCCGTGGGGCGCCACGGCGTCGACCCACCAGACGGGCAGGCGGACGGCCGGCGGGTCGGCGAGCAAGCGCTCGATCTCGCCCTCGACCGTGACCTCGTCGGAGCTGAAGACGGTGAGGACGGCGTCCCCGGACCCGCCGAAGACCTGGAGGGCGGCTCCGCCGTCGATCTCGCGGACGCCCAAGGAGTCGTCGACCGTCCTGGCTGCCGTGGCGAGGTCCAGGGCGTCGACGACGTGCGGACTCAGGATGGTGATGTCACGGGGCACCGGGGGGCGCCTCCTCGTCGGTGTCGGTGTCGGTGTCGGTGCCGGTGAGCCGGTGCTCGTGCAGGAGGTCGTGGTCGTCGAGGTCGTCCTCCCAGGCCTCCAGGAGCGGCGGCGAGACCATCTCGGCCAGTCGCTCGGGCCCGACGGCGTCGAGGGTGTCGTGCAGGGCGTCCCAGCCGGACGTGGCTGCGTCGCCGAGCGACACCACGTAGGCGGGGAGGCGCGGGCGACCGACGACGGTCACCGGCTTCGGCACGGGGATCGTCGAGACCGTCAGGCCCAGCCGCTGCACGGACGGTGCGCCGATCAGGAGCACGACGGGGTTCGGCGGCGGGTACGTGACGGCCCGGACGCTGCGGTCGGGCTCGCCCTCGCGCGCGACGACGAGCGCGAAGGTCGGGACGGAGGTGCGGGCGATCTCGGACAGCGCCTCCGTGAGGCGGTCGACCGCAGCGTCGACGGGGTCGACCTCATCATCGCCGGAAGGGGCGGCGGGCACGGCGATCGTGAGGGCTGTCGTCTCCTCGATGCCGTTCTCCGTGACGCGTGCCGTGAGCGTCCCCGACAGGCCGGGGCCCTCGACGACCACGCGGACGAGCTCGGGTGCGGCGTGCCGTGCGCTCTGCGTGAGCACCCAGCGGTCCCAGGGCCGCCGCAGGGGCTCGGTCTCGCCCCACCGGTCGGGCCCTGCACCGGCCACGGCCTCGGCGAGCACCTCGACGGCCCCGCCCAGGGTCGTGTCGTGGTCGGGGCGGTGCAGCACCGTGAGGTCGACCGAGAGCTGCGCGGTGGTGTCGACCGCCTCCTGGACGACCGACTCGGAGGCGACCTCCTGGTCGCTCAGGTCGTCTGCGGCGATCGGCGGCCAGCCCGCCGCGTCGAGGTCGGCGTAGGGCGAGCCCGTCAGCCCGTCGCGGAGGTCGCCGCGCCCGTCACGCACGGCCCACGCGGCACCCGCGTGCACGAGGGCGGCCCGCGTGCCCACGGTCAGGCGGGAGGACTCCCCCGTCACGAGCACGATCCGGCGTCGACCCCGGCGGCGGGCCAGGAGGTCGGCGAGCGGTGCGCTCAGCCTGACGACGCGGGCCCGGCTGTCGACCCGGACGACGCGCGGCGTCACGGCATCGATCAACGGGTGTCGGATAGGGGTGCCCACGACGACAAGTCTGCTCCCGGCCCCTGGACGGTGACCGGTCCACGACCCCGTTCGCCCCGAAGAGGGCAGGAGGCGGACCGTGCGAATAGTCTGTCGGTGCCGTCCGCGACGCCCGCGACGTCAGCACCGCTCCCGATCCCCGATCACGACCGAGAGGCTCCGACATGGACGTCGCCCGACAGCAGGACCTGCAGAACCAGATCGCCGCCCGCGTCGCCGAGTCGCTGGTGGACGTCGACTGGGCGGAGGCGACGCTGTTCCTCCTGCAGGTCGGCGACGTCAGCCGCACCTGGGTCGACGCCCTCGACGCGGCCGGCAGCACGAAGCAGGACCTCCCGACGCCCGACGTCGAGGCACTGGGTGCGCAGCTCCGCGAGGCCATGGCCGATCCGGAGCGCGGCACCTGGTTCTCGCTGGTGCTGACCCTGTCGTCCGACGGCTCGTTCACCGCGCGCTTCAACGGAGAACGTCGCGTCTTCGACGACGCCGCGTCGCCGTTCGAGGCCACCGGCGACGAGGTCGTCCCGACCGACGCGGACTACGCCGCCGACCTCGCCCGCTTCCCTCGCGCGGAGAAGTACCGGCCCGAGTGGCTGCCGGGCGACGCCGCGACTGCGAGCTCCGCTGCGGAAGGGTCGACGACGGCGCCGTCATCCACCCCGCCCGCCGCGGCCCTGCCCGCCTCCCTGTCCTCGCTCGACGGCCGCTGGGGCTGGCCCGGGGTGCTCGCGAGCGTGGCCCAGCAGACCGCGGCCTCCCCGGTGGCGTCCTCGCCGGACGCCACGCCGACCGACGAGTCCGACGCACCCGAGCTCTCGCTCGGCCAGCTCGCGCTCCGCGTGCGCGACGCCGTCGTCCTCGACGTGATCGCGCCGCACCGGGTCGCGACGCTCCTCCGGCTGCACGCCGAGGCCGTCGGCGCCGGCGTGCTGCCCGCCGTGGACGCGGTCGAGTCGGTCGACCCCGAGCTGGGACTCGAGGAGGCGCGCGTCGCCTCCCCCGAGGTCGTCCCGGCCGTCGAGGCGGCCGTCGACAGCGTCGTGGACGCGATCGTCGCCCAGCACCTGCAGGCCGTCGTCGCCTGATCTGCCCGAGCTCGGAGCGTCCTAGGATCGGGCACATGGGGAGGACGGGGTCGAGGGACGCAGCCGAGCGGCAGCGTGCCGTGTCCCGCCTCCTGCGCCCACGTCTGGTGCTGCCGCCCGACCTGGACCGCCCGACGACCCGCCGGCTGGCGTCCCTCGACGAGGCCGTGGCGGCGGCCTTCTCCACGGGCGACCACGACGACCTCCTCGACGACCGGGCGGTCAGCGGGTGGCCTGCCGCCCTCACCGCCGTGGTCGGCGACGTGCTCCGGCGCCTGCCGTCCGCAGCCGTCACGGGGACGCCGGACCCGGTGCGCGGGATCGTCGAGCAGGCCCTGAGCGCTCGTCTCGGCTTCGGGCCGGGTTCCGAGCCCGACTCGCCCGTGCTGCTCGCCCACGCCCGCGTCGCCGAGACGCGGCGGGCACTGGAGGCACGAGGATGGACGCGCGTCGTCCCGGCGGCCCGAGACGACGCCTTGGCCCAGCTGCTGTCGGACACGCTCGGGGCTCGCGCCGTCGTGACGCGACACCTGCGACGCGTCCACCTCGAGGTGCTGCCCCGGCACGGCGCGACCGCCACGCCCGGCTCCTCGCTCGCCGTGCTCTCGAGCACGGGCACCCTCGTCGTCGTCGAGCTCGGGCTGCCCCGCCCGGCCCACGACGACCTCGCCGCCTTCCGACCGTTCCTCGTCGCCGTCGCGGACCTCGCGACGGTGCAGGACAGGAAGGACGCGGACGCCCGGATGCATGACCAGTGCTGAGGGCGCGACGCCGAGGCGCGCCCTCGACTAGGCCCCGCTCGGCCTCCGCGGCGCGTCGGCGTCGAGCACCCGCTCGCCGAGTCCGGCGTCGAGGCCCGCCGGCGGCCGGACCGGATACCACGCGGGCAACGCCTCGGGGCGTCGTGGGTGCCGGGCGAGGTCGGCGAGGAGGGACTCGTCCGAGGGAGCGCTGCCAGGACCGCCTGAGAGCGGATCCCGGGAGTTCGTCCACGAGGGACGCTGGTCGTAGTTGTACTCGAAGGAGTACCGGCCCTCGGTCGTGACCGTCACGAAGGCGCTGAGCCACGCGCCCGCGCCCGGACGTTCCGTCTCGCGCCGGAGGAGGGCCAGGGGCCCGTCTACCTCGTCCGGCACCGGCACGCCCGACTTGGCCTCCTCGACGTCCCAGACGGCCAGGTGCGAGCCGATGCTCCCGCCGACCTCGGACCAGAAGAGACGTGCCCGCGCCCACTCGACTCGGGACGACCGCGAGACCGCCCGGAAGACGACGAGTGCCGCCTCCTTCTGCTTCTCCTCGACGACGCCGACGTCCACGACCCTCCCCCCTCGGCCCGCAGGCGGGTCAGCCGGCGGCGACGGCCTCGGCGGCCTGGCGGGCGCCGGAGGCGGTGGTCGCCGCGATCGCCGCGGTCGCCAGGGCGCGGGCCTGCTCGAGCGTGTGGGCGCCCAGCTCGAGGCGGACGTCGGCGAGCGCCGCGGGCGTCATCGACAGCGTGGTCGCGCCGAGGCCGACGAGCACGACGGCCAGCAGCGGGTCGGCCGCGGCCTCGCCGCAGATGCCGACGGGCTTGCCCGCGGCCGCACCGGCGTCGCCGAGGGCCTTGACGAGGCGCAGGACGGCAGGGTGCCAGGGGTCCTGGTAGCTGGCGACCGAGCCGAGCATGCGGTCGGCGGCGAGGGTGTACTGCGTCAGGTCGTTGGTGCCGACGCTGACGAAGTCGGCCGAGGAGAAGATCTGGTCGGCCAGCACGGCGAGCGAGGGCACCTCGGCCATCACGCCGACGGTCCTCAGCCCGAGCTCACGCCCGAGGGCCACGAAGTACTCCGTCTCCTCGGCGTCGCTGACCATGGGCGCCATCACCCAGAGGTCGGCCGTGGTCGCGGCCTGCGCGGCGGCGAGCGCGCTCAGCTGGTCGCGGAGGATCTGCTCCTTGACGCGGAGCGCGCGCAGGCCGCGAAGACCGAGGGCCGGGTTCTCCTCGTGGGCGTCGTTGAGGAAGCTCAGGGGCTTGTCGGCGCCGGCGTCGAGGGCGCGCACGACGACCTTGCGGCCGGGGAACGCCTCGAGCAGCGCCGTGTAGCTCGCGGTCTGGCTCTCGACGGTCGGGGCGGTGCTGTTGCCGAGGAACAGGAACTCGGTGCGGAACAGGCCGACGCCCTCGGCGCCGAGCGCGACGGCACCCGCGGCCTCGTCGGGCGAGCCGAGGTTCGCGAGCAGCGGCACCGCGTGCCCGTCGGCGAGGGCGCCGTCGGTCAGGGGCGCGGCGGCCGCGGCGGCACGGTCGGCGATGCGCCGCTCGGCGTCGGCGACCTCGTCGGCGGACGGGTCGACGGTGACGACGCCGGTCACGGCGTCGGCGACGACGACGGTGCCGTCGGCGAGGTCGAGCGCGTCGCCGACGCCGACGATCGCGGGGATCGACTTCGAACGGGCGAGGATCGCGGTGTGCGAGGTCGGGCCGCCGTCGCGCGTGATCAGGGCGAGGACCTTCTCGAGGTCGAGCAGGGCCGTGTCGGCCGGTGCCAGGTCGGGGGCGACCAGCACGAAGGGGGTGTCGCTCTCGGGCACGCCCGGGGCGGCGACGCCGCGCAGGGAGGCGATGACGCGCTGGGCGACGTCGCCCAGGTCGGTCGCGCGCTCGGCCATGTAGCCGCCCATGCCGACGAGCATCTCCTGGAAGGCGGCGAAGGCGTCGAAGACCGCGCGCTCGCCCGTGGAGCCGTCGGCGATGCGCTGGTCGACGTCCTCGACGAGGGTCGGGTCCTGGGCCATCAGGGCCTGGGCGTCCAGGACGTCCTTCGCCTCGCCTCCTGCCTTCTCGCCCCGCGCGGTCAGGTCGGTGGCGACGGCGGCGAGCGCCGTCGCCACGGCGGCCGACTCGGCGGCGGCGTCCGCGGTGCGACCCTCGGTGCCGGGCTCGGGAAGCGGCTCGGGCATCCTCAGGACGGGGCCGACGGCCACTCCACGTCCGACGCCAACGCCCTGTAGTGCCACTGTGTACCTCTTCGTGCTCGCGGTGTCTGCGGCGGGCACGCTGATCGGCGGCGCCGCGGGGTCAGCGACATCGTACGCGAGCGGTGGCGGGCGCCCCGTGCACGCGCCCGTACCCTGGGTGCATGCGCCGCCGCCCCGACGACACCGACCAGGGCGACGCCGCTCCGGTCGCCCCCTCCGCCGCCGCCTCCGCCCGTGCCGCCGGTTCCCGGCTCGCGTCGTCGAGGGCGGTCCGCGTCGTCGGCCGGCACGTCGTGCAGAAGGGCCCGCTGCTGGCCGCCGGGCTCACGTACCAGGCGCTCTTCGCCCTCTTCTCGGCCCTCTGGGTCGGCTTCAGCGTCGCGGGCTTCGTGGTCGCGGGCAACGACGTCGTGCGCGACGAGCTGGTCGCCTTCATCCAGTCGGCCGTGCCCGGCGTCATCAAGGACGACACGGGCGCCGGCGTCGTCGAGCCCGGCGCCCTGATGAACGCCTCGGTCTTCGGCTGGACCGGCACGGTCGCCCTCGTCGGGCTGCTGTTCTCGTCGATCCGGCTCTTCGGCAGCATGCGCGACTCCGTGCGCACCGTGTTCCGGGCGCCGCAGCCCGCGACGCCGCTCCTCCGGCTGATCGCGCGGGACCTCGTGCTCGCGCTCGCATTCGGCGCGACGGTGCTCGTCTCGGCGTCGATCTCGCTGCTGAGCACGACGGCCGTGACCTGGGGCCTGCGGCTCGTCGGGCTCTCCACCGACTCCGACGCCTCCGCCGCGCTGCTCCGGCTCGTCGGGCTGGTGCTGGTGTTCCTCTTCGACACGGCCGTGCTCGCCGTGCTGTTCCGGGTGCTGGCCGGCCTGCACATCCCGACCCGCCGCCTCCTCGCCGGCTCGGCGATCGGCGGCGCCGGCTTCGTGCTCATCACCTTCGTCGGCGGAACCCTGCTGCGGGCCGCCGGCTCGAACCCGCTGCTCGCGTCGTTCGCCGCGATCGTCGGGCTCCTGCTCGTCATCAACCTGCTCTGCCAGGTGCTGCTCCTCGCCGCGGGCTGGATCGCGACCGGCATGGACGACATCGGGGTGCTGGCCGACCCGCACGCCGAGGCCGAGCGGCTGCGGCTGCTCGAGGAGGCGCGGCTGGCCGAGGAGGCGCAGCTCGGCTCCCGCAGGACGCGCGCGGCCGGGCGGCTGCGCGCCCTCGCCTCGCGGCTGCCGAGGGGCGGCCGCCGCTAGTCTCTCTGGCATGGGTTCTCGTCTGCGTCTCGCCTCGGTCAACGTCAACGGCATCCGTGCCGCGTACCGCAAGGGCATGGGCGAGTGGCTCGCCGACCGCGACGTCGACGTCCTCACCCTGCAGGAGGTGCGGGCCTCGACCGACGACCTCGAGGGCCTGCTCGGCCCCGAGTGGAACGTGCTGCACCACCCCGCCACGGCCAAGGGCCGCGCGGGCGTGGCGATCGCCTCCCGGGGCGCCGCCCACATCCACCGGGTCGAGCTCGGCCCCGACGACTTCGACAGCGCCGGCCGCTGGATCGAGGCCGACTACGACGTCGACGGCACGATCGTCACGGTCGTCAGCACCTACGTGCACTCGGGCGAGGTCGGCACCGAGAAGCAGGACGAGAAGTGGAAGTTCCTCGACGCGATGAGCGAGCGGCTGCCCCAGCTCGCCGCGCACTCCGAGCTCGCCGTCGTCACCGGCGACCTCAACGTCGGGCACCGCGAGCTCGACATCAAGAACTGGAAGGGCAACGTCAAGCGCGCCGGCTTCCTGCCGCGCGAGCGCGCCTACTTCGACCGGTTCTTCGGGCCCGAGGGCGAGCCCGTCGAGACCGCCGACGGCGAGGGCGGCACGGGCCTCGGCTGGGTCGACGTCGGCCGCCGCCTGGCCGGCGAGGTCGAGGGGCCCTACTCGTGGTGGTCGTGGCGCGGCCAGGCCTTCGACAACGACACCGGCTGGCGCATCGACTACCACGTGGCGACGCCCGCCCTCGCCGAGCGCGCGTCCGGCCTCGTCGTCGACCGCGCCGCCTCGTACGACAAGCGCTGGTCCGACCACGCGCCCGTCGTCGTCGACTACGACATCTGACCCCGCACCGCCGACTCCGGGCCTCCTCCCCCGGCTCTCTTCCCCAAGGACACCATGACCAGCACCGCCCCGGCCGCCGCCCGGCCCCGCCTCTTCTCCGGCATGCAGCCGACCTCCGACTCCCTGCACGTCGGCAACTACGTCGGCGCCCTGCTGCAGTGGCGTGAGCTGCAGTCCAGCCACGACGCCCTGTTCTGCGTGGTCGACATGCACGCCATCACCGTCCCGCAAGACCCGGCGACGCTCCGCGAGCAGACCCGCCGCACCGCCGCCCAGTACATCGCCGCGGGCATCGATCCCGAGAAGTCGACGCTCTTCATCCAGTCGCACGTGCCCGCGCACGCGCAGCTGGCCTGGGTGCTGAACACGCTGACGGGCTTCGGCGAGGCCAGCCGGATGACCCAGTTCAAGGACAAGTCGGCCAAGCAGGGCGCCGACGCGGCCACCCTCGGCCTCTTCGCCTACCCGACGCTCATGGCGGCCGACATCCTGCTCTACCAGGCCGAGTCCGTGCCGGTCGGCGACGACCAGCGCCAGCACGTCGAGCTCACCCGCGACCTCGCGGGGCGCTTCAACTCCCGGTACGGCCAGACCTTCGTCGTGCCCGAGGCGGCCATCCTCAAGGAGACCGCGCGCATCTACGACCTGCAGACGCCCGAGTCGAAGATGAGCAAGTCGGCCGCGACCGACTCCGGCATCGTCTGGATGCTGGACGAGCCGTCGCGCACGGCGAAGAAGATCAAGTCGGCCGTCACCGACACGGAGCGCGAGATCCGTTTCGACCGCGGGGCCAAGGCCGGCGTGTCCAACCTGTTGACAATCCTCTCCGCCTTCTCCGGCACGACCGTCGGCGCGCTCGAGCAGCAGTACGAGGGGCGCGGCTACGGCGACCTGAAGAAGGACGTGGCCGAGGTCGTCGTCGAGACCTTCACACCGATCCGCGCCCGGACGCTCGAGCTCCTGGACGACCCGGCCGAGCTCGACCGCGTGCTCGCCGGCAACGCCGAGCGCGCCGACGCCATCGCCCAGGCGACGCTCGACACCGTGTACGACCGCATCGGGTTCGTCCGCAGGGCCTGACCGTGCAGCCGTTCGTGCTCGAGTCGCCGGCCGTCCGTCTCGAGGTGCCGGGCCCGGCCGACGTCGAGGCGATCGTCGACGCCTGCCAGGACCCGGTGCTGCAGCGCTTCACGACCGTCCCTGAGCCCTACGCGCGGTCGGACGCGGCGTTCTTCCTCGAGCGCATCGTCGACCACGGCTGGGTGACGGGACGCGAGGCCACCTGGGGCCTGCGCGGCCCCGGCTCGTCGCTGCTGCTCGGAGTCGTCAGCGTCCGGCTCGGCACCCGCGACATCGGGTTCTGGACGGCGCCGGAGGCCCGCGGCCGCGGCCTGATGACCGCGGCGGTGCGCCTCGTCGCCGACTGGGCCCTGGGCGAGGCCGGCCTCGACCAGCTGCACTGGGAGGGCTATGTCGGGAACGACGCCTCCGCCGCCGTCGCGCGCCGCTGCGGCTTCACCTACACGGGCGCCGGGCCGGGCATGCACCCCGGCCGCGACGGCGCACGGCCCCTCTGCTGGAAGGCGCGGCTGCGCCCCGGCGACGACCGCCTCCCGAAGCCGGGCTGGCCCGACCTCTCCGGCGGTGCCGCCCGGGACCACACCGCCAGTGCCGCCGACGCCGACGCCGAGGCAGATCGACACGACCGCGACCGCTCCCGGGAATGGCCGCGGGTCGACGACGTTGACCACAGAGGCCCGCAGACGCCGGGCACGCCCCGTCTCCCGGAGGACTCGTGACCGACCCGAACACCGCGCCCGCGCCGTCGGACGGCCCGGACGACCTCGTCGTCGAGGCCGCCATGCGGCGTGCGCTCGAGCTGGCTGCTCGCGGCCCTGCCCGGGGCGCCAACCCGCAGGTGGGCTGCGTGCTCCTCCGGCCGGACGGCAGCACCGCGGCGGAGGGCTGGCACCGCGGCGCGGGCACCCCGCACGCCGAGATCGACGCCCTGGCGGAGCTCGGGGACGCCGGCGCCGCCGGCCTCACCGCCGTCGTCACCCTCGAGCCGTGCGACCACACCGGCCGCACCGGGCCGTGCAGCACCGCCCTGATCGCCGCGGGCGTGGCTCGCGTCGTGTACGCCGTCGACGACCCGGGCGAGCAGTCCTCGGGAGGCGGCGCCCGCCTCCTCGAGGCCGGCGTCGCGGTCGAGAGGGGGCTCCTCGTCGACGAGGCGACGGAGCTGGTGCGCCGGTGGCTCGTCCCGGCCCGCCACCACCGTCCGTTCGTCACCGTGAAGTGGGCCTCGAGCCTCGACGGCCGCGCCGCGGCCGCCGACGGCACGAGCCGCTGGATCACGGGCACGGCCGCGCGGCAGCACGTGCACGAGGTGCGTGCCGACCACGACGCGATCCTCGTGGGCACCGGCACCGTGCTCGCCGACGACCCGAGCCTCACGGCGCGGGGCGACGGCGGCGAGCTGCTCGCCGACCAGCCCGTGCCGGTGGTCGTGGGCGACCGCGCCGTCCCGACCGAGGCCCGCCTCCGGACCCACCCCCGAGAGCTCGTGCAGCTCGCGGGGCACGACCCCGCCGCCGCACTCGACGCCCTCTGGCGGCTCGGCGTCCGCAGCGTGCTCGTCGAGGGCGGCCCGACCGTGGCCAGCGCCTTCGTCCGCGCCGGCCTCGTCGACGACTACCTCGTCTACCTCGCCCCGACGCTGATCGGCGGCGCCCGCACGGCGCTCGACGACCTCGGCGTCGCCACGATCGACGACCAGCGACGCCTCCGCGTCGCCGACGTCACCCTGCTCGGCACCGACCTGCTGGTCGTGGCCCGCGACGACACCCGGAGCACCCCATGACCGACGCCCACTCCCCCGACTCCCCCCGCGTCTCGCACGTGACCTTCGAGGTCGAGACCACCGTCCCCACCTCGCACGGCACGTTCCGGATGCGCGCGTACACCGACGTCGAGACCGGCGCCGACCACATCGCGATCGTCGCCTCCGGGCCCGACGGCGCCGCCCCCTCCGACGGCGCGCTCGTGCGGGTCCACTCCGAGTGCCTGACGGGCGAGGCCTTCGGCTCGCTCAAGTGCGAGTGCGGCCCCCAGCTCGACGCCGCCCTCGACACGATCCGCGACCACGGCGGCGTCGTCGTCTACCTGCGCGGCCACGAAGGCCGAGGCATCGGGCTGATCAACAAGCTGCGGGCCTACCGGCTGCAGGAGGACGGCCTCGACACCCTCGACGCCAACCTGGCGCTCGGCCTGCCCGCCGACTCCCGCCAGTACGGCGCGGCGGCCGACATGCTGCGCGACCTCGGCGTGACGTCGGTCCGCCTGCTCAGCAACAACCCCGAGAAGCGCCGCCAGCTCGTGCAGCACGGCATCGAGGTGCTCGAGTCCGTGCCCCTCGTCGTCGGCGTGGGGGCCTTCAACGAGGGCTACCTCGACACCAAGCGCGATCGCATGGGCCACGAGCTGCCCGGGCAGCTGCACGGCGACGTCTGACCCCCGTCCGGTCCCAGCGGAGGCGCAGGTGGCTCGGGACGGGACGAAGTACCGTGGTCCCGGCGATCCGCCGCGACCTTCCCCGAGAGGCACCATGAGCTCCGACACGAGCCGCTCCGACCCGAGCACTCGATCCGCGTCGTCCCCCGCCCCCGCACCCGCACCCGCTCGACGAGGACGGGCAGGTCGGACAGGCCGCCGAGAGGCGGACGGGCCCCGCGCGACGTTCCGCCAGCTGCTGCCGTACCTCTTCGAGCACAAGAAGGTGATGGTCGTCATCATCGTGCTCAGCGTGCTGGGCGCCGCCGCCTCGCTCGGCCAGCCCCTCCTCGTCAGCCAGGTCATCACCCTCGTGCAGCAGGGCGAGACGCTCGGCAGGCTCGTCTGGGCGCTCGTCGCCCTCGTCGTCGTGGCCGGCCTGCTGAGCGGGTTCCAGCACTACCTGCTTCAGCGCACCGGCGAGGGCGTCGTGCTCTCGAGCCGCCGCCGGCTCGTGTCGAGCCTGCTGCACCTGCCGGTCAGCGAGTTCGACCGTCGGCGCACGGGCGACCTCGTGTCGCGCGTCGGCAGCGACACGACCCTGCTGCGGGCCGTGCTGACCCAGGGCCTGGTCGAGGCGATCGGCGGCTCCCTGACCTTCGTCGGGGCCCTCGTCGGCATGTTCCTGATCGACCCCGTGCTGCTCGGCCTCACCGTGCTCGTGGTCGCCGTCTCGGTGACGGTCGTCGTGCTGCTCTCGGGACGCATCCGCGTCGCCAGCCGCCGCGCACAGGAGAAGGTCGGCGACCTGACCGCCGCCGTCGAGCGGTCGATCAGCTCGGTCCGGACGATCCGCGCCAGCGGCGCCACCGAACGCGAGATCACCGGCGTCCAGGCCGACGCCGAGGGCGCCTACCGGCGGGGCCTCGAGGTCGCGCGCATCTCGGCGCTCGTCGTGCCCATCGCCTCCGTCGCGCTGCAGGCGTCGTTCCTCGTCGTGCTGGGCGTCGGCGGCTTCCGCGTCGCGAACGGCACGATCGACATCGCCTCGCTCGTGTCGTTCATCCTGTTCCTCTTCCTGATGATCATGCCGCTCGGCCAGGCCATGGGCGCCGTCCTCAGCGTCAACCAGGCGCTCGGGGCGCTCGGCCGCATCCAGGAGATCCTCGACCTGCCGCGCGAGACGGAGGGCGACGACGTCGTCGCCGCGGGCCTCGGCGGCGACGCCAGGGTCGAGACCGACGCCGCGATCCGCTTCGACGACGTGCACTTCCGCTACCCCGACTCGCCCCCTGCCGCCGACGGCACGACGGCCGTGGAGGAGGCGCGCGCGACCTCCGACGACGACCTCACGGTGCTCCGCGGCGTCTCGTTCTCGGCTCCCGTGGGCAAGCGCACCGCCCTGGTGGGCCCGTCCGGGGCCGGCAAGAGCACCATCCTCGCCCTGATCGAGCGCTTCTACGACCCCACCTCCGGCGTCGTCCGTCTGGGCGGCGTGGACGTCCGCGCGCTCGACCGTGTCGACCTGCGCGCGCAGATCGGCTACGTCGAGCAGGACGCCGCTGTCCTGGCGGGCACCCTGCGCGACAACCTCACCCTCGGCTCGCCCGAGGCCACCGACGACGACTGCCGCCGGGTGCTCGAGGCGGTCAACCTCACCGCCGTGCTCGAGCGCGGCGAGCTCGGCCTCGACGCCCAGGTCGGCGAGGACGGCGTCCTGCTCTCGGGCGGCGAGCGCCAGCGCCTCGCCATCGCGCGCACGCTGCTCTCGGCGCCCCCGCTGCTGCTGCTCGACGAGTCGACGTCGAGCCTCGACGGGCTCAACGAGCAGCGCCTCCGTGAGGCCATCGACGCCGTCGCCGAGGGTCGCACCCTGATCGTCATCGCTCACCGGCTCTCGACCGTCGTGGACAGCGACCAGATCGTCGTCGTCGACGACGGACGGGTCGTCGGCGTCGGCACGCACTCCGAGCTGGTCGAGAGCACGCCGCTCTACAAGGACCTCGCGAAGCACCAGCTGCTCGTCTGATCGCCGCCTGGGGGTCGTGGGGCGCGGGGGCGCGGGGTCGGCGGAGCCTCGGCACCGCTGGCCCGCCAGGAGGCCGGGTCGCCTAGCCTGGCCCGATGAGCGCCGACGCCCGCGAGCCCGAGGTCATGTTCCACGTCGACCGGGGCGTGGGGGTCGTCACGCTGAACCGGCCCGGCAAGATCAACGCGGTGACCGAGGGCATGCTCGGCCTGGTCGAGCGCGCCCTCGACGCCTGGCAGGACGACGACGCGGTCGAGGCCCTGCTGCTTCGCGGAGCCGGCCCCCGGGGCTTCTGCGCCGGCGGCGACATCACCGCGATCCACCGCGACGCGACGGCGGACCCTGCCCGCAGCGTGGCGATGTGGCGCCGGGAGTACCGGGGCGCGCTGCGGCTGGCCCGGTGGGACCGTCCGGTCGTCTCGTACCTCGACGGCATCGCCATGGGCGCCGGCGTCGGGCTCGGCGGCCACGTGTCCCTGCGGGTCGTGACGCCGCGCAGCCGCGTCGGCATGCCGGAGACGCTGATCGGCCTGACGCCCGACGCGGGCGGCAGCTACCTGCTCTCGAGGGCGCCCGGCGAGCTGGGCACCCACCTGGCGCTGACCGGGGTCGCGATGACCGCCTCGGACGCGCTGCTCACGGGCTTCGCCGACGTCCTCGTCGCCGACGAGGGCGAGGCCGGCGGCGACCTCGTGCTGGACGCGCTCGCGACGGGCGGCCCCGACGCGGTCCGGGCCCTCGCGATCGAGCCTCCCCCGGCGCCGCTCGCCGCCGAGCGCAGCTGGATCGACGACGCCTACCAGGGCGACGACGCCCGACGTGTGCTCGCCCGGCTCCGGGAGCTGGAGCGGGACGGGGTCGCCGCGGCCGGCCGGGCGGCCGACGACCTCGAGGCCGCCTCCCCCACCTCTGTCGTGCTCACCCTGGCCGCCCAGCGCCGGGCACGCGGCCTGCCCGACCTCGAGGCCGTGCTCGGCCAGGAGCTGGGGCTCGTCACCGCCCTGGCCGACTCCCCCGACCTCGTCGAGGGGATCCGCGCCCGGGTGGTCGACAAGGACAGGTCGCCGCGCTGGTCGCCCGCCCGCTTGGCCGACGTCGACGCCGCCGCGGTGCTCGCCCGCGTCGACTGGGAAACGCGCCTCTGATCCGCCACGGGCCGGTGTCAGGCCGCGCCGGCCGACTCCCGTGCCGCCTCGATGACCTCGAGCGCCGCGAGCGCGTCGCGCGGGTCGACCGGCAGCGGCCCGGCCTCGCGGAGGGCGCGGGCGAGCTGCTCGTAGAACAGCGGGTACCGGCCCCGGTCGGTCGGCTCGGGCCGGGCCTCCGCTCCGATCCCGAGGAGGCCGTGTCGCTCGTCGGGGACGCGACCGTACCCGGGGTCACGGGGCGACGTGCCCGACGCGAGCTGCGCCTCCTGCGGGTCGAGCCCGTCGACGACGTAGGCACCGGCCGTGCCGAGCACGCGGAGGCGCGCGCCAGGCTGCGCCGCGACGTGGCTCATCCAGAGCCGCGACCGGACACCGCCCTGGTGCCGGAGGGACACGAACACGTCGTCGTCGGCGGCTCCCGACGGGCGTCGCCGCGCGATCTCCGCGTGCACGTCGACGACCGGGCCGAACAGGTGCAGGGCCTGGTCGACGAGGTGCGGACCGAGGTCGAACAGGATCCCGCCTCCTTCGGCAGCCGTCGCCTCCGACTTCCAGCCCGCACGGTTCGCGGTCTTCCACGGCTCGAAGCGCGACTCGAAGGTGTGGACGTCGCCGAGCGCGCCGTCCCGCACCAGGCGCGAGGCCGTGAGGTAGTCGCCGTCCCAGCGACGGTTCTGGTACACCGTCAGCGACCGACCGAGCGACTCGGCGAGCTCGATCAGCTGACGAGCCGAGGAGGCGGTGGTCGCGACGGGCTTGTCGACGACGACCGCGGACCCGGCCCGCAGGGCGTCCGCGGCCACGTCGGCGTGCGTCGCGTTCGGCGTCGCGACGATCACCAGGTCGAGGCCGAGCGCGTCGAGGTCGCCCGCGCGCGGGACGATCTCGACCCCGGGGTGCGACGTCCGGGCCTGGTCGGCGCGGTCCGCGTCGCGCGTGACCACGGCGACGAGGTCGTACGAGTCGTCGGCGGCCACGAGCGGCGCGTGGAACACCCGGCCGGCGAGGCCGTAGCCGACGATGCCGACCCGGAGGCGGGGCCGCTGCGGCTCCGGGGCTCGCTCGGACTGCTGCGGGGCCGGGGCGCTCATGCGGCGAACGGGTCGGGGGTCATCAGGTACACGGTCTCGAGGTACTCCTGGATGCCCTCGAGGCCGCCTTCGCGGCCGAGGCCGGACGCCTTGACGCCGCCGAACGGGGCGGAGGCGTTCGACACCACGCCGACGTTGAGCCCGAGCATGCCGGTCTCGAGGGTCTCGGCCAGTCGCTGGCCGCGGGCGAGGTCACGGGTGAACGCGTAGGCCACGAGACCGAACTCGGTGTCGTTCGCCAGCCGCACCGCCTCCTCCTCGTCGGCGAAGGTCGAGACGGCCAGCACGGGGCCGAAGATCTCCGTCGTGAGCAGCTCGCTGCCCGGCCGCACCCCGTCGAGGACGGTCGCCTCGTAGAACGTGCCCGTGCCGTCGACGCGCGCGCCGCCCGTCCGCACGACGGCGCCGCGGGCGACGGCGTCCCCGACGAGGCGCTCGGCCTTCTCGACCGCGCGGTCGTCGATCAGGGGGCCGACGTCGACGCCGTCGTCGGTGCCGCGGCCGAGCGTCATCGCCGCGACGCGCTCGGTCACCCGGCGGACGAACTCGTCCGCGACCGCCTCGTGCACGAGGAACCGGTTGGCCGCGGTGCAGGCCTGCCCGACGTTGCGGAACTTGGCCAGCAGGGCGCCCTCGACGGCCGCGTCGAGATCCGCGTCGTCGAAGACGAGGAACGGCGCGTTGCCGCCGAGCTCCATCGAGGTGCGCAGGACGCGCTCGGACGCCTGGGCGAGCAGGGTCGAGCCGACCGGCGTCGACCCCGTGAAGCTGAGCTTGCGGAGGCGCGGGTCGCGGATGAGGGGCTCGCAGACGTCGCCGGCCGAGGTCGTCGTCACCACGTTCACCACGCCGTGCGGCACCCCGGCCTCGGCGAGGATCCCGACGAGGGCGAGCGTCGTGAGCGGTGTGAGGTCGGCGGGCTTCACGACCACGGTGCAGCCGGCCGCGAGGGCAGGGGCGATCTTGCGCGTCGCCATCGCGAGGGGGAAGTTCCAGGGCGTGATCAGCAGGCACGGGCCGACGGGGCGCTTCAGCACCACGGTCCGGCCGGTCCCCTCCGGGTTCGTGCCGTAGCGGCCCGAGACGCGCACCGCCTCCTCGCTGGCCCACCGGACGAACTCCGAGCCGTAGGCGACCTCGCCGCGCGACTCGGCGAGCGGCTTGCCCATCTCGAGCGTCATGAGCAGCGCGAGGTCGTCGGCGCGCTCGCGCAGCAGGTCGAAGGCCCGCCGCAGGATGTCGGAGCGGGTGCGGGGCGGCGTCGCCGCCCAGGCCGCCTGGGCGGCGACGGCGGCGTCGAGGGCGCGGAGCCCGTCGGAGGCGTCGCCGTCCGCGACCGTCGCGATCACGTCGCCCGTCGACGGGTCGCGCACGTCGAAGGTGCGGCCCGAGGTCGCCGGAGCCCACGCCCCGTCGACGTGGAGGCCGGTGGGCACGGCGGCGAGGACGCGAGCCTCGTCGGCGGCGCTCACGAGCGCGCCGTCTCGACGCCGGCGGCGCGCAGCTCGTCGAGGGCGGCCGCGCTCGGCCCCTCGGCGACGCCGGCGACGAGGTCGGTGAGGACCCTCACGCGGAGCCCGGCCCGCGCCGCGTCGAGCGCGGACGCGCGGACGCAGTGGTCGGTGGCCAGGCCCACGACGTCGACCTCGGTGACGCCGTGCCGGGCGACCAGGTCGGCCAAGGACTCGCCCTGCTCGGTGGCGGCCTCGAAGATCGAGTAGGCCGGGCTGCCCGTCCCCTTCCGCACGTGCTCGTCGACGAGCGAGACGTCGAGGTCGGGGTGGTACTCGGCGCCCGCCGTGCCCCGGACGCAGTGCGGCGGCCACGTGTCGACGAAGTCCGGGTCGGCCGAGAAGTGGCCGCCGTTGTCGCCCTGGTCGTCGTGCCAGTCGCGGCTGGCGACGACGACGTCCCAGCGCGCCCGGTCGCCACGGAGGTGCTCCGTCACCCGGGCGGCGACGCCTGCGCCCCCGGTGACGGCGAGGGCGCCTCCCTCGGTGAAGTCGTTCTGGACGTCGATGACGAAGAGCGCGGTGGTCATGCTCCCATCCTCCCTCTGTGGCCTGGTGCTGTGCTGGTGCTGGTGCTGGTGCTGGTGCTGGTGCTGGTGCTGTGCCGGTGCGGTACCGGCGCGGTGCCGGTGCCGGTGCCGGGCTGTCCCGGTCAGCTGTTCGCGAGCGAGTTCCCGCAGCGCCACACCGACGCCGTGAGGGTGTCGAGCGCGCTGCGGGCGTTGTCCCTCACCGGGCCGATGGCGTAGAAGGCGAAGGTCAGGGGCGTGCCGTCGGCCGAGTCGATCGAGCCGGCGAGCGTGTACGCGGTGTCGATCCAGCCGGTCTTGGCGTGGACGGCACCGCGCGCGGCGGCGTTCGAGCCGGTGAAGCGCGACGCGAGCGTCCCTGTCTGGCCGGAGATCGGCAGGGCGTCGTAGACGGCCCCGAGGCCGTGGGCGCGGTCACGCACCTGGATCATCAGGCGAGCCACGAAGGTCGACGGCACCGCGTTGTTCTCACTGAGCCCGGAGCCGTCCACGATCGTCACGGCGGAGGCGTCCAGCCCGTAGGTGCCGCTCAGCGCCGACCGGTACAGGGCCGTCAAGGAGGCGGCGGACCCGTCCGCACCGGACTCCCGTGACGAGGCCCGCGCGAGCATCTCGGCCAGCGTGTTGTCCGAGTTCGGCAGCATCTGGCCGATCAGCGTCGAGACGGGCTGCGACTGCACGGAGCCGAGCACCGTCGCGCTGCTCGCCGTGCCCTGCGAGATCGACGCCGACGCCGCCCCCGAGACGCCCGCCGCGACGAGCGCCGAGCGGAACGCCTCGCCTGCCCGACCGACCGGGTCGGTGCTGCGCGGGCTCGTGACGGCGGCCGGGTCGGCCCGGTCGCCGTCGACCATCAACGCGGTGACCTCGCTGTGGTACCCGATGGTCTGCTCGGTGCGCTTCCACGACGGGTCCCACTTGTCGGCCTGGCTCCACCAGGTGGCGTCGAGCGTGATCTGCGAGACCGGCTGGCCGCCCAGCGAGGCGGCGACCTGCCCTGCCAGGTCGCTGAGCGTCGGGGCGCCGGAGTACACGCTGCGGCCCGTCGCGCTGAGGGTGGCGTCGCCTCCGCCCACGAGGGCGACGGCCCCGCTGCCGGGGTCGCCCGTGACCCGGGTCGTGAGGCGGTGGTCACCGCCCAGGACCGCCAGTGCGACGGCGCTCGTCAGGGTCTTGAGCACGCTGCCGGTCCGGGCCGGGGTCGACCCGTTCCGGTCGAACAGGACCTCGCCCGTCGCGGCGTTGACGACCGAGCCCTCGAACTGGGCGAGGCGAGGATCGGACGCGGCGGCGGCGACCGAGCAGGTGCGCAGCTTGGTCGCGGGCGGGACGACCGCGGGCGCGACGCGCTGGGGATCGGCTGCCTCCGTCGGGTCGGGCGTCACGGTCACGACGTCGGTCGGTCCAGCACTGCCGTCGCCGTCCGCTCCGGACAGGGCACTCGACGCAGCGGGAGCGTCGGGAGCGGTCGCGGCGCCGGCGGCGACCGCACCGCCGCCGAGCAGGGCGAACGCGAGGACGCCGGCGGTGACGAGTGCGGTGCGGGGGTGCTCCCGCAGGAGGCGCGCGGCCGACGCGCGCACGTCCCGCGGCCCGCCTCCCCCGGCGGACACGGCCGTGTCCTCGGCCCGCGTCTCGGCCGCCTCCGCGTGCAGCTCGCGGGCGTCGTCGTCGGAGGGGCGGTCGTCGGGGGTCGCGTCCTGCTCGCTCATCGAGGACATCCTACGAAACGTGTGCCTCCTCCGGGGGCCGCGTCCGCGCCTCCTCGGCTCCGGATCTCGACGGGCCAGCTCGGCGGGCCGGCTCAGCGCTCGGGGTACTGCACGCCGACCTGGCGGCGGACCTCGTCCATGGTGGCCATCACGGCCACGATCCCGTCGGAGGTGAGCGCCGGGCTCTCGAGGTCACCGGCCTCGACCAGACGGGCCAGCTCGAGCGCCTGGTGGTGCATCCCGCGGAGGTCGCCCTCGTCCGAGTCGAACCGCTCGACGACCTCGCCGTCCGCGTCGAGGACGGTGAACCCGCCGGGCGCGTAGAAGGTGTGGTCGATCTCGACGCGGCCTGCGCTGCCGTGCACGACGGCGTCGTTGCGGCCGGCCGTGTCGAGGGCGCAGAACAGGGTCGACGTCGCGCCGTTCGCGTGGCGCAGGGTGATGCCCGTGCGCACGTCGACGCCCTGGTCGCTGAGCACGGCCGTCGCCGCGACGGCGTCGACCGGCCCGAGCAGGTCGTGGGCGAACGAGACCGGGTAGACGCCGAGGTCGAGCAGGGCGCCGCCGCCGAGGGCCGGGTCGTTGAGACGGTGGTGCGGATCGGTCGGCAACGACTGCATGTGGGCGGCCGTGAGGAGGCGCGGCTCGCCGATCACGCCGCTGCGGACGACCTCACGGAGGCGCGCCTGCTGCGGCAGGTACCGGGTCCACATGGCCTCGAGGGCCACGACGCCGGCCTCACGAGCAGCGGCCAGCACGCGCCCCGCCTCGTCGGCGCTGACGGTGAAGGGCTTCTCGACGAGGACGTGCTTGCCTGAGCGGATCGCGAGGAGGGCGTTCCGTTCGTGGAACACGTGCGGCGTCGCGACGTACACCGCGTCGACCTCCGGATCGGCCACGAGGTCGTCGTAGCTGCCGTGCGCGGTCGTGATGCCGTGGTCGTCGGCGAAGCGCCTCGCCTTGTCGGCGTCACGCGACCCGACGGCCGCGACGGCGATGCCCGCGGCGGTCAGGTCGTTCACGAAGGTGTCGGCGATGCCGCCGGCGCCGAGGATGCCCCATCGGATGCTCATGCGACCTGTCTACCAGGCAGGCTGGTCGGCGGGGCTGCGGAGGAGGGGGCTCCGGGGACGCCGAGGACGGCAGAAGGCCCGATCCTGACGGACCGGGCCTTGGTGGGAGCCGCTTTGGGGAATCGAACCCCAGACCTTCTCATTACGAGTGATGCGCTTTAGGTCCATTTGGGCTTGACTAGGGCTCATGCAGACCAATACTGTAGCCATACGGCCCACAGGGCCAATACGCCCTAGGGCGAATGGCAACACGAAAGGCCCACACATGGCGACACCAACCAGGAGAAGAAGATGACCACCTCGGCCCCCACCCTCGTTCTCCACTCCAAGAGCGACAGCGGGATCAGCTATGAGTCGACGACCCACGGCTGGTCATCACCCGAGGAAGCCGTCAAGCACTGGAAGACGCTGCCGAGCTTCAACGCCTACAAGAACGGCCGGCGCACGACCAATGGCGACGGCGTCGAGACCCGGACCTGGTTCACCGCCTCCTGAACCAAGAGACGGCCGCTCCCATGCAGGGGAACGACCGTCAGCCCCATCACTGAACAGACCAGCGAAAGGAACCACAATGCTACGCCCCGCCAGAAGACACGCAGGAGACAACGGAGTCTCCGCCAACGGCAACGCCATCACCCTCGACCCGCTCGAGCAGCTCTTCCATGAGTCCGAGATGCCGTGCCGCATGGTGCGCCTCGACACGCAGACGAAGAAGCACGCGACCTGCGGCCAGCCCATCGCCTGGACCGCCCCGCTCCCTTGCGGGCACGACTTCCTCTGCTGCGACGCGCACCTCCGTGCCGCACGCCAGCAGAACGCACTGCTCCTCTGCGGCAAGTGCGACACCAACAGGCCCGCTTTGACCGCCCCATGGAGGCAGATCTGATGTCCAAGCCAGACAGCACCAAGCCGCACACCTTCCGCGAGGGTGACCTCGTCCGAGAGAAGGGCGGCTCCACCATCTACGAGCTTGACGACGTCAATCCAGCCCCAGCCGACGTTCGTGAGAAGGAAGGCGAGTACTGGGCCTCCGGCATGTCCAACTGGAACAGCCAGGACTGGGAGTCCCCCGACGACGTCGTGCTCGTTCTCTCCGCCGCCGACGCAGCCAAGCGAACCGTGCCCACCGCCACGCAGATCGCCAGTCAGGTCGCATCCGGACTTCACGGAGGGTTCTCAGAGCACGTCAACGTCACCGAGACCGAGGCCGGCACCCACGGCACCTTCACCGCCTACGGCACAACCGACCTCGGCCTCACAGTCGGCTTCACGGTCACCGTCAGCAACATCGAAAGGGCCGACTAATGAGCAAATCCGCAGCACCCTCTAGGGTCAGCACCGAGACCATCGAAGCTGGCCTCGACCTCGTCCACCGCATCCTCGACTTCACCAAGCGCCCCGAAGTCCGCCACGCAGCCGCGAGCGCGATCACGGCGCTCGCAGCAACTCGACGGCCTCGGCAGGCTCCGGCCCTCGAGGACGGTGCCGACCAGTGACCACGCAGACGTTTACCGACACCCTCGTCGTCGAGGTCTGCTGCTCCTGCAGCGTCACCTTCGGGATCACCCGTGCCCTCTATGACGCGCGCCGGAACGACCACCGGAACTTCTACTGCCCCGCTGGCCACGCTCAGCACTACACGGGCAAGTCGGAGATCGAACTCGAGCGCCAGCGGCGCATCCGCGCGGAGGCTGGCCGGGCGCAGGCCGAGGACGCCTACGAGATGGAGCGCCGCAGCAAGATTGCACTCAAGGGCCACCTCACCCGCGCCCGGAACAAGATCGCCGCCGGCGTCTGCCCCGCACCCGACTGCGGGCAGCACTTTTCGAACGTCCGCGAGCACATGCGCCACCGCCACCCCGACTGGCACCTCACCGACCCCGACACCGGAGAGGCGGCCGCGCTGTGACCGCCCCCGAGGTGCCGCACGCCGACCGGTCGGACTACATCACGGTCAACGGACACCGCATGTCGATTCCCACGACCGAAGACGTTCGCTCTCAAGTCGAGGACACCGAAGACTTCCACCCGGAGCACGAGGGCTTGTATGGCCCCATGTTCGACGCATGGCTGGCGCAGCACGACGCCGAGGTGAAAGCGCAGGCCCACGAGTACGCCGCCGACTCGGGGCTGATGCCGTCCACCCGCGGTTCGATCCGTTCGTGGCTGCACTGCCTCGCCGATGATGCCCGCGCCCCCGTGATGCGCGAGGAGTCCCGTGGCGACTAAGACGCGCGGCAAGGGCGAGGGTGCGCTCTTCAAGGACGCCCGTGGACTGTGGAATGCCGTCATCGAACTCCCGCCCCGGGACGGGAAGCGCCGTCGCAAGACCATCCGCGGGAAGGTCAAGGCCGAGGTCATCACCCGACTCCACCAGATGCAGCGCGAGCTCGAAGACCGCGGCGACCTCCCCACCGCCGACCGCACCGTCGCCCAGTGGTTCGGCTACTGGTACACCCAGATCGTCGTCAACGAAGTCCGCCCCAAGACCGCCGCCGGCTACAAGAACATCATCTACCAGCAGGTCATCCCCCAGATCGGGAACACCAAGCTCAACAAGGTCACCCCCACCACCCTCCGCCGCGTCCTCGACGCAATGGCCCACAAGGGTGCCGCGCCCTCGTCCATGCTCAAGACCCACCGTGTGATGTCGGCCTCCTTCGAGGCAGCCATCCGCGAAGGTGCCCTCACCCGGAACCCCTGCAAGATGATGACCGCCCCACGCAGGGGCGTCACCAAGCTCGAGGTCCTCACCCGCGACGAAGCACGGCTCGTCATCGAACATGTCAGCCATGACCCCGACTACGGAGCGCGCTGGGCTGTCGCACTGCTCACCGGCGCTCGCCGAGGAGAGATCCTGGGGCTCGAGGTCGACCGAATCACCGACGTCATCGACCTGTCATGGCAGCTGCAGCGCGTGCCCTGGGAGCACGGCTGCGGTCCCGCCATCAAGACCGCCAAGCGGCGGTCATACCCGTGCGGGCAGGCGCAGCCGATCAAGTGCCACGAGCGCCGCTTCGAGTCCCCCGCCGACTATGAGTACCGGATGCTTACTGACGGCATCTACCTGACCCGTCCGAAGTCCCGGGCCGGGTCCCGCATCATCCCGCTCGTTGAACCGCTCAAGTCGATCATTAAGAGCCACCTCGGGCGGAACCCGCCCGGCCGGGATGGGCTCGTGTTCACCCACGGCGGCAACCCCGTCGACCCCGACAGGGACTCGCGAGACTGGCGAATGATTCTGGCGTCGACGGGCATCAAGAAGAACGTCCGTCTCCACGACCTTCGCCACACGGCCGTTGACTTGCTCTACGCCGCTGGCGTCCCCGAGGACGTCATAGTGCAGCTGGTCGGCCACTCGAACGTATCGATGACCCGCGCCTACGCTTCGCGAGACGTTGCCCGCCTGCGGGCCGCAATGACCCAGTTCAGTGGACACGTGACGGCCCGTGACGGAGATCAGCAGGTATCTGCCTAGCGCGGTGCCCGAAAAGGACTACGCGTCGTCTTCGTCTACCTCGGTGACGTTAGCGAGCTCGACGGTGAAATCCTCGATCTCGGGCGCAGCGAGGGGAAGGTCGAAGTGGAAGTCCATGGCCGCGGCCTGCGACTGCAGAGCCCTCCGACAGATGTCATAGAGGTGCTCGACCACGAATGCCTGCAACCAGGCATTGAGCTTTTCGTCGCTGAGATCGTGGAGGGCGGAGGTCACGAGGAACGAGGCGACGGATTGCGCCTGTCCGTAGCCTTCCTCGCCTGAGCGACGCAGGTACCCGATGACAATCAGGTTGTGGTCATCTCCGCGGTGACCCTGAGCCGCCCAGGTCACGCCGTCTTCGCGATGTTCCTCCGGCGTTGGCACACCTAAGACTTCAATACGGCTCAGCTGGAAGTTAATCTCCGGGTCGACGCGGTTCATCGCTTCGTCGCGACGCTCAAGTCGTCAGCCGTGTTCCAGTTCCAGCCCGGCATTTCCTGCCAAAGGCCAGCGTCGTGCATCTTCTGGAAGCGCTGCGGGTAGGTCGTGTACGCGCACTTGACGTTCCAGGTGATTTTCGCGTCCAAGGCGTTCGCCAGATACCGGAGCTCGGACAGGTGAAGATCGACGTCGCCTGAAATCCAGTCCGCTGCTTCCTGGGGCTCGACCTCGAGAAGCGCAGCGAGATCTTCCACGGCCATTTCGGACGCCAGGAAGGCCTGTCGAAGACGGGTGAGGAGAGCTTCCTGCGACTCGTAGTTCTCGGCAGCGAGAAGCAGTTCACTCTGCGAGAAGGGGTGGGGCGTCAGGCCAAAGGTAGGTTCGGTCACTTTTCACTCCGTTCGGGCTGCTTCATCAAGGTCCAGGTTTGGCTGCGACTTTCGGCCAAGTCTATGGAATCGTTCTGCTCACCACCTGGGTCACCACCGCTGGGCTTCGTGTCTAGCAGAAGGGGCAACAGGGTGTTCGCGCGCGCTTCGGGCTCGGCGTAGTAGAGACGCACAACCCGCTCCGCGTCACGCTGCATGCCTGGCCGCAACTCGATGATGTAGTCACATCGACGCATCTGCCGGGCCAGGTGCGTTGCTTCATACCCCACGGTCAGCTGCCCGTTCGCTGCCCTGCGCTTCAAGCTCTCGACTTTGGCCAGGGCATCGAGGTGCTGCGGTCGCGTCATTGCCGGATGGAGCCTGTTGCTTCGGAGGTCGTTCTCTTCCTCCACGTAGGACGAGATGTCTTCGTTCAACCACTCGTGAGGCGTGTCAGCCGAGATGCGACCAACGTTGCGGGAAGTCCGAACGCCTACTGGTGCTGCGAAGTCGAAGGCCGCAGCGCTTCCCCCGATCGACATAACGTGAGCATATGGCACTTCGCCTGGGCAGTCGCACCCCCACCCGGGGGCTCACCCATGAAGCCGCAGAAGCCACCTGTCTGACGCTGGTGCCCGGCTTAGTTGTCGAGGAGCGCGTCGACTGCGCGCTCGAGGGTCGCGAACGTTCCCAGGTCGATGTCCTCGATGGTCTTCGCCTGGTACTGGCTTGCCACGGCACCAGACCAGATAGCACCTAGCCGGCGACCTTCCACGGAAACCCACCACTTGCCGCCGTGGGCCTTGCTCGGTTCCACCAACGCGCGGCCCTGCCGAAATGAAGTCATGGTCACAGCTTGCTCGCGGCACCTCGTCGGCCGCCAGACGGACATGGCGAAGCTCCGACGCGTCGAGCTAAGCCGCCAAGCCGTTGACGTTCAGGAAGACGCGCGTGAGGCGGGTTGTGACGCCGAGTTCTCGGGCGAGGACATGACAGTCGGGAGTCCACTTCATTAGCTCGAGGCACTGACCCAGGTCGATGAGTCGCGACGCCGCGAGTCGGTCGGCCTGCGTCTCTTCCTTCGGCCCCGATGACTCGTGCCCGTACTCGGCGTGTGCCACCCCGTGCGCGAGAGCTGATCGGTCGTGGATGGCCCGCAGCCCGGAGCGAATGACGATGGTGCGGTGGTCGGGTAGCCACAGCTCGTGGGCGGTTCGGATTGGGCGATGCAGGACTGTGATCCCCAGCTGCTCCGCGTGTTCGTACGGGTCGTACACGTTCCCCCTTGACTGACGTCAGTCGAACTGCTCGTCGGTGTCCATCTCCGGGTCGTTGGTAGCAGCCCGCTTCTCTGTCTCGTCTATCTGCTCGGTGGTAAGCGGCTTCATCGGGCCCCGAGTGATCGATGTCACATTCGTACCCGACGCCTCTGACACGCCCTCACTATCCGCAGTGAGCGCGTCCATCCCGCCAGCGTTCTCAATTGCCCGGCGCACCAGCTCCTCGGGAGCAAGGTCAAGAGCACGCGCGAGCTGCGCGATCTGCGTCATGGTCATGTCGCGATCGTTGTTCAGCTGACGCTTAAGCGTGTCCGGGCTGATGCCGGCCTTCACGCCGAGCGCGCGCACCGACAGCTTGTGGTCGAGAGACACGCGCTCGCGGTGGATCTGGCTCGCGAGGGCACCATTCATGGCGGACTTCTTGTTGTTCACATCATGAACACTACGGCCCGTATGGGAACTAAATAGGTCCAATTGGCCCCATGGGCTTGCATTGGGTCCGTACGGACCCTACTGTGGTCCGTATGGACCTCAGAAGAACCGCCGCAACGGTCGCCGCCTCGGTGGCCAACGCGATGACCCACACCGGGGTGTCCATCGACACCCTCTCCCAAGGCACCGACATTCCGTCGCCCGTGCTGCGTGACCGACTGGACAACCAGTCGGACTTCACGTGGTCCGAGCTGTGGAGTGTCGGTGCCTTTTTTGGTATCCGCCCGGACGCCCTGATGGCAGGAACCGCATGACCGACACCGCCACCACGAAGTTCGATATGAGTCGGCTGTCGTACTCGGTGCAGGAGCTCGCGAAGATCACCGGTCTCGGTGAGCAGAGCATCCGCAACGCGATCAACGACAACCGCATGGCCGCCCGCTGGTTCGGCCGCAAAGCGCTCGTCAGCCCCGAAGAGGCCCTGCGCTGGTGGGAAAGCCTCCCACCCGAAAGACCGTAGCTACCCGCTACCCCCGATCTCGCTGAACAGGCCCGTTGCTGGGTCTCTTCGGCGCGCCCGAAACCGGGCCCCGCAACTTGAGAACTCCACAGAGGGCTGCACGCAGCGCCGAGTAACGCACACGGGACCCCAGTCTCAACCCGCATCGCGGGCAAGGCGGACCGGTAGGCGCTGTCGACCAGTCACCGAAACGATCCACGCGCACCCCGGCTCAGCACCACCGGAGCATCCGCCACTCAGGCGGAGGGCGCGACGTGACCCCGTGGAAGGCCGCGAGATACGCGGTGCACCACGACAGCCGGAGCGCAGGGCCGCCCTAAGAAGCGGCACACACCGAGGGTTCGAGTCCTCGGCCGGCACAGCTGCTCACGCAGCCCGACAAAGGAGAAGCACATGACCGATTCGACCCACCCCGCCGACGCCCGCCCGTCGCGTCCCTTCCACGAGATCGAGAGCACCCGGCGAATCCGCCTCGAGGCCCTCGTCCTCGCAGAGAGGACGCTCTCCGCCGGCCGCATCGGTGTGGAGAGAGAGACAGACGGGAGCGACGTCCTCAACGTCGCCGCCGACTACCTCACCTTCATCACCACCGGCAAGAAGCCCACCACTGCAGACGTCAGCGGCACCACCGCTGAGGCCAGCACGCCGTGACCGTATTCGGCTCCCGTAATACCCCCTGACACAACGCAATAGAGCGGCCCGCGTAGGCCGTCTAGTGGCCACGTACTCGACCCGAGCTTGTACGTGGCCACCCCTTCCACTCCCACAGCAACAGAACGGACCGCGATGAGCACGACCGCCCGCAAGAACCGCAAGCGCACCCGCCGCACCCTCCTCGAGGCCGGCATGACCGGCGTCGCCGAGCAGTACCGCTTCCAGCACCCCGCCAAGAGCGTCACCCCGCGCGCGAAGAGAGCGGGCATGGACGACCAGGCTTACGCCAACTGGCGACACCGTTGGAACCTCGCCCGGCCCGAGGCCAAGACCCCGCTCATGGAGCGCATCGGTCGCGCGGCCGCCCGCGCCATCGGACGCGGCTAGGAATGGGCGCAAGAACGCTCGCCGACACCATCGTGCGCGAGTCCGACCCCGACACGAGCCACGAAG
The DNA here is from genome assembly GCF_015350835.1 of Frigoribacterium sp. VKM Ac-2530. Lineage (NCBI taxonomy): Bacteria > Bacillati > Actinomycetota > Actinomycetes > Micrococcales > Microbacteriaceae > Frigoribacterium > Frigoribacterium sp. VKM Ac-2530. The sequence continues at coordinate 1,094,932 of NZ_JADKSE010000001.1, forward strand.
CAGCTGCAGTAACCGCTGGCACCCTTCGTGGTGTCCGCCTCGCTGTACTCGAGCTCTTCGACCACATCGGTGGACCTGGCCTCAGCGGATCCGAGGTCAACGCGCTCTACGAGTTCAACCGACCCACGTCCGGCTGGCCCAAGACCGCGCCCGACTCGCCCCGCAAGCGCGCCGGAGAGCTCGCCGCCCCCACACGCGGCCTCCTCGAGGTCGTCGGCAAGCAGACCGGAGAGAACGGGACCCCCGAGCGCATCTACGCGCTTTCCGCCAAGGGTCGCAAGTACCTCCAGGATCAGACCTCGTGACCGACCAAGGCGCGGACGCACCGTTCGAGCCGCACACCCTCGAACTCACCATCGACCACCGGCACGGCATCAGCCACAAGTTCCGGTGCATCGCCCCAGAGGGAGCCAACTGCAGGCTCGTCTGCCCAGACGGGTGCGAAGAGTTCAGCGTCGGCAGCCACCTCACCGAGACCCTCGGCGACGACCGCGACTGGCTGCAGCCCCTCCCCGAGCAAGAACGCGCCGCCCTCACCCGCCGGCACACCCTCATCGACGGCGGCGACTGCAACCCCCTGCTCTTCCTCGAGAACGACGAGGCCGAGCTGTGGGAGCTGTACGACGGCGAACCCACCGGAGCTCGCGCAGGACACGTCGCCCTCACCTGGAACGGCGACTACGTCTCCTGGCACTACCTCCCCCACCCCATCGACGACCCCATCCGGGCCGAGATCGAAGCACGCGACAAGGAAGCCTGATGCTGACCCCCAAGGAGCACTACAACACCGCCAACGCCCTCGTCCCCCAGATCGTCCAGCTCCGCACCTCCGGACGCCTCGCACAGGCCGACGACCTCATCGCCCTCGCCACCCTCCACGCGAACCTGGCGCTCGCCGGAACCCTGATCCATCAGGACGCGCTCGTCGGTGCGACTAGGACCGGCAAGCGGGCCATGAGAGCGGCGATCGCAGAAGAGGACGAGGCGGATGCCGCGTAGGCAGCTGCTTCGCACCACCGTCAGAGCGGCTACCAGGTTCTCGTTCCTGGTAGCCGCTCTCTACGTCTTCGGCCTGGCCTCGACCTGGCTCGTCGCCCACCCCCTGATTGTCATCGCGCTCGTCGGGACTGCTCTTCTCTTCGCCGTCCTCTACGTCGTCGGTGTGGTCAGCGACTACCTGGCCGATGCCACCAAGCCCCGCGTGACCGCGAGCACCCTGCCCGAGCAGGAAGGAACCCCATGAGCACCACCACCACCGCCCCTGCCCTGCCCGAAGCGGACCCCTACGGCGTCGTCATCGGCCGCATCCTCCCGCAGCTGCGGCACCCGCCCCTGCAGGCAAGATCGTTGGACACGCTCCGCACGATTCTGGTGACCGCGGACGCGATGATCAGCCGTAACGGGCCCGACCGGTTCACCACCGACGACCTCGCGGCTGCGGCCGGCGTCTCCATCGGCACCATCTACCGGTACTTCGACGACCGCGTCGACATCCTCGACGCCCTCTCCCCGCAACGCCACGACGCGATCGCCCGCCTCCACGACCTGCGCCTCTACCTCGAGCGCACACAGGCCGCCCTCGCCGTCACCCGCCTCGGCGAGCCCCCGACGCCCGAGGACATCGTCGACCACGCGCTCGACCTTCTCCGAGGAGCAGCAGCATGAGCGACATCACCCTCACCGACCTCTTCGCCGGCGCGGGCGGCTCGTCCACGGGTGCGCTGCAGGTCCCGGGCGTCAAGGTGAGCATCGCCGCGAACCACTGGCAGCTCGTCTGCGACATCCACGCCCTCAACCACCCGAACACCGACCACGCCGTCGTCGACCTCCACCAGGAGCGACCCTCGTTCTTCCCCCGCACCGACATGCTCTGGGCCTCCCCCGAGTGCACGAAGTGGTCACAGGCCAACGGGGCCAAGATGCCCGCCATCGAAGAAGGCCTCTTCGAGGACCCTCTGTCCGACGACGCGAAGAACCGGTCGCGCCTCCTGATGTTCGACGTGCTCCGCTTCATCGAGCACCACCGCTACCGACTCGTCATCGTCGAGAACGTGGTCGACATCGCCACCCAGGCCAAGTACCGCACCGCCTGGGACATCTGGCGATCCGAACTTCGGGCCCTCGGCTACCGCTTCCGAGTCGTCTCGCTCAACTCCATGCACGCCCAGGCGTACGGAGCGCCCGCCCCGCAGTCCCGAGACCGCATCTACGTCGTCGCGTGGCCCGAAGGCGCACAGGCACCCGACCTCGACCGCATCCTGCGGCCCACGGCCTGGTGCGACCGCTGCGGCACCACCGTCGAGTCCGTCCAGTCCTGGAAGAACGGCCGCACAGTCGGTCGCTACCGCCAGGCCTACCTCTACTGCTGCTCCCGCTGCTCCAAGATCGTCGAACCCGGATGGCTCCCCGCCGCCGCAGCCATCGACTGGTCACTCCCCGGCGAGCGCATCGGGGATCGCCTCAAGCCCAAGACCCGGGCCCGCATCGCTGCGGGGATCGCCCGGTACTGGGGCCCGGTGACGCTCGAGGCGGCAGGGAACACGTACGACGCGACGTCGCCGCAGCATCCGCAGCACGGGTCGGTGGACGGTTACTACCGGACCTGGCCCGTGAGCAACCCGCTGCGAGCGCTTCACACCACGAACTCGAAGGCGCTCGCGGTGCCCACCGAAGGTCGTGACGGCAAGGAGGCGTTGCCGGTGACGGGACCGATGCGGACGCAGACGACGCGGGCCGAGACCGCGCTGGCTCACGTGCCGTTCATCGCTGAGATGTACGGCACGTCGACAGCCCGTCCGGTCACGGAGCCTGCGGGCACCTTTACGGCGGGTGGGAACCACCACGGTCTCGTCACGACAGCTGGCGGCTCTTGGAACGACGAGACGCGGCCTACCGATCTGCCGCTCCGCACGCTCACAACGCGTGATGCCAACGCGCTCGTGCAGCCGTACTACGGGACGACCCGCGAGGCTCGCCCGGCCACGTCACCGCTCGGAACGCTGACGACGGTCGACCGCTACGCGCTCATCCACCGCATGAACACGGGCGGTGCCGAGATGACGACGCCCTCCTCGGAGGAGCTGCGGACGCTGACGACAGCTGGCCACCAGGCCGTGCTGCGGAGGCCGGACGCACCCCGCATCACCCCGGCCGACATGAAGGCTGCCGAGGAGATGGTCCCCGAGGTGCTGTTCCGCATGTTCCAGCCCCACGAGGTCGCCGCCGGCATGGCATTCCCGGCCGACTACAAGTGGCAGCCCGCCGACCGGGCCCGCCCCGTCTCGAACCGCGACCTCGTCAAAGCCGCAGGGAACGCCGTCACCCCGCCGGCCGCCCGAGACCTCATCGCCATCACCGTCGAGTCCCTCGGCAATGACGTGGCGCTCGCCGCATGACCAGGAAGGAGCACACATGGTCTGGCAACGGATAGACGACCAGTTCGGCGTCTCCCAGAAGGTCATCCGCATCCCCCGCAAGCGGAGACAGCAAGTCATCGGCCTCTGGACCCTCGCCAACAACTACGCCGTGAGGGCCCTCACGGACGGAATCATCGAGGAACACGAACTCGAGGAACTCGACGCGAAGGACACCGACGTCGCCGAGCTGGTCCGGGTCGGCCTCTGGCACGGGTCCTCACACCGCTGTAGCGCGTGCGCTCGGCCGCCAGCCGGCGGCGTCGTCGTGCACGACTTCCTCGACTACAACTTCTCTCGCGAGCAGGTCATGGCCGACCGGGAGAAGGAACGCGTCCGGAAGGCAGCCCAACGTCAGTCCAGGCGGAGTCCCACTGGGACACCCGATGGGACTCCGGGCGGAAGTGATCCGGTGTCCGGAGACCCCGTCCCGTCCCGTCCCGATCCCGTCCCGTCCCCCTTGACAGACACCACTCACGAACCACAGTCAAGTCCAGAAGGTGATGGGTCACCGAAGGGACTCGACGGAGGAGAAGTCGTGTCACTGAGGGCCAGGGCGGTGGGGATCAAGGACCTCCCGGAGGTGCTTCGTCTGCTGCGATCGCACGTCGGCATCACCGTCACCGAGGCCGGCGCGATCGAGCTGGTGCAGGAGACCACGAAGCGGGCACGCGACGAGGTCAAGAACGTCGACGCCTACTTCGCCCGCGCCTGCCGCAAGTCTCCCGACGAGGTCCGGGACGACTACGACCGCCTCGACATCGCCGCCGTCAGCTGACCCTGCGGCATCACACACCCAAGAGGGTGCGCTGCTTGGCGCGCCCCGGAACAGGAACACGATGAGCACGCTCCCCCGCACCCGCCAGCACTTCCCCCGGATGAAGCTCCGCGGCAAGAGACGCCGGCACGAGCGTCGCCTCTTCTCGCAGACCAACCTCACGAACCTGTTCGGAGACTTCGCCGACCTCGTCAGCTCAACTGCGCAGGCGACAGGCATGCACGCCGACCAGATGGCCCGAGCCATCAACGAGATGGTGCAGGCCTACCAGGGCAGCGTCCGGGCTCTCGAACGCGACCCGTACCTGGTGGCTCTTAACCGCGAGGAACCGCCAGCCGAAGTCACGTGCCCGGTCTGGTTCCTCTGGTCGGCGTTCGGCGGTCGCGGTGACACCCAGTGCGACCCGGTCAGTGGCTACCTGCTGGACACCGACGAGTACGACATCACAACGACGCCGTGCCCGATGCACCAGCCGGCCGAGTTCTACGAGTGGGCCTGGGGCGGTTCGTACATCGTCCCGACCTGCGCCCGCTGCGAGCGCATGCTCCCCACCGGGACCCCGCTGCAGATGCACGAGCTCGGAACGTCACTGAGCGCTTCAGCCGAGTGCGGCACGTGTGGCAAGCGCACGTGGGTTCTGATGCGGAACTACGCCGACGCCCTCGGGGATGAGACGCCGCAGTGGCACCCCGGCGAACGCGCGTCGGCGGTCACGCAGTGATCGCGGTCCCGGCGGAGCAGTCGAGCAGGGACCACGCGAGCGTCAAGCGGACCATGACGCTCGGTTGGGCACCCGGTGCCGGGCCCCGCATGAACGTCATCCGCTACGGCGGCCGCCGCGGCACCCAGGTGTTCGAGGGTGCCCTCGTCAAGGCCGAGCTCGTCTACGAGTGGTCACCCGGCATCGAGGGGTGGACCCGGCAGGCGTCCCTCTTCATCGTCGCCCCACAGGGCAAGGGCTGGTCCCGCAACCCAGTCCGCGCGAACGACTCGAGCGACTTCGAGGAGATCGCCACGGCACTGCACCAGCAGTACGCACCCCGCACCACCGTCACCCTCACCGAACAGGACCCCACCGCATGAACGCCCCGTCCACGAGATCCCGCATCGGGAATGCCGTCGTCTTCATCTCCGGTGTCGCCCTCACCGTGCTGATCCTGTCCGGTGTCGTCGTGTGGATCACCGGAACCTGGCGCTCACTCATCGGCATCTGACCGACAACCCACCACTAGCACGCACCGAACAGGAGACCACCACGTGACCACCCTGCACCTCACTCGCGGCATCCCCGCCTCCGGCAAGACCACCTGGGCCAAGGCCTGGCTCGCAGAGGGCCTCGAAAACGGTGACGACCGGATCCGCCTCAACCGAGACGACCTCCGCCAGATGCTCAAGGGCCGCCGCTCCGGCCTCCTCTGGGTCGACGAAGAGCGAATCACCACGGTCCAGCACGACACGGCCCGTGAAGCACTCGCCCGCGGCTTCGACGTCGTCGTCGACGACATGAACCTCCGCGCCCGCTACGTCCGCGCCTGGCTCGCCCTCGCCGAGGCCGTTGGTGCCACCGTCGAGATCCACGACTTCCCCATCGAGCTCGGCGACGCCATCGCCCGCGACGTCCTGCGGGAGCACCCGGTCGGGGCCGCCGCCCTGGCGGGCATCTACGACCGCTTCACCCGCAAGGGAGTCCTCCCAGAGGTGCCCACCGAGCCCGAGCCCGACAAGCACGCCGGCCTCGTGCCCTACGTCCCCCTCCCGGACAAGACCCAGGCCTACATCTTCGACATCGACGGAACGCTCGCCCACATCCCAGAGGGCGGGCGTTCCCCGTACGACGGCACCCGAGTCCACGAAGACGTCCTCGACGACAACGTCGCCCACGTCATGCGGGCGCTCGCCGCAGACCACTACCTGATCGTCATGTCCGGCCGGGACGCGAAGTACCAGGCCGCGACCGTCGACTGGCTCGAGGCCAACCGCGTCCAGTACGACGAGCTGCACATGCGGCCCGAGGGCGACACCCGCAAGGACCAGGTCGTCAAGGCCGAGCTCTTCGACGCTCACGTCCGCCACCGGTTCAACGTCTTCGGCGTCTTCGACGACCGGGACCGCGTCGTCGCCATGTGGCGCGCGCTCGGCCTCACCACCTACCAAGTCGCCGAAGGGGCGTTCTGACCATGACCACCACCACCCTCGACCAGATCCTCGACCCCCGCGTCCTCGAGCAGGAGATCGCGGCTGGCTATATCAACCGGCGGCTCCACCCCGAGTTCCCCGAGCTCGCCCTCATCGGTTACAGCGACCGGGCCCAGTACGACAACCACTGGACCCCGACCGTCCGAGCGGCCCGCGGCATCATCTACCGCACCGACACCCTCGAGGTGCTCGCCCGCCCCTTCGAGAAGTTCTTCAACTACGGGCAGGAGGCCGGCGTCGAGTACGACCTCGACGCCCCCATCCTCGGAGCGTTCAACAAGTTCGACGGGTCGCTCGGCATCGGCTACATGCGACCGGACGGTCGCTTCGCGATAGCCACCCGGGGCAGCTTCGACAGCGAGCAGGCCCGCCACGCCACCGAGAACATCGGTGACTGGGCCACCGTCGCCCACGCGTGGCAGAACATCGGCGCGACGCCCCTCTTCGAGATCATCTACCCCGACAACCGCATCGTCCTCAACTACGGCGACCGCGACGAGCTCGTCTTCCTCGGCGAGGTGGACATCGCCACGGGGGCATACCGGATCCCGGCGTCATGGAACTGGGCTGGGGCCTCGGCCGGGTCGACGCTGCGGGAGGTGCTCGCTGTGCCGCCCCGTGTCAACGCGGAAGGCTTCGTCGCCTGGATCGACGAGCACACGGCGGTGAAGTTCAAGCAGGACGACTACCTCGCCCTGCACCGCGTCATCTCGAACCTCACCGTCAAGGAGGTCTGGCGACAGCTGCGCGCCGGCACCTACGACGCCTTCGTCGTCGCGCTCCCCGACGAGTTCCATACCTGGTCCGAGCGCACGGCCCAAGCCCTCATGGGGCAGTTCGTCGACGTTGCCCGGGCCGTCTACGACGCCCACATCGATCTCGACGACCTCGACCTCCCCGACCGGAAGGCCCAGGCCCTCTGGATCAAGGAGCACGTCCCCGCCCACCTCCGCGGCTTCGTCTTCTCCGCCCTCGACGACCGCACCTACAACGACGGCATCTGGCGCACCCTCGAGCCCCACGGAGGCGGCGCAGAGATCGCCACCGCCACCCTCACGAACCAGGAACCCACCGCATGACCGACACGAGACCCACGGCGCTCGCCGAAGCGACCCTGGTGTTCGAGCAATTCAGCCGACCACCACTCACCTCCAACCAGCGCCTCGGATGGCGCGCCAAGGCGGCCCTGACCAAGAAGGTCAGGGCCGCCGCTTCGTTCCAAGCCCGAGCCGCGGGCCTCCGCGACCTTGGAGCTTGCCGCGTCACCCTCGTCTGGTACGTCCACACGCGGACCCGCCGCGACGCCGACAACGTCGTTCCCACGCTCAAGGCCATGTGCGACGGACTCGTCGACGCCGGGGTCGTTCCTGACGACGTGCCTCGGTTCATGGACAAGCTCATGCCCCGCATCGAGTACGAGATCGCCGGCACACCCCGCCTCGAGCTACACGTCAAGCAGATCCCCGTCACCGATGCTGCCGAGGGCTCCACGCGCGCCACCGTCTACGTCGCCGGCCCCATGAGTGGTCTGCCGGACTTCAACTACCCGGCATTCAACGAGGCCGCGCAGATGCTCCGCGACACCGGCTACCGGGTCCTCAACCCCGTCGACTCCGAAGAAGAGAACCACTCCGGCGGACCCGAGACCTGGGACTGGTACATGCGTCACGCCCTCCGCATGGTCACCCAGGCAGACGGCATCGCCCTCCTCGACGGCGCGGACACCTCCCGCGGTGCCCGCCTCGAGCAGCAAGTCGGGAAGGAAATCGGCCTCGACATCAGGCCCCTCGCGGAGTGGCTCCAATGAACGCCCCTTGCGACCGGTGCGGCATCGAGGTCGCCGCCCGCGGGATGCTCTGCGGCGACTGCCTCGACGTCCTCGAGATGACCAAGGCCGAGATGCGCGACTACACCAACGGGCTGATCCGGACTCTCAAGACCTCTGACCACTCCGACAGTCAGATCGCCGTCTACACCGGCCTCAGCCAGCGCACCGTCGAGCGCCGCCGCAAGGTGCTCGGGATCCCACCCGTGACGAAGCCTGCCCGGCAGTTCTGGTCCGATCCCGAGAAGGCGCTCGAGAGCAACCTCCGCGGGATTTACGCCCACAACGCACGACGGTCGGCAGCATGACCGGCTTCCGGGTCCCTGCGCACACGGAGCTGCCGCAGAAGCACTACGCGGCGCTCTTCCAGCTCGCTGAGCAGAACAAGACCACCATCGGCGCACTGATCGCGGAAGCCGTGCGCCGGCAGCTGGAAGGCGCACCCGCCGCACTATCGGCCCGCAGCCTGGCGGACCTGCCGCCAGCCGAGATCGGGGCCCGGCGATGGTCACCCGAGCACGACGAGATCGTGATCGCGCTCAACAAGGCCGGCATGGCCGACCACGAGATCTCGAAGCGCATGGGAGTCAGCAGCTCCACCATCAACAACCATCGCCGAGCGCTCGGCCTCACCCGCAACTTCGCCAGCAGGTGGGCCGGCCACACCGTGAGCAGCTGACCCTGATGGCGAAGCGCTACTCCCCCGAGCAAGCCCATGGCGACGCCAAGCAAGCCATCGACCAGTTCATGGGCCGCGGCAAGACGCCCCAGTGCCGGTGTCGCAACCACCTCGGCAAGCCCAAGACGCAGCACAAGTCGAAGGACGCCGCCCTCAAGGCCGTCATGCGCCGCCACGTGCGACACGGAGGCCCGTTCATCACCTACCCCTGCCCCACCAGACCAGGCGTCTTCCACGTCGCCACTGATCGAAAGAAGAACCCGTGACCAAAGTCAGCATCTACATGAAGAGCGGCAACCAGATCGATCTCGAAGTCGGCGAGGACTTCTCGGTCGGTACGACCAACGGTGAGGTCAGCCGGATCACCTGGGGGAACAGCTGCCGTCCGCGACCGCTGACGATCAACCCCGTCCAGATCGAGGCTGTCGTCGAGCACACCAAGGGAGCGCGCTGATGGCGGGCGAGACGGTCATCACCGTCATCGGCAACCTCACCTCCGACCCCGAGCTGCGATACACGCAGAACGGTCTCGCGGTCGCGAACTTCACGATCGCGTCGACCCCGCGCACCCTTGACCGGCAGTCCAACGAGTGGAAGGACGGCGAGGCCCTGTTCCTCCGCGCCAGCGTCTGGCGCGAGTTCGCCGAGCACGTCGCCTCGTCCCTCACCAAGGGCAGCCGCGTCATTGTGCAGGGCCGCCTCAAGCAGCGGTCCTACGAGACGAAGGAGGGCGAGAAGCGCACCAGCTTCGAGCTCGACGTCGACGACATCGGCCCCTCCCTCCGCTACGCCACCGCACAGGTCACCCGGGCCTCGTCGTCACGCGACGGCGGCAACTCGGGCGGCTCGTTCGGCGGGCAGCAGGCCGGCGCACAGCAGCAGGCGACCGAGGCCTGGTCGCAGGACACGGCGAGCGCTCCCACCCCTGACGTGTGGAACACGCCTGGTGGCGGCACGTATAACGACGAGACGCCGTTCTGACTCGGCGCTACTGAGCTTGCTGCCCGTCGCTTGGATCGGCCGGCGTCGTGTCCGAGGCCGCTTCGGCCGCCTGCTGTGATGCCTTGGTGCGGCTGTTCGCTATTGCCCGAGCGCCGGCGCGATCAAACCTTTCTTTGAAGTCGGCGTCAGCGATCTGGCCTCGGAACCACTGCGCGGCCGCCTTCTCCCAGACCGGCGCGTAGGCCATGACTTCAGCGTGCTCGTCTTTGGACATGACGATGCCGAGGGTGTCGGCGACGGCACCTTCCTCGTGCGTAGTCCAGAGGCGGATCTTCACCATGTGTGTCTCGACGGTGTTCATCGCCTCGTACTTCTCCGCCGCCTGGCTGTCGGGCGTGACTGCGTAGTTACGCAAAGCGATGCTCGCGTCCCAAATTGCCTGTCGTAGGACGGCGCGTCGTTCCTCGGCGATGGCCTTGGCCCGCGCGCGCTCGTCCGCACGCCTTGCAAGCAGGGGTCCGAGGACGGAGGTCATGAAGCCACCAATTACCGACGCGAAGAGCGCGATGGTCGCGCCCCACACCACTGCCCAGAAGTCGTCCACCTCGCAACCCTAGCGATTCTCACGTCTGCCTCCGGGCCAGACGACCCCACTCACTCCCTGAAAGGAACACCCATGACCCAGAAGCAGACGGTCACCGTCTACACGAAGCCCAACTGTCAGCAGTGCGAGATGACCAAGAGATGGCTCATCGCTCGCGACGTCGACTTCCAGATCGCGGACATCACCGAGGACGGCAACCTCGCCGCAGCGAAGGCCCTCGGCCACCTCGCCGCCCCCGTCGTCATCGTCTCCCAGGGCACCCCCGGCGACGAGGTCCACTGGGCCGGCTTCCAGCCCACCCGCCTTGACGAGAGCATCCGAGTCGGGACCGCCGCATGAGCGCCGACACTCTCGAGCGCCCCCAGCTCGCACCCACCGACCACGACAGCACAACCCGCACCCACATCGTCAGCTGTCCCGACGACAAGGAGTCCACCGAGGCGTGGCTCACCGAAGCCCGTGTCTTCGGACTTGAGGTCACGGCCCTCTGCGGGCACAAGTGGATCCCCCAGCGCGACCCGCAGCGCTTCCCCGTCTGCCAGGCCTGCCTCGACGCAGCCCAGATCATCATCACCGAGGAGTCAGCATGAACAAGATCGAGGTCACCCTGCTCGCTACGGCGGACACCCCCGAGCTGCTCACGCGAACCGTCGAGGCCGTGGCGCGGGCCCTGGCGGGCCTCGCCCTCGAAGGCATCGAACCCATGATGTTCGTCACCGCCAAGGGGGACGACGAGTGAGCCGCCGGCAGCGTCACCTGCCCATCGAGGGGCGCGGTGACCCCGAGTACGACAACGCCACCGACCTCATCCGCCAGACCATCGGCCTGAACAGCTACGGCAAGGGCCCCATCGTCACCGAGGGCGGCGTGCGGCGCATCAACCGCCAGTACGCCCAGCTCACCATCGTCGACGGCTTCACCCGGTTCGGCGACTTCATCACCCACAACAAGCGGGTCCGCATCCCCAAGGGACACCCCTGGCGCGAACGGAGCACACGATGACCACCGCCGAGACACTGCGAGCCGCGATCGCGAAGCTGACAGAGCAGCGCGACGCCGCCATGAAAGGGCCATGGCGGCACATCGCGCTGAACTACTGGGGCGCACCCACCCCCGGCATCTGGGCTGACGGCGAGGACAGCGAGGTCGGCTACCCCTTCAACCAGCCCGACGCCAACCTCCTCGTGACCCTCCACGCCACCATCGATGCCCAGATCGAACTCCTCAAGCTCGCCATCGACTACGGAGACCTCCAAGTCGGACGCGGCAGCCAGTTCATCGCCCATGCCCACGAACTCGCCACAGCCATCCTCGGAGAGCAGGTGACCGAATGAACGGCGCTCGCCGCATCCTGCGAGCGCTGAGCACCGGCGTCGACGCCGCCTCTGCTGCGCTCGAGCTGCGTGCCCACGAGATCAGGACCGGCATCACCGTCATCGACGCGGTCGCGGCCGACGACGTGACCAGCCAGATGCAGGCAGTCGGCCTCAGCGAGATCGGCCGGCGTGACGTCCGACTGATGGCGCTGCAGCTCGCAGTCGCAGGGGTACGCCTCGATGACCTGCCAGCCCTCATCCACCTGCACTACCGCAGCAAGCACATCGACGCGCTCACCCCCGAGGAGCGCCGGCTGCACCTCATCCCCGACCCGACACCACCTCTGTCAGGAGACGCACCATGACCGATGCCACCCCAACCGTCTACGACAACCACGTCACCGAAGCCCGGGCCGCAATCGGCCGCCGGAACAACGGCGGCGAGGTCCCGGCCGAGATCATCGCCGTAGCGCAGGTGCGGGCGACCCTCGCCGTCGCAGAGCAGGCCCGCATCGCGAACCTCCTCGCAGCACAGGCCAATAACCGCGCGGTCATCGCCCGCCACCCCGAAATCGCCGACGGCGACAACGCTCGCGCCCGCGCCACGTTCCTCGGACAGCAGATCAGGGAAGCCCTCGGCGGCCCGCAGATCAGCGACAACCAGGAAGGGAGCAACCCGTGATGACCACCCTCGACCTCAACGCCATCATCGCCCGCGCCTGCCACGCCACCCCCGGACCATGGGGACACGTCGCAGACACCACAACGCACGGGCAGGAAGTGCACCGCATCGGCTCAGAGACCACGAACAGCGACGTCGCATCAGTCGACCGCCGATCAGGGGAAGTCACCGACGCCGACTTCATCGCCCACGCCCGCGAAGACATCCCCGCCCTCGTCTCAGAGGTACGCCACCTAACCGAGGAACGAGACACCTACCGGCGCGACGCGGAGTCCTGGCGGCGCTACATGGCCAGCCAAGCAGCCATCGACAACGCCACCCCACCCCGACGCCCCACCATCCCCTTCACCCCCACACACGACAAGCTCACCCACCCCCGAACACCCCACACCAAGACCACCGCGCTCGCGGAGGCCAGAGAGGCGGATCCGACCGATGACTGTGACTGATGCCGTCTGCGTCACTAACGACATGCACGACTCAAGGCCCTGCACGATTCGAGGCGAGCACAGCGACATCTGCGACGGGTACGAGTACCGCTGGGCCGAAGAGCACAGACGCTACGTCGCCACCGGCAAGGAGTGCCACGGGTGCCTACCCCGGCTCGCCTCGAACGGGCTCCTCTGCCGTCCGTGCTGGGAATCGCTGCAGTCCGCCGAGAACGCCTACGGCCCCCTCGCCGAGCTGCTCGAGGAGTTCGACGTTCTGGTCGTCCCAATCGGCGACGGGGGCGGAGGGGGCGAGAAGGCGCGCATCCCGCTGTCCGGCACGAAGATCGCGCTGAACGAGATCAGCTCGTACCGCGGTACGGCAGAGACCATCGACCTCGATGCCTGGGTGTCGAGACCCGAGGGTGCAGAGGAAGCGGTCCGGTTCACGCGAGCCGTCCGCGGAGCCCTCCGGTCGTTCCCCACCACGGAGGATCCGCACCGGGTGCCGCGAGTGCGCTGCCCTCAGTGCGAGCTCCTATCGCTCATGTGGCGGCCGCCAGTTCTCGCTGGCGACTCGGTCCGTATCGACTGCCGCAACCCCGAGTGCGGCTTCGTCCTCGACCAGGACGCCTTCGACAAGGAGCAGGGCTGGTCCATGAAGGTCGGTGCCCCATGAGCGAGTCAGCATGGGTGTCCGTGAAGGACGCCACCGTTCTCGCGCACCGTGGGAAGACCGTTGTCTACACCTGGGTCAAGCGGGGAGTGGTCCGCTCACGCCGCAGCGCGACCGGGGTGCTCGAGGTCCACGGCCTCGACGTCGTCCAGGCCGAAGCCAACGTCCGCCGCGGCCGGCCGGAAGGAACCCCGACACGCCAGAAGCGGTAGAGCTTGCGGAAAGTCCGGAAAGCCCGGATGATCTGTAACAAGAGTCGAGTCGTGTGCCCAACCGGGTAGGCGGCTCGTTGCAGTTTCAGACGAAGGGCCTCCGCGAGCGCGGGGGCCCTTCGTCGTTTAAGCGCCCCGCGCGGCAATGCCGGGGTAGGCCGAGGCCTTGCCCGGCTGAACAAGCGCTCGTGGCCCCGGAGACGCATACGGGGAAAGTCGTAGAGCCTCGGCAGCGCGCCCTAGGCTCCGCGCTGTGCACGCCTCGTCACGCTAATCCGAGGTAGCTGGTCCGGTTGGAGGAACCGGGGAAACGTCACGCCGCTGCGTGACGCCAGCCTGACTTCCCCGACCGCCCACACGCACCTGACTGCTACCGGGGCGTCGATCGGGGATCATTCTTCCGCCGTACCCCGCCGAACCTCCGCACCTCGGAGACGGGGGCAGGACGCGGAGCCAACCAAGGAGAACGATGTCGGATCGCCTAGGCGTCGGGAGTGCAGCGCTACACCTCAAGGAGGCGTGGCAAGTGATCGCTGTCCGGTCCGGCACGCGCACACTGTTGAGCCTCGACGGCAAGCGAGTGGCATGCGTGGCCGTCGACCGACTTCAACCAGCCCCCTAGCGCGGGCCGCTCACTCGTCGTCTTCGCGCAGCAACCGTTGCGCCTTCTCCTGGCGGCGGGCAGAGCGAACCTGCCACGGGAAGAGCAGCCCTCCCAGTGCTGACTCGCTCACAGCCCCTCCAAAGCTCACGGCCTCGGATGCGGCAAGCGAGCGCTTCCGGATCGCGTCCCGTTCTTCTTCGCTCATGGCGTTCCACTTGCTCATGTCCGGGCCGGCCTTGAGGGCAGCCCGCCTCCTAGCAAGATCCGCCCGGCGCTCGTCCAACTCCCCCCGCCTAGCCGCCTCACGCTCGAGCTGCTCTGCGCGCTTCACCTTGCGCACCGCCTCTCGCGCCTCGAACTCAGCCAACCGTTCCGCCCTGGACTTCATGCATAGAGCGTGCTGTCCCTAGTGATCCAGGTCAAGGGCGCAAGGGAGTCGCCATGCCACGCGCACCGAAGAAGTGCGGCGCACCTCAGTGCGAGGTGCGCGTCGTCGCGACCACCTACTGCGACGAACACAAGCCACTCGCTTGGCGGACCAAGTCGCGGCCGGGCAGCACGCGACAGTCACGCACGCTGCGCGAGCAGGTGCTTCGACGCGATCCTGTCTGCAAGTGCAGCGGCTGTCGACGCTGCACGGCGACAGGATGCGATCGACCAAGCACCGACGACGACCACATCGTCAACGTCACGAGCGGCGGCAGCGACGACATCGCGAACCACCAAGGCCTGTGCCATCCGTGCCACGGCGTGAAGACGCAGCGAGAAGCCGCGGCAGCCCGGAGGGCAGCCGCGGCGCAGTGACCGTCTCGGCTTTGCCGAGGTGGGGAGGGGGTCATCCCCCTCCCCGCCCCTCGGGGCGGACACCGGAGAGGTGCTGCTCATTTTGTTGCCTACGGTTCCCCACGTTTCGTGGGCCCGCCCGGTGCCAGGCCGCACCGGGCGGGCCGAATGCAGGCAGTTCGGGCCGAATGAGGTCGACGCTTACTGCCGCCGCAGATGGGCGCGAGGCGTTCGAAAGCGTTACAGCGGAAGAAGAGTGCCGGCGCGAAACACGTTGCCGGTCACGGTGATGTACCTGCCGGTGCTGTAGCGCTCGATGGCCAGACCGTCCTCGACGCGGCGTGTGCCCGGCGCGGGATCAGCAGTGCCCCAGATGTGCAGCCCATCCCCGCTCGGGCTGACTTCGACGTAGTTGCCGGGGTAGGCCCTGAGGACCTCGCCTGCAGCAGAGGTTGGGACCCCATCGACGAGGCAGTGGTCAAGGTCGATGCAGCCCACTCCGTCGCCCAGCACGAAGCCGAGACCGGACCCCACCGCAGAGGCCTTCGCCAAGGCGTAGGTCGACCATGTCGCCTGGTCGGTCGAGCTGGCTGGGTCTCCGTGAACCGTGAGGGGCCGCTTGCGCTCATCGCGCCGCACCCACCGATCACGGTCAGTGAGCTCGCGAGGCAACTTCGCACGGTGCGCGTAGACGCGGCACTTGCTCGAGCAGAACCGAGCCTGTCGGTTGCGCATCACAGTCGATGAACCGCACCACGCACACGTCCTAGGCATACCTCAGTGTAACGGTTCTAGCCCTGTAACTATAGGGAAAGGGGGGTCTTGTGCCCGCTGCGAAGAAGCATCCCTCCGCCCGCGCGAGGAAGAACACGGCTTCGACCGCTGCCACCCTCTCGGACGGTGGCAGCGCCATCGTGCCTGAGCTGCCTGCCCGCCCGGTTGTCTACGGCGAGGAGGGTGAGGTGGTCGCGAGCGACTGGCACGAAGCCACGACGCAATGGTGGGCCGACCTCTGGGCCAGCCCCATGGCCAACGAGTACCACTCGTCAGACCGTCACGCGCTCTTCCTCCTCGCCGTCCTCGTCGACGACTTCTGGCGCGCCCCTTCGACCAAGCTCGCTGCCGAGATACGCCTGCAGCGCGTCGCCTTCGGCCTGACTCCGTACGACCGCCGTCGCCTCGAGTGGACGATCGAGACCACGGAGGAAGCCAAGGACCGCGGCACCGCACGGCGCGGGCAGACGAGCAAGCAGCCGAGCCAGCGCGCAGACCCGCGACTCGCCCTAGTCCAGTAGGTGAGCCATGGCGGTCCTGATCGTGCCGCCACTCGACCTCAGCTACCCCACCCTCGGGCCGGCGCTGGCCGACTTCATCGAAGACCGTTGCGTCTTCGGACCGGGCTCCCTCGCTGGCCAGCCGGCCATCCTCGACGCCGAGAAGCGCGCAGCGCTCTACCGCCTCTACGAGATCTTCCCCAAGGGGCACCACCTCGAAGGGCGACGGCGCTTCCAGCGCGGTGCCATCGAGTGGCGCAAGGGCATGGCCAAGACTGAGTTCGCAGCCTGGGTCGCTTTCGCGGAGCTGCACGCCGAGGCTCCCGTCCGCTGCGACGGCTTCGACGGCCGCGGCAACCCGGTGGGCAAACCCGTCGCCTTCCCTTACATCCCCATGATGGCGGTCACAGAAGAGCAGGTCTCCGAGCTTGCCTACGGCGTCCTCAAGTACGTGGTCGAGCACGGCCCGGACTCGGACTTCTTCGATGCATCCCTCGACCGAATCCTCCGCATCGGTACGCGCGGCGGCTCCGAGGGCAAGGTTGTCCCGGTCTCGAACTCACCTGGCAGCCGAGACGGGGCGCTGACCACCTTCCAGCACTTCGACGAGCCTCACCGGCTCTACCTGCCGAGCGCGAAGAACGCCCACGAGACCATGTCCGCCAACCTCACGAAGCGCCCCATGGAGGACCCGTGGGCGCTCTACACCTCGACTGCAGGTCAGCCCGGTCAGAACAGCATCGAAGAAGACGTTCGTGCCGAAGCCGAGATGATCAACCGCGGCGAGATCGACGACCCTGCGCTTTTCTTCTTCGCGCGCTGGGCCGGAGATGACCACGCCGAACTCACCACACTCGACCAGCGCATCGCAGCCATCTCGGATGCGACGGGACCTGCCGGCGAGTACGGCCCCGGGCAGTTCGAGTCAATCGCCAAGCAATGGGATCGCCCGAAAGCAGACAAGGCCTACCTCGAACGCGTGTGGCTCAACCGATGGAAGAAGTCCGGATCCCAGGCCTTCGACATCATCCGGTGGAACCGCAACGCACCCGCCTACCTCCCAGAAGGCGAAGAAGCGCCGGACGGTGTCGCTCAAGGCTTGGCCCGACCCGGCGAAGTCATCCCCAAGGGGGCCTTCGTCACGGGAGGTTTCGACGGCGCTCGCTTCCGAGACGCGACCGCGCTCGTCATCACGGAGATCGCCACCGGTCTCCAAGAGCTGGTGGGCCTCTGGGAGCGACCCGATGACGTCGAGGACTGGGAGGTCCCCGAAGCAGAAGTCACTCAGACGCTCGAGTGGGTCATGCAGAACTACTCAGTCTGGAAGGTCTACGCAGACCCTCCCCACTGGACCGAGACCATCGGCTCCTGGGCGCTCCGCTGGCCCGACCAGATCGAAGAGTTCTTCACACAGCAGTACGGCCGCATGGCCTACACGATCCGCGAGTACGTCGAAGCGATGGACACCGGAAGCATCGGCTGGAACCCGGAGCACCACAACGGCGGCGACTTCGCCCGCCACATGGGCAACGCCGGCCGCAAGGACCTTCGAATCCGCGACGACGAGGGCCAGCCCCTCTGGGTCATGCAGAAGCAGAAGCTCGAGCTCAAGTTCGATGCCGCCATGGCAGCAACCCTCTCCGGGAAAGCCTTCCTCGACGCCCGCAAGTCCGGGGCGAAGCCCCGCACCAAGAAGAAACCCGTCATCCGCCGACTCGCCTAGGAGGTCGCCTTGATCGACGTCAAGACCCCCAACACGCCCGGCTGGTGGATGCTCAAGGCCTGCCGTAAGCGCGAGGGGCGTCTGCCCCGCTTGCAGAAGCTCGCGGACTACTTCGACGGCAATCCGCCGCTCCCGACGAACAACAAGGCTGTGACGGACGCCTTCAAGCGAGTCCAGAAGGACTCCTGCACGAATATGGCCGAGCTGATCGTGGGCTCGCTCCGCGAGCGAATCACGGTCCGGGACGTACGGACCGCCTCGAGCGGGGACCAGATCGACGACGACGCATGGCGCATCTGGGTCGAGAACGGCCTCGACGTCGAGTTCGCGGACGTCCTTGAGAACATGCTCGCCATGGGCGACGGCTACATGATCGTCGGACAGGACCCCGACACCGACGAGATCGCCGTCACCGGTGAAGACCCTCGCCAGGTGGTCACCATCCACAACCCCGTCCGTCAGTCCGAGATTCGGGCCGCGGTCAAGGTCTTCCACGACCCCGACGAGCAGAAGGACTACGTCTACTTATACCTCCCCGGAGAGCGAGACCTAGAAGGTGTCCTCGGCAACGCGCGTCGCTACGTGGCCGTCCGAGCACGCAAGAACAAGCGCGCCGGCATCGTCTTCTCCGCCGGTTCGTTCGAGTGGGACGAAGACCGTGGGGGTGCAGAAGGCGAGGAACTGCAGCACCCCAGGGTGCCCGTGATCCGATTCCGAAACCGCCGCGGCGTCGGCGAGTTCGAGCCGCACCTGTCGATCCTCGACCGCATCAACAACGACGTCTACACGCGCGTCGTCATCGCCCTCTACCAGGCGTACAAGCAGCGCGCCATCCAGGTCGACGACACCGACGAGGCCGTCGACGGCAAGGGTGACCCGCTCGAGAACCTCGACGACGTCCTGACGTCCGACCCCGGCTCGTGGATCCAGCTGCCCTTCAACTCGAAGGTCTGGGAGTCATCCCAAGCCGACCTGCAGGGCATCCTGTCTGCAACCAAAGACGACATCCGGCTCCTGGCCGCTGTCACCCGCCGGCCGATGGACATCTTCTCGCCCGACAACCAGTCGGCCGCAGGAGCTGGATTCTCCCGCGAGGGCCTGACGTTCGCTGTCGAGGACAAGCAGGTCCGAGCCGGCCAGGGTCTCGTCGAGCTGTTCCACCTCATCTTCCTCACCCTCGGAGACGCAGACCGGGCCGACCGGTCGGGCATCATCATCGGCTGGAAGCCGGGCGAGCGGTACTCGATCACCGACAAGGGCTCGTCGGCTGCGCAGTCCGTGGGCGTGCTCCCGAAGCGCACCATCATGCGCGAGATCTACCAGATGACGCCGCCGCAAATCGACCAGGCCGAAGCCGAGGCAGCCGACGAGCTGCTCCTGATGCAGGAGATCCCCGGTGCCGACCAAGCTTGACCTCGCCTACGACGTTCAGTCGGAGGCCCTAAGGCGGCAAATGGCGGTCTACGCCATCGGCATGTTCATGGGCCTCGAGGCGTACCGCGACGCGGACGCGAACCGCTTCGCGGTGCAGGTCGTCCCACGCATCGAGTCCGGCCAACGGCAGATGGCCCTCCTCACGGATGCCTACCTGGCGCGGTCTGCGGGCGAGATGCTCGCCAAGGCGGTCGTACGCGGCACTGTGTCGTACGCGACCACCCTCGCGCTCCGTGGCATCGCTGGTGAGGACCTCTTCCGCAGGCCCTTCGCTACCGTCCACAACGAGTTGGCGCGGGGCTCAACGGTCACGGCGGCCATCAACGCAGGCAGAGACCGGCTACGGTCCCTCGTCACCACGGGCTCCCAGCTAGCGAAGACGCACGCAGCTAGCCGGGCGCTCGAGCGGTCGGGTGTGGAGCAGTACCAGCGCGTCCTCACCGGCCGCGAGAACTGCGGTCTCTGCGTCATCGCCTCGACGCAGCGCTACCGGGTCGGCGAACTCCTCCCGATCCACCCTGGGTGCGACTGCGGGATCAAGGGGTTCCGCGGCGACCCCGAGCGACAGGTCATCAACCCGCAGCTCCTCTCGTCCACCCACGACGAGATCGCCCGCCGACTCGGGCTCACCGACCCGCAGGCGCGGGATCTGGGCCTCGGCAAGACCGTCGACTATGGCGACACCTCGCGTCTCGCCGACTTCACCGAGCTCGTCGTCACGCAGAACCACGGGGAACTCGGCCCCGTCCTCGCCTGGCGCGGTGACCAGTTCACCGGCCCAGTCGACCTCTGATCTTCGCGCCTCGGCGCGGAACCACCCCGCAATGGGGACACCCGACCCGAAATGGGAGAACAGCAATGCTCAAGACCCCGTACTACGCCATCGCAACCTCGCCCTCGCGGCTCCGCTTCTTCGCCCCTGTCGACAACGACCTCGGTGCGGGTGCGGGTGCCGGTGCTGGCGGTGACGGCGAGGCTCAGAAGGACAGTGAACTCGGCTTCCCGTCGAACACGGCCCCGAAGGACATGGAGCCAGAGCAGCGGGCCGCTTACTGGCAGCACCGCTCACGCCAGAACGAGGACCGCGTCAGGGCCTTCGGTCAGCTCAGTCCTGAGCAGGTCGCCGAGCTGCAGGCAGAGCGCGACAGGCTCGTGGCGGCTGGCCAGACGGACTCCGAGAAAGCGATCGAGGAAGCACGGGAGGCCGGAAGGGCCGAAGTGCGCAGCATCCTCGCTGCTGAGCGGGTTAAGAGCGCCTTCACCACTGCCCTCGCCGGGCGTGTGCCGGATGCCGGCGCGCTGCTCGACCTCGACCGCTCCAAGTACGTCAAGGGCGACCAGGCCGATGCCGACGCCATCAAGGCGTGGGTCGAAGAGCACTCCACCGAGAAGACCACCGAGACGACGCGTCGAACCGTCGACCTCGGACAGGGCCGCGGCCGCGGCACCACGACACCCAACAAGGGTGTCGGCGCAGGCCGGGACCTCTTCTCGGGCAGCAAGAAGTCCACCACCACCTCCTAGAAGGGAACCAGCATGCCCAAGCTCCGCACGGAGACGTTCGGCGGCGGCGACCAGTCGTGGCTCGGGTCCACCCACGGAATCGCGAACGCGCGAACCGGGACCCTGTCGCTCACCGACTTCACCCCCGCAACCCACTACCCGGACGGCTTCATCCCGTCCGGCACTCGAGTCGACGCCAGCAACGAGAAGGCGCTCACGCCCTTCACCGGTGCCGAGGGCGAGCAGCTCGGGTTCGTCCTCACCGACTCTCCCGTCGTCAACGGGGAGGCCGCACCCGTGGCCGTCCTCCGACACGGCATCATCAACGTCGCCAACCTCCCCGGCACGTTCACCGCACCCACCGCTGGCGCTGCCGGCTTCGTCTTCGTAGGAGGTGACGCCTGATGGCTCTCTGGACTGACGTCATCGACCCGGCGACCCTGACGGGCTACGCCCGCGAGTCCCTGGCCGATATCGAGGCACGCCGAGGCACCCTCGCCCGCTGGCTCCCCAACCGCGACGTCGCCGACACCGTCGTGCGCTTCGTCATGGGCCAGAACGGCCTCGTCACCGAGGCGAAGTTCCGCACCTACGACGCCGAGCCCGAGGTCGGCAAGGCTCGCGGCGGCCGCCGTGTCACCCTCGAACTTCCGGCCCTCGGCCAGGAGATCCCGGTCAGCGAGTACCAGCAGCTCCGCAGCCGGAACGCTTCCGACGACGCGATCCTCCGCGAAGTCCTCGGCACCACGCGGCAGGTCGTCCAGGCCGTCTCGGACCGCATCGAGCGGCTCCGCGGCACCGTCCTCGACAGCGGCAAGGCAACCATCGCCCAGGACAACTTCACGTCCGACGACGACTTCGGCCGCTCCGCCTCGCACAACGTCACCGCCCCGACCCTCTGGAGCAGCATCGACGCGGACCGCCTCGGCTTCCTCGAGTCGATCGTCGACGTCTACCGCGAGACCAACGGCGTCGACCCCGGCGCGATCGTCCTGACCAACCGCGTCTTCCGGGCTCTGTCCTCCGGCAAGCAGTTCCAGACGCAGCTTCTCAACGGCGTGTCCCGCCCCGCGACGGATGCTGACGTGCAGGCCGTCGTCACCGGAGCCGGCCTCCCCCCGATCTTCCGTCACGACCGCCGCACCAGCGGCGGACGTGTGCTCTCGGACGACCGGCTGCTCCTGCTGCCGGAGCCGGTCGAGACGGACGACTGGGAAGGCACCCAGCTCGGGGCGACGTTCTGGGGGCAGACGCTGACCTCCACAGACGACTCCTACCAGATCGAGGACGCCGACCAGCCCGGCATCGTCGCGGGCGTCTACCGCAACGAGAAGCCCCCGATGATCGCCGAGGTCATCTCGGACGCCATCGCGCTCCCCGTCCTGGCCAACGCGAACCTGAGCCTCTCGGCGAAGGTTCTCTGACCCAGCGAGGGGGGCGGGGACCACCCCGCCCCCCTCGCCCAGAACGGAGACCACCATGGCAAAACTCAGAGCGACCGTCGTCGTGCGAGACGACAAGTTCATCACCCACGTCTTCGTCCCCGGACAGGACGTCCCCAAGTGGGCGGTCGACAAGATCACCACCCCCGGCGTCTGGGCCGAAGAGCCCAAGGAGCCGAAGGCACCCAAGGAGCCCGCGGAACCCAAGGAGCCGAAGGCACCGAAGGAGCCAGAGGCCCTCCCGGCCGGCGAAGTACCCATCCCCCCGAAGTCCGGAGCCGGATCGTCCGCCAAGGCGTGGGCGGCCTACGGGCTGTCCAAGGGCTACGAGGTCGACGAGACCGCGAAGGCCAGCGAGATCCGCGACGCCCTGGCCGAGGCCGGCGTCCCCGTCGAGTAGAAGGACCCCCGCATGGACCCGCTGGCAGACCCGTCTGACGTCGAAGAAGTGTGGGGAGACCTCACGGTCGAAGAAACCCGCAAGGTGGAGGCCTGGATTGACCAGGCCTCCACCAAGCTCCGAAGCATGGCGCGCCGACGACACATCGACCTCGACAGCCTCATCGCCAAGGACGCGCTCGCCAAGAACGCAGCTCGCGACGCCGTCGTGAACGCCGTCCGCCGTGTCCTGCTGAACCCCAAGGCACTCCGCCAGTCCTCAAGCACAACTGGCCCCTTCACGGAGTCCGGCACCATCGATACTTCTGCCTCATCAGGAGCGATCTACATCGCTGCGACAGACGTCGTAGACCTGTTCCCCCAAGAACGTCGCTCAGGCATCCGAAGCTTTCGCATCCGATCCGGGCTCCTCTGATGGCTGAAGCAGTTCAACAGCACACCCGCACACCCGGGCCTCCGGACCGCTACGGCAAGCCCACACACAGCGAGAACACCCGCAAAGTCGACGGGGTAGGGGTCGCTCCCGACACCGGCGATGAGAACGCGGCTACGAGCGACGACACCAACTCGCGACGGCTCACGCTCTACATGCCCGCCAACAGCACCGTGACCGACACCGACGAGTTCACCGTCCGGGGCGTGAGGTACAGCGTCATCGGGGACCCCAACGACTGGCGCTCGTTCTACACAAACCACCGCCCAGGCATCGTCGTCAAGCTCGAGCGAACGGAGTACGTCGATGGCTAGTGGATCCCGTGTCGTCCTGAACCGCCGAGGGTTCGGCGAGCAAGTCATGTCCTCCGCCGGCATGGCCGCACAGACCCGCCCCGCCGCCGAAGCAGTCGCGGCACGCGTGCCTGGCTCGACGATCCGCTGGGTCATCACCCAGGCAGCCGGAGGCGGCACTCGCGGCCGCTGGCGCATCGAGGCCCCGCACACGCGCGAGCAGCAGACGCGACAGCAGCTAGTCGACGCCATCCGCTCCGTCGTCGGACGAGCCCAAGCAAGGTAGGAGACGCAATGGACGGCATCATCTACAGCGACTTCCTGGCCGCCCTCATCCGACGCCTAGCCCTCATCCTGTCGTCTCGTCCCGAGGCATACGCGCAGTCGTCTTTGGTCTCGAACAGGAAGACCTCGAGCACTGCAAACGCCGTCGTGTTGACGGTCTCGCCCGGGGGCGGTGGAGCGGACACGCTCCAGACCGGGTACGTCACAGTCGACGTCATCTGCCGCGATGAGGGTGACGCTGTCGACCTCATGAACCTCGTTCTCGCCCTCAGCACAACACGGGGTCCTGGTGGCATGGTCGACGGCAAGCCGTTCACCCGCGCTGCCGTCAACGGCGGCCCCAACCCCGACCCCGCCGCAGACGGCTGGTTCAAGCAGACCGCTGAGCTCGAAGTCGGGCACCGCGGCCGCAACCTCGTCTAGCCCACTCGACTCCTAGCCCTGCCGACAGGCGGGGCTTTCTTCGTGCCCGGAACGCCGGGCCTCTTCCCACCGAGCCGGGATCCCAAGGGCCACCGCGCCCACAACCACCGACGAAAGGTGACTCTCTTGAGTCTCGACAGTTCCAACGTTCGCGTCGCGGTCACGGGCGCGGTGTACAACGCTCCCAAGACCGCGACCAGCCCCACCAGCGCCACGAGCGCCCTCACCGGCTACATCGACCTCGGCTACGTCGGGGACGGTGGTGTCACGGAGACCCGTGACCGCTCCACGAACCAGATCCGCGGCTGGCAGAACGGTGCCCTCGTCCGCGAGGTCGTCACCGAGTCCTCGATCAGCTACCAGCTCGTCCTCCTCGAGACCAAGAAGGAGAACATCGAGCTCTACTACGGCTCGAAGGTCGCGGCGAACGGTTCGCTCAAGGTCAACCCGTCGAAGACCGGCGGCCGGCAGAAGTTCGTCATCGACGTGATCGACGACGACGACATCATCCGCATCGACGTCCCGGACGGCGAGGTCACCGCGGTCGGCGACCAGGTCTACTCCAACGGCGAGCCCATCGGCTACGAGGTCACCTTCACCGGCTACGAGGTCACGGTCGGTGACGAGACCTATTCGGCCGTCAAGTGGTACTCCGCTCTCGACACCACGGACGGGGAGTGACCATGAGCGACGCCAAGACGATGTCCGTCCGTCACGTGCAGACCGGTCAGATCAAGAAGGTCACTGAGGAGCAGCGCGCCGCCCAGGAGAAGAACTACTGGGTGCGCGTCACGGGCGACGTCGAGGAGACGAAGCCCGCCGACGTGCCCACCGGCCCCGACGCCACCCCTGAGCCCACCGAGGGCGACGGCAGCGCCGACACCAAGACCACTTCGAAGGCCACCGCGCCCAAGAAGTAACCCACCGGCATGCCGGGGCGCTCGGGCCCCGGCATGCCGCTCCAGATCACCGAGCACTCCACCGAGCTAGGAGAAACCCATGAGTGAAACCACCGCCGTGAAGGCACTGCAGATCAAGGCCAAGGCCCGCCCCGCACTCGTCGTCGAGTACGACGGGGCCGAGTACACCCTCCCGGGCCGTGTCCCGTCCGAGATCATGACCATCCAGGCGCAGCACAAGGCCCCGAAGAACCCCGCGAAGGACGTCCAGGAGGCGTACCAGCGTGAGCTCGGCGTCGCGGTCATCGATCGCTTCTACGACCTCGTCGTGCCGGCCGACTTCAAGGCCACCCTCGACATGGAAGACCTCAGCGCGGTCTTCGAGGCGTGGTCGGGGCACGTGGGCCTGGGGGAATCCAAGGACTCCGGGAAGTAGCGGAGTCCTACCCCGATGAGCTCGTCTGGGAACTGCACCAGCTCGGGCTTGACCTAGACGGTCACGGCGTCATCCGTGACGCACGAGGCAAGGCGGTCGACCACGTGAAGGTCGACCGCCTTCTTCGTGTCGCGACCCGTGAGACGACGTCGCACCTATTCGCCGCGCGTGCTGGCTGGGACTACCCCTTGTCACGCGAAGGAATCCAGCAAGCGGACCTGTTCGACGCCATCAACCATCTCATCAAGGTCACCGCGGGCAGCAAGCAACGGCTCAAGCCGTACCCGCGTCCGTGGCCTGACATCAACAAGAACCGTCTGGGCAAAACGTCCCTCTCTCCTGCTGATGCGCGGGAGGTGCTGCGAAAGAACAGGGGATGACCCATGGCCACCGAGTCCGCGATCGCATACGTCAGCGTTGTGCCTCAGGCCAAGGGTGCCGGGAAGCTCATCGAGCAGCAGATCGACCCGGCCGGCCTGGGTGCGTCTGTCGGCTCGAAGATGTCGGGCAGCTTCCTCAAGTCAGTCGGCTCGATGGCCGTGCAGACCACCAAGATCGTGGGTGGGGCTGTCACGGCCATCGGGGCAACGATCGCCGCGGTCGCTGCGAAGAAGGGGCTTGACCGGCTCCTCGACATCGACGACGCCAAGGGCAAGCTCAAGGGCCTCGGGCACGACGTCCAGGGCATCGCCGCGATCATGGACAGCGCCCTGGCCTCGGTCAAGGGCACCGCCTTCGGGCTCGGTGACGCCGCTGGTGTCGCCGCTTCCGCCGTAGCCGCTGGCATCAAGCCCGGCCAGGACCTCACGAAGTACCTCTCCCTCACCGCTGACGCTGCGACCATCGCAGGCGTCTCGCTGGGCGAGATGGGCAGCATCATCAACAAGACCACGACAAGTGGCAAGGTCTACACGGACAGCCTGAACCAGCTGGCCGACCGCGGCATCCCGATCTTCCAGTGGCTGCAGGACGAGTACGGCGTCACGGCCGAAGAGCTGTCCAAGATGGTCAGCAACGGCGAGGTCGACTCGGCCACGTTCCGCAAGGTCATCGAGGAGAACATCGGTGGCGCGGCTCTTGCCTCGGGACAGACCGTCCGCGGCTCGCTCGCGAACGTGGGCGCGGCGCTTGGGCGCATCGGTGCGATGTTCCTTGGTGGCGCTGTGGCTGGCGCACCTGCCCTCTTCGGGTCGATCACGGCCGCGACTGACCGGGCCGGTGCTGCGCTGCAGCCCTACGCGGACATCCTCAGCGAGAAGGTCGCTGCTGGCATGTCCACTCTGGCTGGGTGGATTGACCGGATCGACTTCGCCGCAGTCATCGAAGGTGTCTCGTCGTTCGGCGGGCAGGTCAAGGACGTCTTCTCCAGCATCGCGTCTGGCGCATCTGACGCCAACCTGTCCGAGGTCGGTACATCGTTCACCGAGCTTGTGTCCGCTGGCTCCCCCATGCTTCCCGTTCTGGGCCAGGTCTGGCAGGGCCTGGGGCAGATCGCGGGCTCTGTGGGGGGCTTGTTTGCCGCAGGGCTCCCCCTGCTGTCCCCGATCATCGATTCCTTCGCCAGCATTCTCAGATTCCTCGGCGACAACACCGAGTACGTGACGCCGCTGATCGTGGCGCTTGCGGCCGGCTTCCTGCTCTACCGCGCCAGCCAGACTGCAGCCAACGCCGCCATGGTCGCTGGGCTGCCCCTGCGGGTCGCTTCGACCGCTGCTGACATCGCCCGGACCGTGGCGCTGAACAACTCAACGCGGGCAACCCTCCTCTCGATGGGCATCGAGCGGGCCAGCATCGGCACTCGGATCGCGGCTACCGGCTCCATCACGGCTGCGACTGTTGCTCTAAACGTGCAGTCGGCTGCGAGTCGGGTCAGCGCCGTTGCATCGGGGATCGCCGCTGGTGGCATGCGGGTCCTCGGTGCCGCCGTCCGGTTCGCGATGGGCCCGATCGGCATCATCATCACGATCGTCGGTCTCCTCGTGGCGGGGCTCATCTGGTTCTTCACCCAGACGGAGCTTGGCCAGGGCATCGTCGAGAACGTCTTCGCGGCGCTCCAGGTCGCGGTCGCAGCTCTTGGCCAGGGCTTCACCTGGCTGTGGGAGAACGCCATCAAGCCGGCATGGGACGCGATCTCGGCCGGGGCGACCTGGCTGTACGAGAACGCCCTCAAGCCCGCCTTTGACGGCATCGCCCTCGCCGTGCAGGTGGTCGGCGGGGCCGTGCAGCTCTACATCGGCTTCTGGGTCTCGATCTTCCAGGCCGTAGCGACGGCAGCGACCTGGCTCTGGCAGAACATCCTCGCCCCGGCCTTCCAGGGCATCTGGGCTGTCATCTCCTGGGTCGGCACCGCGGTGTTCGCCGTCTTCGACCTCCTCGTCCACATCCTCGTCTTCGTCGTCGGTGCAGCGGTCACCTGGCTGTACGAGACAATCTTCAAGCCCGTCTTCGCCCTCATCGGTCTCCTCGTCTCGGTTTGGTGGGCAGGCACACAGATCGTCTTCAACGCGGTCGTGTCCTTCGTCCGAGACACCCTTGGTGCGATCTTCACCTGGCTGTGGACCAACGTCATCTCGCCGGTCTTCACCTGGATCAGCGACCGATTCGCCCTGTTCCAGCTAGGGGCGCAGATCATCTTCGCGGCCATCGTCGCGTTCGTGCAGACGAAGCTCGCACCGATCTTCACCTGGCTGTGGCAGACGATCATCAAGCCCGCGTTCGACGGGATCTCGAGCGTCATCTCGACCGTATGGAACAGCGGCATCAAGCCGATCTTCGACGCCCTCGCAGGGTTCGTGAAGGACACCCTGCCGAAGGCGTTCGAGACCGGACGTGACGCAGTTGGCACCGCCTGGGATGGCCTCAAGGAGCTCGCGAAGATCCCCATCAAGTTCGTGGTCGATACCGTCATCAACGACGGCATCATCAAGAACTTCAACAAGGTCGCGGACTTCTTCGGGTCGTCAAAAATTCCCGAGATCAGCCTGCCGAAGGGATTCCGGACAGGTGGCATCCTGCCGGGTCAGTCCCGGATGCGTGACGGCGACGACCAGCTCGTGCCGATGCGCAAGGGAGAAGGTGTTCTCGTCTCGGAGGGTCTTCGGACTGCCGCTGACCGGAGCGCATTCCTGGCAGCCAACGCCGCCGGCCGTCGCGGCATCGGCTTCGCTTCCCTCATGGGAGGCGGGTACGCCAACGGCGGCATCATCGACGGTGCGATCGACTGGGTGAAGGATGCGGCCGGTGCCGCGGCCCGGTTCGTGTCGGACCCGAAGTCGGCAATGAGCGGCCTGATCGATGGGCTCATCAAGCAGATTCCCGGTGCCGGCGGGATGGTCGACCTGGCTAAGGGCCTCGGGAATAAGCTCGTCAGCAGCGCGGTCGAGAAGATTCAGGCGCTCGCGGGGACGTTCGCGTCGGTCGCGGGTAGCGGGAACAACGGCCAGCTCCCGCAGGGCCAGCTCATGTCGGTTCCGTTCGCCACGGGTGGGCCGGGTGTGGGCGCTTCGGGCGGAATGCTTCGACGCGACGCTGCCCTGGCCGCTATCGCAGCGGATCAGGCAGCAAGGGCTGCGACCGGCACGGGCCTGTCCCTCACCGAGGGCTACCGCGACCTCGCAAGCCAGCAGATGCGCTGGGCCCAGTACAAGGCCGGCAAGGGCAACCTCGCTGCCGCACCTGGCACGTCCAACCACGGGTTGGGGCTGGCGGGTGACTTCGGTGCCTCGGCCCGGGGCTGGCTGGCGTCGAACGGTCCGAAGTTCGGTTGGTACCCGACCGGCCTCGGGTTCTCGCAGCGCGAGCCGTGGCACTTCGACTTCAAGGGTGTCCCGCAGCTCGCTGCCGGCGCGTTCATCAAGAGCACCCCTGGCGGGTCGCTGGTGAACGTCGGGGAGGGACGCTACGACGAAGCCGTGGTGCCCCTGTCGCCTGGGTTCAAGGATGCGCTCGAGGGCCGCACTGACCGCGGCCCCGAGCTCATCGAGTACCAGGGCAATCTCTACCTCGATTCGGGCGAGTTCATGGGGGTCGTGCGTGGCGTTCTCCGCCAGGACGATCAGCAGAAACGCCTGACCATCTCGAACGGCAAGAAGGGGGCGTAATGCGCGTCACGAACTACGTGCGGAACCCTCGAGGGATCGGTGCGGTGCAGTCCTTCACCGGGCTGGCCGCATCGGTCTCGCCGATCGGGCGACCGGTCAAGGCGACCATGACGGGCGCGGCCGAGGGAGGCGTTCGACTGCGGGACGAGGAGAACCCGGTTGCAGAAGCCGGACAGCCCTGGTTTGCGATGGGCTCGCTGCAGGTGGGCGCAGAGACGGTGGGCAGCCGACAGGTTCGGGTGCGCATGCGGTTCATGAGCTCGGCCGGTGCGGAACTACGGGTCGTGTCCCAGCTGGTCCGGTTCGAGGCTCCCGCGGGCCTGTTCGAGTCGCCGGCTGGTTCTGACCGGTATCGGGCAGGGCAACAGCCGATGGTGTCCGACACACGTGTTTCGACGGTCGGGCTCCTGCCTGTCGCGGGATCGACTACGCGTTTCGTGCCGCCCGCTGCTGACGATTCGTGGCTGTCCGGGTACTTCCAGGTGACCGGTGTGGCCCCGGCGAACACAGCCAAAGTCGTGTTCGAGGTGGTCCGGGAGCAAACGTCGCAGTCGGCTGCTGGCGACACGGTCACTGTGCTGCTGCCGACCTTGACCACGACGACGAGTAAGCGACCGTTGGAGCCGTTCGATGGGGCCTCGACGTCGTCGTACTGGTCCGGCGCGGTGAACGCCTCGCCGTCCTACCGGATCTACACGGAGCCCGAGCTGAACCCTATCCCCGACATGGCACCAGTCCCGAGGGTGGAGTTCAAGTTCACGGACTTGGCCCCCGGCACGGAGACAGCGACCGTGTTCCGCGTGACTGCCGAGCGCACCCAACGTGTGCGGGGCGCGATCGACGTGTACGCGGCAGGCGGGTTCTCCGGCATCGACACCGAGCCGCCGTTTGGTGCCCCCATGGGCCCTGAGGTGACGTACCGGGCGCAGATGTTCGATGCGGCGGGCCTCGACCTCGGTTTCAGTGACGCTGCAACGACGACGGTCGACTTCGTCGGCACGGTGCTGCAGCAGCCTGTTGCGCCATCACGTGCCGTGCAGGTCATCGCGGAGATGTCCATGGCTGAGTCCATCGAGCGCCCGTTCGAGGGAACGCTCATCCGCCCCATCGGTCGCAGCGTGCCGGTCTACGTCGGTACGGGCAGGACAGGAATCACCGGCGTCAACCTGACCGTCATCACCCTGACGAAAGACGATGCGAGCCGCCTGGACTCGGTCTTCGGTGGGTACGGCGACGAGCAGCTGCCCGTCGTCTGCCTACGGTCCTCCCTCGACCTCGGTCTTCCGCAGCCGTTTTTCGCGCTCGTCAAGAGCCCGAAGAGGGTGCCTGCGGATGCTCGCAACGGGGGCGAGACGATCGTCTGGCAGATGGCCGGCGACGAAGCAGCACCACCGATCGAAGCCATCGTCGTCGCGCTCCTCACCTACGAGGACCTCGAGACCGCATACGCCACGTACGCGGACCTCGAGGCGGCGTACCTGACCTACTTCGATGCCGAGTCCGACTTCGATCTTGCAGGGAGCGCCGCATGAGACCGTCCACGCGCGCACTCCGCGAAGCCCTGACTGGGTCCTTCACCCTCGAGTACGAGGCCGACCTCTTCTACGACGGGGAGCGCCTCTTCAAAGGACTTCCCATCGAAGATGCCTCGCTTCGCGGTGACGCTTCGGGCGAGGTCGAGGAATCGGGAACGGTCACCGTGGTGTGGACGGACGACCAAGGCTCGTCGCTCAAGCCGAGCGACCCGCAGGACTGGCTGGCTCCGTACGGTGCCCGTGTCGTCCTCTTCGCGGTTGTGTCGGTGGGCAACGTGTTCCGCGAGCGTGTGCAGCTCGGTGACTACACGATCACCGCTGTTCCATCGGCGGACGATTCGGTGTTCATGTTCGGCGAGACACGGGTCACTGTCGGTTCGCGCATCCAGCTCGAGCTCAAGGACCGCATGGTGGAGGTGCAGCGGGACCGCTTCACTCGGCTGTCCTCCCCGCAGAGCCTCATCTCCGTCTGGGACGAGATCAAGCAGATGACGGGCCTGCAGGTGACCAGGTCGGTGCCTGACAAGGCTCTGACCAGGTCGGTCACGTACGAGGAGTCACGGGTCTCGGCCGTCATCGACCTCATGGCGCTGCTCGACGCAAGCCCCTACATGGAGTGGGACGGCACCCTGACCGCCCGCCCCAACGCGCCGGCAGGCCCCGTGGGCGAACTCAAGGTCGGGCCCAACGGGACCATCACGCAGATCGGTTCCTCGCTTGACGCGGAGGGTGTTTACAACGGCATCGTCATTCGCCTCGATGGGGCCGAAGGGGGCGTCCTCGCCGAACTGTGGGTGGAGCGAGGACCGCTGCGGGCTACGGCGGCGGTCGGGACGCGCACCCCGTTCCACAACGTGCCCCGCTTCTACTCCAACCCGCAGATCGAGACCGAGGCCCAGGCGCGAGCCGCGGCACCCGGCCTGCTGGAGATGTACTCCCAGCCCCGGGCTGCGTCCCTCGAGATCCAGTGCATCGCTGACCCGACAGTGCAGGTAGGTGACGTCAGGACGGTTGACGACGGCACCTTCACATGGGTCGTCCGCATCGCGACCTACAACCTGTCGGCTGCGCCCACGATGACGATCCGAGGGGATGTGCTGAGCCGTGCCATTAACGTCGACTGATGCGATCCGCGATCAGCTGGGGCAGATCCCGAGCGTCGAGCTCGCCATCACTGGCACCTTCGCCGGGGTAGAAGACGGTCTCGCACTCGTCGACATCGACGGTGAGCGCCAACTGGTGACCCTGCTTGGCCGGTACTGGCCCATGCCAGGCGAGACGGTGCGACTCCTCCGCGTGAAGAAGAGCCTCGTCGCCCTCGACATCACGAGCCCCAACTACCGGGTCGGCCGCGTCACTGCCACGGGGTCACCCCGGTGCACAGTGGAGTTCCCGCCCGGTTCCGGCGTCACCCAGCTCATGGGGTACCCCAAGGGCGCTGAGCCCGTCGTGGGCGACATCGTCCTCATCGACTGGGGATCGGGTGGCACTGTCGATCAGATCGTGACGACAGCTGCTGGCCTGTCGTCACCAACGGAACCGCCGCCTCCCCCTCCCCCTGCGAGCGGCGGACGTCAGGTGCAGAAGTTCACCGCCCTCGGCTCCGGATCGTTCGGCGGCGGCATGTGGATCGACGATGTCTACGCGTCCGCTTCCAAGAAGTCGCTGTGGGTGTACGGCCCGAAGATCGCCGACAACATCCCAGACGGCGCAACCATCGAACGGGTCCGCATCTACCTGCCGCTGCTCTCTGACCGGGCAGGCAACAGGCCTCGGATCGGAACGCACGGATACGGCAGCCGTCCCGGCGGCGCACCCGCGATCAACAACCTGACGTCTGTCCCAAACCCTGCCGGATGGCAGGACCTCCCGACGTCTTTCGGCGACCTGCTCAAAACAGGTGCGCAGCTCGGTGTCGGCGCTGACGGTGCCGGCTACGTCATCTGGGCAGGCAAGCAGAAGGACAGCGAGTCAGGCGCGCTCGAGATCACCTTCACCACCTGATCCACCCCTCACACCACCGCCCCACCAGGGCGGTCTTTCTCGCGCCCGGAGGTGCACATGGCAACCACACCCGAACCAACTAAGGGCGTGCCGCTCATCGCGGGTAACCCGTCCCCGACCATCCGAGCCGACCACAACAAGCTCGGAGAGTGGGTCCGAGACGAGGTTGAGTCCGCGGTGGCGACCGTCGATGACCTCCCGGCGAGCGGCAACTGGCTCGGCCGTCGCCGCTTCGTCTCAGCGGACGCACGTCCGTACGTGTGGCGCAGCACGACAAAGGGGTGGATGCCGGAGAGCGCGCCCGTCCAAGTTCTGCAGATGCCCCCGGGCCGCACCGCGCCCCCTGCTGACGCCGTCATCTACGAGAAGATCCAGTTCTTCACGGGCCTGCGAACCAACGAGTTCGGGGTGCTCAACGCGCCGTTCCGGTTCCCGTTCCGCGGCGGCCTGCTGTACGCCAGCGCGCAGACCCTCGAGGGCTCCGCCAAGAACCCAGTCATCAACAAGAGCAACTACACAGGCGACTACGTCGAGTGGGCATGGCCGGGCGAGCCCGCCATCGTCCCGCTGTTCCTCGTCCGTGCGCTGGGATGGGACTGACGCCATGGCCCTCTACCCAGTAGGCGTCTCCTCGTACGGTGAGCATCACGGCCGCACGCAGTACGTCACGAGCGCCACGACTGCTGCGCAGGTCCGGTCCCTCATCGCCGAGTCCGCTGGTGTCTTCGCTGGCGGTGCGGTGCTCTCCGTCAACGAGGGTGTCCGGTCTCGCGACGACCAGGCCGCGAAGCTCGCCGCGTGGCAGCGGTACCAGCGCGGTGGCCCCTGGGCACCACTGGCCGCCAGCCCGCTCTTCACGTCCACCCATGACGAGTCCCGAGGCTCGGCTCTCGACTTCGGCGTCACCATGGCGGACGGCCGCAACCGCGCCATGACGATGTCCGAGCAGTCCTGGGTCGTCAAGCGTGGCCAGCAGCGCGGCATCCGATGGACCGGCGCGGACTTCCGCCCCACCCCTGAGTCCTGGCACTTCAACGGCGGCTACGACGCCGAGGTGCCCCCGCTTGCTGGTCCCGCCAGTTCCGGCGGAGCCGTCGTCATCCCCGGTGGACTGCCGCCCGCCACCTCACTCCCCAAGGAGCCAGACATGATCGTGTTCGCCAACCTCAAGACAGACGTCTGGGCCGTCGCTCAGAAAGGCCACTTCGACCCTATCGAGAAGGGGAAGGGCGACCTTCTCGTGGCTGCGTCCGGGCTTCCGCTGCAGCGCGTCGAGGACCACATCTTCAACGGCCTCCGCGAGGTCTTCCTGCACCAGCACCCGAACCAGGTCTACGCGAACGTCGACAACAATGCGTGGGTCGTCGTCGGCCCCGGCGTCTACTTCGAGATCCCCGAGGGCGAGGGCGGGACGTACGAGGCCCTCTACGGCAGCCGCCACCCTGTCAACTCGGCGCAGCTCGCGACCATCCGCCGACTGAACGGCGTCTGAACCTGACCCTGGGGGGCACCATGGATCCGCTTGCTTTCATTAGCAGCTACTCCGATGTCGGCGCTGGCGCGATTCTCGTCGGTGTCGTCATCCTCATCCTGACCGGCAAGCTGGTCCCGATCGCCGCTCACCGTCGCGAGCTCGAGCGTGAACGTCTCCGCGGCGACGAGTGGAAAGAAGCCCACGGGACTTCTGAGCAAGGCCGGCGAGCTGCACTCGAGCAGAACGGTGCGCTCCTGGCCGGCGTGAGGATTGCGGACAAGTTCTACCGCGACTTCCTGCCGCCCGTCCCCGACGACACAACGATCCCGCACATGTCGGGAGGTTCAGATGTGGCCGTTTAGGCGCAAAGCACCACCCCGGACAGACGTCTTCGAAGCGCAGGAAGCCAGGCGTGCGGCGACGGACGACCTCGAGAAGGTCGATAGCCAGAGGGCTGAGGTCCGTCAGCTAGTCGACTCTCTTGAGCGCCGCCGGATGAAGAACAACTTCGGTGACGCTCTGGTCATCGCCATGGAGGCTCGCAAGTGAAACCCATCAGCAACGGCATCGTCTGGCTCGATGTCATCCCCAACGCGATCGCAGGGGCAGCCTGTGTCGCAGCCATCCTGTTCGTCGTCATCTACGCCTCGTTCTCGAACTGGCGGAAGACCAGTCCCGGGCGCTCGCTGATGTACGCCGTCCTGTCTCTGGCTGGCGTTCTCGCGATGAACACTCTGCACCTCGCGTTCGCCCCCTACCCGGGCGTGGAGTTCGTCCGCATCGCCGTCTACTCGGGGTTGCTGTTCTCGGTAATCCGGCTTGTTCTGGCGCTCGTTGCGATCCTCCGCGACACGGAAGAGGTCGACCTGAACTCGTTCATCCATCACGACAAGAAGGACACCAAATGAGCCACGCATCCACCGACGTCCAGCCGATCTGGTACCGCAGCCAGCGGGTCCTACGCACGATCGTCCAGACCGGAGTCCCGACGTTCATCGTCTTCGCCACGGTCCTGCCCCAGGTCATCGACGCCCTCGGCCTCCCGGTCGACAACGGGGTCCGGCTCTGGCTCCTCGCGGTCGCGGCCGGCGTCACGGCCGTCGCTGGCGCTCTCGCCCGGGTCATGGCGATCCCTGCCGTGAACGGCTGGCTGGTGACCATCGGCCTGGGTTCTGTCCCCAAGGCTGCAGTCACCGAGTAGCAGCACCTCAGACGCCACCCCAACATCACGGCCACCTGCGGGTGGCCTTTCCCGTTTAGCGGCCCCGTGGGGCCTGACACGAAAGCAGGTACCCCGCATGGGTTTCATCCCCACGTTCGACGACACCACACTGCTGCCCGAAGAAGGAGCCGTCCGCACGGCGATGGGAGCCGCGTTCAAGGTAGATGCGTACACAAAGGCGCAGTCCGATTCCCTATTCGCGCCCATCGGCTCGGGCGGCGGTAGTGGTGGAGCCGGGTCCGCAGACCTCGCGCCGGTGTACATCGAGGCCCGCGACACTGGCCTCGCAGTCAAGTCCCCCGACAACCTTCGCACCGGGCTGCCCACGACCACGGCGACGGGCGGTGGTTACGCGTCAGAGATGTCGATCGCAGTAACAGGAACGAAGGGCAGCAAGACCCTGACGTCGAGCGAGCCTTCCAAAGTGGCAGGTCTCGGAACGAACCGGTTCGCTGCTGTTCTCAACCGGGCAAGCGGCACGGACGACTTCTTCGTCACCGTCATGGGCAACGACGGGGCGAGCGCCATCACCCTCAGGCGTGCGCTCGCTGCCGACTTCACGGGGACCCTGTCGGCGAAGTACGACGCAGTGTCAGGGCAGCACCTGACCCAGGCTGCCACTCGCGCCTACGCCCAGCACGCGCTGAGGGCCAACGGGGCGACTTCGGCTCGAGGCGGCATTCTGTCCGGCACTTGGGACGCCCAGCCGCCGACCTACAACCAGGCCTGGCAGCCAAACGCGGCCCTCGTCGCTTTCGGGAAGGTCAACTCGGCGGCTCCCATCGTCCGCACCGAGCAGGGGGTGCAGGCAACCCACAACGTCATCAGCCCGGTCGATTTTGTGGAGCTGCACCCGTGCGTCGCAGCGTCCGGCGTGATGACCGGAACCCACAAGGCAGGGCACGGTTCGGAAGCGACCATCTACACCGGGCGGAAGCCTGCCGCGCTCGAGTTCTACACGGCCGCTTACCGAGCGTCCGAGAGCGGCATCGCGTACACGATCAAGGTGACCGTGACTGGTGACGGCGTGACCCTCTACGACCAGACGCACGACGCGTTCATGACAAGGGTCAACGTGCCCGTCACCGGCTTCGACAAGATCGTCGTCAGCGTCACAAACGCGAACAGCACCGACACCATCTACAACCTGTTCATGTCGAACCTCCTTGTCCGTGAGGCAGGAACGTCAGGCAAGGTCGGGCGCGGCAAGGTCGTACTTCTTGGTGATTCGTGGGGAGCGTTCTACGACGGTGCGCTCGGAAAGGCTGTCGCTGCTAAGACCGGCTCGACAGTCGTGACCCGGGCGCTTGGAGGGACGACCACCGACTGGGCTCTCGACTGGTTCGACACGTACGTTCTCGCCGAAAAGCCGGACGAGTGCTGGATCCACTTCTTCACAAACGACGCGAACCAGACACAGCTGACCTACACGGCCCCGGACGGTTCGACCAAGCCGCTGTGGCCCGCAGGCCTGTCGCTCGACCAGGCGATGCTGCGGTGGCGTCAGAACCTTCTGACTCTGATCTACCGATGCCAGCAGGCAGGTATCCGACCCGTCATCTTCGTACCTGGCGGGACTGCTTCTGAGGCGCAGACCCAGCGTCACACAGCTTGGGCCCAAGGGCTCGAGCGGCCCGCCCTCGTGGACTGGTCTCCGACTTCTGCAGAGCTGGCAGATGCGGTCGCGTACGTCAACGTGGTCGGCAAGAAGCCCGGGGCGCGCGTGATGGTGGGCACTTCGCCCCGTTACGCCAGCGGATCTGCACCCAGTGATGCCTGGGTGGCCGCCACCTGACACGAAGACCCCCTGCCTGACTCTCGAGAGTCAGGCAGGGGGTCGCTTCGTCGTCTCAGCGGGCGTCGCTGAGAAGTACCGCTTCGTGTGCGGGCTCGTCCCTCGTTCTCCGGAGTTCAGTCAGACTCAATCCGAGTAGGAGCAGAGTCTGGAACGCGGACCCGACGAACGGACCGGAGGGCTCGAGGAAGATCGTGGCGATCAGGACGGCGATGATCATGTGGCCGGCCTGGCCCTCCGCTCCAAAGGGCTTGGGATCGACGAGCATGATGCGGCGGAGTAGGACGAGGAAGGCCCAGACAATGGGGATTCCGCAGGCGACGCCTCCGATGACGAAGAAGGTGACCAGGGCAAAGTGAGGCACGGCGCGATAGGCCGACCGGAAGGCCTCGAATCCGACACCAATCCATGGGTTTTCTTGGATTGCAGCGAGTCCTCCTCGCAGGAGCGTGGCGCGAGGATCGGCTTCGCCTGTCTCGGCATTGAGTCGTAGCAGGGTGTTCAGGACGAGGCCGCGGCTACTCGCGTAGGCGAGCAGCGCCGCCACCGCGGCGGCGGCAAGGATCGCTGGCCCAATTCGAACCCAGCGCCAGCGGACTGCGAGGATCCCCACGAGGAGCAGCGCGACGACGCCGCCGCGACCGCCACTGAGCAGGAGCGCGAGAAGACTAGCTAGGCCGACGAGTGCGTAGCTGAGACGGTTCTTTCTGCGCGCCATGCCTGCGAGTGCGATGACAACGCCGAGTGCCATTTGGTAGGTGACGAGGGTGGCTGACGGAGACAGTCCGGACAGTCGCGAGTACCCGGCGAAGGCAAGCGGGGTGATGGTCTGGTAGCCGGCTGCGGCTGCGATAAGGACGGCCGCGCTGGCTGCTGTTCCGAGTAGGTAGCCATTGAAGAGCGTCCAGG
Source organism: Frigoribacterium sp. VKM Ac-2530 (assembly GCF_015350835.1). NCBI lineage: Bacteria > Bacillati > Actinomycetota > Actinomycetes > Micrococcales > Microbacteriaceae > Frigoribacterium > Frigoribacterium sp. VKM Ac-2530. Next base: position 1,133,653 of record NZ_JADKSE010000001.1, read on the forward strand.
GGTTGTCGAGTCGAGTCAAAATGATCCAGCTAACGATGCTGCCGATGATCATGCTGATTCCGGTGTTGATTGCGGTCTGCTCGGGCCGGCTGTATCCAATGACCGCAACGAGCACGCCGACGATCGCCAGGGTGACGGCGATGCGCGCGGCGGGTCGAGTCCAAAGGTTGCGGGGAAGACGGGCGCTGCGGACGAGGACCACCGCAGCGATGCTGAAGCGGAGGGCGTCGAAGATGATCGGGTCGAGGGTGGCTACTGACCAGATCGGAAGCAGCGCACCCCAGATGAAGATCAGGTGCCTCAGAGGTATGAGGAAGGCGACGGTTCCACCGGCCACGGCGAGGCTGCCGGCATAGTTCCAGGGCGCGGGCAGCAAGAGGACGCCGAGGGCGACAACGGTCACCGCGCTGAAGGCCGCGACGAGGAAGAGCCACCCGGGGGCAGGGCGGTAGTTGCGCCCGATCTCAGACACTCTGGATCTCCTGCTCGCGCCTCTGCCGTGCTTGGAGCGCGAGACGGTCCTTGATGGAAAGGAATCGGCGCTCGACGAGGTACCAGCTGGCGACGGCGAGGACGAGCGTGACGGGGATGGAGAGCCAGCCGCTGAGGCCGAGGCTGTCGACGGTCCAGTGGGTCGCAGGGCCGTTCCAGAGGTACGCGCCGTAGGAGATGACGCCGAGTGCGCGGAGGGGCTCGAGAGCTCGTGTGGGCGAGGCCTGCCAGGTGCGGGTCACGGCGATGATGGCGATCGTGCAGAGCGCGACGAGGGCACCGCCGAGCAGGTAGGTGATGGCCTGCTCCTTCGCGTCGGGCATGACGCTGAAGCCGGCAAGGATGACCGCTGCAGTGATGGCGAGGGGAATGCTGGCACGCGTGCGCTCGAGGCGGTCGCGGTGGATGTAGGCAGCACCACCGAGCACGAGCGCTACAGCCCAGGTCGTCGGCAGTGGGTAGATGACGACGACATCGAGGACGGCGGTAGCCGCGACGACGCTCAGCGCGCAGATCGCCACGAGCCCGACAACCGCGACGCGGATGCCTTTCGTGAGGACTTTCCGGCGGAACAGAAAGACCAGGAGCGCGGGCCACAGGAGATAGAACTGTTCCTCGACAGCGAGGGTCCAGAGGTGATTAATGCCGGGGTAGGACAGCATCGGCAAGAGGTCCTGCAGGTAGAGGCCGCCAACGAGGGCCCCGACGAGGAGACGTCCGACGCTGCCCGTAGGTCCGATGATGAGCTCGACGATCACGAAGATCAGCAGCATCGAGAACATGGCGGGTAGGAGTCGGAGAGCGCGGTTCGTGTAGAAGCGCTTGTAGTCGACACGGCCTCGACGTTCGATGTTGCCCATGAGGGTGCCAGTGATGAGGTAGCCGCTGAGGGCGAAGAACATGACGACGCCGACGATGCCTGCTCCGTCGAATATGTCGGGGGCGGCGTGGCGGAGCATGACGAGGGCGATGGCGATACCGCGGACGATGTCGAGTCCTGCGATGTGCGCGCGCTGTGATGGCACGTGATCCCCCCGGTGATTCTGCGGCCAGCTCAGCTGGCGCAGCCTGATCAGAGTAGCTGACCGCTGCTCATGCTGCAGAGATGTGCTTAGCCGCTTCGGGTGTGCCCGGCGACCCACCAGCGGAGACAATCTTCGGGGCTGACGTGGCTTGAGTACTTGGCGTCCCCGTCGTAGATCGTCCACCCGTCGTGCGGGTTCCGTGAAACGCCTGTCCCGTTTGGGAAGCCCGGGCGGTCGCGTCGGAGGAAGTAGCTCGACGGGTTCGTGTCGCGCTGCCGGGCCTGCAGTGTCCACTCGCCGATCCGAAAGCGCTCGGTCAGGTTCCCGCCCCACTCGGCGACCTGAGCCGCCCACGCACGCTTGTCTGGTTGCACAGCCATGACGGCATCCTTCCCTCGACGGCCGACAATGGCCCCACTTCTGGGGCGCGGCTACACCAGCGGCTACACGTGGCACAATGACGAAACCCCCGATCCGTGTGGATTCGGGGGTTTCAGTGAGCCGCTTTGGGGAATCGAACCCCAGACCTTCTCATTACGAGTGAGACGCTCTGCCGACTGAGCTAAAGCGGCGGATCTCGATCAGATCGAGAACCCGTGCCTCTCGGCACGATCACCAACTGTAGCGGATTCTCAGACCTGTCGCGTCACGACGCGGCCGAGCTCGGCGAACGACCCCTCCATGCGTGCCCTCAGGCCGTAGCGGTGATCGGTCGCGTGGTCGGCGTCGTCGTCGTCGATCCACTCGCCCCAGGCGTGCCGGAGCGCGGCGATGGCCACGAGGGTGAGCAGATGGGCGCTGCTGAGGTCCGACTCCTCCGTGGCGTCGTCCGCACGGCCGGGGGCCGTGGCCAGCCGGCGCGCGACGATGCCGGTGAGGCGCTCCTCGAGCACGCGGGTGGAGGCGATCCGGCGGGCGAGCAGGTCGGGGTGGCTGCGCAGCACCATGCGTCGACGCTGCACCAGGTCGCGGTCGAACGTCGCGGTCACGACGGCCTCGTCGAGGAGGCGGATGAGGCCGTCGATGATCGGCTCGTCGTGCGCCCCCAGGAACCTGTCGAGGGACTCCCCCTCGGGCAGGTCGGGGAGGTCGCCGACGACCGCTTCTTCTTTCGACGTGAAGTAGTTGAAGAACGTGCGGGGCGACACGTCGGCGCGGCGGCTGATCATGTCGACGGTGACGGCCTCGAGTCCCTCCTCGCCGATCAGGTCGAGGACGGAGAGCTGGATGGCCCGTCGGGTGGCCAGGCGCTTGCGCTCACGCAGGCCCGGGGCGGCAGTCGGGTCGGTCATGCCGCCATCTTGCCTCACCTGACCGCGTGTCGGCTGACGGCCACCAGCATGGCCTCGAGCGCCAGCGCCGGGGCCACGTTCGACTCGATCCGTCGACGCGCGACGGCGATCGCGTCCATGACCGCGAGCGTGCTCGCCGGCGTCGATGCCGCTGTCGCCTCGTCGAGCCGGCCACGGACCGCCTGGTTGATGGGCTCCTCCGCGACTCCGAGGTGCATCAGGAGGACGTCGCGGTACAGCGAGAGCAGGTCGACGAGGATGCGGTCGATGCCGTCGCGGAGGCTGCGGGTCGCCCGGCGCTTCTGGTCGTCCTCCAGCGCTCGGAGCTGGCTGCGGAGGGCAGGGGGCACGGTCCCGCCCGGCTCGACGCCGAGCGAGCGGAGGGCGCTCGCGCGTTCCTGGGCGTCACGCTGCTCGGTGATGGCCTTGGCGTCGTCCCCGGCGACGGCGAGCATGGTGGTGGCCGCGTTCACGGCGTCGGACACGCTGCGGATGGCCAGCGCGGCCTCGAGCGTCCGTCGGCGGCGCTCGCGCGCCTCCTGGTCCGTCGCGAGACGGAGCGCCATGCCGATGTGGCTCTGTGCCTCTCGGGCCGCCGTGACGGCCGTCTCGCGGTCGATGCCGTCGCGACGAACGAGCAGGTCGGCCACGTCGGCCACGCTCGGGGTGCGGAGGCGGATGCTGCGGACGCGGGACCGGATCGTGGGGATGAGGTCGGCCTCGCTCGGGGCGCAGAGGATCCACACCGTGCGGGGCGGCGGCTCCTCGAGGGCCTTCAGCAGGAGGTTGCTGGTGCGCTCGGTCATCCGGTCGGCGTCCTCGATGACGACGACGCGGTAGCGCCCGACCGAGGGAGAGAACTGGGACGACGCGACCAGCGAGCGGACCTCGTCGATGGTGATGATGATCCGCTCGGTGCTCAGCACGGCGAGGTCGGGGTGCGACCGGGCGTCGACCTGGCGGCTCGTCGCCTCGTCGTCGTGGCCCCGGGACAGCAACGCGGTCGCGAAGGCGTAGGCGAGGTTCGAGCGGCCGGAACCGGGCGGGCCGGTGATCAGCCACGAGTGCGTCATCGCCGAGCGGGAGGGATCGGCGGAGGCGGCCGCCTTGAGGAGCTCGACGGCGTCGGCCTGGCCGGTGAGGCCGTCCCAGCTGCTCATCGCTCGCCGCTCACTGCGCGGTCAGGAGGTCGGCGACCCTGGCCCGCACCGTCGCCGCGACGTCGGCGACGGGCCGCGTGGCGTCGACCACGACGAACCTCGCGGGCTCGGCGCGGGCGATCTCGAGGTAGGCGTCCCGGACACGGCCGTGGAACGCCGCGGCCTCGGACTCGAGCCGGTCGTACGACTTCTCGGCCGCGTCGAGTCGCGAACGGCCGACCCGAGGGTCGAGGTCGAGCAGCACGGTCAGGTCGGGCGTCAGCCCGCCGGTCGCCCAGGTCGACAGCTCGCGGACCTCGTCGCCGCCGAGGACCCGACCGGCACCCTGGTAGGCGACGGACGAGTCGACGTACCTGTCTTGCAGGACGACCTCGCCGCGGTCGAGGGCCGGACGCACGAGCGTCTCCACGTGGTGTGCGCGGTCCGCGGCGTAGAGCAGCGCCTCGGCACGCGGAGCGATGTGTCCCCGGCGGTGCAGCACGATCTGCCGCAGCTCGAGGCCCAGGTCGGTGCCGCCCGGCTCCCGGGTGCGCACGACGCTGCGCCCCTGCTCGCCGAGCCACTCCTCGAGCAGGGCCGCCTGCGTGGTCTTGCCCGATCCGTCGCCGCCCTCGAGGGTGATGAACAGACCGGGCACTACGAGGCCTCCGGCGCGTCGCCGTCCGTGGCCGTCGCTGTGACGGCGGCCTTCGCGGCGGGGGGCTTCCTCACGGCAGCCGGCTTCTTGACGGCAGCCGGCTTCGCGGCGGCGGCCCCGGCAGCAGCGGGCTTCGCGGCGGCGGGCTTCTTCGCGACCGCAGGCTTCTTGGCAGCCGGTTTCTTGGCAGCCGGCTTCTTGGCAGCGGGCTTCTTCGCGGCCGGCTTCTTGGCCGGGCCCTTGGCGCGCTTGTCGGCGAGCAGCTGGATCGCGCGCTCGAAGTCGACTTCCTCGACGGTCTCCCCGCGGGGGATGGTGGCGTTCGTCTCGCCGTCCGTCACGTAGGCCCCGAAACGGCCGTCCTTGATCTTGATCGGCTTGCCGCTGACCGGGTCGGCCTCGAACTCGGCGAGGGCGCTGCTGGCGCGCTTCGCCCCGTACTTGGGCTGGGCGTAGAGCTCGAGGGCGCCGGGCAGGTCGATCTCGAAGATCTGGTCCTCGCTGGTGAGCGACCGCGTGTCGGTGCCCTTCTTCAGGTACGGACCGTAGCGGCCGTTCTGCGCCTGGATCTCGTCGCCCGTCTCCGGGTCGACCCCGACCGTCCGCGGCAGGTCGAGCAGCGCGAGGGCGGTCTCGAGGTCGATGGTGTCGACGCTCATGCTCTTGAACAGCGACGCCGTCCGCTCCTTGGGCGCGGCCTTCTTGGCCGGCGCCTTCTTGGCCGGCGCCTTCTTCGTCTCCGTGCCGTCCGTGGCGGCAGGCGTGGCGGTGGCGGTCCCCGCCTCGACGACCTCGCCGGTGGCGGGGTCCGCAGCGATCTCTTCCGGGGTGCGCTCCGTCACGTACGGACCGAAACGGCCGTCCTTGGCGAGCACCTCCTTGCCGGACCCGGGGTTGACCCCGACGACGCGGTCGCCGATGACGGGAGCGTCGATGAGCTCGCGGGCACGGGCGGGCGTCAGCTCGTCCGGCGCCATGTCCTCGGGGACGTTGACCCGGCGGGGGGTCTCGGGGTCGTCGCCGGGAGCCTCCAGGTAGGGGCCGTAGCGCCCGATGCGCAGCGTGAGCCCCTCGCCGAGCGGGATGGAGTTGATGTCCCTCGCGTCGATCTCGCCCAGGTTGTCGATCACCTTGCGGAGACCACGATGCGTGTCGTTGCCGAAGTAGAAGCCGTTGAGCCAGTCGACCCGGTCGGCGTCGCCGCCGGCGATGAGGTCGAGGTCGTCCTCCATGCTGGCCGTGAAGTCGTACTGGACGAGGTCGCCGAAGTACTCCTCGAGCAGCCGGACGACGGAGAACGCGATCCAGTTCGGCACGAGGGCCGTGCCCCGGGGCGTGACGTAGCCGCGGTCGACGATCGTCGACATGATGGCGGCGTAGGTCGACGGACGCCCGATCCCCAGCTCTTCGAGGGTCTTAACGAGGCTCGCCTCGGTGTACCGCGGCGGCGCGCTCGTGTCGTGGCCCTTCGCCTCGATCTCGTCGAGGGTGAGCTGCTGGCCCTCCGTCAGCGGCGGGAGCTTGGCCTCGGCACTGTCGGCGGCGCCGTGCCGGTCTTCGTCACGCCCCTCCTCGTACGCGTTCAGGAAGCCACGGAAGGTGATGACGGTGCCGGTGGCGACGAACTCGGCCGCCGTGCGGGCGGCACCCTCGGCGGAGACGCCCGCGACGGCGGTCTCGGTCGTCGCCGTCACGACGACGGAGGCCGTCGAGCCCTTGGCGTCGGCCATCTGCGAGGCGACGGTGCGCTTCCAGATCAGGTCGTAGAGCTTCCAGTCGTTGCCCCTCAGGGTCGACTGCATGTCGCTCGGCGTGCGGAACGTGTCGCCGGAAGGGCGGATCGCCTCGTGCGCCTCCTGGGCGTTCTTGCTCTTGCCCGTGTACACGCGGGGCTTCTCGGGCACCGTGTCGGCGCCGTAGAGCGAGGCGGCCTGGGACCGCGCGGCGTTCGTCGCCTGCTGCGAGAGCGAGGGCGAGTCGGTGCGCATGTAGGTGATGTGCCCGTTCTCGTAGAGCGACTGGGCGACGCTCATCGTCTGGCGGGCGGAGAAGCGCAGCTTGCGCGCCGCCTCCTGCTGCAGGGTCGACGTCGTGAACGGGGCGGCGGGACGGCGCGTGTACGGCTTCGACTCGACCGACGAGACGACGATGTCGACGCCGGACGCCTGCAGCGCACGGGAGAGCACACCGGCCGAGGCCTCGTCGAGCGCGACGGCCTGCCCCTTGGGCTGGCCTCGGTCGTCGAAGTCCCGCCCGCTCGCGACCCTGGTGCCGTCGACCCGCACGAGGCGGGAGGAGAAGGGCACCGCGTCGGCGGCGGGCTCGAAGGTGGCGGTGAGGTCCCAGTAGGACGCGGAGACGAACGCGAGCCGCTCGCGTTCACGGTCGACGACGAGGCGGGTGGCCGCCGACTGCACGCGACCGGCCGAGAGGCCCGGACCCACCTTGCGCCACAGGACCGGCGAGACCTCGTAGCCGTAGAGGCGGTCGAGGATGCGGCGGGTCTCCTGGGCGTCCACGAGAGCCGTGTCGAGCTCGCGGGTGTTCTCCTGGGCCTTCTGGATCGCGTCCTTCGTGATCTCGTGGAAGACCATCCTCTTGACGGGGACCTTCGGCTTGAGCTCCTGCAGCAGGTGCCACGCGATGGCCTCGCCCTCGCGGTCCTCATCAGTCGCGAGGTAGAGCTCGTCCGCGCCCTTGAGGGCCCGCTTGAGCTCGGAGACCGTCTTCTTCTTCGCGTCGGAGACGACGTAGTAGGGCTCGAAGCCGTTCTCGACGTCGACGGAGAACTTGCCGAGCGACCCCTTCTTGAGCTCGGGGGGAAGGTTCTTGGGCTCGACGAGGTCACGGATGTGCCCGACGGAGGCGAGCACCTCGTAGCCGCTGCCGAGGTACTGCCCGATCGTCTTGGCCTTCGCGGGCGACTCGACGATGACCAGTTTCTTCGTGCCTGGCACGGGACTCCTTGCTTCGGGGGAACGTCTGGACCCGGTCACGAGGACCGGTCAGGTGGTCGGCGGCGGGCGGTTCTCCCGGCGTCCCTGACACGGGACCGACGGATCGTGCGCTGCCGACAGGCACACCATACACACACCCTCCGGCGCACCGGCTCACGGCCCGGGACCCGTCAGGCCCGGTGCGGACGGCGGCGGTCCCGCCGTCGCCGAGGCGCGAACGGCGACCCCGAGGAGGGGCGCCGACCCCGTCACGACGACCGTCACGACGAGCCCGTCGACGTGGCAGGAGGAGAGCTCGACGGTGTTCGCCCGAGCCAGCGACGCCGCCAGGGAGCACGGCCCGCCTCCGCCCGTGACCAGCCCGGCAGCAGCGTCCGCGGCGGCCAGGGCGGACGCGTCCGCGGCGCCCGCCACCCTGCTGCGCTCGGCGAGCGCCTGGGTCCCCGCGAGGGCCGCCGCGGCCAGGACAGCGGTCAGGACGACGACCGAGACCGAGAGGACGGAGGCGCTGCCCGCGTCGCCGGGGTCGGTCCGGCCCGCCGCGGCCGTCCCTTCTCTCCGCCTCGTTTCTTCTCTCCGCCCCATGTCTTCTCTCGGCCTCATCCGCCGGCCGTCGGCGCGCAGCTGCGGGCCCGCAGGGTGACGACGCCGGACAGGGGCCCCAGGGAGACGGCCCTGTCCACCGTGAGGCAGACGATCGAGCCCTCGACGGACGAGCTGCTCTCGGCGCCCGGCGCCAGCGCGGCCAGCGTCCCCGGGACGGAGTCGACGTCGCCCCTCGCCGTCTGCCGGGCGGCCACCGCGGCGGCGTCGGCCAGCCGGACGGACTGCGCTGAGGCTCCGACCGCGCCGACGGCCAGCGCGACGACCACGAGGACGGCGGGCAGGACGACCGCGAACTCGGCCGTGACGCTCCCGGTGTCGGGGAAGACCCTTCTCATCGTGTCTCAGCCGACCGACAAGGCCGAGCGCACGAGGTCGCTCAGGACCCCGCGCACCTCGTCGGAGCGCATGATAACGACCAGGAGCCCCGCGAAGCCCACGGCGGCCATGATCACGATCGCGTACTCCGCCGTGGCCGCGCCGTCCTCCGACAGCCACCGCCTCCTGGTCGAGGAGGTGCGGTCGGCCCGCCCGGCAGCGGGGATGGGGACGGCCGGGAAGGTGCGGACGGCGGTCGTGGTCGTGGTCGTGGTCGTGGGGATCGTGTTCATGTGCTGCTCTCTCTGGTCGATGGCGACCACGTGTCGTGGTCGGGAGCGAGTCTCCGTCGACGGGGAGCGCCGCCGCCGACCGCACCGCGCCTCCTGGGCACGGACGGTCAGAGGACCTCCGCTGTGGAGGAGAGGAGCGCGACGACGAGAGGGACGACTCCCACCACGAGGAACGCGGGCAGCACGCAGATCCCCAGAGGCAGCATCAGGGTCGATCCCAGCCTGGACGCCGCGGACCGCGCCGCCGTGGTCGCGTCGAGACGGCGCTCCGCGGCCGCCGCGCGCAGCAGCGCGCCCGCCGGGGCTCCCGCCCGCCGCGAGAGCTCCAGGACCGCCTCCCCGCCCCCGTCGTCCTCGGCGCCGGCTCCCGGACACTCCCGACAGGCCTCGTCGACGAGGTCGAGTCCGCCCTGCCAGGACCCGCCCCCGGAGACGGCCACGGCCAGGAGCTCGAGGCGGAGACCCGGCACGGAGGCGCTGGGGACGGCCGAGCGGACCAAGCGACCGTTCCAGGCACGAGCGGCGAGCACGAGCGCTCCTCCGGTCCCGAGACAGCCCCACCCCACCGGGCTGCCGAAGAGCACCGAGGCGGTGTCGAAGCCGAGCCCCAGGGAGAAGAGGAGACCGACCGGGGGGAGGGCGAGGACGATCCGCCCTGTCGAGCGCGGGCCGCTCAGCGCCACCTCCACCTCGCGTCGAGCGGCGTCGGCCTGGCGGAGGGCGGCCACGAAGCTGCCCAGGCACTCGGAGAGCGGAGCTCCGCTCCGTTCCGCCACGTACCAGGCGCAGGCGACCTGGGCCCACTCGACCGCGTGCCGTTCCCCGTCCCCGGCCGTGCCGAACGGCCGGTGCTCGAGGGCCTGCCGCAGCGACGCCGACACGGGGACGCCCTCGTCCGCGGAGCGGCCGACGTGCGAGGCCACGGCACGGACGGCCCCGTCGGGCTCGGCCTCGCCCACGTGCCTCCAGGCGGACGCCGGCGTGACGCCGGCCGAGAGGAGGACGGCGAGCCGATCGACCACGGTCGCCGCGGGGGTGGGCGGAGGCCGACGACGGCCCCGCCCGGTCATCGGCCCCGTCGGCCGCCGGCGTCGGCGCGGACGAGGCCCTCCCGGGCCGTGAGCTCGCCCGACGCCGACGTGCCGAGGCTGCCGATGACGGCCAGCCGCCGCCGCCCGCCCGCCCTGTCGAGGTGGAACACGGCGTCGAGTGCGCTGACGGCCTGGCGGGCCAGGGCCGCCGGCGCGAGGCCGGCGACCGCCCCGAGCGCCTCGAGGCGGGCAGGGACGTCCGCCAGGCCGTTCGCGTGCAGGGTCCCGGCCCCGCCGTCGTGTCCGGTGTTCAGCGCCGACAGGAGGTCGCGGACCTCGACCCCCCGGACCTCCCCCACGACGAGGCGGTCGGGACGCATGCGGAGCGCCTCCCGCAGCAGCCGTGCGAGGTCGACGCCGCCCACCCCCTCGAGGTTCGGCTGGCGGGCCTCGAGCGAGACCACGTGGGGATGGACGACGCGGAGCTCGGCCACGTCCTCGACGGTGACGATGCGGTCGCCGGGCGACGCCGCCGACAGCATGGCCGCCAGGAACGTGGTCTTGCCGGTCCCTCCCGCGCCCGTGACGAGCACGTTGGCTCGTCGGTCCACGCACGACCGGACGACGCCCTCGTCGGCGTCGGCGAAGAAGCCGGCCCGGCTCAGGTCGTCGAGCGTCGGGGGCACGACCCGCGGGAAGCGGATGGACAGCGCCGTGCCCGACGTCGAGATCGGCGGCAGGACGACGTGCACGCGCACGCCGCCCGGGAGCCGCACGTCGACGCACGGGCTCGCTTCGTCCACGTGGCGCCCGCCTCGGGCGACGAGCCTCACGGCGAGGTCGCGCACGGCCGCCTCCGAGAGGTGGACCCTCGCCTCGGGGCGCGCGCCGCCTCCCCGGTCGACCCATGTGCCCGCCCCGCCGGTGACGAAGACGTCCGTCACGTCGGGGTCGTCCAAGAGAGGGGCGAGCGCCCCCAGCCACGATCTGTCGACCGACGATCCGTGTACCCCGTTCGCGCCCCCTGTACCCCACCGCGCGGAGGCGCCCGGCGGTACCGCCGCCACGAAGCGGCCGGGCTCCGAGGGGAGGGTGACGAACGGGTGGTCGGGGGTGAGGCCCGGGGCGGGGGCAGCAGGGGGTCCGGTCATGCCCGGACACTAGCCACGCGGCACGAACGAGACAGACAGGGCTGTGCGTTCTTGGGGAACGGGGACCAGGCAGTGCGCTCCGGGGAGGGATCACCCGGATGGTCGTCGCACGATCGACGGGCGAAAAAAGAGGGGCGGCACCAGTTGGGGGGAACTGGTGCCGCCACGGCAGCGCTGGATCGGGGGGAATCGCTCGCGCTGCACACCGGGGTTGAATCCGGACTCGTCCACTGTACCCCACGGAGGCAGACCGGTGCCAGCGTCGCGACCGTGTCCGGTCCGCGCGCTTCGCTCTCCGGCCAGGCCCCCGCCCGAGCGACGACGCGGCCCGGAGTAGTCTCGCTCGGGGCGCGAGGCGCCCGCAGCCGCAACGACGCGAGAGGACGACGATGGTCGACCGCCAGGACACCCCCACCCGCACCGCCACGGACGAGGAGGTGGCGCAGTCCCCCTCCCCGGCCGCCTTCCCGCCGTCGCCCGAGTTCGCCGCTCGTGCCGTGGCCGGACCGGAGCTCGTCGAGGCCGCCGCCGCCGACCGGCTCCTCTTCTGGGGCGACCAGGCGCGCCGGCGGCTGTCGTGGGACGTCGAGCCGACGGAGACCCTCGACTGGTCGGGAGCCCCCGTGGCCCGCTGGTTCGCCGACGGCCGCCTCAACGTCGCGTACAACTGCCTCGACCGGCACGTCGAGGCCGGGCACGGCGACCGCGTCGCGCTCCACTGGGAGGGCGAGCCGGGCGACAGCAGGTCGGTCACCTACGCCGAGCTCACCGCCGAGGTGAGCAGGGCCGCCAACGTCCTCACCTCGATGGGCGTCGTGGCCGGCGACCGCGTCGTCATCTACCTGCCCCAGGTGCCGGAGGCGGTGGTCGCCATGCTCGCCGTGGCCCGGCTCGGCGCCGTCCACAGCGTGGTCTTCGGCGGATTCAGCGCCGAGAGCCTCCGAGCCCGCATCGACGACGCGCAGGCCGTCCTCGTCATCACCGCCGACGGCGGGTGGCGGAAGGGCTCCGTTGCCCCCCTCAAGCCCGCCGTCGACGCCGCGCTCGCCGTCGGGGGCGAGTCCAGCGTCCGCGACGTGCTCGTCGTCCGCCGCGGCGGGAACCACGTCGAGTGGATCGACGGGCGTGACCGGTGGTGGCACGAGGCGCTCGAGGGCGCCTCCGACCAGCACGAGCCCGAGTCGTTCGAGGCGGAGCACCCCCTCTTCATCCTGTACACGAGCGGGACCACCGGCAAGCCCAAGGGCATCCTGCACACCTCCGGCGGCTACCTGACCCAGGTCGCGACCACCCACGCGACCGTCTTCGACCTCCGTCCGGAGACCGACGTGTGGTGGTGCACCGCGGACGTGGGCTGGATCACGGGCCACAGCTACGTCGTCTACGGGCCGCTCGCCAACGGCGCCACCCAGGTGCTCTACGAGGGCACGCCCGACTCCCCCGCGCCGGGCCGGTGGTGGGACATCGTCGAGAAGTACGGCGTCTCGCTCTTCTACACGGCGCCCACCGCGATCCGCGGCTTCATGAAGGCGGGCCGCGAGATCCCCCAGGCACGCGACCTGTCGTCCCTGCGCCTGCTCGGGTCGGTGGGCGAGCCGATCAACCCGGAGGCGTGGCTCTGGTACCGGGAGGTCATCGGCGCGGGCCGGACGCCGATCGTCGACACCTGGTGGCAGACGGAGACGGGGGCGATCATGATCTCCCCGCTGCCCGGGCTCACGTCGACCAAGCCGGGTGCGGCGCAGACGCCGCTGCCGGGCGTCACGGTGGACGTCGTCGACGACCACGGCACCCCGGTGGCCGACGGGGAGAGCGGCCTGCTCGTCGTCGCCGAGCCCTGGCCGTCGATGCTGCGGGGCATCTGGGGCGACCCGGAGCGCTACGCGGAGACGTACTGGAGCCGGTTCGGCGACCGCTACTTCGCCGGCGACGGCGCACGCCGGGACGAGGACGGGGACATCTGGCTCCTCGGGCGCGTGGACGACGTCATGAACGTGTCGGGCCACAGGCTCTCGACGGCGGAGATCGAGTCGGCGCTCGTCTCGCACCCCATCGTCGCCGAGTCGGCCGTGGTGGGCGCGGCGGACGAGACCACGGGCCAGGCCGTCGTGGCCTTCGTCGTGCTGCGCAACAAGAAGAAGAAGACACTCACCCCCGAGGAGGCGGCAGTCGCCCTCAAGGCGCACGTCGCGCACCAGATCGGCGCGATCGCCCGGCCCCGCTCGATCGTGCTCGTGGACGAGCTGCCCAAGACGCGCTCCGGCAAGATCATGCGGCGCCTCCTCCGCGACGTCGCCGAGGGACGCGAGGTCGGCGACACGACCACGCTCGCCGACTCGGCCGTCATGACGGTGATCTCGGCAGAGATGCGCTGACGGACGAGGCCCCGCGACGCGACGCCGGCCCGGCGGTCGTCCCGGGGCCTCGTGCCCGCCCGCGATCAGGAGGTCGGTGCGACCTCGAGCAGGAGCTCCACCTCGACCGGGGAGTCGAGGGGCAGGACGGCGACGCCGACGGCGCTCCGCGCGTGGACGCCGACGTCGCCGAAGATCTCGCCCAGCAGCTCGGACGCCCCGTTGAGGACGCCCGGCTGCCCCGAGAACGCCGGGTCGGACGAGACGAAGCCGGTGACCTTCACGACCCGTACCACGTCGTCGAGCGAACCGAGCACCGAGGCGGCGGCGGCGAGGGCGTTGAGGACGCAGGTCGCGGCGAGCTCACGGGCGAGGGCAGGGGCGACGAGCCCCGGACCGTCGCCCACCTTGCCGACCACGGGCAAGGCGCCGTCAACGAACGGCAGCTGGCCCGCCGTGTAGACGGACGTCCCGACCCGGACCGCCGGCACGTAGACGCCCGCAGGGGCCGCCACGGTGGGGAGGACCAGGCCGAGCTCGGCGAGGCGGTCGTCGACGCGGGCCACTAGGCCTCCTGCTTCTGGCGCTTCAACCAGGCGACGGGGCCGCCCTCTGGGCCCTGCGTCACCTGGACCAGTTCCCAGCCGTCGCTCCCCCAGTTGTTCAGGATCGCGGTGCTGTTGTGCACCATGAGCGGCGTGGTCATGTACTCCCAAAGGACCATTTGTGGTTCCTGTCAGCTCGGATGTCGGCGGTGTCACTTACCCTGATCTTATGTCTGCCCAAAAATCGAAGCCCACGTCCGTCATCGGGGCGCTCTTCGGGTTCGTCGGCTTCAGCGTCCTGGCCGGCCTCCTCGTCACCATCGGCGTGACCCCCGCCATCGCGGTCGCCGGCATGACGGCCTCGAGCACGATCGGGGTCTTCGAGTCGATCCCCGAGTACATCGAGATCGGCAAGCTGCAGCAGCGGAACACGCTCTACGCGAAGCAGGGCGGGCAGGACGTCCCCTTCGCCACGCTCTACAGCGAGAACCGCGTCGAGCTCAAGTGGGACCAGGTCTCGCAGTCGCTCAAGGACGCGGTCGTGGCCGGTGAGGACCGTCGGTTCTACGAGCACGGCGGCGTCGACGTCACCTCGCTCGTCCGTGCCGGGGTCGGCTCACTGGGCGGCGGCGAGCTCGGCGCGAGCGGCGGTGGCTCGACGCTCACGATGCAGCTCGTGCGCAACATCCGCATCGCGCAGTCGCAGCTGATCGCGGACCCCGACGAGCGGGACGCTGCCTACAAGGACGCGATCAAGACCACGATCGATCGCAAGCTCGAGGAGATGAAGTTCGCGATCGGGCTCGAGAAGAAGTACACGAAGGACGAGATCCTCCTCGCGTACCTCAACATCGCCTACTTCGGCGACCAGACCTACGGCGTGCAGGCCGCCGCACAGCACTACTACAACAAGGACGCGAGCGACCTCTCGAACCAGGAGGCCGCGAGCCTCATCGCCATCGTCCAGTACCCGGACACCCGCAACCTCTCGACGCCGGAGAAGTACGAGGGCAACAAGGCGCGTCGCGACGTGATCCTCAAGTCCATGTACGCCGAGGGCTTCATCGACAAGGAGACGGAAGAGGTGTCGCTGGCGACCGACGTCGCGAGCTACGTGGTGCTCACGGCACCCACCCAGGGCTGCGCGGCGGTCACGGCACCCGGTGCCCAGTACTTCTGCGACTTCGTCAAGAAGAACATCAAGAACCTGGCCGTCCTCGGCTCCACCGAGGAAGAACGTCTCTCCAACTGGAACACGGGCGGGCTGAACGTCTACACGACGCTCGACCTCGACCTGACGTCGAACGCCAAGAGCCAGCTCGACCAGTGGGCACCTGCCAGCGAGACCCGCGTCCGTCTCGGCAGCGTCGTCGACTCCGTCGAGGCGGGGACCGGTCGCGTCGTCGTCATGACGCAGAACACGACCTTCTCCGAGCTCGACAACGGCGACCGCACGCAGACCTCGGTGAACTTCAGCACCGACCGCGACTACGGCGGGTCCACCGGGTTCCAGCCCGGCTCGACCTTCAAGCCCTTCACGCTGATCGACTGGATCGAGCAGGGTCACGGCATCACCGAGTCCGTCGACGCCACACCCCGGACCTTCTACCTCAAGGCCGACGGCCAGCGGCAGGCTGGCTGGGCGCCCAAGAACGACGACGGCTCCAAGCCCGGTCAGATGGCAGTCACGACCGCTACGGCACAGTCGGTCAACACCGCGTACGCGTCGATGGCGTCCAAGCTCGACCTGAACGACATCCGCGACGTGGCACAGCGCCTGGGCGTCCACCGTGCAGACGGCGGCGAGATCAGCAACTTCCCGTCGTCCATCCTCGGCACGGCCGACGAGATCGCCCCGCTGACGATGGCCACGGCCTATGCAGCCATCGCGGCCGGCGGCAAGTACTGCGCGCCGATCGTGGTCGACAACATCGTGAACGACGACGGCGTTGCCCTCGGCGGGCAGGCCCAGGAGTGCTCGCAGGCCGTCGAGCCCGAGGTGGCCGCGGCCGCCGCGAAGGCGATGTCCGGCCTGTGGTCGAACGGGACCGGACGAGGCGCCCTCCCCGGCGACGGCATCGAGGAGATCGGCAAGACCGGCACGACCGACAAGAAGGAGTCCATCTGGATCATCGGCGCGACGACGAAGCTCGCGACCGCGATCTGGCAGGGCAACTGGACCGGCCCCAAGGTCAACCTGCGTTCCATCGGGTCGCCGATCAAGGGAGGCAACTACGCCGCCACCCGAGCGCAGCTCTTCAAGGCGGTGCAGACGGTGAACAACACGGTGTACCCGGGCACCGACTTCCCTGAGGCCAACTCGCGGCTCGTGCGCGGATCCGGCGTCTCGGTCCCCGAGCTCTCCGGCAGCAGCGTGAGCGCGGCACAGACCATGCTCAAGGGACTCAACCTCGTCTACGCCGACGGCGGCACGCAGCCGTCTGCGCTGCCTGCCGGCCAGGTGGTGGCGAGCGACCCGGTCCCCGGGACGGTGCTGTCCAAGGGAGCCACGGTGACGGTGTTCACGAGCGACGGGTCCGGCGCCGCCGCGATCCCCGACGTCCGGGGGCAGAGCATCGCCAACTCCAAGACGGCGATCGCCGCGGCCGGCTTCTCGGCCGACAAGGTCGCCGTGACCGGGTTCGCCGCGGGCGACGGGAAGAACCAGTGTCGCGTGGCAGCAACGGACCCCGCCGCCGGGACCTCCGTCGCGAAGGACTCCGCGATCGGGCTCACCCTCTACGGCAACCCGCAGGGCGCCGACCCGGGCGGCTGCAAGTGACGCCTCTCCCCCTCGGCAGGGCGACGGCCGCGACCGCACTGGCGGGCGCGGCCGTCGGCCTGGGTGCCCTCGCCTGGGGCAGCCTCGTCGAGCGCAACCGCTTCACCGTCCGGCACGAGGTGCTCAACGTCCTCGAGGCCGGCTCCCGCCCGCTGACGATCCTGCACCTGAGCGATCTGCACCTGGCTCCGTGGCAGACCGAAAAGCAGGAATGGGTCCGTGGACTGGCCGTGTACGAGCCGGACCTCGTCGTCAACACGGGCGACAACATCGGGCACGTCGACGCCCACGCAGCCCTGGAGCACACCCTCGAGCCGTTCCGCGGCGTGGCCGGTGTCTTCGTCAACGGCTCGAACGACTACTACGGGCCGGTCCCCAAGAACCCGTTCGCCTACTTCGGCGGTCCCAGCGGCGTGACCCGGGCCCCCACTCCCCTCGACATCGGCCGGATGGAGTCGTTCTTCGCCGACCTCGGGTGGCTCGACCTCAACAACGCCGCCCGGGCGATCGAGATCAGGGGGTCCCGTCTCGAGCTGTTCGGCGTGAACGACGCCCACCGTGGCTGGGATCGTCTCGACCGCCTCCCCGGGGCGCTCGACGACCTGCGCGAGAACGTGCGCTGGCACGACGACCGACGAGGACCTGACCCCATCAGCATCGGAGTCACCCACGCGCCCTACCAGCGCGTCCTCAACTCGTTCGTCAACAACGGGGCCGACGTCATCTTCGGAGGGCACACGCACGGCGGCCAGGTCCGGGTGCCCGGCTACGGCGCGCTCGTCACGAACTGTGACGTGCCCCGTGGCAAGGTCAGCGGGCTCAGCACCTGGAGCCACGCGCGCAAGACCGCCCACCTCGAGATCTCTGCCGGCCTCGGGACGTCGATCTACGCACCAGTCCGCTTCGACTGCCGCCCTGAGGCGGTCGTCCTGACGCTCACGGCCTGACGAGGGCTCACGGGGTCGGGTGGTGCGAGCGGGTCCAAAGATCCGCTATCCTTGTCAGGTTGCTCCACTCGGCCCTCGGGCCGAGCGACACCTCGGGGTGTGGCGCAGCTTGGTAGCGCGCCTCGTTCGGGACGAGGAGGTCGTGGGTTCGAATCCCGCTACCCCGACGAAAAATGGCTGGACCCTTCGGGTCCGGCCATTTTTCTTGTGCCTGCTGGTGGGGCGGTCCCCGCCCGCCCCACACCGTACGAAAAGGCCAGACCCTTCAGGTCTGGCCTTTCTCCTGTGCCTCTCGGTGGGGCGGTCCCCGCCCGCCCCACGACCACGTCTGCGCCCCCGGGGTCAGGCGAGACGGCCGTCGCTCTCGGCGAGGTAGCAGGCGGCGCAGAGCGACTCGTACGTGACCTCCCGCCCGTCGATGGCGACCTGGTCACCGTCGAAGACGAAGCGGTCGCCCACCTTGCGCGCGTTGAAGACCGCCTTGCGGCCGCACCGACAGATGGTCTTGAGCTCCTCGAGCGAGTGCGCCACCTCCAGGAGCCGGCGACTGCCCGGGAAGGCGATCGTCCGGAAGTCCGTCCTGATCCCGTACGCGAGGACGGGGACTCCCTCGAGGACGGCGATGCGCAGCAGGTCGTCCACCTGGACCGGAGCGAGGAACTGCACCTCGTCGACGAGCAGGCACGACAGGTCGGTCCCCGTCTCGGCCCGGACGCGCTCACGCGAGCGGCAGAACACCTCGCGCACGTCGTCGTCAGGACCGAACGTGACGTCCACGGGCCGGGTGACGCCCAGCCGGGAGACGATCGCGTCGTCTCCCTTGGTGTCGACGCGCGGCTTCGCCAGCAGGACGCGCTGGCCGCGTTCCTCGTAGTTGTACGCGGCCTGGAGCAACGCGGTGCTCTTGCCGCTGTTCATCGCGCCGTAGCGGAAGTACAGCTTCGCCACTACTGGAGGTAGCCGTCCTCCGCCGCACGACGGATCAGCTCTGACTTCTTGCTCGCAGGCCTGTTCGCCTTCGCGTACTTCTCGCGGACGCGACGGAGGTAGGTCTTCGCCGTCTCGTACTGCACGTTCATCTGGGCTGCGACCTCGTTGGTGCTGAAGCCGGACACGTAGAGGCGGAACGCCTCCGACTCGCCTGCGCTGAGCTTCGGGCGGCTCTGGTTCGCGGCACCCACCGGCAACGGGCGCCAGTCGCGCTGGGGCGACGCGTCACGAGCCACGCCCATGACCTGGCGGGCTGCGTCCATGACCTCGCGCATCGGCAGCGCCTTCGAGAGGAACGCCGACGCACCCGCGTCGAGCGCGCGCTCGCGCGACTCGCGCGTGTCGAGGCTCGACAGCACGATCACCTTGGCGCCGGCCGCCCGGCAGGTGCGGACCCGGGCCTCGATGGAGACCGGCTCCTTCAGCTGGAAGTCGAGGAAGACGAGGTCGGTGGGAAAGTTGTCGCTGTGCACGAGCTGGAGCCAGGTGTGCGCCGTGAGGACAAGGTCGAAGTCGTAGGCGTTGACGTTGATCCAGCTCGACAGGCTGTCGAGCAGGACCTCGTGGTCGTCGAGGATGGCGAGGCGGACGCGACGGGTGGCGGGCCCCTCGGAACCAGGCCCGACCGTGCTCCACGACGGGGCGGCGGCTGGCCGGCCGAAGCCCGGACGGAGGGACGAGCGGCCGCTCGGCTCAGTGCTGGTCATAAGAAAACCTTAGTGTCAGGAGGGGCGGGGCGGGATCGACCTGCAGGTCGTCGAAGACGATCCGCACGACGGCGAGGTAGGGCGCGAAACGGTGGCGGACTGCGGACTCGGACGAGGCGGTGGCGACGCTGATGCGGGCCTCGACCCGCTCCTCCTCGGCGTCCAGCCCCTGCTCGAGCTCGATGCGGACGGTGTCGGGCTGCACGGCGTCGCTCTCGCCGAAGGCGACGAGCAGGGCACGCAGCGACGTGCGGTGCGCGGACGTCATCCGACCAGCTGCCCGACCGACGTCGACGACGACCCCGGACACGCGGGTGGAGGGATCGGCCAGCACCTGCTCGAGCCAGCTCCGGTCCGCCTCGGCGACCATGGTGCTGCGGAGGTCGGCGCTGATGTGCCGAGCCCGCTCGACGTCCGCCTCCGTCACGACGCCCGCGGCGACGACCTCGCCGAAGAACGGCGCGACGTCGCGGTTGAGGATGGTCACCCGGTCCTGCTGCACGCTCCGGGCGACGCTCGAGCGGAACTCGTCGGCGCTGGCCTGACGAGCCGAGGAGGCGCCCGCGATCCAGCGCTCCACCAGGGTCGTGAAGGCGGCCGAGAACGACGCCCCGGCGAGCGAGAGCGCCAGCACCGGGGTCACGGCGACCACGACGAACACCAGGACGGGGACGTCGGTGAGGAACGCCTCGCTCTCGACGAGCACGATCGCCGTGAGGACCGCGGCGGAGACCAGCCCGGCGACCACGAGGTCGAGCGCGGGCCGGTACGGCGCCAGGCCGACGAGGAGGAGCCCGACGGCGAGGGAGGCCCAGTCGTCGCGGACCATGGAGTTGTGGCCGGCGGAGGCGACGGCGGCGAGGACGGCAGCGATCGAGCCCAGCACGACCACTCCCGCGACCGAGGAGCGGGTGAGCGGGGCCCGGAGCGGGCTCGACGCGAGCACCAGGACGACGCCGGCCGCCCCGAGCGCCGTGAGGGCCCCGACGGCGGCGACGGGCATCACGATCTCGTCGCGCGTGATCACGGTCGACACCGTCGCGTAGACGACGGCCGCCACCGCGGCGAGCGCCGTGACGGGACGGGAGCTGAGGGCGCCGAGCGGATCGACCTGCTGCGGGCTGCGGCGGTTCACGGTGCTCCCCCGCCGGCGGCGCGCGGCGCCAGGTCGACGGGGCCGGGATCGGCGATGACCGGGGCAGCCCCCGTCCCCGCACCGGGCGGGACGACCGGGACGACCGGTTCGGCCGGTGCGGCCGGTGCGATCGGGACGGCCGGCGCGGCCGGCGCGGCCGGCGCGGCCGGTGCGACCGGGACGCGGAGCATGACCGACGTGCCGCTGCCGGGAGACGACCAGATCTGAGCCGACCCGCCGACCCTGGCCGTCCTGGCCTCGACCGAGTTCTTGAGCCCGAGCCTGTCGGGCGCGGTCGTCGCGGCGTCGAAGCCGATCCCGTCGTCGATGATCATCACCGTCAGGTCGACGCCGTCGCCGTACACGACCACCTCGGCACGCTCGGTGCCGCTGTGCACGGCGACGTTCGTCAGGCACTGGGCCACGGCGAGGCCCAGGGCGCGGCAGACCGCGGGCGCCAACCGCGTCACGGCCCCGAGGTCTCCCGTGACGCCGACCTCGAGCCCGCCCTCGCGCGCCCGTGCGACGGCGTGGCCCAGCTCGGTGGTCGTCCAGTCGCCCGGCCCGGTCGTCGCCGAGGCCGGGGTGCCGGGATCGTCGACGAGCCACTCCTGGCCGACGAGCACCTCGAGGTCGGTGGCCATCGAGGCCGCGGTCGCCGGGTCGAGCGGGCCGGGCCCACCGGCCGCGATGGAGGCGAGGTGGTTCAGCACCGTGTCGTGCAGCAGTGCCGACGCCTGCTGCTCGACGTCGTGACGGATGGCCTGCTTCTGCTGGTCGAATGCCGCCCGGTGCAGGCTCGGCTGTGCACGGGCGACCCGTCCCCGTGCGAGCAGGGACGACGCCGCCGTCACGGACACGAGGAGCCACGCGAAGAGGACCGCGACGTCGAGACGCGGCGTCGCGCCGGTCTGCCAGGTCGCCAGCTGTGTGACGAGCTCCCCCAGGGCGAAGCCGGCGGTGGCCCAGAGCAGGCTGCCCCGCGAACGCAGCCCGCTGCCGCCGACCATGACGAGGGCGATCTTCGGCAGGGAGAGCGAGAAGGCGTCGGACGCCTGGACCGACGGTATCTGCGCGAACAGGGTCACGGCGTACCAGTAGAGGCACGCCGAGCCGATGGCGAGGTACGCGAGCACGGCGGTCGTGCTGCGGAACTTCTCGACGACGAAGAGCATGCCGAGCATCGGCAACAACGCCACGAGGGCAGGCCAGAGCAGGTACGACGGCTCGGCGACCTGGTTCACGATCAGGAGCAGGCCGGCACTCGCGAGGACGACGCTCGCGATGACGTGGCAGGCACGGGACAGCGCCCGGCCCACGGTCGGCGGGACGAGGTGTGCGGGGAGGCCGAGCAGCATGGCGGCCCCCTCCTGGTCGACGTGTCGGGCAGGACGATCATGCCAGAACGAGGACTCGTCCTGTACCCCGTTATCTAGGGTCACCCCGCGGGACGGGGCCGAGCCACCGGGGCGGCTGTGCCCCGACCCCGGGGACGGACGGACGACGAGCTCTGCCGCGGTCAGAACAGACGTGGCTGAGACGACCGCGCACCGCCCGGCAGCTCGTGGGCGATGAGCGACCGCGGCCGTCCGTCCGAGCCGAACCCGAGCGTGCCCCGGGCCGCCGCCGCGTCGTCGAGGGCGCTCGAGCGGGTGGAGCCCGTCGCTGGGTCGGCCGTGCCGTGCTCGAGCCCGTGCTCGGCCAGGAGGGGCCGCATGCGGGCTGCGAGCCACTTGCGGTAGCCGAGGGGCGCGTAGGTGCTCGTCGCGTACATGTCGCGGTACCGCGTGACGAGCTCGGGGTGCTCGCGCTCGAGCCAGGCGGACCACCACTCCTTGACGCCGGGCTTGAGGTGCAGGGCCGAGTACAGCAGGCTCGTCGCCCCGGAGGCGCGCACGGCCGCCAGGGCCCGGTGCAGGTGGTCGAGGTCGTCGGTCAGCCACGGCAGGACGGGCATCATGAAGACGGAGCAGCGGAGCCCCGCGTCGGTCGCCGCGCGGACGGTCGCGAGACGCGCGGCCGTGGTCGGCGTGCCCGGCTCGACCGACTGCTGGAGGTCGTCGTCGTGGATCGCGATCGACATCGCGATGTCGACCGGCACGTGCTGGGCCGCCTCGACGAGGAGCGGCAGGTCACGCCTCAGCAGGGTGCCCTTGGTCAGGATGCTGAACGGGGTGCCCGAGTCGGCCAGGGCCGCGATGATGCCCGGCATGAGCCGGTACTTGCCCTCGGCGCGCTGGTACGGGTCGGTGTTCGTGCCGAGCGCGACGGGGTGGCGCTGCCACGTCGGGCGACGCAGCTCTCGGGACAGCACCTCGGCGACGTTCACCTTGACGACGATCTGCCGGTCGAAGTCGTCGCCACCGTCGAGGTCGAGGTACTCGTGCGTCGGACGGGCGAAGCAGTAGACGCAGGCGTGGCTGCAGCCGCGGTAGGGGTTGATCGTCCAGCCGAAGGGCAAGGCGGAGTCGCTGCCCGGCACGCGGTTCAGGGCGCTCCTCGCGAGGATCTCGTGGAACGTCACCCCCGCGAACTCGGGCGTCGTGACCGAGGCGACCAGGTTCGACAGCTTGGCCAGGCCGGGCAGCGCCGACGAGTCGGTCGCCGTCGTCGCCTGTTCGCTCCACCTCATGACGAGAGTCGAACACATGTTCGATCGGACGTCAAGCCGGGAGCGGTCCGCGCCTCCTCAGCTCGGCTCGGCAGGCCGCGCGGCGGATCGAGCCGCTACGCGTGGATGCGCAGGGCCTCGGCGGTGGCCCCGAGCGTCGCGGCGGCGCGCGCCTCGTCGTCGGCGAGCTGGTCGCCGTAGGTCGGGACCATGCGGCGGAGCGTCGGGGTCCACCCGGCGATCCGGTCGGGGAAGCAGCGCTCGAGCACCGACAGCATGATCGGGACGGCGGTGGAGGCGCCCGGCGAGGCCCCGAGGAGGCCCGCGATCGTGCCGTCCGCCGCCGAGACGACCTCGGTGCCGAACTGCAGCACCCCGCCCTTCTTCCGGTCTTTCTTGATCACCTGCACGCGCTGGCCCGCGGTGATGCGGTACCAGTCGGCCGGGTCGGCGTCGGGCATGAACTCCCGCAGCGACTCGAACTTGCTGTCGCTGCTCGCCATCAGCTGGCCGACCAGGTACTTGACGAGCGAGAGGTTCGCCAGCCCGGCCCGGATCATCGGGTACAGGTTGTGCGGCCGGATCGAGGCGAAGAGGTCGAACCACGAGCCGTTCTTGAGGAACTTCGGACTGAAGCCGGCGTACGGCCCGAACATCAGGCTCGCCTGCCCGTCCACGACGCGGGTGTCGAGGTGCGGGACCGACATCGGGGGCGAGCCGACGGCGGCCTTGCCGTAGACCTTCGCGGCGTGCTTCGCCACGACGGCCGGGTCGTCGGTCCGGAGGAACTCGCCGCTGACGGGGAACCCGCCGAAGCCCTTGATCTCGTCGATGCCCGACTTCTGCAGCAGGTGCAGCGCGCCTCCCCCGGCGCCGACGAAGACGAACCGGGCGTCGACGCTCGTGGGCGTGCCGCCGACCTGACGGCGCATCGCGACCCGCCACGTGCCGTCGGCGAGCTTCGTCAGGCCGGTGACCCGGTGGTCGAGCTCGATGCGCGCCTCGTTCTCCTCGAGGTAGGTGAGCAGGAGGCGCGTGAGGCTGCCGAAGTCGACGTCGGTGCCGGCCTCGATGCGGGTCGCGGCGATCGGCTGGTCCTTCGCGCGGCCCAGGATGAGGGACGGGGCCCACGAGCGGATGACGGAGGCGTCGGTGCTGAACTCCATGCCGGCGAACAGCGGGTGGCCCCGCAGCGCCTCGTGCCGCTTGCGCAGGTACTCGACGTTGGCCTCGCCCCAGACGAAGCTCATGTGCGGCGTCGAGTTGATGAAGGCGGACGGCTCGGGCAGGGCGCCCTCGGCGACGAGGAACGACCAGAACTGGCGTGAGACCTGGAACTGCTCGTTGACCTTGACCGCGCTGCTCGTGTCGATCGTGCCGTCGGCGCGCTCGGGCGTGTAGTTGAGCTCGCAGAGGGCGGAGTGGCCGGTGCCCGCGTTGTTCCAGGGGTTGCTCGACTCCTGGGCGACGTCGCCCAGAGCCTCGTAGACCTGGATCGTCCAGGTGGGCTCGAGCTGCTTGATCATGGCGCCCAACGTGGCGCTCATGACGCCGGCCCCGATGAGGGCGACGTCGACGGGCTTCGTTGCCTTCGATGCTTCGGTCACGAGGTGCAGTCTAGGCGCGGCGTCTGGGTGCGGACCGGCGCCCGGCTCGACGACGAGCTCAGCGAGACAGCGACGGCGACGGCGACGGCCAGCCCGACCGCTCAGAGCCCGAGGGTCGTCAGCTCGGCGTCCATCCGCCGCGCCATCTCCGCGTAGCCCTGGTCGTTCGGGTGCAGCCCGTCCGCGGCCATCCACTCGGGGTGCCCCTCGAGCCACCGGGAGGCGCCCGGCACCCAGTCCGCGTCGACCTCGTCGGCCGCGTCGTGGACCCAGCCGCCGATGACGTCGACGCTCGCCGGTCGATCGTCGGTGTACCAGAACGGCTCGACGACGACGAGGCGCGCATCGGGCAGGGCGGACGCGATGCGGTCGAGGTCGTCGCCGATCTGGGCGTAGATCTCGTCGGCGCGGGCGTCGTACGAGAAGGAGTCGTTCAGCCCCATCGTGACGAACACGATGTCCGGCTCGGCGTCGATGACGAGGCCGGGCAGGTCGCCGCCCTCGAACGACGTGCGGTGGTTGACGAAGCCGAGCCCGTTGACGCTCGGGTTGTACTCGCGCCAGCCGCGCTCCTCGCTGACGATCGTCGACCAGCGGTGCGACTCATCGGACGCTCCCGTGCCGAGGGTGTACGAGTCGCCGTAGAAGGCCACGACCGGGCCGTCGCCCTCCGGGACCGCCGACGAGGCGGCCGGGCCGTCCGTGACGGGCCCGGCGCAGCCCGTCAGGACGGCGGCTGCAGCGGCGAACAGGGCGACGAGGCCGGGCACGAGACGGGTCATGCCCGGTCTTCGGAGCGACGGAGGCGCAGGTTCGGTGGCGGGACCTACGCCGTCGCGAGACGACTCGCCGCGACGATCTCGGCGATCTGCACGGCGTTCAGCGCAGCGCCCTTGCGGAGGTTGTCGTTGCTGATGAAGAGGGCGATGCCGCGGTTGCCGGGAACGCCCTCGTCCTGACGGACGCGTCCGACGAACGACGGGTCCTTGCCCGCGGCCTCGAGGGGCGTGGGCACGTCGGTGAGGACGACGCCGGGGGCGTCCGCCAGCAGCTCACGCGCCCGGGCGGCAGTGAGCTCGGTCGCGAACTCGGCGTTGATCGACAGGGAGTGGCCCGTGAAGACGGGGACGCGCACGCAGGTGCCGCTGACGAGCAGGTCGGGCCGCTCGAGGATCTTGCGGCTCTCGTTGCGGAGCTTCTTCTCCTCGTCGGTCTCGTCGAGGCCGTCGTCGACGATCGAGCCGGCGAGCGGGATGACGTCGAAGGCGATGGGGCGCACGTAGACCGCCGGCTGCGGCATCTGCACCGCGCCTCCGTCGTGGACGAGGCCCGCGGCGTCGCCCTCGAGAGCCGCGCGTGCCTGGCCGAGCAGCTCGTCGGCGCCCGCGAGGCCGCTGCCGCTGACGGCCTGGTACGTGCTGACGATCAGACGCTCGAGCGTCGCCTCGGCGTCGAGGACCTTGAGCACCGGCATCGCGGCCATGGTGGTGCAGTTCGGGTTGGCGACGATGCCCTTGACGGCCTGGTCGATCGCGTGGGGGTTGACCTCGCTGACGACGAGCGGCACCTCCGGGTCCATCCGCCAGGCGCTCGAGTTGTCGATGACGAGCACGCCGGCCTCGGCGAAGCGGGGGGCGTGCGCCCGGCTGCCGGTGGCGCCGGCCGAGAAGAGCGCGATGTCGAGCCCTCTCGGGTCGGCCGTCTCGACGTCCTCGACGACGACGTCGACGCCGCGGAACGGCAGGGTCGTCCCTGCCGAGCGCGCCGTGGCGAAGAAGCGGATCTCGGCGATCGGGAACTCGCGCTCGGCGAGCAGCTTCCGCATGACCTTGCCGACCTGGCCGGTGGCGCCGACCACGCCGACGCGCAGACCTTCAGACATCTCGTGCTCCTGGGGGTGGTGAGGGTGGGGGATGGTGACCGGGGAGGGTCGTCGCGGACGCGCCGGTCAGCGACCGGTGCCGCCCCAGACGACGGCCTCGACGTCGGCGTCGAGCTCGAAGGCCGTGTGGACGACCCGGAGGGCCTCGGCGAGGGTGTCGGCGCGCGTCACGACCGAGATGCGGATCTCGCTGGTCGAGATCATCTCGATGTTGATCCCGGCCTCGAACAGGGCGGTGAAGAGGCGGGCGGAGACGCCGGCGTTCGTGCGCATGCCGGCACCGACGAGGGCCAGCTTGCCGATCTGGTCGTCGTACTGGAGCGACTCGAAGCCGATCTCGGCACGGTCGGACTCGAGCGCGTTGAGGACGACCGACCCCTCGGACTTCGGCAGCGTGAACGAGATGTCGGTGCGGCTGGTCGACGCCGCCGAGACGTTCTGCACGATCATGTCGATGTTCGCGCTCGTCTTGGCGACGGTGCGGAAGATCTGGGCGGCCTTGCCGGGGACGTCGGGGACGCCGACGACCGTGACCTTGGCCTCGCTCAGGTCGCCCGCGACACCGCTGATGATGGGCTCTTCCACGTTCTCTCCCTCTTTCGGGTTGACGACCAAGGTGCCCTCGCCGTTGTGGAACGACGAGCGGACGTGCAGGGTGACGCCGTGGCGTCGGGCGTACTCGACGGCACGGATGTAGAGGACCTTCGAACCGGCGGCGGCGAGCTCGAGCATCTCCTCGCTCGTGATGCGGTCGAGCTTGCGGGCGCGGGGCACGACGCGGGGGTCGGCCGTGAAGATGCCGTCGACGTCGGTGTAGATCTCGCAGACGTCGGCGTCGAGGGCCGCGGCGAGGGCCACGGCGGTCGTGTCGGAGCCGCCCCGCCCGAGCGTCGTGATGTCGCCGGTGCTCCTGTTGAAGCCCTGGAAGCCGGCGACGATCGCGACCGACCCGGCGTCCAGCGCCTCGCGGATGCGGCCCGGCGTGACGTCGACGATGCGCGCCCTGCCGTGCTGGGCGTCCGTGATCATGCCGGCCTGGCTGCCCGTGTACGACCGGGCCTCGACGCCCTGGCTGCGGATCGCCATGGCGAGCAGGGCCATGCTGATGCGCTCGCCCGCGGTGAGCAGCATGTCGAGCTCGCGCCCGCCGGGCATCGGGGTCACCTCGGCCGCGAGGTCGAGCAGCTCGTCGGTCGTGTCGCCCATGGCGCTCACCGCCACGACGACGTCGTTGCCGGCCTTGCGCGTCTCGACGATGCGCTTGGCGACGCGCTTGATGCTCTCGGCGTCGGCGACCGAGGACCCGCCGAATTTCTGCACGATCAAGCTCACGGTGGCGACTCCAGGAGGTGGACGGAACGGGGCGGACAGGACGAGGAGGCGCTCGCGGTCGGGCTGGCGGCGCCTGCGTCCGACGATTCTAGGAGGTGCCCGGCCCGTGTGACGACCGGTCGCGACCAGCAGGGGGACGACCGCCTCCTCGTCCCCAGGGTCGGCCGGAGTGACGGCTCTCGCGACCTCTAGCGTGGGGGCATGACCGACGCCGTCGCGGACGCCCGCGGATCCGCCAGCCGCCTCCAGGACAGCCGCGCCCTCCGCACGCTCGCGCGGGTGGGCTTCGCGATGAACGGGCTGCTCCACGTGCTGATCGGCGGCATCGCCCTCGGCGTCGCGGCGGGCGGCGGCGGCGAGGCCGACCAGGGCGGTGCCCTCGGCCAGCTCGCCTCCCGCCCGGGCGGAGCCGTCGTGCTCTGGGTGGTCGTCATCGGGCTGTGGGCCCTCGGCCTGTTCCAGCTGCTCGAGGCCGCCTTGGTGCGGGGCGCCGACAAGGAGGCGTGGGCCGACCGGGCGAAGGAGGGCGGCAAGGGCGTCGCCTACCTCGCCGTCGGCGTCACTGCGTTCACTTTCGCCCGAGGCGGGTCGTCGGACAGCTCGGACCAGACCCAGAGCCTCAGTTCGCGCCTCATCGCGACGCCCGGCGGGGTCGTCCTGCTCGTCGTCCTCGCCCTGGCCGTCGTCGCGATCGGCGTCTACTTCGTCGTCAAGGGCCTTCGGCAGGAGTTCCGTGAGGACCTCGTCGTGCCGCCCGGGACGGCCGGCCGCGTGTCCGTGGCCCTCGGCGTCGTCGGGTACGTCGCGAAGGGCGTCGCGATCGCGGTCGTCGGAGTGCTGTTCGCCGTCGCGGCGATCACCGCGGACCCCGAGGAGGCGAGCGGGCTGGACGGGGCCCTCAAGGCGCTCGCGGGCCTGCCGGCCGGTGTGGTGGTGCTGTCGGTCGTGGCGATCGGGCTGATCGCCTTCGGCCTCTACAGCTTCGTCCGCGCCCGCCGCGCACGGCTCTGAGCCGCCCGGCCCTGAACCGGCGGCCCTGAACCGGCGGACCTGGGCCGCTCGACCCTGAGCCCCTCGACTACTCGGAGACGAGCCGGCGCCCCTCGAAGGCGCGCCCGAGGGTGACCTCGTCGGCGTACTCGAGGTCGCCGCCGACCGGCAGTCCCGACGCGAGACGCGTCACGCGCAGGCCGAACGGCGCGAGCATCCGCGACAGGTAGGTCGCCGTGGCCTCGCCCTCGAGGTTGGGGTCGGTCGCGATGATGACCTCCTGCACCGTGTCGTCGGCGAGGCGCTGGACGAGCTGGCGGATGCGCAGGTCGTCCGGACCGACGCCGTCGATCGGGCTGATGGCCCCGCCGAGCACGTGGTAGAGGCCGCGGAACTCGCGGGTCCGCTCGATGGCCTGGACGTCCTTCGCCTCCTCGACCACGCAGATGGTGGCCGGCGAGCGACGGGGGTCGCGGCAGATGGAGCAGCGCTCCTGCTCGGTGACGTTGCCGCAGACCTCACAGAACCGGACCTTGGTGCGCACGTCCACGAGCAGCTCGGACAGCCGCGTCGTGTCGTACGTCTCGGTCTGCAGGATGTGGAACGCGATGCGCTGCGCCGACTTCGGCCCGATGCCCGGGAGGCGGCCGAACTCGTCGATCAGCTCTTGGACGATGCCCTCGTACACGGACTACTCGCTTCTCTGAGGCGTGACGCGGGGAGCGATCGTCTCTTCTTCGATGAACTGGGCGCCGAGGATCTCGCGGACGACGGCCTCGCCGTAGCGCGACCCGGCCGGGATGCCCCGTCGGGGGTCACCCGCGGCGGCGCGGCGCTGGCTCGCGCTCGGGCCCTGCGCCGGCGAGGGTGCCGAGGCAGGTGCTGCGGCAGCGGCCGACGCCGTCGCCGGTGCGGCCGGGGCCGCGTCGGAGGGCGGCGGCGTCGCGTCGACCGTGGGGGCGCCGCCGGGCGGCTCCTCCGTGATGAACTCGGGCTCGTCGGGCTCGGGCGGGGGCGTCTGCGGGATCGTCGCGACGTCCCAGCCGGTGACGGGGCCGGTCGGCCGCGCCTCGGGCTGCGCAGGCCGCGATGCCGGGCGCGACTCCCGGGGGGCAGGGGCGGCCGTGGAGGGGGTCGACACAGGCGCCGGGGCCGGAGCCGGAGCGGATGCGGGCGCTGCCTGCGGCTCGGGGGCCAGGGCGGACGAGGTCGCCCTGTCGTCCGGGACGACCGGCCCCGGCTCGTCGCGGGCCGGGGCCGGCTCGGTCGGAGCCACGGCCGCGGCGGCCGCCGGGGCCGGGCCGTCGGCCGGGCCCTCCACCCGGGCGATGTACTTGACCCGGACGCCGAGCACCTGCTGGATCGCGCGGCGGAGGTACTCGCTGACGCCCTCACCGGCGCCCTGGGGCTTCTTGAACTCGTCGACGTCGTGCGAGCTGGGGAACGCAAGGGTGAGCACCTCGTCGGCGTAGCCCTGCACGGAGGCGGTGACCACGACCATCCACGCGGTGCGACGCGCCTTCTCGACGGCCTCGACGATCTCGGGCCAGGCGTCACGCATCTGCTGCAGCGAGACCGGGCCGACGGGAGAGGCGGAGCCGTCGGAGCCCGTACCGGCACCGGGCGGGACGGCTCCCTCGACCGCAGGCGTCTGCGCCCAGGCGGCCGAGTGCGCGGCCGTGGGCGTCGCCGGCTCGGTCGCGGGCGACTCGGCGGCGGCCGGACCGTCGGCGGCGGCTGGACCGTCGGAGGCGGCCGGGGACACGTCAGGGCCATCAGCAGCGGGCGTGCTCGGCACGTCGGGGGCGACGGCGCCCCAGGCCGCCGAGGCCGCGGCGGGGTCCGACGACGTCGCCGCCGGGCCGGCGGCCGTCGTCTGCGAGGCGGACGACCCGCCGCCCGCCTGCTGACCCGCGGCACCTGCCCCTCGGGCCGGGGCAGCCGACGCGGCCACGGCCGCCTGCACGGGGCGTGCAGGGTGGGCTGAGTCGCCCGCGGCGCCGTCGACGCCGACGCGGCGCTCCAGCCGCTCGACACGGGCCAGCGCGCCCCGGGTCGTCTCGTCGGCCTCGGGCACGAGCACCCGGGCGATCATCAGCTCGAGGTGGAGGCGCGGCGACGTGGCGCCCGTCATGTCGGTCAGGGCCCGGTTCACCACGTCGGCCGAGCGCGAGAGCTCGGCGGCGCCGAAGGCGTGCGACTGCTGCACGAGCCGGTCGAGCTCTTCCGGCGTGACGCCGCGCAGCACGGCGGAGGCGCCCTCGACGGTCGCGCCGACCACGATGAGGTCGCGGAGCCGTTCGAGCAGGTCCTCGACGAAGCGCCTCGGGTCCTGGCCCGTCTGGACGACCCGGTCGACGGCCGCGAAGGCGGCCGCGCCGTCGCGCTGCCCCAGGGCGACCACGACGTCGTCGAGGAGGGCTGCGTGCGTGTAGCCGAGCAGGGCGACGGCGCGCTCGTACTCGATGCCGCCGCTCTCGCTGCCGGCCATGAGCTGGTCGAGCAGCGAGAGGGTGTCGCGCACCGACCCGCCGCCGGCCCGGACCACGAGGGGCAGGACGCCGGGGGCGGCGGCGACGCCCTCGCTCTCGGCGAGCTGCTGGACGTACTCGAGCATCTGCGCGGGCGGGACCAGCCGGAACGGGTAGTGGTGGGTGCGCGACCGGATCGTGCCGATCACCTTGTCGGGCTCGGTCGTCGCGAAGATGAACTTGACGTGCTCCGGCGGCTCTTCGACGACCTTCAGCAGCGCGTTGAAGCCCTGCGGCGTGACCATGTGGGCCTCGTCGAGGATGAAGATCTTGAACCGGTCGCGCGCCGGGGCGAACACGGCGCGGTCGCGGATGTCGCGAGCGTCGTCGACGCCGTTGTGGCTGGCGGCGTCGATCTCGATGACGTCGAGCGAGCCGCCCCCGTCGCGCGCGAGCTCGACGCACGAGTCGCAGACGCCGCACGGCGTGTCGGTGGGGCCCTGGGCGCAGTTGAGGCAGCGCGCCAGGATGCGGGCCGACGTCGTCTTGCCGCAGCCCCGGGGGCCGCTGAACAGGTAGGCGTGGTTGACGCGGTCGGCGCGCAGCGCCGTGCGGAGCGGATCGGTCACCTGCGACTGTCCGATCAGCTCGGCGAAGTTCTCTGGCCGGTAACGGCGATACAGGGCTGTGACCACGGGACAAGAGTAGTCGGGGCCACCGACGTCCGCGCCGGGAGGGGGTGGTCTCGGCCCCCCATCGGGGGTGGGTGCGACCCCTGGCGCGAGCCGCGCCTCCTTGGTATCTTCGACCCACCGGACGAGCCTCACCAGCTCGTGCCGAACCGCCTCACCAGCGGAGACGCACCGGCCGCGACCCACCCTCGCGGCAGACCGGTCAGGATCAGGATCAGGAGACACCCGCATGTCTGCAGCCACGGCGTCCTCACGCGCCCACCGCCTCTCCGTCTCGGGCAAGGTCAGGGCGGTCCTCGCCCTCGGCACCGTGCTCGGGCTCGGGACCGTCGCGACCCTCGCGGCGTTCACCGACAGCGTCACCGCGACCAGCAGCTTCAGCACGGGCACCGTCGACCTCAAGCTGAACGACCAGGACGTCACGACGGCCCTCACCGGCCTGGCGATGACCACCGCGAAGCCGGGCGACTCGACGTACTCGCTGCTCACCGTGCGGAACGGCGGCAACCTGCCCTTCAACTACGCCTACACGACGGTCGCCGGCGGCACGGACGCCGCCCTGCTCGGGCCGGTGCTGAACTTCGGCGTCTCGAGCCTCGGCACGGGCACCTACAGCGTCGGCACTCCTCCGACGTGCAGCTCGGCGACGTTCGCCGCGGCCCCCGCGACCGTGGTCACGGCGAGCACGACGAAGCTCAGCGCCGGACCGGCGACGGCGGCCGCCCGGCCCCTGGCGGTCAACCAGGTCGAGTACCTCTGCGTCCGCGCCGAGGTGGCCGCCGACGCCCCCAACGGGGTGCAGGGCAAGACCGTGACCGCCACCATGACGGTGACCGCCACCCAGCAGTAGCTGCCCCGCAGCTCCTCCCAGCCCCCGCCTCCCAGGGCGGGCGTCCCGAGGCCCCCGCCACCCGTGGCGGACGCGGCCCGGACACGGGAACGGCGGAGTCCGGCGTCGGGTGCCCGACTCCGCCGTTCCCCTCACGATCCACCTGCCCGACGCACGACGAGGGGAGCCACGCATGGCGTCCTCCCCCGGACGCGCGCGGCACGACCGGCCGCCGGTCGACCACGCCCGCCGCAACGCCCGGGCGCGGTTCTTCGCCCGCGAGGTCGTGCTGTGGGCCGGGGCCCTCACCGGCGTGGTCTGCCTCACGGCCGCGGCCCTCGCCGTCTTCGCCGGCGTCACCCCTCTCATCTTCCGGTCCGGCTCCATGTCCCCGGACATCCCCACCGGCGCGCTCGCGCTCGCGCGGACGGTGCCCGCGGCGGAGGTGGCCGTCGGCGACGTCGTGAGCGTCCCCCGCGCGGACGGCGTCCGCGTCACCCACCGCGTGGTCGAGACGGACGACGCGGGCGGCGCCTCCCGGTCCCTCGTCCTCAAGGGCGACGCGAACCCGGTGACCGACCCCGACCCCGTCGTCGTCGCGGAGGCCGACCGCGTCTTCTGGTCGACCCCGCGCCTCGGCGAGTGGGTCGACCAGGCGCTGGCCCCCGGCTGGGTGTTCGTCGTCGGCACGCTCTTCGGCATGCTCGCCATGATCGGCTTCCGTCGCCCGCGTGCGGAGGACCTGGCCGCGACCGCCCCCGAGCCGGGACCCGCCGACGACGGTCGAGCCGAGGAGGCGAGTGCCGGTCACGAGGACGGGCCACGCCACGCGGCCGGTCGGCACCGCACCTCCGGCACAGCCGGCACAGCCGTCGTCTCGACCGTCGTCGTGCTCGCCCTCGCCGCCGCCCTGACGGCCGTTCCCCCCGAGCCCACCCTCGCCGCCTTCGCCGACAGAGCGACCGCCAGCGCCACGGCCAGCACGGGGACCCTGGTCGGTGCGTCGACGATCGGGTGCAACGGCGGTGGCCTCCTCGGCGCCCCCGTGCTGACATGGGACGTCCCCAATCCGCTACCCGCGGGTGCAGCCGAGCCGACGTCATGGAACGTGTACCGGATCGGCGTCACGTCGCCGGTCGACACGGTCACGACGAAGAGCTACCAGGTACCCGCGGAGATCCTCGGCATCAGCAGCGCCACCTACCGTGTGCAGGGGACGGCCGGCACAGCACCGTGGGTGTCGCCGCTCTCGGCGACCAAGACCGTGAACTTCGGCCTCCTGGGCGTCACCTGCAGCACAGCGTCCTGACCCGTCGCCGCCGTGACCACGCCGCACCCCGGCGCCGAGCGGTCAGCGGCGCGCGGTCTCGATGAGGTGACCGGCTGATCCCGTCCGCACCAGGCACGAGGCCGCGCCGAAGCGCCGCAGGGGCGGCGGCGACCGTCTCGGGAACGTGACCGGCTGGTCCCGTCGCCACCAGGCGTGAGGCCACGCCGAAGCGCCGCGGGGGCAGCGGCGCGCCGTCTCGGGAAGGTGACCGGCTGGTCCCGTCCGCACCAGGCAGGACGCCGCGCCGAAGCGCCGCAGGGGCGGCGGCGCGCAAAAGGAAAGACCCCTCACGCACCCGCCAGAGCCCGGTTGCCCTTGCTGCGTTTCCGCCCTGGGGGAGTTGGCCTGGATGGCGCCACGTGAGGAGCCTCGAGAAGTTTAGCGGCTCCTGGGTGGTCTGCGCGACACGGGGTGTTCCCTGGATGCATGAGAATCGTCATCGCCGGAGGACACGGCAAGATCGCCCAGCTCCTCGAACGCCGACTCGCCGACGCCGGGCACGACCCGGTGGGCATCGTCCGCAACCCCGACCACACGTCCGACCTCGAGACTGCGGGTGCCCGTGCGCTCGTCCTCGACCTGGAGCAGACCGACGTCGAGACCCTCGCGGGCCACCTCGACGGTGCCGACGCCGTGGTGTTCGCGGCCGGCGGCGGGGGCGGCAGCGGTGCGGAGCGCAAGCTCACCATCGACCGTGACGGCGCGATCCTGCTCGCCGACGCGGCGGAGAAGGCGGGCGTCGCCCGCTACGTGATGGTGTCGGCCATCGGCACGGACGACTTCGACCCCGAGAAGGCCCAGCTGCCCGCCGAGGACGACGACGCGGTCTACCAGGTGTACATGCGCGCGAAGAGCGAGGCCGACGCCGACCTGCGCGCGCGTGACGGCCTCGACTGGACCGTCGTGCGCCCCGGCGGCCTCACCGACAACCCGGGCACCGGACAGGTCACGGTGGGCCAGTCCGTCGAGCGCGGCACGGTCTCCCGCGCCGACGTGGCGGAGGTGATCGCCACCGCGATCATCGAGGGCACGGCGGTGAAGACACAGTTCGAGCTCGTCTCGGGCGAGACCCCGGTCTCGGACGCGCTCGCCACGATCAAGTACTGAGGTCGACGCAGGGGGCTGCCCCTCCGGCGACGAGAGAGGCCCCGGAGGCGCGACGTGCGCCTCCGGGGCCTCTCTCGTCGTCC
Source organism: Frigoribacterium sp. VKM Ac-2530 (assembly GCF_015350835.1). NCBI lineage: Bacteria > Bacillati > Actinomycetota > Actinomycetes > Micrococcales > Microbacteriaceae > Frigoribacterium > Frigoribacterium sp. VKM Ac-2530. The sequence goes on from NZ_JADKSE010000001.1 coordinate 1,169,006, forward strand.
GGCACGGAGACCGTGATCGCCGGCGCCGGGCTCAGCGGAGCGCGGCGGCCTGCCGGGCGATCTCGAGTTCCTCGTTCGTGGGGACGACGAGCACGTCGACGGACGCTCCCTCGGGCGAGATGCGTCGGGCGTCGCGCGAGGCCAGCTCGTTGCGGTCGTCGTCGACCCGGATGCCGAAGAAGTCGAGCCCGGCCAGCGTGCGGCGCCGCAGCAGCGCGTTGTTCTCGCCGACCCCCGCGGTGAAGACGACCGCGTCGAGGCCGCCGAGCTGCGCGACGTAGGCGCCGACGTAGTGGCGGATGCGGTGGCGGTAGACGGCCAGCGCCGACTCGGACACGGCGTCGCCGCGCGAGGCGCTGTCCTGCACGTCGCGCATGTCGCCGCTGCCGGTGAGGCCGAGCAGGCCGCTGCCCTTGTTGAGCAGGGTCTCGAGCTCGTCGAAGTCGAGGCCCGCCTCGCGGTGCAGGTGGAAGACGGCTGCCGGGTCGATGTCGCCGGACCGCGTGCCCATGACGAGCCCCTCGAGGGGCGTCATGCCCATGCTCGTCTCGATCGAGCGGCCGCCGTCGATCGCCGCGGCGGAGGCGCCGTTGCCGAGGTGGAGGACGATGATCTTGAGCTCGGCCAGCGGGCGGTCGAGGAACTCGGCGGTCTTCTCGGACACGTACTTGTGCGAGGTGCCGTGGAAGCCGAACCGGCGCACGTGGTGCTTCTCGGCCAGCTCTGCGTCGATCGCGTAGGTGTACGCGGCAGGGGCCAGCGTCTGGTGGAACGCCGTGTCGAACACCGCCACGTGGGGCACGTCGGCGAACGCCTCCTTCGCGGCCTTGATGCCCTGCAGGTTCGCGGGATTGTGGAGCGGCGCCAGCGCGGAGAGGCGATCGATGGCCTTCTCCACCTCGTCGGTGACGAGGGTGGCCCGGTCGAAGTCCACTCCCCCGTGCACGACCCGGTGGCCGACGGCCGTCGGCGGGTGCTCGTCGAAGGAGGGGCCCTGCGCGGCGAAGGCGGCCATCATCGCCTCGAAGCCGGCCGCGTGGTCGGCGATCGGCTGCGAGTCGTTGCTGCTCTCGGCACCCGTCAGGTGGTTGCGGTGCCGGGTCTGGCCCACCGCCTCCCCGATCCGCTCGACCAGCCCCGACGCGAGCGTCGTCTCGTCGTCCAGCTCGATCAGCTGGTACTTGAACGACGACGAGCCGGAGTTGACGACGAGCACTGCGCTCACGGGGTGTTCCCTTCGGTGGTGGTGGAGGTCTCGGCGGCGGCGGCCTCGGTGCCTGCCTGGATGGCGGTGATGGCCACGGTGTTGACGATGTCGCCCACGAGCGCGCCGCGCGAGAGGTCGTTGATCGGCTTGCGGAGGCCCTGCAGGATGGGCCCGATCGCGACCGCTCCCGCGCTCCGCTGCACGGCCTTGTACGTGTTGTTGCCCGTGTTCAGGTCGGGGAAGATGAACACGGTCGCCCGGCCCGCGACCGCGGAGTCGGGCATCTTCGCGGCGGCCACGACCGGGTCGGCCGCGGCGTCGTACTGGATTGGTCCCTCGACGAGCAGGTCGGGGCGGCGCTCGCGCACCAGCGCCGTCGCGGCGCGGACCTTCTCGACGTCGGCGCCCGAGCCGCTGTCGCCCGTGCTGTAGCTGAGCATGGCCACGCGGGGCTCGATGCCGAACTGCACGGCGGTCTCGGCCGACGAGATCGCGATGTCGGCGAGCTGCTCGGCGGTCGGGTCGGGGATGACGGCGCAGTCGCCGTAGACCAGCACCCGGTCGGCGAGCGCCATGAGGAACACGCTCGAGACGACGCCGACGCCCGGCACCGTCTTGATCACCTCGAACGCGGGACGGATGGTGTGGGCCGTCGTGTGCGCCGCGCCCGAGACCATGCCGTCGGCGAGGCCGAGCTTGACCATCATCGTGCCGAAGTACGAGACGTCGGTGACCGTGTCCATCGCCATGCTCGCGGAGATGCCCTTGTGCGCCCGCAGCTTCGCGTACTCGGCGGCGAACTGCACCTGCAGGCTGGCGTCGAAGGGGTCGAGCACGCGGGCGTCGGCCAGGTCGAGGCCGAGCTCGGCGCCGCGTGCCCGGATGACGGTCTCGTCGCCGAGGAGCGTGAGATCGGCCACGCCGCGCTGCAGCAGGGTCGACGCCGCACGGAGGATGCGGTCGTCACCGCCCTCGGGCAGCACGATGTGCTTCTTCACGCTGCGCGCCCGCTCGAGCAGCTGGTGCTCGAACATCAGGGGCGTGACGACCCCCGACGGGCTGACCTCGAGCAGCCGCAGCAGCTCGGCCCCGTCGACGTGCGTCTCGAACAGCGAGAGGGCGAGGTCGTACTTGCGGGGCGAGTCGGCGGCGAGACGCCCGCGGGTCTGGGTGATGGCGAGCGCCGTGTCGTAGGTGCCGAGCTCGTTGTGGGCGATCGGCAGCGTGCTGCCGAGTCCCTCGACGAGCCGGTCGACCTGGGGCGCCAGGGCGAAGCCGCCGTTCAGCACGACGGCCGCGAGCGAGGGGAACGTCTCGGACGCGTGAGCGAGCACCGTCGCCACCAGCACGTCCGACCTGTCCCCCGGCACGACGACGACGGCGCCCTCGATCAGGCGGGGCAGCACGTTCTCCATCGACATGGCGGCGACGACGACGCCCTCGACCTCGCGGTCGAGCAGGGCCTCGTCGCCGCGCACGAAGGTCGAGCCGGTCGCCTCGAGCACGGCGCGCACGGTGGGGGCCACGAGGAGGCGGTCCTCCGGCAGCGCCCAGACGGGCACGGCACCCGAGGGGCTCGCCGCCAGCGCCTGGCCGATGCCCCGGACGACGTCGTCGAGGTGGTCGGGCTCGACCCGGTTCGCGACGACGGCGAGCAGGCTGGCGTGCTCGTTGCGCAGCTCGGCCGTCGTGACCTCGGCCACCTGGCGCATGTCCGCGCCGGTACGCGGGGTCGTGCCGTCGGCGGCGCTGCGGCCGCCGAGGACGAGCAGCACGGGGGCGCCGAGGTTGGCGGCCACCCGGGCGTTGAACGACAGCTCGGTGGGGCTGCCGACGTCGGTGTAGTCGGAGCCGATCACGACGACCGCGTCGCACTGCCGCTCGACGGCGGAGAACCGGCTGACGATGGCGGCGAGCGCCGCGTCGGGGTCGCGGTGCACGTCGTCGTAGGTGACGCCGACGCACTCCTCGTAGTCGAGGTCGACGCTGTCGTGGGCGAGCAGCAGCTCCAGGACGTAGTCGCGCTCGCGCGTCGACCGCGCCACGGGACGGAACACCCCCACCCGGCCGACCTCGTGGCTCAGGGTGTCGAGGACGCCGAGGGCGATCGTCGACTTGCCGGTGTGGCCTTCTGCGGACGTGATGTAGATGCGGGTGGACACGTCGCCCAGCCTACGTCCGGCGGGCTCGGAGGCGCCGGGGAGGTCAGCGCGGCAGGCGTGGGCTGTCCGGGTCCAGCAGCGAGTGCTTCCTGCCGTAGCCGAAGTAGAGGGCGAGGCCGACGACCAGCCAGATGCCGAAGCGCAGCCAGGTCTCCCAGTGCAGCTGCGAGATGAGGAACCCGCTCGCCAGCACCCCGAAGGCCGGGACGAAGGGCATGAACGGCAGGCGGAACGTGCGCGGCTCGTCGGGCTTCCGGTAGCGGAACACGATGACCGCGACGCAGACGACGACGAACGCGGCGAGGATGCCGATGTTCGTCAGGTCGGCGACGGCGCGGATGGGGAACACCCCGGCGAGCAGCGCTGAGGCGATGCCGGCGATCCACGTCACTCGCTGCGGGACGCCCTTGCGGTCGGTGCGCGCGAACCAGCCGGGCAGCAGGCCGTCGCGGCTCATCGAGAACCAGACGCGCGTGACGCCGAGCAGGAACGTCAGCATGACGGTGAGGATCGAGATGACGGCGAACACCGAGATGATCGTCGCCACCACCGGCAGGCCCACGCTGCTGAACGCCGAGGCGAAGCCCGCGGCCGGGTCGATCTCGCGGTAGTCCTGCATGCCGGTGAGCACCAGGGTCGCGGCGACGTAGAGGATCATCGCGATGATCAGCGACAGGATGATCGCCTTCGGCATGTGCTTCTTGCCGTCGACGCTCTCCTCGGCCGCGGTGCTCATCGCGTCGTAGCCGAAGACGGCGAAGAAGACGGTCGCGGCCCCGGTGAAGACCGGGCCGAAGCCGTTCGGCACGAAGGGCGAGAAGTTCTCGGCGCTCAGGTGGAACAGGCCGATGCCGATGATGAACAGCACGAGCAGCACCTTGATGCCGACGGCGACGATCTCGAAGCGGCCGAACGCCTTCGAGCCCCGGCTGAGGATGAAGGTGACGACCAGGCAGACGACGATCGCCGGCAGGTTGACGACGCCGCCCTGCCCCGCGTCGGGCGTCGAGGCGATCGCGTCGGGGAGGTGCAGCCCGAGCCCCGAGAGGAACGCGTCGAAGTACCCCGAGATGCCGATCGCGACAACGGCCACGATCGCGACGTACTCGAGCAGCAGGTCCCAGCCGATGAACCAGCCGATGATCTCGCCGAGGGCGACGTAGCCGTAGGTGTAGGCGGAGCCGGCCCGCGGGATCATCCCGGCGAACTCGGCGTAGGAGAGGGCTGCCGCGGCGCTCGCGAGGCCGGCGATCAGGAACGAGAACAGCACGGCCGGGCCGACGCCCGGGTTCGCGTCGTCGCCGTGGGCGACGAGCCCCGCCAGGGAGAAGATGCCGACGCCGATGATGCCGCCGACGCCGATGGCCGTCAGCTGCCACAGGCCCAGGCTCTTGAAGAGGCCGGTGCCCCCGGTCTCGTCCTCGATCTGCTGCACGGGCTTCTTGCGGAGCACCGAGCGGGATCCGTCACGTCGTGTGGTCACGAGCGCCTCCTGTGCGCACGCCGTCGTGCGCGGTCTGCTGTCGAGGCGCGGGCGCGCCGTGGCGATATGTTACGCCCGCGGCGGCCTTCGGTGGGACCTGGTCATCCGGTCCCCGTGGCTCGACGACTCAGGAGTAGTCGTGCTGCGCGACGCCGAGCGAGCGGTACACCGCGTTGCCCTCGGTCGAGGTGTCGGGGTCGAGCTCCCAGTTGACGTCGTCGCCGCCGTCGGCCGCGGGACGGACGAGGCTCTTCTGCGGCTGGCCGCCGATCGACTCGAGCTGCTCGGTGCGGGCCTCCTGGCCGTCGTCGCCGAGGAAGGACGCGGTGTAGGTGTCGTCAGTCATGACCAGAACCTACGCGGGCGTCCTCGGGTCGGTCCGGCGCCTCCGACGGTTCACAGGGTCGGTCCGCACGCGCCCGGGTCCTCGCAGGGCTCGGCCCCTCCTATGATCGTGCCGTGATCATCCGCCCTGCCGCCGAGTCCGACCTGCCGGGGGTCCTCGAGATCCACGCCGACGCCGTCGCCCGCTCGACCGCCATCTGGACCGACGTGGAGCCCGACCTGCAGGGCCGCCGCGACTGGCTCGCCGCCCACAGCCGCCCGGGCACGGCCGCGATCGTCGCCGTCGAGGGCGACCTCGTCGTCGGGTACGCGAGCTTCGGCCCGTTCCACGCCAAGGACGGCTACCGCCACACGGTCGAGAACAGCGTCTACGTGCGCGAGGGGCACCAGGGGGCCGGCATCGGCCGCAGCCTGCTGGAGGCGCTGGTCGCCGGGGCCGCGGAGGCCGGTCACCACGTCATGGTCGCCCTCGTCGAGGCCGGCAACGAGGGCTCGGTGCGCCTGCACCGGTCGCTCGGCTTCGAGGACGCGGGGCTGCTGCGCGAGGTCGGCGTGAAGTTCGGCCGCTGGCTCGACCTGCGGTACATGACCCTGATGCTGGACGGCACCGCCGCCTCCTAGGCCCGTCCCGCCCGCGGACGCGTCGGGACCCTCGGAACCCGCGCACACCCTCGAGCGCGCGCCCGGGTGCGCGCGGGTCCGAGGGGTGCCAACGGCCGCCTACAGACACGAACGCACTACCGGCCCTCCCGGAGGGGAGGGCCTTTCTCGTGTCGCCCGCAGGGCGAACCAGAGGAGGACGAGCGATGGCCCTCCCGAAGGGGAGGGCCATCGCGACGCGGAGGATAGGGGATTCGAACCCCTGAGGGCTTGCACCCAACACGCTTTCCAAGCGTGCGCCATAGGCCACTAGGCGAATCCTCCAGGGCGAGCGACAGCATCACTGGCGCACGACCTCGTCCATGGTAGCGGACCGCACGGGGTCCTGCGGACGCACCGACGACGGGCGGCGGACCGAAGAGGCGGCGGCGGGCACGCGGCGCGCGGCCGGCCCGACGTAGCATCGTCGGATGGACTCCCCCGCCTCCGCCCGCGTCGACAGCTGGCTGTGGGCGGTCCGCGTCTACAAGACGCGCTCGGCGGCGACGGCGGGCTGCCGCGCCGGGCACGTCCGGGTGAACGGCGAGCGGGTCAAGGCGTCGCAGTCGGTCCGGCCCGGCGACGAGGTCCGGGTGCGCGTGGCCGGGTTCGACCGGATCCTCGTGGTCCGCACCTGCCTCGTGAAGCGGGTCGGCGCCTCCGTCGCCGCTGAGGCGATGAACGACCTGACGCCCCCTCCTCCCCCGCGCGAGGAGACCGCCGTGGTGGCGGTCCGGGACAGGGGTGCCGGTCGGCCGACGAAGCGCGAACGCCGCGACCTCGAGAAGCTGCGCGACCGCTGACGCGGCAGTCGGGCACACACCGGCCACCGACGCCGGGAGGACGCCGCGCCGCGCTTTCGCGGACCGGACAGAGCGGTCCGGCCCGTGGGGCGCCTCCCTTATGATCGGTGCCACGGCAGGCCGTCGGGAGACGGCCGTCCTCTCTGAGGGGGGAGGCAGCCGACGGCCGAGGGGGCTGACATGGTGACTGGCGTCGCGCGCGACGACTTCGAGGTGATCGCCGTGCCCCGGCGCACGATCGCCCGGACAGCCGTGCTCACCGCCGTCTTCAGCCTCGTGCCCGTGCTCGGCGCCCTGCTCTGGCTGACCTGGCCGACGGGCCGGTGGCCGGCCGTGCTGTGGGTCGCCGACGTCGCGGTCGTCGTGGGGCTCCTCATGTACTGGCGCTTCCGGGTCTCCTACGCCGGCGTCAGCTCGACCGAGTTCTTCAAGCGCGGCTGGCTGCCGGGCAGCGTGCGGCTCCCCCGCGACGCCGTCGCGACCGTCCTCGTCGCGCGCACCTACCGCGGCGCCTCGACGGAGACCCTGCCGCAGCTGATCGCCCTCGGCCACGACGGCGAGGTCCTCTTCCGCATGCGGGGCGGCTACTGGCCCGACGAGGCGATCACCGCCGTCACCGATGCGCTCGGCAGCGCCGTGACGACCGTCTCGCGGCCGATGTCGGGTGCCGAGTTCTACCGCACCTGGCCCGAGAGCCGATCGTGGTACGAGGGTCGCCGGTGGCTCAGCACCACGCTCGTCGTGGTCGCCTTCGCCGTCGCGACGGGCCTGCTGGCGCTCGTCTGGCAGGCCTTCACGGGCTGAGCGCTCCCTCCTCGCGGCAGCGCTCCGGGACCGTCGCGCTGCCGAGGACCGCGCCCCGCCGGGCTCAGCGCCGGCGCAGGGTCCCGAAGATCCCCTTGACGACCTCGCGCACGATCGTCTTGCCCGCGCTCGAGCCGAGCACGTCGCCGAGCACGCCGCCGGCGCCGCCGCCGCCCGCACGCCCCCGCCCCGATGACGAACCCGAGGAGGAGCGGGTCGAGCCACCAGCCCGCCGCGCCCTCGTCGACGCGGCGGCCCGCTCGGCCTTCTCGAACTCGCGCTGCTGTCGCTCGTACTCGGCCTGGGCGGCCCTCCGCTCCTTCTCGGCCGCCTTGAGGGCTGCGGCGTCGTGCTTCTCCCGGGCCGCCGCCTCCTTCGCCTGGAGCACGAGGGCCTCGTCGCGCGCGGTCGCCTCGTCGAGCTCGCGACGACGCAGCGCGGCGGCCTCGAGCTTGCGGGCCAGCATCTCGCGCGCGGAGTCGCGGTCGACCGGCGTGCCGTAGACGGGCCAGAGCGGCGAGGCAGCCACCTGGGCGGCCATCTCGTCGGCCGGCAACGGCGACATGGAACCCTGGGGCGCCCGGACCCGCGTCCACGCGACCGGGCTGGGCGCGCCCTTCTCGTTCATCACGGTGACGACCGCCTCCCCCGTTCCCAGGCTGGTCAGCACGGCCCCGAGGTCGTAGTCGCTCGTCGGGTAGGTCGAGACGGTGGCCCGCAGCGCCTTGGCGTCGTCGGGCGTGAAGGCCCGCAGCTGGTGCTGGATCCGTGAGCCGAGCTGCGCGAGGACGTCGCCGGGCACGTCCTTCGGGGTCTGCGTGACGAAGACGATGCCGACGCCCTTCGACCGGATCAGCCGCACGGTGCGCGTCACCTGGTCGAGGAACGCGTCCGAGGCACCCGAGAAGAGCAGATGGGCCTCGTCGAAGAAGAACACGAGCTTCGGCCGGTCGAGGTCGCCCACCTCGGGGAGGTCGTTGTACAGGTCGGCCAGCAGCCACATCAGGAACGTCGAGAACAACGCCGGCCGGTCGTGGACGCCGGGCAGCTCGAGCAGGCTGACGACGCCGCGACCGTCGGCCGCGGTGCGGAGGAACACGGCCGTGTCGATCTCGGGCTCGCCGAAGAAGGCGTCGGCGCCCTGGTCGGCGAAGGTGATCAGCTCGCGCAGCACCACCCCGACGGTCGCCTTGCTGAGGCCGCCGAGCTCGGCGAGCTCGGCCTTGCCGTCGTCGCTCGTCAAGTAGGTGAGCACGCTGCGCAGGTCGGCGAGGTCGAGCAGCGGCAGCCCCGCCTGCTCGGCGTAGTGGAAGACGAGGCCGAGGCTCGACTCCTGCGTGTCGTTCAGGCCGAGCACCTTGCTGAGGAGGATCGGCCCGAAGCCGCTCACCGTCGCCCGCACCGGGACGCCCGGGCCGCCGTCGCCGAGCGAGAAGAACTCGGCCGGGGCCGCGAGGGGCGTCCAGTCCTGGCCGATGCCGCGGGTGCGCGCGAGCAGCTTCTCGCTCGACTCGCCGGGGGCGGCGAGGCCGGAGAGGTCGCCCTTCACGTCGGCCGCGAAGACGGGCACGCCCGCCGCGGACAGCTGCTCGGCGAGCACCTGCAGCGTCTTCGTCTTGCCCGTGCCCGTCGCGCCCGCGATCAGGCCGTGCCGGTTCAGCATGCCGAGCGGGATCCGCACGGGGACGTCGGCGAGCGCGTCGCCGTTGACGAGCGAGCCGATCTCGAGGGCCGGGCCCTCGGTGGCGTAGCCGGCCCGCACCGCGTCGACGGCACCGGACGAGAGCGGACTCGAGGAGGCGGTCGTCACATCGGCGGGACGGGCGTCGTCGACCGGATCGGTCGCCCCTGCCCCCGGCGCTGCCGCTGCTGCCGGTGCGTCCCGCTCGGCTTCGCCCGCCTCCTGCGCCGCCGCCTCGGCCTCGGCCGCGAGCTGCTCGGCCCGCGCCAGCGCCGCCTCCGCGTCGCGCTTCGCCTGCTCGGCGGCGGCGACCGCCGCGGCGGCCTCCGCCCTGGCCTGGTCGAGGGGGTCGGTCATGGGGTCAGCCTAGGCACCCGCACCGACGCGCGTCTGCCACGCCCAGCCGCGGCCCCTGACCCGCTCCTGCTCGTCGAGCAGCCGGTGGGCGACCGGGGCCCAGAGGACGACCGCGACGCCGGCGCCGATCAGCAGTCCGCCGATCGTGTCGGTCAGCCAGTGCGCCCCGAGGTACGTGCGGCTGAGCAGCATCAGCACGGTCCAGACGACGCCGGCCGCCCAGACCCAGACACGGCGGAGCACGACGCCGAGCACGAAGGCGAGGGTCGCCGCGTTGGCGGTGTGGCCCGACGGGAACGAGCCGTAGTCGCTCACCACGAGGATCTCGGTCGGCCGCGCCCGCCCGAAGGTGTGCTTGATCACCTGGACGACACCGGCGCTCAGGGCGCAGGCGCAGATCCAGTACAGCGCCGCCCACGGGCGCCGCCGGAGCAGGAAGACCACGGCGACGCCGATCGGCACGACGAAGACGCCGATCAGCCCTGCCCCGACCGTGTCGAAGACGAGGGCCGGGGCGATCCAGAAGTCGCTGCGGTGCTCGACGAGCTCGTTCATGAACCGTTCGTCGATGCCGAGACGCCCCGCCCTCGCCGTCACGACCACGCCGATCAGCAGCACGATCCCGATCGCGCCGAGCGCGCTGAAGACCCACCACCGGCGCTGCACGCGACGCGCGACGGTCGCCTCCCGCGGGGTGGCCGGCTTGGGGGCGAGGGGCGAGGTGTCCATCCGCCGACAGTACCGACGGAGGTGCCGCGCGGCCCGGCCGGGTCGGCCGGCGCCTCCTGGGGCTGCTCCGCGCCTCCTCGGCCCGGCCTAGTGCGCGAGCGCCGGGACGCTGCGTGGCCGCACCAGCAGCCACAGGCTGAGGATCGCCACCGCCGAGGTGACCATCATCACGCTGCCCATCGGCACGGCGGTGTCGATCCCGAGGAACCCGACGACCGGCGAGATGATGCCGGCGAGGCCGAAGTTGAGGGCCCCGAGCAGGGACGCCGCCGTGCCGGCCTCGGCACCGTGGTTCGCGAGGCCCAGCACCTGCACCTGCGGGAACGTGAAGCCGCACGCCGCGATGAAGAACCAGAGCGGCACGAGGATGCCGAGCAGCCCCACGTGCAGCGAGTCGAGCAGCACGATCAGCCCGGCGCTGACGATCAGCACGGTCGTCGACCCCGCGAGGATGTACGCCGGGGGAACCCGACGGGCGAGACGCGAGCTGACCTGGACGCCGACGACGATGCCGAGCGAGTTGACCGCGAAGAGGTAGCCGTACTGCTGGGCGTCGAGGCCGTAGACGTCCTGGAAGAGGAACGACGAGGCCGACAGGTACGTGAAGAGGCCCGAGAAGACCATGGCGCCGATCAGCGCGACGCCGACGAAGACGCGGTCGCTGAAGAGCGCCTTGTAGCGCTGCCGGAGGGTCGTGTGGCCGGCGCCGTGGCGGGCCGACTCGGGCAGGGTCTCGACGATGAGGAAGATCGCCGCGAGCAGGATGAGCACGCCGTAGGCGACGAGGAACCAGAAGATGCCGCGCCAGTCGGTGAACCGGAGCAGCTGCGAGCCGACGACCGGGGCGAGCACGGGCGCGAGGCCGGTGACGAGCGCGAGGCGGGACAGCATGCGCACGAGCGGCAGGCCGCCGAACAGGTCGCGCACGGTCGCCATGGCGACGACGCCGCCGGCCGCGGCGCCCATGCCCTGCAGGACGCGGAAGACCGCGAGCCACGTGATGTCGGGTGCGGCGGCGGCACCGATGCTGGCGCCGATGTGGACGGCGGTGGCCACGATGAGGGGCAGGCGGCGACCGACCTTGTCGCTCCAGGGGCCGACGAGCAGCTGCCCGACCCCGAAGCCGATCGTCGTCGCCGTGAGGGTGAGCTGCACGAGGCCCGCGGTGACGCCCAGGTCGTCCTCGAGCGACGGGAAGGCCGGCAGGTAGAGGTCGATCGTGAGCGGGCCGAGCGCGGTCAGCGCGCCCAGGACGATCACGTAGACGAGCCTCTGGCGGCGGGTCAGGGCGTCACCGGGGTGGACGACGATGCTCACGGGGGTGTCCTCACGACAGGGCCGGCCAGGCGCGCTCGAATCGGTTCGATCCGACACCGTGCGACCTGGACGTGGTGGTGGGTGGGAGGGGTGACGCTGCGCACGGACGACGGGCGTGGTCGACATCGATCGTAGCCCCGCCTCGGCCCCGCCGACAGGGCCTCCGTCCCGGCCTCCGCCTCGCGACGGAGTCCGACTTCGCGACACGGCGTCGCCGAGGCCGACGGCTGTCGAGCACCACTAGGATCGGCTCAGCCGGGGCCCCCGCCGCGGCCACGGCACGACATCCAGGAGGCCTCCATGGTCGACGCCCGCATCGTCCAGACGACCAAGGCGCTGCACGGCGCCATCGTCGAGCTCGCGTCGAAGCAGCCCGTGTCGACCATCACGGTGGCCGACGTCACGCGGGCCGCAGGGATCAACCGTGCGACGTTCTACAGCCACGCGACGTCGCCGGGCGGCCTGCTGACCGACGTCATCACGCCGGAGCTCGACCAGATCCGGCTCGACGACCAGGCCGCCCGCGCGGCCTCGTCCGGTGCCGACGGCGCGGAGTTCACCAGCCGGGCCATCGAGCGCGTCGTCGACCACGTCGTCCGCTACCGCGACATGTACCGGCTCGCGCTGCCCGACGCGCTGGACGCGTCGATCCACCAGGCGCTCGCCGGCCACTTCGAGACCTCGTCCCTGCAGCACATCGAGCGGCTCCCCGAGGGCTCGCTGCCCGAGGGGCTGTCGGTCCACATCGCCGCCGGCTGGTTCGCCCACGCCCTCGTCGGGGCCATCGAGGCCTGGCTGCGGGGCAAGCGCACCAGCCGCAAGGCGCTGCTCGACACGATGGCCGCCATGACGCCGTCCTGGTGGCAGTGACCGCCGCCTCCTCGCGCGGCTAGGAAGCGCGCAGGCCTGGCCGGTCTCGCGGGTCTCTCGGGTCGATCTCGACCAGGGCAGGGCCGAGCCGCAGCACGCCGTCCGTCAGCGGCTCGCAGCGCATCCCGCCGAGCCCCCGCATGGCCCGGAACGCTCCGGGAGCGAGCACGTGGTCCATCCAGGCGCACGGGTTCGCCGGCCGGTTCACGCGCAGAAGGACCGGGCCGTCGCCGGTGTCGAGACTGATCGTGCGTCCCCGCAGCGCGTCGACGTCGAGACCGCGCGTGACGACGTTGCGCCGGGTGGCGGCCGCGTCGAGCGGCTCGTCGAGGCCGAGGAGGCGCGCGACCGTCTCGAGGGACTCGGCCGCGAACAGCGTCACCGACGCGCCCCGGTGCGCGGGCTTCGCGAAGTAGCGGTCGCCGACGATCCCGAGGCCGGCGCGGAGCTCGATGCTCTCGTGCAGCTCGGGCCCGGCCGGAGGCGGCTCGGGCCCGTCGGCGGGGCGGCCGACGTAGCGGGAGCGGGGCGACGCGAGCAGCAGCTCGATCGTGACCGGGTGCGGGGTCGCGACCGTCGCCTCCTCGTCCCCTGCCGTCACGGCACCACCGTACTGGTCGGGAACGGCGAGAGCCGACCGCCCCGGTGCAGGGCGATCGGCTCTCGTGGTGGTGCGGGTGGTGCGGGTGGTGCTACTTCGTCAGCGGGCCCAGGGTGGGGTCGTTGGCGTACGCCTCAGCGGCGTTCTCCTTGGTGACGATCTGCGGGGGCAGCAGGAACGCGGGCACGATCTTCGAGCCGTTGTCGTACGACTCGTCGTCGTTCGTCTCGGCCTTGTCGCCCTCGGACAGCGAGGTCACCATGTCGATGGCCTGCGTGACCAGCGCGCGGGTGTCCTTGTTGATGGTGGAGTACTGCACGCCCTCCATGATCGACTTCACCGACTCGACCTCGGAGTCCTGACCGGTGACGACCGGGACGTCCTTGCCGGCGCCCTGCACCGAGGTGATGATGGCGCGGGCCAGGGTGTCGTTGGGGCTCAGGACGCCGTCGAGCTCCTTGTCCGTGTAGGTGCTGGTGAGCAGCGAGTCCATGCGGCGCTGGGCGTTCTCGGCCTTCCAGCCGTCGGTCGCCGTCTGCTTGATGTCGGTCTGGCCGGAGGCGACGACGACGGTGCCGTCGTCGATGGCCGGCTGCAGGACGCTCATCGCGCCGTCGAAGAAGACCTTCGAGTTGGCGTCGTCGGACGAGCCGGAGAACAGCTCGACGTTGTACGGGCCCTCGGGCTTCTTGGCCGCCATGCCGTCGAGCAGGGCCTGGCCCTGGAGCTCGCCGACCTTGAAGTTGTCGTAGGCGACGTAGTAGTCGACGTCCTCGGTGTTGAGGATGAGGCGGTCGTAGGCGATGACGACGGCGCCGGCGTCGTGCGCGGCCTTGACCTGGGTGCCGAGCTGAGCACCGTCGGCCGCGCCGATGATGATCACCTTCGCGCCCTTGGTCACCATCGACTGGATCTCTTCCTGCTGGTTCGCGACGGTGCCGGAGGCGGCCGCGTACTGCACGTCGGGCTTGAAGCCCGCCTCGGTGAGGCCGTCGGTGAACAGGTCGCCGGCGAGGACCCAGTTCTCGCTGGTCTTCGCGGGCAGGGCCACGCCGATGGTCGAGCCCTGCTCGAAGCCGGAGGCCGCGTCAGACGCACCGGGGTCGGTGCGAGCCGAGTTCGAGCAGCCGCTCAGGATCAGCGTCGTTGCTGCGGCGACCGCCATGGTCGCCAGCGCGATTTTGCGCATGCTGTGTCTACTTTCTTGTAGGGGGGTTGCAGGTGTGGGAACTGGTGCTCCCGGGGAATGCGAGCCCGGCCGTCGGTGGACGGGCACGCGGCGGTGCGGGTCTAGTTGGGCGTGGTCGACTTGGGTCGCTGCACGTCGGTCAGGTCGCCGTTCGGGTGCACGGCGCCGGCGGGGGCGTCGGTCGTCGAGCCGACGCCGGACTGGCGGCCGGCGGTCGAGGTCTCGACCGACGCGGCAGGTGCGGCGATGCCGTCCTTGTCGCGACGGAGGCCGCGGGTCAGGAAGCCCGTGATGGACGGTCGGCCCTGGCTCTTGTTGTAGACGTCGACGGCCACGGCGATCAGCAGCACGAGGCCCTTGATCATCTGCACCTTGTCCGAGCCGACGCCCATGAGCTGCAGGCCGTTGTTCAGCACGGCGATCACGAAACCACCGACGATCGAGCCCGTCACGGTCCCGATGCCGCCGGCGACGGCCGCGCCGCCGATGAAGACGGAGGCGATCGCGTCGAGCTCCCAGTTCAGGCCGTCCTGGGGGCCGGAGGCGCCGGCCCGGGCGACGTAGATCATGCCCGCCAGCGCGGCCAGGATCGACATGTTCATCATCACGAAGAAGTTGACGCGCTTCGCATTGACGCCCGACAGCTCGGCGGCGTGGGCGTTGCCGCCGACCGCGTAGATGTGGCGGCCGAAGATCGTGTTCTGCGTCACGAAGCCGTAGACCAGCACGAGCACGCCGAGGATGATGCCCGAGATCGGGAACGAGGTGCCGGGGCGGCCGCCGCCGAACAGGGTCGCGGCGTAGATGATGATCGCGACGAGCACGGCGACCTTGACGAGGCTGACCCACACGGGCGCCATGTCGGAGCCCATGGTGCGCTGCACCCGGCGGAGGCGGAACTCGCGCCAGACCACGACCGCGGCCAGCAGGACGCCGAGCAGCAGGGTCGAGTTGTTGTAGCCCGTGTTCGGGCCCCACTCGGGCAGGTAGCCGGCGCCGATGACGGTGAAGCCCTCGGGCACGGGCAGCGTGTCGGCGTTGCCGACGAACTGGTTCGCGCCGCGGAAGAGCAGCATGCCGGCCAGCGTCACGATGAAGGCGGGCACGCCGACGTAGGCGACCCAGAAGCCCTGCCAGGCGCCGATGGCCGCGCCGACGACGAGGCCGAAGACGATGGCGACGGGCCAGGGGAAGTTCCAGCTCGTCATCGACGTCGCGACCATGATCCCCGAGAACGCGGCGACCGAGCCGACCGAGAGGTCGATGTGGCCGGCGACGATGACCATGACCATGCCGATGGCGAGGATCAGGATGTACGAGTACTGGCTGACCAGGGCGATCAGGTTGGTCGGGTTCAGCGTGAGCCCGCCCGTGAGGATCTGGAAGATCAGGATGGCCACGACGAGCGTCGCGATCATGCCGAACTGCCGGGCGTTCGACGTGTTGCCGCCGAACACCTTCTTCAGGTCCTTGATTCCGCTCATGCGGCCTGCTCCTTCTTCTTCGACGTCATGGTGCGCATGAGCGTCTCGGCGTCGGCGTCCGCCGCGTCGATCTCGTTGGTGACGGTGCCCTCGAAGATCGTGTAGATCCGGTCGGAGAGCCCCAGCAGCTCGGGGAGCTCGGACGAGATGACGATCACGCCTTTCCCCTGGGCTGCGAGCTGGTTGATGATGTTGTAGATCTCGAACTTGGCGCCCACGTCGATGCCGCGGGTCGGCTCGTCCAGGATGAGCAGGTCGGGGTCGGTGAACATCCACTTCGCCAGCACGACCTTCTGCTGGTTGCCGCCGGAGAGCTTCGCGACCCCCTCGTCGACGGTGGGCGTCTTGACGCGGAGGCTCTTGCGGTACTCCTCGGCGATCGAGTGCTCCTCATAGGTGTTCACGACGGAGGCGCGCGAGATCTTGCCGAGCTTGGCCGCCACGGTCGAGCGCTTGATGTCGTCGAGCAGGTTGAGGCCGAGCACCTTCCGGTCCTCGGAGACGTAAGCGAGCCCGTGGTCGATGGCGTCGCGGACGTTCTTGATCTCGATGCGCTCGCCGTCCTTGACGATCTCGCCGGAGACGAACTGTCCGTACGACCGGCCGAAGATGCTCATGGCCAGCTCGGTGCGGCCGGCGCCCATGAGGCCGGCGAGGCCGACGATCTCGCCCTTGCGGACGGTGATCGACGAGCCCTTGCAGACGAAGCGCTCGGCGGTCTGCGGGTGGCGGACCCACCAGTCCTTGACCTCGAAGAACACCTCGCCGATCGAGGGGGTGCGGTCCGGGAAGCGGCTCGCGAGGTTGCGACCCACCATGCCGCGGATGATGCGGTCCTCGTTGACGCCGTCGGCCTGGACGTCGAGGGTCTCGATCGTCTTGCCGTCGCGGATGATCGTGATCGAGTCGGCGATGGCCTCGATCTCGTTGAGCTTGTGGCTGATCATGATCGACGCGATGCCGCGGCCCTTCAGGCCGCGGATGAGGTCGAGCAGGTGCTGCGAGTCGGCCTCGTTGAGGGCCGCGGTGGGCTCGTCGAGGATGAGCAGCTTGACGTTCTTGTTCAGTGCCTTGGCGATCTCGACGAGCTGCTGCTTGCCGACGCCGAGGTTCTTGATCGCCGTGTCGGGGTCGTCCTTCAGGCCGACGCGCGCGAGCAGGTCGACGGCGCGGGTCTTGGCGGCGGGCCAGTCGATGGCGCCGAAGCGGGTCGGCTCGTTGCCGAGGAAGATGTTCTCGGTGATCGACAGCTCGGGGATCAGCGCGAGCTCCTGGTGGATGATGACGATGCCGGACGACTCGCTGGACTTGATGTCGCGGAACTTCATCACGTCGCCCTGGTAGACGATGTCGCCGGCGTAGGTGCCGAAGGGGTAGACCCCCGAGAGGACCTTCATCAGCGTCGACTTGCCGGCGCCGTTCTCGCCGCAGATCGCGTGGACCTCGCCGGCGCGCACCTGCATCGACACGTCGTCGAGCGCCTTGACGCCCGGGAACTCCTTCGTGATGGAGCGCATCTCGAGGATGACGGGAGAGTCAACGGCCACGGCCGGCACCCCCGCGGCTCCCGCTCATCGTGATCTGTGCTGCGCGCACGCTGACCTCCATGTATCGACTTCGTCGTCGTCACCGTCGGCCAGGGCCGGCGGGAACCATCGTCTTCTCTCGTCGCCCCGGTCCAGGCCCTTCGGGAGGGCCTGTGAGACTCGGGATGTGACCGTTCACACCGCGACTGGAGCAAAGCTAATCCCGGCGGGGGTCCCTGTCAAATGCCTCGGTCCACCGCGTGTCGCCGCGCCCTCGGGAGGATGCCCGGCCGCCGCCCGACAGGAGTGCGAGGCCTCCTCCTAGAGGAACCAGGGACGATCCGTCGAGCCCCGGACCACGAGCTCTGGCGCGATCAGGGTGCGCCCCTCGACGGGCTTGCCGTCGAGCTCGGCGACGACGAGCTCGACGGCGCGGCGACCGATCAGCGCGAAGTCCTGGCGGACCGTCGTGAGCGGCGGCCAGAGGTGGGGAGCGGTCGGCGAGTCGTCGAACCCGACGACGCTGACCTCCCGCGGCACGTCGACCCCGGCCTCGCGGAACGCGTGCAGCAGCCCGACCGCCATGAGGTCGTTCGCCGAGAAGACGGCGGTGAAGTCACGTCGCCTCAGCAGCTCTCGCCCGGCGAGGTAGCCGAAGTCGGCCGTCAGGTCGCCGAGGATCGGCGGCTCGACGGAGAGGTCGGCCTCGGCCATCTCGTAGAGGAAGCCCTGCATCCGCTCGTCGGCCTCGATCCAGTCCTGGGGGCCCGCGACGTGGACGATGTGCTTGTGCCCGAGGTCGATCAGGTGACGCGTGGCCAGTCGGGCGCCGGCGTGCTGGTCGACGGCGAGGCTGTGCGCGTTGGTGCGCGGCGACGAGTCGAGCGCGACGATCGGCACCCTCAGCTCGAGCTCGTCGAGCACGGCGAAGAACTTGCGCTGCGGCGCGATGACGATGATCGCCTCCACCGCCTGGTTGCTCAGCAGGTCGACGCTCGCCCGCACGTCGTCGTCGGCGCGCGACGTGCTGGCGATGCTGAGCCGGTACCCGGCCGCCCGCGCCTCCACCTCGATGGCGTTGACCATGGTCTGCGGCCCGAAGTGGACGTTCTGCAGGGTGAGCACGCCGATGGCCTTCGACCGGCTCGTCGACAGCGCCCGGGCGGCCTGGTTCGGGCGGTAGCCGATCTGGTCGATGACGTCGAGCACGCGCTGCCGCGTCGCGGGGCGGATGCTCGGGCTGTCGTTGAGGACCCGCGACACCGTCTGGTACGAGACGCCCGCGAGGGCCGCGACGTCGCGGATGTTCGGCGCGCGCACCTTCTCGACCTCGTGCTTCACGTCGCTCCATCGCTGATCGGCGATGTGACCGTACACATCGCGCGCTGCAGACCATTATGCAGACTTCGACGGGCACCCCTCGACCGAGGGGCGAGGAGCCGCGCTCAGCGACCGCGCGGCGCCCCGCGACCGCTCACCAGCAGCGCGGTGAGCGCCACGACCGCGGCGACGGCGAAGCACGCGACGAAGGCGGCGGGCTCGTCGGCGCCGCCGAGCTGGAGGAACGCGGCCCCGGTCACGGCGAGCGCGATCGCCGAGCCCGACGAGTCGGCGATCGTCAGGGCCGAGCTGTTGAAGCCCTTCTCGTCGTCGCGCGACCAGCGCAGCACGAGGACGGAGAAGCGCGGGTACATGAAGCCCATCCCCGCGCCGGCGAGGGCCCAGCCGGTGATGACGACGGCCGGGTGCAGGTGCCCCAGGGCCGACGCACCGGCGGAGAGGACGCCGACGAGCACCAGCACGATGCCGACGCGGATGCCGGTCCGCTGGGCGACCCGGTCGCCGAGCCGCCCCTGAGCCCAGCTCGCGGCGGCCCAGGCGACGGCGCCGAGCGTGAGGGTGATGCCGGAGGCGGCCGGTGCGAAGCCGTACTGCGCCGACAGCATGTAGGGCAGGTACACGTCGCTGCCGAGGAACGCGGCGCCCACGAGGCCGCGCAGCAGCACGAGGGCCGGCACCCCGGTGGCGGCCACGAGGGCCCCCGTCGGCAGCAAGGGGCGGAGCGCCACGACGAGCACGACCACGGCCATGGCGAGGACGGCGGCCGCCGCCGCGAGGGGCAGCTCGGAGAGCAGGTTGAGAGCCATCACGGCGAGCGCGGCGGCGACCGACCACGCGATGCGCCCCCCGCTCCAGGGCACGCGAGGCTCACCTGGCGCAGGGACGGTGGGCGGGATGCGCCGGAGGCTCGGGAGGATCATGGCGAAGGCGGGCAGGGCGACGACGACCGCGCCGAGGAACACCCAGTGCCAGCTGGCCAGCTCGGCGACGGTGCCGGCGACCACGGGGCCGACGAGGCCGGGCACCACCCAGGCCGCCGCGAACCCGGCGAAGATCGACGGGTGCAGCGCCGGCGGGTACAGCTTCGACACCATGACGTAGAGGCCGACGATGACGGCGCCGCTGCCGAGCCCCTGCACGAGACGGCCGAGCAGCAGCACGACCATGTCGGGCGCGGTCCCGACGATGGCGAGGCCGATCGCGAAGAGGACCATGGAGGCGGTGACCACGACCCGGGGACCGCTGCGGTCGGCCCAGTTGCCGGCCACCACCATGCCGACGACCCCCGACGCCAGCGGGGCGGCGAACGCGACCGAGTAGAGCGCCTCGCCGTCGAGCTCGCGCGCGATGATCGGCATCACCGTGGTGATCGCCAGCGACTCGAACGCCGCGATGCCGATCAGCGCCACCATGCCGAGCGTGGCCAGCCGGTACGCCGGCGAGAGCACGCCGCCCGCGGGCAGGGTGCTCTCGGGGGCCGTCGTCATGCTCTCACCCTAGGTGCCGCCTCCGACGCCGGGTCCTGCCAGGAGGCGCCCCGTCGAGGCGCCCCTCGGGATCAGGCCTGCGCGCGGTCGAGCGCCTGGCGCACGTCGGCGAGCAGGTCGGCGACGTCCTCGATGCCGACCGACAGGCGGACGACGGTGTCGGGCACCTCGAGCTCGGTGCCGCGCACGGACGCGTGCGTCATCTCGGTCGGGTAGCCGATCAGCGACTCGACGCCGCCGAGCGACTCCGCCAGCTGGAAGATCTCGGTCGACTCGGCGAAGCGGCGGGCCGCGGCGGCCCCCGCCGTCAACGAGACGGAGAGCATCCCGCCGAAGGCGCTCATCTGGCGGGCGGCCAGCTCGTGCCCCGGGTGCGACTCGAGGCCGGGGTAGAAGACGCGCTCGATCGCGGGGTGCCCCTCGAGCTCCCGCGCGATCGCGAGGGCGTTCGACGAGTGCCGCTCGACGCGCACCGCGAGCGTCTTGATGCCGCGCACCGTGAGCCAGGCCTCCATCGGGGCCGAGACCGCGCCCGCGCCGAACTGCACGAAGCCGATCTTCTCGGCGAGCTCGTCGTCGCGCACGACCACGGCGCCGCCGACGACGTCGGAGTGCCCGCCGATGTACTTCGTCGTCGAGTGCACGACGACGTCGGCGCCGAGGGCCAGGGGCTGCTGCAGCGCCGGCGAGGCGAAGGTGTTGTCGACGACGACGAGGGCCCCCGCCGCGTGGCCGATCTCGGCGAGCGCCGTGACGTCGCTGACCTTCATCAGCGGGTTGCTCGGGGTCTCGACCCAGAGCACGTCGGTCTCGCCGGGACGCACCGCCGCACGGACGGCGTCGAGGTCGGTCATCTCGACCGTCTCGAGGGTGACACCCCAGGGCGTCCAGACCCGGTTCACCAGCCGGTGCGTGCCGCCGTAGACGTCGTTGCCCATCACGACGCGCGAGCCCGGGCGGAGGACCGAGCGCAGCAGCGCGTCCTCGGCCGCGAGGCCCGACGCGAAGCTGAAGGCCGCGGTGCCGCCCTCGAGCGACGCCAGCAGTTCCTGCAGCGAGTCACGGGTGGGGTTCGCCGAGCGGGCGTACTCGTAGCCGTCGCGGAAGCCGCCGATGCCGTCCTGCACGAAGGTGGACGTCTGGTAGATCGGCGGCACGACCGCGCCCGTGCGCGCGTCGGGCTCCTGGCCGGCGTGGATGGCCCTGGTCGAGAAGCCGTGGTCGGAGGTGCTCATGGGGTGTCCTTCGGTGATGCGGGGAAGCAGGTACGGGGAGTCTGACGCGAGGTGCGGCGCGGAGCGCGCGTCAGGCGGAGAGGAAGGCCAGGACGTCGTGGCGGGTGACGACCCCGGCGGGCTTGCCGTCGGCGGTGACGAGCAGCGCGTCGGTGGTCTCGAGGGCGGCGCGCGCGCTCTCGACCGACTCGTTGATGCCGATCAGGGGCAGCGGGGCGCCGACCACGGTCGACAGCGCGTCGCCCATGCTCGCTCCCCCCGCGAAGACCGCCTCGAGCAGCGTCTTCTCCTCGACC
Source organism: Frigoribacterium sp. VKM Ac-2530 (assembly GCF_015350835.1). Taxonomy (NCBI): domain Bacteria; kingdom Bacillati; phylum Actinomycetota; class Actinomycetes; order Micrococcales; family Microbacteriaceae; genus Frigoribacterium; species Frigoribacterium sp. VKM Ac-2530. Next base: position 1,190,562 of record NZ_JADKSE010000001.1, read on the forward strand.
GCGCCGACGACCTCGCCGATCACGACGGGGGGCTCGGCCGAGAGGACCGGCATCTGCGAGACGCCGTACGTCGTCATGATGCCGATCACGTCGTGCAGGGTGTCGGACGGGTGTGCGTGCACCAGGGCCGGCAGCGAGCCGGTCTTGGAGGCGAGCAGGTCGCGCACCGTGCGCCCGTCGACGCTGTCGGCGAAGCCGTACGAGCGCATCCAGGCGTCGTTGAAGATCTTGCCCAGGTAGCCGCGTCCGCCGTCGGGCAGCAGCACGACGACGACGTCGTCCGGACCGAGCTCGCGGGCCACGTCGAGCGCCGCGGCGACGGCGAGGCCGGACGACCCGCCGACCAGCAGGCCCTCCTCGCGGGCGAGACGGCGGGTCAGCTCGAACGACCGGGCGTCGGACGCCGCGATGATGCGGTCGACGACGGTGGGGTCGTAGGCCGAGGGCCAGAAGTCCTCGCCGACGCCCTCGACGAGGTAGGGGCGGCCGGTGCCGCCGCTGTAGACGCTGCCCTCGGGGTCGGCGCCGATGATCTGGACCGATCCTCCGGACACCTCCTTCAGGTAGCGACCCGTGCCGCTGATCGTGCCGCCGGTGCCGACGCCGGCCACGAAGTGGGTCACCTGGCCCTCGGTGTCGCGCCAGATCTCCGGACCGGTCGTCTCGTAGTGGCTCTGCGGGCCGGCGGGGTTCGCGTACTGGTTCGGCTTGAAGGCCCCGGGGATCTCCCGGACGAGCCGGTCGCTCACGCTGTAGTACGACTCGGGGCTCGACGGCTCGACGGCGGTCGGGGTGACGACGATCTCGGCGCCGTAGGCCTTGAGCACGTTCCGCTTGTCGTCGCCGACCTTGTCGGGCAGCACGAAGACGCAGCGGTAGCCGCGCTGCTGGGCGACGAGCGCGAGGCCCACGCCGGTGTTGCCGCTCGTCGGCTCGACGATGGTGCCGCCGGGCAGGAGGAGGCCGTCGCGCTCCGCCGCGTCGATGATCCGCGTCGCGATCCGGTCTTTCGAGGAGCCGCCGGGGTTGAGGTACTCGACCTTGACGAGCACCGTGGCCGTGATGCCCTCGGTGACCTTGTTGAGCTTCACCAGGGGGGTGTCGCCCACCAGGTCGAGGACGGTCTCGGCGTACTTCACGGGTGCTCCTTCACGGTCGGGATCGCTCCCTCGCGGTTGCTCCGCACCTCGTGGGCCGTCGTGCGGCACCAGGAGGCGGTGGCGGGTGGGGCAGGGACGTGTCGCCCCGGCCCCACGACTCTACCGGCGGCCCCCGGCAGATGACGGGGCGAGTCAGGCCGGCTGTGACGGTCTTCCCAGACAGGTGTGGGACAAATCGGTGACACATCCCCGACGTCCTGCCGCCGCACGGCGCGCGCTGTCGCCGGGGGGGACCCGCCGGGGCAGACTGGGCGGGCACCGACAGACCCCGAGATCCCCGACACCAGAGGACCCCATCCGTGGCCAGCAGCGACAAGAAGAACCCGGGCGCGACGCCCGATCCGAGCTCGATGAGCGTGAAGCAGCAGCGGGACGCGCGCCGGCAGGAGAAGGTCGCCGCGCTGAAGCGCGAGCAGGCCAGGTCGAGGCGCAACCGGACGATCGGCATCGTGACCGCCTCCGTCGCGGGCGCCGCCGCGGTGGCCCTGATCGTCACCGTCGTCGTGACGAGCGGCACGCCCCGGGCCGACCGCAGCGAGATCGACGTCGCCGGCGTGCAGACCTGGGACGACCTGACCGCGAACCACGTCACGGGGGCCGTCGACTACGAGATGACTCCCCCGGCCGGCGGGGACCACGCCGCGGTCTGGATGAACTGCGGCGTGTACACCGAGCAGGTGCCGAACGAGAACGCCGTGCACGACCTCGAGCACGGTGCGATCTGGTTCACCTACGACCCGGCCCAGGTCACCGACGAGCAGATCGAGCAGATCACCGACCTGGCGCCCTCCACCTACTCGGTCGTCTCGCCCTACGAGGGCATGGACAGTCCCATGGCCGTCAGCGCCTGGGGCGCCCAGCTGGCCTTCGACGACCCCGAGGCCGACGCCGTCTCCGACTTCGTCACCAAGTACTGGAAGTCGGCCGACGCCCCCGAGCCCGGCGCGCCCTGCACCGGCGGGGTCGACGGCCCCGGCAAGGTGTCGTGACCCACGACCTCCGCAGGGCCCCCGACCGCGACGAGCCGCGCGACGACCTCGACGACGTGACGACCGAGGCGGGCGCTGCCGGCGCCTCCTCGGGTCGTCGCCTGCGACTCGTGATCGCCGCCGCGGTCGCGCTGCTGCTCGTGCTCGGCACGGGCGTCGCCGTGGGCCGCCTCACCTCGTCGGCTCCCGTCGTGCCCGGCACGAACAGCGTCGAGGCCGGGTTCGCCCGCGACATGCAGGTGCACCACGAACAGGCCGTCGAGATGTCGTTCGCGATCCGCGACCGCTCGACCTCGGACGACGTGCGCACCATCGCCTACGACATCGCCGCGACCCAGTCGCAGCAGGCCGGCCAGATGTACGCCTGGCTCGAGGTGTGGGGCGTGCCGCAGGCTCCCTCCCAGCCCGTGATGACCTGGATGACGCAGCCGACGCTCGACGGGCAGCTGTCCGGGCACGAGCACGGCGGCGCCGCGTCCGGCTCCCCCGCGCCGAGCCACGTCCCCGGCGAGCCGATGCCCGGCCTGGCGACGCCCGAGCAGATGGCCGAGCTGCGGGCCGCCGACGGCGTCGACGCCGAGCGGCTGTTCCTCACCCTGATGATCGACCACCACCTGGGCGGCATCGAGATGGCCCAGGCCGTCCTCGCCCGCAGCGACGACCCCCAGGTCGACGCCTTCGCGACCGGCATGATCATGACGCAGCAGAGCGACGTCGACGCGATGCGGGCGATGCTCGCCCTGAGGTCCTAGCTCGCCAGCTGTCCCCGGGTCCCCCCGCCCTCGCCCGACGCCTCCGCGACCTCGCGCGCCGCGGCGCCGCGCCGGTCGATGACCTCGCCCAGCTCCCGCGCCAGGCGAGGCCTCACCCGCACGAGCGCGTCGAGCGTGTCGCCCGGGACGACGAGCACCGCGACCTCGGAGACCGCGACGGCCCGGGTCGTGGTCGGCTGGCGCGTGAGCACCGTCTGCCCCACGAAGTCGCCCCGCTCGACGCGCGACACGGGCAGGACCGCGTCGCCCGGCGTCGGGACCCCGAGGGCCACCGCGCCGCTGAGCACGAAGCGCAGGGCCTCCGGCACGACGCCGAGCGGCAGCACCACCTCGCCCGCGGCGTACCGCTCGAGGCGCACCGAGGGCACGAGGGCAGGCACGTCGTCCGCCGTCACCTGCAGGGTCGGGGCGACGGCCGCGACGGCCTGCTCGATCCGCTCGGGAGTCACGAACGCGTCGGTGGTGTCGCCGTCGAGGCCGAGCCCTGCACGGCGCGAGGCGTACCAGAGCCAGCTGCGCAGCGTCGCGAGCGACGAGCCCTCGTGGGCGGGCCCGCGCACCTCGTACGAGACCTCGTAGGCCGCGCCGCCGAGCGGGACGGCGACCGGCGTCGTGCCGGGCCACAGCTCGGGCAGGCTGCCCGCGACCCTCTGCAGCAGCGCGACGACCTCGGCGGGCGGGTCGTCGGTGGTGAAGGCCACGGGGGCGGTGACGGTGTAGCTGCCGTCGCCGCGGCTGAGGTTGGTGAACGACGAGCCGGCGAGCGACGCGTTCGGGGTGATCTGGATGCCGTTGCCCGTGTCGATGTGCACCGCGCGCCAGTTGACCTGCACCACGCGGCCGCGCACGCCGCCGGCGTCGAGCCAGTCGCCCAGGCGGAACGGCTGCTCGAACAGCAGCAGCAGCCCGGAGACGACGCTGCCGATCGCGCCCTGCAGCGCGAGGCCGAGGACGATGGAGGTGACGCCCAGGGCCGTGAACAGCCCGGCGACGTCCGTGCCCCAGACCGTGCTGAACAGCACGGCGAGCCCGATGGCGATGAGCACGATGCGGCCGATGTCGACGAAGATCGAGGGGAGGCGGTCGCGCCAGCTGCCCTTCTCGGCGTTCGTGAAGAGCGCGAGGTTGACGGCGTTCAGCACGGCGACGATCACGAGGAACCCGAAGGCCGTCGCGGCGACGCGCGTCCAGGTGAAGTCCTCCGAGTCGACGGCGATCGTCACCTGGGCGACCAGGATCGACACCGCTGCCGTCGGCACCACGTAGGTGCGGAGCAGCCGCACGACCCGTGCGCCGGGGTTGCCGCGGCGCTGCAGGACGCTCGCGATCTCGGTGAGCACGATGAGCAGCACCGGCAGCCCGACCACCACGGCGAGCACCGGCCAGAACCAGGGCTGCTGCCAGAGCGACGTCATCAGGCGGCCGGCCGCTCGAGGCGGAAGACGCGCTGCTCGCCCGACTGGGTCGTGACCGTGCCCGAGTCGACCGCCGGCACCCCGTCACCGATCTTCTGCACGACCCTCTCGGTCGCGTAGATGCCCGCCTGCGACGAGACGTCCTGCACCCGGTGGGCCAGCGTGACGGCGTCGCCCCACATGTCGTAGACCATGCTCGTGCGGCCGACGAGGCCGCTGGTCACCTGGCCGGTGTCGATGCCGGCCCGCAGCGCGACGCGGGACGAGTTGGTCGCGTTGAAGCGCTCGATGATCCCCTGCAGCTCGAGGGTGAAGTCGACGACCCGGCGGGCGTTGTCGATGCGGGGCACCGTGAGCCCGCAGCTGGCGAGGTAGCCCTGCTGGCTGCTCCGCACCTTCTCGACGCCGAGCCGCTCCGCCGCCTCGTCGAACGACCGCCAGAGCCCGTTGAGCAGGGCGAGCCGCTCGCCCGAGCGCATCCCGCGGCTGAAGTCGTCGAACCCGGCGACGTCGGCGTAGACGACGGCGACGTCGGTGTGGTCCTCGGCGATCGTCTCCTCGCCCTCCTTGTAGCGCTTGGCCATCGCCTCCGGCATGAGGGTCAGCAGCAGGCGGTCGTTCTCGCGCCGCTGCTCGTCGATCAGGTCCTGCTTGACCCGGAGGCTGCGGCTCATGTCGTTGAAGGCGCCGCCCAGCTCGCTGAACTCGTCGTGCCCCTTGACGGGCACCTCGACGCCGATCTCGCCCCCGCTGACGCGGTTGACCGCGTGCTGGAGGCGCCGCACCGGCCGGACGAAGACCTGCGCCAGCAGCAGCGAGAGCAGCGACACCACGACGATGATCGCCGCCGTCGAGAGCAGCAGGTTGCGGGTGAAGACGTCGACCGGCGCGAACGCCTCCGACGTGTCGACCTTCGCGACGATCACCCAGTTCAGGCCGTCGACGTCGATGGGCGCGTAGGCCGCCAGCACCTCGTGGCCGAGGTAGTCGGTGTTGACCGTCGTCGCGGTGCGGCCCTGCAGGGCCGCGTCCACGGCGGTGGTCGCCACCGGCTGCAGCAGCACAGAGCTGCCGGTCGCCACCTGGCGCTCGGCGACGTCGGTCGGGGTGCCGTGGTCGACGACGTCGGCGGCGAACGTGTCGGGGTGCTCGATCAGCTCGCGCGAGGTCGAGCGCATCGTCTCGTCCGGCCCGGCGAGGTAGGCCTCGCCCGTCCGGCCGAGGCCCTGGTCGGCCCAGCCCCTGTCGCCCGTCATGACCGAGTCGATGGTCTCGATCGGCACCTGCACGGCGAGCACGCCGGTCACGTCGGCGCCCGAGCCGACGGGCGAGGCGATCCACGCGGTCGGGTCGCCGAGCGACGGCGCGTACGGCTGGAAGTCAGTCGTGAACGACGAGTCGACCGTGTTCGACTCGAGCGCCGTGGCCCAGACGTCGGCGAGCGCCGTCCGCGAGTAGGGGCCGTCCTCGACGTTCGTGCCGAGGTCGGTGCCGGAGAAGGCCGAGTAGACGACGTTGCCGTCGAGGTCGAGCAGCAGGACGTCCTCGTAGCCGAGCTGGTCGACCATCTCGCGGAAGTAGTCGTGGTGGTCGGCCCGGGCCTGCGACCACGCGCTGCCGTCGTCGGCGGCGTCAAGCGCGAGCGAGGCGTCGAAGTCGTCGTCGAAGGGCACCGTGTAGAGCGACTGCAGGTACGCCTGGGCCGACGAGGTCGGCTCGATCAGCGACGGGTCGGTCGTCGAGCCGGTGGCCTCGTCGAGCCGGGGCACGAACGTGTCCTCGTAGTACGCGGTCACCGCCTGCTGCCGCGCGGGGTCGACGGGCTGCTCGTCGAGTGCGGCGAAGCCGGCGTTGAAGTCGAGCGAGGCCTGCACGGCGCTGTCGTTGCGGCTGTCGAGCACGACGGCCTGCTGGACGCCCGCGAGGGTGCGCTCGACGTCACGGGCCCGCGACTCGCGGATGCTCGTGACCTGGTCGAACGCCGCCGCACGGAGCGAGTCCCGCCCGTTGACGTAGCCGACGCTGCCGATGACGATCGCGGCCAGGAAGCTGACGGCGAGCAGCATGACGAGCAGGGTCGACTGGATGTCGAGCGAGCCGCGCCCGAACAGGGCCCGAAGCGGCGAGCGCCGCCGTGTGGTGGTGGTCTCGTCGTCACGGGTGGTGGTGGTGCTGCTCGACACGCGTGCCCTCGTTCCCCCGGCGCCGGCCCCGTGAGGGACCTGACGCAGTCTCAACTCGTCCCCCAACAGATATCACGACGAAGGCGACCGGTGCACGATCCGTCACGAGTTCGTCACATGCGCTGTCCCCCGAGCGAGTCCCCGGCGTTCGTCGGCCGTCGAGGAGGCGCCGGTCACGTGGTCGACGCCACCTGCTGCCCGTAGAGGTCGGCGTACACGCCGCCGAGGGCGACGAGCTCGTCGTGCGTGCCGCGCTCGACGATCCGGCCGCCGTCGACGACGAAGACGACGTCCGCGTGGCGGACGGTGGAGAGGCGGTGGGCGATGGCGATCGTCGTGCGCCCTCTCGTGGCCGTGTCGAGCGCCTCCTGCACGACCCGCTCGGACACGGTGTCGAGAGCGCTCGTCGCCTCGTCGAGCACCAGCACGGCCGGGTCCTTGAGAAGCACGCGGGCGATGGCGATGCGCTGCTTCTCGCCCCCGGAGAGGCGGTAGCCGCGCTCGCCGACCACCGTGTCGTAGCCGTCGGGGAACGACGCGATCGTCTCGTGGATGTTCGCCTGCCGGGCGGCGTCGACCAGCTGCTCGTCGGTGGCGTCCGGACGCGCGTAGCGCAGGTTGTCGCCGATCGTCGCGTGGAACAAGTACGTCTCCTGGCTGACGATGCCGATGTTCTCGACCAGCGACTCCTGCCGCAGGTCGCGGACGTCGGTGCCGGCGAAGCGGACGCTGCCGCCCGTCGCCTCGTAGAAGCGCGGGATGAGGTACGAGACCGTCGTCTTGCCGGCGCCGCTCGGCCCGACGAACGCGGCGAACTGGCCCGGCTCGATGTCGAACGAGACGCCGCGGAGGGTCCGCTGCCCCGGCTCGGCGTCGGGGTAGGCGAACTCGACGTCGTCGAACTCGACGCGGCCGAGTTGCTCGTCGTCGACCGTCGCCGACGCCCCGCCGTCGGTGATGGCGGGCCGCAGGTCGAGGTACTCGAAGATGCGAGCGAACAGCGCACCGGAGGTCTGCAGGTCGAGCGCCACCCGGAGGAGCCCCATCAGCGGGAAGGTCAGCCGCGCCTGCACCGTGGTGAAGGCGACGATCGTGCCGGCGGTGACGGGCACGTCACGGAGGATGAGCCAGGCGGCCACCAGGTAGATCAGCGCCGGGATCACGGACAGGAAGATCTGGACGACGGCGAAGAACCACTGGCCGCTCATCTGCTGGCGCACCTGCAGGCCGATCTGCGTGCGGTTCTCGGCCGAGTAGCGCTCGACCTCGCTGCGCTGCTGGTTGAAGCTCTTCGCGAGCAGGATGCCGCTGACGCTCAGCGCCTCCTGCGTGATCGCCGTCATGTCCGACAGCGACTCCTGCGTCTTGGTCGCGATGCGTGCGCGCACCTGGCCGACGCGGCGCTGCGCCACGACGAGCAGCGGCAGCAGGATGACGGTGACGACGGTCATCTGCCAGCTGAGCACGAGCATCGAGATGAACGCGGCGATCACCGTGACGGTGTTGCCGAGCACGCTCGAGATCGTGTTGCTCAGCACGTTCGCGACGCCGCCGACGTCGTTCTGCAGGCGGGACTGGATGACGCCCGTCTTCGTCCGGGTGAAGAACGCGAGCTCCATGCGCTGGAGGTGCCCGAACAGCCGGATGCGGAGGGCGCCCATCACGCTGTTCCCCACAGTGGCGGTGAGGTAGGTCTGCCAGACGCCGATGCCGGCCGACAGCACCCACAGCCCGATCATGAGGCCGACGAGCTCCATCAGCACCGGGACGTCGGGGCCGCCCGCCGGGAAGAGCCCGCGGTCGAAGGCCTGCTTCGTGAGCAACGGGGGCGCGACGCTGATCGCCGCGCCGACGAGCACGAGCACCACGGTGACCACGAGGGCCTTGCGGTGGGGAGAGAAGAGGCCGCGGATCCGTCGGAACAGGTCGGGGATCTTGGGCGCGGCGGCGTTGGCCGCCTTCTGGGCCGCCGCGTCGCCGCTCGAGACGCGGCCGCCACGACCGCCGCCTCCGCCGCCGCCGCCGCCCGGCCGGCCGCCGCCCGCCCCGCCGGCCGCGCCACCGCCTCCGCCGCCTCCGGTGCCGCCCGCGCCGCGCATGCCGCCGCCCGCGGCGACGGAGTCCATCCTGCTCATGGAGCGAGGCTACGCCCGCGGCGCGTCCCCCCACTCCTGGGGCAATCTGGCCGCCAGACGAGCAGACGGGAACATCGCTCATTTATGCTAGGAGCTCAGGGTGCCTGACCACACCCTGGCGCCGCATTCCCCTACCCGACGGGGAACTACCCGATGCGGCAGAGGTAGGACCCGTGCGCACCCTTGACGATGCATCACCCGACCCGACCGGGGTCGAGCTCCAGCCCGCCGACGCGCGGGCCTCGCTCGACGCCATCGAGCAGGCCTGGACGCAGATAGCCCCCCTGCAGGGAGCCCGCCTGCGCGAGGCCGTCCGCTCGGCTCCCGAGGCCGAGTGGAGCGGCAGGCCGCTCATCCTGCTCGCCCTCGCCGCCAGCTACCGCTCGGTCGGCTCGCGCTCGCGCAGCGCCGCGCTCCCGTGGTTCCGCGGCGTCGCCAAGGCCATCGACGCCGACCCCGGGCTGCCCCTCGAGGTGCGGGCCGGCTACCACGTGCACCTCGGCGCCGCGCTGCGGACCCTCGGCAACCTCGTCGTCGCCCACGAGCACCTCGAGGTCGCGCGCACGATGATCGAGAGCGACCTCTCCGAGTCGATCACGGCGCGCATCAGCCTCAGCGCCTCCTTCTCCCTGCAGCTCGGCCTCATCCGGCTGCACTACGGCGAGTACGACCAGGCCCAGTTCGCGCTGGGGCTCGCCTCGGGCCTCGGCGAGGAGCACCTCAGCATCGCCGAGCGCGTCGAGTGCCTCTCCGCCCTCGCCTACGTCGCCGTGCTGCTCGGCGAGTTCGCGCTCGCCGACGAGCACCTCGAGAACGCCGCCGAGCTCGCCGACGGCACCGACCTGCTCGCCAGCTCGTTCGGCGCCCTCGCCCAGATCGCGCGGCTGCACCTCGCCCTCGAGCGCGACGAGTCCCCCGGCGGGCACGACGACCTCGTCGCGCGCGTGCACCTGGCGGCGCGCGGCAGCGACTGGGAGGCGCTCGGCTGGTTCGCCGAGGCCAGCGTCCTGCTCGCCCAGGGCCGGTCGATCGAGGTGCTCGACCACCTCGGCCGCATCTCGCGCCTCGTGCAGGGGTTCACGGGCGCCGTCGTCCTCGGCCGCTCGGCCACGGCCCTCCGCGCCGAGACGATGCTCCAGCTCGGACAGGCGCAGGAGGCGCGACGCCTGGCCCAGCCCCTCTCGCCCGGCGACCGCCACATCGAGTGCCCGGCCCGCGTGCTCGCCCTCATCCACCTCTCGACCGGCGAGCCGCAGGCCGCGCTCGACGACCTCGAGGCGTGCCTCGCGCTCGGCGACCTGCACTCGGAGCGGACCATCGGGCACGTGCACGCCGTCGCCGCGGCCGCCCACCTGGCCCAGGGCGACACCGCCCAGGCCGACATCGCCTTCGACCGTGCCCTGCTCGAGGCCGGCCACTCGGGCGCCGGCTGGGTCTTCGGCACCCTGCCGGAGCCCCTCCTCGACCACCTCGTCGCCCGCGCCGTGCAGCGCGACCAGCCGCAGGCCACCCTCGGGGTGCTCGCCCGCCTGCACTCGGCCGAGGGACCCGACGTGGCGCCCCTCGCGGAGCCGCTGAGCGACCGCGAGCTCGTCATCGTGCGCCACCTGGCCACCGGCCAGACCCTCGGCCAGATCGGCAGCCAGCTGTTCATCTCGGTCAACACGGTGAAGAGCCACGTCCGGAGCATCTACCGGAAGCTGCAGGCGACGTCCCGCCGCGAGGCCATCGCCCGGGTGCGACAGCTCGGGCTGCACGTCGACGAGGACTGAGCGGAGGCGGTAGCCTCTCGCGGTGCCCGACGACCTGACCCCCGCCTCCTCTGCCTCTGCCCCTGCCCCGGCTCCCGCCCGTCCTCCGCTCGGCGAGCAGCTGCTGCGTCGCAAGCCCCTCGAGGCGTTCGCGCGTGAGGCCGAGGCGTCCGACGCCCGGGGCCTCCGGCGCACCCTCGGCGTCTGGCACCTGACCGCCATCAGCATCGGGGCCACGCTCGGCACGGGCATCCTGGTGGTGCTGGGCACCGCCGTGCCCCTCGCCGGTCCCGCCGTGTTCCTCGCGTTCGTCCTCGCCGGCGTCGCCGCCCTGCTCTCGGCCCTGTCGTACGCCGAGATGGCGGGCAGCGTGCCCGTCTCCGGCTCGAGCTACAGCTACGCCTACGCGACCCTCGGCGAGGGCGTCGCGTGGGTCTGCGGCTGGTGCCTCGTGCTCGAGTACGCCGTGTCGGTCGCGGCCGTCGCGGTGGGCGCCGGCCAGTACGTCGACGAGGCCCTGCGCGTCTTCGGCCTCTCGCTGCCCGACGTCGTCGCGGGCCCGCCCGCCGAGGGAGGCCTGCTGAACCTGCCCGCCGCCGCGCTCGTCCTGCTGGCCACCCTCGTGCTCGTGCCCGGGGCCCGCGAGAGCGCCTGGGTCAACACCGTCCTGGTCGTGGTCAAGGTCGGCCTGCTCGTCTTCTTCGTCGCCGTCGCGTTCACGGCATTCAGCGCTGGCAACTTCGAGCCCCTCGCGCCGATGGGGGCGGCCGGCGTCTCGGCCGCCGCCTCCCGCCTGTTCTTCTCGTACATCGGCTTCGACGCGGCGTCCACGGCCGGCGAGGAGGCGCGGGACGCCAAGCGGGACCTGCCGCGGGCGATCGTCGCCTCCATCGTCATCATCACGGTGCTGTACATCCTCGTCGCCGTGGCCGCGGTCGGAGCCCGCCCCTGGCAGGACTTCACCGACGGCGAGGCGACCCTCGTGACGATCGTCGCCGACATCACGGGCCAGCCCTGGGTGGCCTTCCTCTTCGCGGTGACCGCGGTCGCGGCCATCGCCTCCGTCGTCCTGACCGTGCTCTACGGGCAGACGCGCATCTTCCTGTCCATGGCCCGGGACGGCCTCGTGCCGTCGGTCCTCGGCCGGATCTCGCCGCGGACGCGCACGCCCGTGGCCGGCACCCTGATCGTCGGCGGCGCGGTCGCGCTCACCGCGGCGTTCATCCCCCTCGGGGCCCTCGCCGACGCGACGAGCATCGGCACGCTCTTCGCGTTCGCGCTCGTCAACCTGTCGGTCATCTGGCTGCGCCGCAACCGGCCCGAGCTCGAGCGCACGTTCCGCGTGCCGCTGTACCCGGTCGTCCCGCTGCTCGGCTTCGCGACGTGCGTGCTGCTCATGGTCACCCTCGGCGGGATCACCTGGGCCGCGTTCGCCGTGTGGATGGGCGTCGGGGTCGCGGTGTACGCGCTCTACGGCCGCCGCCACTCGGTCGTCGCGCGCGGCTGAGGCCTTCTGCGGCTGAGGCCGCCCGAGCCGGGCCAGAGCGGCATGCGGCGGGTCCGCGTCGCCCGCGGCGGGTCCGCGCTGACCCGCCGTGGGTGACGGCGACCCGCCGACCCTGCCGCGGACCGCACCCGGGAACGACGAAGGCGCCGCTCCCCGTGGGGAGCAGCGCCTCCTGTGCTCGTGAGAGCAGGCAGTGCTGTGCGACCGAGGTCGCGAGGGGCCGTGGGCCCCGCAGACTACTTGAGGGTGACGGTGGCGCCGGCAGCCTCGAGCTGAGCCTTGGCCTTCTCGGCCGTCTCTTTGTTCGCACCCTCGATGACGGTGTTGGGGGCACCGTCGACGACGGCCTTCGCCTCGCCGAGGCCGAGGCTCGTGAGCGCGCGGACCTCCTTGATGACCTGGATCTTCTTGTCGCCGGCAGCCTCGAGGACGACGTCGAAGCTGTCCTTCTCCTCGACCTCCTCGGCGGGGGCGGCGGGGCCAGCGGCACCGGCAGCGGCCACGGGGGCAGCAGCGGTGACCTCGAAGACCTCTTCGAACTTCTTCACGAAGTCGCTGAGCTCGATGAGCGTGAGCTCCTTGAAGGCCTCGATCAGTTCGTCCTGCGTGAGCTTCGCCATGGTGTTCTCCTTGTTGTGTTCTGTAAGTGGTGGTGGTTGCTGCGACAGCTGTTAGCTGTCGGCTTCCTGCTTCGCGCGCAGCGCCTCGACCGTGCGAACGGCCTGCGACAGCGGAGCGTTGAACAGGTAAGCAGCGCCGAACAGCGAGGCCTTGAAGGCGCCGGCCAGCTTGCCCAGCAGCACCTCCCGCGACTCGAGGTCGGCGAGCTTGGTGACCTCGGCTGCGGTCAGGGCGTTACCGTCGAAGTAACCGCCCTTCACGATCAGCGCGGGGTGTGCCTTGGCGAAGTCACGCATGCTCTTGGCGACGGCGACAGGGTCTCCGTGCACGAAGGCGATCGCAGACGGGCCGACGAGCTCGTCGTCGAACGAGCTGATGCCGGCGTTGTTCGCCGCGATCTTGCTGAGCGTGTTCTTCACCACGGCGTACGTCGCGTCTGCACTGATGGCGGTGCGGAGCTCCTTGAGCTCTGCCACAGTGAGACCGCGGTACTCGGTGAGCAGAACGGCGGTCGAGCTACGGAAGTTCTCCGTGAGCTCGGCGACCGATGCTTCCTTGTTCGCCATGGCTCTCCTAAAACGTGGGTGTGCCGGCAGCCCCCGGGCACTCGCTCACGTCTCGTCCGAGGACGGGGCATGGAAAAAGCTCCGGCGCTGGCGCACGGAGCTGGATCTCGCAGAAGCGAGGAACGACTTCACACACCTGCGCTGGTCGCTCTCTCTCGAGAACCTTCGGTCTCCGTCTGCGAGCAGACAGGGACAACCGGCGGTCTTGGGCTGGGTACACAGTAGACGCAGGAGGCGCGTCGACGCAAGTCGCGCCTCCTGCGGTCGGGCGGCGGCCGGTCGGCACCCGACGCTGCGAGCGTCAGGCGGCAGCGACGGGCGGCGCGGCGAGCGGCAGGCGCACCGTGAAGACGGCGCCGTCGGCACTGCTGGCGACCGAGACGTCGCCGCCGTGGGCGTGCGCGACGGCCTCGACGATGGCGAGCCCGAGGCCGGTCGAGCCGGCCTTGCGCGAACGCGAGCTGTCGGCCCGGGCGAAGCGCTCGAACAGCACGGGCAGCACCGCCGGATCGATCCCCGGGCCCTCGTCGGACACCGTGACGACGGCACGTCGCGCCGCCTCGTCGACGCCCAGGGCGACGTGCACCGGCGTGCCCTCCGGCGTGTGGGTCCGCGAGTTGGTGAGCAGGTTCGCGACGATCTGGTGCAGGCGCATCGCGTCCCCGGGCACGACGACCGGCTCGTCGGGCAGCACGACGTCGACGTCGTGGGCCGGGTCGGCCACCCCCGCGTCGTTGACGGCGTCGAGCACCACGCGGGTGAGGTCGACGTCGGCCACGACGATGTCGCGACCCTCGTCGAGGCGGGCGAGGAGCAGCAGGTCCTCGACGAGCGACGTCATGCGGAGCGACTCCGACTCGATGCGTCCCATCGCGTAGACGACGTCATCGGGCAGGCCCGTGCCCATCCGCCGGGTCAGCTCGGCGTAGCCGCGCACCGACGCCAGGGGGGTGCGCAGCTCGTGCGAGGCGTCGGCGACGAACTGCCGCACCTTGTTCTCGCTCTGCTGCCGCGCCTCCAGCGCCGCCGCGACGTGGCCGAGCATGTGGTTGAGCGAGGCTCCCACCCGGCCGACCTCGGTGCGCGTGTCGGTGTCCTGATCGTCGACCCGCTCGGCGAGGGCCACCTCGCCGCGGTCGAGGGGCAGCTCGGCCACGCGCAGCGCGGTGTCCGAGAGCCGCTCCAGGGGGCGGAGCGCCCGCCGCACGACGGCGTACGCGATGAGGATGGCGACGACGAGGCCGAGCAGGGTGACGAAGGCGATGGAGGCGATCATCCCGGCGACCGTCTGGGTCACGCTGTCGGTGGGCAGGCCCACGACGAGGTAGCCCGACGACACGGTGCCGCCGCTCCGGGAACCGAGGGTCACCGGGACGGCCTCGACCCGGTAGCCGCCGAGGTCCGGGCCGAGCGACACGGTGACCGGGCCGCCCGCGTCGGGCACGGTCGCGAGCGCCGAGGTGATCTCGTCGGTGAGGGGATCCTCGAGCTCGCCCGCCTCGGTGACGGTGAAGGCCTGCTGCACGACGTCGCCGACGAGCACGGCGGTGAACGTGCCGGGCGCCTGCCGGGGCGCGCCGAGGGCGTCGCTGTCGGGGCTGAGGCTCGGGCGACCCGACGAGCCGCCGATCGAGGCCGCCGTCAAGGCCCTGTTCGTCGCGCCCGTGAGGTCGTCGTCGAGCTGGTTCATCAGCGAGCCGCGCAGCGCGACGACGCTCACGGTGCCGATGACGACGGTCAGGAGCACCACGATCGCGACGATGCTGAGGATCAGGCGGTTCCGCAGGGTGAGGGGGGCGGAGGCGCGGGGCACGCGCCCGAGGAGCCCGCCGAGACGGGACCCTCCGGGTGCGGCCGCGCTCACGACGTGGGCTTGATGACGTAGCCCACGCCGCGCACGGTGTGGATCATCGCCTCTTCGCCCGCGTCGATCTTCTTGCGGAGGTACGAGATGTAGATCTCGACGACGCTCGACTTGCCGCCGAAGTCGTAGCTCCAGACGCGGTCGAGGATCTGCGCCTTGCTGAGCACCCGGCGCGGGTTGCGCATCAGGAAGCGCAGCAGCTCGAACTCGGTGGCGGTCAGCTCGACCTCGCGGTCGCCGCGGTGCACCTCGTAGCTCTCCTCGTCGAGCACCAGGTCGCCGACGACGATGCGGCTGTCGCCGGCCTCGCTCACGGCCGACGCGGACCGACGGATGAGGCCGCGGAGCCTGGCCACTACCTCCTCGAGGGAGAACGGCTTGGTGACGTAGTCGTCGCCGCCCGCCGTCAGGCCGGAGACGCGGTCCTCGACGGAGTCCTTCGCGGTGAGGAACAGGATCGGGGTGTCGTCGCCCCCGGCCCGCAGGCGGCCGAGCACCTGGATGCCGTCGATGTCGGGCAGCATCCAGTCGAGCACGATCGCGTCGGGCTGGAACTCGCGGGCCAGCGCGAGGGCGCCCTGCCCGTCGGCGGCGGCCTTGACGTCCCACCCCTCGTAGCGGAGGGCCATCGAGAGGAGGTCGGTGAGGCTGTTCTCGTCGTCGACGACGAGGACTCGGAGGGGCGAGCCGTCGGCCCGGGTGAGTCGGGGGGCCTGCGCGGGGGTGGGGGTCGTCGTGGTCACGCACTCAGCTTCGAGCCGGTTCCTATGAACGGACTGTGCTGCTCCGATGCGTTGCCTGCGCGTCTCTCATAGGAACCTCATGGACGGCCCATCGGGTGCTGCGAGACCGCCTCCCTAGCGTCGCCTCCGACCTGATCCCCCGCGGATCCCCCTGCACCGAGGAGACCCCCGATGTTCCTGACCTACCTGCTCAGAGAGCTGAGCAACAGACGCAAGCAGACCGTGGTGATCGCGGCCGGCATGGCGCTCGCGATCGCGCTCGTCATCGTCGTCAGCGGCGTGGCGGCCGGCGTGCGGAACGCCCAGTCGTCCGTGCTCGAGTCCGTCTACGGCGTCGGCACCGACGTCACGATCACGCAGACCGCGGAGCCGGGCGCCGACGGCGGCGGCCCGGGGCAGCAGTTCGCCTTCGGCTCGGGCGACGGCACGACCACCGACGACGGCAGCACCGAGGTCGCGCAGAGCACCCTCTCGGCCGCCCGCGGCACGGCGACCTTCGCCTCCTCGGCACTGACGACGGTGGAGGGCGTCGACGGCGTGTCCGCCGCGACGGCCACGTTGAGCCTCGAGAACTCCAGCTTCTCGGGCACGCTGCCCGACTTCTCCCAGGGCGCAGGAGGCGCCGGCACCGACGGCACGACCGGCGGCGGCACCGGGACCGGCACGGACGGGACCGACTCCAGCAGCCAGCCCGCACCTCCCACGGGCGGGGCGGACGGCGCCGGCGGCAGCGCGTTCGACGTCGACCAGTTCTCGGTCACGGGCCTCGACCCGAGCGCGGCCGCGGTCGGTCCCCTGACCAGCGCCTCCCTCGTCGACGGCCGGCCCCTCGCCGCCGACGACGCGGGCACCGACGTCGTCGTGCTCGACCAGACCTACGCGACCAGCGCCGAGCTCGCGGTCGGCGACACGCTGGCGATCGGCGGCACCGACTTCACCGTGGTCGGGATCGTCGCGTCCACGTCGTCCGACGCGGCCACCGCCTCCGACGCCTACGTCCCTCTCGACACGGCGCAGGCGCTCAGCGGGCTGACCGACCAGATCAGCGACGTGTACGTGACCGCGGCGAGCGCCAGCGGCGTCGACGCGCTCAAGGCCGACCTGCAGGCCGCCCTGCCCGACGCGACCGTGAGCACGCAGTCGGACCTCGCGTCGAGCGTCTCCGGCTCGCTGACGACCGCCTCCGACCTGATCGGCGAGCTCGGCACCTGGCTCTCGGTGATCGTGCTCGCCGCGGCGTTCCTCATCGCGATCCTCTTCACCGTCTCGGGCGTCGGACGGCGCACCCGCGAGTTCGGCACCCTCAAGGCGATCGGCTGGAGCAACGCGCGGATCACCCGCCAGGTGGCGGGCGAGTCGCTCGTGCAGGGCCTCGTCGGCGGCGTCGTCGGCGTCGCGGCAGGCCTCGTCGGGCTGCTCGTGGTGAACCTCGTGGCCCCGACCCTGTCGGCTGCGGCCACGACCACCGCGGCAGGTCCCGGCGGGGGTGCCGGCGGGCCCGGGGCGGCAGCCGACGCAGGAGGCGCGGCCGCGGCAGGCGGCGGCGGCTTCGGCCAGCAGGTGGCCGCGGCCACGACGGACGTCGTCCTGCACGCCCCGGTGACGGTCTCCGTCGTGCTGCTCGCGGTCGGCCTGGCCGTCGTCGGCGGGCTGCTCGCCGGTGCCGTGGGCGGGTGGCGCGCGTCGCGGCTGCGCCCGGCCGAGGCGCTGAGGAGCGTCGCGTGACCGGGGCGGCCCCGGAGCCGACCGGCACCGACGTCCGCGCCACCGCCCTGCCGGCACCCGCCGGACTCACCGACCCGACCAGCGCCTCCGGAGGCACCACGCCCATGTACACGCTCACCGCCGTCACCAAGACCTACTCGCAGGGGAAGAAGACCGTCACCGCCCTCGACGGGATCGACCTCGAGATCCCCGCCGGCCAGATGGTCGCGATCCAGGGCCCGACCGGAGGCGGCAAGTCGACCCTGCTGCAGATGCTCGGGGCGCTCGACCGGCCGACGAGCGGCACGGTGCGGCTCGGCGACTACGACCTCTCGGCGGCGGGCGACGGGGCGCTGGCCGCGGTGCGGGCCCGCGACGTCGGCTTCGTGTTCCAGGGCTTCAACCTGATCCCGACGCTGACGGCGGCGGAGAACGTCCAGACGGCGTTCGCGGACGACTCGGTACCGCGCCCCGAGCGGCGGACGAGGGCGAAGGAGGCGCTGGCCTCGGTCGGGCTCGCGGAGCGGGCCGACCACCTGCCGGGCGAGCTCAGCGGCGGTCAGCAGCAGAGGGTCGCCATCGCGCGCGCCCTGGTGAAGGAGCCGACCGTGCTGCTGGCGGACGAGCCGACGGGATCGCTCGACGAGGCCACCCGGGACGAGATCATGGACCTGCTCGAGGGCGTCTGGCGCGACCGCGGGCTGACCCTCGTGATCGTCACGCACGACTCGGCCGTGGCCCGGCGCGCCGAGCGGCGCCTGCGCATCGCGGGCGGGAAGGTCGCCGAGCTGCTGCCGACGGCCTGACGTTCAAGCGCGAGGGCGGGACCCAGCTCGGCGCCGGGTCCCGCCCTCGGCGGCTCCCGTCGTGGCTGCTGCTCAGCTGCGCGGGTAGTCCACGCAGGCGAAGCGAGTCGAGTCGGGTGCCCAGCACGGCACGTTGATCGTGCCCTGGCCGCCGAGCAGCCGCAGCACCTCGTGCGGCTGCTCCCCCGGCGTCGGCAGCCCGTCGGTGCCGAGCGGCAGGGTGCGGAGCACCACGTCGCGGTCCTCGGGGTGGCCGAGGGTGCCCGTCGGGTAGCCGAGCCAGAGCAGGGCCGACCCGTCGGGCGAGACGTGCGGGAACCAGTTCACGAGCTCGTCGTCGGTCACCTGCACGAGCTCGCCGCCGTCCGGCCGGGCGCGGAACAGCTGCGCGTGTCCCGCCACGCCGCCCGACGCCCGCTCCGAGTTGAACCAGACGTGCCGACCGTCCGGCGAGAACTCCGCACCGTCGTCGGGGTGGCCGTCCGCGGTGACGGAGGTCGGGGCGCCGTCGGCCACCGAGACCAGCACGACGTTCGTCTGCCAGCCGGCCCGCGCCTCCTCGTCGTCGGGATCGGCCACTGCCTCGGGCAGGGCGCCGACGATCACGCTGAGCGTCGCGCCGTCGGGCGAGACGCCGTGCAGGTAGTTCTTGTGGTTTCGGCCGGCAGGGTGCTCGCGCGTGACGCGGCGTGCCTCGCCGCCGGGCGCGACGCCGTCCCACGGGACCTCGTACAGGTGGCCGTCGCGCGAGCTGACGAACACGCTGCCCTGGTCGGGCGCGATCACGTGGTCGTTGTTGATCTCGGGCACGTCGCCCATCGGCACGGGCACCAGGGCCGTCTCGTCGACGCCGCGCGCCTCGGCGGGCAGCCGCCAGAGCAGCCCGTCCGCGTTGACGACGAGCCAACGGCCGTCGGGGCTCCAGTTGGGCGCCTCGACGAGGACGCTCGAGCTCTCGAGGGCGACCTCGACGTCGCCGGTCGCAGGGTCGACGACGAGCACACGGCTCGACTGTCCGGGCTGGAGGGTGCGGGGCACGGGGTTCTCCCTGTTCGTGGGCGGGGCGGCTACTGGTTCGAGAAAGCCGCGTCGAAGGAGGCGGTCGGCCGGGGCCAGAGCAGCGAGCGCACGTGGGCCAGCGCCTCGGGCGCCCCGTGCAGCCGGTCCATGCCGGCGTCCTCCCACTCGATCGAGATCGGCCCGGCGTAGCCCACGGCGTCGAGGGTGCGGAACGCCGACTCCCAGTCGACGTCGCCGTGCCCGGTCGAGACGAAGTCCCAGCCGCGGCGCGGGTCGCCCCAGGGCAGGTGCGAGCCGAGCACCCCGGCGCGGCCGCTGCTCGGCCGGACGCGCGTGTCCTTGCAGTCGACGTGGTAGATCCGGTCGGCGAAGTCGACGATGAACCCGATCGTGTCGACGCCCTGCCAGAGCATGTGCGACGGGTCCCAGTTGAAGCCGAAGGCCTCGCGGTGCTCGATCGCGTCGAGGGCGCGCACGCTCGTCCAGTGGTCGTAGGCGATCTCGGAGGGGTGCACCTCGTGGGCGAACCGCACGCCCTCGCCGTCGAAGACGTCGAGGATGGGGTTCCAGCGGGCGGCGAAGTCCTCGTAGCCGGCGTCGATGACGCTCTCGGGCACGGGCGGGAACATCGCGACGTACGGCCAGATCGACGAGCCGGTGAACCCGACCACTGTGTCGACGCCCATCCGCCGGGCGACCCTGGCCGCCCGCTTCATGTCCTCGGCCGCGCGCTGACGGACGCCCTCGGGCTCGCCGTCGCCCCACGTGCTCGGCCGCACGATCGCCTGGTGCCGGAAGTCGATCGGGTCGTCGCAGACGGCCTGCCCCGTGAGGTGGTTCGAGATGGCCCAGACGCCGAGGCCGTGCCGCTCGAGCACGTCGAGCCGGCCGCGGAGGTAGGCGTCGTCCTCGTCCGCGCGCTCGAGGTCGAGGTGGTCGCCCGACGCGGCGATCTCGAGGCCGTCGTAGCCCCAGCCCGCGGCGAGCGCCGCCACCTCCTCGAGCGGCAGGTCGGCCCACTGGCCGGTGAACAGCGTGACGGGGTGCGAGCTCTCGCCCATGTCGGCCTCTCTCGTCGTCGGTGCGTCGGCGCGCGGCGCAGCTCCATCCTGGTCCACTCCGCGGCGGTCCACGGGGCGGTCGTTCACGAGGGGACGTCCACCCAGCGCCGCTCGACGGCGGCTAGCAGGACGCTCTCGGTGACGACGACGGCGCGGCGGCCGTCCTCGAAGGTCGGCAGCCCCTCCGGCCGCCCGCCGCGCACGGCGTCGTGCACGTCGCGGACGAACGAGGCGAAGGCGTCGTGGTAGCCCATCGGGTGCCCGGCCGGGAGCGTCGAGAGGCGGGCCGCGTCCGGCACCAGCCGGGCCGCGTCGCGCGACACGACCTCGGACGCGGCGCGACGCCCGATCCAGAGCCGGTCGGGCTCCTCCTGCGAGAACTCGAGGCTCTCCGCCGTGCCGGCGACGTCGACGAGGAGGCGGTTCTTCCGCCCCGGCGCCACCTGCGACACGAAGAGGGTGCCGATGACCCCGGCGGCCGTCTCGAAGACGACCGCCGCCTCGTCCTCGGTGTCGACCGGGCGTCCGCCGCGTTCGTCGTGGACCCGGTCGACGACGGCCGAGAGGGCGGCGACGCGGTCGCCGAGGACGAACTCGACCAGGTCGACGAGGTGGCTGCCGATGTCGGCGAAGGCGCGCGAGGGGCCGCCCGAGGCCGAGTCGACGCGCCAGTCGACGTCGTCGCGGTCGAGCAGCCAGTCCTGCAGGTAGCTGCCGCGGACGCTGAGCACGCGTCCCGTGACGCCCGAGGCCACCCGGGCCCGCGCCTCCCGCACCATCGGGTGGTACCGGTACACGAACGGGACCGCGGCCGTCGCGCCTGCCGCCCGGGCTGCCCGCACGAGCTCGTCGGCCTCGGCCGTCGAGGTGGCCAGCGGCTTCTCGCAGACCACGTGCTTGCCGGCCGCCAGGGCGGCGAGGGCGAGCCCCGCGTGCACGGCGTTCGGGGCGCAGAGGTGGACGACGTCGACGCCGGGGTCGTCGAGCAGGTCCTGCACGCTGTCGTGGGCGGTCGGCACGCCCAGGGCGGCGGCCGCTGAGGAGGCGCTGGCCGGGCTCGAGGACGCGACCGCCACCACCTGCGCGCCGGCCGCCCGGGCCGCCGCCGTGTGCACCCGGCCCATGAACCCGCCGCCCACCACGCCGACCCGGAGGGGCGCGACGGAGGCCGCGCCCCTCCGGGTCGGGGCGACCTCCACGAGGCGAGGCGCCGCCTCCTCCACGTCGGTCACCGCTCGACCTCCGTCAGGCCCGGCCGGTCGGCGTCACTTGACTGCACCGGAGGACAGACCGGTGATGAGGTGCTTCTGCACGAGCATGAAGCCGATCAGCACGGGCAGCGAGACGACGACCGAGGCCGCCATCAGCTGGTTCCAGTAGACGTCCTGCTGCGAGGCGTACGCCCGCAGGCCGATCGACAGGGTGCGGGTGTCCTTGCTCGTGAGCACCGAGGCGAACAGCACCTCGCCCCAGGCCGTGATGAAGGCGTAGACCGCGACGGCGATGATGCCGGGCTTCGCGACGGGGATGATCACGCGGAACAGGGCGCCGAGGCGACCCGTGCCGTCGATCATCGACGCCTCCTCGAGCTCCTTCGGGATGGAGGCGAAGTAGCCCGTCAGCATCCAGATCGAGAACGGCAGGCTGAACGTCATGTAGGTGATGATCAGGCCCAGGTAGCTGCCCGTCAGCTGCACCCCGACCGTGCGCTGGATCTGCACGAAGATCAGGAACAGCGGCAGGAGGAACAGGATGCCGGGGAACATCTGGGTCGAGAGCACCACGAGGCTGAAGCTGCGCTGGCCCTTGAAGCGCAGGCGAGCCAGCGCGTAGGCGGCCAGCACGGCCATCGCCACCGACAGGATCGTCGCCGAGATGGTCACGATCAGGCTGTTCTTGAAGTACGACGCCAGGGGCACCGTCTGCCAGATCTGCACGTACGGCTCGAGGGTGACGCGCGAGGGGATCCAGGTGAAGAGGCCCTGCACGTCGGCCAGCGGCTTGATCGAGGTCGTGAGCACCACGTAGAGCGGGATGATCACGACCAGCGACAGGAACGCCAGCCCGAAGAAGCGGAAGATCTTGAAGCCGCGGGTCTCAATCATTGTCGTTCTGCCCCTTCGGGAGGACCATCCGGATGTAGAACGCCGACGCGATCAGCAGCACGACCAGGAGCATGACGCTCATGGCACCGCCGAGGCCGAAGTTCCAGTTGTTGAAGCTCTGCTGGTAGATCAGCGGCGAGATGAGCGTCGCCTGCTCGGGCGAGGCCGGGCCGAAGAGCACGTAGGGCACGTTGAACTGGTTGAAGATCCAGAGGCTCATGATGAGCAGCAGCACGGCGTTGGCCGGCTTGACCATCGGCAGCGTGATGTTCGTGAACTGCTTCCAGAGGCTGGCGCCGTCGAGGCTGGCGGCCTCGTAGACGTCGCCCGGGATGTTCTGCAGCGCCGCGAGCAGCATCAGGAACGCGAAGGGCCAGAACTGCCACGCGGTCACGATGACGATCGCCCAGAACGAGTTCCCGCCGAGCAGCCAGAAGGGCCGGTCCTGCAGGATCCCGAGGTCGTCGACCAGGAACCGGTTGATGGCCCCGTCGCGCTGGTTGAACATGAAGGCCCAGGCGATGGTGCCGACGTACGAGGGCAGCGCGTAGGGCACGAGGAACAGCGTGCGGAGCAGGCCGCGTCCCTTGAACGAGCTGGTGAGCAGCACGGCGCCGAGCATGCCCATGCTCCACGCGATCGCGACGACGATCACGGTGAAGAGCAGGGTGCGGCCGAGGGCCCCGTAGAGCTGCCCCGCGATGGGCGAGCTGGGGTCGAGGGCCGTGACGAAGTTCTGCAGGCCGACGAAGGGCGCGTTGACCCAGTTGGCGATGCTGAGCTGGTTCAGCGTGATGAACGCGATCCAGATGCCGAGCACCATGGGGACGATGTGGACGAGGAGCTCGGCCAGGGCCGCAGGGGCGACCAGGAAGTAGGCGAGCGGCGAGCGGTGCTTCTTGCGCTTCGCGGGCTCGATCGGAGCCTGCTGGTGCGGATCCGGGGCCGACTCTTTCTCGGCGGTGGCGGGGGGCAGAACGTTGACGGTCATGACGGTCCTCTCGGGCGGGGCAGGGGGGCCCGCCCGGCCGACAGCGCTGGCGCTGGCGGCCGGACGGGTCCCCGCACGGTGGGACGGGGCTACTGACCCGTGGTCATCTGGCTGTTCGCGTCCTCGAGGGCCGACTTGACGTCGGCCTCGCTGACGGAGCCGCCCTGGGCCGCGGTGGCGAGGAGGTCCTTGATCGCGGTCCCGACCAGGGTCTCCATCTGTCCCTCGGAGGGGTAGAGGGGCATGGGCTGGGCGTGGTCCGCGAGGATCGTCTGCTTCAGCTCGATGACGTCCGTCTGGAACGCCGGGTCGTCGTACGCGGTGGTGACCACGGGCAGCGAGCCGAACGACTCGTTGAGGTACTTCTGCTCGTCGTCGCTCGTGAGGTGCTTGACGAAGTCGATCGCCGCCTCCTTGTTGCCCGAGTTCTCGAAGACGCTGACGTTGATGCCGGCGACGTGGCTCTGGGTGCCCTCGAGGCCGGTGGCGTCCGCGCTCTCCATCGGCACGGGGGCCGCGGCGTAGTCCGTGAAGTCACGCGACTTCAGGTTGTCGCCGGGGGCCTGGTCGAAGAACATCGCGGCCTGGCCGTCGGCGAAGGTGGCGGCCATGTCGGAGCCGTTGACGCTCTCGGCGTCGGACGGCGAGACGACCTTGTCGACGGCCATCAGGTCGACCCACTCCTTGACGCCGGTCACGACGCCGTCGTTGCCGAAGTCGGGGTTGCCGTCGTCGTCGTAGAGCGAGCCGCCGTTCTGCAGGCCGCGGACGAACGCCTGGTGGGCGTTGTTCGTGATGCTCGAGCCGGCCATGGTGACGCCCCACTGGTCGATCTGGCCGTCCCCGTCGGTGTCGATCGTCAGCTTCTTGGCGTCCTCGACGAACTCGTCCCACGTTGCGGGCGGCGTGGTGATGCCGGCGGCCTCGAACATGGCGGTGTTGTAGTACAGCGAGTACGACAGGCCGTAGATCGGCACGGACGTGGGGGCCTGGCCCTCGGCGCCGCCGGTGGCGAAGCTCGACTGGACGAAGCGGTCCTGGCCGCCGATCTCGTCGAGGGCCTCGCCCTCCCAGGGCACGAACGCGCCGCTCGACTGGAGCGACACCGCCCAGGTGTTGCCGATGTTGAGCACGTCGGGGCCCTCGCCGCTCGAGACGGCGGTGAGGATGCGGTTGTAGAGGTCGGACCACGGGATGACCTCGAGGTCGACCTTCACCCCGGTCTCCTCGGTGTAGCGATCGATCGACTCCTGCAGGATCTCGGCGTCGCGCTCGACCGTGGGGGCCTGGTTGCTGGCCCAGTAGGTGATCGTGTCGCTGTCGCCGCTGCCGCCGGAGGCGGAGCAGGCGGTCATCGACCCTGCCGCGACGACGCCGACGGCGAGGGCGGCGACCCAGCGGAACTTCTTCGTGTTCATGTCTTCTCCTGGTTTCTCATCTTCGAGAGGTCTCTTCATCGAGCGGGGGAAGTGCTGTGTGGCGGTGGTGCGATGGTGCTGAGCTGCTTCGGTGCAGTGCTGCGGTGGTGCTGTGGTGCTGTGGGAGGGAAAGTGGAGGGGGACGGTGTCCCGGTGGCGGGCCGGCCTCGTCGTCGAGGCCGGCCCGCCGACGGATCAGCCCAGGGTCGGGACCGACGGGTCCCAGTCCTCGGGCAGCTCGGGCGTGGGCTCGAGCGACGACTCGACGACGACGCCCTCGCCGCGCTCGGCCGACTCGGCCAGCGAGACCATGACGTCGAGCACGTGGAACGCCAGCTCGCC
Organism: Frigoribacterium sp. VKM Ac-2530; assembly: GCF_015350835.1. NCBI lineage: Bacteria > Bacillati > Actinomycetota > Actinomycetes > Micrococcales > Microbacteriaceae > Frigoribacterium > Frigoribacterium sp. VKM Ac-2530. The sequence goes on from NZ_JADKSE010000001.1 coordinate 1,215,716, forward strand.
GGGGACGCGCTCGCGACGGCCCTCGCGGATCGCCTGGGCGAGCTCGGCCACGCCGGTGCCGCGGGTGAACGTCGAGCCGGAGGCGGGCACGACGGTCGGCTCCTCGCCGCCGGTGTGCACGACGGTGTCGCCCTCGAACTCGTTCGGGTCGGGGAACACGGCCGTGCCCTCGGTGCCCGCGATCTCGACGAACCCGGCACGGGCCAGCTTCGAGTCGAAGCTGAAGACGGCCTGCGCGCTCGCGCCGTTCTCGAACTGCAGCAGGGCGCTGATGTGCGTGGGCACCTCGACGGGGAACTCGGTGCCCGCCTTGGGGCCGGAGCCGATGACGCGCGTCTCGCGGGCCTTCGAGGAGGTGGCGGTCACCTTCGCGACCGGGCCGAAGACCTGCACGAGGGTCGTGAGGTAGTACGGGCCGACGTCGAACATGGGGCCGGCACCGTAGGCGAACAGGAACTCGGGGCTCGGGTGCCACGACTCGGGGCCGGGCACCTGGAACAGCGTCAGCCCGGTGAGGGGCGTGCCGATGTCGCCGCGGCGGACGACGCGGAGCCCGGTCTGGATGCCCGACCCGAGGAACGTGTCGGGAGCGACGGCGACCCGCACCCCCGCCTCCTTCGCGGCCTGCAGCAGACGGGCGCCGCTCTCGCGGTCGAGGGCGTAGGGCTTCTCGCCCCAGACGTGCTTGCCGGCCGCGACGGCCTTGAGCGCGACCTCGACGTGGGCGGCGGGGATCGTGAGGTTGACGACGATCTCGACGCCGTCGTGGGCGAGCAGCTCGTCGACCGAGCCGCTGCCGGGCACGCCCCACTTCTCGGCCTGGGCCGCGGCGCGGGGCTCGTCGATGTCGGCGACGAAGAGCACCTCGAGGTCGGGGAACTTCGTCAGGTTGCCGAGGTACTGGTCGCTGATCACGCCGGCGCCGATCACGCCGACCCCGACGGGGCCGGTGCGGGCGTCGCGGGCGGCGACGGTGTCGGCGGTCGTGGCGGTGTCGGTCATGCGCGGACTCCCTGCAGGAACTCGTAGCTGTCGGTCAGGGCGGTGAACACGTCGCCGCGGGTGTCGTCGAGCTCGACGACGGCGAGGGCCTGCGGGGCGGCCCGCAGGATGTCGCGGACGGGCATGACGCCCTTCCCGACGGCGACCTGCTCGGAGTCGTCCTTGCTCTTCGGGCCGTCCTTGACGTGCAGGAACTGCACCTGGTCGCCGAGACGCGCGATCAGCTCGGCCGCGTCGACGCCGCCGACCTCGACCCAGTAGGTGTCGACCTCGAGGACGACGCCGGCCGGCAGGGCCGCGGCGAAGATCTCGAGGGCGGGGGTTCCGTCGATGACGGACTCGAGCTCGAACTCGTGGTTGTGGTAGCCGACCGAGAGGCCGTGGGCCGCTGCGGCGTCGGAGATCGCGACGAACTCGGCGGCGATCGCCTCGACGTCCTCGCGGGTGACCCAGCGCGTCTCGTCGATGTGCGGATCGATGACGGTGCCGACGCCGAGCCGGACGGCCGCGGCGAAGATCGGCTCGAGGTCCTGGCCGACGAGCTTGGCGTGGGCGCTCGGCGCGGTGAGGCCGGCGGCGGGCAGCGCCTCGGCGTACTCCTCGACGCGCTCGACGAAGCCCCACGGCTCGACCTGCGTGTAGCCGATGTCGGCGAGGCGCTGGAGGGTGCCGGGCAGGTCGGCCGCGATGGCGTCCCTGACCGTGTAGAGCTGGACCGAGATCGGTGATGTCACCAGGGGGACTCCTCTTCGAGTGGGGCGAGTACGGCGTCGCTGCCCCTCGTGGGGAGTCGATCACCGCTGATCGAGACCGACCATAGGACCACTTCTGTCGGAGCGCAAGCAAAAGTCGTCACCGATCGGCAGCCTTGTCTCGGCAGTCGCCTCGCCCTGTGCTTTACTGCTCACCATGTCCGACACGACGCGGTCGTCCGCGCTCGGCAGCACCGGCGCCAGCGAGCTCTTCCAGCTGCTGCGCGACGGCCGCCCGCGCACCCGCGCCGAGCTGGCCGCGATGACCGGCCTCGCCCGGTCGACCGTCGGGCTGCGGCTCGACGCCCTCGTCGAGCTCGGGCTCGTCGGCCCCTTCGCCGACGCCGTCTCGACCGGCGGTCGCCCGCCCTCCCGCGTCGCCCTCGTGCCGTCGGCCCGGGTCGTGCTCGGGGCCGACTTCGGCGCCGGCCACCTCAACCTCGTGCTCACCGACCTCGTCGGCGAGACGCTCATCGGGCGACGCTCGCTGCTCGACATCGCCGACGGGCCCGAGCGCGTGCTCACGACGATGGTCGCCGAGGCCGACGCCCTGCTCGCCGAGCTGGGGCGCACCCGCCGCGACCTGATCGGGGTCGGCATCGGGCTCCCCGGCCCCGTGCAGTTCAGCACCGGTCGGCCCGTGAACCCGCCGATCATGCCCGGCTGGGACGGCTTCGACGTGCCCGGCTGGGTGCGCGGGCACCTCGACGTGCCGGTCCTCGTCGACAACGACGTCAACATCATGGCCCTCGGCGAGCGCAGCTTCGCCTGGCCGGGCGTCGACCACTTCCTGTTCGTCAAGGTGGCCACCGGCATCGGCTCGGGCATCATCTCGGGCGGTCGGCTGCAGCGCGGCGCCCAGGGCATCGCGGGCGACATCGGCCACGTGCAGGTGCCGCGCGGCGCCGGCATCGCCTGCCACTGCGGCAACGTCGGCTGCCTCGAGGCCGTCGCCTCCGGCCCGGCGATCGCCGCCGCCCTGCGGCGAGAGGGCCACGACGTCGCCGGCGGCGCCGAGGTGATCGACCTGGTGCGCGCCGGCGACATCGATGCCATCCAGGCCGTCCGCCAGGCGGGACGCGACATCGGCGAGGTGCTCACGGCCTGCGTCAACATGATCAACCCGTCGACGATCGCGATCGGCGGCTCGATGGCCCAGGCCGGCGAGCACCTCATCGCCGGGGTGCGGGAGGTCGTCTACTCCCGCTCGATGCCGCTGGCCACCGAGCACCTCAGCATCGTCCAGTCGCGGTCGGGCGAGAAGGCGGCCGTGATCGGCGCGAGCATGCTCGCGATCCACCACGCCCTCTCCCCCGCGGCCATCGACGAGCTCGCCGCCGCCGTCTGACGCCCGACCGGCGCCGACCGCGGCTTCGTCTCGCCTCCGCCTCGCCTCCGTCTCGCCTCCGTGCGGCCGACACGAGGAGGCGCCCTGTCGCGACCTGCCCCGGTCACGAGCGACAATGGAGGCATGTCCGTCGTCCAGCCCATGCTCTCGCTCTGGGACGACGACGAGACCCTCGCCGCGCCTCCCCCGGCTCCGCGCCGTCCGGCGCACGAGCTCCGCGTGCTCGCCGACTCGACCGACCGCATCGCGTGGCTGCGGGCCCGCAGCCGGGGCATCACGGCCACCGACGTGGCGCGCCTCTCGAGCCCGCGGGCCGTGCAGGCCGTCGTGCTCGACAAGCTGTACGGCAACGGCTTCGGCGGCAACGCCTACACCGACCACGGGCGCGCCCGCGAGCCCGAGATCGCCCGCTGGGTGCTGTCCGAGCACCGCATCGCGCCGAGCTCGAAGCTGTTCCACGCCCACGAGCAGCAGCGCCACCTCGCCACGCCCGACGGCGTGGCCGTGCGTGACGACGGGACCGTCGAGCTCTGCGAGATCAAGACCACGAAGAAGGCCTGGACGAGCATCCCGCGTTCGTACCTGCGGCAGGTGTTCTGGCAGCAGTACGTGCTCGGGGCCGAGCGCACCCTCGTCGTGTGGGAGCAGCACCTCGACTTCGTCCCCGTCGACTCCGTGCCGCAGTGCCGGTGGGTCGACCGCGACGACGACGAGATCCACCGCCTCGTGGGCCTCGCCGACACCGTGCTCGACACGCTGGCCCGCCAGGCTCCCGTCGACCCGTTCGCCCCCGGCGTCCGGGCCTACGAGCCGCCGCCCTACGACCCGCTGCGCTGAGCCTCGCCGCGGCCCGACCTGCCGCGCCCTGCCCCACCGTGGTCTTCCCCACCGCGGTCAGAGCTGCCGTGGCCGGCGTTCCGGTGGTCGACCCCGAGGACCCGCACCCGGCTCAGCCCGATCACGACCGCGCTCAGCCCGGCGATGACCACGGCGATGACCAGGCACCAGACCGCGACCCCGCCCGCGCCGAGGCGCTCCACGTCGAGGAACGGGTACGGCACGAACGACTGCCCGCGCAGCAGCACCACGACGAGCCAGACCAGCGGGTAGACCAGGAACACCGGGAGCCGCCGCCATGCGATGCGCCCCCGGTCGCCCACCAGCACCCAATCCAGCAGCGCGAACAGCGGGATCCACTTGTGCAGGACGTCGTTCGACCACTGCACGTTGAACGAGTTGTCGAGGGCGACGTTCGTCAGCAGCACGTTGTAGACGATGCCGGTCGTGACCATGTAGGTCGCGGCGGCACCGCGGAGAACGACGCTCCACTCAGGCGCTGCCTCGCGCCGCAGCAGGAACACTGCCCCGACGACGAACGCGACGGCCGCGATCAGGTTCGACTGGATCGTGAAGTAGCCGAAGAAGTTGGCGAACTGGTACACGGGGCTCTCGACGCTGCGCACCCACTGGCCGACGACCGCCGCGACCACGGCCAGGGCCGCGAGCAGGCGGAGCGCGGCGGGCACGAGGGCGGGCACGGTGGTGGTCGACGGTCTCATCCCGTCACCGTAGCGAGGTTTCGCCAGACGGTGACACCCGCGAAACACGACCGACTCATCTGCTGTCGACACTGGGGAGACGGACGCCCCTGTCGGGCGCCGCGGACGGACAGGGGAGCCCGATGACGCACACGACGATGCGTGCCATGGTGATCGAGAAGACCGGCGGGCCCGAGGAGCTCATCGCAGCCGACGTGCCGTGGCCCTGCCGCGTCGGCTCGGACGTCCTGGTCAAGGTGCACGCCGCGGGCGTCAACCGCGTCGACGCCGAGGCTCGTGCCGGCCGCGCCGACAGCAGCGCCGTCCGCACCTGGCCTGCTGTGCTCGGCCACGACTTCAGCGGCGTCGTCGTCGAGGCTCCCTACGCCGCCCACCCGCTCCGCCCCGGCGACGAGGTCTTCGGCATGGCTGCGTTCCCGCACACGAGCGGGACGTACGCCGAGTACATCAGCGTGCCTGCCACCTCCCTTGCTCGCAAGCCCGCGACGCTCTCGCACGTCGAGGCCGCCGGCGTCCCGCTCGCCGCCCTCACCGCCTGGGGCATGGTCGTCGAGGTCGCCAAGGCGCACGAGGGCCAGCGCGTGCTCGTCCAGGCCGGCGCAGGAGGCGTCGGGCACTTCGCCGTCCAGCTCGCGTCGTACTTCGGCGCGCACGTCGTCGCCACCGGGTCGCAGCGCAACAGCGGCTGGCTGCGCGACCTGGGCGCGGACGAGGTCGTCGACTACGGCTCGGCGGAACTGGCCCGCAGCGTGCGCGACGTCGACGTCGTCATCGGGCTGGTCGACGACGACGACGTCGCCGAGCAGTCGCTGGCGGTGCTGCGGCCGGGCGGCCTCGCGGTCCACGCCCCGCTCCGCTCGTGGCGCGCCTTCGCCGAGAAGGCCGAGGCGAGGGGCATCCGCTCGACGGGGTTCGCCGTCTGCCCCGACGCGTCGACCCTCGCGGTCCTCTCGCGCCTGATCGACTCGGGCGATCTCCGCGTGCACGTCGACGACATCTACGACCTCGCCGACGCCGCCGACGCGCACAGCCGCCTCGAGCAGAGCCACACGCGCGGCAAGCTCGTGCTGAGGGTGGCCGACGAGTGACGCGGCCGAGGAGGGCCTCGAGCCGGGCCTAGAGCGCGCGCACGAGGACGAAGTCGTCGTGCGTCTCCGTGCCCACGGTGAACTGCTTGGTGCCGGCCCGCTCGAAGCCGTGCTTGGCGTAGAAGGCCTGGGCGCGGGCGTTCTGCTGGTTGACGCCCAGCCAGATCGAGGAGGCGCCGGTCGCCGTGGCCGTCGCCAGCGCGGCCTCCATGAGCACCCGCGCAGCACCCTGCCCGTGGGCGCCGGACGCCACGTACACCTTGCTCAGCTCGACGGCCGGTCGCGCCTCGACCACGGCGGCCACGTCAGCGTCGGCAGGATCGCCCGTGACGAGCATCGCATAGCCGAGCAGCGGGGTGCCCGGGGTGGCCGCGTCGTCCTCGAGGGCGAGCACATGTCGCGTCGGGTCGGCGAGGTACTCGTCGAACCGCGCCTCGCTCAGCACCGTCGTGACGAATCGGGCCATATCCGCCAGGGCGGTGCCGGGCGGACAGGCCAGGGGGAACGTGAGGGCCGCCACGGAGGCGAGGGCCGGGGCGTCGGAGGCGGTGGCGGGGCGGGCGGTGACGGTCACGCCTCCATGGTGCCGCACCCGCCGAACCCGCGCACACCCTCGCGCACGCTCACGGGTGCGCGCGGGAAGGACGGGTGCCGGCGCCGGGGACGACGAAGGCCGCCCCGCTCGAGAGCGGGACGGCCTGTCGTGACGATCAGGTGATCGAGGTGCGCTGCCGGAGCAGCTGCGGCCTAGAAGACGTTGATGTCGAGGGGGATGCCGGGACCGAAGGTCGTCGACAGCGTGCCCTTGGTGATGTAGCGGCCCTTGGAGGAGGACGGCTTCAGACGGACGACCTCGTCGAGGGCGGCGTCGAGGTTGGTGTTCAGCTGCTCTTCCGAGAAGCCGGCCTTGCCGATGACGAAGTGCACGTTGGCGTGCTTGTCGACACGGAACTCGATCTTTCCGCCCTTGATGTCGTTGACGGCCTGCGCGACGTTGGGGGTCACGGTGCCCGTCTTCGGGTTGGGCATGAGGCCGCGGGGTCCGAGGACCTTTCCGAGGCGGCCGACCTTGCCCATGAGCTCGGGCGTCGAGACGGCGGAGTCGAACGACGTGTAGCCGCCCGCGACCTTCTCGATGAGCTCGTCGCCGCCGACCTCGTCCGCACCGGCGGCGATGGCGGCCTCGGCCGCAGCGCCCGTGGCGAAGACGATGACGCGGGCGGTCTTGCCCGTGCCGTGCGGGAGGATGACGGTGCCGCGCACCATCTGGTCCGCCTTGCGGGGGTCGACGCCGAGCTTCAGCGCGACCTCGACGGTGGAGTCGAACTTCTTGGAGCCGGTCTCACGAGCGACGGCGACGGCCTCGCTGGTGCTGTAGAACTTGCCGGCCTCGATCTTCTCGGCGGCGGCGCGGTACGCCTTGGACTTCTGAGCCATGTTGGACCTCTTCGTACTGGGGACGTGGTAGCGAGCCTGGCCGGCTCTCCCACTGGTGTCTGGTGCGTGCAGGCGGGTCGCCTGCACGAGGGGGTGTGGCTAGGCGTCGACCGTGATGCCCATGGAACGGGCGGTGCCGGCGATGATCTTCGCCGCGGCGTCGATGTCGTTGGCGTTCAGGTCGGCCTGCTTGGTGGTGGCGATCTCACGGACCTGGTCCATGGTGAGCTTGCCGACCTTGTCGGTGTGCGGGGTCGACGAGCCCTTGGCGACGCCGGCGGCCTTCTTGATGAGCTCCGCGGCGGGCGGGGTCTTGAGCACGAACGTGAACGAGCGGTCCTCGTAGACGGTGATCTCGACGGGGACGACGTTGCCGCGCTGCGACTCGGTCGCGGCGTTGTACGCCTTGCAGAACTCCATGATGTTCACGCCGTGCTGACCCAGGGCCGGGCCGATGGGCGGGGCCGGGTTCGCGGCGCCGGCGTTGATCTGAAGCTTGATCAGACCCGTGACCTTCTTTTTCGGTGCCATGTTCTTTTCCTTCTCGTGGGGTTCGAGCTGGCCGCGGTCGCGGTCCGCTCTCCCGGTGGTCCGCGGTGCGGACTCCGGTGATCTAGGGGAGCTGTGGGGCTGAAGTCCTGGGGACTAGAGCTTGGTGACCTGGTCGAAGCTGAGCTCGACGGGAGTCTCGCGCTCGAACAGGGAGACCAGCACCGTGAGCTTGCCGCTCTCGGGCTTGATCTCGTTGATCGTACCGGGAAGACCGGCGAACGAGCCCTCCTTGATGGTGATCGTCTCGCCGATCTCGAAGTCGACCTCGGCGGGGATGACCCGCTGGGCCTGCTTGCCGCCCTTGGCCGAGCCCTTGGCGGCGGGTGCCGCCTCCTGCACCTGGACGAGGCTCTTCAGCATCTGGAAGGCCTCCTCGAAGCGGAGGGGCGTCGGGTTGTGGGCGTTGCCCACGAAGCCGGTGACGCCGGGGGTGTGGCGGACGACCGACCAGGAGTCTTCGTTGAGGTCCATGCGGACGAGCACGTAGCCGGGGATCCGCACGCGGGTGACCAGCTTGCGCTGCCCGTTCTTGATCTCGACGACGTCCTCCATGGGGACCTCGACCTGGTAGATGTAGTCCTCCATGGTCAGGGAGACCATGCGGTTCTCGATGTTCTGCTTGACGCGGCGCTCGAAGCCGGCGTAGCTGTGGATGACGTACCACTTGCCGGGCTTGCCGCGGAGGTCGTAGCGGAACGCCTCGTAGGGGTCGACCTCGGCCTCGTCCTCGGTCGCGACCTCGTCGGCCTGCTCGCTGACGACGTCGAGGTCGACGTCGTCCTGGGCGACCTGCGCGTCGGCGTCCTGCACGGACTGCTCGGCCTCGGCGATGACGGCGTTCGCGCCGACGGCGTCGCCCTCGTTCGCCAGTTCTTCGGCCTCGGAGTCGGCCTCGTCGTCGGTCGCCTCGACGGCGGCCTCGGCCTCGGCGGCGTCGTCGATGTCGAGCGCGTCGTCGACGACGGCGTCGGCCTCGGGGTCGCTGGCCTCGGCGAGCGTGTCGAGCAGGCCGTCGAGGTCGTCGGTGTCGGTCGTGCCCTCGTCGCCCTCGTCGACGACGGTGATCGCGGACTCCTCGGCCGAGCCCTGGTCGCCGTCGGAGTCGATGTCGGTGACGTCGCCCTCCTGCGTCTCGGCGACCTCGGAGGACTGCTCGGCGGCGGGGGCGAGATCGATGTCGTCGCGCTCGTTGTCAGGCACTGGATTTCAACTTCCGTTTGAAGAGTGGGGCCGTGTGGAGAGGGAGCCGGCGGACCGGGTCGCCCTCGCCGATCCCACGGGGTCGAGGGGCACGGCGCGGACCGGGTGGTCCGTCAGCCGGCGGGCAGCGTCAGCTGCCGGTGGGGCCGTTGCCGAAGACGTAGCCGACGACGAGGCCGAAGAGGGAGTCGAGGCCGGTGACCAGCGCCATCATGATGACGACGAAGACCAGCACGACGCCGGTGTAGCTCAGCAGCTCTTTGCGGGTCGGGGTGACGACCTTCTTGAGCTCGGCGATCACCTGGCGGATGAACAGGGCGATGCGGGCGAACGGGCTGCGACGCGCTGCGCTGTCCGACTTCGCCTTGTCGACGACGTCCTCACTGGGGACGTCGAGGTCTTTTCTCGCCACTGTCGTACTACCTTCCGAGGGTCGACCCGAGGGCCTGGTCCGTGATCCGGGCCGCCTCGCTGGTCTCTGGTGGACCAGTCGGGGCGACCCGGCCGGGCTGCAGGGCGGACAGGACTCGAACCTGCAACCTGCGGTTTTGGAGACCGCTGCTCTACCAATTGAGCCACCGCCCTATGGGGCCGGAGCCCCCGGGCCGGACTGCGACTCGTGCTCGCCCTGAGGCGCGCGCCGACTCCGCGGTGTCCGACCGCCTCGTCAAGTGTAGGCGAGGGCCTGCGGTGTTGCAAAGCCGGGGCGCGCCGGGCCGGGCCGTGCAGCCCTGTCGGGGCCGCAGGCCGCCGGATAGGCTGGCCGTCGTGACCCAGCCGACACGCCGCCTCTCGTCCCGCATCGCCTCCATCGCCGAGTCGGCCACCCTCAAGGTGGACGCCAAGGCCAAGTCGCTCCTGGCCGAGGGCCGACCGATCATCAGCTACGGCCCGGGCGAGCCCGACTTCCCCACGCCCGACCACATCGTCGAGGCGGCGGTCGCGGCGGCCCGCGACCCGCGCAACCACCGCTACTCCGCCGGCGCGGGCCTGCCCGAGCTGCGCGAGGCGATCGCCGAGAAGACCCTGCGCGACAGCGGCACCACGGTGCGGCCGACGCAGGTCGTCGTGACCAACGGCGGCAAGCAGGCGGTCTACCAGGCGTTCCAGGCGCTGCTCGACGAGGGCGACGAGGTCCTCCTGCCCGCGCCGTACTGGACGACGTACCCCGAGGCGATCTCCCTCGCGGGCGGCGTCTCGGTCGAGGTCTTCGCCGGCGCCGACCAGGGCTACAAGGTCACCGTGGAGCAGCTCGAGGCCGCTCGCACCCCCCGCACCAAGGTCCTGCTGTTCTGCTCGCCCTCCAACCCGACCGGCGCCGTCTACTCCCCCGCCGAGGTCGAGGCCATCGGCCGCTGGGCGCTCGAGACCGGCACCTGGGTGATCAGCGACGAGATCTACCAGAGCCTCGTCTACGACGGCGTGCGCGCCGTCTCGATCACCGAGGCCGTGCCCGAGCTCGCCGAGCAGACGATCCTCGTCAACGGCGTCGCCAAGACCTACGCGATGACCGGCTGGCGCGTGGGCTGGATGGTGGGCCCGGCCGACGTCATCGCCGGCGCCTCCAACCTGCAGTCGCACCTCACGTCGAACGTGTCGAACGTCTCGCAGCGCGCCGCCCTCGCCGCCCTCACCGGCCCGCAGGACGAGGTCGAGTCGATGCGCCGGGCCTTCGACGTCCGCCGTCGCCGCATCGTCGACGAGCTGAACGCCATCGACGGCGTCGTCGCCCCGACCCCCGAGGGCGCGTTCTACGTCTACCCCGACGTCAGCGGCCTGCTGGGTCGCGAGTGGGGCGGGGTCACGCCCACCACCTCCCTCGAGCTCGCCGACCTGGTCCTCGACCAGGCCGACGTCGCGACGGTGCCCGGCGAGGCCTTCGGGCCGAGCGGCTACCTGCGCCTGTCGTACGCCCTCGGCGACGACCAGCTGCTCGAGGGCGTGCAGCGCCTCCAGCGCCTCTTCTCGTAGGAGGCGCGGGCCGGGTCGGCCGGACCGGCTCGCCGTCGCGGCCTCCAGCGCCGTCCGCCGAGGCGGTCCACCGGCCGCATCCACCGGTCGGGGGATGCGGGTAGCCCGGTCCGGGGTGCCGTGCCCGCGCCTCCTGCCCGAGGCTCGGAGCATGACCTCAGAGCCCGTCGTGCGAGTGCGCGACCTCACCAAGACCTACGGGCGCGCCACCGCCCTGCACGGCGTCTCGTTCGACCTCCGGGCCGGCGAGACGCTCGGCCTGCTCGGCCCGAACGGCGCCGGCAAGTCGACGACGATCGAGATCCTCGAGGGGCATCGCGACCGCACCGGCGGCGAGGCCCTCGTGCTCGGCACCGACCCCCGCGACGGCGGGCTCGACTGGAAGGCGCGCATCGGCATCGTCCTGCAGACGTCGGCCGAGCAGGGCACCTCGACCGTGCGGGAGCAGGTCGCCCACATGGCCGCCCTCTACCCGCGGTCGCGCGACGTGGACGAGGTCGTGGCCGCGGTCGGGCTCGAGGCGCAGGCGGGCACCCGCGTGCGGGCGCTCTCGGGCGGCCAGCGGCGGCGGGTCGACGTCGCCCTCGGCATCGTCGGCGACCCCGAGCTGCTGTTCCTCGACGAGCCGACGACGGGCTTCGACCCGGAGGCGCGGCGTCGGTTCTGGGAGCTGATCCGCTCGCTCTCGGACGACGGCACGAGCATCCTGCTCACCACCCACTACCTCGACGAGGCCGCCCAGCTGAGCGACCGGGTCGCGGTCATCACGGAGGGGCGCGTCGTCGCCGAGGGACGCCCCGACGAGATCGGCAGCGCCACGGCCCGGACCCCGCTGGTGCGGTGGTCGGACGCGCGAGGGCGACACGAGGAGAGGACGGCCGACCCGGGCGGACTCGTCGCGCGCCTGCACGGCGCGGGAGCAGAGCTGCGCGACCTCGAGGTCGTGCGCCCGTCGCTCGAGGACGTCTACCTCGAGCTCGTCGCCGAGGCGGCGGCGTCGTGACCGGGGCTCCGCGGACCGTGACCACGACGCGCTCGTCCCGTGGTCCCTCGGACGGGACCGGCGCCTCCTCGACGTCCGGCCTCCGCCGCGTGCTCGCTCTCGCCGGCGTGCAGGTGCGCCACGAGGTGCGGACCTACTTCAGCGCCGGCGACACGGTGTTCTTCACGTTCCTCTTCCCCGTCGTGATGCTCGCGATCTTCTCGACGGCCTTCAGCGCGTCCGGCTCGTACGGGGTGCGGCCGGACGGGTCGGCCGTCGACGCCGCCGCCTACTACCTGCCGGGGATGATCGCCGCGGGCGTCCTGCTCTCGGGGGTCCAGGCCCTCGGGATCGACATCGCCGTCGAGCGGTCGGACGGCACCCTGAAGCGGCTCGCGGGCACGCCCCTGCCCGTCGCCTCGTGGTTCGTCGGGAAGCTGGGGCAGGTGGTCGTGACGAACCTGCTGCAGGTGGCGCTCCTCCTCGTCGTCGCCCGGGTGCTGTTCCGGGTGCCGCTGCCGACCGAGGCGTCGTCGTGGGCGACGTTCGCGTGGGTGTGGCTGCTCGGCCTCGCCGGGTCGGCGCTGATCGGGATCGCCCTGTCGCGGGTCCCCCGCACCGGACGCAGCGCGTCCGCCGTCATCGTGCCGATCACGCTCGTGCTGCAGTTCGTGTCGGGCGTCTACCTGCCGTTCGCCCAGCTGCCGACGTGGCTGCAGCAGGTCGCCTCGGCGTTCCCGCTGAAGTGGCTCGCCCAGGGCATGCGGAGCGTGTTCCTGCCCGAGTCGTCGGCGGTCGCCGAGGTCGGCGGCACCTGGGACCTGCCGGGCATCGCCCTCTGGCTGGCCGTCTGGCTCGTGGCCGGCGCGATCGCGGCCAGGCTGACGTTCCGCTGGGGCCGGAGGGACGCCTGACCGCGGGCGCGCGGGACGGTACGGTGACGGACATGACCACGGCAGCCGAAGGCGCCCGCACCGCCAGCCGCGGCGCGGACGCACGCCCGGGCACGAGCCGCGTCGCGATGCGCTGGTGGGACGTCGGGGCCGGGGTGACCGCCGTGGTGCTCATCGTGCTCGCGCTCGCCTCCGAGAGCGGCGGCGACGGCGGCAGCGCGGTCGGCAGCGCCGTCGGCAGCCGCCCGCTCGCCCTCGCCGCGACCGGGCTGTTCGTCCTCACCTGGCTGCTGCTCGCCCGGCCGGTGGTGCAGAGGGACGACGACCAGGTGGGCCGGGCGGAGGTCGTGGTCGTCGCGGCGGTCGTGGTCGTCGGCGGGCTGGCCGTCGCCGGTGCACCGCCGCTGGCCGTGCTGCAGGCGTTCCTGATGCCGCTGCTCTGGACGGTGCTCCCGACGCCCCGCTCGGCGATCGTCGCCAACGTGCTGCTCTGCCTCTCGATCTCGGCCGGCTTCGTCGTGAGCCTCGGCTGGTCGCCCGACACGCTCGCGACCGCCGCCACGAGCGAGGGGCTCTCGCTGCTGTTCAGCATCGCCCTCGGCCTGTGGATCACGTCGATCGCGCACACCGGCGCCGAGCGGGGCCGGTTGCTCGACGAGCTGCGCGCCGCCCAGGACGAGCTGGCCACCCGGCACCGCGAGGCCGGCACCGTGGCCGAGCGCGAGCGCCTCGCCCGCGAGATCCACGACACGGTCGCGCAGAGCCTCACCGGGCTCGTCATGCTCAGCCAGCAGGCCCGGTCGTCGGTCGCCGCCGGCGACGCGGCCGCCGGCCTCGCCCAGCTCGACCTGATCGAGTCGTCGGCCCGGGACGCGCTGACCGACGCCCGCACGCTCGTCGCGGCCACCGCCTCCTCGGGACTGGACAGCGGTGACCTCGCGGACGCCCTGCGCCGTCTCGCCGGGCGGTTCTCGCGCGAGAGCGGCGTCGCCGTGACGGTCGACGTCGAGCCCGGGCTCGCCCTGCCGCGCGACCACCAGGTCGTCGTGATCCGGGCGGCGCAGGAGGCGCTGGCCAACGTCCGCAAGCACAGCGGGTCGCGCTCGGCGCACGTCGCGCTCGTCCGCGGGGCCGACCTCGCCGGGGACGCGGGCGTCTCCCGGGGCTCGGGCGCCGTCGCAGGTGTCGTCCTCTCGGTGCGGGACGAGGGCAGCGGGTTCGACCCTGCCGCCGCCCGCCACGGCTTCGGGCTCGACGGCCTCGACGAGCGGCTGCGGCTGGCCGGCGGGCGGCTCGAGGTCGTCAGCGGTGCGGCCGGGACGACCGTGACCGCGCACCTGCCCGGCGGGGAGCCGTCGTGAGCGTCCGCACCCTGGTCGTCGACGACCACCCGATCATGCGGCAGGGGCTCACCGCGATGCTCACGGCCACGCCCGACTTCGAGGTCGTCGGGCAGGCCTGCGACGGCGTCGAGGCGGTCGAGCTCGCCGCCGAGCTGCGGCCGGACCTCGTGCTGATGGACCTGCGCATGCCGCGGCTCGACGGCGTCGCCGCGACGGAGGCGGTGCTCCGCGACGTGCCGACCGCCCGCGTCGTCGTGCTGACCACCTACGAGTCGGACGACGCCATCCTCGGCGCCGTCGAAGCGGGGGCCAGCGGGTACCTGCTCAAGGCGGCGCCCGAGGAGGAGCTGCTCGCGGGGCTCCGCTCGGTCGTCGCCGGGCAGGTCGCGCTCGCGCCGTCGATGGCCGCGCTGCTGGTCGGGCGTGCTCGTCGGACGGCGGCGCAAGCGGACGCCGCCGGGTCGGAGGGAGCGGGCGGAGTTGCTGGTGCTGCCGTCGCGGGCGGCTCCGTGAGTTCGCGACCGACGCCGCTGAGCCCACGCGAGACCCAGGTGCTCGTGCTGGTCGCCGAGGGCTGCTCGAACCGCGAGGTCGGCCTGCGCCTCTTCGTCGGCGAGGCCACCGTCAAGACCCATCTGCAGCACGTCTTCGAGAAGCTCGGCGTGGGCGACCGCACCCGCGCGGTCACTCTCGCGATGGAGCGCGGCTGGCTGCCCTCCCAGCGGGGCTGACGTCAGGTCAGAGGTCGAGGCCGAGCAGCACCGGCTCGGGGCGGAGCAGGACGCCGAACTCGGCCAGGACCCGCTGCTGCACGAAGCGGGCGAGCTCGACCACGTCGTCGGCGGAGGCGCTGCCCCGGTTGGTGAGGGCCAGCGTGTGCTTCGTCGAGATCGCGGCCCCCGAGCCCGTCAGGCGGAAGCCGCGCGCGACGCCCGCGTGCTCGATCAGCCAGGCGGCGCTGAGCTTGACGGCTCCGCTGGTCGGCGGAGGCGGCGGTGCCGGAGCCTCGCCGAGCGGCACGACCTGGTCTTCGGGCTCGGGGTCGATCGGCCATCGCGGGGCGTCCGAGGGCAGCTCCGAGGCCGCCTGACGGGACACCACGGGGTTGGTGAAGAACGAGCCGCTCGACCACGTGTCGCGGTCGTCGGCGTCGAGCACCATGCCCTTGGAGGCGCGGAGGGCCAGCACGCTCGACCGCACGTCGGCGACCGAGACCCGGGCCCCGAGGTCGACGCCGAGGGCCCCGGCGAGCTGCGGGTACGCGACCTGCTCGCTCGCGCCTCCCCCGTCGCGGAGCGCGAACTCGACCGCGGTCACGACGCCCGCCCGCCCCTGCTTGAAGACGCTCGTGCGGTAGCCGAGGCCGAGGTTGGCCGCGGGCACGCGGACGAACTCGCCCGTGTCGGCGTCGAGGAAGTCGACCGAGACGACCGTCGACGACACTTCTTGCCCGTAGGCGCCGATGTTCTGGATCGGGGACGCGCCCGTCGAGCCCGGGATGCCGCTCAGCGCCTCGAGGCCGGACCAGCCCTCGTCGACGGTGCGGGCCACGAGCTCGTCCCAGGGCTCGCCCGCGGCGACCCGCAGGCGGACCCGGCCGTCGACGTCGTCCAGCCGTTCGACGCCGCGCGTGCGCACGTGGACGACGGTGCCCTCGAACGGCTCGTCGGAGGCGACCGTGTTCGAGCCGCCGCCGAGGACGAACCAGGGCTCGTCGTCGGCCCAGACCGCGCGGACGGCGTCGATCAGCTCGTCCGTGCCGTCGGCCGTGACGAACCGCGCGGGCTCGCCGCCGACGCGCATCGTGGTCAGCTCGGAGAAGGAGGTCACGCCAGGGTCACCACGACCTGGGCCTTGCCGAGCACGGTCTTCTCGTCGACCGTCACCGTGAGGTCGACCCGTGCCGTGCCGGCCTCGTCGTCGACCGCGGCGACCTTCGCGGTGACCGACAGCTCGGCGCCGTCGGCCGGGTGCACGACCACCGGGCGCGTGAAGCGGACCTGGTAGTCGGAGACCCAGCCGATCACGCCGGCGTCGTCGCCCGCCCCGTCGAGCCACTCGACGACGGGCTGCACCGCGGTGCCCATGGTCAGCATGCCGTGGGCGAGCACGCCCGGCAGGCCGACCGACTCGGCGACGTCGTCGCGGTAGTGGATCGGGTTGAAGTCGCCCGATGCGCCCGCGTAGCGGACTAGCGAGTCCCGCGTCAGCGGGTAGGTCTTGTGGGCCACGACCTGGCCGACCTCGAGGGCGCTCACGCGTCGTCCCCCCGCACCACGAGGGTGGACACCGCGGTGACGACGTGCGCCCCGGCCTGGTCGACCATGTCGGAGGAGGCGGTCACCATGGAGTTGCCGCCGAGGGACTTGACGCTGGTCACCGTGAGCGTGGCCGTGAGCTCGTCGCCCGCCACCACGGGGCGGCTGTAGCGGAAGCGCTGCTCGCCGTGCACCACCCGGGAGAAGTCGATGCCCGCGTCGGGCTCGGCGAGGAGCTGCGCGAGGGTCGCCTCCTGCACCACGACGGGGAAGGTCGGCGGGGCGACGACGTCGGCGTGGCCGGCGGCGCGCGCGGCCTCGGGGTCGAGCGACAGGGCGCTGGTCGAGCCGGTGGCACGGGCGAACTCGCGCACCTTCTCCCGGCCGACGAGGTAGGCGGGGGCCGGCGGGAGGACCCGCCCTTGCAGATCGGGGTTCACAGGCACGGCGTCGAGTCTAACCGGGGCCGATGTCGGGGGCGCGGCGTACGTTCTCCCCATGAGCGACTCGAACATCGACCCTGACATCACGCCCGTCGACCCCGCAGCACCCGAGGGCGGCGGGGCACCTGCCTCCGGCGCCGACGCGGGCTCCGGAGAGACCCTGGGCGGCGAACGTCCCGACCCCTCCACCACCGCCTCCAAGGACCCTGAGGACTGGGTCACCGGCGACGAGCCGATGACCGGCCCGCAGAAGAGCTACCTCGACACGCTCGCCCGCGAGGCAGGCGAAGAGCTGCCCGCCGACCTCAGCAAGGCCAAGGCGAGCGAGCACATCGACCGCCTCCAGGAGAAGACCGGTCGCGGCCAGTAGCCGAGTCTGCTCCATGGCTCTACCGCTGCGAGGGCTCGCGTCGTACACTTCCCCCACGTCTGGGATGGTAACTCGACGCGAGCCCTCGATCGACAGCCAGGGACAGGTCCTGATCCACGTGTCCCACCGAAGGTTGCGAGCGGCTGACGGGCACGTCCGGGTCTCCCCCGACCCGGGCGTGCTCACTCGACCTCACCTCCGTGGATGCTCCCGCGTCACCGCAGCCCGCATCCGCTCCCGGGCTTCGCCTCGGACCTGTGCTCGGGCGAGTTCTCGTCGGGCCAGGTCGCGACCGTGACCGGCTCGAGCGGCTCGACCGTCGTCGCCCTGGCGCGGTCCACGCACCCCGGTCCGACCGTCGCGGTGACCGTGCTCTCGGTCGTCCTCGGGGCGGCGGTCGGCCTCGGTGTCGGCCGCACCCTGCTGCTCGGTGCCGCCGTGCTGGCCGGCCAGCTCTCGATCGGTCTCTCGAACGACCTCGTCGACGCCGCGCGCGACCGCCAGGTCGGTCGGCGCGACAAGCCCCTGGCGCTCGGACTCGTCTCGACGAGCACCGCGGTGGCCTCCGTCACCGTCGTGACCGTACTCGCCATCGGCCTCACGTTCGTCCTCGGCTGGGCCGCGGGCGTCGCCCACCTCATCTTCCTCGCCTCCGGCTGGGCCTACAACCTGGGGCTCAAGCGCACGGCGTGGTCGGCAATTCCCTTCGTCGTCGGCTTCGGGGCCCTGCCCGCCGTGGTCACCCTCGCTGCTGCGCCTCCGGCCGCACCGGCGGCCTGGGCCCTGGCCGTGGGCGCTGCCTTCGGCGTCGCGATCCACTTCACCAACGTGCTGCCCGACCTCGACGACGACGCCCGGACCGGCGTCGTCGGGCTGCCCCACCGGCTCGGACGCCTGCGCGCCGGGCTCGTGGCGTTCGCCGCCCTGGGGACGGCGGCGGTCGTGACGGCTGGGGGGCTCCTCCTCGACGGCTCCCTGACGCCCGTCCGCACCGGGGCGGGCGTCGTCGGGGCCGCCGCCGCCCTCGTGCTGTCCGTGGTCGGGGCGAGGCTGGTGCGGCGAGGCGGGGCGACGCGGGGCTTGTTCCGGCTCGTGATCGCCGCTGCGCTGGTGCTCGTCGTGTCGCTCGCCCTCGCGGGCACGGCGCTCGTCGCCTGACGGGCCCGACCGGTCCCCGGGCCTGGCCCGGCGAGCAGCTCCAGGTCAGACGAAGCGCATCGAGTAGAGCGACGCGAGGAGCCGGCGGGTCGGCAGGTGCAGCGCCGCCGACAGGCCGACCTGCCGAGTCGCGCCGACCACGGGCCCGACGGGACGGCCGAGGGCCATGTTGATCTCCGCCTGCCGGGCCGAGCGGGCGACCGACCGGCGACGCGCCTCCTCGTACGCCCGGAACACGGTCGGGTCGAGGCGTCGCCCTCCTGCCGAGCGCAGCGCCCGCGCGAGGACGGGGGCGACGGCGTCCGCGTCGAGCCAGCCGAGGTTCATCCCCTGGCCGCCGATCGGGCTGATCTCGTGGGCGGCGTCGCCGATCAGGACGACCCGCCCGGCGACCGTGCGCCGGGCCAGCCGGCGCTGCACCCCGAAGGCGCTCGTCATGGTCGCCGTGCCGGGGTCGATGTCGAGGCCGGTGCGCTCGGCGACGAGGCCCGCGACCAGCTCGGCGTCGGGCGCGGCGCCTCCCTCGGCCGCGAGCCCGTCGCCGGGGGCATCCGGGTCGAGCAGCACGACGAAGCGCCGCACCCCGCCCGGCAACGGGAACGACTCGACGACGCCACGTCGCTCGAGGTGCACGACCGCATCGGCGCCGAGACCGGTGTCGTCGGCCACATCGCACATCACGTAGCGGTCGGGGTAGCGACGCAGGGGCGCGTCGATCCCGAGGGCGTCGCGCAGCGGGCTGCGGGCACCGTCGGCCGCGAGGACGAAACGGGCGGCCGCCTCCACCGGTCCGTCGTCGGACGTGCCGCGGAGCAGCACCCGGTCCGGCTCCTGCTCGAGCCCGTCGAGCGAGAGACCGCGCCGGAGCGAGCCCGGCGCGAGCGACTCCAGCCTGTCGCGCAGCAGCTGCTCGGTGCGGTGCTGCGGCAGGGCGGCGACGAACGGCCACCGAGGGTGCGCCCGGTCGAAGCTGACCGTGCCGAGGGTGCGGCCGCCGCTGCGGGCGACGCCGCGACGCACGGGCACCGCGTCGGCGACGAGCGGCTCGGCTGCGCCCACCCGGTCGAGCACGTCGAGGGACGGCGGGTGGACGCCGATGGCACGCGAGAGGCTCGGCGCCTCGGCCCGGCGCTCCCAGACCGCGACGTCGAGGCCGCGCGCGGCGAGCAGGGCCGCGGCCAGCACGCCGACCGGACCCCCGCCGACCACGACCACGTCGTGCGTGATCACGAGCGCGGCCCGGGCTCGACGTCGCCCGCGCCTGCGCCTGCGCCCTCGGTCTCGACCGAGCCCGAGGTCGCGGCGGCGTCGGCGGCGAGGTCGAGCACGGCCCAGACGCGGAAGGGCGGTCGGCGGACGGCCGCCCAGCCGGCAGGCAGTTCACGGGCCAGCTCCGCGTCGGTCCAGCTGCGGCGGATCGAGCGCAGCCCGTCCACCCGGACGAAGGAGGTGCGCGCGAGCGGCAGGGTCCCCACCCAGTACCCGGCGTAGGCAGCGCGCGACCGCCGGATGTCGCTGTGCAGCACGAGCCGGCGGGCGAGCGCCCGGCTGTCGGCCAGGACGGCGGCCCGGGACGAATCGTCGAGGTGGTGCAGCACGTGGTTCGAGACGACGACGTCGAACCGCTCGCCCGCCTCGACGAGGTCTCCGCTCGACGCGCACCGGTGGACGACGCCGTCGGCCGGCCGGGCGCTCGCGAAGTCGTGCGCACGCCGGTCGGGATCGACGGCCGTCACCGCCAGGCGCAGCCCGTCGCGGCGGGCCCACCGGGCGAGCGAGCGCGCGAGGTCGCCGCCTCCCGATCCGAGGTCGAGCAGGGTCGACGTCCGGTCGGCGGACAGGAGCGGCCGGATCCGCTCCCGGTACGCACGCCGCCAGCCCGCGACCAGCCCGTTCACGACCGGGAAGACGGCGTAGGTGCGCCGGAGCTGGCCGAGGTCGCAGTCCGGGTCGTCCATCAGCTCCCGCAGCCCGGTGTCGCGCTGCCGGACGTCGATGAAGGGTCCTCGCGGGTCCGTCGACGCGCCCGTCGCCGAGAGCACCACGCTCAGCCGCCGACCCGGCGGGTGAGCAACGCGCTCTCGACGGTGAGGCCGGGCCCGAAGGCCATGGCGCACACCCTGCGGGCCTCGGGAGGCGTCAGTGCGTCGCCTGCGCCTCCTCGGCCCTCGACGTCCTGGCCCTCGCCTCCACGCCCCTCGAGGTGCTCGCGGAGGATGAACAAGACCGTCGCGCTGGACATGTTGCCGTAGTCGCGCAGCACACGACGCGACGGCGCCATCTGGGCCTCGCTGAGGCCGACCTGCGACTCGACGCGGTCGAGGATGCTGCGGCCGCCGGGGTGCACGGCCCAGCCGTCGATCTCGTCGACGGCCACGCCGCCGGCCTCGAGCAGCGGGGCGAGCGCGGAGTCGACGTGCTCCTCGACGATGTGCGGCACGTAGCTGCTCAGCACCATGTCGAAGCCCTGGTCGCCGATGCTCCACGCCATGTCGTCCTCGCCGACGGGCGTGAGCACGGTCTCGAGCACGTCGAGGTCGAGCACCGGAGCCCCCACGGCGGCCGGCCGGGACGACACGACGGCCGCCGCGGCGCCGTCCGCGAAGACCGAGGAGGCGATGATCGCGTCGGGGTCGTCCGAGCTCCGCAGGTGCAGGGTGCAGAGCTCGGCGCACACCACGAGCACTACGGCGCCCGGCTCGGCCAGGCACGTGTCGCGGGCGGCCCGGAGGGCGGGGAAGGCGCCGTAGCAGCCCATGAACCCGATGTGCAGCCGACGGGTCGAGGGCGCGAGCCCGAGTCGGCGCACCAGGAGGTAGTCGGGGCCCGGCGCGAAGAAGCCGGTGCACGAGACGGTGACGACGTGGGTGACGTCGGCCGCCGTGATCCCCGGGGCGCCGGCCAGCGCCTCCTCGGCGGCCCGGACGAAGAGGTCGGGGCTCCGTTCGACGTAGACGTCGTTGCGGGCGCCGGTGCCGGGGCGCAGGATGCGGCCCTCGGCACGGTCGTAGAAGACGGGGGCGGCGTCGGGCTGCTCGGACTGGCCAGGCTGGTCGGGCTGCTCGGCGCCGAGCTCGTCGATCACCGTGTGGCGGGTGTCGATCTGGGCACCGTCGAAGACGGCCCCGATCAGCCGCGGTGCGAGGCGGCCGAGTCCCGGCTGGCTGCGGAACACGTCACGGATGTGGTCCTGCCCGATGATCGTCGAGGGAACGGCCGTGCCGATGCTGTGGATGCTCGGGGACATCCCCCGAGCGTAGGCGACCGGCGGCGCACGACGATCAGGAACGCAGCCCGACGACGCACGACCTGAGGCGGTACAGCCCGAGGAAGCACAGCTCGAGGAAGGAGAAAGGCCCCGCTCGTGCGGGTGCACGTCCAGGGCCTTGCGGTAGCGAGGGCGGGACTCGAACCCGCGACACCACGATTATGAGCCGTGTGCTCTAACCAACTGAGCTACCCCGCCGCAAGCTGTCTGCACGGTGTGACCGTGACCAGCCGGAGCCCCGAGTCAGGTTTGAACTGACGACCCCTTCCTTACCATGGAAGTGCTCTACCACTGAGCTATCGGGGCGTGACCTCGCTCAGCCGGCCCAGGAGGGCGACTGCCGATCGGCACCAGACAAGGGTAGCAGAGCCGCGACCCCTCTGAGGACACCGTGCGCGCGCCTCCTCCACGAGGCCATCATCGACGGGTGCACAGCATCGAACTCCTGCTCGACGGGCCCGCCGACGCCCGGGTGCGCGCCCAGTGGGCCGCGCTCTCCGACGCCGGCCTGCCGTCGCAAGCCGACCACGCGAGCAGCTCGAACTCCCCGCACGTGACCCTGCTGGCGCGGCGGGGCATCGACGGCACGGCCGACCCGGCACTGACCGAGCTGCTCGACCGCCTGCTCCCGCTGCCGGTCGTGCTCGGCGCACCCCTCGTCTTCGGGCACGGCCGGGGGCACGTGCTCGTGCGGTCGATCGTCGCGACGCGCGCCCTGCTCGACCTCCAGGCCGAGGTGCACGCGATCGTGGGCGGCGAGGACGATGTGACGCATTCCTCCCCCGGCCTCTGGGTGCCGCACGTCACGCTGGCGAGCCGGCTCGACGCCGAGGCGGTCGGCCGGGCCCTCGCCGCGGTCGAGGCGTTCGAGGACGAGGAGGCGCGCGAGGCCCCCGAGGACGCTCGGGCCCCGGCCCAGGCCGGCAGCCTCGTCTCGGGTCGGCGTTGGGACCCGAGCGTCCGCACGATCGTCGTCCTCGGTCGCTGACGCCCGCCTCCTCGGAGCCGGTCCCGCCCGCCCGGGCGGTGCGCCTACGAGGCCTGGGGTGCGGACGCCGCGTCGAGGGCCGCCAGGTCGCGGTCGTCGAGCTCGACCGACGCCGAGCCCAGCAGGTCGTCCAGCTGCTCGACGGTGCGGGCGCTGGCCAGTGCGCCCACGACGCCGGGCCTCGACGCGAGCCACGCGACGGCGACGGCGGCAGGCGCGACCCCGTGCCGTTCCGCGACCTCGGCCACGACCTCGACGACCCCGAGGGCCTGCGGGGTCGCGTAGCTCGCCGCGCGCCCCTCGCGCGGCGACGACCGGGGAGCGTCGCCGCCCCGGTACTTGCCGGTGAGCAGGCCGCTGGCGAGCGACGAGTGCGGGAGGACGGCGAGGCCGAAGTGGTCGACGACCGGGGCGGTCTCGGTCTCGTACTCGCCCCTCCTCACCAGGTTGTAGGGGTGCTGCACGGCGACGAACGGGTGCAGGCCGTCGCTGTCGGCGATGGCGAGGGCCTGGCGCAGCCGCGCGGCGGAGTAGTTGGAGGCGCCGGCGAAGCGGATCTTCCCCTCGTCGACGAGCTCGCTCAACGCGGTCACCGTCTCGCGGAGCGGCGTCTCGTCGTCGTCGAAGTGCGCCGAGTACAGGTCGATGCGGTCGGTGCGGAGCCGCGTCAGCGAGGCCTCCACAGCGGTGCGGATGCTCGCCCGCGACAGGCCGGGCGCGGCCGGGTGCTGACCGCACTTCGTGCTCACGAGGACGCGGTCGCGGTTGCCCGGGCGGGCCAGCCAGCGGCCGATGATCGCCTCGGACTCGCCGCCGGAGTTGCCGGGCAACCAGGCGGAGTACACGTCGGCCGTGTCGACGATGCGGCCCCCGTCGCCGACGAACAGGTCGAGCAGCTCGAGCGCCGTCGGGGCACCGACCGTCCAGCCGAAGACGTTCGTGCCGAGGGCCAGGGGGAACGGGCGGGGGTCGTCGGACCAGTCGCCGTTCGCGAGGTCGATGAAGGAGTCCAGGGGTCCGCCGATCCGTGTCGTGGGAGCCCCACGCTACCGGGCGGAGCCACCCTGCCGCTGCCGTATCGTGGCGGGATGTCCTCACACGAGACCACGGGCGACACGCTCGACTCCCCCTCCGAGACCGACACCACGACCGTCCCCGACATCGAGTCGACCCCGTCGTCCGGCGCCGAGCGCGGCGGCGAGTGGTGGCGCACGGCCGTCATCTACCAGGTGTACCCGCGCTCGTTCGCCGACGCGGACGGCGACGGCGTCGGCGACCTGCCCGGCATCACCTCGCGGCTCGACGCCCTCGCCGACCTCGGCGTCGACGCGGTCTGGCTCTCGCCGTTCTACACGTCGCCCCAGCACGACGCCGGCTACGACGTCGCCGACTACGTCGACGTCGACCCGCTCTTCGGCACGCTCGACGACTTCGACGCCCTGCGCGCCCGCGCGACCGAGCTCGGCCTCCGGCTGATCGTCGACCTCGTGCCCAACCACACGTCCTCCGAGCACGCGTGGTTCCGCGCCGCCGTCGCCGCGGCCCCCGGCTCGGCCGAGCGCGCGCGCTACATGTTCCGCGACGGCACGGGGCCCGACGGCGACCTCCCGCCGAACAACTGGCAGTCCGTCTTCGGCGGACCGGCCTGGACGCGCCTCGTCGAGCCCGACGGCCGACCCGGGCAGTGGTACCTGCACCTCTTCGACACCTCCCAGCCCGACCTCGACTGGACGAACCCGCTCGTGCGCTCCGACTTCGTCGACGTGCTGCGCTTCTGGCTCGACCGGGGCGTCGACGGGTTCCGCGTCGACGTCGCCCACGGCATGATCAAGGCCGACGGCCTTCCCGACTACACGCCGCCCGCCGACGCCGGCAGCATGGGCGGCGGCGAGACCGCCGACGCCACCCCGCCCTACTGGGCACAGGACGGCGTGCACGAGATCTACCGCGAGTGGCACCAGGTGCTGGCCGAGTACCCCGGCGACCGGGTCATGGTCGCGGAGGCGTGGGTCGAGCCCCTGTCGAAGCTCGCGAAGTGGGTGCGTCCCGACGAGATGCAGCAGGCCTTCAACTTCGCCTACCTCGAGACGGGCTGGTCCGCGACGGCGATCCGCCGGGTCGTCGACCAGTCGATCGAGACGTTCTCGAGCGTCGGCGCCCCGAGCACCTGGGTGCTGAGCAACCACGACGTCGTGCGCCACGCCAGCCGGCTGGCCCTCACGGCCGAGAACCCGCAGGGCCACGGCATCGGCCCGAAGAGCGCCGGCCTGCCGATCCCCGAGCTCGGCCTGGCCCGTGCCCGGGCAGCCTCCGCCGTCATGCTCGCGCTGCCCGGCAGCGCCTACCTCTACCAGGGCGAGGAGCTCGGACTGCCGGAGGCGGTCGACCTGCCCGACGAGAGCCGCCAGGACCCGACGTGGTTCCGCACCGAGGGCGAGCGCTACGGGCGCGACGGCTGCCGCGTGCCCATCCCGTGGGAGTCGGGTGCGCCGGCCTTCGGCTTCAGCGCGACCGGCGCCTCCTGGCTGCCGCAGCCCGAGGACTGGTCGACCTACGCCCGTGACGAGCAGCAGGGCGTCGCCGGCTCGACGCTGGAGCTCTACCGCTCGGCCCTCGCCCTGCGCGCAGAGCACGAGCTCGGCGCCGCCCACCTCACCTGGATCGACGGCTACGACGAGAGCGTCGTGGCCTTCCGCACCGGCGGCGTCACCGTGGTGGCCAACACGGGCGAGGTGGCAGTCGAGCTGCCGGTCGGCGACGTGCTGCTGTCGACGATGGCGCTCGACGGGCCGGCCCTGCCGCCCAACGCCGCCGTGTGGCTCGCTGCGGTCGACGACGTGGGCTGAGCGCCCCGCCCCCGCCATCTCGCACGACGAAGCCCCCGACCGAGGTCGGGGGCTTCGTCGTGTCGGTGGCGATCAGCACCGCCCGTGCGTGGGCCGGTCACCGGCCTGCTCGGGCTGGTGGACACCTCCGACGGGTCAGTTCGTGTTGGCGGTGAGCCAGGGGTACGGGTCGACGGGGACGCCGCCGAGGTGGATCTCGAAGTGCAGGTGGGCGCCGGTGCTGTTGCCGGTGCTGCCGACCTTGCCGACGAGCTGCCCCACGGTGACCTTCTCGCCGACGGAGACCTGGACGGAGCCGGTCTGCATGTGCGAGTAGGTGGACGTGACCTTCTGGCCGTCGATGACGTGCTCGATCTCGACGTGGTTGCCGAACGCACCCCCGGGGCCCGTGACCGCGCTGACGGTGCCGTCGGCGATCGCCTGGATGGGCGAGCCCGCACCCGGGACGAAGTCGAGGCCGTTGTGGAAGGTGCTGCAGAAGCCGCAGTTCGAGACGTGACGGGCGCCGAAGCCGCTGCTGATCGGCACCCCGGTGGCGAAGGGCCACTGGACGGTGCCGGCCACGTCGTTGGAGAAGGTGCTCGAGCTCGTCGAGGCGTACTCGCTGACGGGCGCGACCTTCATCTCGGTGACGGAGTAGCCGTCGCGGGAGGCCGCGTCGTCGGCGGCCGCGCCGGCCACGAAGGTCTGGCTCGCGGTGGCCTTCTTGGCCACCGTCCGCTCGGCGGTGTCGACGAAGAAGGCGTTCGCGGGCACGGACGTGGAGACGAGCATGGCGCCGGCGAAGACCATGGCGCCGACGACCGTGACGCGCTTGCCCGCGCTGCGGAACGCGCTGCGCTGACGGGGAGCCGAGGCCGGAGCGGTCGTGGCAGCGGCGGCTCGCCGGGCGACGGGAGCCGGGGCGGCGGGGCGCTGCGCGGCACGCGCGGCGGCGCGGCTCACCCGAGGGGCCGAGGCCGTCTCGGAGACGGCGGGGCGACGACCTCGACGGCGGGCAGCCTCGGCCTCGGCGGCGCGGCGCTCGGCCCTGGTCGCGTGGGCCGGGGCCGTCTCGACGGCGGTCGACGCGACGGGAGCAGGCACGATGCGAGCAGGCGCGGGGGCAGCAGTCACGGGCTCGGCGGGAGCGGACACGGCGGGAACGGACACGTCAGGAGCAGCAGGTGCGACGGGGGCAGGCACGGAGGCCGCTGCGCGACGCTCGGCCTCGCGGGCCTCGCGACGGGTCGTGAAGACCTGCTGCGCCGGGGCTCCGGACGCGCCGTCCCGCTGATCGACGGGTGCACGACGCGACTGCTGGTCGCCTTCGTGCTCGGCGATGGGGTGGGACTTCGACACGGGTGATGGATCCTCGGGGTTCGGGCGGGAGAGGGCTCATCGGCTCTCGAGGTCGTCATCGAGACGACTCCGGACGAATGTCACGGAGAAGTAACGAACTCGTCAAGGGTAGCCGCTCGTTCACCAGATGGCTACCCGCCTTCGGGTGTCACGGTGGTGCGGACGCGGGACTTCTCGCAGCAATGCCTGATCAGAGGCCTTCTCACGGGACGGAGGTCAGAACCGTGCATCCTCGAGGAGCACGTCGGCCGCCCGGGCGACGCTCGGTGCCGACGCGACCACGAGCCTGCCGCTCGGCGCCTGGCCCTCCTCGCCGCGCACCACTGCGCCGGCCTCCTGCGCGACGAGCACGCCCGCGGCGTGGTCCCACGGTTTGAGGCCACGTTCGGCGTACACGTCGAGGCGACCGGCCGCGACGGCGCAGAGATCGAGGGAGGCGGCTCCCAGGCGACGCAGGTCGCGCACCTGCCCGATCAGGCGGCCGACCACGGCGGCCTGCTCGACCCGCCGGTCGGCCTCGTACGAGAACCCCGTCGCGAACAGCGACTCGGCGAGCGAGGCGGGGGTGGACGGGACGAGACGCTCCTCGCCCAGCCAGGCGCCGCCTCCTCGGCTCGCCGTGAACACCTCGCCCGAGAGCGGGTTCACGACGCAGGCGGCGAGGGCCGACCAGGTCAGCGGGTCGGGGCCGCCCTCGACGACGGCGACGCTGACCGCCCACTGCGGGATCCCGTAGAGGAAGTTCACGGTGCCGTCGATCGGGTCGACGACCCAGGTGAGTCCCGTGGAGGAGTCGTCGGGGTCACCCTCCTCGCCGAGGAAGCCGTCGCCGGGACGCAGCTCGGCGAGACGGGCACGGAGGAACGACTCGACCTCGCGGTCGGTGTGCGTGACCACGTCCACGAGGCTGCTCTTCGTGTCGGCGACCTCGACCCCCTCGGCACGCCGCGCAGCCGCGAGCCGGGCTGCGGCCGTGGTGACGTCGACGGCGACGGCGAGGAGCGCGGCCGCGTCCTGGGGGCTCGTGCTGGTGTCGTCCATGGGGCCTCCTGGCGGTGATGCCCGATCGACCGGGGAAACGACGAACGGACCCGATCTCTCGAGTCCGTCGTGGTGTCGCCTGCTCCCGGAGGAGCGGTGAACTGTGGCAAGTGAGGGATTCGAACCCCCGAAGGCTACGCCAGCTGATTTACAGTCAGATCCCTTTGGCCGCTTGGGTAACTTGCCATGCACGCCCGGCCAATGTAATCACCGACCGGAGGCGCCAGACAAATATACAGCCTCCGGCGGCTCCCGCTGACCACCCCGCCCCTCCCCCTCCTGCGTCGCCGCAAATGCCGACCGCGGGGCCTCCAAGAAGGGGATTTCCCGTCATGGGCGGAGCGAACGGGCGTCAGCGGTCGGCATTTGCGGACTCCCGGCCGCGGTGTGCTTGTGCATGGGCGAGTAGCCGCGGTTCCTCCACACCGCGGGCCCGGACGACGAGCCGTCCCCAGGTCGCGCGCTGGTGCAGACACGCACGTGGGCTCCACGACAGGGTCAGACGCCATGGAGCCTCCGAGAGTCGTCGACGTCATCCGTTCACACCACCAGGGGCTGGCGCACCGCCGCGAGCTGCTCCGGGCCGGGTGCACACGCGATCAACTCGACCAAGCCTGGCGCCGCGGGGACGTCGAGCGCGTGCGACACGGCCTCTACGCTCTGCCCGGGCTACCGGTGAGCGCCGTCCGGGCCGCCCGGGTGGGAGGCGTGCTCGCCGGGGTCAGCGCACTGACGCTCCGAGGCGCGTGGGCGCCGCCCGGTGAACGCCTCGTCGTGTCCGTGCCGCACAACGCCCGTGATCTCCGCGATCCCGACGACGCAGGGAGACGACTCGGCACCGCCCACCCTCACGTCCTCGTGCTCCGCGACGCTACGGAGCTCACAGCAGGCGAGCGACTGGCCGTCTCGCCGAGCCGTGCGGCAGCTCAGGCTCTGCTGAGCGAGCCCGTCGATCGGGCCGTCGCGGTGATCGACTCCGCCCTTCGACTCCGCGCAGAGCGCCCGTCCCTGGCGGCTGTCGACCGTCACCTCCGCGGACGGCCGGCCGCCGGTCTCCTCGTCCTGATGGACGCACGCGCCGAGTCGGGCACCGAGTCCGTCGCCCGGGTCCGCCTCATCGAGCACGGGCTGAGTCCGGAGATCCAGGTCTGGCTCACGTCCGAGATCCGGGTCGACCTGCTCCTCGACGGCTGGCTCGTCGTGGAGTGCACGAGCTACGAGTTCCATTCGTCGCCGAAGCAGTACAACGAGGATCGCGTGAGGATCGCCACGCTGATCGCGCTCGGCTACGTGGTGATCGAGGTCTCGTACCACCAGGTCTTCGACGACTGGGAGTCGGTCTGGGCAGCCATCTCGCGCCTCCTCGCGCGAGGACGCCCGCAGAACCCGACCGGAGGGGCCACAAAAGTGGGAGATCCGGTCACATGAGTCCACTCGGGGACGCCTGCGGTCGGCATTTGCGGGCCGGCGCGCGCAGAGACGGCGGGCCGGGCAGGGTCGGGCCTGCGGCTAGCGGAAGTTGACGAACTGGAGGTCGACGTCGAGGTCGGCCTTCTTGAGCAGGGCCATGGTGGCCTGCAGGTCGTCACGGCTCTTCGACTGCACGCGCAGCTCGTCGCCCTGGATCTGGCTCTTGACGCTCTTGGGGCCCTCGTCGCGGATGATCTTGCCGATCTTCTTCGCGGCGTCCTGCTCGATGCCCTCCTTGAGGGCGGCCTCGATGCGGTACTCCTTGCCGCTGGCGAAGGGCTCTCCCGCGTCGAGGTGCTTCAGGCTGATGCTGCGCTTGATGAACTTCGACTCCAGGACGTCGAGGACGGCCTTGACCCGCTCCTCCGTCGACGCCTTGAGGAGCAGCTTCTCGCCGCTCCAGTCGACCGACGCGCCCACGCCCTTGAAGTCGTAGCGCTGCTCGATCTCCTTCTGCGCCTGGTGGAGGGCGTTGTCCGCCTCCATCTTGTCGACCTTGCTGACCACGTCGAAAGAGCTGTCTGCCATGTCGACCAGCTTAGCCACGAGCGCCGGGGCCGGTGACGCGATCGCCGGGGGCGCTCCCCGGAGACGACGACGCGCCTCCTGCGATCGGCCCGAGAGCAGTACGCAGGAGGCGCGGATCGCCTCCGAGAGGAGGCGACGGCAGGTCAGACGGAGACGACCGCCGCGTCGGAGTCGGTGTCGGAGCCCGCGTCCGGGCCCGCACCGGAGCCGGACCGCGAGACGCGGACCATCTCGTCGCGGGGCACGACCTTGACGCGCACGCGCTCGTGCTCGTGCTGCGCCCCGAGCGACTGCTCGTGCTCGTCGAGGCGGTGCCAGCCCTCGAGGTCGGTGTACTCGACGCCGCGCTGCTCGAGCAGGGCGGGGATCGCCTCGTCGGACGTGTCGGCGGGCTGCCACCAGCTCGCCTGGTCGTTGATGACGTGCTTGACGGTCTCCATGGCGTCGGACTTCGTGTGGCCGATGAGGCCGACGGGTCCGCGCTTGATCCAGCCGGTCGCGTAGACGCCGGGCATGATCTGGTTGTCGTCGTCCATGACCTGGCCCTCGTGGTTCGGGATCACGCCGCGACGCTCGTCGAAGGGGATGCCGTCGAGGGGCGAGCCGAAGTAGCCGACGGCGCGGTAGATCGCCTGCACCGGGACCTCACGGATCTCGCCCGTGCCCTCGACGCCGCCCTGGCCGTCGGGCCGGGTGCGCTCGTACCGGAACGCCGCGACACGGCCGTCGTCGTCGCCGACGACCTCGAGCGGCTTCGCGTAGAAGTGCAGGTGCAGCCGACGCGACGCCGTGCCGACCTCGCGCTGGCGCCACTGGTTCAGCACCTTGTCGATGACGAAGACCTGCTTGTTCGTCGCGATCGCGGTCTTCGAGGCCTCGTCGTGGTCGAAGTCCTCGTCGTGCACGACCATGTCGACGTCGCGCACCTCGCCGAGCTCGCGCAGCTCGAGGGGCGTGAACTTGACCTGGGCAGGTCCGCGACGGCCGAAGACGTGCACGTCGGTGATCG
The DNA here is from genome assembly GCF_015350835.1 of Frigoribacterium sp. VKM Ac-2530. Lineage (NCBI taxonomy): Bacteria > Bacillati > Actinomycetota > Actinomycetes > Micrococcales > Microbacteriaceae > Frigoribacterium > Frigoribacterium sp. VKM Ac-2530. Next base: position 1,246,563 of record NZ_JADKSE010000001.1, read on the forward strand.
ACGACTGCTTGAGCCCGGCGTAGACGTTGTCGGGGATCTCGGTCGGCAGCAGGTCGTCGGCGTGCTTCGCGAGGATGCGCGAGACGTCGAGGGCGACGTTGCCGACGCCCACCACGGCCACGGACTGCGCGTCGAGCGGCCAGGTGCGCGGGAAGTCGGGGTGGCCGTCGAACCAGCTGACGAAGTCGGCGGCGCCGTAGCTGCCCTCGAGCTCGATGCCGGGGACGTCGAGGTCGGCGTCCTTGATGGCACCGGTCGAGAAGATGACCGCGTTGTAGTGCTGCTTCAGGTCGTCGAGGGTGATGTCCTCGCCGTAGCGGACGTTGCCGAAGACCCGGATGTCGCCGCTGTCGAGCACGTCGCGCAGCGCGTTGACGATGCCCTTGATCCGCGGGTGGTCGGGGGCGACGCCGTAGCGGACGAGGCCGTAGGGGGCAGGCAGCTGCTCGAACAGGTCGATCGACACGTCGAAGGCCTTCTCGGCCTTGAGCAGGATGTCGGCGGCGTAGATGCCGGCGGGGCCGGCTCCGACGATGGCCAGTCGAAGGGTGGTCACGAGTTGTCTCTCTCTGCTGGTGTACGGCCAGGCGGTGCCGGCCGTGCGGACGGTGCGGTGTCTGTGGTGATCAGGTGCGGGGCAGTCGGTGCCGAGGAGGTGCGTCGCCGGTCAGGCGGACCGCTCGACGACACGGTCGGCGAACCGGGTGAGGGCCTTCTTGACGGGGCCCGCCGGCAGTGCCTCGAGGGCGGCCAGCGCCTCCGACGCCCACCGGTGCGCCTCACGGCGCGTGCGGTCGGTGACCTCGTGCTCGCGGAGCTGACGGACGATCTCGGCGAACTCGGCCTCGTCGACCGGGTCCGCGCCGTCTTCCGCCGCACGGGTGGCGTCGACGACCTGGTCGATGACGCCCAGCAGGGCCGCCGCCTCCATGTCGGTCTGCGCCTCCTGACGGAGGTACAGCAGCGGCAGGGTGACGACCCCCGCACGCAGGTCGGTCCCGGCGCGCTTGCCCGTCTCCTCGGCCTGGTCGGAGAGGTCGATCACGTCGTCGATCAGCTGGAACGCGATGCCGATCTTCTCGCCGAACTCGGCGACGGGGGCGAGGTACTCGCGGGGCGCGCCCGAGAACATGACGCCGGCACGGGCCGCGGTCGAGATCAGCGAGCCCGTCTTGTCGCCGAGCACGTCGATGTAGTGCGCGATGGGGTCGTCGCCCTCGCGCGGCCCGACGGTCTCGTGCAGCTGGCCGAGGCAGAGCCGCTCGAAGGTCTCGGCCTGCAGCAGGATCGCCTCCTGTCCGAGGCCGGACACGATGGTGCTGGCCCGGGCGAAGAGGAGGTCGCCGGCGAGGATCGCGACGTTGTTGCCCCACACGGTCTGGGCGCTGGGTACCCCGCGGCGCATCTGAGCCTCGTCCATGACGTCGTCGTGGTACAGCGACGCGAGGTGCGTGATCTCGGTCGCCTGCGCGGACGCGACGATGCCCGGGGTGGCGCCGTCGCCGAGCTGCGCGATGAGGAGCGTCAGGGTCGGGCGCACGCGCTTGCCGCCGGCGGCGAGCAGGTAGCGCGTCGTCGCGTCGGCGATCTCGTCGGCGAACGCGATCTCGCGGAGCAGGCCCTGCTCGACGAGCTCGAGGCCGTCGTCGACCGACTGCACGAAGCGCCGGTCGGAGGGCGAGGCGAAGAGCTTCTCGCCGAGGCCGAGCGACGAGCTCAGGGAGCTGCTGCGGCGGGTGAGCGGCACACTCGGGTTCACAGGGGTCACCTTCGTCTGGTCTGGTCGACCGCCCGGGGGCGGCGGCTACTTCTTCTTCGCCGCGGAGGCGCGGGTCGACGGGTCGGCCGGCTTGCGGCCCCGGTGCAGGGCGACGATGCCCAGCGTCAGGTTGCGGTGCGCCACCCGGGTGAACCCCGCGCCGCGCAGCCACTGGCTCAGCACCTGCTGCTCGGGCCACGCGTCGATCGAGTCGGCGAGGTACGAGTAGGCGGGCGTGTTGCTGCTCACGGCCCGGGCGACGACCGGCATGACGTGCCGCAGGTAGGTGCCGTAGGCGGCGCGGAGGGGGCCGAACGGGGGCGTCGAGAACTCGCAGACGACGAGACGGCCGCCGGGCTTGAGCACCCGGTACATCTCGGCGAGCGCCTGCTTCGGCCGGTTGACGTTGCGCAGGCCGAAAGAGACGGTGACGGCGTCGAACGTCGCGTCGTCGAACGGGAGCTGCTCGGCGTCGCCCTCGACGAACTCGATCTCGGGGTGGCGCTCGCGGCCGACCTCGACCATGCCGTGCGAGAAGTCGAGCGCGACGACCTCGGCGCCCCGCGCGGCGATGGCCGCCGAGCTGGTGCCGGTGCCCGCGGCGATGTCGAGGACCCGGTCTGCCGGGCCCGCGCCGATCGCCTTGACTGTCGCGACGCGCCACAGGACGGCGTTGCCCGCGGAGAGCACGTCGTTCGTGCGGTCGTAGTGGCGGGCGACGCCGTCGAACATGGACGCGACCTCGTCGGGTTGCTTGTTCATATCGGCCTTGGTCACGATGGTCGATCCTACCGGCATGCCCCGTGCGTGGCCCGAGTAGGGTCGAGACGTGGTCCCTTCGTCGCTGCACGTCCCCTCCTTGTCCGTCCGCACCACGCAGATCGACCACATCAGCCCCCTCCTCGACGTCGTCGACCCGCGCAGCCCGCTCGTCTTCGTTCGCGGCGGCGCCGGCATGGCCGGCATCGGCGAGGCGCTGCGGCTCGAGTTCACCGGGCCCGACCGGATGCGCGACGCCGCCGACGCCTGGCGCGCGGTCGCGAGCCACGCCGCCGTGGTCGACGAGGTCGGCGTGCCGGGCACCGGCCTGATGGCCTTCGGCTCGTTCGCGTTCGACGACGAGTCGTCCGACACGAGCGTCCTGATCGTGCCGCGCATCGTCCTCGGGCGACGTGACGGGGTCGCCTGGATCACCAGGGTCGACGGTGCCGAGCTGCCCCCGGCGTCGCCCGTGGGCGCGGCCGCCAAGCTCCGGCTGGTCGACGGCGAGCTGTCCGGGCCCGGCTACGCGGACGCCGTGGCGCAGGCCGTCCAGGCGATCCGGCACGGCGAGGTGAGCAAGGTCGTGCTCGCGCGCGACCTCGTGGGCAGGCTGCCCGCCGAGGCCGACCTGCGGCTCGTCGCCGCCACCCTGCTCACGGCCTATCCCGACTGCTACGCGTTCGCCGTGGACGGCCTGATCGGGGCCAGTCCCGAGACCCTCGTCCGCACCGAGCGCGGCGAGGTCAGCGCACGCGTCCTCGCGGGCAGCAGCGCGCGAGGCGTCGACGCCGCCACGGACGAGCAGGCCGCCCACGCCCTCGCCACCTCGACCAAGGACCTCGACGAGCACGCGTTCGCACTGCGGAGCCTGCTCCTCTCGCTCGGCCCGCACGCGGACGACGTCGTGACCGGCGAGCAGCCGTTCACGCTGAAGCTCCCGAACCTGTGGCACCTCGCCAGCGACGTGCGCGGGCGGCTCACCGACGGGTCGTCGTCGCTCGACCTGATCGCTGCCCTGCACCCGACCGCCGCCGTGGCCGGCACCCCGACGCCGCGGGCGCTCGAGCTGATCCGCCGCCTCGAGCCCTTCGACCGCGGCCGGTACGCCGGGCCGGTCGGCTGGGTGGGCGCCGACGGCGACGGCGAGTGGGCGATCGCGCTCCGCTGCGCCCAGGTGCACCCCGACGGCACGGTCCGCGCCTTCGCCGGCGCCGGGGTCGTCGCCGAGTCCGTCCCCGAGCGGGAGGTCGCCGAGACGACCATGAAGTTCCAGCCCGTCGTCGGGGCGTTCTCGCTGTGACGTCGACCCCCGCGCCGGGGCCCGGAGCCGAGGAGGCGGCGGCCGCGCCGCGCTGGTCGCGACCGGTGGCGCTGGTGGTCGCGGCGGCCTTCTTCATGGAGAACCTCGACGCCACGATCCTGTCGACGGCCACCGCCTCCGTGGCTCGCGACTTCGGGGTGCAGCCCGCTCAGCTGGGGATCGCGGTCACCGGCTACCTGGTCGCCGTGGCCGCGTTCATCCCGCTGGGCGCCTGGCTCGCCGAGAGGTGGGGCGCACGGCGGGTGTTCCTCGCCGCCGTGGTGCTGTTCACGCTGGCGTCGCTCGCGTGCGCGCTCAGCCCCGACCTCGTCGCGCTGACGACGGCTAGGGTTGTGCAGGGCGCCGCGGGCGCGATGATGGTGCCGATCGGGCGCCTCATCGTGCTGCGCAGCACCGAGAAGTCCGAGCTGATCAAGGCGATCGCCTACCTGACCTGGCCGGCCCTCGCGGCGCCCGTCGTGGCGCCGCTGATCGGCGGCCTCCTCACCGAGCACCTCGGCTGGGAGTGGGTGTTCCTCGTCAACGTGCCGATCGGCGCCCTGCTGCTCGTCGCGGCGTGGCGGGTCGTGCCGTCGCCCGAGGTCGGCGACCGGCACCCGCTCGACTGGCCGGGGCTGCTGCTCGTCGTCGGCGCGATCGTGGCCCTGGTGGTCGCGTTCGAGCTGCTCGGCGACGAGGCGACCGTGCTGCTCGGGGCGCTCCTCGTCGTCGTGGCGGTGGCCCTCGGGCTCGCGGCCGGCCGGTGGTTCCGTCGAGCCGGGCACCCCCTCCTCGACCTCGAGCCCTTCCGCGTCCCGACCTTCCGGGTCACGAACCTCAGCGGCTCGCTCTACCGGGCCGTCGTGAACGGGGTGCCCTTCGTCGTCCCGCTGCTGCTGCAGGACGGCTTCAGCTGGTCGCCCGTCGAGGCCGGCCTGATGCTGATGTGGGTCTTCGTCGGCAACCTCGGCGTCAAGCCCTTCACGACTCCCCTGATGCACCGGTTCCGGATCGTGCCGATCATCGTCGTCGCCACCGTCGGGCTCGCCGCGATCTTCGCCGCCGCGGCGGTCGTCGGGCCGGACACGTCGCCCGTGCTCGTGGCCGCGATCCTGCTCGTCAGCGGCGTGTTCCGCTCAGTGGGGTTCACGGCGTACAACACGCTGCAGTTCGCCGACGTGCCGGCAGCCCAGATCGCCCCGGCCAACGCCATCGCGTCGATCACGGGACAGCTCGCCGTCGGGCTCGGCGTCGCGCTGACCGCCCTCACGGTCCGGGTGGCCGACACGGTCGCCACGGCCGAGGGCGTCGGAGGCGCCGCCACCGGCTACCAGGTCGCCCTCGTCGTGCTCGCGGCGCTGGCCCTGCTGAGCCTGCCCGAGGGGCTGCGGCTGCCCCGGGGCGCGGGCGACTCCCTGCGGAGCCGCGCCTAGGTCGAGGCGAGCCGGGTGCGCTCGAGCTCGACGTCGAAGCCGGCGGGCGGCCAGCCGAGCCCCCGGGCCTCGAGGGCGTCGACGAGGAGGCGCTGGACGGCCACGCGGGCGTACCACTTGCGGTCGGCGGGCACGACGTACCACGGCGCCGCGTCCGTCGACGTCCGACGCAGGGCGGTCTCGTAGGCGTCCTGGTAGTCGTCCCACACCAGGCGCTCCTCGATGTCGCCGGGGTTGAACTTCCAGTGCTTGTCCGGGCGGTCGAGCCGCTCGGTGAGGCGCTCTTTCTGCTCGTCGCGCGACAGGTGCAGCATCACCTTCACGATCGTCATGCCGGCGTCGACGAGCTCACGCTCGAACTCGACGATCTCGTCGTAGCGTCGCTCGATCTCCTCCGGCGGGGCCAGCCGCCGGACCTTGCCGATCAGGACGTCCTCGTAGTGCGACCGGTCGAAGACCCCGATCATGCCGGGCCCGGGCAGCTCGCGACGGACGCGCCAGAGGAAGTCGTGGGCGAGCTCCTCCTCGGTGGGGGCCTTGAAGGCGTGGTGCGCGACGCCCTGCGGGTCGACGGCGCCGACGACGTGGCGCACGATCCCGCCCTTGCCCGCGGTGTCCGTGCCCTGGAGCACCAGCAGGACGTTCCCCTGCGACCCCCCGGTGCGGCTGCCGGCGAAGAGCTTCTCCTGCAGCTCGCCGAGCGTGTCACGGCCTGACTCGAGCACCTGCGCGGCGTAGCGCTTGTCGCCGGAGAAGCCGGGGGTCGAGGCAGGGTCGATCTCGGCGAGGCTCAGCTCGGGGCCGGCACGGAGGATCTCGGTGGGCTGGGTCGTCCAGGTCTTGGCCATGCGCCCGAGCCTACGGCCGGGTCCTGATCGCCGCTCGGTCAGCGCGCGAGCGGCACCTCGATCAGCACGGGGCCGTCCCAGGCCCTCGCGAGCGCCTGGTCGAGCTCGGCGCGCGTCGAGGCGAGCACGTGGTGCCAGCCGTACGCGGCGGCCAGCCCCGCGAGCTGGACACCGTGCGGCGTGAACTGCACGCGGCGCATCGCGTCGACCGGGGCCGTGGCCGCGACCTCGAGGCCGTCGAAGATCGTTCCCCCGCCGTCGTTGCCGACCACGACCTGCAGCCGGGGCCGCACCTCGCCGTCGCCGAACAGGAGCGAGCCCACGTCGTGCAGCAGGGTCAGGTCGCCCACCAGCACGCGGGTGACGCCGGGCGCCCCGTCGTCGACCTGGCTCGCGAGGGCGATGCCGGCGGCCGTCGCCACCGTGCCGTCGATGCCGGCGAGACCGCGGTTGGCGTGGACGCGGATCTTCTTGCCGGGCACGACCTCGTCGACCTCGCGGATGAGGCGGGAGGCGCCGAGGACCAGCCGGTCGTGCGGCCACGTCACGCGCCAGAGGGTCTCGGCCAGCGCGCGCCGGGTCACGGAGCGCCGCAGCAGGGCGACCTCGCCCCGGAGGAACTCGGCCCGGGCCGAGCCGTCGTCGCTCGTGGCGGCCTCGAGGTCGGGCGCGGCCTCGTCGTCGCCGACGACCCGGCGTCCGGAGTGCACCCAGCGGCCCACCCAGGCGCGGTGGGCGCGGTCGTCGGGCACGCCTCCTGCGGTCTCGACCACGTCGACGGCGTCGACCACCGTGGCCGACCGGCCCGGGTCGTACGCGTCGGCGGTCGCGCCGCGCACGACGACGACCTCGACGCCCGCGCGCGTGAGGAGGGCAGGGACCTGGCGGGTCAGGGTCGGGTGTCCGAGCACGACGACCCGACGCACGGCGCCGCCGAGCTCGGCGTCGCCGAGCAACGCGCGGAAGCCGAGGGCGAGGTTCGGACCGAAGTGGGCTCCGCTCGAGACCTCGGCCACGAGCGGTGCGCCCAGGGCGCGGGCGAGCGACTCCGCCTCGGGACCGGCCCCGTGGCCGGCGACGACCACCGTGGCCGGCTCGACGTCGACCTCGACGCGCACGGCTCCAGCCCGGGCGGCGTCGGACCAGGAGGCGGCCTCGACCGGCTCGGGACGGGCCGCGGGGAGCGCGTCGAGCGCCGCCGACAGCGGCTCACGGAACGCGACGTTGAGGTGGACGGGCCCGGGGACGGCCGGCGCACTCTCGGCCCGGTCGGCGTCCGGGACGCCGAGGGCCGTCGCGACGGCGGCACGCGCGACCGAGCGGACGGCGGTCGGGTCGACCGGGCCCGAGCGCGGCGCCTCGAGGTCGTGCCCGGCCCGGGTGGCGACGCCGAACATGCCGGGCTGCTGCGTGGTCTGGTTGGCGCCGATGCCGCGGAGCTCGACGGGACGGTCGGCCGTCAGCACGATCATCGGGACGCCGGAGTGGTGGGCCTCGAGCACGGCCGGGTGGAGGTTGGCGACCGCCGTGCCGGAGGTGGTGACCACGACGGCCGGGAGGCCGGACTCGACGGCGAGGCCCAGCGCGAGGAACCCTGCCGAGCGCTCGTCGATCCGCACCCGGAGCCGCAGTCGGCCGGCACGCTCGAACTCGGCGGCGGCGAGGGCGATGGCCTGCGATCGGGAACCCGGGCTGAGGACCAGCTCACGGACCCCGGCGTCGACCAGGCCGGCGAGCAGGGCCACGGCGTAGTCGGTGGCGACGCTGCCCGAGGTCGTGGTCGCGACGGCTGCGCCCTCTGGCAGCTCGGACTCGGCCGTGTCGGGCCGGTCGCTCGCGGGAAGCGTCACGCCGTCGACCTCAGGCGTTGTTCTTGTCGTTCGTGTCGTTCTTGTCGTCGCCGTCGAGCTGGGCCAGCTCTTCTTCGAGGCGGCGGATGCGCTCGTCGGTCGTCTCGCGGTCGAGGTCGCTGACCGTCGAGCTCGACCGACCCGAGAACTCGGGGTCGTCGTCGGGCGCGACGAAGCGTCGCGACTCGGACTGGCCGGACTTGCGAGCACGCCCGATCAAGAACCAGAGGACGGCACCGATGACCGGCAGCAGGACGATGACGAGAGCCCAGAGAGGCTTGTTGAGGGCCCGGAACTTCGACGACTCGGCGAAGAGGCAGTCGATCAGGGCGTAGATGATGAACGCTGACGCTGCGACGATCGCCACGACCAAGAACTTCACCATGGACCGAGCATAGGCGGGCCGGCAGGGCGTCGCCTGATGGTCGGCAGGGAGGTGCGCGCAGGGACGAGGAGGCGCAGGGTGCGCGCGTAGACTCGCCGCGTGAAACCCTGGGTCAAGTACACGATCGTCCGCCTCGGCGTGTTCCTCGTCGCGCTGGTCGTGCTCGTGCTCCTGCTGCCGAACCCGTACCTCGCGACGCTCATCGCCGCCGTGGTGGCGTTCTGCGTCTCCTACCTCTTCTTCGCCCCGCTGCGACGACAGGTCGCGCTGGAGCTCGCCGAGCGACGGTCGAAGCCGGAGCCGCTCGACGGCGACAGCCTCGCCGAGGACGCCGAGCTGGCCGAGCGTGACGAGCGCGACGCAGGACGCGCCTCCTAGGCCGGACGTGGCACGCGCCTCCTGGGCCGATGCGGGACGCGCCCGAGGCTGGACGCGCGTCCTGGCTCAGAAGAAGAGCGCTGCCCCGAGGCCGAGGCCGAACAGCAGCGCCGTCAGCGACGACAGCTGCAGGGCGAGGATCAGCTCGCGCGGCGTCTTGCCGGTCACGCCGATGACCGCTGCCGGCACCGCCGTGATCAGCACGAAGTAGACGTACGGCGCGTTGAAGTACAGGAAGCCGAAGTAGACGAGCAGCAGGAACGGCAGCAGCAGGAAGAGGGCGTAGAGCGCCCGTGCCACGGTGTCGCCGACGACGACCGCGAGGGTGCGCTTGCCCGCCGCCGCGTCCTGCGGGATGTCGCGGATGTTGTTGACCATGAGCACGGCGCAGGCGAACAGCCCGGCGGCGATGCCGGCGACCCACGCGTCGGCGGGGAACCGGTGCACCTGCACGAAGGCGGTGCCGACGGTGGCGACCAGCCCGAAGAACACGAAGACGAAGACCTCGCCGAGGGCGTTGTAGCCGTAGGGGCGCTTGCCGCCCGTGTAGTACCAGGCGGCGACCACGGCAGCGGCCCCGACCGCGAGCATCCACCAGTAGCCGGTCGTCACGACGACCACGACGCCCGCGAGCGCGGCGAGGCCGAAGAAGACGAGGGCGACGCGCAGCACGGTCCTGGGCCGGACGCTGCCCGAACCCGTCAGGCGTGCCGGGCCGACCCGGTGCGCGTCGGTGCCGCGGATGCCGTCGGAGTAGTCGTTGGCGTAGTTGACGCCGATCTGGAGGAACACGGCGATCGCGAGGCAGAGCAGTGCCAGCGGGAGGTCCCAGCTGCCGTTCGCCCGCGCGACTCCCGTGCCGAGCGCCACCGGCGCGACGCCGAGGGGCAGGGTGCGGAGGCGGGCGCCGCCGATCCAGTCGCCGGGCGTGACGCGGCGGGCGCGCTGGGCTCCCGGTCGGCCTCCCGGTCGGCCGCCGCGCTTCTTCTTCTGGGATGTCGTCGCTCGTGCCACGGGACCGATCCTAGTTCCGGGCGGGGTCCCCGCCCGCGACGAGGGCCTCCAGGGCGCGGCGGTCGGGCTTGCCGCTCGCGAGGAGCGGCAGCTCGGGGAGCAGGACGAGCCTGTCGGGCGCCGCGGCGCGGCCGAGGGCTGCGCAGACCACGGCACGCAGCTCGGGCAGCTCCGGGAGGCGGGGCGTCGCGTGCAGCAGGTGCGGCGCAGGGCTGCCCGGCTCCCCCACGACGACGACCGGCACCTCGCCCCACCGCTCGTGCGGTGCCCGGACGACCACGGCGCCGGCGAGACCGGGCTGCTCGCGGACCACTCGCTCGACCAGCCCGAGCGACACCTTCTCGCCGCCCGAGACGACGACGTCGTCGAGGCGACCGCTCACGGCGAGCACGCCGTCGTCGGACACGGTGCCGGCGTCGCCCGTGCGGTACCAGCGCTCCCCGTCGCGGACGACGAAGGCCGCCTCCGTCCGAGCGTCGTCGCCCAGGTAGCCGAGCGCGAGCGACGGACCGGCGAGCTCCACCTGCCCGTCGACGACGGCCACCCGGGTGCGGCCGACGGGCACCCCGTCGTAGACGCAGCCCCCGCTCGTCTCGCTCGAGCCGTACGTGCGGACGACCGCCACGCCGGAGGCGCGGGCCCGGTCGACGAGGGACGCGGGCGTCGCCTGCCCGCCCACCAGCACCGCGGCGAAGCTCCGTGCCGCGTCGGCCACGTCGACGTCGTGCTCGGCGGCGTCGAGCACCGCGGCGAGCTGGGCCGGGACGAGCGACGCGTAGCGCACGGGGTGCTCGAGGCGGCGCGCGGCAGCGGCGAAGGCGACCGGGTCGAAGTGCCCCGGCGCGAGGACCTCGGGCTCGGTGCCGGCGGCGATGCTCCGGACGAGGACGTTGGTGCCCGCGACGTAGTGCGCCGGCAGCGCCAGCACCCACTGCCCGGGTCCGCTCAGCGCGCCGTCGGCGGCGGCCGCGCCGGCGAGCACGGCGTCGGCGGGCAGCATCACGCGCTTGGGCACGCCGCTCGACCCGCTCGTCTCGACCACCAGGGCCACGGGCTGCGGCACGGTGGCGGGCAGGTCGGCGGGGACGTGGCCGTCCGTGCGCGGGGCGACTGCGGGACCGCCCGCGAGCGCCTCGCGGAGGGCGTCGAGCACGTCGAGCGGGCGTCGCGCGTCGACGGGGAGGAGGGGGCGGGTCACGCGCCGCGCCTCCTCGTGTCCTGCCCTGCTGCGCGCCCCGTCGGCGTCAGTACTGCCACGGGAAGGGCGACCAGTCGGGCTCGCGTTTCTCGAGGAACGAGTCGCGCCCCTCGACGGCCTCGTCGGTGCCGTAGGCGAGGCGGGTCGCCTCGCCCGCGAAGACCTGCTGGCCCACGATGCCGTCGTCCGTGGCGTTGAACGCGAACTTGAGCATGCGGATCGCGGTGGGCGACTTGGTGAGGACGACGCGGGCCATGGCCAGCGCCTCCTTCTCGAGCTCGGCGTGGGGGACGACGCGGTTGACGGCGCCCATCTCGTGGGCGCGGTCGGCGCTGTACTCCTCGGCGAGGAAGAACACCTCGCGGGCGAGCTTCTGGCCGATCTGCTTGGCGAAGTAGGCGCTGCCGTAGCCGGCGTCGAACGAGCCGACGTCGGCGTCGGTCTGCTTGAACCGGCCGTGCTCACGGCTGGCGATCGTGAGGTCGCAGACGACGTGCAGCGAGTGGCCGCCGCCCGCCGCCCAGCCCGGCACGACCGCGATGACGACCTTGGGCATGAACCGGATCAGCCGCTGCACCTCGAGGATGTGGAGGCGCCCCGCCGAGGCAGGGTCGGCCACGTTCGCCTCGGTGCCCTCGGCCTTGTAGCCGTCACGGCCGCGGATGCGCTGGTCGCCGCCGCTGCAGAAGGCCCAGCCGCCGTCCTTGGGGCTGGGACCGTTGCCCGTGAGCAGGACGACGCCCACGCGGCTCTGCTGCCGCGCGTGGTCGAGCACGCGGTACAGCTCGTCGACGGTGCGCGGCCGGAACGCGTTGCGGACCTCGGGCCGGTCGATCGCGACGCGGGCCACCCGGCCCTCGACGTCCAGGTGGTAGGTGACGTCGGTCAGGCCGTCGAAGCCCGGCACCTCTCGCCACTCAGCGGGATCGAACAGGTCGGAGACGGCGGCGGACATGCCCACCAGCCTACGACCGGGGCCGGTCGCCGACGGTCAGAGCGAGGGGACGAGCTTGCCCAGCAGCCAGACGAACACGAACGGGTTGGCGAGGACGCTCAGCAGAACCGCGGCCACGGCCTGCCAGCGGCCCCGACGCGTGGCGACGGCGACGAGCGCGACCACGCCCACGCCGATCGAGGCGAGCATCGTGACGAGCGCGATCGACGCCGCGGCCGTGACGCCGTCGGCCGCGAGCAGGGCGATCGCGACGCCGTCGAGGGCGAGCAGGACCACGGCGAGCACGAGGACGACCACGCCCAGCCGCGAGCTGCGGGCCGGCTCGACCGAGTCGTCGTGGGTCTGGTCGTCGAAGATCGCCAGCCCTTCGGCGTCGCGCGACCCGCCGTCGGTCGATCCGCCGTCCGTCGACTCGACGTCGTCGGTGTGCTCGGCGTGCTCGGCGGCACGGGACTCGGCGTCGTCGGACGGGGTCTGATCGGGCGCGGCCATGGAGACCGACCCTAGCGGGCGCGGTGCGAGACTGGCGAGGTGACCACGCCCGCCGACCCCCTCCTCCCCCGCACCGAGCTGCCGCCGGTCGACGACCTGCTGGCCGGTGCGCACGTCGTGCAGCTGCCCCTCCTCACGAGGTTCCGGGGCATCGAGGTGCGCGAGGCGCTCCTCGTAGAGGGCCCTCGCGGCTGGACCGAGTTCAGCCCCTTCGTCGATTACGGGCCGGAGGAGGCGGCGGCCTGGTTGGCGGCGGCCGTCGAGTTCGGCTGGGGTCCTGCCCTCTCTCCCCGCACCTCCCGCGTGGCCGTCAACGCGACCCTGCCCGCCGTCGGGCCCGGCGAGGTCGCGGGGGTGCTCGCCCGGTTCCCCGGCTGCCGCACCGTCAAGGTCAAGGTCGCCGAGCGCGGGCAGTCGCTCGCCGACGACGTCGCCCGCGTCGCCGCGGCCCGCGAGCACGTCGGCCCCGAGGGCCGCGTCAGGGTCGACGCCAACGGCGGCTGGACCGTCGACCGAGCCGAGGAGGCGCTGCGAGCCCTGGCCCCGCTCGGTCTCGAGTACGCGGAGCAGCCCTGCGCCACCGTGCCCGAGCTCGCCGAGCTGCGACGCCGCACGGCCGACCTCGGCGTGCCGATCGCCGCCGACGAGAGCGTCCGGAAGGCCGCCGACCCGCTCGCCGTCGCCCGCGCCGGTGCGGCCGACCTGCTCGTCGTCAAGGCGCAGCCGCTCGGCGGGATCCGGACGGCGCTCCGCATCGTGTCCGAGGCCGGGCTGCCCGTCGTCGTCTCGAGTGCACTCGACACCTCGGTGGGGCTGAGCATGGGCGCCCACCTGGCCGCCGCGCTGCCCGACCTGCGCCACGACTGCGGTCTCGGGACGGCCGCCCTGCTGGCCGCCGACGTGACCCGCGAGCCGCTGGTGCCGGTGGACGGGTCGATCGATGTGCGGCGGGTCGACGTCGACGTCGACCTGCTGCGGGCGCACGCCGCACCCGACGACCGACGCGAGTGGTGGCTGGACCGGGTGCGCGCCTCCTGGGGGCTGCTCGCGCGCTGAGGCGCGACCGCCGGCGAGACCCAGGTAGCCCGGCGGCGAGGAGGGGTCAGAGGCCCGAGTAGGCGTGCAGGCCCTTGAAGAAGACGTTGACGACGCCGAAGTTGAAGAGCACCGCGGCGAAGCCGATGATCGACAGCCAGGACGACCGGGCTCCGCGCCAGCCGCGGGTCGCGCGGGCGTGGATGTAGCCGGCGTAGAGGACCCAGATGATGAACGTCCAGACCTCCTTGGTGTCCCAGCCCCAGTAGCGGCCCCAGGCGCGCTCGGCCCAGACGGCGCCCGCGATGAGCGTGAAGGTCCACAGCACGAAGCCGACGAGGGCGACGCGGTACGCGAGGTCCTCGAGGCGGTACGCGGCGGGCAGGGTGTCCATGAAGCGGAGGCCGGAGAGCCGGGCCTGCTCGCGCTTCGTCTGGATCAGCTGGGCGATCGAGAGACCGGCCGCGATCGCGAAGAAGCCGGTGCCGAGGATCGCCACGAGAACGTGGATCACGAGCCACGCCGACTGGAGCGCGGGCTGCAGCGGCACCACCTCGACGTAGTAGTTCACGCTGCCGATCGCGAGCAGCACGAGGTTCAGTCCCATGACGTAGGCGCCGAGGAACGACAGGTCGACGAAGCGACCGGCGACCAGGTAGACCGCGACGATGATCGCCGTGCCCGTGAGCGAGAACTCGAACATGTTGGCCCACGGCACGCGGTCCGCGGCCAGGCCTCGGGTCACGACGCTCGAGACGTGCACGAGCAGGCCGAGCACCATCATCGCGGTGGCGACGCGCTCGAAGCTCGAGCCGCGACGGCGTCGGGTCGAGCCCGGACCGGAGGTGCCAGCCGCACCGTCGCCTCGGCCCTCGCCCGCCGACACGGTCGTCCCGGCCTCACGGTCGAGCACGATGGTGCTGCCGCCCGAGACCGCGGCGCGGGCGGAGCTGCGACCTGCCCCGCGGGCCGAGCCCACATCGGGCCCTGCGGTCGCGGCGGCGCCCGACGCAGGCGCCTGCTGGGCGTCGCCCGAGCGCTTGGCGAGGTCGAGGGCGAAGGCCACGAACGAGATGGTGTAGATCGCCATCGCCGAGTACACGGCGACGAGCGAGAAGTTGGCGAGGTCTTCGGTCACGGTCGCATCCTACGTCCGGCGCGGCTGGGCGCCTCGGTCGAGCGGGCAGGGTCGTTCGAGGTCGAGCCGGGCGCGGCGGCGCTCGGGCCGTCGGTGCTCGCGCCGGTGGCGCTCGGGCCGTCGTCGCTCGCGTCGTCGTCGCTCGTCGCGGCACGCGCCGCGTCGGCGGGCACGCCGAGCCCGGCGAGGTGCGTCCGGGCGATGTCGCGGACGGCGCGGGCCAGCGTCGGGTCCTCGCCGCGGGCGAGGCCGGCGTACTCGAGCAGGACTCCCCCGTCGGTCGTGCTGGCCTTGACCCAGACACGGCGGCGGGGCACGAACAGCGCCGTGAGCAGACCGGCGAAGACGAACCCGGCGAAGAGCAGCACCCAGAGCTGCGACGGGTCGTGGTGCACGTCGAGGGAGGCGAAGCGCTTGACGTCGGAGAGAGTCACCGTGCCGAGGCCGTCGGGCAGGTCGGCCGTGGTGCCGGGCGAGAGCTGCAGCGCCGACTGGTCGGCGGCGGCGCCCGCGATCTCGGTCATGCCGTCGGTGTCCAGCGAGTAGACCGACTGCGGCACGCCGGCGTCGAGGCCGAGGTCGCCCTGGTAGACGTTCAGGCTCAGCACCGGGTTCAGCAGGTCGGGGTAGCTCGACGCGAGGATGCCCGACCCGTCGCCGGTCTCGACGGCCGACGGGTAGAAGAAGCCGATCATGCCGATCTGGTCCGACAGCCCGTCGGGCACCTTGACGACGCCCTGCGAGGTGAGGTTCGCGTCCTGCGGCAGGAAGGGGATGGTGTCGCGGAAGGCGACCGAGCCGTCCGGAGCCTTGACCGTGACGTCCACCGCGTAGCCGTTGCCGAGCAGGTAGACGTTCGAGCCGCCGATCGACAGCGGGCTGTTGACCTTGATCTCGTGCTCGCTCGTGTCGCCCGACTGGGTCGTCGTCGTGACGTCGGCCGTGTAGTCGAGCGGCTGCCCGAGCGCGTCGGCGTTCGACTCCTCGTAGGTCGTCGTGAACTTGTCGAGCGTGATGTTGTACGGCGAGAGCTGGGAGTCGCTGAACCAGCGGCCCGGGTTGAACGAGTCGTACGAGACGAGGGCGTTCGTGAAGGTCTGGCCCTCGACGACCACGCGCTGACCCGTGTAGCCGAAGCCGCCGCCGATCCCGACCGTGAGGAGCACGCCGACCAGCGCCGTGTGGAAGACGAGGTTGCCGGTCTCGCGCAGGTAGCCGCGCTCGGCGCTGACCGAGTCGCCGAACACCTGCGTGCGGTACCCGGCGCGCCTCAGCTGCGCGCGGGCCTGCTCGACGACGGAGGCGGGGGCGAGGGCGGCGTCCGTGGCGCCTCCTGCGGTCTGCAGCGTCACGGAGCGGTAGCCCGCCAGCCGCGAGAGCCTCGCCGGCGTCCTCGGCGGCTTCGAGCGCAGGGCCTCGAAGTGGTGCTTCGTGCGCGGCACGATGCAGCCGATCAGCGAGATGAAGAGCAGCAGGTAGACCGCGGAGAACCACGGCGACGAGTAGGTGTCGAAGACGCCGATCTTGTCGAGCACCGGGAACAGGTCGGGGTGCTCGGCGCGGTACTGGACGACGCCGTTGGGGTCGGAGGTGCGCTGCGGCACGAGCGACCCGGGGATCGCCGCGACGGCGAGCAGCATGAGGAGGAACAGCGCCGTCTTCATGCTCGTCAGCTGCCGCCAGAAGAAGCGGAGGTAGCCGACGAGCCCCAGGCGCGGCTGGACGATGTCGGCGGAGCCCGCGCCCTGGTCGCCCGGCGTGCGGGCGGGAGCGGAGTCGTAGTGGTCGCTCGGGCGGAGCGGGTCGGACGAGACGTCGGTCACGTCCTGCTGGTCGGCGTCGGCGTCGGCCGGGCGGCGGCTCACGGGGTCAGACGATCGTGCCATAGCTCGCGATCACCGCCCCGAGGTGCGACATGAGGGTCGACCAGAGCCCGGTGACCATGAGCAGACCGATGGCGATCAGGATCGAGCCTCCGACGATGTTGACGGCGCGCATGTGGCGCTTGACGAACGAGATGGAGCGCGTCGCCCAGCCGAAGCCGAGGGCGACGAGCAGGAAGGGCACGCCGAGTCCGACGCAGTAGGCGAGCCCGAGCAGCACGCTCGACGTGGCCGAGCCGCTCGTGAACGACAGGGCGTAGATCGCGGTGAGGGTGGGGCCGATGCACGGCGTCCACCCGATGCCGAACACGATGCCGAGCAACGGGGCGCCCGCCAGGCCGGTCGCCGGGGCGAACCCGGGCTTGATCGTGCGCTGCAGGAACGTGAACTGGCCCACGAAGACGAGGCCGAGCGCGATGACCACGAGGCCCATCAGGCGGACGATCAGGTCGCGCCACTGGATCAGCCAGAAGCCCGCGGCCGAGAAGGCGAGGCTGCCGCCGACGAAGACGAGCGAGAAGCCGGCGATGAAGAGGAGGACGCCGATCACCATCCGCCGACGGTCGCGGGAGGCGGTCGAGGAGGCGGTGGCCGTGGGAGTCGCGGCTGCGGCGCGACGACCGCCCCCGGCGAGGCCCCCGACGTAGCCGAGGTAGCCCGGCACGAGCGGCAGCACGCAGGGCGAGAGGAACGAGATCAGGCCGGCGAGCAACGCCACCGGCAGCGCGACGGCGAGCTGGCCGCCCGCGACCGCCTCGAAGAATGGGTTGCCCTGGTACACCTCTAGGCCTGCTCGGCGACGGCGTCGCTGATCAGCGTCTTCAGCGTGCTGGGGCCGTCGAGGCCGCCGAGCACGCGGGCGGCGATCCGGCCCTGCTTGTCGAGGACGATCGTCGTCGGCACCGCGTTCGGCGCGATGGTTCCGGCGAGGGCGAGCTGGACCGCGCCGTCGTTCGTGTCGACGATCGACGGGTAGGTGATGTCGAACTTCTCGGCGAAGGCGCGGGCGGTGTCGGCCTGGTCGCGCACGTTGACGCCGACGAACTGGACGCCCTGGTCGGCGAAGTCGGTGCTGAGCTGCTGCAGGTCGGGCGCCTCCTTGCGGCAGGGCGGGCAGCTGGCGTACCAGAAGTTCAGGACGACGACCTCGCCGTCGTGGTCGGCCCGCGAGAACTCGTCGCCCTCGTCGGTCGTGCCGGTGAACTCGACCGGCTCGTCACGGTCGGCCTCGGGCACCTCGGTGACCGTGCCGGCGCCGCTGATGTAGTTCTCGGTGCCGCCCGCGCGGTACTGCTCGGCGAGGGGGTCGGACTGCGAGGTGCAGCCGGTGAGCACGAGGGCGAGGGCCGAGGCAGCCGCGACGGCGCCGACGACGAAGGAGGCGCGGCGCATCAGACCGCCCCGAGGTCGACGGCGCGCTCGAGCAGGTCGGCCGCGGGGTCCTGGTAGCCGACCTCGACGAAGCGCCCGCCGTGCCGCTCGAGCGTCGTGATGCTCGAGAGGGAGCAGCGACGGCGACGGGGGTCGTGGAAGAGGCGCGCACCCGTCACGCTGCGGTGCACCATCCAGATCGGCAGCTGGTGGCTGACCAGCACGACGTCGCCCGAGTCGACGCTCGACCAGGCCTCGTCGACCGCGGCGAGCATGCGCGCCGCGATGCTGACGTAGGCCTCGCCCCAGCTCGGCTTGAGCGGGTTCACGATCCACGGCCACTCGGCCGGCACCGCGAGCTGCTTCGCGACGGTGAAGTCCGAGCGGCGGCCCTCGTACTTGTTCGTCGGCTCGATCAGGCGCTCGTCGACCTGCACGTCGAGGTCGAACGCGGCGGCCCAGGGCGCGGCGCTCTCGCGGGTGCGCTGCAGCGGGCTCGCGACGACGGCGGCGACGGGGGCGCCCTGCGCCTGCAGCATCGCGGCCGAGGAGGCGGCCATCCGGTGGCCGAGCTCGCTGAGCCCGAAGCCCTCGAGTCGGCCGTAGAGCACGTGGTCGGGGTTGTGCACCTCGCCGTGGCGCACGAGGTGGATCTGCTGGGCGGGCATGGCCACCAGTCTAGATCGGGCCTGCACTCCCACCTCCCTCACGGGAGGCCGAAAGCTCGACGTCGCGGTAAACTCTGGCCCCGTGATCGAACGCACCCTCATCAGCGACCTCTCGCCCCTCCCCGACGGCCCCGTGACGGTGTCCGGTTGGGTCGACACGGTCCGTGACCAGAAGAAGGTGCAGTTCGTCGTCCTCCGCGACGAGTCCGGCGCCGTCCAGCTCGTCCGTCCCCGCACGGCCGCCGACGTGCTCGCCGAGGCGGGCGAGACCGACGACATCGCCGACGCGATCTCGGGCCTCTCGCAGGGCAGCTTCGTGACGGTCACGGGTCAGCTCAAGCACGACGAGCGCGTCAAGCTCGGCGGCATCGAGGTGAAGATCGACGGCCTCGTCGTCGACAGCCTCGCCGACCCCGAGACGCCGATCGCCGCCGACAGCGGCATCGACAAGCGGATGGACTGGCGGTTCCTCGACCTGCGCGTCCCCCGCAACGCCCTGATCTTCCGTGTCCAGACCACCTTCGAGCACGCCATGCGCACCTACTGGGTCGAGCGCGGCTACGTCGAGGTGCACACCCCCAAGATCATGGCGTCGGCGAGCGAGTCCAACGCCGAGCTGTTCAAGGTGGAGTACTTCGAGGGCAGCGCGTTCCTCGCGCAGAGCCCCCAGTTCTTCAAGCAGATGGCCCAGTCGGCCGGCTTCGGCAAGATCTTCGAGATCGCCCCGGTGTTCCGCGCCGACCCCTCGTTCACCTCGCGCCACGCGACGGAGTACACGAGCGTCGACGCCGAGATCAGCTACGTGGACAGCCACGAGGACGTCATGCAGATGCAGGAGGAGCTGCTCGTCGCCGCGTTCACCGCCGTCGTCGAGAAGCACGGTGCGGCGATCAAGGAGCTCTTCGACGTCGACCTGACGGTGCCGACGACCCCGTTCCCCCGCATCCCCCTCGCCGAGGCGAAGCAGATCGTCGCCGACCGCGGCTACGTCGTGCCGCGTGCGGACGCCGACATGGACCCCGAGGGCGAGCGCCAGATCGCGGCCTACGTCAAGGAGACGTTCGACCACGACTTCGTGTTCCTCACCGACTACGACGCGTCGATCCGGCCGTTCTACCACATGCGCCACGAGGACGACCCGCAGCTCACGAAGAGCTACGACCTCATCTACAACGGCACCGAGATCACCACCGGCGCCCAGCGCGAGCACCGCGTCGACGTGCTCGAGGCCCAGATCCGCGAGAAGGGCATGAAGCCCGAGGAGCTCGGCGGCTACCTCGACTTCTTCCGCTACGGGGCCCCCTCGCACGGCGGCTTCGGCATGGGCCTGGCCCGCGTGCTGATGCTCATGCTGCACCAGCCGAACCTCCGCGAGGTCACGTTCCTGTTCCGCGGACCGACCCGCCTCACGCCGTAGGGCCCTGGGGCCCGAGGGCCTGACGTCGAAGGAGGCGCGGTGCAGGCATGACCTGCACCGCGCCTCCTTCGCTCTGTGGCGTCAGGCCTCGTAGTCGATGGCGCCGCGGCCCGTGACGAGCGTGCGGATCTCGGCCGCCGCCTCCTGGTGGGCCGGGTGCACGACGTACGCGTCGAGGCCAGCGGCGTCGTCGAACTCGGCGACGACCGCCACGTCGCCGTTCGTCTCGGGATAGGCGACGTTGCGGACGACCTCGAGCGAGCGGATCGACTCGACGGTGCCGACCAGGCCGGTCAGCAGCTCGTCGATGCGCGCGGCGGCGTGCTCTCGCGACGCGTCGTCGGTGGCGACGAGGTTCCAGATGACGATGTGCTTGACGGTCATGCGAGGGCCTTCCGGAGGGCGGTGCGGAGGCGCTCGGGCTCGACGCGCCAGATGGTGTGCACACGGTCGTCGAGCAGGACGACCGGGATCTCTTCTGCGTACTCGGCACGCAGGGCCTCGTCGCCGAGGATGTCCGTCTCGGCGTAGCCGAGCTCGGCCGCCGCGAACTCGGGCTCGGCCAGCACGGCGTCCAGGGCGGTGCGCGCCTCGTCGCAGAGGTGGCAGCCGGGCTTCGTCAGCAGGGAGATGCGGGGAACGGGCACGCCCTCGACCCTAGCGGCTGGCCTCGACGATCTGCCCTCAACGAGAAGTGGCCCCCGACCGAACGGTCGAGGGCCACTTCGTGCAACGTCTACTTCTTGTTGCGACGCTGGTGACGAGTCTTGCGAAGCAGCTTGCGGTGCTTCTTCTTCGCCATGCGCTTGCGACGCTTCTTGATGACAGAACCCATAGAGGACCTCACTGATTCATGGATCGGACGACCGGGTCCGAAACAGAACCGCGGAAAAATGCCTCGGGTCAGTGTACTAGGGCGACCCGTGATTGTCGAAAGCGCGTCAGCCGACGTCGGCGACGCCGTTCTGCAGGACCGCCGCGACGGCCGACTCGGGCACGCGGAACGACCGGCCGAAGCGGATCGCGGGGAGCTCGCCCGAGTGCACCATCCGGTAGACGGTCATCTTCGAGACGCGCATCATGCCGGCCACCTCGGCGACGGTGAGGAACCTCACGTCCGAGAGATCGTGGGTCACGTCGCCTCCTGGGGCTGGTGGTCGGGAGAGCCCGACGACGACGCCGGTGCAGGAGCGACAGGAGGTGTTCCTGTGACTCGTGGTCACTCTAGGGGCGCGTGTGCCGCGCATGCAACGGTCGCGGGCACCGCCTGGGGACGACGCGTCGGCCGTCCTGCCGCCGGTGCGGGCCGGGGTCTGGGGCTCAGCGCCCGAGGCGCTTGCGGACCGGGTCGATCACGCGCTCATCCAGGGCGCTCTGGGCGTCGTGCAGCGCCGAGGAGGCGCGGTGCTGCGCATCGGCCACGGCCCGTCCCAGCCCGCTCGCGACGTCGGTCGCGTCGGGCAGCGACTCGGCGGCCCGCCGGATGGGCGCGGGCACGCTCGCGCCCGCCCAGGCGGCGAAGGCCCCCGACGCGGCGTCGAGGCCCCCGGCGAGGTCCGCCCCGAGGAACGGCACGAGCCAGTCGTCGACCGCCTCGAGCGGTCCGGTCTCGATGCCGTAGTAGCGGTGCTGCCCGTCCTCGCGCACGTGCACGAGCCCCGCGTCGCGGAGGACCCGGAGGTGCTTCGAGACCGTCGGCTGGCTCAGCCCGAGCGACGTCACCATCTCGCCGACGCTGACGTCGCCGGTGCGTGAGTCGGCGGAGACGTGGGCGTCGAGCAGGACCGTGAGGATGTCCCGGCGCGTGCCGTCGGCGATCACGGCGAAGATGTCGGGCATGCAGCCACAGTAACGACGACCGGCCGGATGTACCATGTCGGCTGTGACGCGCGCCTCCGTCGCGCCGCGGCGCGGACCCTCCCCCGGCCCCCGCAGCGTGTTCCACCGCCTGTCCGACTGGGTCGACGACATCGGCCGCAAGTCGCCCGCACGGTTCGCGATCCTCATCTTCACCGGGCTGATCCTCGTCTTCACGGTCGTCTTCTCGCTGCCCGTCTCGTCCGCGGACCGGACGGTGACCCCGCTCGCCGACTCGCTCTTCACCGCGGTGTCCGTGATCTGCGTGACGGGCCTGGCGACCGTCGACATGGCGACGCACTGGTCGCTCTTCGGCCACGTCGTGATCTTCGTCGGCGTGCAGATCGGCGCCATCGGGGTGCTGACCCTCGCCTCGATCATGGGCCTCGTCGTGTCGCGGAAGCTCGGCCTCCGGGCGCGGCTGATGGCCGCCGGGGACAGCAACCCGCTGCGGGCCCACGCGGGCCCGGTGCCGGAGGGCCAGGCGGTTCGCCTCGGCGAGATCGGCGGCCTGCTGACGACCGTCGCCCTCAGCTCGTTCGTGATCCAGCTCGTGATCGCGCTGCTGATGATCCCCCGGATGGTCATCGACGGGATCGCCCTCGGCGACGCCGTGCTCGACAGCTTCTACTACTCGGCGATGGCCTTCACCAACACCGGGTTCACGCCCAACGCCGACGGCCTGGCCGCCTTCGAGAACGACTACTGGTTCCTCAGCCTGATCATGGTCGGGGTGTTCCTCGGCAGCATCGGGTTCCCCGTGATCTACGCCCTGGCCCGCAACCCGCGGAACCCCCGCCGCTGGTCGGTGCACGTCAAGCTGACCCTGCTGACGACGGCGATCCTGATCGTCTTCGGCATGGTGCTCTACATCGTGCTCGAGTTCGACAACCCGAAGACGTTCGGCGCGATCGAGGCCGGGCCGACCGTGTTCCAGTCGCTGTTCCTCAGCATGATGACGAGGTCGGGCGGCTTCTCGACGATCCAGATCTCGGACCTCAACGGCTCGTCGCTGCTCGTCACCGACATGCTCATGTTCATCGGCGGCGGCTCGGCCTCGACGGCCGGCGGCATCAAGGTCACGACCCTGGCGGTGCTGTTCCTCGCTGCCTTCGCCGAGGCCCGCGGCCAGCGCTCGATGGAGGCCTTCGGCCGCCGCATCCCCAGCGACGTGCTGCGCCTCGCGGTCAGCGTCGTGCTCTGGGGCGCGACGATCGTGGCCGTCTCGAGCATCCTCATCATGCACATCACGAAGGAGCCGCTCGACCACGTGCTCTTCGAGTGCATCTCGGCCTTCGCGACGTCCGGCCTCAGCACGGGGCTCACCGACCGGCTGCCGGACTCGGCGAAGTACATCCTCGCGGTCACCATGTGGATGGGCCGCGTTGGTACAGTGACGCTCTCCGTCGCCCTGGCCGCCAGCCAGCGACGCCAGCTGTTCACGAGAGCCGAGGAGCGACCGATCGTTGGTTGACAGGATCAAGCACGACGCGCCGGTGCTCGTCATCGGCCTCGGCCGCTTCGGCGCCGCGACCGCAGGCCAGCTCGAGCGGCAGGACCGCGACGTGCTCGCCGTCGACACCGACGCCGGGCTCGTGCAGAAGTGGGCCGACCGGGTCACGCACGCCGTCCAGGCCGACGCCCGCAGCATCGACGCGCTCAAGCAGATCGGCGCCCAGGACTTCTCCATCGCTGTCGTCGCGGTGGGCTCGTCCATCGAGGCCAGCGTGCTCATCACGGCCAACCTCGTCGACCTCAAGGTGCCTCAGATCTGGGCGAAGGCGATCAGCCAGTCGCACGGCAAGATCCTCGCCCGCATCGGCGCGAACCACGTCATCTACCCGGAGCGCGAGGCCGGCGAGCGCGTCGCGCACCTCGTCTCGGGACGCATGCTCGACTACATCGAGTTCGACGACGCCTTCGCGATCGTGAAGATGTACCCGCCGAAGCCGGTGCGCGGCGCCTCCTTGGCCGCCTCCAACATCCGCACGAAGTACGGCGTCACGGTCGTCGGCGTGAAGAGCCCGGGAGGCGCCTTCAAGGAGGCGACGCCCGAGACGGTCATCAGCAACCACGACCTCATCATCGTGTCGGGCGACAGCCGCACCATCGAGAAGTTCGCGGCGCTCGAGGGCTGACGCCAGGGCGGCGGGGCAGCCTCAGCGGCCCTCGGCGATCTCGCGGTTGCGGGCGAGGGCGGCCTGGGCAGCCCGGCCGAAGAGGTCGGCGAGGCCGCCCTGCTCGAGCACGGCGACGGCCCGCTCGGTCGTGCCGCCGGGGCTGGTGACGCGCCTGCGGAGCTCGGCGGGCGCCTCCTCGGCGGGCGTCAGGTCGCTCGCGGCGAGCAGCTCGCTCGCTCCCCGGAAGGTGCCCTGGACCATCGTGGCGGCCTGGGCGGGCGTGAAGCCCAGGCCGACCGCCGCCTCCTGCAGGGCCTCGACCAGCAGGTAGACGTAGGCGGGACCGGAGCCCGAGATCGTGCTCAGGGCGTCGATCTGCGACTCGGGCACGACGACGACGTCGCCGACCACCTCGAAGAGCCGCCTGGCGAGCGCGAGGTCGTCGTCGGACGAGCGCGAGCCGGCGCTCAGGCCCGTGACGCCGAGGCCGACGTGCGACGGGGTGTTGGGCATCGAGCGGACGACGGCGACGGACGCGGGCAGCGCCGCCTCCATCGTGGCGGTCGTGACGCCCGCGGCGAGGCTCACGACGACGGCGTCGGGCTCGAGGGCCGGGGCGATCTCGGTCAGCAGGTCGACCACCATGTGCGGCTTCACGCCGATCAGCACCAGGCGGGCGCCCTCGACCGCGGCCGTGTTGGCGCCGGGATCGGTCTCGGTGGCCAGGGAGGTGACGCCCTGCTGCCGGAGCGGGCCCGCCTTGGCCTCGGTGCGGTTCGTGACGCGTATGCCTCCCTCGACGACGACGTCGGGGCCGAGCAGGCCCGCGAGGACGGCGCCGCCCATCGAGCCGGCTCCGAGAACTGCGGTGGCGGGGAGAGTCGTGACCATCGGGCCATCCTAAGATCGACCCAGACACGAGGGGACCTCCACATGAGCACGTCCGGCGGCAACAAGGCGATCTTCGCGGCGCTCGGCGCCAACCTCGGGATCGCGGTGACGAAGTTCGTCGCCTGGTTCTTCTCGGGGTCGTCGTCGATGCTCGCCGAGGGCGTGCACTCCCTGGCCGACTCGGGCAACCAGCTGCTGCTGCTGCTCGGCGGCAAGCAGGCGCGCAAGGCCGCCGACGCCGAGCATCCCTTCGGCTACGGCCGCGAGCGCTACGTCTACGCCTTCGTCGTCTCGATCATCCTGTTCAGCGTCGGCGGCGTCTTCTCGCTGTACGAGGGCGTCGAGAAGCTCCGCGAGCCGCACCCCCTCGACGTGCCCTGGCTGCCCGTCCTCGTGCTCGCGATCTCGCTCGGCCTGGAGAGCTTCTCGCTGCGCACCGCGATCAAGGAGGCGCGCCCTGCGAAGGGCGCACAGAGCTGGCCTGCCTTCATCCGCCGGGCCAAGGCGCCCGAGCTGCCGGTGGTGCTGCTCGAGGACGCCGCGGCGCTGCTCGGCCTCAGCTTCGCCATGATCGGCGTCGTCCTGACCTGGATCACCGGGAACGGCGTCTTCGACGCGATCGGGACGCTCGCGATCGGCCTGCTGCTCGTGGCCGTCGCGGTCGTGCTGGGCATCGAGACGAAGAGCCTGCTCGTCGGCGAGGGCGCCTCCGCCGGCGACGTCGAGGCCATCCGCACGGCGATCACCGCCGGCCCCGAGGTCGAGCAGATCGTGCACATGAAGACCCTCTACCTCGGCCCCGACGAGCTGCTCGTCGCCGTCAAGGTCGCCATGGACGGTCGCACCGCGCTGCGCGACGTGTCGTCGACCATCGACGCGATCGAGGCACGCGTCCGCGAGGCCGTGCCGATCGCGCGGGTGATCTACGTCGAGCCCGACGTCTGGCACGAGCCGGACCGGGTCGACCCGCCCACCGACGCGATCGTGATCAAGGCCGCCGACTAGCGCCGCTCGGCGAAGAAGGCGTCGAGCTGGGCCCGGCACTCGGCCTCGCGGACGCCGGCGAACACCTCGGCGCGGTGCGGCAGCCTGCGGTCGCGGAGGATGTCGTAGACGCTGCCCGCGCCTCCTGCCTTCTCGTCCCACGCGCCGTAGACGACCCGCGGCACACGCGCCGCGAGGATCGCGCCGGCGCACATCGGGCACGGCTCGAGCGTGACGACGAGCGTCGTGCCGGTGAGGTGCCAGTCGCCCGTGTGCCGGGCCGCGGCCCGGAGGGCGAGGACCTCGGCGTGCGCCGTCGGGTCCTGCAGCAGCTCCCGCTCGTTGCGGCCGGTGCCGATCACCTCGCCGGAGGCGTCCAGCACGACGGCGCCGACGGGGACGTCCCCGGAGACGCGGCAGCCCTCGGCCTGGGCGAGCGCGTCGCCCATCCACGCCTCGAGCTGCGACGGGACGAGGGGCACGGCGACGCTCCAGGGACGGGACTCGCGGGCCGGTCGACTCCGCTACCGTGGAGCCTATGCGAGTGCACGTAGCGGACCACCCCCTCATCACCCACAAGCTGACCGTGCTCCGCGACAAGAACACGCCGTCGCCGACCTTCCGGGCCCTGACCGAGGAGCTCGTCACGCTGCTCGCCTACGAGGCGACCCGTGACGTGCGGACGACCCCCGTCGACATCGAGACGCCGGTCGGCCCGGCCACCGGCCTCGAGATCAGCCAGCCGCGCCCGCTGGTCGTCCCGATCCTGCGCGCCGGCCTCGGGATGCTCGAGGGCATGACGAAGCTCGTCCCGACCGCCGAGGTCGGGTTCCTCGGCATGGTCCGCGACGAGGAGACGCTGCAGCCGACGACCTACGCCGAGCGCCTGCCCGACGACCTCTCGAACCGACAGTGCTTCGTGCTCGACCCGATGCTCGCGACGGGCGGCTCGCTGATCGCCGCGATCGACTACCTGCTCGACCGGGGGGCCGTCGACGTCACGGCCGTCTGCATCCTCGCCGCCCCCGAGGGCCTCGCCGCCGTCGAGGCCGCGATGGAGGGACGCGACGTGCACGTCGTCCTCGGCGCCGTCGACGAGAAGCTCGACGAGAACGGGTACATCGTGCCCGGGCTGGGCGACGCGGGCGACCGCCTCTACGGCCTCGCCTGAGCGACCCTGCTCGGCCCTGCTCGACCCGAGCGCCCGATCCGGCCACGCCCTCGCGGCGTGCGCACGGATCGGGCGCTCCGTCGTGTCGCCTTGACACGCGTCCTGCCCCTGGCCGAGAATCGCTCCATGACTTCCCCCGTGTACGCTCCGACCTCCCTCGAGGCCTTCGGGAGCGCCGGCATCATGATGCCGATGCACGCGGTCATGTGTCGAATGTGTGCCTGACCCGGCCACACACCTCGCCGAGTCGCAGCTGCTGACACCGCCAGCTGAGCTCACGTCCCCACCCGGACGTCGAGTCATCGACTCCCGGACGATCCGCGTCGTCACCCGACGCGCGTCCGGACGGTGCACCGCACCGACTGCTCGTGACGCACGGCACCATCGCCGGCGGGATCGAGCACCGACACACATCGAGCACGACGCTCCTGCCCCTGGCTGCCGCCGGGCACGGAGTCGTCCTGCCGCCCTCCCGCAAGGACCCCGCCTGTCATGTCCCTCATCCTCGACCGCCCCGTCACCGCAGCCCGCACCGTCTCGCCGGCCCGCACCTCCTCGACCGCTGCTCCGCTGAGCCGGACCGCAGCTGCTGCCGCCGCCGCTGCGACCGCACCCGCACCCGCTGAGCCGGCTGCGCCCCGGACCCGCTCGCTGCCCGAGGGCACCGAGGCCCGCGGCTTCGCCCTCTACGTCGGCATCGACGAGGTCACCGCCGCCCAGACCGGCACCGAGCTCGGCGACATCGTGGCGCAGATCAAGGCGCTCGTCGCCCAGATCGCCCCGGCCGCCGAGACGCACGCCGCGGTCGCCATCGCGCCCACCGGCGCCGGCGGTCGCGACGTCGACGTCGTCCGTCTCGCCCTGCAGGACCCGTCGGCCGTCGCCGCCCGTCGCCAGGCCGCCGAGGTGGCCGAGGAGCCCGGGGCCCGCGGCGGCGTGGTCGTCGACATCTCGCGCAAGCGCGTGCTGCTCGACGGCGAGGCCGCCAACCTCACGTACAAGGAGTTCGAGCTGCTGCAGTACCTCGTGCTCCGCGAGGGCCGCACGATCGAGCGCTCCGAGCTGATCGGGGGGCTCTGGGCCGACGGCGACGACGAGGTGCCGAACGAGCGCACCATCGACGTCCACGTGCGTCGCCTCCGCGCGAAGCTCGGCGCGTTCGAGGACGTCGTCCGCACCGTGCGCGGCGCCGGCTACCGGTTCGACCGGCACGCCGACGTGTCGATCCGCCACGCGTCGACCCCCTCGCCCGACCTCTTCTAGGCGGCTCCGACCGGTCGCCCGTTCGGGGTACGCGGCCGGGGGACGATCGTGTCGCGGGCGCTCGCGGAGAGTTCCCAGGAAAATAACGTTTCGATAACTAGACGACCGTTACCTGGCCGTTATATCGTGAGCGGGTCGAGGTCGTTTGCTGTGGCGGCCGAGGCAGGATGTGATTGCAGGACAACTCTGGTGCAAGGGAATGAAGGCCGGTCGCTCAGCGACCGGCCTTCTGTCGTTCCCGGACGCGCGACGGGCTCCCTGCCCTCCGTCGGCCCCGTGTCGGCCGTCTTCCCTAGACTCTCGAGAGGACCGAGAGCACGAGGAGCAGCATGAGCGACACAGCGGTGGCCGTCGGGGCCTGGGAGTCGCTCTTCCGGGCACAGGTCACGGTGATGCGCGAGCTGAACGCGCGCTTCCCCACCGACGAGATCTCGTTCAACGAGTACGACGTGCTCTTCAACCTGTCGAACCAGCCCGGCCGCAGCGCACGCATCCGTGACCTCACGCGTCACCTCCTCCTCACGCAGCCGAGCATCAGCCGGCTCGTCGACCGTCTCGCCTCGCGCGGGATCGTCGCGAAGCACAGCGATCCGGGCGACGGCCGCGGCATCATCGTGTCGATGACCGACGAGGGGTCGGCGCTCTACCGCCGCACCGCGGTCAGCCACGCCGCCGCGATCGCCGAGCGGGTCGGCGGCAGCCTCGACCACGACGAGCTCGTGGCCCTCACCGACCTCTGCACCCGGCTGCGTGCCGGGTCGTCCGACGACGAGCCGGCACCCGACGACGAGGGCGCCGTGCCGGCGCCCGGGACGGACGGCACCGCGTGAGCACCGCCTCCTCGACCACCAGCCCGACGATCGTCTGGCTGCGCGACGACCTCCGGATCGCGGACAACCCCGCGCTCGACGCGGCGGTCACGCGCGGCGGCCCCGTGGTCGTGCTCTACCTGCTCGACGAGCAGTCGCCGGGCATCAGGGCGCTCGGCGGCGCCGCTCGCTGGTGGCTGCACCACAGCCTCGCGTCGCTCGACCACGACCTCCGCGAGCTCGGCGCCTCGCTGACGCTGCGCCGGGGCGCGGCGGCCACGGAGGTGCCCGCGCTCGTCGCCGAGACCGGCGCCGGTGCCGTGTCCTGGAACCGCCGCTACGGCCTCGCCGCCCGCGAGGTCGACGCGGCCCTCAAGTCGGCGCTGCACGACGACGGCGTCGACGCCCACAGCTTCCAGGGCTCGCTGATGTTCGAGCCGTGGACGGTGCAGACCGGCTCGGGCGAGCCGTTCAAGGTCTTCACCCCGTTCTGGCGCGCGTGCCTCAGCCGGCCCGAGCCGCGTGAGCCGCTCGCCGCGCCCGAGCGGCTCACGGCGCCCGACGCGCTCCCCGCCAGCGACGACCTCGACTCCTGGCAGCTGCTGCCCACGCAGCCCGACTGGGCCGCCGGCCTCCGCGAGACGTGGACGCCGGGCGAGTCCGCCGCCCTCGACGTCCTCGAGGAGTTCGCGACCGGGCACCTCGCCGACTACGACCAGCGGGACTTCCCCTCGCAGGAGGCGACGAGCCGGCTGTCGCCCCGCCTCCGCTGGGGCGAGGTCAGCCCGTTCCAGGTCTGGCACCGCATGCAGGCCGACCTGCCCGCCGCCTCCCGCGAGCAGGCGCAGGGGTTCCTCCGCGAGCTGGTCTGGCGCGAGTTCAACCACACCGTGCTGTTCGCGAACCCGCACCTCGCGACGAAGAACTACCGGCCCGAGTTCGACGCCTTCCCGTGGGAGGACCTCCCCGAGGCCGACCTCGACCGGTGGCGGCAGGGCACGACCGGCGTCCCGCTCGTCGACGCCGGCATGCGCCAGCTCTGGACGACGGGCTGGATGCACAACCGCGTGCGCATGGTGACCGCGAGCTTCCTCGTCAAGAACCTGCTCGTCGACTGGCGCGTGGGCGAAGACTGGTTCTGGGACACCCTCGTCGACGCCGACGAGGCGAACAACCCCGCCAACTGGCAGTGGACGGCCGGCTCGGGCGCCGACGCGGCACCGTACTTCCGGGTGTTCAACCCCGAGCTGCAGGCCAGCAAGTTCGACGGGCACCGCGGCTACGTGCGCGAGTGGGTGCCCGAGATCGACGACGACGCCTACCCCGAGCCGATGGTCGACCTGAAGCAGTCCCGACGCGAGGCGCTCGACGCCTACGAGAAGATGCGGCGCAGCCCGCCTGCCGACTCGTGACGAGCCACGGCTCGTGACGAGTTCCCGCTCGTGACGCGCCTCCTCCTGACGCGCCCCGCCTCCCGACGAGAGACACGATGACCAGCTCGCCCCGCACCTCCGGCGTGGACGCCGTGTTCGACGCCCGCCAGTCCGACGAGAAGGCGCCGAGCTCGGTCTTCGCGACCTTCGACCACGACGGCGTCACGCACCACGGCAGCCGCGGCACGCTCGACGGCTCACCGGCCGGTGCCGTGCCCGGGCCCCACACGGCCTACCGCGTCGCCTCGTGCACGAAGAGCTTCACCGCCGTGGCGCTGCTGGCGCTGCGCGACGAGGGGCGGCTCGTGCTCGACGCGCCCGTCACGGACTTCGTGCCCGCCTTCGCGGACGTCGTGCTGCCGACCGCCGACTCCCCCGTGCCGACGGTGCGCATGCTGATGACCATGTCGGGCGGCCTGCCCACCGACGACCCATGGGGCGACCGGCAGGAGTCGATCACCGACGACGAACTCGACGGCCTGCTGCGCGGCGGCCTCCGCTTCGACAGCGTGCCGGGCACGGCCTTCGCCTACTCCAACCTCGGCTGGGCCCTGCTCGGCCGCGTCGTGTCCTCGGTCACGGGTCGCCCGTACCGCGAGGTCGTCGAGCAGACGGTCCTCGAGCCGCTCGGCCTCAGGTCGACGGGCTTCACGAGCGACGTCGACGCCTCGGGCGGCCTCGCCGTGGGGCACCGCCGCGGCGACGACGGCTGGGAGCCCCTCCCCTTCTCCGGCCCCGGCGCCTTCTCGCCGATCGGCGGCCTGTTCAGCACCACCACCGACCTCGCCCGCTGGGCCCGCTGGCTCGCGTCGGCGTTCGACGACGAGGGCCGCGGCGACGTCGACGGCGTCCTGAGCCGTGCCTCCCGGCGCGAGATGCAGCAGCTGCAGCGCTTCGTGCCCGGCCTCGGGGCGCATCCCGCCGGCTACGGCTTCGGCCTCGTCGTCGAGCACTACCCCGACCTCGGCACGGTCGTCTCGCACAGCGGCGGCTACCCCGGGTTCTCGGCCCACATGCGCTGGCAGACCGCCACCGGGCTCGGCGTCGTCGGGTTCGAGAACGCGACGTACGCCCAGGTGTCCGTGCCCGTGGGCCTCGCACTCGACGGCATGATGGCCGACACCGAGGAGGCGCGGGTCGTCGTGGCGCCCTGGCCCGAGACGCTCGCGGCGGCAGCAGCCGTCGAGGCCGTCGTGCGCGGCGGCGAAGTGCCGGCCGGCCTGCTGAGCGAGAACGTCGAGCTCGACGTGCCGCTCGAGCGGCGACGACGGCTGTGGGCCGAGGCGGTGGGCTCGCTCGGCGGTCTCGTGGACGCGCAGGAGGCCTCGACCGGCGCCTCCTCGATGGTGCGCGACGAGCCCGACGCGCCCGTCGCCTCCTCGTCCGTGCCCTCGCACCGGGTCTGGCACCTCCCCGCCCGACGAGGCTCGCTGCGCCTCGAGATCCGGCTGACGCCGGAGGGCCGGCCCCGCGTGCAGACGATCGGCGTGCGGGCGGTCCCGGCGCGCTGACGGCGGCCGTCTGTCGCGGACCTGGCTGCGGGCCCCGGGGCCCTAGCCTGGTGAGGTGACCGTCCAGTTCCGCATCTCCTCCGTCGCCCTGATCGACCCCCTGCGCCTCTACGACCTGCTGCGGCTGCGCGTCGACGTCTTCGTCGTCGAGCAGGAGTGCGCCTACCCCGAGCTCGACGGCCGCGACGTCGAGCCCGACGCGGTGATGCTCTGGGCCGAGGAGGACGAGCAGGTGCTCGCCACCGTGCGGCTGCTCGTGGACCACGCCGACGCCGAGGCCGATGCCGCCAGTGCCGCCGACGCCCTGCGGATCGGGCGGGTCGCCACCGCGACCGCCGCACGCGGACGCGGCCTCGCCGCCGACCTGATGAGACTCGCGCTCGACCGCGCCGAGGGGCGTCTCGTGCGGCTCGACGCACAGGCGCACCTCGAGGGCTGGTACGCGCGCTTCGGTTTCGTCGTCGACGGCCCCGGGTTCCTCGAGGACGGCATCCCGCACGTGCCGATGTCGCGGGCCGCCACCGCGCACTGAGGACGTCCCCGGCCCTACACTCGGGCCATGGAACGCCGTGCGACCCCGCCCCGTGAGCGCATCCTCGCCGCGGCGAGGGGCGAGTTCGCCGCCACCGGCCTGGCCGGTGCCCGCATCGACGCGATCGCGCGCGAGGCCGAGGCGAGCAAGGAGCGCCTCTACGCGCACTTCTCGACGAAGCGCGACCTCTTCGACGCGGTCCTCGGCGAGAGCATCGACCGCTGGGTGCAGGCCATCCCGTTCGACGCCCACGACCTGCCCGGCTGGGCCCGGCGCCTCTACGACCACCTGGCCCTGCACCCCGACGACGCCCGCATGCTGCTCTGGGGCCAGATCGAGGGCGCCTCGTTGCCGAGCCCGGGCGTGGTCGACCACGCCCAGCTCGAGGCGCGTCGCGCCGCCGTACAGGAGGCGCAGGAGACCGGCCACATCGCGCCCGGCTGGAACGCCGACGAGCTGCTGACCATGGTGTTCGGGGTCGTCCTCGGCTGGTTCGTCACACCGTCCGCGACGAACCTGCACGGCGGCCCGCACGAGCGGCGCTGCGACGTCGTGGAGGAGGCCGTGAGGCGCCTGGTCGGCTGAGCCGCGCCTCCTCGGGTCCGCGCCTCCTCGGGTCGTCGCCTCCTCACGTCCTCGCCTCACGGGCCGGGAGTAGCGTCGCGCTCGTGACCACGACAGAGCTGCTGCCCGACCTCTCCCCCGAACTCCGCACCGTGCTCGACACGGTGCCCGACACCGGCACCGTCCAGGGCGGCGACGTCGTCTGGGACGACGACGGGACGCCCCTCGAGGGCTGGCTCGCGACCCCGGACACCGCCGCCTCGGCCGACCCCGACGAGCTGCGCCCCGCGGTGCTCGTGCTGCACGACTGGTTCGGCGTCGTCGACCACGTCAAGGTGCGGGCCGTGATGCTCGCCCGTCTCGGCTACGTCGCCCTGGCCGGGGACGTCTACGGCCAGGGCGTCCGCCCCGGGCCGGAGGAGGCGGGCGCCCAGGCGGGCGCCTGGTACGGCGACGTCCCCGCGTTCCGCGCACGCCTCGCGGCCAACCTCGAGCGGCTGCGGGCCGAGCCCGGCGTCGACCCCGCGCGCATCGCCGTGATGGGGTACTGCTTCGGTGGCTCGGGCGCCCTCGAGCTCGCCCGCTCGGGTGCCGACGTCGCGGCGGTCGCCTCGTTCCACGGCGGCCTCGGCACGCAGCTGCCCGCCGAGGAGGGGGCCGTGACGGCGCCGCTGCTCGTGATGACGGGCACGGCCGACCCGGTCGTCCCCGACGACGCCGTCGTCGCCTTCGAGGACGAGCTCCGCGCCGCCGGCGCCACGGACTGGCAGGTCGTCAGCTACAGCGACGCGATGCACGCCTTCGCGGTGCCCGGCACGGACTCCCCCGAGCACGGCGCCCAGTACCAGGCCGTCGCCGACCGCCGCTCGTGGGCACAGATGCGCGCCTTCCTCGACGAGGTGCTCTAGGCGCGACCGGCGGGGCAGGCCCGGCCGGGCTTGCCCGGCCGGGCCTGCCGTGCCGGGCCTGCCGTGCCGGGCGCCGCCTCGGTCCAGGCGAGCCCGTCCACGTGCTCCCCGGAGGGGAGAAGGGACAGCGACGGCGTGGGCCCACGCCGCCCCTGTCCCTCGACGCCCCCCTCGCGGCACTCGCCGACCGTGGTGCCAGGCAGGCCCCCTAAGCCACGTGGCCGGAGCCGGCCGCGGCGATCGCGCGGAGCTGGGCGGCCGTCGCGACGGCGGCGTGGGCGGCCTCGGCGCCCTTGTCCTCCTTCGAGCCGGGCAGGCCGGCGCGGTCGAGGCCCTGCTGTTCGTCGTCGAGGGTGAGCACGCCGAACCCGACGGGCTTGCCCGTGTCGAGCGAGACGCGCAGCAGGCCCGACGTGGCCGCGTCCGAGACGTACTCGAAGTGCGGCGTGCCGCCCCGGATGATCACGCCGAGCGCCACGACCGCATCGGCGCCGGCCTCGAGCGCGGCCTTCGCGACCACGGGCAGCTCGAAGCTGCCGGGCACGCGCAGCACCTCGGCCGTGGCGCCGAGGCGCTCGACGGTGGCCAGCGCCCCGGCGAGCAGGCCGTCGGTGATGGTCTCGTGCCAGGTCCCGGCGACGATCGCGACGCGCACGCCGGTCCCGTCGACGTCGATCTCGGTGGGGGCGCCCTCGACGCTCATGTGTGTCTCCTCGGGTGGGGTGGTGGTGCGGGTGGGGTAGGTGGGGCAGGCGGTCGACGGATCGGCCGTGACCGGTGACCGCTCGCCACCGTCGCCGGCCGGTCGGGCCGTCGGGCCGTCGGGTGGTCGGGCCGTCGGGTGGTCGGGCCTTCGGGCCGTCGGGCCGTCGGCCGCCGGCCGTCGGGCTCAGCCCCGGCGGTCGCGCTCGTCGAGCCAGACCACGAGCTGGGCGATCGACACGACGGGCACGCCGTCGCGGGCGCCGAGGGCGACGAGCCCGGGCCAGCGCATCATCTCGCCGTCGTCGGCGACGATCTCGCTGATGGCGGCGACGGGACGGAGCCCGGCCGCACGCATCAGGTCGACCGCCGCCTCCGTGTGCCCGTTGCGCTCGCGCACGCCGCCCGGGCGGGCGCGCAGGGGCAGCACGTGCCCCGGGCGACGCAGGTCGTCGCGCACGGACGCAGGATCGGCGAGGACCCGCAGCGTCGTCGCCCGGTCGGAGGCGCTGATGCCGGTCGTCACGCCCGCCGACGCGTCCACGCTGACCGTGTAGGCGGTGCCGCGCGCGTCCTCGTTGTGGGCCACCATCGGCGGCAGGTCGAGGGCGTCCGCGATCTCCGCCGCCATCGGCGCGCAGACGAAGCCCGAGGACACCCGGACCGTCCAGGCCAGCCACTCGGGCGTCGCGAGCTCGGCTGAGAGCACGACGTCGCCCTCGTCCTCGCGCGACGCGTCGTCGGCCACGATGACGGGACGCCCCTGACGCAGGTGGTCGAGCGCGGCCTCGATCGAGGAGGCGCCCGTCGACTCGGCCGTGTCGGCCGCGGCACCCGGGTCGGTGACGGGAGGCACGCCGACCGCGTCGCCGGCTCCCGCTGCGTCGCCCGCGCCTGCCGCGCCTGCCGCGCCGGTCACGCCTGCCGTGCCGGTCACGACGTCGCCCCCGCCCCGAGGGCGAGCATGCGGCGCACGTGCCGCGCGACCACGTCGGTCTCGACGTTGACCCGGCTGCCGGCGACCGCGCCGCCGAGGGTCGTCGCGGCGAGCGTCTCGGGGATGAGGCTGACCTCGAACCAGCCGGGCTGCTCGTGCGGCTCGCTGATCGCGCTCACCGTGAGGCTGACCCCGTCGAGGGTGACCGAGCCCTTGTCGACCAGCAGCGGCGACAGCTCGTCGTCGAGCGTCAGCCGGACACGGCGCCAGGCCTCGCCCGGCTCGACCTCGACGACGGACGCCGTCCCGTCGACGTGGCCCTGGACGATGTGCCCGCCGAGGCGGTCGCCCACCCGCGCGGCGCGCTCGAGGTTGACCGGCGAGCCGGCGCCGAGCCCGGCGAGGGTGCTGACGGCGAGCGTCTGCCTCATGACGTCGGCGGTGAAGGCGCCCTCGCTGCGGTCGACGACCGTGAGGCACACGCCGCTGACCGAGATCGAGTCGCCGTGCCCGGCGTCGTCGACCACGAGCGGTCCACGGACGGTGAGCCGGACGCTGTCGCCGACGTCGTCGATCCGGACGACCTGGCCGACCTCCTCCACGAGCCCGGTGAACATCAGCGGCCCGCCGTCGCGGTCGGGGCAGCGGCCACGGAGGCGTCGGACGGTGGCGTGGTGTCAGGGGCGCACGAGGAGGTGCGGTGCAGCGAGGTCATGTCGGTCTCCGTCCGGAAGGGGCGGCTCCGGGGGACGACGCAGGGTCGCTCAGCTGGGCGCGCTCTCACGAGACGACGCCCGGCCCGCGCTTCCTCTCATCCGGACTGTGACCGTCGGCACCGGAGTTCCACCGGTTCAACCGGACGACCCCCCGAAGGGCGTCGTGCCGGGTCGCGGGCTGTGACCGCCGGTTCAGATTTGCACTGACCCCGGAGCGCGTTGCTCACGGCGACCCTAGCACCGCCGCCGCGGAGGCCACCGGGCATCCGCTCAGTCGACGACGACGCCGAGGTGCGCGGCGAACACGCCCGCCATCGACGCGAGCTGGAGGTGGTCGATCGTCGCGCCGCGGAGGCCGTCGAGCCCGTCGACCCGGTCGAGGTCGGTGGTGCGCAGGTCGGTGTGGGCGAGGGAGGCGCCGGTCAGGTCGAGCGTGCCGACACGGCAGTCGACGAACGCGACGCGCAGCGCCTCGGCCCCCTGCAGGTCGAGCTCGCCGACCACGCAGCCCTCGAGCACGACGTCGGTCAGCCGCGCGCCGCGGAGGTTCAGGTAGTCGATCTTGCCGCCGACGATCCGCACCGACTGCCACGAGGCGTCGAAGAGCTCGGCCGAGCCCCAGCGCGGCCGCTCGACGCGGACGTCGCGCCACGTCGCCCTGGCCGACGAGAGCTCGGGGGCGAACGAGTCGGAGACGACCGACTCGACGATGCGGGTGCCGCGCAGCCGGGCTCCGTCGAGCCGAGGCACCGCGAACACGCACTCGGAGAAGGAGGAGCCCTCGAGGTCGCGGCCGGCCAGGTCGGCGTCGACGAAGCGCTCGAGCTCGCGGTGGTCGCGCGGCCCCAGCAGGTCGGCGCCCATGTCGACGAGGCCCTGCGGGTCGAGCGGGTCGAGCCGCGGGGCGTCGGTGCCGCCGCCCGGGCTGGCGACGGTGCGGGACGAGGGGCGGCGCGGCGGGGTCATGCGACCACGGTAGCGGCGGGGTCCGACAGCGCCCGCGCCTCCTCGGCGGCCCCGGTCCCGAGCCGGCCCCGCGCCTCCGTCAGCACTCGACGACGTTGACCGCGAGGCCCGCCCGGCTCGTCTCCTTGTAGCTGTCGGCCATGTCGCGCCCGGTCTGGCGCATCGTCTCGATCACGGTGTCGAGGCTGACGACGTGGCTGCCGTCGCCCAGCAGGGCCATGCGCGCGGCGGCCACAGCGGTGCCGGCGGCGATCGCGTTCCGCTCGATGCAGGGCACCTGGACGAAGCCGCCGACCGGGTCGCAGGTGAGGCCGAGGTGGTGCTCCATCGCGATCTCGGCGGCGTTCTCGACCTGGCGCGGCGTGCCGCCCAGCAGGCCGGTGAGCGCCCCGGCGGCCATCGACGAGGCCGAGCCGACCTCGCCCTGGCAGCCGGCCTCGGCGCCCGAGATCGAGGCGTTGCGCTTGTAGAGGGAACCGATCGCGGCGGCGGTCAGCAGGTAGTCGCGAGCCAGGGAGGCGCGGGTCGCCCCGTGGAACCGCATCGCGTAGTAGCCCACGGCCGGCACGATGCCCGCGGCGCCGTTCGTCGGCGCGGTGACGACGCGTCCGCCGCCCGCGTTCTCCTCGTTGACGGCCATCGCGTAGGCCTGCAGCCACTGGGCGGGCAGGTCGGAGGTGAGCAGCGACGAGGCCTGGCCCTGCTCGATCGCGGTGCCGGAGAGGGCGTACCGCTCGGCCCGCTCCTCCTGCAGGCGCAGCCGCTCGGCGACCTGGCGGGCGCGGCGGGGCACCTTCATCCAGCCGGGCAGGACGCCGGAGGCGGCGAGGCCGGTGTCGATGCACGCCTCCATCGCGGCCCAGCGGGCGTCGAGGCCCGCCTGCGCGGTCTCTTCGCCGTGCAGGGCGACCTCGTTGCGCCAGGCCAGCTCGGCGATGCCGATGCCCTCGGCGTCGCAGAGCCGGAGCAGGTCGTCGGCGTCGCGGAAGGCGAGCGGCGCCTCGCGGGCGGGCACCGCGTGCTCGTCGTCGCCGTCGCGCACGACGAAGCCGCCGCCGATCGAGAAGAACGTGTCGCGCGCGATGCTCTGCCCGGCGGCGTCGAGCGCCTCGAGGCCCATCGCGTTGGGGTGCCGCGGGATCCGGGTGAGCGGGGCCATCCGCAGGTCGCCCCGGGCGAAGGCGATCTGGTGCGTGCCGAGCAGGCGGATGCCGCCGCCCGCCTCCACCGCCTCCTGCATGCGCGAGATCGTGGCCGGGTCGCCCGTCTCGGGCGCGAGGCCCGCGAGGCCGGCGAGCACGGCCGACGGGGTGCCGTGCCCGAGCCCGGTGGCGGCGAGCGAGCCGTAGAGCACGACCTCGACCCGGGCGACGTCGCCCAGGCGGCCGGCGTCGCGCACCGTCTCGAGGAAGAGGCGGGCGGCGCGCATGGGGCCCACGGTGTGCGAGCTCGACGGGCCGATGCCGATCGAGAAGAGGTCGAGGCCGGAGACGTAGTCGGTCATCGTGCTGCTCCTGGTGCTGTCGGGGAGTCGGGCGTCGGCGCGGAGGGGCCCGCGGCGGAGGCGCCCGCCGCGGCCGAGGCTGAGCGGTCGCCGGTGCCGCGGGCGTGCTCGGCCATGGCGACGGACATGTCGGCGAGGAACCGCTGGACGGTGCGCAGCTCGGCGGCGTCGAACTGGTCCATCACGGTCGCGCTGAGCCGGCCGAGGGGGCCGAAGAACTGGCCGGCGACCGCCCGGGCGGCCTCCGAGTAGTGCACGAGCACGCGACGCCGGTCGGCGTCGTCGCGGCTGCGGTGCACGTGGCCGGCGCGCTCGAGCCGGTCGATGACCCCGGTCGCGGCGCCGGAGGTGACCCCGAGCAGGTCGCCGAGCCGGCCCGACGTGACGGGGTCGCCGCGCTGCTCGGCCTGCATCACGTGCAGCAGCGCCTCGAGGTCGATGTGGCCGAGGCCCTGCTGCCCGGCGAACGCCTGGGCGACGCGCTGCGACTCGGTCGTCAGGCGCTGCATCGAGGCGACCACGTCGCGGCGGACGGGGTCGTCGTGCGCGCCCGCGTGCCCGCCCGCATGCGCGCCGCCGCCTGCGGTGCCGTCGCCCTGCGGGGCGGGCGTCGTCGTGGTGTCGGTCATCGCGCCTCCTCGTCTGATTCTCGCGGACGCACGGCGTCCCGTGTGCCATAGTCTTACTTGCTAAGACTCTTTGTCAGCGAACCACTTCATCCTGCTCGACCATCCTCGGAGGACCCCGTGCGCGCACTCGCCCGACTCGTCAGCGGACACCGCACCGCCTGGGCGGTGCTCGGCGGCACGCTCGTCGTCGTCGCCCTGCTGCTCGCCCTGCTGCCCTCGGGCGACGACGAGGCGTTCCCGCCGTCGGGCCTGCCCGACTCGAGCGAGGCCGCACAGGTGACCGCGCTGCTCGAGGAGTTCCCGTCGGCCGACGCCACCGTGGGGATCCTGGTCTGGAGCAGAGGAGGCGCGCAGCTGTCGAGCGCCGACCTCGCGGCCGTCGACACGGCCGCGTCCGCCCTCGCGGAGCAGTCGACCACGCCGCAGGCCGTCCGCCCGCAGGTGAGCGACGACGGCTCCGCCGCCCTCGTGGCCGTGCCGCTCTCGGCCGCCGACGTCGAGGCCGACGTCAGCGGCACGGCGACGAGCCTCCGCGACGCCGCCTCCGCCGGGCTGCCCGACGGGCTCCGTGCGTACCTGACCGGGCCTGTGGGGTTCCAGGACGACGTCTCGAACGCGTTCGCGGGGGCCGACTTCCGCCTCCTGCTCGTCACCGTGCTCGTGGTGGCCGTGCTGCTGATCGTGACCTACCGCAGTCCCGTCCTCTGGATCGTGCCCCTGGTCGTCGTCGGCGTCGCCGACTTCCTCGCCGGCCGGGTGGTCGCCGCCCTCGCCGAGCCCCTCGGCGTCACCGTCGA
The DNA here is from genome assembly GCF_015350835.1 of Frigoribacterium sp. VKM Ac-2530. Classification (NCBI taxonomy): domain Bacteria; kingdom Bacillati; phylum Actinomycetota; class Actinomycetes; order Micrococcales; family Microbacteriaceae; genus Frigoribacterium; species Frigoribacterium sp. VKM Ac-2530. The sequence goes on from NZ_JADKSE010000001.1 coordinate 1,286,743, forward strand.
CGCGTCGATCTCGGGCATCCTCTCGGTGCTCGTCTTCGGCGCGGGCACGAACTACGCCCTGCTGCTGGTGGCCCGCTACCGGGAGGAGCTGCTCGTCCGGCCCGACCGGCACGAGGCGATGCGGACGGCCGTGCGGAGCGCCGGCCCGGCGATCGCCGCGAGCGGCGGGACCGTCGCGCTCAGCCTCGCGACGCTGCTGCTCGCCGAGCTCTCGGGCAACCGCGCACTCGGGGCCGCCTGCGCGATCGGCGTCGTCGTCGCGATCGCGTTCGCCCTCGTGGTGCTGCCGGCGGCGCTCGTGGTCTGCGGACGCGGGCTGTTCTGGCCGTTCGTGCCCCGCGCCTCCTCTGCCTCGACGGACGGGCCGGGCGCCGAGCACGTCGGCCACGCCGGCCACGCCCGTCCCCGCCAGGGCTTCTGGGAGCGTCTCGGCCGCGGCGTCCAGCGCCGGCCCGGCCGCGTCGCCGTCGCCGCGGTCGCCGGCCTCGGCGTGCTCTGCCTCGGCCTCGGCGGCTACGCCGTCGGCCTCTCGCAGACCGACCAGCTGCTCGGCGACCCCGACTCCGTCACGGCTCAGCGGATCGTCGACGACTCGTTCTCGGCGGGGCTCACGAGCCAGACCATCGTGCTCGCCCCGACCGCGGCGACCGACGACGTCCTGCGGGTCGTCGAGGGCGTCGACGGCGTCGCCAGCGCCACGGCCGGCGAGCAGGCCGACGGGCTGACCCGCGTCGACGTCCGGCTCGACGCCGAGCCCGAGAGCGACGAGGCGTCCGCGACCGTGCAGGACCTGCGCGACGCCCTGCACGACGACGGAGGCGCGGTGGCCGACGCCCTCGTCGGCGGCACCGACGCGACCGCGTACGACGAGCGCACCGCCGCCTCCCACGACCTCGGGCTGATCGCCCCGGTCATCCTCGCGATCGTCGTCGCGATCCTCGCCGTGCTGCTGCGCTCGCTCGTCGCGCCGGTGCTGCTCATCGCGTCGGTGCTCGCCACCTTCGCGGCGAGCCTCGGGGCGGCGACGTGGCTGTTCACGCACCTCCTCGGGTTCCCGGCCCTCGACACGAGCGTCACGCTCTACGCGTTCCTCTTCCTGGTGGCGCTCGGGGTCGACTACAACATCTTCCTCACGACGCGGGCTAAGGAGGAGCGGCTGCGGCACGGCACGCGCGAGGGCATGGTGCGCGCCCTGTCGTCGACGGGAGGGGTCATCACGAGCGCCGGCGTGCTGCTCGCCGCCGTGTTCGCGGTGCTCGGCGTGCTGCCCGTCGTCGCGCTGACGCAGGTCGGCGTCATCGTCTGCATCGGCGTGCTGCTCGACACGCTCGTCGTCCGGACCGTGCTCGTGCCGGCGCTGGTGTTCCTCACGGGCGACGCGTTCTGGTGGCCGAGCCGGCGAGGCCCGGCGAGAGTCCCCGGATCGACCTCCGAGCCCCTCCCGACGTCGAGCTGAGGCCTCTCGTCCCTCGCGGCAGGGACGAACCGGCAGGAAGTGCTCCCCCGGCGGCCGGCGAGAGCACGTCGTGACGGCTCAGCCACCAGGGCGCCGGGCCGTCGGGCCGCCGGGACGCCGCGGCTCCGGGCCGTCGGGGCGGAGTCCGGCCGGGCAGGGCAGGTCAGCGGCAGGCGCCCCAGAGGCCGGCGCCGGAGTCGCGGGCGGCGGCCTCGGCCGCGACGAACGCGTCACGGTAGCGGTACGGCTGGTCGTAGGTGTCCTCCTCGCCGAGGCCGGAGGCGACCAGCTGCTGGTTCAGCAGGCCGCCTCCCTCGGTCCAGACGTAGCGGAGCAGCCGGTCGTAGCGGTCGGCGTCGCCCTGCGAGGCGTCGTCCTCGAGCCAGACGGTCGACCCGACGGGCAGGGCGTCGGTCGTGAACGCGCTCGCCTCGGGGCCGAAGCAGTCGACGGGGGCGTCGGGCTTGACGGTCTCGGGGGTGTCGACGCCGATCAGGCGGAGGCGCTCGCGAGCGCCGTCGGCGGCGACCACCACGACCGTGTCGCCGTCGACGACGCGCTCGACGGTCGCCGGGACGGCCGCGGCGGGGACGCTCGACGGGACGGAGGCGTCGGCCGAGGGAGGCCGGACGGTCCCGTCGGACGAGCCGCCGGACGAGCCGCCGGTCGCCCCGCCGTCGAGCAGCTGGGGGAACGCGATGACGACGACGGCCCCGACCACCACCACGGCGAGCCCGAGGAGGGCACGGCGACCGGCGCCCCGGGTCCGGGCACGAGAGCGGCTGCGGCGACGCGACGCCGCGGTCGAGCGGCTCACTCGGCGAGCCTCGTGCCGCGGAGCTCGGGCAGGGCCAGCGCCGCCACGGCCGCGACGACGAACACGCCGCCGAACACCGCGAAGAGCACCGGCGTCCCGCCGAGGACGAGGAGGGGCGGCACCGTCAGCGGGGCCGCGATCGACGCGATGCGCCCCACTCCCGCGGCCCAGCCCGCCCCTGTGCCGCGCAGCCGCGTCGGGTAGAGCTCGGGGGTGACGGCGTACAGCGCGCCCCATGCCCCGAGGTTGAAGAACGACAGGAACATGCCCGACACGACGATCTGCGTCGCGCTGCCGCTGACCGCGCCGAAGCCGAACGCGGTCGCGGCGACGGCCGACCCGAGCAGGAACACGGCGAGCGTGCCGCGACGCCCCCACCGCTCGATCAGCCAGGCCGACGCGGCGTAGCCGGGCAGCTGCGCGAGCGTGATCAGCAGCGTGTACTCGAACGACTTCACGAGCGGGAAGCCCGCCTCGACCAGCAGGGTCGGCAGCCAGACGAAGGCCCCGTAGTACGAGAAGTTGGTCATGAACCAGACGACCCAGATCGCGACGGTGCGACGCCGGAGGCCGTCACGGAGCAGCGCAGCCGCCGAGGAGGCGCGGGGCGCGTCGGCAGGGCGTGCGTCGGCCCGGCTCGGGTCGGCCGGGCGCGTGTCGGCCGGGCGCGTGTCGGCCGCCGCTCGCGGTGCCGCCGCGGGCCGGGCGATGCCCGCTGCCTCCTCGAACGCGCGCACCGTCCGCTCGGCCTCGTCGTGCCGACCCCTCGCCTCGAGGAACCGCACCGACTCGGGCATCCGCAGCCGCACGAACACGGCGTAGAGGGCCGGCAGCGCACCGATCAGGAGCGCCCAGCGCCAGCCGTCGTCGCTCAGGGGGATCACGAGCCAGCCGACCAGTGCGGCGGCGATCGAGCCGAGGGCCCAGAACGCCTCGAGCAGCACGACGACACGGCCGCGAATGCGGCGGGGCGAGAACTCGGACACGAGGGTCGAGGCCACCGGCAGCTCGGCGCCGAGGCCGAGCCCGACCACGAAGCGGAGCACCAGCAGCGCCCCCACCGACCAGCTGAGGGCGCTGAGGCCCGTCGCGAGGCCGTAGACGAGCAGGGTCAGGGCGAACACCGTCTTGCGGCCGAGCCGGTCGGAGAGCGACCCGCCGACGGCGGCGCCGATCGCCATGCCCGCGAAGCCGGCCGAGGCGACGAAGGCGAGGGCCCCCTTGTCGCTGCTCCACACGACCGCGAGCTGGGCGATGACGAACGACAGCAGCCCGACGTCCAGCGCGTCGAGGGCCCAGCCGAGGCCCGACCCGACGAGCAGGCGCCCGTGCTTGCGCGTGAACGGCAGCTCGTCGAGCCGCTCGGTGCGGGTGGGAGGCCCGGGCGTGCCGGGCGTGGGGGTCGCGACGTCGTCGGTCATCGAGGTTCCTGTGCTGAGGACGGCACGACGCAGGGTCAGGGCGGCGTGGGCGCCGACGCGGGGCCCTCGGCGAGCGCGAGGCCGAGGTGCTGCGCGTACTGCTCGGCCCGGCGTCGCACCTGGGCGCGTCGACGTTCGGTCCACGCTACCCAGGGATCGACCTCGATCGCGACCGTGCCGCGCGCGACCGTGCGTCGCCAGGTGCCGACCACCCGCCCGTCGACCGTGACGGCCGGCAGGAACAGCCCGTTCGAGGACGGCACGAGGCGGGAGGCGTCGGCCGGGTCGAGCGACGCCTCCCGGCCTCCGTAGCCGAGCAGCAGCTCGTCGAACGACGGCAGGAGGCGCAGGTCGCCTCGGGCGGGACGCCCCGGCTCCGCCTCCCCCTCCGTGCGCTCGATCCAGGTCTCGCCGTCGACGACGGTGGTCTCGACGTCGTGGACGAGGGAGACCGCGTGCCGCGCCTCGGTGAGCGTCAGCCCGCCCCACCACGCCAGGTCGCGCACGGTCGCGGGGCCGCGCCGGGCCAGCCACCGGCGGACGTACTCGGCGAGCGCCTCCTCCCGGTCGTCGATGCGGCGGGAGACGGGGATCCACTCCTCGAACAGGGCGAAGCGCTGCTGCGTGCCCCGGGGCGCCGCGAACACGATCACGCACCGGGCGCTCAGCCAGCGCAGCAGGTGCGAGCCGCGCTCGCCGGCGGTGTCGACGCCGTGACGGGCGACGGCCCCGAGGAGGTCGGGCCTCGAGAGCTCGCCGTGCTCGGCGAGGGCCGCGACCACCGCCTCCTCGGCCCGGGAGAAGTGCTCCGGCTCGAGGCCGGCACGTCGCCAGAGGCCCGTGCTCGCGGCGAGCGAGCGCGGCGCGAGCAGCTGGGTGAGCCAGCGCAGGTCGTCGGCCGCGACGAGGAACAGCGTGCCGCGGGCCGGCCAGCCGCGGACGACGCTGCGGTCGGCGAGGGCGGCCTGCACGGCGGCGGCGTCGGCGCCGGGGGTGCGCAGCGCGAGTGCCCAGGTCGCCGCGGCGAGGTCCTGCGCCTGCGTGCCGAGCATCGCCCGCGTCGTCGCCGCGACCGTCGGCTCGCCGGCGACGGAGATGCGCTGGGCTGCGGTCCGGGCGACGGCGACCTCGCGCAGGTGCGCTGTGGAGACCGGTCCGGTCTGACGGCCGGTCGAGGAGGCGCGGACCATGCCCGCAGTGTACGAGCCGTGAGAGTGCCCGGCGAGGACGGGGCGGGGACGATGTGCCCGTAGGCTCCGCGCACCGGACCAGCTCGGTCCGAGACGGAGGCACCACCATGGCAGAGAAATCAGCGAAGAAGACCACCGCGAAGGTCGCAGTCCGCAGCCTCAAGGAGAAGCGCGCGGACAAGAAGGCCAAGAGCGGCACCGCGTCGCACTCCGAGGACGCGGTCTCGAACGTCAAGAAGCGCTAGACCGCCGGTCGGGGGACGTCACGGCGACGTGATCCCCCTGACCGCAGGGGCTTCTCGTGCTCGCGATCCGGCCAGCGGGTGACAAGCGGGCCCTTCGTGAAATAACCTCAGCCGGGGGGCACCACGGCCCCCGTCTGGGAGGCCCGCATGCTCGCCCGTTCCACCGCCCGTTCCGCCCGGCCCTCGCGGCTGCCGCGTCGAGCCTCGCTCCGCGGCCTCGCCGCCGCGACCACCACCGGCGTCGTCGCCCTGGCCCTCGCCCTCGGGGGCGCGACCGGCGCCTCCGCCGCCCAGGGCTCGTCCTGGGGCCAGTTCCAGGTCTCCGGCTCGGCACGCGCCTACACCGGGACGATGACGCTCGCGGGCGGGTTCCCCGTCACGACCTTCACCTCGACCTCACGACAGGCGACGGTCCCGAGCGGCTCGAGCACGTGGCAGGCGGCCTCGACGCCGCCCGGCGCCCAGTACGGCACGAGCCGGGGGCTGCCGTACCTGAACCAGCGGCCCTCGCAGGACTCGCCGACCACGGCGGGCGCCGCCGTCACCACCTACACGTTCGCCTCGGCCACGCCGTCGTCGGGCTGGTCGTTCGTGCTCGGCGACATCGACGCCGACCAGGCGACGATCACCGCCACCGGTGTCGGAGGCGCGCCCGTGACGGCAGCGCAGCTCGGCTTCCAGGGCACTTACAACTACTGCGCCGGCACGGGCACCCCGTCGTGCGACAGCGCCGGCACCGGCGACCAGCCGCGCTGGGACGCCGCCACGGCGACGCTGGTCGGCAACTCCGCCGCCGCCGACACCGAGGGCGCGGCCGGCTGGTTCAGCCCGAGCGTGCCGCTCAGGACGCTGACCATCACGTACCAGCAGCGCAGCGGGTTCCCGGTGTACCAGACCTGGTTCGCCACCAAGACGTTCAGCGCCTCGGGGACGGCGACCGTGGGCACGGGCGACGCGGCGACGCCGTACGCGGGCGCCGTCGTGACGGTCACGAACGAAGCCGGACGGGTGGTAGCAGTCGCCGAGACGGACGCCGAGGGGCGCTGGAACGTCCCGTCTCTCGTCGCGACCGCCGGGTACTCGGCGACGATCACACCACGGGGAGACGAAACCGCTTCACCTGTCCCGTTCGCGCTCAGCTCAGCTGGTGCCGCGGGTCTGGACTTCGTGTTCCCCGAGGACGCTGCGGTCCCCGCGACGACCACGCTGACGGGAACGGTCTTCTTCGAGTCAGGGCCCACGGCCCCGGGTCGAGAGCTGCAGATCCTGGCCGAGGGGACGGACACCCCGTCCGCCACGGTCACGGCAGACGCTGACGGTGGCTTCGTCTTCGACGGCCTCGATCCCGAGAAGCGCTACGCGATCGTCGACGTGACGGGAGGCGGGGTGACGGAGTTCCGACCCCTGGCTGGGCTGACGGAGATCGTTGTTCCCGACGCCGCCGCGACGGTCGACGTCACCGGCACGGTCTCGAACGCCGACGGCTCGCCGGCCGCGAACGAGACGCTCGACTTCGTCCCGGTGCCGGACGACGCGAGTGCCCAGCCGACGGGCCCCGACGTGTCTGTCGTGACCGGCCCCGACGGTAGCTTCGAGGCCGACGGGCTCACGCCCGGCGCCGACTACGTCGTCGTCGTCGGGGACGACGCCGAGCACCCGATCCCGTTCGCGGCACCCGAGCTGGGCGAGACGCCCGCGCCCTTCGCGCTCGTCGTGCCCACGGCCGCGGCCGTCGCCGTGGACGGCACGGTCGTCGACTCGGCCGGTGCGCCCGCCCCCGGCGTCGTGGTGAGCGTCCTCCCGGTCGGCAGCGACGTGCCCGTCGCGACCGCCACCACCGACGCGGCCGGCCGCTTCGTGTTCGCCGACCTGAGGCCCGGGACCACGTACCGCCTCGCGGTGACGGGCGCCGGAGACCCGACCGAGTTCGTCGCGTACGTCGACCGCACCCTGGGCACCTTCGCCCTGCTCGCCGCCGAGGTGCCCCCGGTCGAGCCGCCGGTCACCGACCCCGGAGCGGGCACCCCGAGCACGCCTCCCGGAGGCGGAGCAGGCACCGGCGGAACCGGGACCGGCTCCGGCACGAGCACCGGCGCAGCCGGCGGTCGCGGGCCGCTCGCCTTCACCGGCAGCGACGTCGACCAGCCGCTCCTGCTCGCGGGCGGGCTGCTGGCGGCGGGGCTCGGCCTCGTGGCCGGCGGGGCCGCGCTGCGGCGTCGTCGCGCGGCGCTGGCCACGGCGGCGGAGGCGCGCTCCTCACGGGGCTGACCCGCGCCTCCTCGGCTCGGCAGCACCGAGACGCACGACGCCCTCGGCCCTCTCGGGTCGGGGGCGTCGCCGCGTCAGGCTGCCTGCTGCCCGCTGGCCGCTGCCCGCTGCGGGTCGGCCACGCGCTCTGCGGGCTCGGTCTCCCCGCTGGGCAGGCAGGGCCTGTACCCCGGACGCGGAGGCGACTCGGCGGGTGCCGCCGGTCGCCCGGGCCTACCGTGCACGCCGTGCCCGGCGGACTCCCGCGGGCGCAGCCGCACCGATCGAGGAGGCACACATGAAGGCAGTCGTCTGGCACGGCATCGGGGACATCCGTCTCGACGAGGTCGAGAAGCCCACCATCCAGGACGCGAACGACGCGATCGTCCGCATCACCCGCAGCGCGATCTGCGGCACGGACCTCCACTTCGTGCGCGGCACGATGGCGCCGATGGAGGAAGGCACGGTCCTCGGGCACGAGGCCGTCGGCGTCGTGGAGCAGGTCGGCGACGCGGTGCGCGGCTTCAGCCCCGGCGACCGCGTCGTGATCAACAGCACCGTGTCGTGCGGCGCCTGCCGGTACTGCCGCGAGGGCCACACCGCACAGTGCGACGTCGCGAACGCGAACGGACCGGACGCGGGCACCGCCTTCTTCGGCGGGCCGGCCTCGACCGGGCCCATCGACGGCCTCCAGGCCGAGTACGTGCGCGTCCCGTGGGCGCGCAACACGCTGCACCCGCTGCCCGACACGGTCAGCGACGAGCAGGCGATCCTGCTCAGCGACATCTACCCCACCGGCTGGTTCGGGGCGGAGCTCGCCGGCGTCCGTCGCGGCGACGTCGTCGCCGTTCTCGGGGCGGGCATCGTCGGGCAGTTCGCGATCGCGTCCGCGTTCCAGCAGGGCGCCTCCCGAGTCATCGCGATCGACGGCCTCGAGGACCGCCTGGCCCAGGCGCTGGCCCAGAACGCCGAGGTGGTCGACTTCAACCACGAGGACCCGGTCCAGGCCGTCAAGGACCTCACGGGAGGCGTCGGCGTCGACGCCGTCATCGACGCCGTCGGGGTCGACGCGCAGCACCCCGTCTCAGGCCCTGCCGCTCCCTCCGACGAGGAGAAGAGCAGCTTCGAGCAGGAGGTCGCTCAGGTCGCCCCCGACGCCGCCCCTCAGGGCGACCTGTGGGTGCCCGGCAGCGCGCCGTCGCAGGCGGCGCGCTGGGCCGTCGAGATCGTCGCGAAGTACGGCCGGATCGGCATCATCGGCGTCTACTCGCCCACCGTCGAGTCGTACCCGATCGGGGCGGCCATGCTCAAGAACCTGACGATCCGGATGGGCAACTGCGACCACCACTCGGTCACTCCCCCGCTGATCGAGCGGGTCGCCGCCGGGCTGTTCGACCCGACCGCGCTCATCACCGAGCGCGAGCCCGTCGGCGACGCGATCGCCGCGTACGAGGCGTTCGACCGGCGCGAGCCGGGCTGGCTCAAGGTCGAGCTGACGACGGCGTAGGCGCCGGCACCTCGGGGCGCGAGGCGGACGAGGAGGCGCGGTGCAAGGACGACCTGCACCGCGCCTCCTGCACCTGGTCGGCGCACAGCCCACGGGTGTTGCCTGGCGCCATGAAGAACACCACACTCGGCAGCGTCGACGGCGGACTCGACGTGGGCCGCATCGGCCTCGGCCTCATGGGAATGTCCGCCTTCTACACCGGCAGCGGGACCGACGACGACGAGTCGGTGCGCGTGATCCACGCCGCTCTCGGCCACGGCGTCACCCTGCTCGACACGGCCGACATGTACGGCCCGCACACGAACGAGCAGCTGCTCGGCCGGGCGCTCAAGGGCCGTCGCGACGACGCCGTCGTCGCGACCAAGTTCGGCAACGTCACCGACCCGGAGGCGCGGGCCGAGCGGGCGATCGACGGTCGCCCCGAGTACGTCCGCAGGTCGATCGACGGCTCGCTGAAGCGACTCGGGATCGACCACGTCGACCTCTACTACCAGCACCGCGTGGACCCGCTGGTGCCGATCGAGGACACCGTCGGCGCGATGGGCGAGCTCGTCGAGGCCGGCAAGGTGCGGTTCCTCGGGCTCTCCGAGGCGTCGCCCGAGACGATCCGCCGCGCGCACGCCACCCACGCGATCACGGCGCTGCAGACGGAGTGGTCGCTGTGGAGCCGCGAGGCCGAGGCCGAGGTGCTGCCGACCGTCCGCGAGCTCGGCATCGGCTTCGTGCCCTACTCGCCGCTCGGCCGCGGGTTCCTGACGGGCACCCTGCGCTCGGTCGACGAGCTCGCCGACGACGACTTCCGCCGCTTCAACCCGCGGTTCGAGGGCGACAACCTGAAGGCCAACGTGCGGATCGTGGAGCAGGTCGACGAGGTCGCCCGCCAGGTCGGCGCGAAGCCCGGTCAGGTCGCGCTCGCCTGGTTGCTCGCCAAGGGCGAGGGCATCGTGCCGATCCCGGGCACGAAGCGCCGCACGTACCTCGACGAGAACGTCGCCGCCGACGCGATCGAGCTCACCGAGGAGCAGGTGCACCAGCTCGACGACGTCGCGGCGCCGAAGGGCGACCGCTACTCGGACATGTCGACCATCGACCGCTGAGCACGGTCCGCGAGGGCGGGTCTCCGGCTCGTGTGCAGGTCGGTCGCGACCCGTCCTCGGCCCGGGAGGCCCGCCCTCGACGCGTCCGGGGACGAGGAGGCGCGGGTACGGTCGACCGATGGACGACGTGATCAGACGACGCGCCCTCGTGCACGGCACCGTGCAGGGCGTCGGGTACCGCTTCTCGACCGAGGGCGAGGCGGACCGCCTCGGCGTCGACGGGTTCGTGCGCAACAGGTCGGACGGCACCGTCGAGGTGGAGGTCGAGGGCACGCCGGAGGCCGTCGGCCAGCTGCTGGCCTGGCTCGAGGAGGGACCGACCGGGGCCGACGTGTCGCGGGTCGACGTGGAGGAGCTCGCGCCGACCGGCGAGGGCGGCTTCGAGACGCGTCGCTGAGCTGTGCGGCCCGGGCGAGAGGGACCCGGCCCGGGTGCTCGCACGCACCCGACAGCGTGGAGTCCCCGGACCGGGCCGGTGGCGCCCGCGAAGGGCGCGCCCTCAGTAGTACCAGGCCGCGCCGGGGCGTCCGCTGGGACTCGCGGCTCATCTTCTGATCCGTGCAGCTTCCGCAGGTTCTCGCACCTCACCTCACACAGGAGGCGCGGCGTGCGTCTCCATGATGAGTACGATCAGCCGAGACAGGAGCCCCCGATGAGCACGATCTCCGTCGTCCACACGACGATCGACAGCCCCGTGGGCGAGTTGACGCTCGTCGGCCGCGAAGACGGCCTCACGGGCTTGTTCTTCTCCGGCCACCGTCGTCTGCCCGACCCTGCGAGCTTCGGCGCCCGATCGTCGGTCGGCACCGGCCTGTCCGACTTCGTCGAGGTCGAGAGCCAGCTCGCGGCGTGGTTCGCGGGCGAGCGTCGCGCCTTCGACCTGCCCCTCGCGCCGGTCGGCACGGAGTTCCGGCAGCGCGTGTGGCGACAGCTCGCGACCATCCCGTGGGGCGAGACCCGCACGTACGGGCAGCTCGCGGCCGCCCTCGGCGACGTCAGGCTCGCCCGAGCCGTCGGCACCGCCAACGGGGCCAACCCGCTCAGCATCCTCGTGCCGTGCCACCGTGTCGTCGGCTCCGCCGGTTCGCTCATCGGGTACGCCGGCGGGCTGGTCCGCAAGCGGTTCCTGCTCGACCACGAAGCACCGGCGTCGGCCGGCTCCGGTCGGCTCTTCTGAGATGCCGCCCTTCGATCGCGTCGTCGAGCGGCACGGCACCACGGTCCTCCGGGTCTGTCGTGCGCTGCTCGACCCGACCGACGCCGACGACGCCTGGTCCGAGACGTTCCTGGCCGCCCTGGTCGCGTGGCCGGACCTCCCGTCCGACGTCAACGTCGAGGCGTGGCTCGTGACCGTCGCCCGCCGCAAGGCCCTCGACGTCATCCGTGCCAGGGGCCGTCGGCCCCAGCCCGTCGAGCACCTGCCGGAGCCCGAGCCGGGCAGCGCCTCGTCGGCGGCCTTCGACGAGGTCCTCGCCCGCGACGACGCCCTGCTCCGCGCGGTCCGGTCCCTGCCCGAGGGGCAGCGCGACGCGGTCGTGCTGCACCACCTCGCCGGGCTGAGCCACCTCGAGGTCGCCGAGCTGACCGGCCGCAGCCACGCCGCCTGTCGACGCTCGGCTGCCGACGGCGTCGCCGCCCTGCGCCGCGTGCTCGGCGAACACGACGAGAGGGGCTCCACCCCGACCCGTCCGACCGGCGCGACGGACATCCGGCCTGGAGCGCCCCGACGCGCGAGACCCCGAGAAGGAGCACGGCGATGACCGACACCGCACCCGACGTCGACACGGCGGTGCAGCACCGCCTCGTCGTGGCGACCGACACCGAGCCGGGCCCCGACCTCGACGCGCACCTCGACCTCCTCCGCGGCCGACTCGCGGACCAGGCTGCGGTCGTCGGCACCGTCGACGTCTTCTGGCGAACCGTTCCCTCCCCCGTCGGGCTGTTGCTGCTCTGCGCGACGGACGTCGGTCTCGTGCGCGTGGCCTTCGACATCGAGGACCACGACGCCGTGCTCGACCGCGTCGCCGAGCAGGTCGGCTCCCGGGTGCTCCGGTCCGGCCGGCAGCTCGACGAGGTGGCGGTCGAGATCGACCAGTACTTCGCCGGGCGGCGCCGGGACTTCGACCTCGTGCTCGACCGCAGGCTGTCCCGGGGCTTCCAGCGGACCGTGCTCGAGCACCTGCCCGAGATCCCCTACGGCGAGACGGCGAGCTATGCCCGCGTCGCCACCGCGAGCGGCAGCCCGAGAGCCGTCCGAGCCGTCGGCACGGCCTGCGCGACGAACCCCCTGCCGGTCGTCGTGCCCTGCCACCGTGTGGTCCGCAGCGACGGCACCCCGGGTCGTTACCGCGGCGGCGAGGCCGCGAAGGCGGTCCTGCTCGGGCTCGAGTCGCAGCTCTCGGCCGGAGCGCGCTCGTGAGCGGCGTGGTGGTCGGCGACGACGGCCTGGCCCGACCGCCGTGGGCTGCGGTCGACCCGCTGATGCGCGAGTACTACGACACCGAGTGGGGCATGCCCGTCCGCGACGAGCGCGGGCTCTTCGAGCGGCTGAGCCTCGAGGCCTTCCAGTCGGGGCTGTCGTGGGCCACCATCCTCCGCAAGCGCGAGGCGTTCCGCTCCGCGTTCCGCGACTTCGACCCCGACGTGGTGGCCGGCTTCGACGACGCCGACCGCGAGCGCCTGCTCGCCGACGCGGGCATCGTGCGGAACCGGCTCAAGATCGATGCGACGATCACGAACGCCCGCGCGACGGTGGCCCTCCGCGAGCGCGGCGGGCTCGTCGACCTCGTGTGGTCGCACCGGCCCGCCGAGACCCCTCGTCCCGTCGAGCTCGCCGACGTCCCTACGACCTCGCCCGAGTCGGTCGCGCTCTCGAAGTCGCTCAAGGCCGTCGGCTTCGCCTTCGTCGGCCCGACGACGATGCACGCGCTGATGGAGGCCACCGGGATCGTCGACACCCACCTGGTCGACAGCCACCGACGAGGGTCGTCGGGCGTGTGGGAGGCGGCACGGTGACCGACCTCGTCCTCCGCCCGCTCGAGCTGCGCCTCGAGACCGACGGCCCGTACGACGCCGCGCACGCGATAGGCCTCCTCGCGGCGCACAGCATGCCGGGAGCGGAGCTGACCGACGTCACGGCCGGCACGCACTCCCGCCTCGTCGACGTGGCAGCGGCCGACGAGCCGTCGCGCGTGCTGCGGCTCGACCTGCGCCTCGAGCCGAGCGGCGTCGACGTCGTGGCCACCGCCTCCGCGGGGCTCGCTCCCTCGCCGGACGACCGCGACCGGGTCGAGCGTCTCGTCCGTCGGTGGCTCGACCTCGACGCCGACACCTCCGGGGTGCTCGCCGCACTCGGCGACGACCCCGTGCTCGGCCCGCTCGTCCGCGCACGGCCCGGCATCCGCATCACCGGCAGCCCCGACGGGTGGGAGGCGGCGGTGACCACCGTGCTGGGCCAGCAGGTCTCGCTCGCCGCGGCCCGCACCTTCGCGGGACGGCTCGTCGCCGCGCTGGGCGCCGACGTGCCCGGGACGGGACTCCGCAGGTTCCCCCGCGCCGACGTCGTCGCGGCCCTGCCGGTCGACGAGCTCCGTGCCGCCGTCGGGGTCACCGGCGCCCGGGGCCGGACCCTGCACGCCGTCGCCGAGTCCGTGGCCGGCGGTCTCGTCATCGCACCCGATCGCGACGTCGCCGCCGTCCGCGCGTCGCTGCTGGCCCTTCCCGGCATCGGTCCGTGGACGGTCGACTACCTGTCGGTCCGGGCCCTGGGCGACCGGGACGCGTACCCGGCGGGCGACCTCGTGCTCAGGCGGGCGCTCGGCGGCGTGACCACGAAGCAGGCCGAGGTCGCCTCCGCGCCCTGGGCCCCGTGGCGCGCCTACGCCCTCTTCCACCTGTGGTCGCACGCCCTGCCGACCGTCCCCTGACCTGCCCCCCGCACGACGCCTACTGTCGGAACGGCACCGCCCACGAGAGGACGACCCCATGAGCACCAGCCACGACCACGAGCCCCACGACGACGCGACCGAGAGCCACGCCACCGAGGGCAGCGCCCTCGAGGAGCGCCTCGAGGAGGCGGCGCTCGCCTCCCACGACGACGCCGCCCCGACCTCCGCCGGGCACCCGGCCGACGGAGCCACCGACACCCAGGGCCGTCCCGCCGGGGACGGGGACGCGACTCCGGAGGGCGACGTCACCGAGCGCCTCGGCGGCCCGTTGTCGGGCGAGGACGGCTACGTCGCCGTCGACCCCGCGGGTGTCTCCGGGAACCGGACGGACGGGCTGACCGCCGACGACGAGGACGGCCGTGGCGAGAGCGGGGCCGAGCCCGGCGCCCAGGTCACGGGCAGCGGCGGGCGCTGACGACGCCGCCCCGTCGCCGGCATGGTGCAAGCTGGTGGGGATGACTTCCTCGCGCGCGCACCTCGACGACTTCGCCTCCTTCATCCAGGCGTCCCCCTCCTCCTTCCACGCCGCGGCCGAGGCTGCTCGTCGGCTCGACGCGGCCGGCTTCACGGCCCTCGACGAGACGGCCGAGTGGCCGACCGGTCCTGGACGGCGCTACGTCGTCCGTGACGGCGCCGTGATCGCGTGGGTCGAGCCGGGCGGCGCCTCGTCGACCACTCCGTTCCGGGTCGTGGGCGCGCACACCGACTCCCCCGGCTTCAAGCTCAAGCCGAAGCCCACGACGGGCACGCGGGGCTGGGTGCAGGCGGGCGTCGAGGTCTACGGCGGCCCGCTGTTCAACTCCTGGCTCGACCGCGACCTCGAGTTCGCCGGGAGGCTCGTGACCCGCTCGGGCGAGACCCACCTCGTGCGGACCGGGCCGCTCCTCCGCATCCCCCAGCTCGCGGTGCACCTCGACCGGGGCGTCAACGCCGAGGGGCTCAAGCTCGACCCCCAGCGTCACCTCGCCCCGGTGGTCGGCGCCGGACCGCTCGACCAGGCCGACGTGCTCGGCCACCTCGCGGGCCTCGCCGGCCTCTCGGGCTCGGACGTGGTCGGCTACGACGTGGTCGTCGCCGACACCGCCGCCCCCGCCGTGCTCGGCCTCTCGGGCGAGCTCTTCGCGGCCGGGCGGATGGACAACCTCTCGTCGACCCACGCGGGGCTGGCGGCCCTCCTCGCGACGGCCTACGCCGAGCTCGACCACGTCGCCGTGTTCGCCGCGTTCGACCACGAGGAGGTCGGGTCGGCCACTCCGTCCGGGGCCGCCGGGCCGTTCCTCGAGGACGTCCTCGCCCGCGTCTCGGCGGGTCTCGGCGCCGACGCGACCGACCACCGGCGCGCGCTCGCGGCCTCGTGGTGCCTCAGCGCCGACGCCGGGCACGCCGTCCACCCGAACTACCCCGAGCGGCACGACCCCGCGAACCAGCCCGTCGTCAACGGCGGGCCGCTGCTCAAGATCAACGCGAACCAGCGCTACGCCACCGACGGTCTCGGCGCGGCCGAGTGGGTGCGGGCGTGCGAGCAGGCCGGCGTGCCGTTCCAGGAGTTCGTCTCGAGCAACAGCGTGCCGTGCGGCTCGACCATCGGGCCGATCACGGCGACCCGCCTCGGCATCCGCACGATCGACGTCGGCGTCCCCCTGCTCGGCATGCACTCGGCGCGCGAGCTCTGCGGCGTCGACGACCCGGCCTCGCTCTCGTCTGCCGCCGCTGCGTTCCTGGCCCCCGCCTCCTAGGGGCTCGTGCTCGCAGGGCGGGCGGGTCCGTCGTCAGCGGTCCGTCACGAGCGCCCGTGCAGGACGAACCCGCCCGCTTCGCCGGCGCAGCCGTGCGGCCGCCGACCGACGGCCGCCCTGTACGTCAGCCGAGAGCGACCTCTCCTCGCTGGCCCAGGGCCCACGCGGTCATCGCCGGCCACTCCCCGAAGCCGGAGTCGGGGGTGAGGTGCCCGCCGCCGCGCACCACGACCTGGCGGCCGTCGAGGCGGCCGCGCCAGGTGTCGCCGAGGCCGAGGGGGAGCCACGGGTCGTCGTCGCCGGCCACGACGACCGAGTCGCCGACGGCACCCGTCCCCAGGAGACGGCTGTCGAACAGCAGCACGTCCCGCGCACCTGCATCCGCGTCCGAGCCGTCGGCGCCGCCGTCACCGTCACGGTCGCCGTCGCCGTCGCCGTCGCCGTCGCCGCCGTCGCCGTCGACGAACGCGTGCACGACGTCCTGCCCCGCGATGAGCTCGGGCGACGGAGGCGACACGAGCGCGACCCGGTCGGCCGCGAGGGGGCGTGCCCCGGCCTGGATCCGCAGCCAGAGCAGGGTCGAGAGGCTGTGGCAGACGACCGTCACCGGGCCGGGGCCGAGGGCGGCGTGCTCCGACCGGACCGCCGCCTCCCACGCTGCGAGGTCGGGCTCGTCCGGCGAGGGCAGCTGCGGGTAGCGCACCGCGAGGCCGCGCCCCCGCAGCTCGTCGGCGAGGAGGTGCTGCCAGTGGTCGGCGGGGCGCCTGTTCTGCCAGCCGTGCAGCAGCAGGAACCCGGGCGCGCTCGTCGTCATCCGCCGATCCTGCCCGAGCCCGGCCGGCGGACGTGCCAGGCTCGACCCATGTCGTCACAGAGCGTCCCGCCCGGGTTCGTCGACGCGTGGGCCTTCGAGGGCGAGCCCACGCTGTCGGGCCCTGTCCCGGAGGGCTTCCACGTGACGGCGGTGTCGCGACTCGTCGGCCACGGAGCGGACGACGCACGGATCGCCGGGGACGCCGTCCTCGGCTGGCAGGTGCACCGGCGCTCCGGCTTCGTCCCGCTCCGGGCGCCCGACCGGGTGCAGGTCGGCGCGGTCAGCTGCTGGGCGATCCCGTTCGGGCCGCTGCGCCCCCGGGTCGCGTGCAAGGTCGTCCGGGTGCTCGACGACGAGCCCGTCGCCGACGTCGCGGACGACTCCGCCGACCCACGCGGATCAGCACGGCAAGGCGGCACCCCGGTGCTCCCCCGCTCGACGGGGTTCCTGCACGCGGCCCTGGTCGGCCACCCGCAGCGCGGCTGGGAGAGCTACCTCGTCACGCACCACCCCGACGACCGCGTCACCCTCGACATCCGCGTCGTCTGGCGCCCGGGAGCCTGGTGGATGCGCCTGGCGGGCCCGGCGTCCGGGCTCGCGCTGCGCCTCCTGCTGCGCCGCAACCTCCGCGCGCTCGACCCCGTCCTGCGCCGCTGAGCCTCGGCCCCCGCCGGGGTGCGAGACTGGTCGCCCACCGTCCCGCACCTCCTGCCCCCGGCAGCGCTGTGGCGCGGACACCGACGAGGAGGCGCATGGCCGTCACACGCACCGGCTCGCGCAGGCGAGGCCGCGACGAGTCCAGCACCCGCGTGCGCGTCAGCCGGGTCGAGCGCGGCGACCTCTGGGTGCGCGTGAGCACCATCGGCACGACCGGCGAGCGCCCGTTCGTGCTCGTCCCCGGCATCGGGGTCTCGTCCGACTACTTCGAGCGGCTGGCCCCGAACCTGAACTCGTTCGGTCCCGTGCACGCCCTCGACCTGCCGGGCTTCGCGGGCGTGACGCATCCCCGCAAGGCCCTGACGATCCGCCAGTTCGCCGACCTCGTGGGCGCCGCCATCGACGACCTCGGGCTCAAGGACCCCATCGTCGTCGGCCACTCGATGGGCACCCAGATCGTCACCGACCTCGCGGCCCGGCGCCCCGAGCTGTCGACGCTCGTGCTGATCGGCCCCGTCGTGAACCCCGCCGAGCGACGCGTGACCGTCGCGGCACGGCGGTTCCTGCAGGCCGCCTGGCACGAGCCCGGCCGGGTCAAGGTGCTCGCGCTGCGGGCCTACCTCGTCTGCGGCGTGCACTGGTTCTCGCAGGTCCTGCCGAAGATGATGACCTACCCGATCGAGCAGCAGCTGCCGAAGGTACGCGCCCACACGCTCGTCATCCGCGGCGAGCACGACGCGGTCGCACCGCGCAGCTGGGTCGAGCAGATCGGGCGGCTCGTGCCGTCGTCGCGGCTCTGGGAGATGCCCGGCGCGGCCCACTCCGTCATGCACGCGCACGCGGAGGAGGTGGCGCGGCTCTGCGTCGAGCACGCCGAGCAGCCCCCGCGGCCAGGCGAGGGCGGCGAGCTGCAGCACTACGCGGACGCCGGCGACGGCACCGAGCGGGGCGAGTTCGACTTCACCCCGCAGGAGGCAGCGCAGGCGGTGCGGGCCACCGTCCGCGAGGGCGTCGCCATCGCCCGCGGCGACGACGCCGCCATCGGCGAGGCCAAGTCCGAGCACGCCGAGGCGATGCTCGCGGCCCACGACCGCGCCGAGCGACGCCGAGCCGACGAGCAGTCAGAGGAGGCGCAGTCGGACCAGGAGGCGCGGGCCGACGACGAGGACGCCGACGACGGCAGCCGCACTGGCAGCACCGAGCGGGACGGCCGGACCACCGCCTCCTAGGCTCGCTGCTCCCAGGCTCGCGGCCCCTAGCCCGCGCCCGTCACCGTCAGGACGATCAGCGCGACGTTCAGCGCGATGACGACCGCGATCGCCGCCCACGCGGCGACGCGCGTGCCGGTCGCGTTCCGCCCCGTGCCCATCAGGCGCGCGTCGCTCGTCACCACGACGAGCGGGACGAGGGCGAACGCGATCCCGAAGCTCAACACCACCTGGCTCAGCACCAGCAGCCAGGTCGGGCTGACGCCCGTCGCGAGCAGCACGAGGGCAGGAACGAGCGTGACGACGCGGCGCACGAACAGGGGCACCCGCACCTTCAGCAGCCCGTGCATGATCTCGGCGCCGGCCATGGAGCCGATCGAGGTCGAGGCGAGTCCCGACGCGAGCAGCCCCACCGCGAAGAGCACGCCCACGACCGGCCCGAGGGCGTCGCGGATGGCGTCGTGGGCGCCCGGGATGGTGTCGGTGCCGGTCCGGCCGGGCAGCGTCGAGGCGGCCAGCACGAGCATCGAGATGTTGACCCCGCCGGCGACGACGAGCGCCAGCACGACGTCCCACCGCGTGGCCCGCAGCACCCGACGACGGTCGTCGCCCTCGGTGACGGTGCCGTGGTGGTCACGGACGAGGGCGGAGTGCAGGTAGACGGCGTGCGGCATCACGGTCGCCCCCAGCATGGAGGCGGCCAGCAGCACCGACTGCGCCCCCTCGAAGCGCGGCACGAGCCCCTCGAGCATGCCGGGGCCCGACGGAGGCGAGAAGAACAGGCCGGCGCAGAACCCGACGGTGAGGATCGCCAGCATCCCGATGATGACCGACTGGAACACGTGGCCCCCGCGGTACTGCGTCAGCATCAGCAGCCCCAGCGACACGACGCCCGTGATCAGGCCGCCGACGACGAGGGGGACGCCGAAGAGCAGCTGCAGCGCCAGTGCACCGCCGATGATCTCGGCGACGTCGGTGGCCGCCGCGACGACCTCGGCCTGTCCCCAGTACGCCAGCCGGGCGGGGCGAGGGAGCCGGCGTCCCATCACCTCGGGCAGCGACTGCCCCGTGACCACGCCGAGCTTGGCCGACAGGTACTGGACGAGCACCGCGATCGCGTTCGCGGCGACGAGCACCCACAGCAGCAGGTACTGGAACTGCGCGCCGGCGGTCAGGTTCGCCGCGACGTTGCCCGGGTCGACGTACGCGATGGCGGCGACGAACGCCGGGCCGAGCAGGGTGCCGCGCGGCCTGGGGTGCGGGCGCCGTGCCGGTCGACGGTCGGGCGCCTCCTGCACGGCGGGGCCGGGGGGTCGTGTCGTCGCCATGCCTCGACCCTACACAGGTTTCGGGGACCCGAACTTTCACTTGCTGCACCGTGAAACCGCCTGCACTGCACCGCGCTGAGCGGGTGCGGAGGAGGCGCCGGCCGGGCGACGCGAGGAGCCCCGTCCCGCAGACGCGGCACGGGGCTCCTGTCCCGGCGTCGAGGTGCCGACGCCGGTGTTCCTGCTCGGCTACTCGGTCGCGACGGTGATCTTCGCGACGCCGACGAGCATCTCGTCCTGGACCGCGTCGGTGTCGAACGTGGCGTTCAGCAGGGCCGCCGCGTCGGGGCTCACGTGCACGGTCGTGCCCTCGAGGACGGCGTTCGCGCCCTCCGTCCGGAGGGGCTCCAGGCTGCCGCCCCAGAGGTTGAAGAGGTAGGCGTCCTGCGCCGCGATCGTCCCGTTCGCGGTCACGGTGCCGTAGAGCTTGCTCTCGCCCGGGTCGATGCGGAAGTCGCTCAGCTCGACGACCGTGCCGTCGGCGGCGGTCAGCGACAGGCCCGAGGCGTCGTGGTCGATGTTGCCCTGCACGTAGGGGCGCACGTCGCCCTCGGGGTCGTAGTAGGTCACGTTCCCGCCCGTGATGGGGAACGAGAAGGTGCCGTCGGTGAACGTCGCGTCGCCGACGACCCCGGGGGTGAGGCCGAGGGTGCCGAGCGCGTCGACGAACGAGGCGTCGACGGCGACCTGGGTGTCCACGCCGCCCGTGAGCGCCGGGATCGTCGCCAGGGGCTCCTCCGTCGACTCCTCGGCGGGCTCGGTCGCGTTGACGGGGTGCGTCGGCGCGGTGTTGTTGCTCTCCGAGTCGGAGGTGGACGAGCAGGCCGCGAGGCCGAGCACGAGGGTGCCCGCCGCGACGACGGCGAGGGTGCTGCGGACGAGGGAGGAGCGGTCGAGGAGGTGCATGAGGGTCCTTTGCGTGTCGCTGCCCGTGTCGCCGCTGCTGCGCGGCGTCGCGGGCCGGTGTCGGTGGTTCGGTGCGTCGGTGGTTCGGTGCGTCCGTGCGTCGGTGGTTCGGCTCGCGGGCCCTGCCGGATTGCCGGACCCGCTCACGGCGGGGGCCCCGACGGCGACCTGGCCGCCGTCAGGACCCGGGGATCAGACCTGGTGCTCGGGCACGAAGCGGTCGACCTTGCGGTGCCAGCGCTGTCCGAGGAGGCCGCCGAGGACGGCCCCGGCGAAGCTCAGGACCACGAGGAGGCCCAGGAAGACGATCGACTCGACCGAGGTCGACGACATGTCGTCCATGGAGGGGATCATCGGGTTCGGCGCGGACTGGTCGCCGGCCTGGACACCGATGACGGCGCCGACCACGCCGACGACGATCGTGATCACGAGGCCCCACAGCCAGGTGGCCAGGCCCTGCTTGAAGCCGGAGAACCGGGCGACGCGCGAGGCCGTGAACCCGCCGACGAAGTACCCGGCGAAGACGATCACCAGGACGACGATCCCGGTCGTGATCGAGAGGACCTCGGCGTTCTCGCCCAGGTAGCCGCGGAAGCCCCCCGAGCTCGAGCCGGACGACGCGGCGACGACGGCGGAAGCGATCGCGGCGAAGACGACGAACACGGAGACGCCGAAGCCCGTCGCGGCCAACCAGCCGAGGAGGCCGGCGCCGAAGCGGATGCCGGAGAACTCCTGCTTCTGCTCCGTGAGCAGCTCACGGCGCAGGGCGACGGGGTCCGCGGTCTCGGCCACGAGCGGGTACGCCTGCGACCCGGTGGCCGGACCGGCGCCTCCCGGACGACCGGCCACACGGCCGTCGTCCGTGCGCCAGGAGGAGGTGGGGGCGTCGTCGCCGCGGCCGGGTGCCGCCACGGGGGCGACCACGGTCGGCGAGTCGTCGCGTCGGTCGCCGTCGTCCGCGGCGTCGCCGTCGACCCGCGAGCCGTCGTCGCCGGGGGCACGGTGGGCCTCGGCGGCGCGGAGGGCGTCGTCGTCGTGCAGGGGACGGCCGGAGTCGTCCTGGGGCGAGGCGGACCAGGCGCGCGACGCCGGGGGCGTCGGGGCGACGACGGGCGGGACGACCCGGGCCTCGTCGTCACGACGGTCGGCGTCGTCCGCGCGGCGGGCGTCGTCCGCACGGTCGCGGTCGCTCGCGCGGTCGGCGTCCCTCTGACGGTCGACGTCGTCACGACGGTCGGCGTGGTCGTCGTCTCGCAGGTCGGCGTCGTCGCGGGGCGCGGGCTCGACGCGGTCGTGGAGGACCTCGGTGTCGGCGTGGTCGGACGACGCACGCTCGTCGGAGCCCGGCAGGCGCTCGTCGTCGGACGAGGGATCAGGCGTCGTCGTCGCGGCCGGTGCGGCGAACGCACCGGTGCCGCCACGGACGTCGGCGTCGCCTGAACGGTCGACGTCGGCGGAGCCCGTGTCGCTCGTCCGGTCGGCGGGGGCGTCGCCGAACGCGACGGCAGGCGGCGCGGCCGGGCCCGTCGACGAGTCAGGAGACGTGGTCGACGTGTCGTCGGCACGACGGTCGGCCGCGCCGTCGCGGTCGCCCGCACCTGAATCCTCGACGCGGTCCTCGGGTGCGACGGCGGGCTCGGCAGGCCCGTCGGACGGTGCGCCGAAGTCGACGGCGGGCCGGTCGGCAGCGGGAGCGCCGAAGTCGACCGCGGGCCGGTCGGCAGCGGGAGCGCCGAAGTCGACGGCGGGGCCGTCGGCGGGGCGATCGCCCGTGTCGGCGTCGCGGTCGTCGCGGGTCAGCGCCGCGTCGTCGAGCGGGTCGCGGGCGGGCTCGCGCGGGGCGCGGTCGCGGGCGTCGCCCTCGTCGGCGCGGTCTCTCGGGGTGTTCGCGTCGGTCATGGCAGCTCCTCGTGATCGTGGCCTCGCGACGCCCCGGGGCACGTCGCCGGTGCTCCGTGACCCCGGGTGTCGCCTGTGGTCTTCCTGAACGGTACGCCCGACAGCCGCGTCAGGGCTGGACCCCTCGCCTGCCGGGCGGAGACCCGTGGCCGCGCGTCGCTGCGCGCCGTCGCCCGCGGGCTCCGGGCGGCCCGGTAGCGTGGTGGGGCACGCCGCCCGCGACGAGCGGACCCGGCGAGACGCGACGACGAGACAGACGAGGACGTCCCATGACCGACACAGCCACCACCGCCGGCGCCCCCGACGCCGCCCCGTCCGGCTCCGCCGCCACGGGAACGACCACGACGGGCTCGACCACGACCGGCCGCTCGAAGCCGCCGGCCGACATCGCCCGCTCGTGGCTGCTCGTGCCCGGCACGGCCCCCGAGCGCTTCGACCAGGCCGCGCACTCCCGCGCCGACCAGATCGTGCTCGACATCGAGGACGCCGTCGACCCGGCCCGCAAGCCCGCCGCCCGCGACGACGTGGTCGCCTGGCTCACTGCCGGCGGCAGCGCCTGGGTCAGGATCAACGACCGCTCGACCGACTTCTGGTCGGACGACGTCGACGCCCTCCTCGGCCTGCCGGGCCTCCAGGGCGTCATGCTCGCCAAGACCGAGGCGCCCGAGCACGTCACCGAGACGTTCGACCGGCTGGGCGGCGCGGTGCGGGTCCTCGCGCTCGTCGAGTCCGCGCTCGGCATCGAGGAGAGCCCCTCGATCGCCAAGGCGCGCGGCGCGTTCCGCCTCGCCTTCGGCAGCGGCGACTACCGCCGCGACACGGGCACGAGCGCCGACGACCTCGCCATGGCCTACCCGCGCTCCCGCCTGGTCGTCGCGAGCCGCATCGGCGGCCTGCCCGGCCCGATCGACGGCCCCACCGTCGGCAGCAGCCACCCCGTGCTCCGCGAGCAGGCGGGCGTCGCCGTCGCGCTCGGCCTGACGGGCAAGCTCTGCCTCGACGTCGAGCAGCTGCCCGTCATCAACGAGGTCATCAGCCCGACGCCGTCCGACGTGGCCTGGGCCCAGGACTTCCTGGCCGACTTCGAGGGCCGCGGACGCGTCATCCGCGACGGCAGCGACCTGCCCCGTCTCGGCCGCGCGCAGAAGATCGAGAAGCTCGCCACGGCGTTCGGCGTCGCGCCGGCCAGCTAGCCGACCGAGAGCAGAGCCGAGGAGGCGCACCCCACCAGGGTGCGCCTCCTTCTTTTTGTCGACCCTTGACAAGCGATAGTTAACGACATATCTTTGATACATCGCGACAACCACCGCGACACAGACTTGAGATCGAGAGGACGTTCCCCATGGGCAACGCACACCACCACATGAACCCCGACCACCCCGACCACTCCGACCGCCGTGACCAGCACGACCGCTTCGCCGGCGGCGGCCGCTTCGGTCGCCCCTTCGCCCGCGGCGGCCGCCCCGGCAGCGCCGGCTTCGGCCCCGGCTTCGGCCCCGGGGGCCCCGGCCCCTTCGGCGGCTTCCCCGGGTTCCCCGGCTTCGGCCCCGGCGGCCACCGCGGCGGCCGCGGCCGAGCCCGCAAGGGCGACGTCCGCCTCGCGGTCCTGTCGCTGCTCGCCGACGCCCCGTCGAACGGCTACGGCCTGATCAAGGCCATCGCCGAGCGCACCGACGGCGTCTGGAAGCCGAGCCCCGGCTCCGTCTACCCCACGCTGCAGCAGCTCGTCGACGAAGAGCTCATCGTCGCGGGCGACGAAGCCGCCAAGGGCGAGTACTCGCTCACCGAGGCCGGCCGCACCTACGTGACCGAGCACGCGGACGCCGTCGAGGCGGCCTGGGCCGCCACGACCGGGGACGAGGCCTCGGACGAGTTCCGCGAGAGCCTCGGCAAGCTCTTCGGCGTCGTGCAGCAGTTCCGCTCGGGCGTGACCGACGCGCAGCGCGCGGCGGCCACCGCCAAGCTCGACGAGACGCGGCGCGCGCTCTACGCGATCCTCGCCGACTGACGTCGGACGGGTCCCGCCCAGGAGGCGCGGTGCAGGCACGCCTGCACCGCGCCTCCTTCCTGTGCCCCCTCGGCGACGGCCCGGAGCTCGGCCCCGCACGTCTCCCCCGTCCCGCGCACAGGACGCGCGTACCCCGTCGTCACGGTCGCCTCTCGGCCGATCGGCGGGCGCTCCCCGGCCGGGTCGCTAGCATCCCCCCGACGACAGGGGGCCGCATGACGACGTTCGGCATCGAGGAGGAGTTCATCCTGGTCGACCCCGTGACCCTGACGCCGGCCGACGTCGCCGCGTCCGTGCACGCCGAGCTGCTCGGCTCGGCCCACGAGTCGAAGTTCGTCAGCCACGAGTTCCTGGCGTCGCAGATCGAGCGCTCGAGCCCCGTTTTCACGCAGATGGACCAGGCCGAGGCGGACCTCGTGACCTTCCGTACCCGGCTCGCCGCCCAGGCCCGCAGTCGCGGCGTCGTCGCCGCCGCGGTCGGCACGCCCTTCATGTGCAGCGGCTGGCCGGCGGTGACCGACACCGAGCGGTACCACCGTGTCGAGGAGGAGTTCCGCGGCCTCGTCACCGACCACCTCATCAACGGGACGCACGTCCACGTCGGGGTGCGGTCGCGGGACGTCGGCGTCGCTGTGCTGAACCGGGTGCGCACCTGGCTGCCGACGCTGCTCGCCCTCACGGGCAACTCGCCGTACTGGCACGGTGCCGACACGGGCTTCGCGAGCTGGCGCGCGATGCACATGCGGCGCTGGTCGACCGGCGGCTGCCCGCCTCCCTTCGCGGACGCGGCCGACTACGACCGGCGGATCCGTCGGCTCGTCGGCGTCGGCGGCACCTACGACACGCGCACGATCTGGTGGAACGCCCGACTCGCGGAGGACCACCCCACCGTCGAGGTCCGGGTCGCCGACGCCCAGCTCGACACGGGCGGTGCCCTGCTCGCCGCGACCCTGGTGCGCGCCCTCGTCGACACGGCCCGCGCGGAGGCCGAGGCGGACGTCGCCCCGCTCGAGGTCGAGCCCGAGCTGCTCGACGCCGGCCTCTGGCACGCCGCCCGTGACGGGCTCGGCGGCGAGCTGCTCGACCCCGTCGCCGGGGAGCTGCGCGGGTCCCGGGAGGTGCTGCACCGCCTCCTCGTGCACGTCGGCGACGCGCTCGACGCGTCGGGCGACCACGAACGGACGCGCGCCCTGCTCGACCGCGTGACGACCGAGGGGACGGGCGCCGAGCGGCAGCGCGCGGCCGTGCGGCGCGGCGGCCCCGCCGAGCTGCGGCGGCTCTGCGAGACGGCGCTCGTGGCCCGCGCCTGAGCGGCGACGGCACGGAGGCACGGGCCGGTGTCGGAGGGGCAGTGCACGATGGGCTCGGACCACCCACCGACCACCAGGAGGCGCGGATGACGATCGCAGACGACCAGCCGGAGGCGGCAGCCGCCCTCGGGTACGACCCCGGGTTCCTCGCCGTGCAGGTGCCGCTGCCCCGCCCCGGCCCCCGTGCCGTGCGAGAGCTGCCCTACGCGCACTTCACCGTGCTGCTCGATCCCGGCCGGCGCCTGGCGGCGCTGACCGCGGTGAACGTCGACGGGTCCTCGCTCGTCGACCTCGAGCGGGGCGACGACTGGCACCTCGACGAGCGCGTCGCGGCCGACGAGCAGTGCGGGCCAGAGGTCTACGCCCGCAACGACCTCGACCGGGGCCACCTCGTGCGGCGCCGCGACCCGGTCTGGGGCACGCCGGCGATCGCGTCGCGCGCGAACCTCGACTCGTTCACCTACACGAACGCGGCGCCGCAGGCCGGCGACTTCAACCAGTCGTCCGAGCTCTGGCTCGGCCTGGAAGACCTGGTCCTCGAGTACGCGGCCGTGCACCAGCAGCGCCTCACCGTGCTGACCGGTCCGGTGCTGCACCCCGGCGACCCGACCTACCGCGGCGTCCAGCTGCCGCTCCGATTCTGGAAGATCGCGGCCTGGTCGACGCGCGACGGCGCCGCGCTGCGCACCTCCGCCTACCTGCTCGACCAGTCGCCCCAGCTCGACGACGCCGACCTCGGGCAGGCGACCGCCCGGGCCGGCGACGAGGGCGAGCTGCCCCCGCTCGGGCCGTACCGCACCTTCCAGGTGCCGGTGCGCGACATCGCCGCACTGACCGGGCTCGAGCTCGCGCAGCTGGCCGAGGCCGACTCCCTGCAGGTCGTCCCGACGGTCCGGCCGCCGTCGGGGCTCCCCGAGGGGTGGGTGCCGCTCGACTCGCCCGACCAGCTGACGTTCTAGCGGGGCACGCCGGGTCGGATCGGATCTCGGCCCGGGTCTGCCCGGCCCGGCCCGGCTCGGCCCGGCCCGGCTCGGCCCCGCCCGGCTCGGCCCGGCTCGGCCCCGCCCGGCTCGGCCCGGCTCGGCCCCGCCCGGCTCGGCTCGGCTCGGCCCGGCCGGCTCGGCTCGGCCGGAGGTGGGCGTGGCAGGATCCGTCCTCGTGCCTCCCGATCCTGCCGCCCGTGACGTCCCCGACGCGCGGGGCCCACGACGCCTCACGGACGATCCCGCGACCGTCCTGACCCTCTGGCGCGAGCACGACGTCGTGCCGGATCGGGCGACCCCTTGGCGCGACGTGGTGGCGGAGTTCGACGTCCCGGTCGATGCGAGGGCGTCGGCCGACCTCGTCCGCCCCCTGCTCGACGACCCCGAGCTGCACTGGACGCCCGGCCTGCGACGAGGCGTGCTGGCGCTGCTGCCCCGCAGCACCGCGATGGTGCGTGTCGTGCTGTCGTGGGAGTGGTCGGTCGAGGCTGCCGACTTCTCGGTCCACTCGCTCGAGCCGGAGCCCTTCTCGTCCGACGACCTCGTCGCCCTCGAGCGGTGGCTCCGCGACGCCGCGCGACGGCTCGCGTCCGAGGCCGACGCGGTCGAGGCCGCGGTGACCCGGGTGGTCGACGACGTCGTGTCGGGGCTCGACCGGAGCGCACCTCCTCGGCTCACCTCGACGCCGGCTGACGGCGACGCTGTCGACGACTCGGACGACGCCCCCGGCCGCACGATCGGCACGGCAGTCCTGGGTACCCGCGTCGCCGGGCCGAATGCCGGGTCCGGCCACGGAAGGGTCGACGTCCGTCTGCCCGACCCCGGCGACCCTGGCCACGAGGTCCTCGTCGACGTCTCGACGGGCCGCCTGCTCGGACACCGGACCACGCTCGCCGACGAGGGCGACCCCTGGGCGTTCCGCTACGTCGTGGTCGACGAGGTCGAGGCCGGCCCGGCCGAGGGACCGGCCGACGTCGTCCCGGCCGACCTGGTCCACTGGCACGACCAGCACATCCAACGGCAGATGCTCGCCGACGACGCCCGCCAGGCGCTGGTGCACCTGCTGGCCGGACTCGACGCGCCGGCGTCGGTGGGCTACCGCGGCTGACCGGCCGAGCGGGCTCGAGACACGCTCGGGACAGACCTGCCGGGCACGGGGACGGGAACGGGGACTACGGCCGCCAGTCGACGATGGCGACGAAGCGGCTGCCCACGCCGGTCACCTCGCTGCGCGCCGTGCCCTGTTCGGGCTCGGGCAGCTCGTCGACACCGTGGTCGTCGCAGCTGAGGTGCGTCCAGGAGGGCCACCACTTCTTGGGCCGGGCGGCCTCGTGGTAGCCGCACACCACGCAGGCCAGATCGACCCAGACGGGCTTGCCCGTGCGGTTCGCCCGGGACTGCAGCAGCCACGCGGGCGGGGACTTCTCGAGCTCGAGCAGCTCGTCGAGCGTCAGCGTCGCGGGGATGCCGTGCCGCACCGCCATCTCGAGCGGGATGTCGAGCTGCAGGGCAGCGTCTCGTCGCGTGATCATCGCGCCCAGCCTACGGGGCGACCAGCACCTTCTCGAAGCAGATCGAGTTCGGGAGCGCCTCGACGTAGGGCTCGTACGTCGGGATCGGCCGGTAGCCGACGCGTTCGTAGAGGTGGACCGCCTCGGGCTGGCGATCACCGGTCTGCAGGATGAGCCGCGGCGCCCCGGCGGCCCGCGCGACGGCCTCGACCTCGGCCATCAGCACCCGGCCGAGGCCACGGCCGCGCTCGGTCGGGTCGACGATGACGCGCTTGACTTCCCACTCGCCGTGCAGGTCGCGCAGGACGGCGTGCGCGACGGCACGGCCCGCGTCGTCGGTGACGAGGACGGTGGCGTGGACCTGCTCGGGGTGCACGCGCAGGGCGTCGTCGCGGGCGGCCGTGACCGCCGGGTCCTCCACGACGCCGGGGTCGGAGTAGCGCTCGTTCATCTCGGCGTCCATGCGCGCCCGGAGCTCGAGGGCCCGAGGGTCGTCCCACGCGACGTGCTGCACGTGCAGCGCCGCCCCGGACGAGGCGGCGGGGACGCCCGCCTCGAGGGGCGAGGGCTGAGGGAAGACCTGGGCAGGAGGAGCGGCGTTCGTCACCGAGACATCCTGCCATCGCCGCCCCGGAACTCCCTGCACGCTGTGCACGTCGCGCCGGAGCCGGGAGACTCCGGACCCCGTGCCCGCTAGCGCAGGCTGACGCCCCGGGCGGCCATGAACGGCACCGGGTCGGTCGAGGCGCCGTTGACGCGCGTCTCGAAGTGCAGGTGGCAGCCGGTCGAGTTGCCGGTGGAGCCGACGAGGGCGATGAGCTGGCCGGCGACGACGGACTGGCCGTTGCGCACCTTGATGCCGCCGTTGACGATGTGGCCGTAGGCCGTGCTGAGGCCGCCGCTGTGGGCGATCCGCACATAGTTGCCGTAGCCGCCGTAGGCACCGGCGTAGTTCACCGTGCCCGCGGCCGCCGCGTAGATCGGGGTGGAGCAGCCGGGCGCGAGGTCGACGCCGTCGTGCAGCTTCCACTCCTTGGACACCGGGTTGACCCGGTAGCCGTAGCCGCTCGAGATGCCGCCGCCGCTGGGGCGGACCCAGCCGGAGCCGGATCCCGACCCGCCGCCTCCGCCGGAGGACACCGGGGGCGCCGCCGGGGCAGGGGCCGGGGCACCGGCGCTCGGGGCAGGACGCGCGGCGGCAGCCGCGGCTGCTGCTGCGGCCGCCGCCGCACGCTGCTGACGCAGCTCCTCCGCCTGGCGGGCAGCTTCGGCGGCAGCCGCGGCCTGCTCGGCGGCGACGCGCTGGCGCTCCGCCTCGACGCCGGCCTCGTACTGCTCCTGGGTCTGTGCGGTCGTGTCCTGCAGCACGGCCAGCTGCGCCTGGAGGCGCGACTCGTTCTCCTGCTGCGCGGTCACCGCAGCCGTCGCGGCGTCGGCCGCGGCCTGCGCCTCGTCCATCGAGACCTGCGCCGTGTCGCGGAGGCCGACCAGCGCCTCCTTCGCGACCGCAGCCTGGTCGCCGAGCGACTGGGCCACGTTGCGGTCGGAGACGGCCTGCTGACGGATGCCGTCGGCCTGCTCGGTGATCTTGCTCATGGCGCCGAGGCGGTAGAGCAGGTCGTCGGCGGCCTCGCCGTCGCCGACGAGCTGCGTCGAGACGTCGCCGCCGCCGGTGCGGGCGAGCTGCGCGGAGACCTGGCCGGCGCGCTTCTCGCTCTCGTCCGCGATCGCGTTCTTCTCGTCGACCTGCGCCTCCAGCCCGGCGAGCTTCGCGGCGCCCTGGTCGGCGAGGTCCTGTGCGGCCTGGAACGCGGCGCCCAGGCGCTCGGCCTCGGCCTGCGCGTTCACCGCGTCGGACTGCAGCTGGTCGAGCAGCCCCTGCAGCTCGGAGATCTGTGCCTGCTTGGACGACTCGTTCGCCTGGGCAGCCTTGACGTCGTCCCAGGTGGGGTAGGTCGCTGCGCGCGCAGGCGAGCCGCCGACCACGACACCGGCGACGACGAAGACCAGCGCGAGGAGCATCGTCGAGACGACGGCGAACGCGCTGCGCGAACGCAGGGCCGGGAGCAGCGGTGCAGGCGGCAGAGAACTCACGTGGTCGTGTCCTGACTCGAGGGGGGCGACCTGCGTCGAGCTGCCTGTCGGCAGCTCGTCACCGAGGTCGGATGCGTGACCACCCTACGGCGGAAGAGGGCGAGGGTAAACCCGAGGTAGAAGGTTCGGGTGTCACCCGACGACCCCCAGATGTGGGGCCACTCCCGTTCACACGAGTCACACGAGTCACAGCGCCCCCGTGATCTGTCCCCCGATCCGGGCTCGGCGAGCGTGGTCGGTCAGCCGGTCGACCCCGCCGCGCGGACCGCAGGTCAGACGGCCTCGCCGGTCGGGTCGCTCGCGGCCGGGTCGGCGAGGAGGGCACCGCCGACGGGCTCGTCGGCCCACTCGACGAGCTGCCAGCCCTCGGAGGGACTGCCCTCGCAGACGACCACTCCGGTGTTGGCGAGCTGGTGCGCACGGACGAAGTCGGCGTCGACGTTCGACGCCCGTCGCCCGGCCCAGCCTCGGATCGCCGCCCCGTGGCTGACGAGGGCGACGACGTCCTCACCCCGTGACGAGGACTCGGCGACCGCGCTCTCGACGGCGCCGTCGAAGCGGGCGAAGAACGCGTGGCCGTCCTCGGCGCCGGGGACGCGAGCGTCGAGGTCGCCGTCGACCCAGCGCAGGACGGTGCCGAGGTAGGTCGACACGGCCTCGTGGTCGGAGCGCAGCTCGAGCTCGCCCGCCTCGACCTCGCGCAGGCCGTCCCGGACGGTCGGCACGAGGCCGAGGGAGGCGGCGAGCGGGGCCGCGGTCAGCTGCGTCCGCAGCATGGTGCTGGTCGACAGCGCCCGGATGCCCGCCGCGGCGAGCGCCCCGGGCAGGGCGGCGGCCTGCTCGAGGCCGAGGTCGGTGAGGCCCGGGCCGGGCACGGTCGTGCCGAGCTCGCCGCGGACGTTGTCGGGGGTCTGACCGTGTCTGATGAGGTAGAGGCGCATGGCTCACCACCCTACGGACGGCCGCCGACACCGCCCCGGGCGCGGGGCAGCCGGCGAGCACCGCGTCGGCGCGCTCGCGGGTGGCACGGACCAGCGCGGCCGAGCGCCCGTCGGGGCCGGACGCCCAGGCGAGCGCCGCCTCCTCGGACATGCCGTGCCGCACGTGCCGCGCGACGAGGCGCCGCAGCCGCTCGACCTGCGGCACCTCCACCCACCAGGCGAGGTCGAGCTCGGCGCGGGCGCTCCGCCACGGCTCCTGGTCGACGAGCAGGTAGTTGCCCTCCACGATCACCACCTCGACGTCGGGGGCGACCTCGATCGAGCCGGCCACCGCCTCCTCGAGGCCCCTGACGTAGTCGGGAGCCCAGACCGTCTCGCCGGTCCCTAGCCGTCGGATGCGACGGAGGAGCGCGAGCCAGCCCGTCCCGTCGAACGTGTCGATCGCGCCCTTGCGGTCGAGCCGACCCAGGCGGGCGAGGGTCGCGCCGGCGAGGTGGAAGCCGTCCATGGGCACGACGACGGCCGGGGTGCCGGCCGCGACGAGCGCCTCGACGAGCAGCGTCGCGGTCGTGCTCTTGCCGCTGCCGGGCTCGCCCGCGAGGCCGACCACGACGCGCCGACCCGTCCTGGCCCGGAGGCCGACGAGGCTCTCGACGGCGTCGTCGACGGCGATCGGGTCAGGACCCGGAGCCGGCAGGTCCGCTGGCGACGTCACGACCGAGCTCGCGTCAGGCGCCGGGCGTGGGCGTCGCGCGCCGCGCCGAGATCGCCTTGCGCAGGACCGTGATCACGATCGGCAGCACCGAGACGAGCACGATCACGATCGCCCAGACGTCGATGTGGTCGGCGATGATCGGAACGCCGCCGAGCAGCGAGCCGAGCACCGTGAGGCCCACGGCCCAGAGGAACGCGCCGATGACGTTGAACGCGAGGAACGCCGGGTAGCGGTAGCCCGCCGTGCCCGCGGCGAGCGGGACGTAGGTGCGCACGATGGGCACGAAGCGCCCGAGGATGAGCGAGAGGCCGCCGTACTTGGCGAAGAACGCCTCGGCCTTGGCGAGGTGGGCCGTCTTCAGCACCCGCGCGTCGGGCTTGAACCAGCGCCGGCCGAAGCGGTTGCCGAGGAAGTACCCCACCTGGTCGCCGAGGAACGCGGCGGCGAAGGCGCAGAGGGCGATCAGCCAGACCGGCAGCTCGAGGGCCTCGTGCAGCAGACCTGCCGTGAACAGCAGCGAGTCGCCCGGCAGGAACGGGAACAGCACGCCCGACTCGATGAACACCATCAGCGAGATGCCCGCGAGCGCCCAGGGGCCCAGCGCCGGCAGCAGCGCCTCGGGGTCGAAGAGCAGGAAGCCGCCGGAGGCGAGGGGCAGGGAGGCGAGGAGGGTGGCTGTCGTCACCGGGCGAGTGTAACGACAGCCTCCTCCGGCCTGCCTCCTCCCCCGGTGGTCGCAGGCCGCCGTCCGCGGGTGTCGTCCGGTCGGCGGATGTCGGCGGCCGTGCCCCTCTCCTAGTCTCGACGCAGGTCGGCAGCCCCCGTACGCGACGATGCGTGCCCGGGGCGACGGCACCCGCACGACGACGAGAGGCACCCCCATGATCGAAGCTCGATCACTCACGAAGAGATACGGCTCGAAGGTGGCGCTCGACGACGTCAGCTTCACCGTGCGACCCGGCGTCGTCACGGGGTTCCTCGGCCCCAACGGCGCGGGCAAGTCGACCACCATGCGCATGATCGTCGGTCTCGACCGGCCCACCTCCGGCTCGGTGACCGTCAACGGCCGGCCGTACGCCGACCACCGCGCGCCGCTCCGCGAGGTCGGCGTGCTGCTCGACGCGAAAGCCGTGCACAGCGGCCGCAGCGCCCACGACCACCTCCTGGCCATGGCCGCCACGCACGGCATCGGCAAGGCCCGCGTCCGCGAGGTCATCGCCCTGACCGGCCTCGAGTCCGTCGCGAAGAAGCGCGTCGGCGGCTTCTCTCTCGGCATGGGCCAGCGCCTCGGCATCGCCGCCGCGCTGCTCGGCGACCCGGCGACCCTGATCTTCGACGAGCCCGTCAACGGCCTCGACCCCGAGGGCGTGGTGTGGGTGCGGACCCTCGCCCGCCACCTCGCCAGCGAGGGCCGCACCGTCTTCCTCTCCTCGCACCTGATGAGCGAGATGGCGCAGACCGCCGACCACCTCATCGTCCTGGGCCGGGGCCGCGTCCTGGCCGACGCCCCCGTCAGCAGCGTGATCGCCCAGGCGTCCGGCGACGGCGTGCGCGTGCGCAGCCCGCACCTCGCCCAGCTGTCCGACCTGCTCCGCAGCCGCACCGAGGTCGTCGTGACGACGACCGAGGACGGCGCGCTCGACCTCCGGGGCGTCACCGCCGCACAGGTCGGCGAGGCGGCAGCCGCCCAGGGCATCGTGCTGCACGAGCTCACCCCGCTGGTCCGATCGCTGGAGGAGGCCTACATGACCCTCACCCAGGACTCGGTCGAATATCACGCCGGAGGCGCCCCCGCGGCCGCCGACGCCGCATCCGCCACGACGTCGGGAGCGACGCGATGACCACGACCACCACGCCCCGCCCGACGCCCCACGCCCACACGGCGGGCTCGGGGGTCTCGTTCGCCCACGTGCTCCGCTCGGAGTGGATCAAGCTCCGCAGCCTCCGCTCGACCGCCTGGTGCTTCGCGGTGATCGTGGTGCTGCTGATCGGCTTCGCCCTGCTGTTCGGCGCTTTCGCGTCCGGCTTCGAGGGGGCACCGGCCACCGACGAGCAGCAGCAGTCGCTCGCCGTCAGCGTCGCCACGATCGGCGTGCCGTTCGCGCAGCTCGTCGCCGCGGTGCTCGGCGCCCTCGTCATCACCGGCGAGTACGGCACCGGCATGGTCCGCTCCACCTTCGCGGCCGTCCCCCGCCGCACGCCGGCGCTCGTCGCCAAGGTCCTGCTCATCGGCGTCACGACCTTCGTCGTGTCGGCCCTCGCGCTGGCTGTCGCGCTGCTCGTGTCCACGCCGCTGCTCTCGAGCTCGGGCGTCGACACCGACCTCGCCGACGGACGCATCTGGCTGTCGATGCTCGGCGGCGCCGCGACCATCGGGTTCATCGCCATGATCGCCTTCGGCCTCGGCGCGATCATCCGCAACGGGGCCGGCGCGATCGCCTCGGCGATCGGGATCGTCTTCGTGCTGCCGATCATCTTCTCGATCGGCCAGGCGCTGATCGCGAAGCCGTGGATCTACTCGCTCTACGAGTTCATCCCGCCGCAGGCCGCGACGCGCGTCTACGACTACCCGGTCGACGGACAGTCGCTCACCGCGCTGCCGGGCCTCGACGGCTCGCTCGTGCTCGAGCCGTGGCAGGCGCTGCTCGTGCTGGTTGGCTGGGTCGTGGTGCTGTTCGCGATCGCGCTCGCCCTCGTGAAGCGACGCGACGTCTAGTCCGCAGCCGCGCCTCCTCGGCGGCAGGGGCCGACGCGACCACCCGGTCGCGTCGGCCCTTCGCCTCGTGCCCCTCTGCCGCCTGCTCTGCCGCCAGCTCCGACGCCCGCCCCCTGTCGTCCACCTCGGATCGGGAATGAACGACGCCTCGCGAGCGCTGCACCGGTGTCTCGACGGCGAGACACCGCCACCGCCACCCGCCAGCCCCACCAGGGAGATCACATGACGAGCGACATCGCCGCGTCCACCGCCGCCGACACCGGCTCGGTCGGCGCGACCCCCGACGGGGACGACGCAGCCCTCGCGGCCCGCAACAAGCTCGTCATCGGCCTGCTGCTCGTCAGCGCCTTCGTCGTCATCCTCAACGAGACGATCATGGGCGTGGCCCTGCCGAGCCTGACCCGCGACCTCGACATCACCGTGACCGCCGGCCAGTGGCTGACGACCGGCTTCATGCTGACGATGGCGGTCGTCATCCCGATCACCGGGTTCCTGCTGCAGCGGTTCAACACGCGCCCGGTCTTCATCACGGCGATGAGCCTGTTCAGCCTCGGCACCGCCATCTCGGCGATCGCGCCCGGCTTCGGCGTGCTGCTGCTCGGCCGTGTCGTGCAGGCGTCCGGCACGGCGATCATGATGCCGCTGCTGATGACCACCGTGCTCACGCTCGTGCCGGCCGCGACCCGCGGACGCACCATGGGGAACATCTCGATCGTCATCTCGGTCGCGCCCGCGATCGGGCCGACCATCTCGGGGATCATCCTCAGCGTCTTCGAGTGGCGCTTCATGTTCATCCTCGTGCTGCCCATCGCGCTGGGCGCCCTCGCCCTCGGCGCCGCGCGCGTCAAGAACGTCACCACCCCCCGCACGGTGCCGCTCGACGTCTTCTCGGTGATCCTGTCCGCCTTCGCGTTCGGCGGCATCGTGTTCGGGCTCAGCTCGATCGGGGAAGGCGCCGAGGCTGCCGTGCCGGCGTGGCTGCCGATCGGCGTCGGGGTCGTCGCCCTGCTCGCGTTCGTCCTGCGCCAGCGCGCCCTGCAGCGCGACGACAAGGCGCTGCTCGACCTCCGTACCTTCCTGTCGCGCACCTTCACCACGTCGGTCCTCGTGCTCGGCGTCGGCATGATCGCCCTCTTCGGCACCCTGATCGTGCTGCCGATCTACCTGCAGAACGTCCACGGCCTCGACCCGCTGGCGACCGGCCTGCTCCTGCTGCCCGGCGGCCTGCTGCAGGGCGTGCTCTCGCCGATCGTCGGCCGCATCTTCGACAAGCACGGTCCGACCGTGCTGCTCGTGCCCGGCACGATGCTCGTCAGCGCGGTGCTGTGGTTCCTCTCGACCGTGTCCGAGTCGACGCCCATCCCGATGGTGCTCGGCGCGCACGTCGCCCTCAGCGTCGGCCTCGCGCTGATGTTCACGCCGCTCTTCACGTCGGGCCTCGGCTCGCTGCCCGGCCGTCTCTACTCGCACGGCTCGGCGATCGTCGGCACGGTGCAGCAGGTCGCGGGCGCGGCCGGCACCGCCGTGTTCGTGACCGTCATGACGCTGGCCACCGTGTCCGCGGCGAGCGGCGGGGCCGGCGACATCGCCGCCGCGAGCGCCGGCGTCCGTGCCGCGTTCCTGGTGGGCGCGATCATCTCGCTCTTCGCCGTGGCCGGCGCCTTCTTCGTCCGCCGGCCCCCGGTGACCGAGGGCGCCGAGCCGATCGTGGCGCACTAGCCGCACCTCCCCCACGACCGCCCTCCCCGACCACCGGGGAGGGCGGTCGTGCGTCCGGCGCCGGGAGTACCGTCGCCGGTGTTCGTGCACCCTCTGCACGAATGCACACCGCGCACAGGGGAGATCACCATGAGCAGCTCGTCGTCGACCACGGCCCGAGGAGGCGGCGGCAGCGTCCGCAGCCTGGTCCCGGCCCGCATGGACCGACTCCCGTGGACCACGTTCCACTGGACGATCGTCGTCGGGCTCGGCTTCTCGTGGGTGCTGGACGGCCTCGAGATCCAGATCGTCGCCTCCGCCGGGTTCCAGGCCGACCTCGGCCTGACCGCCGCGCAGGTCGGCTACCTCGGCACGATCTACCTGCTCGGCCAGGTGGCGGGCGCCCTGATCTTCGGCCGTCTGAGCGACACGCTCGGCCGCAAGAAGCTCTTCATCCTCACGCTGGCGATCTACCTCGTCGCCAGCGGTCTGGCCGGGCTGTCGCCGAGCTTCGCGTTCCTGGCGGTGTTCCGGTTCATCGCGGGCATGGGCATCGGCGGCGAGTACGCCGCGATCAACTCGGCCATCGACGAGATCATCCCGTCGCGTTACCGGGGCCGCGTCGACATCGCGATCAACGGCACGTACTGGGGCGGGGCGGCCCTCGGCTCGGCCGCCAACCTGTTCCTGCTGAACACCGACTACTTCGCCGAGAACGTCGGCTGGCGCATCGGCTTCTTCATCGGCCCGGTGCTCGGCCTGATCATCATCTACCTGCGTCGGCACATCCCCGAGAGCCCCCGCTGGCTGATGACCCACGGCCGAGAGGAGGAGGCGGAGGCGACGGTCACCGACATCGAGCACCGCGTCGAGGCCGAGGGACGCACCCTCGAGCCGGTCAGCGACGACCAGGCGCTCGAGGTGACCGACCAGGGCCGGATCCCGTTCAGCGTCATCCTCCGCACCCTGGTCAAGGACTACCCGAAGCGCACCCTCGTCGCCGCGACGATGATGATCACGCAGTCGTTCCTCTACAACGCGATCTTCTTCACCTACGCGCTCGTGCTGCAGAACTTCTACGGCACCGACCCGGCGTCGACGCAGTACTTCTTCTTCCCCTTCGCGATCGGCAACCTGCTCGGCCCGCTGCTGCTCGGCCACCTCTTCGACACCTGGGGCCGCCGCCAGATGATCTTCCTGACCTACGGGGTCTCGGCGGTCGTCCTCGCCGTGTCGGCCGTGCTGTTCCACATGGACGTCCTGAGCGCGACGACCCAGACCGTGTTCTGGTGCGTGTCGTTCTTCTTCGCGTCGGCGGGCGCCTCCTCGGCCTACCTCACGGTGAGCGAGATCTTCCCGCTCGAGCTGCGCGGCCAGGTGATCGGCTACTTCTTCGCCCTCGGCCAGATCGCCGGCGCGGTCGCCCCGACCCTCTACGGCTCGCTGATCGGCGACGGCACCGACCGCGGGCCGCTGACGACGGGGTACTTCCTCGGCGCGGGCATCATGCTCGCGGGAGGCGTGATCGCGTTCGTCTTCGGGGTGTCGGCCGAGCGGAAGTCGCTCGAGTCGATCACGAGCCCGCTGTCGGTCGTGACGCCGGGCAAGGGCGGCGGCACCGGGAAGTCGTAGCGGTCGAGACCCGACCTGCTGGGCCGCGCCCTCGGGTCCAGGCCGTCAGGGCACCGCCGTCACGGCGCGGGCTCGGGCACGCTGACCGCCGGCGGCACCGCGGCCAGGTCGGGCAGCAGGCCGATGTCGACGAGCACCACCTCGCCCGCGAGCGCGGCGGCGGGCTCGATCAGGAGCCCGGCCTTGTGGGCGCCGAAGGTGACGGTCAGGGTCGCGGGCAGCACGGTCGGGTCGGGCACGGCACCGTCGTCGGGGCCGATGCCGCTCGGCACGTCGACCGCGACGACGGGCGGGCCGTCGGCGGCCGTGACCCAGGGCAGCAGCCCCGCGACGACGTCACGGGCCGGGCCTCGCAGGGCCGGGTCGGCGCTCGTGCCGGTGCCGAGCACGCCGTCGAGGAGGACGGCCGCGCCCGACTCCCGGAGCCGGGCGCCCGCCTCCTCGACGGTCGACCACCGGGTCGGCTCGTCGACGACGGCACCGGAGGCGCGGGCCGCGGCGAGCCCCTCCTCGTGCAGCCGGCTGCCGGTCGGGACGACCGTGACGGCGCAGCCCGCGTCGGCCAGCGCGGCGCCCGCGAACAGCGCGTCGCCCCCGTTGCTGCCGCTGCCGACGAGCAGCACGACGGGCGCGGGCCAGCGGTCCCGGGCCCGCAGCAGCCGCTCCACCTCGTGCGCGAGCCCTGCGCTCGCGCGCTGCATCAGCGGCTCGCCCGCGTCGAGGTGCGGCTGCTCGGCCGCCTTCACCTGTGCGGCAGTCCACCCGTCGATCATCGATCCATCGTGCCCGCGCGCCGCCCACGCCGCCCGCCCGGCCGCCCGGCCGCGCCGACGGCGGATCACCGAGGCGGCGCCGGGGTGAGCGGGACGCGTCGAGGACTCAGGAGGCGCGGGCCGGCGGGCAGGAGCCGCGCCGGTGCCGAGCCGCCTGGCGACGACGGCACCTGAGTCGTCGACGGGTCGCCGCGCTGCCAGACTGGTCCGATGCGCGACCACGTCCAGAACCCCGTCGACGGCACCGAGATCGCGTACGAGGTCGCGGGCGAGGGGCCGCCCCTGCTGCTCGTGCACGGCTCGGGCCTGTCGCGCGGCGCGTGGCGCGGTCTCGGCTACCTGCGCGACCTCGAGCGCGACTTCACCGTCGTCGCCCTCGACCTGCGCGGCCACGGGCGGAGCGGCGCGCCGCACGACGCCGCCTCGTACGACATGGCCCTGCACCGCGGCGACGTCGCGGCCGTCCTCGCCGCGACGGGCCTCGCGCCGGTCCACTTCGTCGGCTACTCGTTCGGCGCCCGCGTCGGCCTGTCGATCGCCGCGCACGAGCCCGAGCTGCTCCGCACCCTGACCACGATCGGCGGCAGCTGGGCCCCGATGAACGGCAACATCGGCGCCACGTTCGCCCCGGACTGGGAGGAGGCGCTCCTGACCGGGGGCATGCCCGCCTTCGTCGAGCGCTGGGAGCACACCATGGGCCGTCGCCTGGACCCGGCGACGCGCCTCGCCTTCATGAGCGACGACCCGCTCGCCCTGGCGGCGTTCTTCCGGGCGGCCGAGACGGGCGGCGGGCTGACGGCGAAGCAGCTCGACGACGTGTCCGTGCCCACGCTGCTGATCGCGGGCACCCGCGACGAGGCACGGCACCGCGAGTCGCAGGACGCCGCCCGCCGCATGCCGACCGCGGCGTTCTTCGAGCTCGTCGGGCAGGACCACGCGTCGTCGCTGATGCCCGTCGACCAGGTCACCGACCTGCTCCGCACCTGGCTCGAGGCCGTCGACGCCTGAGGCGCGCCCGCGTCGCGGTCGGCCCCGCCCCCACGTCGCGGCGCTCCCCGCCGCGCACGTCGTGGTCCGCCCCGCCGCGCACGTGGTGGTCCGCCCCGCC
The DNA here is from genome assembly GCF_015350835.1 of Frigoribacterium sp. VKM Ac-2530. Taxonomy (NCBI): domain Bacteria; kingdom Bacillati; phylum Actinomycetota; class Actinomycetes; order Micrococcales; family Microbacteriaceae; genus Frigoribacterium; species Frigoribacterium sp. VKM Ac-2530. Next base: position 1,326,707 of record NZ_JADKSE010000001.1, read on the forward strand.
GCGCACGTCGCCGCACGGGCCCCCGCCCTGCGATGATGGACGCACCATGGGCATCAGTCGTCGAGCGTTCCTGACGGGGTCGGCCTCCGGGGCCGCCGTGCTGCTGCTCGCGGCCTGCACGACCGACGGCCCCTCCCCCGCGCCGACGACCCCGAGCAGCACGCCGACGCCGACGCCCACGCCGACCCCGACCGCCACCCCCTCGGCCGGGCCGACGCCGTCCGCGTTCCGCCGCAGCAGCTGGGCCGACGACCCGTTCGCGCGGGGGTCGGGCAGCTACCTCACCACGTCGTCGTCCGACGACGACCGCGCGGCGCTCCGCCGCCCGGTCGACGACCGGGTCTTCTTCGCCGGCGAGGCCACCGCGAGCACGGCGCCGGGCACCCTCGGCGGGGCCCGCGCCAGCGGCTTCGACGTCGCGGACGCCGTCGCCGGGGTCGCCGAGCAGGGCGAGCGCATCGCCGTCGTCGGCGCCGGGATGTCCGGCGCCACCGCAGCCAGGAGCCTCGCGGCACGTGGCTACGACGTCGTCGTCGTCGAGGCCCGCGACCGCGTGGGCGGCCGAGTCGCCTCGTACACCGGGGGCGACTGGCCGTTCCCCGTCCAGCTGGGCGCCGCCTCCCTCGACGGCCAGGCAGCCACGGCTCTCAGCGCCGCGCTCGCCCTCGGCCGGGTCGACACCGTGCGCCTCGGCGAGGTGCTCGAGGTGCGGTCCTCCGGCGGGCAGGCGACCTCGCTCGACGGCGTCCCCGAGCGCTCCTTCGCGTCGGCCGCCGGGTGGGCCGACGACCAGGCGGCCTCCGTGACGGTCGCGCAGGCCGTCACCGGCGCCGGCGCGGGGCCCGAGCAGCAGTCGCTCGAGCCCGACGCCTCGGGCGTGTCCGACGCCGCCCGCCTCCAGTTCGTGCTCGACGAGGCGCTGCCCGTCCGCTGGGGCGCCGGGCCGGACGACCTCGCCGAGCGACAGGACCCGGGCGACGTCGGCGAGCTCGTCGCCGCCGACCTCGGCAGCCTGTTCCCGCTCGGCGAGCCGTTCGTCACCGGCGACCTGTCCGCGTTCGTCGAGGCGCAGCTCGACGGCCTCGACGTGCTGCGGGGCAGCACGGTGGCCCGGATCCAGTACGGCGACCGCGGCGTCGGCCTCCGCCTCGCCACCGGCGAGAGCCTGTCGGTCGACCGCGTCGTGGTCACCCTGCCGCTGGGCGTCCTGAAGGAGGGGACGACCGAGTTCGCCCCGGAGCTGCCGACCACGCACACGGCGGCGATCGAGACGCTCGGCGTCGCCCAGCAGGAGGTGCTCTGGCTGCGCTTCGACGAGCGCGCGTGGAGCACGGAGGCGACGGTGCTGACCACGGTCGACGGTGCCTCGGGCTTCCGCGTCTTCGTCAACCTGATGCCCTCGACGGGCGAGCCGGTGCTCGTCGCACTGGCGGGCGGGGACGACGCGGTCGCGAGCCTCGAGCTCGGCGACGACGAGGCCGTCGCCGACGCGCTGGCCGGCCTCGCGCCCTACTTCGACCTCGTGCCCGAGGCAGCGCCCGAGTCCACGTCCGACCCCGCCGCGGGGACGGACTCGTCGGAGGCACCGGCCGGCTGATCCTCGCCGGCGCGGCGCACCTCCGCGCCCCCGACCTCGGCGCCACCGACCTGGGCGCCGCCGACCTCAGCCCCCACGGCCTCGGCGCGCTGGCCGCGCCGCAGCAGCACGCCCGGCCGCGGCCCCGGCCGCAGGTGACTGAGCGCGATCAACGCCGACATGACCCCCACGATGACGCCCAGGGCGATCGCGTTGTACATCACGAACTCGTCCGGCCAGCGCACCTGCGCGGGGTCGAGGAAGAAGTACGGGTACCAGCCGACGTCCGCGCCGCGCACGATCGTCGCGATGCCCCAGACGACCGGGAACACCAGCACGACCGACAGCATCGCCCAGCTGACGCGGGTGCGCCCGGGGGCGAGCACCCAGTCGACCACGAGGAACCCGGGGATCCAGAAGTGCAGCACCTGGGTCGACCAGGGCACGCCGATCGCGAAGTCGTTGCTCAGCGACTCGATCAGGATGATGCCGTAGACGATGCCCGACACGACGACGTAGGTCGTGACCAGGGCGTGCACCGCGGCGAAGGCGCGGCCCTCGGGTCGGCCCCGGAGCGACAGCGCCCCCGAGACGGCGAGGACGAGCACGTTCGCCATGTTGCTCTGCTGCGTGAAGTACGCGAAGTAGTTGACCGTCGAGAAGGTCGAGAAGCCGAGCGTGTAGAAGAAGTACGACACGAGGGCGGCCGTGCCCACGGCGGCGACGACGAGGCGCAGCACGCCGACGACTGTTCGCACCCTGTTCACTCGCTCCTGGTAGCGCGGGGACGCCTCGGGTAGGCCTCCCGTGCAGACGACGACCCTACTAGGACGGGCCGGTCTCCCCCTGCGGGGAGACCGGCCCGTCGGCACAGCCGGGCCCGGCCCGGGGGCCGGACGGGTCAGGTCAGCTCACCTGACCTGACCCGTTCGCAGCTCAGCTGGGGATGTAGTCGAACGTGTCGGGGTCGGGACCCGTGCGCTCGCCCTTGTCGAGGTCCGTGATGGCCGCGACGTCGGCGTCGGACAGCTCGAAGTCGAAGAGCGCGAAGTTCTCCTCGACGCGCGAGCGCGTGACCGACTTGGGGAACACGATGTCGCCGCGCTGCACGTGCCAGCGCAGGGTCACCTGGGCGGTCGACTTGCCGACGCGCTCCGCGATCTCGACGAGGGTCGGGTCCTCGAGGACCTTGCCCTGGGCGATGGGCGACCACGCCTCGGTGTGGATGCCGTGCTCGACGCCGAAGAGGCGCAGCGAGTCGTTGGTGAGGTAGGGGTGGACCTCGATCTGGTTCACGGCGGGCACGACATCGGCCTCGTCCAGCAGGCGCTGCAGGTGCGGCTGGTGGAAGTTCGAGACGCCGATGGCCTTGGCGCGGCCCGTGGCGTAGATCTCCTCGAGCGCCTTCCAGGTCTCGAGGTAGTCGACGTCCGTGGTCGGCAGGGGCCAGTGGATGAGGAACAGGTCGACGTAGTCGGCGTTCAACGCCTCGAGCGTGCCGTCGAACGCCTTCAGGGCGTCGTCGCGACGGTGGAAGCCGTTGTTGAGCTTGGAGGTGACGAAGATCTCGGAGCGGTCGATGCCCGACTCGCGCAGCGCCTCGCCGACGCCTGCCTCGTTGCCGTACATCTGCGCCGTGTCGATGTGGCGGTAGCCCACCTCGAGGGCGGTGAGCGTCGCGTCCTTCGTCTGGTCGGGCTCGACCTGGTAGACGCCGAAGCCGAGCTGGGGGATCTCGACGCCGTTGTTCAGGGTGATGGTGGGGATCGATGTCATGCACCCATCGAACCACCGCCTCCCGCGGCGTTCTCAGCGACGTCACGGATCAGCCCTGGTGCATCCGTCCCGACCGTGTTACCGTTGCAGGTCGCTTGGCAACGATCCTCTCAGATCGTTCCCGACTCACGGCCCTGTCGTCCACACGCAGGCCGAGTCGAACAGCCTGCAGATCCTGTCTGCACATCTCGAGAACCCCGGTCCGAGCCTCACCCGCTCGCCTACTCACCGGTCGTCGCCCGAGACGAGGCCCGACCAGGCTCCCCGAGCCTGAGGACATCCGTCCGCCCCACCGCCGAGAACGGCGGTCCACGCATGCCCCGCGCTGCGTGCCACGACGCTGAGCAACACAGCACACATCGAAGAAGAGAACACGCATGAACGAGAACATCACCACCCTGAGCGGCACGGTCACCACCGAGCCCGTCCTGTCCACCGCCCGCCTCGCCGAGTTCGTCGTCGTCGACGCCTCCGGCGCCGAGTTCGTCGTCCGCGCCTGGAGCGACGTCGTCACCGACGACGTCCGCGTCGGCGCGACCGTCACCGTGGAGGGCGCCCAGGGCTGGGTCATCCCCGGCCGCAGCTGGCGCCGCGAGCCCAGCCGCACCATCGTGCAGGCCTACGCCGTGAGCGCCCACGCGCTCGCGCTCGCCGCCTAGGCAGGTCCCGAGGAGGCGCGACCCGCCTCCTCGACGCCCGTCGCGACCTGCGCGTCGACGCCACGACAGCACGACACACGGGAGGCCCCGGTGCACACGCACCGGGACCTCTCGTCGTCGTCTCGCCGGAGGAAGCTCCGCTAGGCCGTGGCGAGCCCCGTGGCGCGCACGAGGATCGGCCGGTGGTCGCTGATGCCGGCGGGCAGCGTGACGACGTCCTCGATGGTGAGGTCGTAGCTCGTCGCGAAGTCGAAGTGGCCCTTGACGTACTTGTAGCCGAGGTAGGTCGGCGTGCTGCTGCGGGTCAGGACGAAGCCGTCGCGCTCGATGCGCTTCTTGAGCCCGCCGTGGAACCACGGGTAGTTGAAGTCGCCGACCATGAGCATCGGCACGCCGGGCGCGAGCGCGCGCATCAGCTGGTGGGCCGACTCGACCTGCTTCTTGCGCAGCCCGTTGGTGGCGGTGAGCGGCGCGGCGTGGAACGACCCGATCAGGACGTCGGCGCCCGAGATGCGGTCGTGCAGGTGCATCGCCAGCAGGCGCTCGTGCGCGGGCGACATGACGCGGTCGTGCATGCTCTTCTTCAGCGCGTAGACGTTGGTGCCCAACAGCTCGAAGCGGGAGCGGCGGTAGTACGCCGCGAGCCCGAGCCGGTTGTTCCGGGTCGACGCCGCGAGCGAGAACTCGCCGAACTCGTCGGGGATGTCCTTCGTGTCGGCCTCCTGCAGGCAGAGCACGTCGGCGCTGTGGTCCTCGGCGAGGGCCCGGATCTCGCCCTTGGCGGTGTGCTCGCGCAGGTTGTAGCTCACCACGCGCATGGTGTTGCCGTTCTGTCCAGTCACGAGTGACGAACCTAGTCCCTTCGTGTTTCACGGAGGCGCAGGGTGCGCTCAGGGGCCATCCGGCGCGTCGTCCGGCGCGTGGTCAGGCGGCGGACGAGGAGGCGGCCCGCACCCTCCTGGGGAAGGTGCGGGCCGCCTCCTGCGCGGTCAGCCCGCTGCGGCGTCAGCCCGCTGTGGCGTCAGCCCGCTGTGGCGTCAGCCTCGGCTCAGCGCCAGGGCAACCCCGGGAACCAGCGGTGGAACAGGTCGCCGATGGCGCCCCAGATCCAGCCGATCAGGCCGGGCAGGTCGAACCCGCCGTGGCCGGGTCCGCCGTGGCCGGGCCCGCCGGGCTCCCCCGGGCCGGGGCCCGGGTCGACCGGCGTCTCGGGCTCCTCGCCCGTGGTGACGGTGAGGTAGCTCGCCGTGCCCGTGTCGCCGTAGACGACGCGGCCGAGGTAGCTGCTCTCGTACGCGAGGTCCGACCAGGAGGCGGTGACCGTCGTGGTCTCGCCGAGCCCGGCCTCGAGCACGGCCGGGTCGACGGCGAGGCCGCCCTGGGCCGCGGCCGGGTCGAGCAGGTACGACGTCAGCGTCCAGCCGAGGTCGCCCGCGCCCGAGTAGAAGTCGACGAGCAGCACGTACTGGCCTGCCGCCGGCGTCTCCACGTCGAGCTGCTCGTCGGCCGAGCCGGTGGCTGCCGTGCCGACCAGCTCGTCGGGCTGGCCCGACGCGTCGGCGGTGTAGAGGAGCAGGTCGAGGTCGGCCGTGTCCTCGGCGGAGTCGAGCACGAAGCGGGCGTGCGTCGTGCCCTCGGCGACCGTGAGCGGCACCTGGGCGGCGTCGGCGCCGGCGGTCCCGGAGCCCGTCGCGACCTGGCCGAGGGCCAGGCCCTCGGCGGCGAGCGGCAGCGACAGGGCGTCGCCGGCGGTCACGTCGACCGTCGCCTCGCCTGTCACGCCCTCGCCCGCGAACTCCGCGGCGACGTCCAGCTGGACGGGCCGCACCGCGAGCGGGCTGCGCGCGTCCCGGGTGCCGTCGGTCCACGTCAGGTAGCCGGTGGCGAACTCGTCGAGCGCGGCCGTGGTGCGGGTGAAGGTGACCGTGTAGTCCTGCGTCTCGCCTGCCTCCGCGAAGGTCAGCGTCGAGGGAGAGACCTCGGCCGTGACGCCGGCCATGGTGACCGGCTCGGCCGTCCAGGTGCCCGGGCCCGTCGCGGTGACCGACCGGGTGACCGTCGTCGTGCCCGCGAGCGAGCCGACGCTGATCGAGGGGAGGTTCAGCGACGAGTCGGTGCCCTCGATCGTGTCGATCGAGTTGACGTACGCCTGCCAGTCGGCCGTTCCGCTGCGGTACAGCAGGCCCGGGTCGAGGAAGGCCGTGGGGTCGACGTGGCCGGCGCCCTGGGCGAAGACGTCCTGGGTCGGGGCGCCGTCGGCTCCGACGAGGTCGTAGGCGGTGGTCATCATGGCCGACTTCACCTCGGCCGGGGTCCAGTCGGGGTGCACGGTGCGCGACAGGTAGAGCGCCGCGAGGCCCGCGACGTGCGGCGACGACATCGACGTGCCCGAGAGGAACTCGTAGCTGCCGGGCTCGCCCGCGGCGTTGGCGCCGTCGGCGAGGATCGCGACGCCGGGCGCGGAGATGTCGGGCTTCAGCAGGTTGCCGCCGTCCGCCGTCACCGGACCGCGCGACGAGAAGCCGGCGATCTGGGGCGTGGCGGGCTCGGGCAGGCCGGCGGGGTTGCCGTCGACGAGGCTGACCGTCGCGCCCTCGGTGGCCGCGTAGGCGTGCAGGGCGTCGTGGGACGCCGCGTCGACGTGGACCGTGGGGACGGCGTGCTCGTCGAGGTCGACCGAGCTGGGCGCGGGGTTCACGAGCAGCATGCCGACGCCGCCGATGCGCTCGACCTCGGCGCTCTTGGCCGTGCGGTCGTAGACGCCGCGGTCGCAGAGCACGATCGCGCCGGAGGCGGCGGCCGCGTCGGCGTCGAGCGAGTCGGGTCGGCAGAGGGCCGCGTCGGCCGCCGTCGCGCCGTCGACCGCGAGGGTCGCCGCGTCGACGAGGGGGCCGCTGACGCCCTCGGTGCCGGTCGGCACCGTGATCGAGCCGCCGAGGTACGAGGCGCCGTCGCCGGTCAGGGCGGTGGCCGCGTAGCTCGGGACCGTGCTCGCGGCGACGGTGGTGATCCAGGGCGCCGCGTTGTCCGCGGTCGTCGGCGTGGGGCCGTCGTTGCCGGCCGAGGCCGCGACGAAGACGCCCGCTGAGGCCGCGCCGAGGAACGCCTGGTCGGTGGCCGAGAAGGTGCTCGTCGCGCCGCCTCCGCCGATCGAGTAGTTGATGACGTCGACGCCGTCGGTCACCGCGGCCTCGATGGCCGCGACGAGGTCGAGCGTGGCGCAGCCGTCGTCGTCGGTGGCGACCCGGTCGGGGCCGTCCCAGCAGACCTTGTATGCCGCGATCTTCGCGGCCGGGGCGACCCCGGAGATGGTGCCGAAGTCGCGGTCGCCGATCGTCACCTCGACGTCGGCGTTGCCCGCCGCGGTCGAGGCCGTGTGCGAGCCGTGGCCGTTGCCGTCACGGGGCGACAGGTACTCGCCCTGCTCCTCCGTGCCGATGTTGTCGACGCCGAAGCCGTCGACGAAGTAGCGCGCGCCGACCAGCTTCGTGTTGCAGTCGGAGGCGGTGAACTGGACGCCCGTCTGGCAGACGCCGGTGAAGGTGCCGCCGTCGCCCTTGTCGTAGACGATCGAGTCGCCCTCGAGGTGCGGCTCGGCGCTGTCCTGCTCGCCCAGCGAGTCGCCCGCGAACGAGGCGTTGCCCGCGGCGATGCCCGAGTCGATGATGCCGACGACCACGCCGTCGCCCGCGGCGTCACGGCCGCCGATCTCGTCCCACACGCCGCCGTTCCCCTCGGCGTCGCCGAGCCCGAGGAACTCGGTCGACGGCGTCGCCTGGAGCTTCAGCAGCTCGTTCTTCGAGACCGCCGCGACCGACGGGTCGGCGGCGAGCGCCCGCGCCTGGTCGGCGCTGAGGTCGGCGGCGAACGCGTTCGTCGTCACGGAGAAGTGCGCGTCGACCGTGGCGCCGACCGCCCCGGCCACGTCGGCCTGGGTCTGCTCGAGGTGCTCGGACCACTCCTGCACCGGCGCGGCCGACGCGTCGAGGCGCGCGCCCTCGGGGGCGGCGGTGGCGGCGAAGCCGGCCTTGCCTCCCTCGTAGGTCGCGGCCGCGGGCTCGCGCAGCGTGACGATGTACGACCCGCTCGCGAACTGGGAGTCGCCGACCACGGCGGGACCGTCGGCCGCCAGGGCCGAGGTGGCCGGCAGCGCGACGACGCCGGCGGCGACGAGTCCCGAGATGAGCAGTGCGGAGAGTGGAGCCTTCGGCCGTCGTCGGCCGGACGATGTGATCACAGGGTGCCTTCCGGGTGCCGCACCCGGTCGGGCACGGTCGATCCGTAAGAATTACCTGAGAATGCGACGCCCCTCAACCGGGGGCCATGGCCGAACCCGGCCACTGTCCTCGACCGGCCACGGAATTTACACGGACGCAGCCGAACGGGGTACGCCCGGTCCCCCACGATGCCCACTGGACAAGGCCGCCCGCCGACGCGCGCCTCCTCGACGGGGTACGAGGCGAGGAGGCGCGGATCGGCCGCACAGGGCGTGCGTCAGCCGAGCGGGGCGTGCGTCAGACCCAGCCGCGCCGTGCCGCCTCGACGCCGGCGTGGAAGCGGTTGCTCGCGCCGAGCTCGTCGAACAGGTCGTGCAGGCGTCGGCGCAGGGTGCGGGGCGAGATCCCGAGCTGGCGGGCGATGACGTCGTCGGTGGCGCCGGCGGCCACGAACGCGAGCAGGTCGCGCTCGTCGACGGTCGGGGCGCGGAGGCCGGTCGCCGGGTCGGGCGGGCCGTCGGCGGAGACACGGCCGGCCCCGGCTGCGAGCACGTCGGAGGGGACGCCGGGGCCCGAGCCCTGCGTGGCCGCCGCGAGCCGGGCCGCGACCTCGGACCAGTCGACGGCGGCGCCGGCCCCCTTGCCCGCGGCGCCGGCCGTCTCGGCCAGGGCGGGCACGGGGACGGCCGTCCGCCAGCGCGACTCGAACAGGTCGCAGAGGGCGGCGATCAGCGCGGGCGACTCCGTGAGGAGGGCCTCGGGGGCGGCCGTCGGGTCGTCGAGCGGCCCGACCGACACGAGCGCGACCTGGCGGTCGGCGATCGCGAGCTTGACCGGCAGGTCGTGGGTGACCCGCGCCTCCTCGCCGTCCGCCCCGAGGCGGTGGACGCCCTGCAGGCTGCCGTCGACCGTGAAGCTCGCGACGGTGTAGATCGCGCGCCAGTGCACGCCGCGGTTGAGCGCACCGCGCTCGACGGACTCGTTCGTGGCGACCACGTACGGCGGCCGGTCGAACGCGAGGAACTCGCCCCTCGCCCGGTGCTGCAGCCGGGAGTACCAGTCGCCCACCGCCGCGTGGCCGGTCAGGACCGTGGTCGTGCCCGACGGGTCGGCCACCCGGCGGCCGTCGTCGAAGAGGGCGCCGAGGCCCGAGACGGCGGTGCGGGCGTCGGCGAGCTGCTCGTCGTGGGCGGCGACGAGGGCGGACACCGCGACGCGGGGGTCGACGGCCCCGTAGCCGGGAGCCTGGCGGCCGTGGCCCTCGGCGGTGCGGTGCACGAGGCCGATGTTGCGCAGCTGCTCGAGGGCGGTGACGACGACGGCGTCGTCCAGCTCGCGGGCGGAGGCGATGGCGGCGACGTCGACGGTGTCGCCGCAGGTGAGCACGAACTCGTAGACCGCGGCGGTGACCGGGTCGATGCCGAGCGCGGCGAGGGAGGGCAGGGTCATCTGGCCATCGTGCCCTGCCGGGGCGTCCCGTGGCGACCCGGCAGTCCCGGCTGGCCCCTGGGCGACCCCGGCGTGCCCGGGGCCGCCCCGCCGCCCGTCGCGGGGTAACGTCTTCCGGATGACCAGCTTCGGGGACGCTCCGTGAGCGACGGGGCGACCACCGCCTCCTCGCTGCGCCCCGACGTCAGTCGGCGCCGGTCGCCGGACCTCGCGTCGTGGCTGCCCGCCCGCTGGTCGTCGGTGCTGACCGTCTACCTGGTGTCGCGCGTCTTCTCCCTGGTGCTGCTCGCCGTGGTCTGGGAGGTCGCGCGCCTCGCCGGCGTCGAGTTCCGCACGCCGGGCGCCGAGCTCTCGCTGCTCGACTTCACGACGTCGTGGGACGCCGACCGCTACCGGACGATCGCCCTGCAGGGCTACCCGACCGTGCTGCCGACCGACGCGGCGGGGAACGTGCTGCCGAACGAGTGGGCGTTCCTGCCGGTGTTCCCGACGCTCTGCCACCTGCTGATGGTGGCGACGGGCATGCCGTTCAGCGGTGCGGCCCTGCTGCTGTCGACCGCCTTCGGCGCGGGCGCCGCACTCGTCCTCTACCGGCTCGTCGACCGGGCCGTCGGGCACCGCGGCGCGATCTGGGCCGTGTTGCTGCTCTGCTTCGGGCCGCTGGGGTTCCTGTTCTCCGTCGGGTACGCGGAGGGCCTGATGCTGTTCCTCCTGTTCGGCGGCGTGCTCGCGATGCAGCAGCGGCGGTACGGGCTCGTGCTCGCGTGCGGCGTGGTCGCGGCGTTCACGCGGCCGGGAGCCCTGGCGCTGGCACTGGCACTGGCCGTGCACCTCGTGGTGCGCTGGCGGACGGAGCGGGATGCGGGCCAGTCGTCGGGTCACGAGCCTGCTGCCGGGTCGGCGTCGTCGGCGTCGCCGAAGCTGTGGGCGAGGCTGCGGCCGTGGCCGTGGCAGGTGCTGCCCCGGCGCGACCTCGTGCAGATCGTGACGGCGGGAGCGGCCGTCGCCGCGGCCGGGCTCGCCTGGCCCGTCGTCGCGCACCTCGCCACCGGTCAGCACGACGCCTACCTGCAGACCGAGATGGCCTGGTGGGTCGACTACGTCGGCCGCCCGGCCTTCGTGCCGCTGACGCCGTGGTTCCTGCTCGCCGGGCGGTGGCTCGGCATCGCGGGCATCGCCCTCGTCGTCGCGCTGCTCGTGCTCGCCGCCGTGTGGTTCACCCGCCGGTCGACGCTGCGCCTCGGCCACGAGACCGTCGCGTTCACGGCGAGCTTCGCGCTCTACCTCGTGGCGGTGTTCCTGCCGCAGCAGAGCCTGTTCCGGCTGCTGCTGCCGCTGACGCCGCTGCTCGGCGCGCCGGCCGTCTCCGAGCGGCCCGTCGTCCGCCGGACGCTGCTCGTCGGCGGGATCGTGCTGCAGCCGGTCGCGGTCGTGCTGCTCTGGCTGTACGTCGCGCCGTAGCTGCAGCGCGGGCGCGCCGTAGCCGCAACAACGTGGTCACGCCGTCGCCGCAGTCGTCTCACGTGCCCCGTCCGGGGGTGTTCACCTGCCGCACCGCGTCCGTTCACCGGGCGGACACGACCGCAGGTTCTGCTGGGCGCGGACGTGCAGGGAGTGCACGCCCACTCGCGACCACGATCACTGGAGCAGACACGTGACCCCCACGAACACCCGCCGCCGCCGCGCGGCACTGGCCACGGGGGCGGCGGCGACCCTCGCCTCCTTCGCCCTCGTCCTCAGCCCGGCCGTCGCCCTCGCGGCGACGCCGGCCGACGTCGCCGACAACGGCGGGGCCGCCCGCAGCGCCGACGACAGCACGGCAGCCCTGCTCGAGTCGGTGAACGCCGGACCGGCGAAGAACGTCATCCTGCTGATCGGCGACGGCATGGGCGACAGCGAGATCACGTCGGCCCGCAACTACGCCTACGGCGCCGGCGGGACGCTGCCCGGCATCGACGCACTGCCCCTCACCGGCCAGTACACGACCTACTCGCTCGGCAAGGACGGCAAGCCCGACTACGTGCCCGACTCGGCCGCGACCGGCTCGGCCTGGGCCACCGGCACGAAGACCTACGACAACGCGATCTCGGTCGACATCGCGGGCACCCCGCAGGACACCCTCGTCGAGATCGCCAAGGCCAACGGCCTCAAGACCGGCAACGTCTCGACCGCCGAGCTGCAGGACGCGACCCCGGCCGTGCAGGCCGCCCACGTCGCGGCGCGCAGCTGCTACGGCCCCGACTCGGTCACGCAGTGCGGCGCGGACGCCCTCGACCAGGGCGGCCTCGGCTCGATCAGCGAGCAGATCATCGGCACCCGTGCCGACCTGACCCTCGGAGGAGGCGCGGCGTCGTTCCGCCAGACGGCTCGCGCCGGCCAGTGGACCGGCCAGACCCTCGACGCCCAGGCGACCGACCGCGGCTACCAGCGGATCAACGACCAGGCGGGCCTCGACGCCCTGACGGCCGCCGACCAGACCGCGCCGGTGCTCGGCACCTTCGCCGACGGCAACTTCCCCACGCGCTTCGCCTCGACGACGGCGACCGTGGGAGGCGCCGACCTCGCACCGCAGACCTGCCAGCCGAACCCGGCACGCCTCAGCACCGACCTGTCGCTCGCCTCGCTGACCGAGAAGTCGATCGACCTGCTCGACGGCGACGACGGCTTCTTCCTCCAGGTCGAGGGCGCCTCCATCGACAAGCGCGACCACAGCGCCGACGCGTGCGGCCAGATCGGCGAGGTGCTCGACCTCGACGAGGCGGTCCGCTCGGCCCTCGACTTCGCCGAGGCCGACGGCGAGACGCTCGTCATCGTCACGGCCGACCACGCCCACACCAGCCAGATCGTCGACTCGACTCCCCCGGCCACGCTCAGCACCGCGCTGACCACCGTCGACGGCAGCACGATGAAGATCGCGTACGGCACCGCCGCGGCCGGCGGGTCGCAGCAGCACACCGGCACGCAGCTGCGCGTCGCCGGCTACGGCCCGGGAGCCGCGAACGTCGTCGGCCTGATCGACCAGACCGACAACTTCTTCACGATCGCGAACGCGCTGCAGCTCGACCGCGACCTGGTCTCGCTGAGCGCCGACGCGACGATCGCCGCGCCGACGCAGGTCGCGCCGGGCGCGACCTTCGACGTGGTCGTCTCCGGCCTCGACGGCGACCGTCAGGCCTCGGCCACCTTCGACGGGGCCGGCCTCGGCACGGTCGACGTGATCGACGGCGTCGCGACGTTCTCGGTGACGGCACCGGCCACGCTGGGCGACCGGACGGTCACGGTCACGGGCGTGCAGACGCGCACCGTGCGGAGCGCCGCGGTCTCGGTCGTGGCCGACCCCGTCGCCTCGCCGTCGCCCTCCGCTCCCGCCACCGGCGGGGCCGGCGGAACCGGCACCGGTGTCGGCGGCTCGGGCTCCGGCACGGCCGCGGGCTCCGGCCCGCTCGCCTTCACCGGCTCGGACGCGCTCCCCGCCCTCGTGCTCGCGCTGCTGCTCGCGGGCGCCGGCACGGTGCTCGTGGCGCGTCGGCGACGCCGCACCCTGATCGACCACTCGGGGCTGTAGTCCCGGCGGGAGATCGACGGGAGGCGCGGGTCCGACAGGGCCCGCGCCTCCTTCACGTCCCGGTCCCTGCAGACCGCCTCGACCCGTCCCGTCGACGAGTCAGGTCACGGCGTCGCGACCCCGGCTCGACGCCCTCCGGCCGCGCCGCCCGCGACGTCGTCTCCTGACTCCTCGACACGACGCGGCCGGACCGGCTGCGTCGAGGACTCAGGCGACGGCGGTCGACCACGGTCGCGAGCGCCCCCGTCGTGGCTGCTCGCGACGACGCCTCCTGAGACCTCGACGCGGCATCGCGCGACCCGACCCCGTCGACCGATCAGGCGACGCCGCGCCGAGCGGACGAGGCTGCGGCCGTCGGGGTCTGGCGTGACGTCGTCTCCTGAACGCTCGACGTCCGGCGGCAGCGGACGCGCGGGCGGGCCAGCTGGCGGGGCCTACGCGGCGACGCGGGCGTGCGCGTCGGCCAGCAGCTCGACCGAGCGCAGGCGGGCCGACGTGGCGAGCGACGAGTGCGCGACGATGACCTCGTCCGCGTCGGCACTGCGGGCGAACTCGGCGACGTAGTCCGCCACCTCCTCGCCCGTGCCGACGCCGGTGAAGGTCGTCATGCTGGCGACGTGCGCGCCGACGGGCGTGCGGAGCAGGTGGTCGAGCTCGTCGTCGCCGAAGGTCCGGTCGACCGTGATCTGCCCGCTCTGGCGCAACAGCATGAGCAGGCGGGCGCGCTTCACGTCGGCGAGCTGCCGGTGGGCCTCGTCCGAGTCGTCCGACGCGATGGCGTTGACGCCGGCGATCACGTACGGGGCGTCGAGCTGGGTCGACGGCTGGAACTCGCGGCGGTAGATCGCCACGGCGTCGTGCAGCATGTCCGGCGCGAAGTGCGACGCGAACGCGAACGGCAGGCCGAGCGCGGCGGCGAGCTGCGCCCCGAAGGTGGACGAGCCGAGGATGTACAGCGGGACGTTCGTGCCAGCGCCGGGCGTGGCGCTGACGCCGGGGATGCGCGACTGCCCGGCGAGGAACGCCTGCAGCTCGACGACGTCCTGCGGGAACCGCTCGGACGACGCCGGGTCGCGGCGCAGCGCGCGGAACGTCGCCTGGTCGCTGCCGGGAGCGCGGCCGAGGCCGAGGTCGATGCGCCCCGGGTGCAGGGTCTCGAGGGTGCCGAACTGCTCGGCGATGGTCAAGGGCGAGTGGTTCGGCAGCATCACGCCGCCCGAGCCGAGCCGGATCGTCGACGTCTGGCTCGCCACGTGGGCGATCAGCACCGACGTCGCGCTCGACGCGATCGTCGCCATGTTGTGGTGCTCGGCGTACCAGACGCGCCGGTACCCGCTCTTCTCGGCCTGCTGCGCGAGGGCGACGGACGCCGCGAAGCTGTCGCGCGCCGTCTCTCCGGGTGCGATGGGGGCGAGGTCCAGAATCGAGAGGGGAACGGTCATGCCGACTGCAACCACGGAGGCGCAGGTGGTGTTCCCACGGGTGCTGCGCAGACGAACGAGGAGGCGGCCCGCGCCGTCCCTCAGGACCGCGCGGACCGCCTCCTCGGCTGGCTCCGACGGCTGCTACAGGCCGCGCGCCAGGCGGTGGTACGCCGCATTCCAGCGCACCTCGCGCGTGAACTCGCGCATGGTGGTGTGCTCGTCGATGATCAGCAGCTCGGTCTCGAGGATGCGCGCCAGGTCCTCGAAGGCCTCCAGGCCGACAGAGGTCGACATCACGGTGTGGTGAGCGGCGCCGGCCGTGAGCCAGGCCTCGGCCGAGACGGCGAACGACGGGCGAGGCTCCCAGACGGCACGGCCGACGGGCAGGTTCGGCAGGTCGGCGTCGGGCTCGACCACGTCGACGACGTTGACCGTGAGGCGGAACCGGTCGCGGACGTCGCTCATCGCGACGACGACGGCCTCGCCGGGGTCGGCCGTGAAGACCAGGCGGACCGGGTCGTCCTTGCCGCCGATGCCGAGCTCGTGCACCTCGAGGGAGGCGCGGGCCGAGCTCAGCGACGGGCTCACCTCGAGCATGTGCGCGCCGAGGATCTTCTCGGCGCCGGGCACGAGGTGGTAGGTGTAGTCCTCCATCAAGGAGGCGCCCCCCGGCAGGCCGGCGCCCATCACGGCGGCGGCACGCACCAGCACCGAGGTCTTCCAGTCGCCCTCGGCGCCGAAGCCGTAGCCCTCGGCCATCAGGCGCTGCACCGCGAGCCCGGGGAGCTGCTTCAGCGCGCCCAGGTCCTCGAAGTTGGTCGTGAAGGCGCCGAAGCCGCCCGCCTCGAGGAACGAGCGCAGACCGATCTCGATCGCGGCGCCGTCGCGCAGCGACTGGTGGCGCTCGCCTCCGGCACGCAGCTCGGGGACGACGTCGTACTCGCGCTCGTACAGGGCGACGAGGTCGTCGACCGCGGACTCGGGGGCCGCGGCCACCGCCTCCGCCAGCTCGTTGACGCCCCAGGTGTTGACCTGCACGCCGAAGGCGAGCTCGGCCTCGGTCTTGTCGCCCTCGGTGACCGCGACGAAGCGCATGTTGTCGCCGAAGCGGGCGAGCTTCAGCGAGCGCATGGCGGCGGCGCCGGCGGCGGCACGCATCCAGGTGCCGACCTGCTGCTGCACGCGGGGGTCGCTGACGTGGCCGACGACGGTCTTGCGCGGGGCGCCGAGGCGGGTCTGGACGTAGCCGAACTCGCGGTCGCCGTGCGCGGCCTGGTTCAGGTTCATGAAGTCGAAGTCGATCTCGGCCCAGGGCAGCTCGACGTTCGCCTGCGTGTGCAGGTGCAGCAGCGGCTTGCGGAGGGCGTCGATGCCGCCGATCCACATCTTGGCGGGGCTGAACGTGTGCATCCAGGCGGTGACGCCGATCACGGAGTCGTCGAGGTTCGCCTCGAGCATGGTGCGCTTGATCGTCTCGGCGTCGGTGAGGACGGGCTTCCAGACCAGCTCGACGGGCACGCCCGAGGCGGCGGCGAGCTCGTCGGCGATGGCCCTCGACTGCTCGGCGACCTGGCGGAGCGTCTCCTCGCCGTAGAGGCCCTGGCTGCCGGTGAGGAACCAGACCTGCTTCGAGGCGAGGAAGGCCTCGGGGTCGACGACGTGGGCGGGGGTGGTGCTGGTGGTGTCGATGCTCATGCGAGTGCTCCGTAGTTCGATTGTCCGGGTCTAGCGCTGTCGTGTGCGTCCGAGCCTGCGGCCCGGGGCAACGCTCCGCGTTGCCCGTAGACGTTCTGGTAGCGGTCGAAGAGAGCGTCGATGCTCTCGGCCGGGATGGGGATCGGCTCGCCGAGCTGGCGGCTGAGGTGGATCGTGCGGGCGACGTCCTCGGTCATGACGGCGGCCTTGACGGCGTCGCGGGCGTCCTTCCCGATCGTGAACACTCCGTGGTTCTGCATCAGGACGGCGCGGCTGCGGTGGCCGTCGAGCGTGCCGACGATGCCCTCGCCGATCGACTCGTCGCCG
The DNA here is from genome assembly GCF_015350835.1 of Frigoribacterium sp. VKM Ac-2530. Lineage (NCBI taxonomy): Bacteria > Bacillati > Actinomycetota > Actinomycetes > Micrococcales > Microbacteriaceae > Frigoribacterium > Frigoribacterium sp. VKM Ac-2530. Next base: position 1,343,395 of record NZ_JADKSE010000001.1, read on the forward strand.
ATGATCGCGAAGGGGCCGATCGGGATCTCGCCGCCGAACTCGTCGGCCATCGCGGTGATGACGCACGGGATCGACTCGCCGCGGGCGGCCCAGGCCGTGGCGTAGGTGGAGTGCGTGTGCACGACTCCCCCGACCTTCGGCATGTGGCGGTAGACGTAGGCGTGCGCCGCGGTGTCGCTCGACGGGCTGCGCTCGCTGCCGGGGCTGCCCTCGACGACGGTGCCGTCGAGGTGGCAGAGGATCTGGTTCTCGGGCGTCAGGTCGTCGTAGTCGACGCCGCTCGGCTTGATCACGAACAGGTTCGTGCCGGGCACGCGCTGCGAGACGTTGCCGCCCGTCCAGACCACGAGGCCGTACCGGGTCAGCTCGGCGTGCAGGTCGCACACGGCGCGACGCGTCTCGTCGATGGCGGTCTCGGTGGCGCGGTCGATGAAGCTCACGCGGTCACCTCCGCGGCGGTGTCGGCGGCGGCCGAGCCGGCGGAGGCGGCGGGCGCGGCGGAGGCGGCGGGCGCCTCGGGCTCGGCGACCGGTGCGCGCGAGCCGCCCCGCGCCTCCCTGCTGATCGCCTTGAGGCGGTGCATCACGTCGTTGCCGCCGCGGCCGAACCAGTCGTGCAGCAGCAGGTACTCGGCATAGAGCGCGTCGTACGCGTCGGCGGCAGCGGGGTCGGGCGTGTAGGAGGCGCGGTCCAGGCTGCCCATCGCGTCGCTGGCCACGCGGGTGTCCGGGTAGGCACCTGCGGCGACGGCGGCGTGGATCGCGGAGCCGAGCGCGGGGCCCTGCTCGCTGCGGATCGTCGAGATCGGCATGCGGAGGACGTCGCTGTAGGTCTGCATCAGGTGGCGGTTCTTGAGCAGGCCGCCGGCGGCGATGAACTCGGTGACGGGGACGCCGGAGTCGTTGAAGGCCTCGACGATGCGTCGCGTGCCGAAGGCGGTGGCCTCGAGCAGCGCTCGGTAGCCGTCCTCGGGGGCGGTGCCGAGCGTCTGCCCGACGATCACGCCGCTCAGCTCGTGGTCGACGAGCACCGAGCGGTTGCCGCTGTGCCAGTCGAGCGCGACGAGGCCGTGCGCGCCGACGGGCTGCTCGTAGGCGAGGTCGGTCAAGTACTGGTGCACGCTGGTGCCGGCCGCTGCCGCCGCGTCGACCGACGACTGCGGCACCTGGTTGCGGACGTACCAGGCGAAGATGTCGCCGACGCCCGACTGGCCGGCCTCGTAGCCGTAGAAGCCCTCGGTGATGCCGCCCTCGACGACGCCGCACATGCCGGGGACCTCGGCCAGCTCGGCGCCGTTCATGACGTGGCAGGTGCTCGTGCCCATGATCGCGACCATCTGGCCGGGCTGCGTGGCCTTGGCGGCGGGGGCCGTGACGTGGGCGTCGACGTTGCCGACGGCGACGGCGATGCCCTCGGGCAGGCCGGTCCAGCCGGCCGCCTCCGCGGTCAGCGTGCCGGCGGCGTCGCCGAGGGCGCCGATCTCGTGCACGACCTTCGTCTCGGCGAAGTCGGCGAAGTCGGGGTTGAGAGCGGCGAGGAACTCGCGGCTCGGGTACTCGCCGTCCTGCAGGATGCCCTTGTAGCCGGCCGTGCAGGCGTTGCGGACGTAGCGACCGCTGAGCTGCCAGATGATCCAGTCGGCGGCCTCGACCCAGTGCTCGGTCGCGGCGTAGACCTCGGGGTCCTCCTCGAGCAGCTGGAGCCCCTTGGCGAACTCCCACTCGCTCGAGATGAGCCCGCCGTAGCGCGGCAGCCACGACTCGCCGCGGTCGCGCGCGAGCTCGTTGATGCGGTCGGCCTGGCCCTGGGCGGCGTGGTGACGCCACAGCTTGACGTACGCGTGCGGCCGGTCGGCGAACTGCTCGAGCTCGTTGAGGGGCGTGCCGTCGGCCGTCGTGGGGACCATCGTGCAGGCGGTGAAGTCGGTGCCGATGCCGATGACGGAGGCAGGGTCGACACCGGACTCGGCCAGGGCACGGGGCACGGCCTGCTTGAGCACGTCGACGTAGTCGCTCGGGACCTGCAGCGCCCAGTCGGCGGGCAGCTTCGCCCCGCCGACGGGGAGCGTGCGGTCGACGACGGCGTGCGAGTAGTCGTGGGTCGCGATGCCCAGCTCGGCCCCGTCGGACACGCGGACGACGACCGCCCGTCCGCTCAGCGTGCCGAAGTCGACGCCGACGACGTGTGCGTCGGGCGCGGCGGTGGTGTCTGCCATGGAACGTCCTTGTCCTGGTGGTGCGAGCCCCGGAGGGGCGGGTCTGGTGAGGGGCCCACGCGAAAGTGAGCGCTCACATTCTCACACGCCGCGGGTGGTGCGTGCAACGCGGAGGGGGCCCCGGAGAGGACCCGACGAGGCCGGCTCGACGCCTGCCCGGCGACGGCTCAGAGCCGGGGCGGCGCCGTCGAGCGCCGGACGACCAGCTCGGGGAGCACGGCGTCGACGGTCTCGTCGTCGCCCGCGAGCACGGCCTCGACCGTGTCCATGATGCGGCGGCCGAGCGCCTCGAAGTCCTGCCGGACGGTCGTGAGCGGAGGAAGGAAGTGGGCCGCCTCCGGCACGTCGTCGAAGCCGACGATGCTCACGTCGCGCGGCACCTCGAGGCCGGCGTCGCAGAACGCGTGCACGGCACCCAGCGCCATCTGGTCGTTGGCGCAGAACACCGCGGTGACGTCTCCGCGCTCGGCGAGCTCGAGGCCCAGCCTGTGCCCGGAGGCGGGCGTCCAGTCCCCGCGCAGCAGCGGCCCCGCGTCGAGGCCGAGCCGCTCGCACGCGTCGCGCCAGCCTCGCTCGCGGTCGCGCCCGTCCATCCAGGCCTCGGGCCCCGCCACGTGGGCGACGGAACGGTGGCCGAGCGAGGCGAGGTGCTCGACGGCGAGCTCGGCGCCGGCGGCCTGGTCGATCGACACGGCGTGGTGGCCGTCCTCGGCGACGCTGTCGGCGGTGACCAGGGGGACCGCCACCCGGGAGGAGCGCAGCACGTCGAGGGCCTCGGCGTCGGGCGCGATGAGCACGATGGCGGCCACCGCCTGGCCGACGAAGGCGTCGACGGCCTGCTGCACGGCCCGGGCGTCGTCGCCGTCGAGGGTGGCCATCGACACCTGGTAGCCGGCGCGGCGAGCGGCGCCGTTGAACCCGTGCATCGTGCTCGACGGGCCGTAGAACGGGAACCCGGTGCTGATCAGGCCGATCGAGCGGGTCTTGCGGCTGGCGAGCGCTCGCGCCGTCAGGCTCGGCCGGTAGCTCAGCTTCTCGACGGCCGCGTCGACCTTCGCCTTCGTCGCCGGGCGCACGGTGGGGTCGCCGTTGACGACGCGCGACACCGTCTGGTGCGATACGCCGGCCTCGGCCGCGACGTCGAAGAGGGTTGCCACTGTCTGATCCTAAAGGTCGTTCGGTTTGTGCCCCGGGGCGGTGGGCCGGCCCCGGTGCCCGGAGGCCGGGGCGGTGGGCCGGCCCCGGTGCCAGCCGCCCGGGGCGGTGGGCCGGCCCCGGTGCCAGCCGCCCGGGCCGGCCAGGCCGGCGCCGTCGAGGACTCAGGTGCGGGCGTCGGCTGTGCCCAGGTACGACGGAGGCGCGGTCCCCCCTGGGCCGCGCCTCCTGATCCGTCGACCGACCGACCGGTCGACGAGTCTCGCCGAGCTGAGCTGGTGCTCGCTCGTTCGTTCGCTGCTGCTACTTGGTGCTCGAGCCGGCGCGACGCTTGTTGAAGACGTCGAACGCGACCGCGGCGAGGAGCACGAGCCCCTTGATGAGGGACTGGTACTCGCTGCCGACGCCGAGGATCGACATGCCGTTGTTCAGGATGCCGATGATCAGGCCTCCGACGATGGCGCCGGTGACCGTGCCGATGCCGCCCGTGACCGCCGCGCCGCCGATGAAGACGGCCGCGATGGCGTCGAGCTCGAACCCGTTGCCGGCGCTGCCGCTGGCGAGGTTCAGCTGGCCGGTGAAGACCAGGCCGGCGAGGGCGGAGATGACGCCCATGTTGACGAACAGCAGGAACGTGACGCGCTTCGTCTTGATGCCCGACAGCTCGGCGGCGTGCAGGTTGCCGCCGATGGCGTAGACGTGGCGGCCGAAGACCGAGTTCTTCATGACCGTCGAGTACACGACCACGAGCACGGCGAGGACGACGAGGACGATCGGGGTGCCCGAGTAGCTGGCGAGGAGGAACCCGATGTACATGACGAGGCCGACGGTGAAGACCATCTTCGTGACGAACCACAGGAACGGCTCGTCCTCGAGCTGGTACTTGCGACGCGTGGCACGGCCACGGAGGCCGGTGCCGATCAGGGCCACGGCGGCGATCGCGCCGAGCACGAGCGTCAGCGGCTCGTAGCCGGTCGACCCGAACGTCGGGAGGAACCCGGAGCCGATGTCGCGGAAGCCCTGGGGGAACGGCGAGATCTGCTGCGTCTGCAGGGCGATCTGCGCCGCGCCGCGGAAGGCGAGCATGCCCGCCAGGGTGACGATGAAGGCCGGGATGCCGAAGTAGGCGATCCAGAAGCCCTGCCAGGCGCCGACCAGGCCGCCGAGCACGAGGCAGAGGACGACCGCGACGGGCCAGGGCAGGCCCCACTGCGTGATCATGACGCCGGCCATGGCACCCGTGAAGGCGACGATGGAGCCGACCGAGAGGTCGATGTGGCCGGCGATGATGACCATCACCATGCCGATGGCGAGGATCAGGATGTAGCTGTTCTGCACCACCAGGTTCGACACGTTGATCGGCGCCAGCGTGATGCCGTTCGTCGTGATCTGGAAGAACAGCACGATGACGATCAGCGCGATGAAGAGGCCGATCTGGCGCAGCTGGCCTCCGAGGTACGAGACCGCCCCGACGAGGGGGTTGCCGCCGGAGCCGCTCTGCGGCTGACGGGAGGTGGGCGACCCGCCCGTGGGCTTCGGGTCGGTGGCCTGGGTGGGGCTAGGCGCGCTCATTGACGGGGCTCTCTCGTTCGAGGGTCATGTACTTCAGGAGGAACTCGGGGGTCGCCTCGGCGACGGGCACGTCGGCCGTGATGCGCCCCTCCGAGAGGGTGTAGATGCGGTCGCAGATGCCGAGCAGCTCGGGCAGCTCGCTCGAGATGACGATCACGCCCTTGCCGGCGTCCGCGAGCTGGTTGATGATCGTGTAGATCTCGTACTTTGCGCCGACGTCGATGCCGCGGGTGGGCTCGTCGAGGATCAGCACGTCGGGGTCGGTGTACATCCACTTCGACAGCACGACCTTCTGCTGGTTGCCGCCGGAGAGCTTGCCCGTCAGGGCGGCCACGTTCGGCGCCTTGATGTTCATGCTCTTGCGGTAGCCCTCGGCGACCGTGCTCTCTTCCGAGCTGTTCACGAAGCCGGCCTTCGCCAGCTTGCGGAGGGCCGAGCCCGAGACGTTGCGGGTGATGTCGTCGATCAGGTTGAGGCCGTACTTCTTGCGGTCCTCGGTGGCGTAGGCGATGCCGGCGTCGATGGCCTTGCTCACCGTGCTGGTGTCGATCTTCTGGCCCCGCTTGTAGACGGTGCCCGAGATGCCCGTTCCGTAGCTCTTGCCGAAGACGCTCATCGCGAGCTCGGTGCGCCCGGCGCCCATCAGGCCCGCGATGCCGACGATCTCGCCGGCGGCCACGTTGAGGTTCGCCTGGTGGATGATCTCGCGGCTCGCGTCGAGCGGGTGGTGGACGGTCCAGTCCTCGATGCGGAGCAGCTCCTCGCCGATCGTCGACTCGTGCGACGGGTACCGGCTCTCGAGGTCGCGGCCGACCATGCCCTTGATGATCCGGTCCTCGGTGACCTCGCCCGCGTGCATGTCGAGGGTCTCGATCGTCTTGCCGTCACGGATGATCGTGACCTTGTCAGCGATCGACTTGATCTCGTTCAGCTTGTGGCTGATGATGATCGACGTGATGCCCTGCCCCTGCAGGCTCTTGATCAGGTCGAGCAGGTGGGCGGAGTCGTCGTCGTTCAGGGCGGCGGTCGGCTCGTCGAGGATGAGCAGCTTCACGCGCTTCGACAGCGCCTTCGCGATCTCGACCAGCTGCTGCTTGCCGACGCCGATGTCGGTCACCTTGGTGACGGGGTTGTCGCGCAGGCCGACGCGGGCCAGGAGGCCGGCGGCGTCGAGGTTCGTCTTGTTCCAGTCGATGAAGCCGCCCTTGGACTGCTCGTTGCCGAGGAAGATGTTCTCGGCGATCGACAGGAACGGGCTGAGCGCCAGTTCTTGGTGGATGATCACGACGCCCGCGGCCTCGGAGTCGTTGATGTTCTTGAAGTCGACGGGCTGGCCGTCGAGCAGGATCTGGCCGTCGAACGAGCCCGACGGGTAGACCCCCGACAGCACCTTCATCAGCGTCGACTTGCCGGCGCCGTTCTCGCCGCAGATCGCGTGGACCTGGCCGCGCTCGACCTCCAGCGTGACGTCCTGCAGGGCCTTGACGCCGGGGAACGTCTTCGTGATGTCGCGCATCTCGAGGATCGTGTTCGCCACGTGTTCCTTCTTTCGTGCATGGGGTGGGGCGGAGCTGTGGGGCGCAGGAGGTGCGGAGCGGGTGCACCGCACCTCCTGCGCCCCGGGGAGGGCAGACCTACTTGAGGTCGTCCTCGGTGTAGTAGCCGCTGTCGATCAGGACCTCTTTGTAGTTGTCCTTGGTGACGGTGACGGGCTGGAACAGGTACGTCGGGACGACCTTGACCTTGTTGTCGTACGTCTTGTCGTCGTTCGTCTCGGGCGTCTTGCCGTTGAGGATGTCGTCGGCCATCACGACGGACTGGTCAGCGAGCTGACGGGTGTCCTTGTAGATGGTCGAGTACTGCTGGCCGGCGATGATCGACTTGACCGAGGCGGCCTCGGCGTCCTGGCCGGTGACGATCGGAAGAGTGTCGTCGGAGTAGCCGGCACCCTCGAGCGCCGAGATGATGCCGATCGAGATGCCGTCGTAGGGCGAGAGCACGCCGTCGAGCTTGGTGCCGCCCGAGTAGGTCGACGCGACCAGGTTCTGCATGCGGGCCTTGGCGGTCGCGGGGTCCCACTGCTGCGTGGCGGCCTGCGTGAACTGGTCCTGGCCGGAGCCGATGGTCAGCGAGCCGTCCTCGATGTAGGGCTTGAGGGTGTCCATCGCGCCGTTGAAGAAGAAGGTCGCGTTGTTGTCGTCGGGGCTGCCGGCGAAGACCTCGATGGTCTTGGGCTCGGCGCCGTCGACCTTCTTGCCGTCGGCGTCGACGAGGCCGAGGCCCGTCAGGAGGCTGGTGCCCTGGTCGACGCCCACCTTGTAGTTGTCGAACGAGACGTAGTAGTCGACGTTCTCGTTGCCCGTCAGGAGGCGGTCGTACGAGATGACCTTGATGCCGGCCTTGGCGGCCGAGTCGAGCTGGTCGCTGAGCGAGCCGCCGTCGATCGAGGCGACGATGAGGACCTTCGCGCCCTTGGTGATCATGTTGCTGACCTGCTGGACCTGCTGCGGGATCTTGTTGTCGGCGTACTCGAGGTCGACCTTGTAGCCCTTGTCCTCGAGCGCGCTCTTGACGGCGTCGCCGTCCTTGATCCAGCGCTCGGAGACCTTCGTGGGCATCGCGACGCCGACGAGGGCGCCCGAGTTGTCTCCGCCGCTGTCGCCGCTGCTGCCGCTGTCGCCGCCGCGACCGCCGCCGGCGCAGCCGGCGAGGGAGACGGCGAGACCTGCGGCGACGATGCCGACGAGGAGCTTCTTCTTGTTCACGGGGATTCCTTCGTGTCCGTGTCATCTCGACGGCGTCGTCGATGACGGATGGTGTGCTGCGTGGGTGGTGCAGGGATCGGCGGGGCCGGGCGGCGGGACGTCGCGGGACCGGGCCGGGGGCGGCGGGTCGCGACCGGGGTCGCGTCGAGCCGGCCGGCGCACGGGGAGGTGCGCCGGAGCTGGGGGGCCTAGGCGGGGGCGGAAGCGCGGAGGGCCGAGGCGGCGGCGACGCGAGCGGCCGGCGCAGGTGCTGAGGAGGCGGCGCGAGCGGCCGAGGAGTCGGCTGCGGCCCGGCGCGGGGCCGAGGCGGCGGGGGCGGTGCGAGCGGTGCGGTTCACAGGTGACCTCTTCGTCAGGTGGTGTGTCGCTGGTGCGCGGGACGGTGCGGGGGGTGCGGCAGGCGATGCGGGAGGTGTGGCAGGTGGTGCTGGGCGGCGCCGATGTCGGGGCCGTGCGTCTCCGGTGCGGCTGCTGTGCCGACCCGACGAAGCGGATGTGACCGTTTCATGTGAGCGCTCACATCTGTGGTCCGGGGCAACTATGAGGCAGGCCGGGACCGATGTCAAGTCGCGCGCTCGGGGGCCAGGGTTCACACGCCGGATACACGCCGTTCACGGGCCTGAGCGGAACGCGGGGCACGATGTGCGCATGATCACCGTCACGGCCACCGTCCACACCGCGCACGACAGCGCCGGGTTGTTCTGGCTGTCGCGGCGGCTCCTGGCGGAGCACACGACGGCGCGCGTCGACGAGGGGCAGTACCTCGTGCAGCTCGCCGACGCGGGGACGGTGCTGCTCACCGAGCTGCCCGAGATGCTGCGCTTCGACGTCGTGGTGCGCGACGAGCTCGCAGCCCGCCGCACCCGGCGCGCCCTCGACGCCGTGCTCGCCCGGTGGTCGCTCGGCGCCGTCTCGGCGGTCACCTGGCAGGCGGCCCCGCTCGGGGCGGAGCCGATCGGCGCGTAGGTGGTCGGGCCGGAGCCGGGCGCGACACGGCCTGCTCGGCCGGGCCGCGCCTCCTCCCGGGCCCCGTCGCGCCCCCTGCGGGGCCGGGTCAGGCGATCGCGGCGATGGTCCACGACGCGGTGTGCGACTCCCCCGGCGCGAGGCGGACGAGGTCGACGCCGCTCGTGAAGGCGTCGGGCGGGCAGGTCATCGGCTCGACGGCGAGGCCGAGGCGGTCGAGCTCGGGCTCGGGGCGGTCGCCGGTGTGCACCTGGACCCAGGGCAGCTCGGAGACGGCCCACGACATCGCGACGCCGCGGCCGTCGCGGGCGACGACCTCGACCGTGGCGCGGCCCTCGGCGTCCGAGTCGATCTCGGTGAAGGCGTGGTCGACGAACAGGTCGCCGACGGGGCGGGCCTCGCGGAAGTCGAAGCCCTCGCGCTCGGTGACGCCGTGCACGCCGGTGGGGACGAGGCGCTCCTCGGTGACCTCGAGGTAGCTCGCCGCGGGGAGCAGCAGCGACCAGTCGTCGACCCGGCCCTCGCCGGCGACGAGGTAGGGGTGCGGCGCGACGCCGTACGGAGCCGTGCCCTGCCCGACGTTCGTCGCCGTGACGGTGGTGACGAGGCCGGCGTCGCCGAGCGCGTACACGGCCCGGAGCTCGAGGCGGTAGGGGTAGCCGTCGCTCGGTGCGAGCTGGGTCACGAGGGAGGCGCGGTGCGGCTCTCTCGGACTGGTCGCGTCGACGTCCCAGTCGCTCCACTGCACGAGGCCGTGCAGCGCGTGTCCGCGCTCGACCTCGGTGATCGGCAGCTGGCGCTCGACCCCGTCGTCGTCCCACGAGCCGTCGACGACCCGGTTCGGCCACGGGGCGAGCAGCGCGCCGCGGTACAGCGGACGCACCTCGTCGAGGCCGAACGGGACGACGAGGTCGCGACCGTCGTGCGTCAGCGAACGCAGCGTGGCACCGACCCCGGCGATCTCGGCCCGGTACGGACCGTGCTCGAGCACGGTCCGGATGCCGCTGACGGGGACGGCGGCAGGCGTCGCCGGGTCGGTGACGGCGGTGGCGGTGGTGGTCTCAGGCACGGGCGGCTCCTCCGAAGACGGTGTGGTCGAGGTGCGCGTTGCGGAACCGGCCCTCCGGGTCGACGGCGGCGGCGTGGGCCGCGAAGTCGTCGAGTCGAGGGTAGCGACGACGCAGCACCCCGTGGTCGAGGCCGGCCACCTTGCCCCAGTGGGGGCGGGCGTCGAACGGGGCCAGCGCCTCCTCGACGCTCGGGAGCACCGCGAGCACCGTCTCCGTGTCGCGGCGCCAGGTGAAGTGGAACGCGATGCTGTCGCGGCCGCCGCTCGGGCTGAGCCAGGCGTCGTCGGCCGCGACGCTGCGGATCTCGCTGACGAAGATCACGTCGGCCAGGCTCTCGCCGATCGCTCGGAGGGCCTCGACGGCGGCCGGGGCGTGCTCGGCGGGGACGAGGTACTCGCTCTGGATCTCCTCCCCCGCGCTCGGGGTGAACTCGGCGCGGAAGTGCGGCAGCCGGTCGAGCCACGGGCCGGGGACGCCGAGCTGCGGGGTGACGGCGTCGGCCGCCGTGTCGGGCAGCATGTGCACGGCCTCGGAGGCGGGGCGAGCGCCGAGCGCGACGAGGTCGAGCGGCGTCGCGAGCGGGGCGTCGCCGACCCGCGCCTTGGCCCAGACCTGGCCGACGACGTCGCCGGTCCACCGCGTGAAGAGGCTGACGCTGTAGGCGTGCGCCATCAGTGCGTCGAAGTTCTCGAGGGCCGCCTCCCACGGGAGGTCGTGGTGGACGGTCTGCACGACGTCGAACGTCGGCACGGTGTCGAGCACCAGCGCGGTCACGATGCCGAGGGCGCCGAGACCCACGACGGAGGCGCCGAACGCGTCGTCGCCCCGGCGGACGACGTCGAGCGAGCCGTCGGCCCGCACGATCTCGACCGCGGCGACGCTGGCCGAGAGCGCGGGGTTGCGGACCCCGGAACCGTGGGTGCCGGTCTGGACGGCGCCGGCCACGCTGATGTGCGGCAGCGAGGCGAGGTTCGGCAGGGCCCGGCCCCGGGCCTGCAGCTCGCGGGCGAGGACGGCGTGCGTGGTGCCGGCCCCGACCCGGACGGTGCCCGCGGCCTGGTCGAGCTCGATGGGCAGCCCGAGCGCCTCGGTCGAGACGAGCACCCCGTCGGTGTCGGCCACCCGGTTGAACGAGTGCCGCGAGCCGATGGCCTTGACCCGACGGCTGGAGGCGACCACGTCGCGCAGCTCGTCGACCGAGGTGGGGGTGCGGAGGTCGGTCGTCGTGTACTCGACGTTCTCGGCCCAGTTGTGCATGAGACTCCTTCGACTCGGTGGCGTCGTCCAGTCTAGTGAGCGCTCACTCGACGGGGCCGCGCCGGGCGGGCTCGGCCGGCCACGTCGGGTCGCGTCGAGGACTCAGGCGGCGGCGTCTCCGTGCGCCGTGGGGCCGGGCGGTGCCGGGCGGCGACGACGACCACGCCTGAGTCCTCGACGCGACCCCCTTCCGTCCCCGCCGCCGCCGACCTCGTGTCCCCCTCACTGGGGACCGGCGACCCCCCGGACCGGGGCCGCGTCCCCCGTTGTCCCCCGGGCCGGGACGCGGTTCGCTGGGTGCAGGCCCCGGGAGACCGCCGCCGACCGACCACGACCCAGGGGAACACCACGATGGACTCGACCGCACACGGCACCGACGCCGTCCGCGCCTCCGCTCCGCAGCAGCTCCGCCACGACCGCCGGGTCCGCCACGAACGCGTGGTCCGACTGCGCCGTGCGCCCTCGTTCTTCCTCACCTGGCTCGACGTCCCGAACGACGGCAGCGACCCGGCCCTGCCGCTCGGCGCCTGCCTCGTGCTCCGCCGCGTCGGCGGCCAGACCCCCCGCGACGTCGTCGTCGAGCTGCCCGGCGGCGTCGCCCGCCGCTCGGACGCCCTCCGTCGCCGCTCGGCGATGGGCGTCGCGACGCCGACCGAGATCGGCTCCCTCGCCGAGCTCGGCACCGTCTTCGTCGAGTGGACCTCGTCGGACGGCGTCCGCCGCACCACCTGGCTGCGCGTGCCCTCGGTGCCCGCGCGCTACCGCGTCCGCCGCGCCGCCTAGACGGCACTCACGGCGTCCGGGCGACGCGCCACCTAGCGCCGGTACGCCGCCGCCGGGTGCGACGCCGGGAGGCGCGGGCCGCCCCCCGTGTACCGCTCGCGCAGCGTCTCGCCCGGCACGTACGCCTCGCGCACCCGGCCGCGGCGGCGCAGCTCGGGCACGACCAGCTCGACGAAGTCGCGCAGCGTGTCGTACGAGTGGTACTGCCGCAGGTTGATGCCGTCGATCCCCTCCTCGTCGAGCCAGCGCTCGATCTCGTCGGCGACGACCGTCGGCGTCCCGGCGACGAAGAACGCGCCGCCCCAGGCCTCGTCCACGCTCGCCATCAGCTCGCCGACCGTGATGTCGAGAGGCAGGGAGGCGGCCCCCGGGTGCTCGAGGCGCCCCTCCGCCACGAGGGCCTCGCGGACGGTCGTCGCGGGGTCGTGCGACGGCGCGTCGAAGGGGACGCTGCGGTGCACGAGCGCGCCCTGCTCACTGGCGAACGACCGGTAGAGGGCCAGCTTCTCGGCCACCGCCTCCTCGGTCTCGGCCGTGATCACGCCGGCCTGCACGATGAAGCGGACGTCGTCGGCAGCCCGGCCTGCCTCGACGGCGGCCGCGCGGGTGGCCTCGGCCACGCGGGCCACGGCACGCCCGCCGGTGAAGACGACCTCGGCGTTGCGGGCGGCCTGCTCCACGCCGGTCGGCGACGCGGTCGCGAGGAACAGCACGGGGGTGCGCTGGGGCGACGGCTCACTGAGGTGCGGCCCGACGACCTTGTAGAAGCGGCCGTCGTGGTCGATCGTGTGCACCTTCGACGGGTCGGTGTACACGCCCGAGCCGGGCGCGAGGCCGTCGGCGGTCGGGTCGGCGACGACGGCGTCGTCCTCCCACGAGCCCTCCCAGAGCTTGTAGAGCACGTCCAGGTACTCGGCCGCCCGGGCGTAGCGCTCCTCCTTCGGGATCTGGTCGTCGAGCCCGAAGTTGCGCGCGGCCGACGGGAGGTACGACGTGACGACGTTCCAGCCGACACGGCCCCCCGTCAGGTGGTCGAGCGTCGACATGCGGCGCGCGAACGCGAAGGGAGGCTCGTAGCTCGTCGACGCGGTGACGCCGAAGCCGAGGTGCTCGGTCACCGCGGCCATCGCCGGCACGACGAGCATCGGGTCGTTCGCGGGCGCCTGGATCCCCTCGAGCAGGGCCGGCGCCGGGCTGTCGCGGTAGACGTCGTAGGTGCCGAGCACGTCGGCGAGGAACACGGCGTCGAAGCCGCCCTGCTCGGCCAGCCGCGCGAGCTCGGTCCAGTAGCGGATGTCGGTGTACTCGCGACGGTGGTTGCCGGGCAGCCGCCAGAGGCCGTGCGTGATGTGGCCGACGCAGTTCATCTCGAAGAGGTTGAGGATCAGCTTCTTCTTCGCGGCGGGCGCGGGCGCGGGTGCGGGTGCGGGCGCGGTCGTCGGGGCGGTCTCGGGCGTCGGGGCGGTCTCGTCGGTCACCCGGTCGACACTGCCACAGGCCGGAGGCGCGGGCCGAGCCCGTGACGCCGCGCGACGCGTGGTACCGCGGTACCACCACGGCGGCACCCTGCTCCGACGAGGGCGGCCGCCGCTCTCCGTAGCGTCGTGACCATGATCGAAGCCAGCCACCTCACCAAGCGCCACGGCGCCTCCCTCGCCGTCGACGACGTCTCGTTCACCGTCGCTCCGGGGGCCGTCACCGGGTTCCTCGGGCCGAACGGCGCCGGCAAGTCGACCACCATGCGCATGATCGTCGGGCTCGACCGGCCGACGTCGGGCACGGTCACCGTGAACGGGAACCGGTACGCCGACAGCCCGGCTCCCCTGCAGGAGGTGGGGGTCCTGCTCGACGCCGGAGCCGTCCACCCCGGGCGCACCGCCCGCGACCACCTGCGGACCGTGGCCCGGACGCACGGCATCCCCGAGCGCCGCGTCGACGAGGTCATCGGCCTCGCCGGCCTCGAGTCGGTCGCCCGCCGACGCGCCGGCACCTTCTCGCTCGGCATGGGCCAGCGTCTCGGCATCGCGACGGCCCTGCTCGGTGACCCGGACACGCTCGTGCTCGACGAGCCCGTGAACGGCCTCGACCCCGAGGGCGTGATCTGGGTGCGGCAGCTCTGCCGCTCCCTCGCCGCCGAGGGCCGGGCCGTGCTGCTCTCCAGCCACCTGATGAGCGAGATGGCGCAGACGGCCGACCGCCTCGTCGTCCTCGGCCGGGGCCGGGTCATCGCCGACGCCTCCGTCGCCGACGTGCTCGCCGGCCAGGGAGGCGGCACGGTCGCCGTCCGGACCGACTCGACCGAGCGCCTCGAGGCCCTGCTGCGACCGCTCGGCGGGACGGTCACGCGCCTCGCCGCGGATCGGCTCGAGGTCGCGGGGCTCACCGCGGAGCAGATCGCCCGGGCGGCCTCGCCGGCCGGCGTGCTGCTGTTCGAGCTGACGCCCACGCAGACGTCGCTCGAGGACGCCTTCTTCGGCCTCACCGACGACTCGGTCGAGTACCGGTCCGGGTCGAGGACTCAGGCGTGACCGACGGGAGCGCCTCGGGGACCGGCGCCGCCGGGGCCGCGTGACCCGCGCCTCCTGAGTCCTCGACGGGCCTGAGCCGCGCTGCCGCGCTGCCGCGCTGCTCCGCTGCTCCGGCCTGCGGCTGCTCCGTGCCCGCCTCCTCGTCCTCTCCTCCTCCCCCTTCTCTTCCTCCCTCCTCGCACTTCCTCCCGATCGGAGACACCTCGTGACCACCGCCACCACCGCCCCCCTGCTCAGCCCGCTCGACCGCGCACCGCGCCTGACCTTCGCCCGCGTCGCCTGGTCGGAGCGGACCAAGCTGACGAGCGTGCGCTCGACCTGGCTGATCGCGGCGCTGACCGTCGTCCTGTCCGCCGCGGCGAGCGCCGCCGTCGCCCTGACCGACGCCTCCGACCCTGCCGGCGCGCTGGCGGGCGGGGTGGCGACCACCCTCCGCACGATGGCGCCGGCGACGACGGTCGGCGAGCTCTTCGTCGCCGTGCTCGTCGTGCTCTTCGTCACCCAGGAGTTCGCGACCGGCCAGAAGCGGACCACCTACTCCGCCGTGCCCCGGCGGCTGCCCGTGCTCGCGGCGAAGACCCTCGTCGCGGCAGGGGCCGCCGTCGTGCTCTCGGTGGCCTCGTCGGTCGCGGCGTGGGCCGCGTCGAGCGTGCTGCTGTGGAGCACGGGCCTGCGGACCTCGCTCGTCGACCCCGCCGTGCTCCAGGCCGTCGGCGCCGCGGCGGCGTGGCTGGCCGTGCTCACCGTGTTCACCGTGATGGTCGCCACCCTCGTCCGGAGCTCGGCCGGGGCGATCGCCATCGTCCTCGGCGTGCTGCTCGTGCTGCCCGTCGCGGTGATCCTGCTGACCGCCGGCCAGGGATCCGACTGGTCCGTCCTGCTCCTCACGTACGCTGAGACGACCATGAGCCAGCTCTTCTCCGGCACCGAGCCCGTCGCCGACCTGGGCCGCGACGTGGGCGTGCTCGCCGCCTGGCTCGTCGTGCCGACCGCGGCCGCGGCGTGGGCCACCGCGCGACGCGACGTCTGAGATGCGCGTCCGCCGCGCCTCCTCGTCCGGGTCGGCCCCGAGGCCGCCCCGCGCCGGGGTCGGAGCAGCCCCCGCCGGCGGCCTGCCGGACGGGGGCTCCGACGCGGGGCCGCTGCGGCCTCCGGGCCTGATCCGACGACGCATCGCGGAGCACCCGGTGGCCGCCGACGTCGTGCTCGCCCTCACGGCGGGCGCCGTGGCGTTCAT
Source organism: Frigoribacterium sp. VKM Ac-2530 (assembly GCF_015350835.1). Classification (NCBI taxonomy): domain Bacteria; kingdom Bacillati; phylum Actinomycetota; class Actinomycetes; order Micrococcales; family Microbacteriaceae; genus Frigoribacterium; species Frigoribacterium sp. VKM Ac-2530. The sequence continues at coordinate 1,358,943 of NZ_JADKSE010000001.1, forward strand.
CAGCGGCACCGCCAAGATCGACACGTGGGTCGTCGTGCTGCCTGCCCCGTGGCCCTGGTACGCGCTCTGGGCGGTCTCCTACGCGAGCCTCCTGCTGCGCCGCAGGGCGCCCGTCGTCGTGACGGCCGTCGCCCTGGTCTCCCTCGTCGCACAGAACGCCCTCGACACGGTCAGCCTCCCGTGGGCGCTGCTGATCGGGCTCTACTCGGTGGCGGTCCAGCGCGGGGCGCGGTGGGCCTGGGTCTGCTCGGCGGCCGTCGTGGGGACGCTCGCCCTCGCGGGGACGGTCGTCCCGAGCGTCGAGGCCCCCCTGGTCGCGGCCTTCGGCATCGTCGTGGTCGTGCTCGTCGGGCTGAACGTGCGCAGCCGGCGCCAGTACCTCGCCGCCCTCATCGACCGTGCCGCACAGCTCGAACGCGACCGGGACCAGGAGGCGCGCCTCGCCGCGGGCGCGGAACGCGCGCGGATCGCCCGCGAGCTCCACGACGTCGTCGCCCACGGCATGTCCGTGATGATCAGCCTCTCCGACGGGGCCGACGCGGTCGCCGAGGTCGACCCGGCGCGCAGCCGCGACGCCGTGCGGCAGATCGGCGTCGTCGGGCGGGAGGCGCTGGCCGACATGCGCCGCCTGCTCGGCGTGCTGCACGACGACGCCGACGCTGCGGCGCTCGCTCCCCAGCCGGGGCTCGACGGGCTCGACGACCTCGTCGAGACCTACCGCACGGCCGGACTGCCCGTCGCGCTCACCCGCGTGGGCGCGCTGCCGACGGCTCCTGCCCTGCAGGTGGTCCTCTACCGGACGGTGCAGGAGGGGCTGACGAACTCCCTGAGGTACGCCGAGGGGCCGACGCGGGTCGCGGTGGTCCTGCGCGGGGCCGAAGGTCGGGGAGCCGGTGCCGGCAGCGGCAGCGGCAGCAGCGGCGGCAGCGGCCGCGGCAGCAGCAGCAGCGGCGATGGCGGCAGCGGCAGCGTCGACGCGCTCGGGCTGGGGCTCGGCGGGGTCACCGTGGAGGTCGTCGACGACGGCGCGGGCACCGCCCCTGCCGCCTCGGTCGGGACGGAGCGCGGGCTCGTCGGGCTCCGCGAGCGCGCCGCCCTGTACGGGGGGACCCTCGAGGCCGGCCCGCGCCCGGAGCTGGGCGGGCGCGGGTGGCGGCTGCGGCTCGCCCTGCCGGGACCCGGCGGCGCCGCCGGTGCTCAGCCGTCACCCGGGGCGAGCGCCCAGCCCCTCCCTGAGCCGCACGCTCGGCCCGCCGCGCGCGCGACCCCGACCCCGACCTCGGCCTCGGCCTCGGCCGACGCCGACCAGCTGCCCGAGGAGGCACCGTGACCGACATCACCGTCATGCTCGTCGACGACCAGGACCTGCTGCGTGCCGGCATGGCCATGGTGCTCGGTGCCCAGCCGGGCCTCCGGATCGTGGGCGAGGCCGCCGACGGCCTGTCCGCCGTCGAGCGCGACGCCGAGCTGCGGCCCGACGTCGTCCTGATGGACGTGCGCATGCCCGCCCTCGACGGGATCGAGGCCACTCGCCGCATCGTCGCGGCGCGCCCGGAGGCGCGCGTGCTCGTGCTGACGACGTTCGACCTCGACGAGTACGCCTTCGGCGGCCTGAACGCGGGCGCGAGCGGCTTCCTCCTCAAGGACGCTCCCCCGGCCGAGCTGGTCGCCGCGATCCGCACCGTGGCGGCGGGCGACGCCATCGTGTCGCCGCGCGTCACCCGCGCGATGATCGACCTGTACCGGGGGCGCCTGCCCGATCCTGCGGGCGTGCGTCGCGCCTCCTCGGTCGACCTGCTCTCGGAGCGCGAGCGCGAGGTGCTCGTCGCGATCGGACGCGGGCTCAGCAACTCGGAGATCGCCCGGGAGCTGTTCCTGTCCGAGTCGACGGTCAAGACGCACGTCGGACGGGTGCTGGCCAAGCTCGACGTGCGCGACCGGGTGCACGCGGTGATCTTCGCCTACGAGAACGGGCTCGCCGGGGGCTGATCCCGGGCCGCGGGCGCCCTTCGCGCGCGACCGTGTCGAGCGATCAGGAGGCGGCGACGCCGCGGAGGCGCGTGCCGCGGGTCGGAGCCGGTCGAGGACGTCGACGCCTGAGTCCTCGACACGAGGGCCGCCCCGCTCGACTGCGTCGACTGCGTCGACAGGCGTCGACCCTTCAGGAGACGACGCCGTGCGCGCCGTGCACGCCGCCGATCGGGCACCCTCGAGGGCGCCGCTGCCTGAGTCCTCGACACGGCACCCGCGCCCCGGTGGTCCCGAGCACGGGAGGCGCCGGCAGGCGACCGACGGACCCCGACCGGGGCTAGCGGCTCCGGCGCCCGCCGCGCACCGCGGGCCCGGTCGGCACCGAGCCCGTGCGGGCCGCCTGCACGGTCGCGATCGACGCCGTCACGACCGACACGGACGACGTGATCGTGCGGAGGCTCGACGTCGACAGGGTCGACTGCGTGTGTCCCGAGACAGGGAAGCCCCGGCGGCCGAGGACGACGACCACCAGGCTCGCCCCGACCACGACGGCGGCGACGAACGGCAGTGCGCCGAGGCCGAGCCCGGCCGTGCCGAACACCTGTGCGCCGAGCGCGGCCCCGCCCGCGATGCCGACGTTGGAGCCTGCGTTGACGAGAGCTCCGGCGATGTCGGGACTGACGCCTCCGGTGCGGATCGCCGCCGCCATGAACAAGGTCCCGGTGGTGCCGTTGGCCGCGACCCAGAGCCCGGCGACCACGAAGGTGCCGACGAGCGAGCCGTGCACGAGGGGCAGGACGGCGAGCGCCAGCGCCATGACGGCCACGGCCGCGATGAGCGTCTGTCGCGGCGCTCGGTCGACGAAGGCCCCGGCGGTGAGCAGCCCCACGATGCCCGTGACCCCGAGCACGAGGAGGGCCGGCGCGACCGCGTCGTCGCCCAGTCCGGCCGTCATCAGGTACGGGCCGACGTAGGTGTAGACGACGTAGTGCCCGGCGAAGAGGAGGAGGTCGGCGACGACGACGGCGAGCAGACCGGAACGAGCCCAGGCCGCGACCGAGCCGAGGTGCGGCGACGACTCGCCCCGGACCGCGGGCAGGAACGCCAGCGCCACGACGGCGAGGACGGCGGAGGCGACCGCCACGGCGAACACCGCGGAGCGCCAGCCGAGGTGGTCGCCGACCGCCGTGGCCAGGGGCACGCCGAGCACGAAGCCGAGGGAGCTGCCCGAGTAGACGAACGCGATGGCGCGGCCCGCGAGCCGGGGCGGGACGATGCGCGTGGCGTACGCCGAGGCCACCGAGAAGAACAGGGCGTGGGCGACGCCGCCCACGACGCGTCCCACGCAGACCGTCTCGAAGTTCGGGGCGAGCGCGACGATCAGGTTCGACGCCGTGTAGCCGCCGAGGGTCGCGACGAGGACGGCCTTCCGCGGCACGCGCGCCGTGACCCACGTCAGCGGCAGCGCGAGCAGGGCGACCGCGAGGGCGTAGACCGTGATGACGACGCCCATGCGGGACTCGGTGACCCCGAGGTCCTCGCTCATCGTCGACAGCAGGCCCACGGGCATCAGCTCGGTCGTGATGGCGAAGAAGGTGGCCAGCCCGAGCACGGCGATCCCGACGATCGCCGACGGGGTGAGGACGTGCGGCGTGCCGTCGTGGCCGTGGGTCGGACCGGGGCCGGGAGTGTCGATGCCGCTGACCCGCATGGACCCCGTGTAGGTCGAGGCCGGGGCCGGGGTCGAGCTCTGAGTGTCGGGCTCGGGGGCGAGGGCCACGGAGCCGGTGCGGGTGTCGTCGGGACGCGGGGAGTTCTGGGGCACGGTCAGGCCTTCCTGGACGGGCCGGCCGGGCGCGCACGACGATCAGCTCGTCGAGGGACCACCTAGCCGACAGGACCCGGCGTGATGACGCGGGCGGTGTCGGGAGGCGGAGCGCGCTCGTCGCGGCGGAGGGGCGGGCGTTCGGGGATGGGCCACTCCACGACGAGGGCGTCCCTCCAGTGTTGCACGGCCCCCCGTCCCCTCCGCAAGATCCGGAACGACATTCGGTTTTGCGGCCGGCGCAGCGCCGTCGCTCTGGTCGACGAGCTGCCGACAGCTGCCGACCGCTCCGACAGCTGCGACAGCTGCGACAGCTGCGACAGCTCCGACAGCTCCGACAGCGTCAGGAGGCGCGGCGTGCGGCCAGCGCCGCCTCCAGCAGGTCGGTGAGCACGGTGCCGCGCGACCCTGCGTCCTCCGGGTGCCACTGGACGCACCAGACGGGCGCCTCCTCGTGCTCGACCGCCTCGATCGTGCCGTCGTCGGCACGCGCGACGACCCTGAGGCCCGGGGCGACCCGGCCGACGGCCTGGTGGTGGGAGCTCCGCACGTCGAGCTCCGTCGCGCCGAGCGCCGTCGCCAGCTCGCTGTCGGGCTCGACGAGCACTCGGTGGTCGACCATGCTGTCGGCGGTGTCGTCCCCGACGTGTCCGCCGTCGTGGAGGTGCTGCACCAGGTCGCCGCCGAGGGCGACGTTGACGAGCTGCATGCCCCGGCAGATGCCGACGAGCGGGGTGCGTTCCTCGACGGCGCGTCGGACGATCGCGACCTGGGCCCGGTCCGCCGCGGGGAACGTCTGGCCGAGGTGCGGCTCGCGGGGGTCGCCGCCGTAGAAGGACGGGTCGACGTCCTCTCCCCCGGTGACGATGACCGCGTCCGCCGCCGACAGGCGCTCGTCGAGCTCGGCCTGCGCCGTCTGCGCTGCCGGCACGCGGTCGACGACGAAGCCCACGGCGGTCGCCGCCGCGACGACGCTGGCCGTGAGGCGCTGCAGCTCCGCCTCGAAGGCAGGGTCGTCGCGGCCGCCGTCGGCGACGTCGACGACGAGCAGGACGGGCGTCGACGCAGGGTCGCGTCGAGGACTCAGGTCGGACATGCCGCCATCGTGCCAGGCGCCCGGGGCGGCGACCGGCTTCGACGCGCGCGCCTGAGTCCTCGACGCCGCGGGGCGGATCGGAGCTGCACGGGTCGGCACGGCGCGCCCGCACGCACTGCCCGGCCCGCGCGCACTGCCCGGCCCGCGCGCACTGCCCGGCCCGCGCGCACGCCGGGCTACTACCGTCGAAGGCACGCGTGCCGGCCCTGATCCGTGCAGCAGAGAGGGATGTCATGTTCGAAGCGGAGAACCTGCGCGACTGGATCGGCCTGCCGGTCGTCGACCCGAACGGCGACAAGATCGGGCAGCTCGAGAGCGTCTACTTCGACACGTCGTCGGACAGCCCGTCCTTCGCGACGGTGCAGGCCGGCCTGGTCGGCAAGAAGCTGCTCTTCGTGCCGCTCGACGGCGCGGTCGTCGCGCCCAAGCACGTCAAGGTCCAGTTCGACAAGAAGCTCGTCAAGGACGCTCCGTCCATCGACACCGACGGCGAGCTCGAGGCCTCGCAGGAGGCGGACGTCTTCGCCCACTACGGCCTCCCCTACGCGCTGGGCGCCGGCGGAGAGCGTCGGCTCGGCCGCCGCTGACGCAGGCTGCGGGACACGAGGAGGCGCGGTGCGACAGGCACCGCGCCTCCTGTCGTCGTCCCCGACGTCGCGATCTGCGGCCCGCAGTTCCGGGCCCGCGACCCGTCGTCCGGGGCCTGCGGCCGGCTAGGCCAGCACTCCGAGGTGCTCGAGCAGGATGCTCGTGCCGATGAGGATCAGGACGACGCCGCCGGCGATCTCGGCCGGCTTGCCGAAGCGCGCTCCGACGCGGTGGCCGACGAGCACGCCGACGAAGGTGAGGACGGTCGTCGTCACGCCGATCAGGAGCACGGCCCCGCCGATGGACACCGGCAGGAACGCGAGCGTCACGCCGACGGCGAGGGCGTCGATGCTCGTGGCCACCGCGAGCAGCAGCAGTTCGCGGGTGGAGATGCGGTCGACGTCCTCGTCGTCGTCCGCGCCCTTCGTGAAGGCCTCCCAGAGCATCTTGGCGCCGATGAGGGCCAGGAGCCCGAAGGCGATCCAGTGGTCGAAGTCGGCGATGTAGCCGGCGAAGGCGGTGCCGAGCAGCCAGCCCGCGAGGGGCATCGCCGCCTGGAAGAGACCGAACGTCACGGCGATGACCGCGGCCCCGCGCACCGAGAACTGGCGCATGTGCAGGCCCTTGCCGAGCGCGACGGCGAAGGCGTCGGCAGAGACGCCGAGGGCGATGAAGAGGAGGGCCCAGAAGCTCACGACGGGTCCTTTCGGTGGCGGCGACGGCGGGCGTCGTCGCCCCGGAACCCGTCGATCTTGGCACGCCGGAGGCGGCCGTGACGCCAGAAAAGCCCTGATCAGACAACTTCGGGACGCCGAATTCAGGGTGTCGGGCGGCCGCGCGCGGAAGCGGGCGAGACCGCGAGGGTCTCGCCCACCTCCTGCTGGCTCGTCGCGCCCGCGACGACGCTCGCGAAGAGTCGACTAGGCGGCGTCGCTGCGCGTCGACGCCACGACCGCGGAGACGACCTCGGCGAGCTTCGCGACGACCTCGGCGTCGTCCTTGGGGTGCACCTCGGCGAAGCGGACGACCGAGCCGGGGATGGCCAGGGTCACGTCCTCGAGGACCTTCGCGCCGGCGATGCCGAACGACTTGCGGGTCTCGTCCTGCGCCCACACGCCGCCGAACTGGCCGAACGCGCTGCCGATGACGGCGACCGGCTTGCCCGAGATCTGGCTCTCGCCGTAGGGGCGCGACGCCCAGTCGATCGCGTTCTTGAGCACGGCCGGGATGGTGCCGTTGTGCTCGGGCGTGACGACGAGCACGGCGTCGGCGCCGCTGAGCGCGCTGCGGAACGCGACGGCCGCCTCCGGACGAGCGCCGTCCACGTCGATGTCCTCGTTGTAGAACGGCAGGTGCGCGATGCCGTCGTAGACGCTCAGGGTGACGCCCTCGGGGGCGTTCAGCACCGCGGTCTCGGCGATCTGCTTGTTGGTGGATCCGGCGCGCAGGCTGCCGACGAGGACGAGGACGGTGGTCATGGGGTCTCCTTGCTGAAGTGGTGCGGTGGTGCAGCGGGCTCCGACGCGGGTAGGTGACGCGTCATGCACGTGCACGGAGGGAGACCGCCCGGAGGCGCGGGATATTCCCGAGGACCGCTGCGGGACGCGCGCCGCCCCTCGCCGCGCGAATCGTCGCAGGGATGTCGCGTGCCTCCTCCATCCAGGCAGCGCGAGTCGTCGCGGGGCTGCCGCGCGCCTCCTCGGCTCAGGCGGGGCGGCGGATCGTGCTGACGACGTCGACCAGGCTGGGCCGTGCGGGCGCCGAGCCGAACCCGAAGCGCACGGGCGGCGACAGCGGTGCGAGCGAGCCGAGGTCGACGCCGTCGCGGACGGCCGTGACGGCGGCGAGGTCGCGCACCAGCGTGACGCCGTAGTACTCGCGGCGGCCTCCGCCCGCGGTGCCGGCCGTGCGGGCGCCCCGGACGAGCACGCGGGCGACGGGGTCGACGAGGGTGAGCCACGCCGGCCGGGTCGCGAGGCCGCGCGGGACCAGCCGCAGCAGCACGCCGAGCCACGAGATCGGCCCGACGGCGAGCGTCACCTCGAGGTCACCGGCCGTCACGGCGATGCCGCCGTCGACCCGGCGCCGGGCGACCGGGACGACCCGCACCTCGTCGAACGAGTAAGTCGACGAGACGTACTCGGCGACCTCGTCCGACGGCGCCAGCAGGAGGCGGTGGCCCGCCGCGTCCTCGATCATCACGTCGGCGAAGCGGCCGAGCGGCGAGTCGTCCCACATTCCGATGACCACACGGGTGCCGGAGGACGTGCCGAAGCCCGCGATGCGGCCGCGGAAACGGTCGTCGGGGGCGCGCGTCGGGCGTGACGGACGCGAGGGCCGCGACGAGGGGCGGGCGGGGCCGGAGCTGAGCATGCGGGCGAGGCTACGCGGACCGCCGTGTCGAGGACTCAGGTGACGAGCAGGGGTCAGTACCCGGCGTCGACGTCCACGACGCCGACGGGCTGGCCGCCGTCGGCGAGCGCCCGGATGTTCTCCTCGACGCGGGCCTGGAACAGCGGCTCGGTCATCGCGTTCGTGTTCGCCTGGTGGGGCGTGATCAGCGCCAGGGGCTCGTCCCAGAGGGGGTGCCCGTCGGGCAGCGGCTCGGGGTCGACCACGTCGAGGCCGGCTCCTCCGATCGACCCCGCGGCGAGCGCCGCCACGAGCGCGTCGGTGTCGACGAGGGGCCCTCGGGCGATGTTCACGAGCACGGCGGTCGGCTTCATGGCCTCGAGCTCGGCCCGGCCCACGATCTTGGCCGTGCCGTCGGTGAGGGCGGCCGCGACCACGACGACGTCCATGTCGGGCAGCACCTCGACGAGACTCTCGGAGGTGATGGTGCGCACGGCGCCCGGGACCTCGCGAGGCGTGCGCACGACCATCGTCACCTCGACGTCGAAGACCCCCAGGAGCCGCAGCAGCTCGGTGCCGATCCCGCCCGCGCCGATGATCAGCACACGCGCCCCGTTGAGCGAGATCCCGCGCTGCTGCTCCTCCCAGGAGGCCGCACGGGCTCGGAGGGGCAGCGAACGCAGGGTCGCCAAGGTCAGCGCGAGCGCGTGCTCGGCCACCGGCGCGCTGTAGGCGCCCTTCGCGCTGGTGAAGACGAGCCCGTCGCGACGGGTGGCCCTCATCGTCTCGACGTACGAGTCCACGCCCGCACTCGGCAGCTGCACGACCGAGACGTCGGGGTGCTCCTCGATCGCCCGGCGCAGCTCGGCCTGGTCGACGCGGCCGCCGACCACGATCATCCGTGTCTCGTCGCCGAGCGCGACCGCCCTGGCGCCGGTCGCCTCGACGGCGCGCATCGCAGGGTCGACGCCCCAGACGTCGCCGCCCCCTCCGGACGAGTCACGGGCGGGGAGGACGGTCACGGCGATGTCGGTCATCGACCCAACCTACCGATGTGCCGGGGAGGCGCCCGGGGCCGGGCGGGGCAGGGCAGCGCAGGCACGGCGGCGCCAGCGGGCGCACAGCCGTCGAGGACTCAGGCGACGACGACGACGCACCGGCCTCGGGGCCGGCCCTGCGACGCCGACCGCCTCGGGTGCCTGAGTCCTCGACGCGGCCGGGCCCGCGCCTCCTCGTCTCAGCCCTTGACCGCCCCCGAGGTCAGCCCGGAGACGATCGAGCGGCGGAAGATCAGCACCAGGATCACGATGGGCACGGTCGCCGAGACCGACGCCGCGAAGATCGCCCCGTACGGCACGGTGAACTGCGTGCCGAAGAGGGCGATGCCGACCGGGATCGTGCGGAACGACGTCTCGCTGTTGAAGGTGAGCGCCATGAGGAACTCGCTCCACGAGGCGGTGAAGGTGAAGACGCCGACCGTGAAGAGGCCCGGCTTCGACATGGGCAGGATCACGGAGAACACGGTGCGGAGGGGCGAGGCGCCGTCGATCTCGCTCGCCTCCTCGATGGTGGTGGGGATGCCGGCGAGGTAGTTGCGCATGATCCAGATGGCGAACGGCAGGTTGAACGCGACGTACGGGATGATCAGGCCGGGGTAGCTGTTGAGCAGGCCGAGCTGCCGCTCGATCAGGTAGATCGGCGTCAGGACGGCGATGGCGGGGAACACGGACAGCATCAGGAGCGTCGTCATGATCGTGGTGCCGCCCTTGAGCTTGCGGCCGGTGAGCGCGTAGCCCGCGAACAGCGCGAGCCCCAGGACGAGCACCGTGGTGCTCACGGCCACGATCACGCTGTTGAGCATGTAGACCGCGAGGTCGTTCGAGACGAACGCGGTGACGTAGTTCTCGAGCGTCCAGGTCTGGGGAACGACCGTGGGAGGCGACGCCGCGACCTCGGGAGCCGTCTTGAACGACGACACCACGAGCCAGTAGAGCGGGATCGCCGTCACGAGGGCGATGAGCACGCCGCCGAGGTTGACCACGTTGACCCAGCGCCGCCAGCCGCGGCGGATCTTGGTGCGGGCCATCAGTCGACTCCCTTCGCCTGGTTGCGGAACGCCCTGAGGAACAGCAGGCAGCCGAGGCCGACGATCAGGGCGGTCGAGGTCGCGATCGCCGCTCCCGGGCCGATGTTGATGTCCTGGAAGAGCACCTTGTAGCCCATGATCGCGAGGGTCTGGGTCGAGGTGCCGGGGCCTCCCTGGGTGAGGACGAAGGGGAGGTCGAAGACGCCGAACGCCTGCAGCACGCGGAACAGGACGGCGATCGTGAAGGTCGGCAGCAGCTGCGGCATCACCACCCGCCAGAAGGTCGACCACGCGCTCGAGCCGTCGAGCTCGGCGGCCTCGTACTGCTCGTCGGGGATCATCACGAGGCCCGCGAGCAGGATGATCGCGACGAACGGCGTGGTCTTCCAGATGTCGGCGACCATGAGGGCGGCGGCGGCGCTGACCGGTTCGCCGAGGATCACGGGCGGGCTGTCCGTGACCAGGGCTATCCCCCACGTCGCGATGCCGTAGGTCGAGTCGTAGATGTACTTCCAGAGCTGCGCGGAGACGATGGTGACGAGCGACCACGGGATCAGCAGCAGCGCGAGCATCCAGCCCCGCGTCACGCCGAGCCGTTCGAGCACGAGCGCCGAGAGCATGCCGAGCACGAGCTCGATCGTCACGGTGATGACGGTGTACAGGATCGTGAAGCCGAGGGCTCGGTACCAGTCCTGGCTCTGCAGCAGGGCGCCGTAGTTGGCGAGTGTGTACTCCTCGACCTGGAACCCGTCGTAGTCGATGGTGACCCGCGCGAAGCTGAGCACGACCGAGTAGATCACCGGGAACACGGTCACCAGCAGGATGACGAGCAGGGCCGGGCTGGCGAAGAGCCACGCGGCGCGGTTGCGGGTGCGGGCGAGCGAGGTGCGCGCCGAGCGTTCAGGCGTCGGCGGCCCCGTCGTCGTCGACCGCGCGGCGTCCGGGCGGGTCGTCGTCGTCTCCTCCTGAACGCTCATCAGAGAGCCTGCCCGGCGAGCGCCACGTCCATCTGCCGCTGCATCCGGCTGGTGCCCGTCTCGACGGCCGACTGCCCGGCCGCGATCGAGTTCGCGTTGACGTAGATGCCCTGCGAGACCTTCGGGTAGAAGGCGGTCGCGGTCGGCCGCGGCACGAGCGTGTAGTCGGCCGCGATCTCGTACTGCGGCTTCGCCGCGGCCTTCGCGTCGGGGCTCGTCAGCGACGCCGTCCGCGCCGGGATCACGCCGCCCTCGCGGACGATCAGCTGCTGGGCGTCCTCGTCGGCCAGCCACCGCGCCCACGCCAGGGCCGCGGCCGGCTTCGCGGTGTGCGGGTTGATGTAGCTGCCCCACCCTCCGATCGTCGTGTGCGTCTCGTCGGTGCCGTCGAACCCGGGCCGCGACCGGATGCCGATCTTGCCCGCGACGCTGGACGCCTCGGGGCTGTTCGCGGTGTCGTACGCGTACGACCAGTTGCGGAGGAACGCCGCCCGCCCCGTCGTGAAGGCGTCCAGGCTCGCCTGCTCGATGTACGTCAAGGAGGCGCGGGGCGTCACGCCCTCGGAGACCAGCGAGGCCATGAACTCCAGACCGCGTCGCGCCTCCGAGCTCGTCGCCGTGGACTCGGTCACGTCCTCGTCGGTGAAGCGGCCGCCGGCGTCGGCGACGAACTCGACCGCGTTGCACGTCATGCCCTCGTAGACGTTGCCCTGGAAGACGAAGCCGTAGTCGACGTCCCCTGTGTCGATCAGCGCCTTGCTCGTCTCGACCACCTCCTCCCACGACCCCGGCACCTGGAGGCCGTGCTTGTCGAGGAGGTCCTGCCGGTAGACCAGGAACGAGTTGTCGATGTAGACGGGGAACATGTAGTACTCGCCGTCGACGCTCGCGGCGGAGCGGAGGCCCTCGGGGTACTGGTCCCAGAAGTCGTCCGGGACGAGCGTGCTGAGGGGCGTGGCGAGGGAGTTCTCGGCGAACTGGCCGGGCCAGGCGATGTCGCCGTGGATGACGTCGGGGCTCTGCGAGCCGGCCGCGATCTGGGTGGTCAGGGTCGTGCGGTTCGTGTCGGTGTCGGCAGGCGCCGCGACGAGGTTGATCCGCACGTTCGGGTACTGCTTGGTGAACTCCTCGATGAGGCGGGGGCGCAGGTCGCCGCCCTCGTTGGTGGCGATGTTGGCGCTCCACCAGTCGATCGTGACGGGCTCGTCGCCCACCTCGGTCGGCCAGTCGCCGATCTCGGTCCGCTCGGCGCGGGGTGCGCAGCCCGCGAGCGCCGCGGCTCCTGCCAGTCCCGCCGCCCCGGCGAGCAGCCCCCTTCGGTCGATCTGCATGCGTCCTCCTCGACGTGTCGATCGTGCGCGACGGCCGCTGGTCTCCCGTGACCGCGCTTTTCCACCCTAGGAACGGGCTCGACGGGGAGTCAAGGGCGCCGAGAGCGCCCGAGCGCGCGGGAGGGTCGCCCGGCGCGCCCTCGGACGCCGTCTCCGACGAGGTGCGGTCGGGGTGCGGTCGGGGTGCGGTCGGAGTGCGGTCGGAGTGCGGTCGACGGATCAGGACACGCCGTCGGTCACCGGGTCATGACGCACCGAGCCGGGGTCGGACGCGCGCCGGGACCTGACTCGTCGACAGCACGGCCGCACCGGGATGACGGGTCGGCGTTCCCTCCCCAGCCCGCCGACGCGCCACGGCCGTCCCCAGCAGCGCGCCGACCCTCGGCGGCGAGACCGGGCCCCGGGCGACAGTGTCGGCATGCACACCAGCACCCTCACCGACATCGTCGGCGACGCCGGGGGATTCGCCACCCGCCAGCAGCTCCGCCGGGCCGGCGCGACGGATCGCGACCTCACCCGGGCCGTGCGGTCGGGCGACCTCCATCGTCCGCGCCTCGGCTGGTACAGCAACCTGCCCCTCGACGACGACCGCGTCACGGCGGTCCGGGTCGGCGGACGGCTGACGGGCGCCTCCGCCCTGTTCCACCTCGGCGGCTGGATGTGGGACCGTCCCGACACGGTCTGCGTCTCCGTCCCGCCCCACGCCGCGCGGCTCCGCCGGTGTCGACGGTCACGGGTCGTGTGGGATCCGGTCGGCGTCCGGGAGCGGGGCGGCGTGGCCGTCGTCTCGATCGCGGACGCCCTCGTCCGGGCAGTCCTCGAGGAGGACTTCGAGATCGCGGTCGCGCTCTGCGACTGGGCCCTCCACCAGGGGCGCGTCTCGGAAGCCGAGTTCTCCGCGGTCCTCGCCCGTCTGCCCGCCGACGCCCGCGGCATCGCCGACTGGGTCGACGCCGACAGCGAGAGCATCCTCGAGAGCGTCGTGCGCACGCGGCTGCGGCGGGCGGGCTTCCACGTCACCTCGCAGGTGCCCGTCGGCTTCGGCCGCCACACCGACCTGGTCGTGAACGGGGTGCTCGGCGTCGAGACGGACGGGCGCAAGTGGCACGCCGACCGGTTCGACGCCGACGTCAGCAAGGACATGGCGACGTTCATCCGCCGGCGGATCCCCGTGCACCTCAGCTACGAACTGATCACGGAGCACTGGGGCACCGTCCTGGCCGCGATCGAGGCAGCAGTCCTGATGCACCGCGACGGGACGGCTGCCGGGCCCGTGCCGCCGAGCCGCACGCGCGTCCACGACGACCTGTCGACCGGACGGACACCGGGTCCGGGCCGAGGGCGGGACGAGCCGACCGAGCACAGGTCCGCGCGCGTCCGCTCGCGAGCTGGCCGACGGTGGCGCCTGCCACGTCGTCGGCCCGACGAGGCACACCACAGCTGGTCCCGCCGCCGCGAGCTCGCCGAACGGCACCGAGCTCAGGCCCGTGCCCGACGCCGATCAGCCTCCTCCCCCGCCTCGGGTCATACTGGTCATGACCACCGCACCGGCGCGAAGGACTCACGATGACCGTCAGCAGCACGTCCACGGCCGATCCGGCCCTGACCGGACAAGGCGGCCGGACCCCTGCCTCGGCTGCTCTCCGAGCATCGCGCGTCATCGCCGTGCTCCGCGCGCCCACGGCGGGGGAGCTCGAGCCCGTGGTCGAGGCCCTGATCCGCGGAGGCATCGAGAGCATCGAGCTGACGCTCACGACGCCCGGCGTCCTGGGGGTGCTGCCCGAGCTCGCCACCCGCTTCGCCGACGCCGCCGAGATCGGCGTGGGGACCGTCACCACGGTCGAGCAGGGCGTGTCCGCCGTCGAACACGGAGCCGCCTACGTCGTGACGCCGATCACGTCGGCGGCGATCGCCACGGCCGTCACGAGTCGCGGCGTGCCCTTCTATCCCGGCGGCCTCACCCCCACCGAGCTCTGGTCGAGCTGGGCGTCGGGCGCCACGGCGGTCAAGCTCTTCCCCGCCTCGACGGTCGGGCCCGGCTACCTGGGGCAGCTGCGCGGCCCGTTCCCCGACCTCGAGGTCGTGCCGTCAGGCGGCATCGAGCTCGACGACGTCCCGGCGTGGATCCGCGCGGGCTCGCTCGCCGTGAGCCTCGGCAGTCCGCTCCTGCGTGACGCGTTCGCGGGAGGCGCCACGAGCGCGCTCGAGGAGCGCGCACGCCGCGTCGTCGGGCTGGCCCTCGAGGCCGGGGAGGCGCGGTGACGGACGCGACAGCCGCCTCCTCGAGCTCGACCAGGCGGCCACGGATCGTCACGCTCGGCGAGACCATGGGGCTGCTCTCGACCGCGCAGCCGGGGCCGCTCGCCCACGCGAGCACGATGCAGCTCGGCATCGGCGGCTCGGAGTCCAACGTCGCCATCGGCCTCAGCAGGCTCGGCGTTGACGTGATCTGGTTCGGCCGAGTGGGCGACGACTCCGTCGGCCGTCTCGTCGCTCGGGAGATCCGCGCCGAGGGCGTCGACGCCCGGGTCACGATCGACGACGGCGCGGCGACCGGCCTGATGATCAAGGAACGTCGGACCTCGACGACGCAGAACGTCACCTACTACCGGGCAGGGAGTGCCGGCTCGCGTCTGTCGGCCGACGATCTCGACGAGTCCGCCATCGCCTCGGCGGACGTGATGCACGTGACCGGCATCACGCCGGCGCTCTCCGGCTCGGCGGCCCAGGCAGTGCGACGAGCCGCCGACGTCGCCCGCGAGGCGGGGGTCCTGGTGTCGTTCGACGTCAACTACCGGCGCGCCCTGTGGTCGACGGACGACGCCGCGACGTTCTGCCGGGAGTTCGCAGCCGGCTGCGACGTCCTGTTCGCCGGCGAGGACGAAGCCGCGATGCTGCTCGGACCGGCCGCGACGGCGTCGTTCGCGACCGACGCCGCCACCGGTCCTGCCGCCGCCGCCGCGCTGGCGCGCGGCCTCGCCGAGCTCGGTCCACGGCAGGCCGTCGTCAAGTGCGGTGCGGCCGGTGCCGTGGCGATGGTCGACGGCCAGCTCCTCGAACAGCGAGCTGTGCCGATCGTCGCGCACGACACCGTCGGGGCAGGAGACGCGTTCGTCGCGGGCTACCTCGCCGAGCTCGCAGCCGGGAACGACGCGCCGACCCGCCTGCAGACCGCGGCGACGGTCGGGGCGTTCGTGTGCCTCGCAGCCGGAGACTGGGAGGGGCTGCCCCGACGGTCCGAGCTCGGGCTGCTGCACGCCCGCGAGCCAGTCACGCGCTGACAGCGCTGACGAGCGCTGACACGCTCGCAGCCTCGAGGCGCGCCGTCGTCGTCGCATCGTCTCTCCAACGCCCGCGGGTCGCCGTGCGTCTTGTCCAGGGTCGTGGTCTCGGGCACGATATATCCATGCCCCACGTCACCGCCGTCTGCCGCGTCCACGCCCTGCTCGACGACTCCGGCAGCGTCGGAGTGACGGCCATCGACAAGCGACCGGTCCAGGGGCCGGTGCCCGTCCGGAAGCTCGGCCTGCGGGGCGACGTCCAGGCCAGTCGTGTCCACCACGGCGGCGAGGACAAGGCCGTGTACGCCTTCGCGGACGAGGACGCCGACCACTTCGCCGACCTCCTCGGCCGTGAGGTGCTCCCCGGCTCGTTCGGCGAGAACCTCCGCACGTCGGGCCTCGACGTCACCGGCGCCGTCATCGGCGAGCGGTGGGCCGTCGGCGAGCGCCTCGTCCTCGAGGTGACCATGCCGCGGACTCCGTGCGCCACGTTCGCGCGTCGACTCGGCGAACGGGGCTGGGTGCGGCGGTTCCAGGAGGAGGGCAGGCCCGGCGCCTACCTCAAGGTGGTCGTCGGCGGTGACATCTCGGCGGGCGACGACCTCCGGGTCGTCTCGCGCCCCGAGCACGGCGTCACCATCGGCGAGTGCTTCGCCGGGCTCGCTCCTGAGCGTGCCGCACTGCTGTTGAGCGATCAGGAGTCGCCGTCGCTCGCGCCCGTGATGCGCGACGCCGCCGAGCTCGCCGCGTCCCGCGCCTGAGTCCTCGACAGCGTCCGGTCTCCTCGAGGCCCGCGACGCCCGCGGTGACGCCTAGCTTGCGCGCACTGCACGATATTTGACGCGGGCGACTACTCGTGCGAGAGTAAGTAGGTGTCCTCCATCCGCCTCTTCGTGCTCGACTCGTTCGCGCGCCACGGCGAGATGCACGGGCACCAGCTCAAGCTTCAGGCCGAGCAGGAACACGTCCACCAGTGGACCGACATCTCGGTCGGTGGGCTCTACGGCGCCATCAAGCGCCTCGCCGCCGAGGGCCTGCTCGCCCCCGTCCGCACCGAGCGCGAGGGCAACTTCCCCGAGCGACAGGTCTGGGCGATCACCGACGACGGCCGCGCGGCCCTCGCCGATTCCCGCCGGCACGCGCTCGAGACCGTCGTGCTCCGGCCCGACCCCTTCGACCTCGCGCTGACCCGCGTCGACCCCGACGCCATCGACGCCCTGGTCGGCACGGTCCACGAACGTCGCGGTGCAGTCCGCCGTCTCCTCGACGACGAGATCGAGCACCACCGTCGCGCCAGCCCCTGGCTCTCCGTCGCCGAGAAGCACGCGATGGCGCACCGAGAACACCGGCTCCGTGCCGAGCTCGCCTGGCACGACACGCTCGTCGACGCGCTCCCCGAGATCGTCGCCGACGAGGAGGCGGGGGCCAGGCACGCGCTGACTCCCGGCTCCTCCGGTCGGTAGCGACCGCCTCCTCGACTCCCCTCTTCCCGGCCACTCGCCGGGCACCCGACCCTGCCCCCTGAAAGGCACCTCCATGACCGACGCCACCGCCCGGGCAGCCGCCCCGGCGCCCGCCATCCCCCGCCAGTCGTGGCTCGCCCTGTCGGCGCTGCTGCTCGGCATGTTCATCGCCCTGCTGGACACGACGATCGTCAACGTCGCGCTGCCGACGATCAGGACGAACCTCGACGCCTCCGAGTCGACCCTGTCGTGGATCATCTCGGGCTACGCGCTGGCATTCGGCCTGACGCTCATCCCGGCCGGCCGCATCGGCGACCGCATCGGGCACAAGTGGGTCTACTTCTCGGGCGTGCTGCTCTTCACGCTCGCGAGCCTCGCCTGCGGCGTGGCCACGAGCGACCACCAGCTCGTCGTGTTCCGCGTCGTGCAGGGGCTCGCGGGCGGCATCTTCGTGCCGGCCGTGACCGCGTTCATCCAGCTGCTCTTCCCGGGTCGGTCGCGCGGCAAGGCCTTCGCCATCATGGGAGCCGTCATCGGCGTCTCGTCGGCCCTCGGTCCGATCATCGGCGGGCTGCTCATCCAGGCGTTCGGCGACGAGCACGGCTGGCGTCTCGTGTTCTTCGTGAACCTGCCCTTCGGCATCATCACGCTGATCGCGGCCGCCGTGCTGCTCCCCCGTCGCGACGAGTCCGTGCCTCGCCCCGACCGCGGTCTCGACTGGTTCGGCCTGCTGCTCGTGTCGGCGGCGTTCGTCGCCCTGCTCGTCCCGCTGATCCAGGGACAGGACGAGGGCTGGCCCCTCTGGACCTACCTCAGCATCGCCGGTGGCCTCGTGCTGCTCGCGCTGTTCGGCCTGTGGGAGGTGGCCTACACCCGCCGAGGACGCACGCCGCTGGTGCCCCCCAAGCTGTTCTCCCACCCGCAGTTCACGGGCGGCGTCGTCCTCGCCCTCGTGTACTTCGCGGCCTTCACCAGCATCTTCTTCACGATCTCGCTGCTCTGGCAGTCGGGCCTCGGGAACAGCGCCCTCGCCTCCGGCGCCGTCGCCATCCCGTTCGCGGTCGGCAGCATCATCTCGTCCTCCCAGAGCAACAAGCTCGCCCAGAAGCTCGGCCGCAACGTGCTGGTGCTCGGGACGGCGCTCGTCACGATCGGGCTCGGCGCGATGTGGATCCTCCTCCTCGTCGTCGAGCCGGCCGACCTCACCAACTGGATCTTGCTCGTCCCGCTGCTGGTCGCCGGCCTCGGGAACGGCTTCTTCATCGCCCCGAACGTGCAGTTCATCGTGGCCACGGTCGACCCGCAGGACGCCGGGTCCGCCAGCGCCGTCATCTCCGCGATCCAGCGCATCGGCTCGGCCGTGGGCATCGCCATCATCGGCAGCGTGCTCTTCGGGTCGCTGCCCGGCGGCCGCGAGCTCGCGACGGCGGCCGGTCGCGCCGCGGGCTTCACCGACGCCTCCGCCGCGGCCATGGGAGTCAGCGCGGCGTTCGCGCTGGTCGCCTTCGCGCTCGTGTTCGCCCTGCCGCGACGGGTCGGCCACGGTCGCCCCTCGGGCACCGGCACCGGCAGCCGCGAGGAGACCCGCGACGGCTCGGGCGCACACGCCGAGGCTCCCTCGGCCTGACGCGCCGAACGCGCACATCGCACCTCGCCCCGGCACACGGGCCACGGGCCACGCAGGGCGTCGACGACTCAGGAGTCGTCGACGCCCTGTCGCCGTCCCGGCAGGCTCCCTGGTCGATCTCGGCATCGCCGCCTGAATCGTCGACGCGCTCGACGTGCTCGACACGCTCGACGCGCCTGCCTCCTCCACACGCGTGACGCACCTGTCCGCCCAGCGCACCCGGCCACCTCGGGGCGACCGCACCCGGGCAGATCGGAGGTCCGCCAGGCAGACTGGCCCGATGCCCCTCGCCTCTCCGACGACATCGACGCGCCGCGACCGCGTCCTGCCGCTCGACGGCCTGCGCACGGTCGCCATCGCCTTCGTGGTGCTCTACCACCTGCACGTGCCCGGCTTCGGCAGCGGATTCGTCGGGGTCAACGTCTTCTTCGTGCTGTCCGGCTACCTCATCACGACGCTGCTTCTCGGCGAGCACGCCCGCACGGGACGCATCCGCCTCGGCCGCTTCTGGGTGAGGCGGATCCTGCGCCTGTACCCGACCCTGCTCGCCGTGGTGGTGGTCGGCGTCGCCCTGTGGTGGCTGATCGGCGACTACCAGGGCTCCACGATGAGCGCCCTCGGCGCCGCAGCGGTAGCGCTCACCTACACGGGCAACGTCGCGCGCTCGTTCCTCGGCGAGTCGCAGGGCGTCTTCTCGCCCATGTGGAGCCTCTCGATGGAGGAGCAGTTCTACATCGTCTGGCCGCCCCTCCTCATGCTCCTCATCGCGGTCGTCGCCACCCGCCGGGTCATGGTGGCCGTGCTCGGTGCGCTCGTCGTGGCCTCCGTCGTGGCGTCGGGCTTCCTCTTCGAGGCGCCCGGGGGCGGGTCCACTCCCGACATCTACTTCAGCCCCGTGCTGAACGTGGCTCCGCTGCTGCTCGGCTGCGGACTGGCGCTCGTGATGGGCTCCGAGAAGGGGCAGGCGCTGTTCCGCGGACGCCTCGGCAGCGTCGCCACCTGGGTCGGCCTCGCCGGCGTCGTCGGCTCCCTGGCGGCGATCGGCAGCGGCTGGCAGCAGAGCGTCACGACCTTCACGGTGATGCTGCCCGGCGTCGCGGTCGCATCGGCGCTGCTGATCGGCGGCCTCGTCTCCCGCCCGTCGCTCCCCGCCCGGGTGCTCTCGCTCAGCCCCGTGGCCTGGTTCGGCCGGGCGCTCTCGTACCCGATCTACCTGTGGCACGTCGTCTTCATCGCCCTGATCACCCCCGTCGTCCCCGGTGCGCTCGGCATCGTGGCCGTGATCGCCGCGTCCGTCGTGACGGCGTACCTCTCGCACCGTTTCGTCGAGGGCCCTGCCCTCCGCCTCAAGGAACGCCTCGGCACGTCCGCCAAGGAGGCGCGGAGCACGACACCGGCAGAGCGCGAGCTCACGAACGCCTGACGGTCGGCAGCGCCAGGCACGACGCCGCGCAGCACGTCACGGTGCGGCAGGCTCAGGCTGGGCGTCTGCGGTGCGTGGCATCCTGGGCGCATGGCGACGACGACCGAGCAGGTGCAGGCGATCTGCGCCGAGCAGCCCTCCGCCGAGCTGACGTTCCCGTTCGGGCTCGAGATCGCCGTGTACAAGGTGCGCGGCAAGATCTTCGCCCTGGTGCCCGTCGACGCAGAGACGCCGTCCGTCTCGCTCAAGGCGGTGCCGGAGCACGCCGAGCAGCTGCGCGCCGAGCACCCCGAGATCACTCCGGGGTGGCACCTGAACAAGCGGCACTGGATCACGCTAGATCTGTCGGGCGACCTGCCCGCGACCATGGTCGAGGACCTCGTGGGCAACTCGTACGACCGCGTCATCGCGGGCATGCCGAAGGCACGGCGCCCGCTCGCGTAGGCCGCGGCCCGCTCGCGTGGACGGCCGCCCCCGCAGAGAGGCGATGCCGTCGCCCCTCGTCCGTCGCGTCGACGCGTCGTCGCTTCCACGCGTCGTCGCTTCGACACGTCGACGGCGTCGAGGAGTCAGGCGACGACGACGACCTACGCCGCCCAGCCCGGTCCTGAGCCCAGCGTCGACGCCAGCACCTGATCCCTCGACGCGGAGACGGGGAGGCGCACGAGCGGCGGCAGTGGCAGCGGCCGCGGCAGTGGCAACGACAGCGGCGAGCTAGCGCCGCCGCGGCCGTGCGACGCCGGGCACTCCGACCGCGACCGACCCGGGCGGCACGTCGTGCGTGACGACCGCCCCCGCGCCGACGATGCTGTCCGCACCGACCACGACCCCGCCGAGCACGGCCGCGCCCGCGCCGATCGTGACGCCGCGCTCGAGCGTCGGGTGCCGACGCCCGGCGACGCCACGACCGCCCTTGCCCCCGAGGGTCACCCCGTGGAACAGCGTGCAGTCGTCGCCGACGACCGCCGTCTCGCCGATGACGGTCCCCATCCCGTGGTCGATGAAGAGCCGGCGCCCGATCACGGCCCCCGGGTGGATCTCCACGCCGGTCGCCGTCCGCGCGACCTGCGACAGCACCCGGGCGACGAACCGCGAGCCGAGGAGGCGCGGCACGCCTCCCGCACGCCACAGCCGGCTGGTCAGGCGGTGCGCCCAGACCGCGTGAAGCCCCGAGTAGACGAGTGCCGTCTCGAGCCGTCCGCGGGCCGCGGGATCGCGTCGCCGGACGGTGGCGAGGTCCTCGCGGAGCCGCGCGACCAGCCGCACGCTAGGCGTCCGCGAGGTCCTGGAACAGCACCGTCGAGAGGTAGCGCTCCCCCGTGTCGCAGACGATGGCGACGATGCGCTTTCCCGCGTTCTCGGGGCGGGCGGCGATCTCGAGGGCGGCGTGCACGATCGCGCCCGACGAGATGCCGGAGAGGATGCCCTCCTTCGTCCCGAGGTCCCGAGCGACGCGCAGGGCGTCGTCGAGCTGGACGGGGAAGACCTCGTCGATCTGCGACCGGTCGAGCACCTCCGGCACGAAGTTCGCGCCGATGCCCTGGATCTTGTGCGGTCCGGCCTTGCCCTCGCTGAGCAGCGGCGAGTCGGCGGGCTCGACCGCGACGACCTTCACGCCCGGCACCTCCTCGTGGAGCACCTGGCCGACGCCCGTGATCGTGCCGCCGGTGCCGACGCCCGCGACGAAGAAGTCGATCGCGCCGTCGGTGTCGCGGATGATCTCGCGCGCGGTCGTCCGGCGGTGGATCTCGGCGTTGGCCAACGTCTCGAACTGCTGGGCCCAGACGGCGCCCTCGGTCTCGTCGACGATCTGCTTCGCGCGCTCGACGGCGCCGCGCATGCCCTCGCCGCCCGGGGTCAGGACGACCTCGGCGCCGTACGCCTTGATCAGGGTGCGGCGCTCGACGCTCATCGTCTCGGGCATCGTGATCACGACGCGGTAGCCGCGGGCGGCGCCCACGAGGGCGAGCGCGATGCCGGTGTTGCCGCTCGACCCCTCGACGATCGTGCCGCCGGGCTGCAGCTGACCCGACGCCTCGGCCGCGTCGACGATGGCGACGCCGAGACGGTCCTTGACGCTGGCGCCCGGGTTGTAGAACTCGAGCTTCACGACGACCTCGGCGCCGCCGGGCACCGCCAGACGGTTGAGGCGCACGAGGGGCGTGTCGCCGAAGGCGGAGGTGATGTCGTCGTGGATGCCGGTCATGCGCGTCTCTTCCGTGAGGTGGGTCGGTACGTACGAACAGACCTCAGTGTAGGCAGCGGGCCTGCGCCGCCGCCCCAGATGACGCCCGGCGGCGGACCGTCGACGCGTCGACTCGAGCGGGCCGACGCGTCGACGGGTCAGGAGACGGAGGAGGCGCGGCCCTGCCCACCGAGGACGCAGCGCCCCTGACGACGCCCGCGCCTGAGTCCTCGACGCACGGACCGGCGACGAGTCGACTCGAGCGGGCCGTCGACGCGGCGAATCGGTCGGGCCGACGCGTCGGTGCGGGCGGGCCGACGCGTCGGCTCGGGCGGGCCGACGCGTCGACGACTCAGGTGACGGAGGAGGCGCGGCCCGGCCCACCGAGGACGCAGCGCACCTGACGACGCCCGCGCCTGAGTCCTCGACACGAGTGCGCGACGCGACAGCGCAGCGGCGTGAGGCGACACAGCGACGGCGCAGCCGCGCGACGAGACAGCGCGGCGCCCCACCGCACACGAGGTGCGACGGGGCGCCGAGCCGAGCGACGGGCGAGCGGCGCCGCCTACGCGCCGGTGACCTTGCCCGGGTTGAACACGCGCCCCGGGTCGGCCGAGTCGAAAAGCCCCTGCATGACGGCGACGCCCTCGGGCGAGACGTCCTGGGCCAGCCACGGCTGGTGCTCGAGGCCGACGCCGTGGTGGTGCGACACGGTCGCGCCGGTGTCGATGAACGCCTGCTGGATGGCGTGCTTCACGACGTCGTACTCCGCCTCGGCCTGCTCGCCGTGCTCGAAGGCGAACGTGAAGTAGAGGCAGGCGCCCGAGTGGTACGAGTGCGACAGGTGCCCCATGATCCAGCCCTGGACGCCGATCTGGTCGAAGGCCTGGTTGGCGGCGGCGTAGACGCGCGACGACACGGCGCGCAGCTTCGACCAGGGCGCGGCCGTCTCGGAGACGTCGGCTGCACCGCCGTGGTCCATGAAGAAGTCGCGCAGGTAGGGCGTGTCGAACTTCTTCTGGTCGTAGAGCTTGCCCGGGCCCTTGCCCACGCCCATGCCCTTGTTCGCCTTGACGATCTTGGCGACGGCCTTCTGGGTCTGGGCGACGTGCTCGGGGCTGCCCTCGTAGCCGATGAACGACAGGCACATCGCGTCGACGTCCCAGCCCTTGGCCTTGAGCACCTTCGGCAGCGCGTCGTTGACGACCTTCGAGATGCCCGTGCTCGCCTTCGAGGTCGCGAACGAGAACGCCGTCTCGTGGGCGTCCGAGACACGGGTCACCGACGGACGCGCGTCGCTCTCGGCGATGGCCTGCATGGCGGCCAGGCCGTCGTGCCACGACGGGAACAGGTAGGCGAGGATCTCGCGCTTCTCGGGCAGACGGTGCACCTGCGCGGTGACCTCGGTGATGACGCCGAGGCGCCCCTCCGAGCCGATGATCATCTCGCGCAGCGAGGGCCCGGTGGAGGCGCTCGGCACGGCGCGGATCGCGAGGACTCCCCCGGGGCGCACGACGCGCAGCCCCTTCGTGATGTCCGCGATGTCGCCGTACTTGTCGCTCTGCATGCCGGAGGAGCGGGTCGCCACCCAGCCGCCCATGGTCGAGTGCGTGAAGCTGTCCGGGAAGTGGCCGAGGGTCCAGCCGCGCGCGTTCAGCTGCTCCTCGAGGTCGGGGCCCTGGCCGCCGGCCTGGATGCGGGCGAGGCCGCCGTCCTCGTCGATGTCGAGCACCTTCGAGAGGCGGCCCATGTCGAGCGAGACCACGGTGCGCTCCTCCGTCGGCATGGGCTCGAGGCTGCCGACGATGTTGCTGCCGCCGCCGAAGGGGATGAGCACGACGTCGCTCGCCACGGCGAGGTCGACGATCTGCTGCACCTCGGCCTCGTCGGCGGGGTAGACCACCAGGTCGGGCACGCGCTCGAGGATGCCCGCGCGGATGCGGATCAGGTCACGGATGCTCTTGCCGTAGGTGTGCACGACGCGGTCGTGGTCGCCCTGGTCGACGTGCTCGGGCCCGACGATCTGCACGAGCGAGTCGAGCACCTCGGCCGAGGCGCGCGAGGCGGGGACGGTCAGCTGGGCGAAGTCGAGGCCCGTGTCGTGCTGGCCCTGGGTCAGCTCGACGCCGACGATCTTCTTCACGAACGGGGCGAACCCGGGCTTGTCCTCGTGGTGGAACGCGACGCCCTCGACGCCCCAGCCCCACCACTTCATGTGGGCGACGCCGTGGTCGGCGGCCGTGGTCTGGGGCTTGTTCTGGACGTCGGTCACGGTCGTGCTCCTTCAGAGGGGTGTTCGGGGCCCAGGATGCGGGCGGTGTTCGCGTCCTTGAGACGCAGGATCTCGGCGCGGAGCCGAGCGGAGAAGTCGAGGGGCGTCTCGCCGGGCTCGGGACGCATGGGGTCGCCGAACGCGACGCCGACGGGCAGCCGGCCGGGTCGCGGCCAGCTCGAGCCGCGCGGGTGCGCGATGTGCGCCCCGATCAGCGCGAGCGGGATGATCGGCACGTCGCAGGCGGCGGCGAGCGCCGCGGCGCCGGGCTTGAAGGAGGCGACGGTGCCGTCCTTGGACCGCGTGCCCTCCGGGAACACCAGCACCGGGTAGCCGCGCTCGAGCAGCGAGCGGGCGCTGACGGTCGGCTGGCCGGCGCGGCGGCGGGCGGCGACCTTGGCGGCGGCCTTGCGGCGCGCCGCGGACGGGATCGCCGTCGAGCCCGTCGAGGGGTGCGCGGCCGCGGCGGCGGCAGCCGCAGCCACGGCCCCCGGCGCCTGGGGCGTCGGCGACCCGGGCGTCCCCGCCGGGGTCGCGGTCGACGACCCGCGCTGCACGGGGAACGCGTTGAAGAACAGCTCGGTCAGCTTGCGGCGCCACGGCACGTCGAAGAAGTAGTCCGCGGCGGCGCCGGTGGCGAGGTAGCGGGCCAGGCGACGGGGCAGGGCGCCGAGGATGAGCGGCGCGTCGAGGTGGCTGGAGTGGTTGGCGACCACGATGAAGCCGCCCTCGACTCCCTTGAGCCGGTCGCGGTCGATGACGGTGACGCTCGTGATCGACCAGATCGTGGGCTTGAGGACGACGCGCTGGGCGACGTAGCGGGCCATCGCGTGGCCGCGCGAGCTGAACCGGTCCTTGACGTCGACGGCGGCGCGGGCCACGGCGTCGCGACGCGGGCGAGCCGCACGAGCATCGGCAGCGGACGACGAGGACGACGAGGCAGCAGACGACGCGGCAGACGACGACGAGGCAGACTCCGCCTCGGCGGCCTGCTCGGTCTCGTCGGGTCGCTCGTCGCGGGCCACCGTCACCGCTCCACCGGAGCGTCCGTGCCGGCAGCACCGCCGGCGACGGCGTCCGCGGGCGCACGGCGGCTCGACGAGATCGCGCCGGACACCGCGCGCACGGCGCTGCCCGGAGCGTGCTTGACCAAGCCGATCAGCACCTTGTACCGAAGCGTGGGCATGGACACCACCTTGCCTCTCTCGACGTCGCGCAGGCACGCGGACACCAGTCGTTCGGCGCTGAGCCACATCGAGTTGGGTATGGACGACGACCGGATCCCGGCGCGCTGATGGAACTCCGTGCGCACCCACCCCGGCTGCAGCACCGTGACGCCCACGCCGGTGCCCTTCAGCTCGACCGCGAGGCCCTCGCTGAACGAGTTGACCCACGCCTTGATCGACGAGTAGCTGCCCATCGCCATGAAGCCCGCGACGCTGCCGACGTTGACGATGTGGCCGGAGCCACGGAGGCGCATCGCGCGCCCCGCGGACGCCGACAGCACCAGCACGCTCCGCACCATCACCTCGAACGCCCGGTCGTGCACGGCCGTGTCCGTGCTCGTGAGCGGCTCGTGCACGCCGAAGCCGGCGTTGTTGACGAGCAGGTCGACGGGACGGTCGACCTCGGCGAGCCGGGCGGCCACCCGGTCGACGTCGGCACGGTCGCCGAGGTCGGCGGAGAGCACCTCGACGTCGCGTCCGAGGGCCCTCAGCTCGAGGGCGGTCAGGTCGAGTCGGGCGGGGTCGCGGGCGACCAGGACGAGGTCCCAGCCGCGGGCGGCGAGTTGACGGGCGAATTCGGCTCCGATGCCGGACGTGCCCCCGGTGACGAGCGCTGTTGCCATGCCGCTTACGATACGGTCTTGTCGGGAAACTGCGTGCATCGTGTCCCGTTCACCACCGCGATGAGGTCCCCCGGAGGAACACAGCCATGACGACCGATCGCGACCCCTACGACTCGAGCACCTTCGACATCCGCGAGTTCACCCTGACCGCCCAGGGCACGCTCCGCGCCGAGCTCGACCTGGCCCCCTTCGAGACCGCGCCGCTCGGCCCGGACGAGCTCCGCCTCCTGCGCCACCTCGGCCGCCTCGAGAGCGCGACGATGGAGCACCTCCGCAACCTGCTCGTCACCGCGACGCACAAGGACGCTCGGGTCACCGCGTTCCTCGTGACCTGGGCGTTCGAGAAGTACTGGATCGCCGACGCGGTCGACGCCGTGCTCGAGGCGAACGGCGAGCCGCGCCTCAAGGACGTCGAGGAGGGGCCCCGCCGACACAGCCCCGCCGAGGCCGTCGAGCGACGAGGCCCGATCACCCGCGCGATCGAGGCCATCGGACGCGGCGTGCCCATCGTGGCGGTGCACATGACCACCGGCCTCGTCGACGAGTGGGTGATGCGGCACGCGTACGACGTCCTCGTCGAGCGCGCCGGCAGCCCGGCCCTGACGGCGATCGTCGAGCGCCTCCGCACCGTCAAGGCGCGGCACGAGGAGTTCTTCGACGTCGAGGCCCGCTGGCGCCTCGAGGACTCGGCCCGTGCCGTGAAGCAGACCCGCGCCTCCTTGTCGACGGCCGTCTGGCCGCTGGGCGCCGTCGAGCGCTCGGACGCCGAGCGCACCTTCTTCGACGCGGCGGTGTGGGGCGGCGCCGCCGGCCACCTGCGGGCGGACGCCGTCGGCGACCGCGTCGCCTCCCTGCCCGGACTCGACGCCTCCGTGGGCGCCGCCGTGACCCGAAAGCTCACCGCATGACCGTCCCTGCCCCCTCCTCCGTCCCCGGCTCGACCGTGACCAGCCTCGGCTCGGCACACGTGCTGCTGACCGGCGGCACCGGCTTCGTCGGCCAGGCGATCCTCGAGCGGCTGTTGTCGTCGCACCCCGACACGACGGTCACGCTGCTGATCCGCCCGAAGGCCGGCACGTCGGCGCTCGCGCGCCTCCGGCACCTCCTCAAGAAGCCCGTGTTCGCGTCCTGGCGCGAGCGCGTCGGCGCGGACGAGGTCGAGCGCGCCCTGACCGAGCGGCTGCGCGTCGTCGAGAGCGGCCTCGGCTCGCTGCCGGCCCTGCCGGGCGACCTCGACGTCGTCATCCACAGCGCGTCGACCGTGTCGTTCGACCCGCCGATCGACCAGGCGTTCGACACGAACGTGGGCGGTGCCGTCGGCCTCTACGAGGCGCTGGTCGCGGCGGGCGGCGACCCGCACGTCGTGCACGTCTCGACGGCCTACGTCGGGGGCATCCGCAAGGGCGTCTTCCCCGAGGCGGCGCTCCGCCACGACGTCGACTGGCGCGCCGAGCACGCCGCGGCCCAGGACGCCCGTGCCCGCGTCGAGGCGGCGTCGCGCCAGCCCGAGACGCTCCGCGGGTTCCTGGCCGAGGGCCGGGCGGGCCACGGCAAGACCGGACCGCAGGCCGTCGCGGCGGCGGCCGAGGAGGCGCGGGTCGCCTGGGTGGCCGCCCGTCTCGTCGACTACGGGCGCACCCGCGCCGAGACCCTCGGCTGGACCGACGTCTACACGCTGACCAAGGCCTTCGCCGAGCGCGCCGCCGAGCAGATCTGGGCGGCCGAGGGCCACCGGCTGTCCGTCGTCCGCCCCGCGATCGTGGAGAGCGCCCTGCGCCACCCCTACCCGGGCTGGATCGACGGCTTCAAGGTCGCCGACCCGCTGATCATGTCGTACGCGCGCGGCCTGCTGCCCGAGTTCCCCGGGGTGCCCGACAGCGTGCTCGACATCGTGCCGGTCGACTACGTGGTGAACGTCATCCTGGCCGTGGCCGCGAACCCGGCCGGCGCCTCCTCGGCCCGTGGCGACGACGCCGTCGACGCCGCCGCCGGCGCTGCTGCTGCACCGGCCTCGGCGCCCGAGCCGCAGTACTTCCACGTTGCGTCGGGCAACAGCAACCCGTTCCCGATCCTGCGGATGTTCGACAACCTCAAGACGTTCTTCACGGCGAACCCCCTGCCGCGCGACGAGCACACGAGCATCCCCGTGCCGACCTGGGACTTCCCCGGCGTCCGCAAGGTCGAGGGCGCGATCCGGACCGCTCAGCGCGCGAACGACTGGCGCGAGCGCGTGCTCGTCCGCCTGCCCTCGACGACCCGCACCCGCACGGCCCTCACCGGCGTGCAGACGCGGCGGGCCGACCTCGAGTCGCTGCAGAGCCTGACCGACCTGTACCGGCACTACGTGCAGTCCGAGATCATCTTCGACGACCGCCGCACGCGCGCCCTGCACGACGGCCTCCCCGAGGAGGCGCCGGCCGACATCGGCTTCGACGTGACGGACATCGACTGGGAGGACTACTTCCAGACCGTGCACTTCCCGTCGATCACCGCGATGACGCGGGCGTTCTCGGTCCGTCCCGCCGCGGCCGGTGCCGTGCTCGACGCCCGGGCGCTGCCGCAGCGCACCGACGTGGTCGCCGTCTTCGACCTCGAGGGCACCGTGCTCGACTCGAACATCGTCGAGCAGTACCTCTGGGTGCGCTCGAACGGCTTCCGCAAGGCGGCCTGGCCCGCCGAGGTCGCGTCGCTGCTGACCGGGCTGCCGGCCTACCTGCGCGCCGAGGGGCGCGACCGGGGCGAGTTCATCCGGGCGTTCCTCCGCCGCTACGCCGGCATGCCCGTCTCGCGGCTGAAGGGAGTCGTCCGCTCGGCCGGCTACGCCGAGACGGTCCGCCGGCACACGCTGCCCGAGGCGCTCGCGCGCATCGCCGAGCACCGCGCCGCCGGGCACCGCACCGTGCTCGTCACGGGCTCGATCGGCACCCTCGCGACCCCCATCGCGCACCTCTTCGACGAGGTCGTCGCGAGCACGATGCACGAGCGCGACGGCGTCCTGACGGGCTACCTCGCCCAGCCGCCGCTCGTCGACGAGGCCCGCGCCGCGTGGCTCGCGCAGTGGGCCCTCGAAGAGGGAATCGACCTCTCGGGGTCGTACGGGTACGGTGACAGCCACGCCGACCTGGCGTGGCTCGAGATGCTCGGCAACCCGTCTGCCGTCAACCCCGACGCCAATCTCGCACGCGAGGCGCTCCGAAGAAGATGGAGCATCCGAGATTGGTCGCGTGCCCGCGGTTCGTCCGCGTCCGGAACATCGACGGCCCCCGCCGTCGGCACCACCTCGAAAGGAGAAGGAGACAGGGTCTGACGACCCGCGCCTCCTCACGCCACATGGCATTCGACATCGACAAGTTCGCCGCCACCAGCGAGCGCATCACCTGGGACGACCTCGACCTGGACCACTTCAAGGAGAACCCGCTCAGCCCGGACTCCCTCCGCACCCTGCGCTACATGGCAGACGTCGAGTACCACACGGTCTGCTACACCCGTGATCTGCTGACGACGCCCTCGCACAAGGAGGGCGACGTCTCGACCTTCATGACCATGTGGAACCGCGAGGAGTTCTGGCACGGCGAGGCCCTCGCCGCCATCCTCGAGGTGCACGGCGAGAAGGTCGACTACGACCAGCTGCGCGCGAACCGCCTCAAGCTCGGCTGGCGCGACAAGCTCGACCCGGTGAAGCAGGGCCTGCTCGGCAAGTTCGTCGGCTCGGACTTCGTGGCCGTGCACATGTCGTGGGGCGCCGCCAACGAGTACTCGGCCGTCGCCGCGTACAAGCGGATGGCCGCCCTCGAGAAGGACCCGGTGCTCGCCGAGCTGCTCGTGCGCATCGCCCGCCAGGAGTCGCGCCACGTCGCGTTCTACGTCTCCCAGGCCCGTGAGCGCCTGCTCAAGAGCAAGAAGGCGCAGAAGCTGACCCGCTTCCTGCTGCAGAAGGTCTGGGCGCCGGTCGGCTCGTCGATCATGGAGCTCGACGACGTGAAGTTCGTCTTCGGCCAGCTCATGAGCGGCGAGGAGGGCCGCAAGGCCGCCGAGAAGCTCGACGCCAACATCTCGAACCTGCCCGGCATGTCGGGGCTGACGATCTTCCAGAAGGCGCTCGACGGGCTCGGCGTCACGCACGGCCCCGCCGCGGGCGGCTCGGTCAGCGTCGCCTGACGTCCCCTCCGGAACTGCTCGTCCCCTCGGCCGCAGGTCGTCCCGCCTCGGCGGGGCGCCCTGCGGCTCCGTTAGTCTGGGGCGGTCGGGCACCCGGCCGACCAGCGAGAGGCGACACCACGTGAAGACGAGCCACCTGAGGCACTTCCTCGTCGCGGCCGAGGTGCTGCACTTCCCCGTGGCGGCCGACAAGCTCGGCATCTCGCGTCAGAAGCTCGAGTCGTCGATCGAGGCGCTCGAGCTCGAGTTCGGGCAGAAGCTGTTCGACCGCGACGCCTCGCCCTACCGCCTGACCAAGGCGGGCCGCGCGGCCGTCGTCGTCGCCGAGGAGGAGCTGGCCAGCCCCTCGACACCGCCCGCGCCGCCTGCTCCCCCGGCCGGCGGCAAGGCCAAGGCGTCGAAGGGCAAGGGGCGCACCCCGGCGGTCAAGGGGCAGCCGAAGCCGTTCAAGAAGCGCCAGGGGCGCTAGGGGCCACAGGGCGCCAGGGGCGTCGGCGGTCACAGTGCGCCAGGGGCGCTAGCCGGCCTCGCCGCCGCTCGCCTCCGCGAACCAGTCCGCGTAGCGGGTGTTCTCGGCCATGCGGCGGGTCTCGTCCGGGGCGTCGTCGTCCCACCAGACCGGGCCCCGCTCGCCGAGCGCCGTCTTCGCGGCGTCGACGCGGGCGCGGGCGGCCTCGCGGGCCTCGGCGTCGTCGTCGGCCAGCGCGGTCTTCTTCGCGCGCCGCGCCTCCATCAGCTCGTGCACCAGCTCGGCCCGGCGCTGCTCGGGCAGCGACGGGTCCGTGCGGCGCCAGAGCCGCCCCCGGACGACGAGGTAGCGGCCGTCGGGCGTGACGAGGGGTGCGGGTGCGTCGGCCATGCGGCCAGTCTGCCGCGCGCCGCCCCGACCCGCCCCGCCGCGCCGTGCGCCGTGCGCCGTGCGCCGTGCGCCGTGCCGCCCCGCCGCGCGCCGCGCGGGGCCGCCGCGCCTCGCACCGCGCCGCCGCGGGTCCCGTGTCGACGATTCAGGAGACGGCGTCGACGGTGGGCCCGAGGTCCGGGCACGGGGCACCTCCGCGACGGCGTCTCCTGAGAGCTCGACGCGGCTCGCCGCCGCGGCTAGACCGCGTAGCGGGTCGCACCCGGCTCGTCGGTGCCGAGCACCCAGCGCCAGGTGTCGCGGAGCCCGTCCTCGAGGCTCGTCAGCGGCTCCCAGCCGAGACTCCGCGCGAGCCCGTTGTCCGAGAGGAGGCGGTCGACCTCGCTTGCCTCGGGCCGGAGCCGTGCCTCGTCGACGACGACGCGGGCGTCCCGGCCGCTGACGTGGATCAGCAGCTCGGCCAGCGCGCCGATGCTGATCTCCTGGCCGGTGCCGAGGTTGACGGCCCGGCCGAGCGCCGCGTCCGAGGAGCCGACCGCGAGGAACCCGGCGACCGTGTCCGAGACGTGGGTGAAGTCGCGGGTCGGCGTGGTCGCCCCGAGCCGGATCTCGTCGGCTCCGGCCGCGAGCTGGCGCAGGATCGTCGGGATGACGGCTCGTGCGCTCTGCCGTGGGCCGTAGGTGTTGAACGGGCGGCAGACCGCGACCTCGGTGCCGAAGGACGCGTGGTACGAGAGCACCATCGCGTCGGCGGCGATCTTCGAGGCCGCGTACGGCGACTGGGGCTGCGCGGGGTGGGTCTCGTCCATCGGCACGCGCAGGGCGCTGCCGTACGTCTCGGAGGTCGACGTGTGGACCATGCGCGCGCCGTGCCGGCGGCAGGCCGCGACGACGGCGTGCGACCCGACGACGTTGGTCTGCACGTACGACTCGGGCGCCGTGTACGAGTACGGGATGCCGATCAGCGCCGCGAGGTGGAAGACGACCTCGACCCCGGCCACGGCCTCGTCGACCACGAACGGGTCGCGCACGTCGCCCGCGAGCAGCTCGACGCGGTGGTCGGACTCGTACCGGGCGAGGTTCCCCGCCGCGCCGTAGGGCTTGTAGTGGCAGAGGGCGCGCACCTGGGCGCCGAGGGCGACGAGCTCGTCGACGAGCGCCGAGCCGATGAAGCCCTCCGCTCCGGTCACGAGGACGGTGCGGCCCTGCCAGGTGGTGTCGTTCATCGAGTGGTCCCTTCGGTGGTGGTCGTGGAGGTGGAGCGGGCGGAGGAGGAGGAGATCGCGGAGGAGGCGGAGGCGGTCGAGGAGGCGGCAGGCGCGTCGACCGAGGAGGCGGCAGGCGCGAGCTCGACGACCCACCGGGCGACCGCGTCGGCGGCATCTGCGTGGGGCGACGCACCGCCCGAGGGACCCGCGCCCCGCGACGACCCGAGCCGGGCGCCCTCGGCGAGCTCGAGCACGCTGGTCAGCGCGTGCGCCAGCGTCGCCCCGCCGAGGTCGCCGTCACGCACGACGACGACCGGGGCCCGACCCGACGCGGCGAGCGCCTCCGCGTTGGCGGTCTGGTGGTCGTCCGTCGCGCCCGGCAGGGGCACGACGACCGCGGGGACGCCGAGGTGCTCGACCTCGGCGACCGTGCACGCGCCTCCGCGGACGACGACGACGTCCGCGGCCGAGTAGGCGGCGGCCATGTCGTCGATGTGCTCGACGACCACGGCGACCCCGTCGCCGCCGCCCTGGACGAGC
This sequence comes from Frigoribacterium sp. VKM Ac-2530, assembly GCF_015350835.1. NCBI lineage: Bacteria > Bacillati > Actinomycetota > Actinomycetes > Micrococcales > Microbacteriaceae > Frigoribacterium > Frigoribacterium sp. VKM Ac-2530. The sequence goes on from NZ_JADKSE010000001.1 coordinate 1,392,034, forward strand.
GCGGCTCGCAGGCTCTCGACGTGCGTCGGGCTCGCCTTGACCAGGAGCCGCAGCCGACCGCCGACCAGGCCAGGGGCCCCTGCCGCGTCCGCCGTCTCGGCCGTGCCCGCCCCGCACGCGAGCTCGACCGCCGCCCGGTCGAGGGACGCCGCCCCCAGGCTGCCGCCCGAGACGACGACGAGCAGCTCGTCGTCGTCGACGCCCCAGGAGGCGCGGGTCGGCCCCCGCAGCGACTCCCGGTCGCACGCCGCCAGGGCCGGGAGGATCGGGATGCCGACCTGCCGCACCTCCGCCCGGGCGCCGAGACCGGCGGAGGCAGGGTCGAAGGCACAGGCCACCCGCCCCGACAGCCGTGCCGCCAGGCGGTTGGCGAGCCCGGGCGTCGCGTTCGACTCGTGCACGACCACCGGCAGGCTCAGCGTCCAGCCCGCGACGACGGCCGGCACGCTCGGGTAGCCGCCGACCCCGACGACGACCTGGGCGCCTCGTCGGCGCAGCTGCCGGCGTGCCCCGAGCACGCAGCGGACGAACCGTGCGGGGAACAGCAGCGCCGCGAGGCATGGCCGCCGGGGGAACGCGACCATCGGCGTCGTGTCGAGCTCGTAGCCGGCCGCGGGGACGAGGGTCGCCTCCAGCCGGTCGGCGGTCCCGGCGAAGGTGACGACCGCCTCCGGCACCCGTCGCTGGAGGGCCGCGGCGACCGCGATGCCGGGGAACACGTGGCCGCCGGTGCCCCCGGCGGCGACGACGACGCGGAGGCGGTCGACCGGCGGGGTCGAGCGGGCGCGTCTCGAGGTGGTGGATGACATGCCGCAAGGGTCGGTCGCCTGCGTGAGGCGAACGTGAGGTGCGGCCGCCCAGGGGCTCGGATCGCGCTGCCCCTGCGCGGCGACCAGGTCAGCCCGCGGGGAGCACCAGCCGGATCGTCGTGCCCGCGCCGCCGTCGGCGCGCGCCTCGGCCGTGATCGTGCCGCCGGCCCGCGCGACGACCTGGGCCGCGATGGCGAGCCCGAGCCCCGAGCCGGGCAGCCCGCGGGCGGACGGTGCCCGGTGGAACCGGTCGAACACCCGCTCCCGCTCGTCCGCGGGGATGCCCACGCCGTGGTCGGACACCGTGACGACGACGACGCCGTCGCCCGGCGTCGCGCTGACGACGCGCACCTCGACGGCTCCCCCGGCCCCGTACTTGACGGCGTTGTCGAGCACGACGTCGAGGAGGCGCCCCAGCCGTCCCGGGGGGACGCGCACGCCCACGGGCGCGTCCGGCAGGTCCGTCCGCACCTCCACGCCCGGAGCACGCCGGGACGTGGCCACGACCGCCTCCCGGACTGCCGCGACGACGTCCTCGACGACCAGCTCGGCCGTGCGCGGCCGGTCGTCGCCCGCGAGCTCCACGAGGTCGTCGACGGTGCGCGTCATCGCGGCCAGTTCTTCGCCGAGCGCCGCCGACAGGGCGGCCCTCGTCTCGGGCCGGAGCGGGCGGTCGGCCGTGAGCAGCTGCACGTTCGTGCGGAGCGTCGTGAGCGGCGTCCGGAGCTCGTGGGAGGCGTCGGCCACGAAGGCACGCTGGGCGTCGTCGGCCGCCGCGAGCTCCACGAGCATCGAGTCGACGGCGACGGCGAGCCGGCCGAGCTCGTCGTCCCGCGAGGTCGAGGCGAGGTCGACGTGGTCGTGCGGGTCGGCGCTGTCGCGCACGCGGCGGACGGCCTCGTCGAGGCGCCGGACCGGACGCAGCCCGACGGTCGCGGCCGCCCAGCCGAGGAGGCCCGCGAGGACGACGCCGACGCCGCCCGTCGCCGTGAGGGCGACGGCCGTCCGGGCGAGGGCCAGGTCGGCCTGGCGCGTCGGGACGCCGACGAGGGCGGCCTCGCCCGGCCGGGTCGGGACGGCCACCACCCGCACCGGCCCGGCCGTCCAGCGCGCGCGCGGCTGGTCCCCGCGGGCGACCGCGAGGGCCGCCTCCGTCGTCCGCAGGGGCCCCGTGCCGCCCCCGACCTCGTCGGCGGTCTCGACCAGCCGGACGCACGCGGGCTCCGCCGCGTAGCGGCACTCCTCGCTGCCCTCGCCGGTCCAGTCGGCGTCGACCCGGACCAGGCGCTGCACGCGGGTCGCCTCGCGGTCGAGAGCCGTGTCGAGGGAGGCGCGGACCTGGCTCGAGACGACGAGCCAGGTCAGGACGGCGACGAGCACCACCGCGACGGCCACCGACCCGGCGACCAGGACGGCGACCCGGCGCCGGAGCGAGCCTCGACGCGCGGTCACGGCTCGAGCCGGTAGCCGAGGCCGCGCACGGCGCGGACGACGGGGCGGGCGGCCGATCCGTCGGCGGTGCCGTCCGGCTGACCGTCGGCCGGCTCGCGCACGAGCTGCGCCAGCTTGCGGCGGAGCGAGCTGACGGCGACGTCGAGGGCGTTCGACGCGGGCGGCGGCCGGTCGGCCCAGACGACGTCGACGAGCTCGTCGCGGGTGCGGACCCGCCCGGGGTCGCGGAAGAGCAGCCCGGCGAGGCCGGCCTCGATCCGGGTCAGCTCGACGGAGGCCGACGTGCCTGCCGGGGTCCCGGTCGCGTCCTCCCGGACGAGCCGCTGCCCCCTCTCGTCGAGCACGACCCCGCGCCATCGGGGCCAGGCACCGGCTCGCGTCCCCGCGCCGGCCGCGGCTCCTGCTCCGGCCTGGTCCGGCGGACCGCCCCAGCCGCCGGGCGCCCGCCGCAGCAGGGCCCGGACCCGGGCGCGCAGCTCGTCGACGTCGAACGGCTTGCCGAGGTAGTCGTCGGCGCCCGCGTCGAGCCCGGCGACGCGCTCGGCGGGCCGGTGGTGGGCCGTGAGCACCAGGACGGGCACGCCGTCGCCGGCCGCTCGCAGGGTGCGGCAGACCCCCGCCCCGTCGAGGAACGGCATGGCCAGGTCGAGGACGACGGCGTCGGGGTCGTGCTCGGCGACGGCGAGCAGCGCCGACCGCCCGTCCGCCGCGGACACGACGCGGTGCCCGTCGGTCTCGAGGGCCACCCGGACCCCGAGCAGCACGTTCGGGTCGTCGTCGACGACGAGCACCGTCGCCTGCCGTGTCGTGTCGCCGCCGCTTCGTGCCACCCGTCGCCTCCCGTCCGTCTCGGTCGCCGCCGGGACGGCGCGTGAGGCGGACAGCATCGCATGAGACATGTCGGGAACCGCTGGGCGACCACAGCCCGACCGCGTCGAGGAGTCAGGAGACCGTGTCGCCGGACGCGCGGCGACGCCGCCGGACGAGGCCGACGCGACGCCGCCTCCTGAATGCTCGACACGGCTCGCGAGCCCAGGCCCGTGACCGGGCCCGCGGCCCTCGGTAGACTCGCGGCGTCCTGGGGGGAGGGCCACATGACGACCGACGAGCACGCAGCGCGCGACCGGGGCGCCGCGCACGAGCGACCCGCCGCGGGGGCGATCCCCGGCCCGCTGAGCTCCTGGCGGTTCGCCGGCGAGCTGCGCCGCTACCAGGCCGACGTGCTCGACCGGGTGCCCGTCGTCCCGGGCGAGCCCCTCCACGTCGTGGCCCCGCCCGGCTCGGGCAAGACCCTGCTCGGTCTCCTGCTCGCCGCCCGACGCGGCACCCGGACGCTCGTCCTGGCGCCGACCGCGACGATCCGAGCGCAGTGGGTCCGCTCGGCGGACGCCCTGGAGGGCGCCGACGGCCAGGTCTCCGACGACCCGCGTGCCCTCGGCGACGTCACCGCCCTGACGTACCAGATGCTCAGCGTGCTCGAGACGGGCTCCCCGCTGACCGATCTCGCCGTCGAGGCGTGGACGCGCGAGCTCGTCGCCGGGGGTCGCGACGAGGAGGCGGCGGCCCGGTGGATCGACGACCTGCGGTCCTCGAACCCGGACGAGCACCGCGCCGGGGTCGCCCGCCGCTCGAGGGCGATGCGCCGTCAGCTGGCCCGGGAGGACCCTGAGCTGCTCGCCGGGGCCCTGCACCCGAACGCCCGCGAGCTCGTCGACCGACTCGTGTCGCACGGCGTCGAGACCGTCGTGCTCGACGAGTGCCACCACCTCCTCGACCACTGGGCCCTCGTCGTGGCCTACCTGGCGAGCCGCATCCGACAGGCCGGCGGGACGCCCCTGCTGATCGGACTGACGGCGACGCTGCCGTCGTCGGACGACCAGGACTCGTACGACCTCTACACGTCGCTGCTCGGCGAGGTCGACTACGAGGTGCCGACGCCGGCCGTGGTGAAGGAGGGGAACCTCTCGCCGTACCGCGACCACGTCTGGTTCGTCGAGCCGACGGAGGCCGAGCTGCGGTTCCTGCGCGGGCACGAGGAGCAGCTCGTCGGGCTCGTCCGCGAGTCGCTCGCCACCCCCGACGGCACCGCGTGGCTCGAGCAGCAGCTGCGGGGCGACCGCGACGACGCCGTCGCCGGTGACGGCGCCCGCCCCGCGACCGACGAGCAGCGGGTCGCCGCGGCGTTCGCCGCCGACTTCCCCGTCGCGGAGTCGGCAGCCCGCATGCTCTTCGACCTGCAGCCGACGCACCCGCTCGTGCCGCTCCTCCACGAGGCCGCCCGGCGGGCCCCGGACACCGAGCAGAGCATCCGCCTCCTCGCCCGATGGGGCCTCGACCGGCTGCTGCCCGACCCGGCTCGCGGCGACGAGTGGCGGCGCCTGAAGCGCGTGCTCGTCGACCTCGGCTACACGCTCACCGATCGGGGCGTGCGCCGGGCCCGCGACCCGATCGACACCCTGCTCGCCTCGTCCGCGGCCAAGGACGCCGCCGTGGGCGACGTCCTGCGCCTCGAGCTCGACCAGCCGACCGGCCCGCTCGTGAAGGCCGTGGTCGTGACCGACCACGCCGTGCACGGCAACAAGCACGGCTCCGACGGGCCGCCGGCCGGTGCGCTGCGGACCTTCGACGCCGTGGTGGCCGACCCGACCACCTCGCGGCTCCGGCCGGTCCTCGTGACGGCCCGGCACCTCCGGGTGGCCGCACGGGACCTCGACGTCGTCGTGCCGGCCCTGACCGCGGCGCTCGGCCGCGCCGACGGCGACCCGCTGCCGGTCGAGGTCGTGCCCGACCGGACTCCCGGCGCGCCGGAGGTGCGGCAGCTCGACACCGCCGGGCACGGCTCGGCGGCCGTGGTGGCCGCCGTCTCCCGCCTGCTCACCGACGGCACCGTGCGGCTCGTCGTCGGCACCCGCGGCCTGCTCGGGGAGGGCTGGGACTGCCCGGCGGTCAACACGCTGATCGACCTGACCGCGGTCGCGACGTCGTCCGCGACGCAGCAGCTGCGTGGTCGCACCCTGCGGCTGGACCCGGCGTGGCCCGAGAAGGTCGCCCACAACTGGACGGTGACGGCCGTGCTGCCCGCGACGACCACGCTCGACGCGGCGCCCGACGTGAGCCGGCTCGTGCGGAAGCACAGCCGCCTCTGGGGCCTGCTCCGGTCGGACGACACGGAGGTGGTGAGGGGCCTCGAGATCGCGCTGACCGACGAGCACCGTGCCCTCCTCGGACAGATCGTCGGCAAGGTGCGCCCGCCGAGGACGGTCGCCGACCTGAACGGCTCCGTGGAGGCCGTGATGCCGTCCCGAGAGGCGACCCGACGGGCGTGGCGCGTCGGCGAGCCGTACGCGGACCGCGAGTCGACGGTCGCGGTGGTCGACTCCCCCGGACGCGTCCCGTTCCGCAGCGGGCCGACCTTCGAGCTGGCGCTGATCGCCGTGGCCCTGCTCGCCGTCGCCGGCCTGCTCGGCTCGGCGAACGTGCTGAGCCAGGGCTGGCGCCTCGGCACCGGCCCGGGGATCGTGGCCAGCGTGGTCGCCGCCGGCATCGTCGTCTGGGCCGTGCGGCCCGTCTGGCGCCAGCTCGTGCTCGCGAGCCGCCAGCTCTTCTCGACGGCGGAGGCCCACCGCCGGGTCGCGCGCGTCGTCGTGGACGGCCTGCACAGGGCCGGCCGCGTGCCGGCCTACGGCGAGGGCGACCTGTCCGTCGTCGCCCGTCCGGGTCCGCTCGGGACGACCGCGTCGTTCGAGGTCGCGGTCTCGGGCGGCTCACCGGACGACCAGGAGACCGTGGCGACGGCGATGGCCGAGCTGTTCGGCCCGGTGGGGAACCCGCGCTTCCTGCTCGAGGCGGAGCGCGGCGAGATCTCGGACGCCTGGCGACGCCCCCTGCTCACGGTCGCCCTGCTGCTGCACCGGGCGCTCTCGCGCCGCGTCCGGCACGTGCCCGTGCCGATCCAGATCGGTCGGCGTCGCGCCGACGCGGAGGCCTTCGCGGCGGACTGGTCGCGCAGGGTCGGGCCCTGCCGTCTGCACGAGATCGACTCCCCCGACGACCTCGTGCGGGTCTCGCGGGCGCGGCGGGCCCTCGAGGGCACGCCCCGCGCGCCGTTCGTGCGGGAGCAGTGGTCCTAGCTGCCGACCGGCACGACCCGCAGCTCGCGCTGCACCTGCAGGGCGAGCTCGCGCAGCAGCACGAGGTCGACGCTCTCGGCGCTCCGCGGCTCGGCGTCGACGACGCAGAGGGCGCCGATCCGCACGCCGTCGGGGCTCTCGACGGGGTGCCCGGCGTAGAACCGCACGCTCGGGTGCGAGACGAAGCGGTCGTCGCGCCAGGCGTCGGGCACGACCATCGCGGTGCCGGTCCGCACGGTCTGCGAGCAGAAGGACGACGCGATGGGCACCTCCACCTGTGACGACCCGGCGACCGACTTGTTCCAGTGGCGCCCGTCGTCGATGAGCGAGAACGCGGCCCCCTGGGCGCCGAGCAGCACCCGGGCCCGCTCGACGATGTCGTCGAACCGCTTCTCTGCCGGGGTGTCGAGCAGCCCGAGGGCGCGGACGGCAGCGATGCGCGTCTGGTCGGTCTGGGGCGCCTCCCGGGCGGTCCGTGCCGTGCTCCCCGCGGCGAGCGCGGCGTCGACCAGCGGTGCGACCACCGCGGCGAGGGCTGCGGCCCAGGCCGGGTAGGGGACGGAGGTGCGGGCCGGCTCCCCGAGGCCCTCGGGCGCGGCGACGGGGCCGGGCGGGCACACCATCGACACCCGGGCCCGGGCCGCGCAGAGCTCCGCGGTCACGCGGTTGAGCTCGTCGGCGTGGGCGTCCACCACGCCGCCGCAGCGCAGGGCGAACTTCGGCACCGAGCTCGGCGGCTGGATGCCCGTCACGACGATCTCGCACGACGCGTCGACCTCCTCCTCGAGGGCGTCGAGCAGGGCCGCTAGCCCGGCGGCCCAGCGCGACCGCGGGACCAGCCGCAGCGCGTCGCTCACGCCCAGGACGACGACGACGGCGTCGTAGCGGCCGAGGTCGCGACCCCGGACGAAGGAGGCGGCGGTCGCGACGGACACCTCGGCGTCGGCCAGCGCGTCGACGTCGGCGCCGCGGCCGGTCAGCGCCGACAGGGCGCGGGCCAGCGTGCCCGGCAGGGCGAGGTCGTGGCTGCGGACGCCCCAGCCGACGGCGGGACCGTTGCCCAGCACGAGGACCCGGTCGGGGTCGGTGCCGGGCGCGTGGCCGCTCGGGTGGTCGTCGGGGCTCGGCGTCGAGAGCAGCTCGTCGACCACGCGGTACCGCGCGCGGACCCAGGCCCGGACGAGAGGGAGGGGGAGGCGGCGCATGCGGGTACTCCGACCCGGACGACGGGCGTGATAGAGGGGACCGGGCGGCGGGGCCCCGGGACGTGACGGGTGGGACGTGACGATGATGCTCGTGCTGCCGGTGCCGGGCAAGCCCCCGCTCGGGGCGGGGCCGATCTCGTCAGGAAGCGCCAGGCCTCGTCACGACGAGGACGACGACGAGGACGAGGGATCGGCCCCGGGCGTCGGGGCAGGCCGGGACGCCGCCTGCGCCCTCAGCTCGGCGAGGTCGTCGTCCAGGCCGGCGAGCCGCTCGGCCCGGGCCTCGCCGTAGGCGGCGTCGACGACGACGGAGGCGGCACGCACCCGGGTCACGACGGCCGCGCCGACGTCCCCCCAGGCACGGGCGACCGCCGTCTGGACGATGTCGTCGACGTACTCGGCGTCGTCGCGCAGGGCGTCCAGCCGGTCCGCGACGGCCGTGTACGTCTTCTCGCGGAACCAGAGGGTCTCGTCGTCGCCCTTGCGGTAGTCGTGCTGGTGCCGGGAGCGGCCCTTGGAGCGGAGCGCCTTCTGGCGCGCCTCCCCGATGCGACGGTTCTGGTACCGCTGCTCCTCGGCGAGGCGGTGCAGCGTGCGACGGACGGAGGCGGCGGTCTCGTCGTGGTCGAAGACGTCGTCGTCGCGCAGCGCCCGCACGACGATGCGGTTGGCGACCGACACGATCGCGGCGGCCCGCGAGATCAGCAGGCCCTCGACGACCGCGCGCTCCAGCGCCTCGGGGTCGACCGGCGCCGGGTCCGGGCTGGCGAGGCCGGCGCCGCCGCGCGTGCTCCGCCACCTCATGACGCCTCCCCCGTTGCTGCCGCCCGTGCTGCTGCCGCTGCCATGACCTGCTCCTGTCGACCGGGCCGTCCTGACACGGCGCCTCCCTGATTAAAGACCCGGTGCCGGGACCGCGACGAATCATCGGTCCCGGCACCGGGTCGAGGGCACCGCGCCGGGCGCGGCGAGGCGTCAGCCCTGTTCGCCGCCTGCGGCCACGAGCGCGTCCTGGACCGCGCCGACGAAGTCGTCGAGGTCGTCGGGGTCGCGCGAGGTGACCAGGGTGAAGCCGCCCTCGACGTCGGTGACGACCGAGCGGTCGACCCAGGCGCCTCCGGCGTTCCGCACGTCGGTCTCGAGCGAGGCGAAGGAGGTGAGCTCCTTGCCCTTCAGGAGGTCCGCCTCCACCAGCAGCCAGGGGCCGTGGCAGATGGCGGCGACGGGCTTGCCGGCCGAGGCGAAGGCCTTGAGCAGCGAGACGGCGCCGTCGTCCTGGCGGATCGTGTCGGCGTTGATGGTGCCGCCGGGCACGAGCAGCAGGTCGAAGTCGGCCGCGTCGGCCTCGTCGACGGTGGTGTCGGGGCGGACGGTCTCGCCCGGGTCCTTGTCGCCGACCAGCGTCTGGATCGGCTCGGTCGACTGCGCGGCGACGACGACGGTCGCGCCGGCCTCGCGCAGGGCACGGGCGGGCACGACGAGCTCGTCCTGCTCGACGCCGTAGTTGGTGACGATCGCGAGCACGCGTCGTCCGGTCAGATCGGTGGTGGCCATGGGGCTCTCCTCCTCCGGGCCCGCGGGGCGGGCCGATCGATGTCGAGGACCGGTCTACGCCGCGGGGCTGGAGGGGCTCTCGGGAGCCTGTCCCCCGGCCGACACCTCCCCCGGCCCGCCTGCGACTCAGCTCGCGAGCAGCGCCCGTGCCGTCCCCTCGTCGAGGATGAGGTCGGTCGCGAGCCCCGCGGCGAGGGCGCCGCGCACGCCGGCGACCTTGGCCTCGCCGGCCACGATGCAGACCCGCCGCGGCGCCCGCCGGATCGTCTCGAGGTCGGGGCCCGTGCCCCGGGCGTTCATGGCGATGTCGGCCGACGAGCCGTCCTCGCGGTAGAAGACGGTCGCCACGTCGCCGACGACGCCGTCGCGGTCGAGGCTGAGCTGGTCGCTCTTCTCCAGGTAGCCCCCCGACCAGACGTGGCTGGGCACCCGGGCGTCGCGCGAGCCGACGCCGAAGACGACCAGGTCCATCGAGGCCTGCAGCTCGAGCACGCGCTTCGTGCTGCTCTCGCGCCAGAGCGCGCGCTTCGTGGCCGGGTCGTCGAAGAACGCCGGCACGGGGAACTGCTGCACCGCGGCCGAGTACGCCGCCCCGAAGCGCCGGAGGATCTCGCTCGCGTACTCGATGCCCGTCGTGCGCGTGTTCGCCGCGCCGTTGAGCTGCACGACGACGGAGTTGTGCGTCGCCCGCGGCACCAACGACCGGCTGACGGCGCTGAGGGTCGCGCCCCACGCCACGCCGACCACCATGTTCGAGTCGACGTAGGGCGTGATCGTGCGGGCCGCCGACAGCGCGACGCGCTCGAGCCGGTCGATCTCGGTGATCTGGTCGGGCACGGGCACGACGTGCGCGACGACCCCGAACCGGTCGTGCAGGGCCGCGGCGGAGCGGGTCGCCTGGTCGAGCGGCGACTTGATCTGGATCTCGACGAGGCCCGTCTCGCGAGCGGCCTTGAGGAGGCGCGACACCGACGAGCGGGACGTGTTCAGCTCCGAGGCGATCGCCTCCATCGTCAGGTCCTGCATGTAGTACAGGTGCGCCGCACGGAGCGCGTCGTGGGTCTTCTCGGACGTCGTCGCCTCGGCCATCGGCACCTCCGTGCACATCTGTGCAGATACGTTGCACCCTCGTCAGGAGGGGTCGATCATGGACACTACCGGCCCGAGCAGCCGGCGCACGACCCCACCGCTCACCGAACGCAACGGGAAAGAAGCTCCACTGTGACCGAGTCGAAGAAGACAGGGACGATGCGCGCCAACGTGTCGCGCATCGCCGACCGCCCCCACGCCCAGGTGCTGATCGTCGGAGGGGGCATCAACGGCATCGCCACGTTCCGCGACCTCGCCCTCCAGGGCGTCGACGTCGTCCTCGTCGAGCGCGCCGACTACGCCTCGGGCGCCTCGGCTGCCTCGTCGCACATGATCCACGGCGGCATCCGCTACCTCGAGAACGGCGAGTTCCGCCTCGTCCGCGAGAGCGTGGAGGAGCGCAACGGCCTCCTCAAGATCGCCCCCCACTACGTCAAGCCGCTGCAGACGACGATGCCGATCTTCTCGACGTTCTCCGGCATCCTCAACGCCCCGCTGCGCATGCTCACGCACAAGCAGCGCAGCACGAAGGAGCGCGGCGCGCTCCTGATCAAGGTCGGCATGACCATGTACGACTCGTTCTCGCGCGACGGCGGCTCCGTGCCCCGTCACAAGTTCCTGGGCCGCAAGGCCGCGCTGGCCGAGATGCCGCACCTGAACAAGGACCTCAAGTACACGGGCACCTACTACGACGCCTCGGTGCACGAGCCCGAGCGCCTGGCCCTCGACGTGCTCAAGGACGGCCTCGCCGCCGGGGACAACGCCCGCAGCGCCAACTACCTCGAAGCCGCCGGCACCGCCGACGGCGGGGTCGTGCTGCGCGACGTCGTCACCGGCACGGAGTTCACCGTGACGGCCGACGTGGTCGTCAACGCCTCCGGCCCCTGGACCGACCTGACGAACGCGGCGCTCGGCGCCGAGTCGCAGTACATGGGCGGCACCAAGGGCTCGCACATCGTCGTCGACAGCCCCGAGCTGCTCGAGGCGACGAACGGCCGCGAGATCTTCTTCGAGAACAACGACGGCCGCATCGTGCTGATCTACCCGCTGAAGGGCCGCGTCCTGATCGGCACGACCGACCTCGAGGCCGACATGGCCGAGCCCGCGGTCTGCACCGAGGAGGAGGTGGACTACTTCTTCGACCTCGTCAAGCACGTCTACCCCGAGATCGAGATCACGCGCGACCACATCGTCTACCGCTACTCGGGCGTCCGCCCGCTCCCGAAGCACGACGACCTCGCCGCCGGCTTCGTGTCGCGCGACTACCGCATCGTCGAGACCGAGGTGGCCGAGCTGCCGACCAGCAAGGTGCTCAGCCTCGTCGGCGGCAAGTGGACGACGTTCCGCGCCCTGTCGGCGCACCTGTCGACCGAGGCGACGAACCGTCTCGGCGTGACCCGCACGGTCGACACGACCGGCATGGCGATCGGCGGCGGCAAGGACTTCCCGACCACCGACGCGGCCCGCACCACCTGGGTCGCAGCCCACGCCGACGGCCTCAGCCGTGAGCACGTCGACCGTCTCCTCACCCGCTACGGCACCCGTGCCGAGAGCGTGATCGAGGTGCTGCTCGACCAGCCGTCCGAGCCGCTGGCGAGCGACCCGGGCCTCACGACGGCCGAGATCGCGTACTTCGCCGAGCACGAGGACGCGGTGCACCTCGCCGACGTCGTCCTGCGCCGCACCAACCTCGCCTTCGTCGGCGGCGTCACGATCGAGCTGCTCAGCGAGATCGCCGACGTGCTGGCGTCGAGCCTCGGCTGGACGGCCGACGAGCGCGAGGCCGAGATCGAGGCCACCCTCGACGTGCTGCGCACGTCGCACGGCGTCGAGGTGTCGTCCCAGCACGTGCCCAGCGGCACGCCCGTCGTGAGCACGCCTGCCTCGTAGGAGGCGCCTCCCGCGACCACGAGACCCGCCCGCCCCTCGGGGCCGGGCGGGTCTCGTGCGTCCTGGGCCGGGCGCTCCGTCGACCGTGGCGGCACCGGCCGGCCGGGTGCGGGGACTAGTGCCCGACCTCGATGAGGACGACCCCCGCGACGATGAGGACGATGCCGGCGGCCATGGTCGCCGTCAGGGGGTCCTTGAACAGGAGGCGTCCGAGCACCGCGGTGAGGGCCACCCCGGTCGCCGCCCAGACCCCGTAGGCGACCCCGATCGGCAGGCCGAGCGCCAGGGCGCCGGCGAGCAACGAGAACGCGGTGACGTAGCCGACGGCCACGGGCACGTACCAGCGCCTCCGCCCGTCGGTGGCGAGCTTGAGGCTGATCGTCGCGCCGACCTCGCAGACGATCGCGATCGCGAGCAGGACCCAGCCCATCAGGCGTCGCCCCCGCTCGGAGCCGAGGCCGCGGGTCCCGAGGCAGAGGCTGCGGCCGCGGCCGCGCGGGCGGCGAGGGCCCTCTGGGACCCGAGCTCGACCAGCAGCACGCCCGCGACCACCAGCACGAGCCCGACGACCATCACGCCGGTGAGCGCCTGCCCGAAGAGGACGGCGGCCATGACCGCGGTGAGCGCGACGCCCGAGGCGCCCCAGATGCCGTAGGCGACGCCGATCGCCATGCCGCCCCTCAGGACCCGGGACAGGCAGACGAACGCGGACAGGTAGCCGGCCACGACGAGCGCGTACCAGCCGGGGGCCTCGACGGCGGCCTGCAGCGCCAGGGAGGCGGTGACCTCGACGACGATCGCGCCCGCCAACCAGAGCCAGGTCACGAGCACCTCATCCGTCGAGCCTAGGCGACCGCGGGCTCGACGAGGCGCCGCAGGGCGATGAGCCCGTCGCGCAGGCGGGTCTTCATGGTGCCGAGCGGGACGCCGGCCCGGCTCGCCGCCTCCGACTGGGTGAGGCCGCCCCAGTACGTCAGCTCGAGCGCCTGGCGCTGCACGGCCGAGAGCCCCTCGAGCGCCCGGCTCACGCGCGCGTGCTCGATCCGGATCGCCGCCGTCTCGGCCACGTCGTCGCGGACGGCGTCGAGGTCGCGGACGCCGACGGCCAGGTCACGCTCGCGGCTCGCCTGGGACGACCGCACGCGGTCGATCGCCCGACGACGCGCCCGGACGAGCAGCCACGACAGCGCCGTCCCCCTGGCCGGGTCGAACCGGGAGGCCTCCTGCCAGACCGCCAGGAACACCTCCTGCACGACCTCCTCCGACTGCGCGGGATCCACGAGGACCCGCCGCACGAGGCCGTGCACGCGCGAGGCGGTGCGGTCGTAGAACTCGGCGAAGGCGCGCTGGTCACCGCGGGCGGTCGCGGCCACGAGGTCGTCGTCCGAATGCGTCGGCCCGACGAGCGGCTCAGGTGCGAGGGTCACGGTGCCGTCCGATCGGTGTGGCGGGTGCGGGGTACAGGACGCTCCCCCGAGCCCTGCCGCCACCATATGCGCGTGCATGATCCTGGTCACCCCCAGTTCGGGGCAGCGTGGCCCGGTGGTACATCACCCCCGACGCGTCACCCGCCACACGGGACATGTGCCGTTATCCTGGTGGCAGGGCCCCGCGCCCGACCCGCCGACGATCGGAGACACCCGTGCCCGTCCCCACCTCAGAACCCACGACCGAGCGCCAGCTGCTGCGCGACACCGTGAGGAGCCGGCTGCGCGAGGCCATCCTCGACGGCACGCTCGAGCCCGGCGAGCGCCTGCACGACGACGAGCTGGTGGCCTGGCTGCAGGTGTCGCGCACGCCGATCCGCGAGGCGCTCAGCGACCTCGTCCGGGCCGGGCTGGTCGAGATGGCCCCGAACCGCTGGACGCGGGTCGCGACGCCCGACGCCGGCCAGGCGGTCGAGGCGGTCCAGACGCTCGGCGTGCTCTACGGCGGCGCGGTCCGGCTGGCCGTGCCCCGCCTCCCCGCGGCCGTCATGAAGCAGATCTCGTCGACGGTCAAGATCTGCATCGGCGACATCGAGCGGGAGGACGGCCCTGCCCTGAACGCCCACGCCGTGGCCCTCTTCGACATGTACGTCGAGCACTGCGGCAACGCCGCGCTCAAGAAGGTGTGCCGCGACGTCACCGACGGCCTCGCCTACTCGCTCCGCGTGCCGAACATCGTCGAGGTGCTGAACTGGGCCGCGATGAGCGACTCGCTCGTGGCCCTCGAGCAGGCGACCCGCGACCGCGACCCGATCCGGGCCGAGCTGGCCGCCGAGGCCCTGCACGAGCTGCCGGGCGAGCGGCCGCTCTCGCCCGAGCGCGCCGGCAGCTAGACGGTCGTCGCGTCGTCGACCTCGCCCACCAGCTCCTCGATGATGTCCTCGAGGAACAGCACGCCCGTCGTCTCGCCCATCACCGAGACGGCGCGCGCGACGTGAGCCCCGCTGCGGCGCATCGACGCCAGCGCGTCCTCGAGGTCGGCGTCGTGCGGCACCGCACCGAGGCGGCGCACCCGCTTCGCCGGCACGGGCGCGTCGAGCGCCTCGGCCGAGGTCAGGTCCATGACGTCCTTGAGGTGCAGGTAGCCGGTCGGCTGCCCGTCGTCGTCCGTCAGCACGTAGCGCGAGTAGCCGTGCTCGGCGACGGCGAGCTGCACGTCGCGGGGCGTGGCCCCGGGGGCGAGCCGCACCATCTCGGCCACGGGGACCTCGACGTCGCGCACCTTGCGGGTCGTGAACTCGAAGGCCGCCGACAACGTGCCCGACGCGTCGGACAGCACGCCCTCGCGGGTCGACTGCTGCACGATCGTCGCGACCTCGTCGAGCGTGTAGGTGCTCGTCGCCTCGTCCTTCGGCTCGACCCGGAACAGGCGCAGCACCGCGTTGGCGACGCCGTTCAGCGACCAGATCACGGGCTTGAACACGGTCGCCACGAACACCAGCGGCGGCGCGAGCAGCAGCGCCGCCCTGTCAGGCACCGAGAACGACAGGTTCTTGGGGATCATCTCGCCCACCACGACGTGCAGGAACGTCACGAGCACCAGCGCGATGACGAACGCGACGACGCCGATGGCCTCGGGCGTCAGGGGCGTCGCGGCCAGCGGGATCTCGAGCAGGTGGTGGATCGCCGGCTCGGAGACGTTGAGGATGACGAGCGAGCAGACGGTGATGCCGAGCTGGCTCGTGGCCAGCATCAGCGTGGCGTGCTCCATCGCCCACAGGGTCTTCTTCGCCGCTTTGCTGCCGGCCTCGGCGCGCGGCTCGATCTGCGAGCGGCGGGCGGAGATGACGGCGAACTCGGCGCCGACGAAGAAGCCGTTGACGATCAGCAGCACGAACAACCAGATGATACCGGGCAGGTACTCGTTCATCGCTTCAGGTCCTCTCGCAGTCCGGCGACGACCCGGTCGTGGTCGGTGGGGGCAGGCTCGACGGCGTGCGCCGTGTCCGTCGTGCCCGCTGGGGCGCCGGAGGCGGTCGGCAGCTCGGCCGGCGAGGGCACGAACCGCAGGCGCTCGAGCCGCTGCCCGACCACCCGCTCGACGCGCAGCGTGCCGCCCTCGAGCTCGACCTCGTCGCCCACCTCGGGCAGCCGGTCGAGCTGCTCGGTGACGAAGCCGCCGACGGTCTCGTAGTCGCCGTCGTCGGGCACCCGCACCGTGGCGCGGTCCCAGAGCTCGTCAGGACGGAGGGCGGCGTCGAAGACGACGGTGCCCGACGACCGCACGATGCCGGCCTTGGCGCGGTCGTGCTCGTCCTCGAGCTCGCCGACGAGCTCCTCCACCAGGTCCTCCAGCGTGACGAGCCCGGCCGTGCCGCCGAACTCGTCGGCGACGACGGCGATCTGGAAGCCCTCGCGACGCAGCAGGCCGAGCAGCGTGTCGACGCCCATCGACTCGGGCACGAAGCGCGCGTCCGAGACGAGGCCGGCGACCGGGACGGACGCCCGCTCCTCGGCGGGCAGGGCGAAGGCCTGCTTGACGTGCACGACGCCGACGATGTCGTCGCTGTCGTCGCCGATCACCGGGAAGCGCGAGAAGCCGCTCGCGAGCGCCGTCTCGACGACGTCGGCGGCGGTGTCGGTGGAGCGCACGGTGGTCATGCGCACCCGGGGGGTCATGACGTCGACGGCCGCGTGCTCGGAGAACCGGAGGGTGCGGCCCAGGAGGGTCGCGTGGTCGTCGTCCAGCATGCCCTCGAGCGCCGAGCGCCGCACCAGCGAGCTGAGCTCCTCGGCGGACCGGGAGCCGGACAGCTCCTCCTTCGGCTCGATGCCCATCCTGCGGATGGCCGCGTTCGCCGTGTTGTTGAAGAGCAGGATGACCGGCTTGAAGACGGTCGTGAAGGTCGCCATGAACGGCACGACGAACTTGGCCGTCGCGAGCGGCAGGGCGAGCGCGAAGTTCTTGGGGACGAGCTCGCCGACCACCATGGAGAACAGGGTCGCGATCACGATGCCGACCACGGCGCCGATGCCCGGGATGACGGCCTCGGGCACGCCGAGGTCGCCGAGCGGCGAGGCGAGCAGCGAGCTGATCGCGGGCTCGAAGGTGTAGCCGGTGAGCAGCGTGGTCAGCGTGATGCCGAGCTGCGCTCCCGAGAGGTGGGTCGAGGTGATGCGCAGCGCCTTGATCGTCGGCGCGAGGCGCTTCTCGCCCCGGGCCTGGCGGGCCTCGAGGTCGTTCCGGTCGAGGTTCACGAGCGAGAACTCGGACGCCACGAAGAAGCCGGTGCCGACGGTCAGGACCAGACCGACGGCGAGCATGGCCCACTCGTTCACTGAGCCCCTCCCCGCTCGTCAGAGACACCGTGCGGTGTCAGGGCGCGGAAGGGCGTCGGCATGTGAGAGGGAGGGTCGTCCATGCGGTGATGGTAGGGAGCGACGCCGCGACGATGCTGTGAACCTGCAGAGGCTGCAGGTCGCCCTCGTGGACGAGGGGTCGACTCCTGCTCCGGCGGGCCCGCTGAGCGACCGTTCGCGACCACTCGGCACCAGGGCAGTGGGGTGCGGCCTCAGCCCGTACGCTGGGAGCCGACCGATCGGAGACACCCTGTGACTGACATGAGCCTCCGGCTGCCGACCAGGCGCTTCCGTGCCGTGTTCGCGCTGGGCACGCGCCACGCGGCGACGCTGCCGCTGCCCACCTCGCTCGGCAAGCCCAACCTCTTCGGCGAGTGGGACGACGAGACCGAGCTCAGCAGCCTGTACGTCGGGTTCGGCACGGGCCAGGTGCACCTCGACGCCGTCGACGGCGGAGCCGAGCACCACTTCCACGACGCGGCGGGCGACGACACCGACACCAGCCCGTGGGGCCCCGGCGACACCGCCCAGGTCGTCGCGTGGGCCACCGCCCTGCTGACCGACCTGCAGGCGCTGATGCCCGACCTGATCGACGACGTCGACGACGCCGCGGCCTGGCACGACGCCGGTCTCGACCTCTGGGTGTGCGAGGTCGAGGAGCCGACGCACCTCGACCTGGTCGAGGTCGACATCGAGGGCGAGCTGCTCACCCTGCCCTGGCTCGGCGCCGGGCACGTCGAGCACGACCACGTCGACGAGGCGCCGGACGACGTCCGCGAGCACCCGATCGCCCTGCTCTGGGCCGCCGACGAGCACCGCACGCCCGACCAGCCGATCGCCGAGGCGTGGCTGACCCCGGGCACCGAGCAGACCGTCACCCGGGCCCTGCCCGGCGTCGACTGGGCCGCCGTCGGCATGCCTGCCGACGAGGTCCTGCCCTGGCTCGAGGGCATCTACCTGAACCACCACGTGCTGCCCGACCCTGCCGGCACCATCCTCACCGGCGTGCTCGAGCGCCTCGGCGGGATCGACGGGATCGACTAGCCCGGCTCAGACGAGGTCGCCCGACTCGGACAGCGACGGCTCCTCGGGGCCGGTGAGCTGGTAGTCGTGCACGTCGCTGTGCCGGATCTCCGCCTCCTGCTCGTCGGTCGGCCCGGAGCCGCGGAAGTCGTCGAGGGCGTTCTGCGACACCCAGCGCTCGGCGACGTTGATGCGGCCGGCGTCGACGATGTCGGGCGACAGCGCGAAGTCGAGGCAGCCGGGCGCGTCGCGACCGGCCTCGACGAGGCTCACGCAGGAGGCGAGGTAGTCGTCGCGCAGCTCAGGGTCGACGAGCAGGTGTCCGGTCACGATGATCATGGCTCGCAGTCAACACCGGACGACCGACAGGGGGGCGCGTGTCAGGCGCGCCACCACTCGTCGACCGGGCTCGCCGGCACGCGGCGCTTGTGCTCGGTCGCGAGGTAGCGGGCCTCGATCAGCTCGGCGATCGCGTCGTCGACGTCGCCGCCCTCGAGGTACTCGTCGATGTCGGCGTAGGTGAGGCCGAGGTTGGCCTCGTCGGTCTGGCCGGGGGTCTCGTCGAGCAGGTCGGCGGTCGGCGCCTTCTCGTACAGACGTGCCGGGGCCCCGAGGTGGGCGAGCAGCGCCTTGCCCTGGCGCTTGCTCAGGCCGGCGAGCGGCACGAGGTCCACGCCGCCGTCGCCGTACTTGGTGAAGAAGCCGGTCAGCGCCTCGGCGGCGTGGTCGGTGCCGACGACGAGCAGGCCGCGCTCGCTCGCGATCGCGTACTGCGCCACCATGCGGGTTCGCGCCTTGACGTTGCCCTTCGCGAAGTCGCTGAGCGGGGCGCCGGTCGCCTCGGCGACGTCCTGCGCCGTGCCGTCGACGCCGTGCTGGATGTTGACGACGAGGCCCTCAGCGCCGTCGATGAACTGCAGGGCGAGCTGGGCGTCGTCCTCGTCGGCCTGCACCTTGTAGGGCATCCGCACGGTGACGAGCTCGGCCGTGCCGCCGTCGCGGCGCACGCCCTCGACGGCGAGCTGGCAGAGCCGCCCGGCGAGCGTGCTGTCCTGGCCGCCGCTGACGGCGAGCACGAAGCCGCCGGCCCCGGTCGTCTCGAGGTAGTCGCGGAGGAAGGCGACGCGGCGCTCGACCTCGGCAGCCGGGTCGATGTCGGGGCGGACGGCGAGCTCGGAGATGATGGTGGCCTGCAGCGCTCTCATGCGACGACTCTAGCCACGCACCGCCCGCCCGGCACCCGTCGGGGCCTGCGGGACTCGCGCCGCGACGGGACTACTTCGACGTCGAGAGGGCCACGAAGGCCGCGACGGTCAGCACCAGGCCGACGAGGGTGATCGCGCTGACGAGTCCGATGAAGAATTCGGCCATGGGAGGCTCCTGCCTGGTCGAGGTGACGGTGCCCCATCCTCTCAGATCGCGGCTGACCGGTCCGCGTCGTGAGCGGGCCGACCCGCGACCGCGAGCACCGTGGCGACGGTGCGCGGGTGCGCCAGCACCCGGAAGTGCCCTCCGGTCGGCAGCAGCACGTTGTCGGCGCCGACCAGCACGCTGCTCTCGGGGATGTGCGGGTCGAACTCGCCGTAGATCGACGTGATGCGCTCGTTGACGGCCTGGTCGCGCGACAGCATCACGGTCGTCGCGTCGCGGGGCGAGAAGGCCCGCAGGCTCGGCAGCACCAGCCAGGCCGCGTACCGGGAGCCGCTGAAGGGCGTGCAGACGGCGACCATCACGTCGACCCGACGGGTGTCGTCGAGCAGGGCCATCAGGTACTTGCCGACCAGCCCGCCCTTGCTGTGCGCGACGACCACGACGTCGTGCAGGTCGCGCTCGAGCACGTAGGCGGCGACGTCGCGGGCGGTCGCCTCCACGGGTCGGCCGTTCCGCCCGAGCGACGCGATCACGTGCACCGGGTGGCCCTCGTCGTGCACCCGCTCGATCAGCGGACGGAGGAACGCCCAGGTCTCCCAGATGCCCGGCAGCACGAGCACGGGTCGCCCGTCGCCCGAGAGGTAGTCGTCGGCGCCGCGCGGCGAGAGCACGGCGCGCAGCTGCCACCAGGCGGCGAAGGCGTAGTCCTGCAGCCACCAGACGCCGTGGCGCAGCGTCCGACGAAGCGTCGGGCGGGGCGGCCGAGGAGGCGCGGCAGGGGCGTGCGGCATGGTCCCTGCACAGTAGGGGGCAGGGAGGCGGCTGTCCGGTCAGGGCGTCGCAGACGCGACCGGCGCCTCCTGCGTGTGAGGATGTCGACGATGGACGAAGAGGTCGGCACCGGGGCGACACCGCCGCCGTTCCGCGGTGCCGTGCACGGCGACGACCTCGACGCCGCCCGCGACCTCTACCAGGCCCAGTACCCGGGCCAGGGCTTCCGGCTCGACCAGCTCGACCGTCCGTTCGAGTACCGCTACGCGGCGGTGGGCGACGGCGACGTGTCGCTCCGCACCTCCGAGTTCCACGGGTCGGCCCGCGGCACGGCCGACGTCGCGCCCGAGTACGTCGTGTCGTGGCTCGTCGAGGGGCGCGGCACGGTCGACGTCGGACGCGACGAGGTCGAGCTGCGGCCGCTCGTGCCCCGGATCGCACCGACCCGGGCGTACTCGTTCGACTTCGCCGACTACCGCCAGCGGCTCGTGCACGTCAGCGCGGCGCACCTCGAGCGGCTGGCCACGGAGCGCGGGGACGTGACGTCCGGGCCCGTCACCTTCTTCCACGCCGCGCCCGTCGGGGAGGCGGCGCTGCGGCGCTGGCGGGCCGTGCTCTCGGAGACGACCCCGGTGCTGCTCGACCTCGCCGCGCCTCCCCTGCTGCGGGCTGAGGCCGACCGGCGGCTCGCGCTGGCGGTGCTCGAGACGTTCCCGCACGAGGCCGGGCAGGCCTCGGCCGTGGCGCTCGCCCTGGGCGCGCCCGTCGCGCCGGGTGCCCGACGACTCGCCCTCGCCGTCGAGTACCTGCACGCGCACGCCCACGAGCCGATCGGCGTGGCCGACGTCGCCCGGGCCGCCGACCTCAGCGTGCGGGGGCTGCAGGTGGCCCTGCAGCGGGCCCTCGACGTCAGCCCGACCGTGCTGCTGCGCCAGATCCGGCTCGACCGGGTGCACGCCGACCTCTCCGTCGCGACGCCCGAGACCGCCACGGTCGGGGGCGTTGCGCGCCGCTGGGGGTTCAGCCACCTCGGACGCTTCTCGGCGTCGTACCACGAGCGGTTCGGCGAGCACCCGAGCGTCACGCTGCGGAGCTGAGGGCCCGGGGCGCGCCGGGACGAGCCTCGGGTGTGCGGGGACGACGACGCACGGACCGGACATCGGCGGGCGGCCGGGGTCGAGTGGTGGCAACGTGGCAGGGTGACCGACTACCAGAGCACCCCAGACACCGCCGCACGACCCGGACGCGGACGGACGGGAACCGTCGACGACGCCTCGCACGCCCCGCAGCCGGACGGCCGCGACCTGATGGGCCCGGTCGAGAACCTCACGCGCATCATGTGGACCGGCACGCTGTGGTTCGCGGCCGCTGTCGTCGCGGTCGCGCTCGCCCTCGGCGCCGTGCTCGTGTCGGGCTGGCGGCCCGACGTGCTCTCGACGCCGGTCGAGACGCTCTTCTGGATCGGCGCCTCCGTCGTCGCGCTCAGCCTCGGCCTGATCGGCTGGTCGGGCTGCCCGATCCTCGAGGTGAGCGTGCCCGTCGCCGACCGCAACAAGACACGGACCATGCAGCTCGGCACCTTCAGCTTCCTGGTCGGCTCGGCCGCGACGATGCTCGCGGTGCTGCTCGGACCGGCTGGCTGAGGAGGCGCTCGCGCGGGTCGTCGGTGCGCGTGGCGTTGCCTCCCGGCGCTCGGTCCCGCTAGCATCGTCGAGAGATCGAATCGATTCGATCGACGGTCGCCGTCATCAGCAGCGCCGTGGTCGGCCCCTCCCCGGGCCGCGCCTCCCTCGCCCAGACAGACACGAGAGACCCGACGATGTCGACGACGTCCCCCCGACCCGGCACGCCCGCCGCGCCCGACCACGAGACCCGACGGGCGCGGCTGGCCGTCGCGCTGCTGTTCCTCACGAACGGAGCGCTGTTCTCGAACCTGCTGCCGCGCTACCCGGCGATCAAGGAGGCGCTCGACCTGTCGAACGCCTCCTTCGGCCTCGCCGTCGCGGCCGGCCCGGTCGGCGCGATCGTCGCCGGGCTCGCGGCGAGCTGGCTGATCCGCCGCTTCCGGTCGTCGCGCGTCGCCGTCGTCGGCACGGTGGTGACCGCCGTCGTGGTGCTGCTGGCCGGCCTCTCCCCCGTCGGCGCCCTGTTCGCCGCCGCGCTCTTCGTGGCCGGGGCGCTCGACGCGATCGTCGACGTCGCCCAGAACTCGCACGGCCTGCGGGTGCAGCGGCGCTACGGGCGCTCCATCCTCAACTCGTTCCACGCCATCTGGAGCGTCGGCGCCGTCGCCGGCGGCCTGATGGGCGGTGCGGCCGCCGGGCTCGGCGTGCCGATCGGCGTGCACCTCGCGATCTCGGGCGTCGTCTTCGGCGTGGTCGCGGTCGTCTCGTACCGGCTGATGCTCCGGGGGCCGGAGCCCGCCTCCGAGCTCGAGGAGGCGCCCGCCACGCCGACCGAGGGGGTCGCGTCGTCGTCGACGTCCGCCCCGGTGCCCGTGGCGGGTGCCGGCTCCGACGCCGGTGCACGCGTGCGCCGCTCGGCCGTGAAGCTCGGCACCTGGGGTGTGCTGGTCGCGCTCGTGCTGATCGCCGCCTCCGGCACGGTCGTCGAGGACGCCGGCAACACCTGGGCCGCCCTCTACCTCTCGGGCTCGCTCGGCGCCGGCGTGACCGTCGCCGCGCTCGGCTTCGTCGCGCTGCAGGGCGCCCAGTTCGTCGGGCGGATCCTCGGCGACAGGCTCGTCGACCGCTTCGGCCAGCGCGCGGTCGCCCGGGTCGGCGGGGCGCTGGTCTTTGTCGGGATGGGGCAGGCCCTGGCGTTCCCGTCGATCGGCACGACCATCCTCGGATTCGCCCTGGCCGGGTTCGGCGTCGCGACGTTGATCCCCGCCGCGATGCACGCGGCGGACATGCTGCCGGGGTTCCGGCCGGGCACGGGACTCACGCTCGTCAGCTGGCTGATGCGGCTCGGGTTCCTCGCGGCGCCGCCGTTGATCGGCGCCGTCGCCGACGCGAGCTCGCTGCGGGTCGGGCTGCTGCTCATCCCCGCCGTCGGGCTCGTCGTGCTCGCGCTGTCGGGCGTGCTCGCGGGGCGCCGGCGCCCGCTGCCGCATCCGCACGGCTGACGCTCAGCGCGGCGCTGCCCTCGGCGGCGGGAGCGCTGCCCCGCAAATGCCGACCAGCGGCCGCCTCCGTGACCTGCAACAGCGGGAAAAGCACCTATTGCGGGCGCCTAGGTCGGCATTTGCAGAAGATACCCGCACGCTGCGGCGCACTGACCCACGGGGGTCCGGCTCGCCAGCGGTTCGGTTCCGGCAGGTCAGCGGACGGGCGCGGCGGCCACGCGTCCGAGCTCGCCGTGCACGAGCGACGCGAGCTCGGCGAACGACCGCGTCTCGCCCTCCGCGATCCAGAGACCGAACGCGACGCCGAACACGGCCAGGCAGGCCTGCCCGGCGAGGGACGCCGCCGGCTCGGGCACGCCTCGCGAGGCGAGCACCGCGGCGACGTCGCGCGCGAGGCCGGCGAGCTTCAGCAGCTCACGCTCCTGCAGGGCAGGATGCGCGTCGATCACCGTCTGGCGGCGACGTGACCACGCGCGACGGTCGTCGGGGAAGAACCCGCTCGCTCCCCGCAGCGCTGCGGCGACCAGCTCGGCCGGGCCGGCGCCCTCGGGGGCGTCGTCGACGCCCGCCGTGAAGCGGTCGGCGAGCAGGTGCTGCCCCTCGAAGAGCACCTCGCGCTTGTCCGAGAAGTGCCGGAAGAAGGTGCGCTCGGTCACGCCGGCGGACGACGCGATGCCGGAGGCGGTGGTCTCGTCGAAGCCCTGGCTCACGAAGAGGTCGAGGGCGGCCGCCTGCAGCCGCTCCCGAGTGCCGGGTTCCCATCGAGCCATGGTCCGAGCCTAGCGTCGCCGGGCCGGGGATGACAGCGGCTGACATCAGGTGTACGGTCTCGACATGGCTACGTCAGCCACTGACATCACTGGTGCCGCTCCTCCTGCGGCCCTGTCAGCAGAGAAGGAGAACACCATGCGCGTCTTCGTCACCGGAGCATCCGGCTGGATCGGGTCGGCCGCCGTCGACGAGCTGCTCGCCGACGGCCACGAGGTCGTCGGGCTCGCCCGCTCCGACTCGTCCGCCGCCGCACTCGAGCGTCGCGGCGCCGTCGCCAGGCGCGGCGACCTCGACGACCTCGACGGCCTCCGAGCGGGAGCCGCCGAGGCCGACGCCGTCGTGCACCTCGCGAACAAGCACGACTGGTCGGACCTGGCCGCGTCGAACCGGGCGGAACGCGGGGCCGTCGAGACGATGCTGGGCGAGCTCGAGGGATCGGACCGGCCGCTCCTCCTCGCCAGCGGCCTCGCCGGGCTCGCGAGCGGCCGGCTCTCGACCGAGGCCGACCGCACGCCGCACAGCGGCCCGGACGCTCCCCGCGGCGGCACCGAGGCGCTCGCCCTCGAGTTCGCCGACCGCGGCGTCCGCACCGTCAGCCTGCGCTTCGCCCCGACCGTGCACGGCGCCGGCGACCAGGGCTTCGTCGCGCTGATCGCGGCCGTGGCCCGGGAGAAGGGCGTCTCGGCCTGGATCGGCGACGGCTCGGCCCGCTGGCCCGCCGTGCACCGCTCGGACGCCGGCCGTCTCGTCGCGGACGCCCTCGTCGCGGCCACGCCCGGCCTCGTGCTGCACGCCGCCGCCGAGGAGGGCGTCTCGACCCGCGCGATCGCCGAGGCCCTCGGCGAGGCGCTCGGCCTGCCGTCGACGTCGGTGGCACCTGCCGACGCAGGTGCGCACTTCGGCTGGATCGGTGGCTTCTTCGGCCAGGACATGCCGGCGTCGTCCGAGGCGACGCGGCGCCTCCTCGGCTGGTCGCAGTCGGGGCCGACGCTGCTCGACGACATCGCCGGCGGGGCGTACTCGGCGGCCTGAGCCGGTCGGCGGCGCCCGCACCGCGGCCTGAGCCGGTCGGCAGCGCCGGGTGGCCGTCCTCCTGTCCGCGACGCGAACCAGGGGGACGGCCCCTCGGGCAAACCGCCAGGAGGCGCGGGTACGAACGAGAGGACAGGCCGCAGATGCGACCGAGGAAGGCAGGAACCATGACCGAGATCACCGCCCACCACGGGCTCTTCAAGGACACGAACCTCCACGTCGACGACTTCGGCGGCAGCGGACGCACGGTCGTCCTCATCCACGGCTGGCCCCTCTCGGGCGAGTCGTGGAGCAAGCAGGTCCCCGCGTTCGTCGAGGCCGGCTACCGCGTCGTCACGTACGACCGCCGCGGCTTCGGGCGCAGCGACAAGCCGAAGACCGGCTACGACTACGACCACCTCGCCGAGGACCTGCACACCGTCCTCACCGAGCTCGACCTCGACGACGTGACGCTCGTCGGCTTCTCGATGGGCGGCGGCGAGGTCGCGCGCTACGTCAGCAAGTACGGCACCGAGCGCCTGCACAGCGTCGTCTTCGCGTCGGCCGTGCCCCCGTACCTGATGAAGACCGACGACAACCCCGACGGCCCCCTCACCAAGGAGGCGGCTGCCGAGATGACCGCCGGCCTCACCAAGGACGAGGACGCGTTCTACGACGACTTCACCACCGGCTTCTTCTCGGTCGACGGCGTGCTCAAGGTGTCAGAGGCGGACCGCCAGGACGCGCTGCGCCTCGCGAAGCAGGCCGACAAGGGCGCGGCCCTCGCGGCGATGGCCTCGTTCGCGACGACCGACTTCCGCGAGGACCTGACGAAGGTCACCGTGCCGACGCTGGTCATCCACGGCGACGGCGACGCCACCGTGCCCTACGAGGGCTCGGGGGCGCGCACGCACGCCGCGATCGCCGGCTCGGAGCTGCACGTCATCGCCGGTGCCCCGCACGGCGCGAACGTCAGCGACGCGGACGAGTTCAACCGCGTGGTGCTGGAGTTCCTCGCGCGCTGAGGCCGCTAGCGCTCAGCTCACACGACACCCCTGATCGTGCATCACACCCTCGAATTCGAGGGTGTGGTGCACGATCAGGGGTGTTCCGTGTCTAGAAGCTGACCGGCGGTCGGTCCATGGTGGCGACTCCCGACGAGATGCCGATGATGATCGCGATCGCTCCGCCGAGCACCGAGAGCCCGAGGAACAGCCAGAGCGGTGCGGCGCTCCCTCCCACGCGGCGTCGCAGCACGACGCTGCGGCCGATCAGGTAGATGAGCACGCTGAGGATCGACCAGGCCCAGTGGAACGGCCGCTCGACGCCTCGTGCCCGGAGCGTGCGCCGGTCGAGCCAGGAGAGCACGACCAGCCCGACGCCGACGACGAGGCTGATGACCATCGCGAGCGTGTAGTCGCCCTGCTGCACGCCGGTGCTGCCCGGCGCGAGGAGCTCGACCGACCGCCGGATCTCGACCGCGGCCACGACGAGCGTGACGATCGGCGAGAGCGCGAGGGCGGCCACGTACGGGGTCGCGCCGATCTGCTGCCCTGTCACGGGCGGTCGGGGCTCGGCCTGCTTCGTGACCGGTGCGGCCGTCGGGCCGGCCGGCGGGGCCGACGTCGGCGCCGCCGGTCGTGACGAGGAGGCGCCCGTCGCGCCCCCGAGGAGTCGGTCGTCTCGCTGCGGATCGGTCACGGTGTCCCCCTCGTGGTCGTCGCCGCCGGGGAGCCCTGCTCCGCGACGGCCGCCCGGACGTCTGCGTGCCGGGCTCGTCCCGTCAGCCTAGGACTGCCTCCTCGACTGTGCATGCAGGCCGTGCACCGGGCCGCGGGCGCCTCCGCACCCCTCGGACCCGCGCACACCCGTCGGCGCGAGGGCGGGTCTGCGCGGGTCCCGCGGGTGCGGACGTGCGCGGCCCTGCAGCGACGGTCGCGTCAGCGCAGCGACCACTCCTCGCCGACGGCACGCCGGACGGTGCGCTCGGCGGTGATCACCTGGACGTCGTCCGGGCCGACCGACCGGGCCGTGCCGTCGGGGGCGACGACGACCCCGCCGCGCTCCGGGATCGCGAGCACGGAGCGGCGGGACGCGCGGGAGTGCCGCCGGGCCGCCGCCTCCTGGTCGTCGGTCCAGTGGGGCAGCACGTCGTGGCCGTGCACGAGGTCGAGGCCCCGCGTGTCGGTCGTGCCCACGTCGTCGGGGTCGGCGGCGCGGGCGAGGTCGACGTCGGCCCCCGCGAGCACGGCACCGGCGCTGCCGCCGTAGAGAGACCCGCCCCTGAGGAGGTGCGCGTGCAGCAGGTCGAGGAGGCCCGCCTCCCGCAGCGCCTGGAGCAGGTCGAACGTGTTGCCCCCGGGGACGGCCACGACGTCCACGCCGTCGAGGTCACGTCGCCTGCGGACGCCGAGCTGGTCGAGCAGGCGCCGGTCGAGGGCTGGCTCGGTCGTGACCCAGACGTCCACGTCCTCCACGCCGATCGCGAGCAGCGCCTCGGTCGCCCACGCGCCGGCCGCTCGACGATCGTCGGCGGCGCGGTGGGCGAACGGCCAGATCACGACCCGCGAACCAGCCGGGAACGCCTCGGCCCACAACGCGGCCTCGGCGGCCTCGGAGCCTCCGCCGCCGAGGAAGACCAGCCCGGTCACGGCGCGGGAGTGACGATCAGGTGCTCGCGGAGCAGGGTGGAGCCGGCCGGGACCTCCGGGTCGGCGACCGCGGACCACGTGCCGCGCACGCCGTCGCCGTCCTCGACCGACATGCCGCCGCCCTCGTCGCCGCCGCAGCCCGAGAAGACGTCGTCGAGCGCGCCGCCGGTGCGGACGACCGCCTTCACGAGGCAGAACTCGCCGGCCCCGTTGCGGGCTGCCCACCAGCGGCTGCCCTCGGCGTCTCCCAGCAGGCGCGACGACTCCGGCGCGAGCGTGTCGACCGCCTCCTGGCCGTCGGGCAGAGCGTCGGCCGCCACCTGCTCGTCCTCGAAGACCGACGGGCCCCAGCCGAACGAGCAGCCCGCGGTCGTCCCGAGCACGGCGATCGCCAGCGTGGTCGCGAGCAGTGTCGCCCTGGTGCGCATGTGGGGCCGGGCCTCAGGGCCGGTACTCGGGGCGCTGGTCGGGGCCGGGAACCGGGCCGGGGTGCGGCTTCTGCGCGCCGTCGCTGCCCAGCACGGCCACGGCCGAGAGAGCCGTCTGCACGCCGACCAGCAGCACTCCCCCGACAGCGCCGAGCACGCGCAGGAGGCG
Organism: Frigoribacterium sp. VKM Ac-2530; assembly: GCF_015350835.1. Lineage (NCBI taxonomy): Bacteria > Bacillati > Actinomycetota > Actinomycetes > Micrococcales > Microbacteriaceae > Frigoribacterium > Frigoribacterium sp. VKM Ac-2530. Next base: position 1,420,273 of record NZ_JADKSE010000001.1, read on the forward strand.
GCGGCCCCGACCCACGGGGGCCGTCACGACGCTCCCTGCCCGGCCTGGCCGCTCGGGGGCCGGACCGCGGTCGTCGGCCCCTGCCGCGCCTCCTGCAGGGGCTCGCCCGTCCGCGCTGCACGCGTCGTACGCCGCTGCCGTTGCTCGTCGCGCAGCACGAGGCACAGCCCCACGAAGCCCGCCGCCGCGGCGAGCGGTGCCATCCACCAGATCATGTGCCGACCCTGGCACGTCGCGGGTGTCTCGTCCAGGGGCAGGCACGACGCATCCAGGAAGGCTCGGCCCGCGCGTCCTGAACAGTGCACGGATCAGGACGATCCGGACCTGAGTTTCGCGGATCAGGACACATCTTCCTGAATGAGGAGGGGCGAGGGCGGGCGGGAGGGGGCGGCGAGCTAGCGGAGCACGAGGCGCGGGGCGAGCAGGCGGTGCCGCGGGTCGGCGGCCGACCCGGGCGAGGCGACGCGGGCCGCGGGGCCCTGGTGCAGCAGCAGGTCCAGGGTGGCGTGGGCCACCTCCTCGACGGGCTGGTGCACGCTCGAGAGGCCGAGCGCCGCGGCGACGGGGGTGTCGTCGTAGCCGACCACGGGCACGGAGCGGCCGAGCACCATGAAGGCGCCGAGGGCGAGCGAGTCGCTGGCACAGACGACCGCGTCGATCGTGCGGCCGGTCTCGGCGAGGTCTGCCGCGAGCTGGCGGATCCGGTCGGAGGCGAGCGAGACCTGGTCGTCGACGGTCAGGTCGACCTCGTCGAGCTCCGCGGGGTCGAGCCCGCCGTGGGCGAGCATTGTGTCGCGCCAGCCCTGCCGTCGCTCGGTGCCGATGCCCGAGGTGGACGGCCAGCCGAGGAACACGACGCGGCGGGCTCCCCCGTCGAGCAGGGCGCGGGTCGCCTCGGCGACCCCGTGGTGCCCGTCGACGTCGACCCAGCGCCGGGCCGGGTCGGCCACGTCGCTGCCCCACGGCCGTCCGAACGACACGAAGTCGGCCTCGGCGCGCAGCAGCCAGTCGGTGCGGGGGTCGTCGTACGAGGTCGACGTGAGCACGAACGAGTCGACGTCGGCTCCGTCGAGGAGGCGGCGGAACTGGGCGACCTCGTCGAGGGGGTCCTTCGCCGTGAAGAGCAGCACGCGCAGGCCGTGCTCGTCGGCCCGCTCGGTCAGGGCGTGCAGGAACCGGTCGAGCACCGCCCCCGAGATGCCGTTCGCGACCGGGTCGAGGCGCACCCCGATCGTCGAGCTCTTGCGGGTGCGCAGCCGCCGCGCCGAGGCGTGGGGGCGGTAGGCGAGCGAGGCGATCGCCTGCTCGACCCGGGAGCGAGTGGCGGGAGCGACGATGTCGGGGGTGTTCAGCACGTTGGAGACGGTCTGGCGCGAGACGCCCGCCTCCTTGGCGACGTCCACGACCGTGGGCAGGCGCGGCGACTCGACACTCGGCACGGCACACCTCGTCTCGCTCGTCGTCATCGATCAGCCCCGCGTCGCAGCTCCGCGTCGTCCGCGGAGCGCACCCCGCCGCGACCTCGATTGACAGCCGCGCGAGCAGGTGCCTACTCTAGCGACCACCCGGTTTTGATCGTTCAAACCCGTAACGACACGACCACCGGGACGACCGTTCTCGACGAGGAGATACCGTGCAACGACGCATCCGCCGCCTGATGGCCTTCGGCGCCATCGCCACCGTGACCGGGCTCGCGCTCACCGCGTGCGGCTCCGGCTTCAGCGAGGGAGGCGGCGACGGCGCGAGCTCCGACGGCGCCCTCACCTCGAGCGACGACTCGCTCACCGTGCTGATCGCCTCGAGCGGCGACGCCGAGGCCGCGGCCGTCCGCGACGCCGTCGCGAGCTGGTCGGGCGACAGCGGCACCGACGCCGAGGTGAGCGTCGCCAGCGACCTGCCGCAGCAGCTCAGCCAGGGCTTCGCCTCCGGCTCGCCCGCCGACGTCTTCTACCTCTCGACCGACGCCCTCGCGGGCTTCGCCGAGAACGGCAGCCTGCTCGCCTACGGCGACCAGCTCAGCGAGACCGACGACTTCTTCCCCACGCTCGTCGACAGCTTCACCTACGACGACCAGTTCTACTGCGCGCCCAAGGACTTCTCGACCCTCGGCCTCGTCATCAACGAGCAGATGTGGCAGGAGGCGGGCCTCACCGACGCGGACGTCCCCACCGACTGGGACGGCCTGTCCGACGTCGCCGCGAAGCTCACCACCGCCGACCACGTCGGCCTCGCCTTCGGCGCCGAGTACGCCCGCGTCGGCGCCTTCATGGCCGAGGCCGGCGGCTCGCTGACGAACGAGGACGGCACGGAGGCGACCGTCGACTCCGACGAGAACGTCGAGGGCCTGACCTACGTCAAGGACCTGATCACGAGCGGCGACGCCGCGTTCGCGGCCGACCTCGGCGCCGGCTGGGGCGGCGAGGCCTTCGGCACCGGCAAGGCGGCGATGACCGTCGAGGGCAACTGGATCGCCGGCGCGATGAACGCCGACTACCCCGACGTCGACTACCGCGTCGCCGAGATGCCCGCCGGCCCCGGCGGCCAGGGCACCCTGCAGTTCACCAACTGCTGGGGCATCGCCGCCGACAGCCCCAACCAGCAGGCCGCGCTCGAGCTCGTCGAGCAGCTCGTCAGCACCGACCAGCAGCTCGCCTTCGCCGACGCCTTCGGCGTGATGCCGAGCGTCCAGTCGGCCGCCGACCAGTGGAAGACTGACAACCCCGACTCCGCGGCCTTCCTCGACTCGGCCGACTTCGCCGTCGGCGTGCCGACGCAGCAGGGCTCGGCCGACGTGATCGCCGACTTCAACTCGCAGCTCGAGGGCCTCAGCTCGGCCGAGCCGGCCGACCTGCTCGAGTCGTTCCAGTCGAACTACGCGGCGATCCTGCCGTGAGCACCGCCTCGCCCCGCGTCGGACGCAGGGCCCGCCCCGGCACCGCCTCGCGGGGCGAGGCCACCTCGGGCTGGCTCTTCGTCACCCCGACCATCGTGATCCTCGGGCTGTTCCTGCTCGTGCCGATGGTGATGGCCCTGTGGGTCAGCGTCTCGGACTGGAGCGGTCGCGGCTCGCCGTTCAGCGCCTCCGTCGGCTTCGTCGGCTTGCAGAACTACGACGACCTCGTCAACGGAGGCGGGCTGGCGGCCCGTGACTTCGGCATCTCCCTGCGCAACAACGCCTGGTACGTCGTCTTCGTCGTGCCGATCCAGACCGCGGTCTCGCTGTTCCTGGCGGTGCTGGTCAACCGGCAGGTGCTGCGCGGCCGGGGCTTCTTCCGCACCGCCTTCTACTTCCCGTCCGTGACGAGCTCGGTCGCCATCACCGTCGTGTGGCTGTTCCTCTTCACGCAGACCGGCGCCGTGAACCGAGCGCTTTCGTGGCTCGGGATCGAGGGGCCCGCCTGGTTCCAGGACCCGAGCGGCGTCGTCCACAACGCCCTGGGCGCGATCGGCGTCACCGGCCCCGCGTTCCTCACCGACCACGACCTGCTCGGCGTGAGCTGGTGGGACTGGTTCGCCGGCCCCTCCGTCGCGATGAGCGCCTTCGTGCTGATGGCCGTCTTCACGACGAGCGGCACCTTCATGCTGCTGTTCATCGCGGCGCTGCAGAACCTCGGCGGCGACGTGCAGGAGGCGGCGATGATGGACGGCGCGAACGCCTGGCAGCGCTTCTGGCGCGTCACCCTGCCGCAGCTGCGGCCGACGCTGTTCACGGTGCTGACGCTCGGCCTGATCGGCACCTGGCAGGTGTTCGACCAGATCTACACGGGCACGCAGGGCGGGCCCGCCAAGACGACGCTGACGCCCTCGTACCTGTCGTACACCTCGGCCTTCGCCGGGCAGGACTGGGGCCGCGGCGCCGCCATCGCCTTCGTGCTCTTCGCGATCATCGTCGTGCTCACGATCGTGCAGCGCGCCGTGCTGCGCGAGCGTCCCGTCTCGCGACGACGGATGTCGCTGTACGAACCGACGGCCACGAACGAGAAGGAGGCGCGCCGATGACCGCCACGGCCCCCGTCACCGACCTGGTCGGCACCGGCCGGCCCGCCGGGCCTCCCCCGTCGTCCTCCGCTGCGGGGCGGAAGGGCCCTCGGCCGCCGCGCCGCGCCTCCTCGCTGGTGTCGTCGTCGGTGCTCTACGCGGCGCTGGTCGCGCTGGCGCTCGTCTACATCGTGCCGTTCCTGGTGAGTGTCGCGACGTCGTTCAAGACCGACGCGGACGCCGCGGCCGACCCGCTCTCGCTCGTGCCCGCCACGTGGACCACGGCGGCGTTCCAGACCCTGTTCGTCAACAGCGACTTCCCGACCTGGGCGACGAACAGCGCGATCGTGGCCGTGTTCGTGACGGCGGGCCGCGTGTTCTTCGACTCACTGGCGGGCTACGCGTTGGCCCGGCTGCGGTTCCGCGGGCGGGGCGTCGTGTTCGCCGCGCTGATCGGCGTCATGGCGGTGCCGAGCGTGGTGCTGCTGATCCCGAAGTTCCTGGTGATCAACCAGCTCGGCATCTACGACTCGTACGCCGGCATGATCATCCCGCTGCTCGTCGACGCGGCCGGGGTGTTCATCATGAAGAACTTCTTCGAGTCGATCCCGCCGAGCGTCGAGGAGCAGGCCCGGATCGACGGCGCCGGCACGTTCCGGGTCTTCTGGTCGATCGTGCTGCCGATGGCCCGTCCCGCACTGATCACGATCATCATCCTGTCGTTCCAGGGGTCGTGGAACGAGCTCTCGCACTTCATCATCTCGACCCAGTCGCCGGAGCTGACCACCCTCACCAAGGGCGTCGCGGGGCTCGCCTCCGGGCAGCTCAGCCAGGGCAGCCAGTACCCGGTGAAGCTCGCCGCCGCGGTCGTCATGACCATCCCGGTCGCCGTGATCTTCTTCGTGTTCCAGCGCCAGATCATGAACAGCAGCGACGGGGCCGTGAAGGAGTGAGGGCAGGGGCCGGCCCTCCACCGGGGCCGGCTCCGTCCCGCTCACGCCCGCAGCACCTCCCCCGCACGCCCCTCAGCGCAAGGACCCCTCCCGTCATGACCGACACCACGTCGCGACCCACGACCACCGTCGACTCAGGTGCCGCAGTCGCCGACGCCGCCGCGTCGGCCACGTCGGCCCCTGCGGCCGAGCCGCTCCAGCCGTTCCTCGCCGCCGAGACCGTGGTGCTCAAGGCGCCCGCCCAGGCCTGGTCCGACTCGACCGGCGCGATGGGCGGCGCTGCGATCCACGGCGTCTGGGCCGGCGACACCCGCGTGCTGCGCGGGCACCGGGTCCAGGTCGGGGGCAGCAGGGTCGAGACGATCGCCTCGGTGCCGCTCGGCGCCTCCTCGATCCGGTTCGAGTCGCTGCTGCGCGGCCTCGACGACCACGGGGCCGACCCCGACGTGCGGCTGTCGCTGCTGCGCGAGGTCGGCACCGGCGGGGTCCGCGAGACGCTCACGGTGACGTCGCGCCTGGCTCGCGAGCTCGACGTCGTGCTGACCGTGGCCGTCCGGCCCGACGCGTCGTCGATGGACGAGGTGAAGGCGGGGCTGGCGGCCGTGCCGCCGCGGGACGTGCAGGTGGAGGGGGCCCGCGCCTCCTGGTCGGGCGGCGACGCCGTGACGACGCTGACGACGACCGGCTCGGGGGGCGCGACGGGCAGGGCCGACGACGGAAGCGAGACGGGCAGCGACGACGCAGGAGGCGCGGCGCAGGTCGAGGCCACGGCCGACGGCTGGCTGCGGCTGACCTGGCGACTGCGCGTGCCGGCCCGCGGAGCCGCCTCGGCCGGGCTCGAGCTCGCGACGGTGCTCGACGGCGCGGTCGTGGCCGGCGTCGAGGGCGACCAGCGCTGGGGCGCCCTCGACCCTGCGCCGCACGACGACCGCCTGGCCCGCTGGCTCGACCAGGCGCTCGGCGACCTGTCCGCGCTCCGCATGACGACGACCGACCGACCCGACGACGTGTTCTTCGCCGCGGGCGCCCCCTGGTTCTTCACCCTCTTCGGCCGCGACTCGCTCTGGGCTGCGCGGCTGGCGCTGCCGCTCGACCCCGACCTCCGCACCGGCCTGGGCGTCGCGGCCGGCACCCTGCGCGTGCTCGCGGGCCTGCAGGGCACGCGCGAGGTCGCGGCGAGCGCCGAGCAGCCCGGCAAGATCATGCACGAGCTGCGGCAGCGACCGCTCGAGATCCACGGCGAGGGAGTGACCCTCGCGCCGCTGTACTACGGCACTGTCGACGCGACGGCGCTGTGGGTCTGCCTGCTGCACGACGCGTGGCGAGCGGGCCTCCCCGACGACGAGGTGCGGGCCCTGCTGCCGCACCTGGAGGCGGCGCTCTCCTGGATGCGCGACCACGGCGACAGCGACGGCGACGGCCTGCTCGAGTACGTCGACGAGACCGGCCACGGTCTGTCGAACCAGGGCTGGAAGGACTCGGGCGACAGCGTCCAGTGGAGCGACGGGCGCCTCGCCGACGGACCGATCGCGCTGTGCGAGGTGCAGGCCTACGCGCACGAAGCGGCGGTGCACGGCGCCGATCTGCTCGACGCGTTCGGCCGACCCGGGGCCGACGAGTGGCGCGGCTGGGCAGGCCGGCTGCGGACGGCGTTCCGCAAGCGCTTCTGGGTCACGGACGCGCGAGGCAGGTTCCCCGCCGTCGCCCTCGACGCCGACAAGCGCGCCGTCGACACGGTCACGAGCAACATCGGCCACCTGCTCGGCACGGGACTGCTCGACGCCGACGAGGAGGCGCTGGTCGCCGCCCGCCTCGTCGGCCCGGCGCTCGCGAGCGGCTTCGGCCTCCGCACGCTCAGCTCGGACGCGGCCGGCTTCTGGCCCCTCGGCTACCACCTCGGCACCGTCTGGACCCACGACACCGCCGTCGCGGTCGCCGGCCTCGCCGCGACGCACCACCACGAGGAGGCGCGGCTGCTGTCCGAGGGACTGCTCGCCGCGACGCCGTGGTTCGGCTACCGCATGCCCGAGCTGCACGGCGGCGACGCCGCGGCCGACGTGCCCGCGCCGGTGCCGTACCCGGCGTCGTGCCGGCCGCAGGCCTGGTCGGCGGCCGCCGCCGTCGCGGTGTGGGCGGCGACGTCGCGCGCGTGCGCCTGCGGCGACGCCGGCGGGGCCTAGGGCCGTCCCGGACCTCAGCCCGCGGTGAGGCGGCGGCCGTCGGCGTCGAGGTGGTCGCGCCACGAACGCTTGGCCGTCCAGCCGAGCAGCCGCTCGGCCTTGGCGGTCGAGATGCCCGACGCGTCGACGCGGTCGAGCTCACGGAGCTCGACCGCGTCGCCGTGGTGCTGGCGCAGCGTGGCGGCGAAGTCGTGGCCGCCCGCGTTGTCGGCGGCGGCGACGTAGAAGACCTCGTGACCCGGCAGGTCGGACTCGGCGGCGAGCAGCAGCGCGTCGGCGAGGTCGTCGGCGTCGACGTAGCTGCCGAAGTTGGCGCTCTCGGGCGAGGCCTCGCGCACCTGGGGACCGAGGTTCTCCTCCCAGTTGCTCTCGTCGTGCACCGTGCTGGGCCGGATCGAGATCGCCCGCAGGTCGGACCGCCGGACGGCCGCGTCCATCAGCTGCTCGCCGAAGGCCTTCGAGAGGGCGTACGGGTCCTGCGGGCGCAGCGGGTGCTCCTCGTCCACGGGGACGTAGTCGGGCAGGAACGGCCGCTCGGGGAAGAAGTTGCCGACGATGCTCTCGCTCGACACGTTGACGAAGCGGGGCACGCCGAACCGGACGGCCGCCTCCACCAGGTTGAAGGTCGACATGAGGTTCGTCTGGAAGACGACGTGCGCCGGGTTCCCCGTGGGCTGCGGGATGGCCGCGACGTGGACGACCGCGTCCGCGCCGGCCACGACGGCGAAGGCGGAGCCCGCGTCTGTCAGGTCGGCCATGACGTACCTCCCCGGCACGACCTCCCCGGCGTCGAAGACGGGCCGGGCGAGGTCGACGCCGAGCACGTCGTGCCCTGCCTCGACGAACCTGCGCACGGCGGCGCGTCCGACCTTGCCGCGCGACCCGGTGATGACGACCTTCACGGTGCTCTCCTCCGACGACCGTCCGCACCGCCGCCGGTCGGGGCGCCGGGGTCGTCCGCTGAGCCGACGTGCGCGACCCTACGCCGGGGAAGGCGGTGCGGGGCGGCCGCGGCGACGCTCAGCCCGAGACCGACCGCGGGGCGCTCCGGAGGGCGAGCTCCCAGACGAGCCGGACGTGGGCGGACATGTCGGTCGACGGGTCGAGCATCCACTGCAGCTGCATGCCGTCGCTGACCGCCATCATCACGGCGGCGAGCTTCTCGACGTCGACGTCGGCGGGCACCTCGCCGCGGGTCTGGCGCTCGCGCATGCTCTCGGTCAGCAGGGTGCGGAAGCGGACGTAGCGCTCGGCGAACCAGGCGTGCGCCGGGTGCGCCGGGTCGCTGGTCGCGGCCGCGGCCAGGCTCGTGAAGAGCTGCACCATGCCCGGCGTCCTCGCGTTGCGCTGGATGACCAGCAGGAACTGGTCGATGACGTCGAGCCCCGCAGCGCGCTCCGTGTCTTCGTCGTCACGCACCGTGAGGATGGCGAGGAACAGCGCCTCCTTGCTGCCGAAGTGGTGCAGCAGGCCCGCCTGGGTCAGGTCGACGGCGTCGGCGAGCTCGCGCACCGAGGTGCCCCGCATCCCGTTCCGGTCGACGACCTCGAGGGCCGTGCGGAGGATCTCCTCGCGCTTGGCCACGCCCTTCGCGTACGGACCCCGACGTGACATGCGGCCAAGGCTATCCGGATCGGTCCGCCGGACGCGGGAGAGCCCCCGTCGACGTCGCCTCGGAGGCGGTCGGCGGGGGCTCCCTGCGTCCGGGTCGGCAGGGCTAGTGCGCGACGACCGGCTCGGGTGCCGGCGAGCCCTCACCGGCGTCCGCGGCGCCGGCATCGTCCGCCTGCGCAGCCCGGGCGGCCGCGGCCTCGGCCCGGGCTCGCGTGTCGGCCTTCGTGCGGAACAGCGTCACCGCGAGGACGGCGCCGAGCAGGAAGAAGCCGGCGCCCCACGAGTACGCGGTCGCGTAGCCGTGAACCGCGGCCTCCGCCGCCGTGCGGGCGTCGGCGGGCAGGTGCGACGCGACGTAGCCCGTCGTGGCCGTGGCCGCGAGGGTGTTGAGCAGCGCGGTGCCGATCGAGCCGCCCACCTGCTGGCCCGTGTTGACCATCGCGGAGGCGACTCCTGCGTGGCCTCGGTCGACGCCCAGGGTGGCGGTCTGGATCGAGGCGGGCATGATCGAGCCCATGCCGAAGCCGAGCACCATCAGCGCGGGCAGCACGTCGCGGGCGTAGGTGCTGTCGAGGCCGAGACGGGTCAGGTAGAGCATGCCCGCCGCCCCGAGGAGCATGCCGAACGGCACCATGACCTTCGGCCCGAAGCGCGGCACGAAGACGTTCGTCGACAGCTGCGCCGCCAGGATCAGCATGCCGATCATCGGCAGGAACGAGACGCCCGTCTGGATCGGCGTGTAGGCGAGCGAGGTCTGCAGGTAATAGGTGACGAAGAGGAAGATGCCGAACATGCCGGCCCCGGCGATCGTCACCGACAGGTAGGCCGCGCCGCGGTTGCGGTCGAGGACCACGCTGAGCGGCAGCAACGCGTGCTCGGCACGGCGCTGCCACGCGACGAACGCGACGAGCAGGACGCCGGAGGCGGCGAGGAACCCCCAGGTGAGCGGCGAGCCCCAGCCCTCGGCCTCCGCGTTCGAGAAGCCGTAGACCAGCGAGAAGAGCGCGGCCGAGACGAGCACCGTGCCGGGCACGTCGAGCTTCGGACGAGGGCCCTGACGCGGCACGGTGTGGAGGAACAGCACGGCGCCGACGACGGCGACGACCGCGATGACGACGTTGATGTAGAGGTTCCAGCGCCAGTCGGCGTTCTCGGTGAGGACGCCTCCGAGCAGGAGCCCGAGCGCGCCTCCTGCCCCGGCGATCGCGCCGAAGACGCCGAAGGCGCGCGCACGCTCCTTCGGGACCGTGAACGTGGTAGTGAGGACGGCGAGCGCCGTCGGGGCGAGCAGCGCGCCGAACGCGCCCTGCAGGGCCCGGGCCGCGACGAGCGTGCCGAAGCTGCCCGCGGCGCCGCCGAGGGCCGAGGCGAGCGCGAAGCCGACGAGGCCGATCACGAAGGTGCGTTTGCGGCCCATCAGGTCGGAGAGGCGGCCGCCGAGCAGGAGGAGGCTGCCGAAGGCGAGGGAGTAGGCGGTGACGACCCACTGGCGGTCGCCGTCCGAGAAGCCGAGGTCGGCCTGCGCGCTGGGCAGGGCGATGTTCACGACGGTCGAGTCGAGCACCACCATGAGCTGGGCCAGCGCGACGGTGGTGAGGGTCCACCAGCGGCGGGACGCCACGGCGGGAGGGCCGCTCGTGGCGGGTGAGGTCTGGGTCATGTCGGGGACTCTATACGGTTCGCGACAGTTTCGGAACTACCCAGTTTCGGATATGTCCGCCTAGGATGGGGAAGCCGACGAAGGAGGCAGGGAGCGATGACGCAGGACGACGCAGCCGTCGAGGTCGAGACTCCCGTCGAGCCCGCAGCCGGCGTCGAGCCGGGGACGACTCCCCCCAAGCTCGGCCGCAGGCGCGACCACTCGCGCGACGCGGAGATCCTGCAGGCGGCGATCGACGTGCTGGCCGAGACCGGCTACGACGGGATGACCATCGAGATGGTGGCGACGCGGGCGAAGGCCGGCAAGGCCACCGTCTACCGGCGCTGGGCGTCCAAGAGCGACCTCGTCATCGACGCCGTGGCCTGCATGAAGGCCGCCCCCGGCCCGGGCGACCCGGTGGGCCTGCCCGACACCGGCACCCTGCGCGGCGACCTCGTCGCCATGATCAGGCCGCACTCGATCCAGGACAACGAGAAGAAGCTCAAGGTCATGGCCGGCATCGTCTCGCTGCTCGCCGACAGCCCCGAGCTTGCCGCGGCCGTCAACACGGCGATCGTCCAGCCCCGGGTCGAGATCAACCGCCGGCTGCTGCAGCGGGCGATCGACCGTGGCGAGATCCCCGCCGACATCGCGATCGACGACCTCGCTCTCATCTCGCCGTCGATGGTCGCCTACCGCACGATCATCATGAAGCAGCCGGTCGACCGCGCGTTCCTGCTCGGCCTGATCGACGGCGTCGTCCTGCCCGCCGTGGGGCTCCGCCCGCCCGCCGATCCCGGGGCGTAGGCGAGAAGGGACGCGGCAGGCGCGGGCCCACGCTTGCCGCGTCCCTTCTCGCCTGTCGCGCCGCCGCGGCGCGGTCAGCGGCGCCTCCGGTCAGCGGAAGGCACCCAGCTGGCGCTCGACAGGCACGGTGCCCTCGACGACGACGTCGCCGGTGTGCGCGGTGGTGACCGTCTCGATCAGGACGATCTGCACCTCCTCGTCGGCGATCGGGTTGTGCTGCACCCCGCGGGGCACGACGTGGAACTGGCCCGGGCCGAGCACCACCTCCTGGTCGCCGGGCAGCTGGATGCGGAGGCGGCCCGAGACGACGAGGAACATCTCGTCCTCGGCGTCGTGGGCGTGCCAGACGAGCTCGCCGAGCAGCTTCGCGACCTTCACGTACTGGTCGTTGACCTGCCCCACGACCCGCGGGGTCCAGTGCGCCTCGACCTGGCCGAGCTCGTGGGCGATGTCGATGCCGTCGATGTCCGTCATGGGGACATCCTGCCGTGCGGGCACGCCTCGGCCGTCGTGCTCCCTAGGATCGGCATGGGAGGCGGCCATGCGGCCTCGAGGGAGGGGATCTTCTTGGCGCACGAGCCTCGGCACGACCAGGGGCACGAGGCAGGGCGCACGAGTCCTCCCCTGCTCCGCTGGTACGAGCCCGGTCAGGGCGTCCTGGACGGTCGGACGCCCGGTCCCACGCTGCTGTGGCTGCACGGGGGCGGGTTCTTCAGGGGCAGCCTCGACATCCCCGAGGCGCACGAGGTCGCAACGACGCTCGCCGGCCTGGGCCTGCGGGTCGCGACGGCCGGTTACCGCCTCGCGCCGCCTCCTGGACTGGGCTGGGCGCGGTCGTTCGTCGTCCCGGGTCGCGAGCGGTTCCCGGCCGCCCTCGACGACGTGGCCGCCGCCCTCCAGGACGTGCTCGCCCGGTCGCCCCACGGCGTGGTGCTCGGCGGAGCCAGCGCGGGCGCGTGCCTCGCGGCCGCGGCGACGCTCCGGGCCCTCGACGAGGGCGTCCGCCCCGTCGGGGCCGTCTTCGCGTACGGGTTCTTCCACGGGGTGCACCCTCGGGCACGCGATCCGCGACAGCGGTCGCGACGCCACCGTCGCGTGACGCACGCCCCGTGGGCCCTTGACGCGATGAACCGTGGCTACGCCGGCTCGCGACGGGTCCTGGGCGACCGTCTCGCCTTCCCCGGCGGGCACGACGTCGGGCTGTTCCCCCGCACCCTCGTCGTGAACGCCGAGCACGACAACATGCGTGCCTCCGGCGACCTCTTCGCGTCGGAGCTCGCGGCCTCGGGCGTCGACGTCGACCACCACATCATCGCGGGGACGCGGCACGCGTTCCTCAACCGGCCTGGCCTCGGGGAGTTCACGACGACGACGTCGCTGATCGCCGACTGGTGCCTCTCCACCCGCATCCAGGACCCTCGGTCCTGAACAGGGAGGGGCACGGCGGGCGGGCTCCCGCCGCCGGTCGCGGACCGGCGGGCTAGGCGTCCTCGTCGAGGAGGCGCGCGAGCTCGGGTGCGAGGGCCGCGGCCCAGAGCTGGTGCACCCGCGACCACGACCAGAGACGGCCGCGCACCTGCGCGGCTCCTGCGTCGAGGTCGGGGAAGCGCACGAGGACGCAGTCGCCGCGACGGCGGACGAGCTCCTCGGTCGCGGCGTCCAGACGCGCGGCCTGGGCACGGATGAGCTCACGGCCCATCCACGCGGTCTCGGTGAAGCGGTCCATCGGGGGCACGCCGCCCACGATCACGGGGCTGAGCACCTGACCGGGCCGACGTGCACGGTCCAGGAGCCGGTCGAGGTCGCGCGTCCAGGCCGCCGTCGAGGTCATCAGCAGGACGTCGCTGAATCCGAGCGCGACGACGGTCACGTCGACGTCCGCGAGTGCCGGGGTCTCGTCGCGCGCAGCATCGCGGACCGTGCGCAGGGAGGCCCCGGCCTCGATCCACACCAGGGGCCGGCCACGGTGCGCCTCGACGAGCACGGCCACGCGGGCGAGGGTGGTGAGGTCGTCGTGCAGCACGCCGAAGCGGGCCGCGGCGGGGCTGCCGAGCCAGCCGACCCGGTCGGCCGACGGGTCGGCACGAGCCTCGACCGCCGCCTGGACAGCAGCAGCCGTCGGGGCAGGCGGGAACGTGCCGCCGCGGACGAGATGCCGGAACCAGGCCAGCCGGAGGCGCAGCACCGGGCGCAGGACCCACCACACCAGCTCCGTCGCCCCCATGATCGCGACCGTACCCGGTCGGCCGCCTGTGGCGACGCGGGTGATCCGCTGAGCGCACCCGCGGCGCCCCACCCCGCTGACCCGCCTCTCCGGTGACGCGGGTCAGTTCGCCCTGACGGTGGCGAGCTCGTCCCAGTGGGTGGTCGCCCGGGGCGAGACCATGTCGCGCTTCATCGACCAGCCTCGTCGGTGACGGAGCCCGGCGACCCCGAGCCCCAGGGTGTCCTCGCCGAACTTGCCCGCGATGCGGTCGATGACCGCACCGTAGGCCGGCGGCGCGGCGCCCTCGAGGTCGAACACGTCGAGGCTCGCGTGCTCGTCGCGCGGGGTGAGCTCCATCAGCGTGACGCCGGCGCGCACGTACCGCTTGCCGGCCTCGAGCTGCGGGCCGAGCGCGGCGATCGCCGCGCGGGCGAGGGTCGCCGCGTCGTCGGTCGGCTCGGGGAACGCCACCGAGACCGAGTGGTTCGTGTGCGCGGCGCTGTCGGAGAACGGGGAGGTCGCCGCGAAGCAGCGCATCATCCGCGTGAGCGAGCCCTGCCTCCGCAGCCGAGCCGCGGCCCGCTGCGTGTACACCGACAGCACCTCCTCGAGCTCGGTCACCGTGGTGACGGGCACCGCGAACGACCGCGAGTGGTAGATCTGTTCGCGCTCGGGCTGGACCTCTTCGATGGGCAGGCAGTCGACGCCGCGCAGCTCGTGCACGACCCGGGCCTGCACGACCCCGAACCGCGCGCGGATCCGCGCCGCGTCGGCGTCGCGGAGGTCGGCAGCGGTGTGGACGCCGAGCGGCGCGAGCTTCTTCGCGGTGCGGCGTCCGATGCCCCAGACGTCGCCGACGTCGACGCTGGCGAGGATCGCGGTCTGCCGGTCGGGGGCGTAGCTGCCCAGGTGACAGACGCCTCCCAGTGCCCGGTTCTGCTTCGAGCCGCGGTTCGCCAGTTTCGCGAGGGTCTTCGTGGGGGCGATGCCGATGCTGACGGGCAGGCCGATCAGCTTGCGCACGGCCCGGCGGATCTCGCGGGCCTGCGCGACCGTCTCGTCGAGCGTGCCGGTCAGCTCGATGAACGACTCGTCGATCGAGTACACCTCTTGGCTGCTCGTGTAGCGGCTGAGGACCTCGGCCGACCGGGCCGACATGTCGCCGTAGAGCTCGTAGTTGCTCGAGACGGCCACGACGCCCTGCATCTCGGCGATCGGCGCGATGCTGTGCCAGGGCGCGGCCATGTCGACGTTCAGCGCCTTCGCCTCTTCCGACCGGGCGATGACGCAGCCGTCGTTGTTCGACAGGACGACCACCGGCCGGCCCTCGAGGGACGGGTCGAAGACCCGCTCGCACGAGACGTAGAAGTTGTTCGCGTCGACGATCGCGATGCTGCGCTCAGCGACCCTCCCTGGCTCAGACACGGTGCAGGCACCTCGTCACGACGCCCCAGATCGTCGCCTCGTCGAGCTCGGACAGCACGATCTCGGGGTAGGCCGGGTTCTCGGGGCTGAGCACCATCTGCCCGTCGCGCCACGACAGGCGCTTGACGGTCAGCTCGGCGTTGACGACCGCCACGACGACGTTGCCGTCGTGGGCGTCGAGACCGCGGTCGACCACCAGCTCGTCGCCGTCGAAGATGCCGGCGCCCGTCATGCTGTCGCCGCTGACCCGCACGAGGAACGTCGCCGTGGGGTCGCGCATCAGGTGCCGGTTCAGGTCGACGGGCCCGTTGTAGTAGCCCTGCGCCGGCGAGGGGAACCCGGCGTGCACGGCCTCGGCCGCCTGCTGCGGGAGGAGGTGGTCGGGCCGCGGCTCGCCGCCCACCGCGCCGATCACCTCGGTCACGGCCGCTCCTCCCACGTCATGCCCGGACGGTAGCACCGGCCGCCGACACTGCCGGGCCGGCCACCGGCCGCCGGCAGCCGACGAGCGCCGGCCGCCCGCGACCGGCAGCCGCCGGGCAGCTCACGGCACCAGCACGACCTTGCCGGCGAGCGTGCGGGACTCGGCGAGCTCCAGGGCCTCGACCACCGCCTCCAGCGGGAACCGGGCCGCGACGTTCGCCGCCACGACGCCGTCGCGCACGAGCTCGAGCACCTGCCCCAGGTCGTGCTCGAGACGGGCACGGAACCGTCGCGGCGTGCGCAAGTGCCCGCTCCACAGGTCGTAGAACGTCGCCCGTCGGCCGTTGGGGAGGACGCTCCAGGCCCCGATCCGGACGAGCTGCCGCAGGAACGGCGGCCAGATGCTCCCCGTGCCTCCGGTCGCGCTCGCGATCGCGTAGGCGACGAGCGTGCCGCCGGGCGCGAGCGTCGTCCACGCGGTGCGCGTGACCTCGCCGCCGATGTTGTCGAACACGGCGTCGACGCCGCCGGGGGCGAGCTCGCGGACGCGCGCGGCGAGGTCGGGATCGGCGTGGTCCACGGGCTCGGCGCCGGCACGGCGCAGCACGTCGTGGTGGCGAGGCGACGCCGCCGCGACCACCCGCACGCCGTGGTGCAGCGCGAGCTGGATGAGGACGCCGCCCACTCCCCCGTTGGCGCCGAAGACGAGCACTGTCCCGCCGGGCCGGACCCGCGCCGACCTGTGCAGCATCTGCCACGCCGTCACCCCGTTGACCGTGACGGTCTCGGCGTCCTCGGCGGCGACGCCGTCGGGCACGACGACCGAGTCGCGCTCGCGCACGACCGCCTGGGTCGCCCACCCGCCCGTCTTGGTGAGGCTGGCGACGCGGCGGCCGACGAGCGTGCGGTCGCCGCCCGGGCCCACGGCCGACACCGTCCCGACCAGGTCGTAGCCGGGCGTGAAGGGGAACGCCGGCTGACCGGGGTAGCGCCCGCGCCGCATGGCCTGCTCCGCGAACGAGATGCCGGTCGCCTCGACGGTGACGAGCAGCTCACCCGCTCGCGGCTCGGGTGTCGCGACCTGCTCGATCAGCAGCCCGGAGGGCGGTACGACGCCCGGCAGGACGACGCGGGTGGTGGTGGCAGTGGTGTCGGTCATCGTGATCTCTCTTCTCGAGTGGGTGGTGGGATTAATTACTGACTGGTCAGTCACAACTGCGGACAGGAAAGAAG
Source organism: Frigoribacterium sp. VKM Ac-2530 (assembly GCF_015350835.1). Taxonomy (NCBI): domain Bacteria; kingdom Bacillati; phylum Actinomycetota; class Actinomycetes; order Micrococcales; family Microbacteriaceae; genus Frigoribacterium; species Frigoribacterium sp. VKM Ac-2530. Next base: position 1,436,731 of record NZ_JADKSE010000001.1, read on the forward strand.
AAGGGCGCAGGAGGCGCTCGTCACCGGTGCCGGATCCCCGCGGTCACCGAGGCGGCCCAGGAGTCGCCGACGGACGAGAGGTCCGTCTGCACGATCAGGTGGCACAGCTGCCCGTACGCGATGAACCGCTGCACGTCGGCCGGGGCTGCGCCGGAGACCCGCTCGACCGCCCGGACCACGTCGCGGAGGCCGTCGCGCACGGCAGCGCGGATCTCGGGGACGGCGCTCGCGCTCTGCGCCTGCGACTGCATCATGATCAGGTCGCGGTCCTCGACGAGGGCGACGTACGCCTCCGTCATCGCGTCGAGACGGCCCGCCGGATCGGTCGACGAGCTCGCCTCGCCTGCCCCGACGAGGGCGACTGCCACCCGCGAGTACGTGTCCTCCACGGCCGCGAGGAACACCCCGAGCTTGCCCGGGAAGAGCCGGAACACGTAGGCCGGCGACACCCCGGCGGCAGCGGCCACGTCCGCGACGGGCGTCGCGTGGTACCCCTTCTCGGCGAAGACCCTCACCGCGGCCGACGTGATCCGGGCGCGCTGCGCCTCGGCGGTCGAGCGGAGGGCGGTGCCGGAGGCGGTGCCCGTGCTGGTAGGAGACATGTGACTGAGTGAACACTTACATGTCGCGCCTGTCAAGGGGCGTGCGACGCACCCGTCGAGGAGGCGTCAGGACGAGTGCCGGGCGGTCCAGTCCGCGAAGGGCGCCGTCGCGCCCTCGACGTGGCCCTGCTCGGCCGCCAGGGCGCGGTCCTCGGGGGCCTTCGCGTACTCGTCGTAGAAGGTCGCGAGGCTCATCAGCCGGTTGCCGTCCTCGTAGTGCTCGCCCTCCTCCTCGCGGCTCACCGCGTAGATGACCCGGTCGGGCTGCGCGTAGTAGAGCGCGCCGAGGCACATCGGGCAGGGGTACGCCGTCACGTAGGCGTCGAAGCCGCGCAGGTCGGTGATGCCCTGCTCGGCGGCCTGGCGGATGGCGAGGATCTCGGCGTGCGCGGTCGGGTCGCCCGTCTGGGCGACGTGGTTGCTCGCCTCGACGACGACCTCGCCGTCACGGACGAGGAGGCACGCGAAGGGCTTGCCCCCGGCGTCCACGTTCTCCTGGGCGCGCTGGACGGTGAGGGCGGTGAAGGCGTCGTCTCGTTCGGTCATGTCCCGAGAGTGCACCTCGTGCACGAAGGCGCGTCCAGCCAGACCGCAGACAACGGGCCGTGCACTCCAGGAGGCGGTGGGCGCCTACGCGGAAGCGGTCGCGTCAGAGTCGGCGTCGGCCTCGGCCTCGGCGTCCGGCTTCATCCAGAACGGCGACCAGTGGTAGCCGTCGAGGTCGTCGAACTGCCGCTGGTACATGAAGGGGTAGTCGTCGGTGTCGCCGACGCGACCGCCTGCGGCCGCGGCGCGCTCGACCAGCTCGTCGACCGCCTCCTGGCTGGGCAGGTCGAACGAGAACGTCACCTTCGAGGGCGTGTCGGGCCCGCCGATCAGCTCCTCGACGCCGCCGACGCTCTCGTACATCGCACGGCTCGTCAGCATGACGTTCTGGTCGGGCGCGATCGCGAAGCACGACGACTCGGGGCCCGACATCCCCGCCTGCAGGTCCCAGCCGAGCGCGGCGTAGAAGGCGGTCGCGCGCTCGACGTCCGCGACGGGACAGCTGAGGAAGAGGGTCATGCGCACACCCTCTCCCCCGGCACCCCCGCCGTCAAGGGCCCGACGTCCCGGACGCCGCCCGAGCTGGTCGGGCGCCGTGGGTCACCACCAGAAGGGCGCCTGCGGCACGTAGTGCTCCTCGAGGCGGCGGACGTCGTCGTCGGTCAGCTCGACCTCGAGCGCGGCCACGGCGTCGGCGAGGTGGTGCGGCTTCGTCGCGCCGACGATCGGGGCCGAGACCACGGGGTTCCGGAGCACCCAGGCCACCGCGACCTGCGCCATCGACACCTCGTGCTCGGCAGCGACCTGCTCGACGGCGTCGATGATCGGGCCGTCGGCGTCGGTGTCGAACGCCTTCGCGACCTCGTCGACGGCCGATCGGTCGGTCGTCACGTCACGTGGCCTCGTCAGCCGCCCCTTGCCCTGCGGCGAGTACGGGACGAGCCCGACGCCGAGGTCGGCGCAGAGCGGGATCATCTCCCGCTCCTCCTCGCGCTTGAGGAGGTTGTACTGGTCCTGCATCGACGCGAACGGCGTCCAGCCGTGCACGGCCGCGGCCGTCTGCAGCTTCGCGAACTGCCACGCGAACATGCTCGACGCACCCGTGTACCGGACCTTGCCTGCCTTCACGAGGTCGTGCAGCGCCTCCATCGTCTCCTCGACCGGCGTCTCGTCGTCGAAGCGGTGGATCTGGTAGAGGTCGATGTAGTCGGTGCCGAGGCGCCGCAGCGACGCGTCGACCTGCTCGTGGATCGCCGCGCGCGAGAGCCCCGAGCCGCCGGGCCCGTCGTGCACCTTGCCGCTGACCTTCGTGGCGAGCACGATCTCCTCGCGCCGCGAGTACTCGCGCACGGCACGGCCGACGAACTCCTCGCCGGTGCCCTGCTGGTAGACGTTCGCGGTGTCCCAGAACGTCACGCCGAGCTCGACCGCCTGGCGGAAGAAGGGCGCGGACGCCTCCTCGTCGAGCGTCCAGGTGTGCAGGCCCCGCGTGGGGTCGCCGTAGCTCATGCAGCCGAGGCCGATCCTGCTGACGCGCAGGCCCGTGGTGCCGAGTCGTCCGTACTTCATCGGGGGGTGTCCTCTCGTCGCGCGTCGTCGTTCCTCGGGTGCCGGCCGGCCAGCCCTGTCTCCCGCACCTCCTGGGTGGCGGGGGTCGCGCCCCAGCTGGCGAGGAGGCGGAGGCGCTCCTCGGTCGGCGAGCCCGGCTCGGCGCTGTAGATCAGGAAGTTGAGCCCCTGCTGCCCCATCGGCTCCATGGCCTCGTAGACGAGCTCGAGGTCGCCGACGACCGGGTGCCGGAACGACTTGTTGCCCGACGCGTGGTGCCGGACCTCGTGCGCGCCCCAGCGGGCGCGGAACTCGTCGCTGCGCGTGGAGAGCTCGCCGACGAGGTCGTGCAGCGCCTTGTCGTGCGGGTCGCGGCCCGCCTCGGTGCGGAGGATGGCGACGTTGATGTCGGCGGCGATCGACCACGACGGGTAGAACGCCTCGGCCAGCTCGCGGTGCAGGAACACGAAGCGGGCCAGGTTGACGGGCCGGTCGGGCAGCGCGTACAGGTCGGAGTAGAGGGCGCGGAAGAGCGCGTTCTCGCCGAGCACGTCCATCCGGCCGTTCCGGACGAAGGCCGGGCCGGCCGTCACGGAGTCGAGGGCCAGCTGCAGGGCGCGGGAGATGCCCGACGGCCGCGAGCGTGGCCGCGAGCGGCTGCGGACGGGCGACTCGTTCGCTGCCCGGGCGAGGTCGCCCAGGTGCGACCGCTCGGCGTCGTCGAGCAGCAGAGCGCTGCCGATCGCCTCGAGCACCGCCTCCGAGACGCCCCCGAGGTCACCGCGTTCGAGTCGCGAGTAGTACTCGACGCTGACGCCGGCGAGCATCGCCACCTCGGTCCGTCGAAGGCCCGGCACCCGCCGACCAGGGCCGCCGGGCAGCTCGACCTGCTCGGGTGTCACACGGGCTCGCCTCGTGGTGAGGAAGTCCCGCACCTCGCTCTTGTTGTCCATGGCATCGACCGTACGACGCCGGGGCGGCCGGATGGGTGCTCCGGTGGGGCACCCCCGGCGGGAGACGGGGCACTCCGCCCGTCGGTGGTCACCCACCAGGGGCCCTGGAGGCGCGGCCGACCCAGGCGTAGCCTCCCGCCATGACCATCCACCTGCGACAGACCGTGCTCGACGCCGAGGACGCGCGTGCCCTGGCGAGCTTCTACTTCGGGCTGGTCGGCGGCACGTACCGCCCTGGTGACGAACCAGCCCGCCCCGGCGACGAGCCCGCCGCGGACGGGACCGACGACGGCGCCGAGTGGGTGGCGTTCCGGACTCCTGCCGGGGTGCGGCTCGCGTTCCAGCGGGTGGCCGAGCTGCCGCGGGCGACCTGGCCCGACGGCCCGGTGCCCCAGCAGCTGCACCTCGACTTCATGGTCGCCGACGCCGCCGAGCTCGAGGAGCACCGGGCACGCGCCGTCTCGCTCGGCGCCACAGTCGTGGACGACCAGAGCGCCGACCCCGCGGAGGCGCTGTACGTGTTCACCGACCCTGCGGGGCACCCGTTCTGCATCTTCGTCGCCGAGGGCGCGGACGACCCGACGGCCTGGTGACCTGCTGCCCGGTGGGACGCAGCCCGGGGAGTTGCGGACCGGTGGGCTGCGGCCGGCCTCAGCCGGCAGCGGCCAGGGCCAGCGCCTCCTGCGCGAGGCGCGCCTTGACCTGGCGCTCGACCAGGACGGGGACGTAGCTGCGGACGGGGTTCCCGCGGAACCCCGCGTGCACCTGGCTCACCATGCCCTGGATGTGGCTGCGGGCCATCAGCGGGTACTTCGTGCTCATCCGGTCGACGACCTGGTCGACCGCCTGATCTTCGCTCGGTGTCTTCATGGCCGCAGCCTGTGCCCTGACCGGCTGCGCCGCAAGTGAACTCTCCGCGCTGCTGTGCTGACGAGAGGCCTGGAATCGACCTCCCCGCACCTCCTGAGGTCGATCCGAGGCCTCTCAGCCCGAGCGGACCGGGCGAGATCGCTCTCTTTCGCCCCCCCCCCGGGAGCACTTCGTGTCGGTTCACCAGCCGGGGCGCGTCCCTCAGGCGGGCGGGGCCGGGGGCGACGGCGGCGACCACGCCGGCCCGGGGCCGCTGGCCTCGACGAGGCGGCCGGTGAGCTGCCCCAGGCGCCGCGCCTCCTCGTCGGTCAGCAGGTCGAAGACGAGTCGGCGGACGAGCTCGCGGTGCCCCGGGGTCGCGGCCTGCACCACGTCGTGGCCGTGCTCGGTCAGCGTGCCCAGCGTGAAGCGGCCGTCCGTGGGGTCGACGGCGCGCTGCACGAGACCGCCCTTCTCAAGCCGGGTCATCGCGCGGGACAGCCGCGAGAGGGTGCAGGCGGCGTAGCCGGCGAGCACGCTGAGCCGCAGGGTCCGGTCCGGCGCCGTGTCGAGGGCGACGAGGACGCCGTACTCGAAGTGCGTGAGGCCGCTGTCGCGCTGCAGCTGCGCGTCGAGCGCCGTCGGCAGGCGCTCGAGCAGGGTGGCGAGCGAGGCCCACGTGGCGAGCTCGTCGGTGCTGAGCGTCATGCGGCCAGCCTAGCCGGGCTGACTTGCTCGGGAAAGTCATCGTGCGTATCGTGACTTGCTCAAGCAAGTCATAGGCGTCTCGGGTTCCGGGACTGGGACGGAGAGACATGGACATGCAGCTCGACGGCAGGACCGCGTTCGTGAGCGGCTCGACGGGCGGCATCGGCTGGGCCGTCGCCTCCGCCCTCGCCGCCGAGGGCGTGCACGTCGCGCTCAACGGCCGCAGCGCGGACCGGGTGGAGGCGGCGGTCGCCCGCCTGCGGGCGGAACGTCCCGGAGTGCCGGTCGCCGGCATCGCCGCGGACTTCTCCGACGCCGTGCAGGTCGCTGACCTGATCGACCGGCTCGGCGACGTCGACGTGCTCGTGGCCAACGTCGGGCTGTTCGGCCTGGCGCCGTTCGCGACGATCGACGACGCCGAGTGGCAGCGCTACTTCGAGGTGAACGTCATGAGCGGGGTCCGGCTGTCGCGGGCGCTCCTGCCGGGCATGCTCGAGCGCGGCTGGGGGCGAGTGGTGTTCGTCAGCAGCGAGTCGGGCGTCTCGGTGCCGGCCGACATGGTGCACTACGGCGTCACGAAGGCGGCCACGATCGCGCTCGCGAACGGCCTCGCCAAGACGACGCGGGGCACGGCGGTCACGGTGAACACCGTGCTCGGCGGACCGACCTGGTCGGACGGGGTCGAGGCGACCGTCACGGGGATCGCGGAGGCGCAAGGAGCGCCCGTCGAGGCGGTCCGGGACGCCGTCATCGGCCAGAACTCGACCACGCTGCTCGAGCGGTTCCTGGAGCCGTCGGAGATCGCGTCCCTCATCACCTACCTCGCGAGCCCCGTCGCGTCGGCGACCAACGGGGCTGCCCTGCGGGCGGACGGCGGGGTGCTGACGACCACGCTGTGAGCTGATCTGGGAGGCGCCCCTCGCGTGCCAGCGGGCGCCGGCACGGACGGACGGGTCAGGAGGACGTGCCCGCGCGGGCCTTCGCATCGGCGGTCGACTCGTCCACGGCGCCGGCCAGGGACAGCTCGAGGGAGAGCTCCAGGCAGCGAGCCCGGGCCGGGGAGAAGTCGTAGGGCATCATGCCGACGGCGTCCGCGAGGCTCCGCGACCTCCGCCGGCGACCGGCCCCGGACCCGGACCCGCCGTCGGCGCCGGTGTCGTGCTCAGGGGCGGCCCCCTCCGGGTGCAGCTCGTCCCAGGCCGCGACGAGCGCGTCGTCCTGCGCGTCCTGGCCGGACTCCTCGATGACCGCGAGCAGCACCTCCTCGAAGGCGTGCCGCTCGGCGGCCACCTCGGCCACGCGGGGGTCGTCGACGGCGACCGCGTCGTCGAGCGCCGCCTCGGCGGCGTCGACGCGATCAGACTGCGCGCGGAGCTCCGGTCGGGCCGCGAGCGCGACGAAGCGGCCGGCCTGCACGGCGGCGCCGAGCGGGCCGAAGATCCGCTCGGTGACGAGCAGGGCGTCGAGGTCGTCCTGCCGGAGCGAGCCCTCGGGCAAGCCCATGAGCCGCCGGGAGACGAACTCGTCGAGCAGGCCGGTCCGGCTGCCCAGGGCGCGCATGCGGCGGACCGCGGCGCGCTGGCGCTGCAGCTCCGCCTCCTTCGCCTCGAGCGTCGCCTCCAGCTGCTCGAGCACGTCCGCGACGTCGCCCTGGCCGGCAGCGGCACGGTCAGGAGCTCCGGCGTCGACCGGGCCGAGGGCGGCAGGACCGTCGGCGGAGGCGCCCGCGAAGGCGTCGCGGATGTCACCCAGGGCGATGCCCGCGTCGGTCATCTTGCGGATCCAGAGCAGCCGGATCATGGCGTCGTAGTCGTAGCGGCGACGCCCGCCGCCGTCGCGCTCGGGCTCGGGCAGCAGCCCCAGCGAGTGGTAGTGGCGGATCGCCCTCGGCGTCGTGCCGACGAACGAGGCGGCGTCGCCGATGGCGACCTGGCGAGGCGGGATGAAGGACGAGGACACGGCGGGGCCTTCCTGAGGGGGCGTCGGAGGTGGTGCAACGGTCCCCACCAGACCACATGACGTCGCGTCAGGTGCAAGTCCTGCAGCTCACCAGGGGCCGAGGTCGCCGCCGTTCAGGCCGTAGAGGGCGATGCCGACGATCGCGGCGATCGCGAGCACGGCCACGGCGAGGGGCGCCCAGTCCATGAACACCTCGGAGCGGGACCGGGGAGCCCCCCGGTCCGTGCGCACGGACTGACCCTGCCTGGGCAGGGCGGGCTGGTCCGCGACGGGTCCGTCGCCCTGGGCCTCGGCCTGGCTCTCACGCTCGGCGGCAGCGAGGCCCTCACGGAGCGCTTCGCGGAAGCGGCGATCCGCGGCGGAGCCAGCGGGCTCCTCGGGGTCGGTCATGGTGCTCCTGTCGCTGTTCGGGGACTCCTGTCTAGCGTGTGCGCGGCCGACAGGCACTCGGCTCGCCGCCTCCTCAGCTCTCGGGGTGCAGGCTCGCGTCGGCCTCGCCCGTCGTCCACGAGGTGAAGTGCACGGTGAGGTCGCCGCGCGACGGGGCGCAGCACATCGGCCCCGCCGAGACGCGGGCGCTGGCGTCGAGGGGCGCCACCCGGACGAGCCGCCACGGCTCGTCGTCCACGCGGGCCCGGACGGTCAGCGCGTCGCCGGAGCGGCTCGCGCGGATCGTGACCTCACGGCCGTGCCAGCCGGGCACCGGCGAGAGCGACCAGTCGGACATGCCGCGGGTGACGACCGCGCCCAGGCTGTCCTCGCCGTCGCTGCGCTCGACGCCGGCCTTGGTCCAGGTCTCGTCGTCGATCTCGACGAAGATGCCCGCCTGGTCGAACTGGGCGGTGAAGTCCAGCCGGAACGACACCTCCTGGGCCGTGTCCTGCTCGAACGGGACGAGCAGCGCGTGCTCGGTGTCGTGCACGAAGCCGTAGGAGGTGGTGCGCCAGGCGTCGCTCCCCTCGACGGCCGTCACGTGCAGGCCGTCGGGGGCGACGTGCACCTCTGCGGGGGCCGTCGTCCAGGTGCCGGAATTCCAGTCGATGTCGGTCATGGTGCGGAGCTTGCCACGCGGCGCGACCACCCGGTTGACTTTCCGACTCGGAAACACTTAGTGTTGCCGACATGGAAAGCCATTCGAACGACAACTCGTCCCAGCCCGTCGACCCCGTCGCCGCCTTCCGGGTCGCCAACGACGCCCAGGCCCGCATGGCCGCCCGCGTCCGCTCGCCCTGGTGGGTGCACGCCCTCCGCGGCCTCCTCGTGGCGGCCATGGTCTACGGCCTCGGCGCCCCCGACAGCACCGGGTGGATGCTGCTCGGCCTCGTCGGCCTCATCGCCCTCTCCCGCCGCCGCGTCCGCGACGTCGGCGTCGCCCGGGCGAACCCCGAGCGGTGGCGGTTCCTCGCACTCGGAGCCCCCTGGGCGGTCATCGCCCTCGTCGTGATGGTCGCGGCCCTGGCCTTCGTCGTCATCGCCCAGGACGAGCCGCTCTGGCAGGTCGGCGTCGCCGCCGGCGTCGCCGGAGTGGTCACCCTCGCCCTCGGACCCCCCGCCGACGCGTCCGCCCGTCGCCGCCTGGGCGGCGAGCTCGGCACCGGGGACGCCCGGTGAGCGGAGCCGCACCCGAGCCGGTCTTCGACGCCGTCGTGCACGCGCCCCAGCGACTGCAGATCTGCGCGATGCTCGCGCGCGGCGGCGAGGTGGAGTTCGGGGTGCTCCGCGAGGGGCTCGACGTCTCCGACGCGACCCTCAGCAAGCACCTCCGCACCCTGACCGAGGCCGGCTACGTCGAGCTCCGACGCGTCCAGCGCGCGAAGGGCCAGGCCCGGACGTGGGTGACCCTCACCGCGGCCGGGTCGCAGGCGCTGCGCGGTCACTTCGCGTTCCTGCAGAGCCTCGCGCCGTAGCCGTAGCCGTAGCCGTAGCCGGTGCCGGGGTCGCGTCGTCGTAGGCGGCGAGCAGGCCCCGGACGAAGTCCTCGACGATCGTCCGCTCGGACACCCCCAGGGACTCGATCAGCGCCTCCACGCTGTCGATCAGGGGCGCGACGTGGCCCCAGGCGCGGTCGGACGACTCCTCGGAGGCCGTCACGACCAGCTTGCGCCGGTCGGTCGGGTGCGGGTCGCGCCGCAGGTGCCCGGCGGCCTCGAGCCGGTTGAGCACCAGGGTCGTCGCGGCGGTGGAGATGCCGAGGCGGCGCGCGAGCTCGGTCGGGGTCGTCGGCCCCGTCGTCATCAGGTGGTCCATCGCCTCCAGGCCCGCACGGTCCACGTCGAGCTCGGCGGCGAGGTGCTGCTCGAAGCGCTGCTGCCTGATCGCGATCTGCTGCACCTGCGCGCGGAGGTCGCCGCCTGCGCCGTCGCTCCCGTCACGGCGGGCGGCGGTGCGCTCGGCGCGGTCGGTGCGCTCGGTGCGGCTCGGCGGGGTCGAGGGCAGGTCCGGCTTGACGTCCATGCCCACCATGGTAATACTCGATCTTGCCAATCTGATTGATTACCAATGAGCGGAACGACCATGATCCCTGCCAAGACCGCCCTCGTCTCCGGCGCCAGCATCGCCGGGCCGGCTCTCGCATACTGGCTCGCCGCCCACGGGTGGCAGGTCACCGTCGTCGAGCGTGCGCCCGAGCTCCGCGACGGCGGGCAGAACATCGACGTCCGCGGCGCAGGCCGCACGGTGGCCCGTCGCATGGGAGTCGAGGACGGCATCCGTGACGCCACGACCGGCGAGCTCGGCACGGAGTTCGTCCGGTCGGACGGCAGCACCGTCGCGCGGTTCCCGGCCAGCACCTCCGACACGAGCGGCGCGACGGCCGAGCTGGAGATCCTGCGGGGCGACCTCGCCCGCCTGCTGGTCGACGCCTCCGTCGGCTCCGGCACTGCCGGCTCCGGCAGCTCAGATGCCGTCGAGTACGTCTTCGGCGACAGCATCGCCGCGATCGACGACCAGCCCGACCACGTCCGGGTGTCGTTCGAGCACGGAGGCGACCGCGACGTCGACCTCGTCGTGATCGCGGACGGCATGAACTCGCGCACCCGTCGACTCGTGTTCGGCAGCGCCCCGACCATCCGACCGCTGGGCCTGGACACCTCGTACCTGACGATCCCGCGGACGGAGCGCGACAGCGACTGGGCGCGCTGGTACAACGCCGCCGGCGGGCGCACGATGACCCTGCGACCCGACACCAAGGGCACGATCCGGGCCACGCTGTCGTTCCTGTCGACACCGGGTGCTCACGCCGGCCTCGGTCCGGACGAACAGAAGGACCTGCTCCGCGAGAAGTTCGCCGACGCCGGCTGGGAGGCGCGGCGCATCCTCGACGGGCTCGAGCAGGAGGGCGACCTCTACTTCGAGCACATCGGCCAGGTGCACGCGCCCCGATGGACCTCAGGGCGCGTGGCCCTGCTCGGCGACGCAGCCTGGTGTGCGTCACCGATCAGCGGCATGGGCACGAGCCTCGCCCTCGTCGGCGCCTACGTCCTCGCCGGGGAGATCGCCGCCCACGTCGACCACCGGGACGCGTTCCGCGGCTACGAGCGCATCATGCGCCCCTACGTCGCGCAGGCCCAGCAGCTCCCGCCCGGGGCCCCCCGCCTCGCGAACCCGAGGACTCGTCCCGGGATCGCCCTGCTGAACACCGCCGCGAGGATCGGCGCCAGCCGGGCGTTCCGCGCGGTCGGCGGCAAGCTCTTCTCTCCCCCGGCCGATGCGATCGACCTGCCCGACTACTCGCACCTCGTCCGCTGAGGCGGCCCGGCCAGCCCGGCCAGCCCGACCACCCCGGCGCCGATCCGCTCAGGGCGCCTCGGTGGCCCTCTCCCGGAGGGACGACTCCAGCATCGTGTCGACGGCCGCGTCCACGAGGCGGTCGGCCTGCGCCCGGGCGATGCGGCCGGACGAGACGAGCGCCGCGATCCCCTGCATGGTCGCCGCGAAGAGCATCTTGAAGACGTCGCGAGCGTCGGCGTCGGCGGGCTCGTCCGCGGCGGGCCCCAGCGCACCGTCGAGCACGGAGAAGAGGACGCCCGCCGCCTCGTGCAGCCGACCGGCCCGCTGGGTCACCTTGGCCTGGAACATGAGCTCCATCAGGGCGGCGTCGTCGATGGCGAAGTCCACGTAGGCCCGCGCCACGCGCCGGAACCGGACGGGCAGGTCGCCGCCGGCCTCCAGCACCCGGCGCACGTCCGCCGTCAGCCGCTCGAAGCCGAACTCCGCGAGGGCGTCGAGCAGCGCCTGACGATCGACGAAGTGGCTCCGGGGGGCCCCGTGGCTGACGCCGGCCCGGCGCGCCAGGTCGCGCAGCGACAACCCGTCGACGCCCGACTCTCGCAGGACCGCGGTCGCCTCGTCGAGCAGCACGGCCCGCAGGTTCCCGTGGTGGAAGGGCCGCTGCGTCATCGGCCCAGCATAGACCCGCACTAGTCATTGCCTATTTTCTAGTCAGTGACTAGATTGGCCGCATGACAACTCAGCGATCCCTCCTCGTGTTCGGCGGCACGGGCCAGACCGGACAGCACTTCACCCGCCTCGCCCTCGCCGACGGACACCGCGTCCGCGTCCTGGCGCGGACGCCCTCGAAGCTCGCCCTCGACGACGACCGCCTCGAGGTCGTGCAGGGCTCCGTCACCGACGACCTCGACCTCGACGCACTGCTCGACGGCACCGACGCGGTCGTGATGATGCTCGGCGACGCGGCAGCCCAGCGCGAGCGCCCGGTGAACACGCCCCTCGTCCGGTCGCTCGTGCCGGCCATGCGCCGCACGGGCACGGAGCGCCTCCTCTACCAGGCCGGCGGGCTGAGCGCCGCGCCCGGCAAGCCGCTCGCCCCTGCCCTCCGGCTGGTGCGGAGCACGATAGCCCGCGGCTACATCGGACAGCACGAGGACAACGAGGCGGTGATGCGGTACCTGGACGAGGAGGCGCGGGACATCGCCTGGACGGTCCACCGTGCCGGGATCGGCTCCGACGGCCCGTCCAGGGGCGAGCTGCAGCGCTCGGCCCGCAGGATCAGCATCGGCACCTTCGTCGACTGCGCGAGCTACAACCTCAGAACCCTCTCTGACGACTCGGCCGTGCACACCTGCGACGGCAGCGCCTACCGGCGGTAGCTCCCTCCGGGTAGGTTCGACTCACCCCGCCCAGCCCCTGCGTGGCCCTGCACCAGGCACACGTCCAGCCTGCTGCACCCGCGACCCTGCAGGAGGACACGTGACCGTCGAGCGACCGCCCCTCGCCCAGCCGCCCACGGAGGGGTGGGGCCCGATCGGGATCAGCCTCGAGGTCGACGACCACGACGCGAGCGGCGGCGGCGCCGACGGCGGCGGGCTCGCGTTCCCTTGACCTCGTGGCGGCCGGTCGCCATCATCGGGGGCGAGCGGCCGCCTCCGACGTCCGCCACCTGAGGAGAGGCGCCGCCCGTGCCCACCACGATCTTCGTCAACCTGGCCGTCAGCGACCCGTCCCGCTCACGCGCGTTCTTCGAGTCGCTCGGCTACTCCGTCAACGAGGGCTTCAGCGACGAGAACGCCGTGAGCATCGTCATCAGCGACACGATCACCGCCATGTTGCTCACCCGCGAGTTCTTCGCCGAGTTCACGAGCAAGTCGATCATCGACGCCACCACCTCGACCGAGGTGCAGCTCGCCCTGAGCGCCGAGAGCCGGGAGGACGTCGACTCGATCGTCGAGAAGGCCGTCGCCGCGGGTGCGACGCCTGCGGGCGAGCAGGACCACGGCTTCATGTACTCGAGGAGCTTCGACGACCTCGACGGCCACCACTGGGACTTCGTCTGGATGGACCCGGAGGCGGCAGCCGGCGGCGCCCCGGAGATGACCGTCGACGAGATGCGCGCGAACACGACCCACAGCTGAGCTGCGCCCGGTCGCTGCCGGCACGACGACGGCCGACAGGTCAGGGGGCGACGTCCGACGGCGGTGACGCGCCCGAGCCGAGCGCGCCGGTGACGAGGGCCTGCACGAGCCGGTCGGCGTCGTAGTCGGGGTCGGTCGCAGCCCCGATGCAGAGGTTGCCGACGCCCCTGAGGAGGCTGTACCCGTCCAGGGGCGCGTCGCCGCCGGCGAGCCCGCGATCCAGGCGGGCCGCCTCCAGCAAGGAGGCGCAGACCGGGACGAGACGGCCGACGAAGTAGGTGTGCAGCGCGTCCGACCCCGCGTCGTCGCCGCGGAGCGCACCGGGCAGGCCGTGCTTCGTCACGAGGAAGTCCACGAACAGCGCGATCCACTCCCGCAGCGCCTCCTCCGGGGTCGCGCGCTCGGCGAGGAGGCGCGGGCCGGCCTCCGCACACGCCTCGACCTGGTGCCGGTAGACCGCGACGACCAGCGCCGGACGGGTCGGGAAGTGGCGGTAGACGGTGCCCACCCCGACGCCGGCCCGGGCGGCGATCTCCCGCACGGGCGCGTCGACGCCCCACTCGACGAACACCGCGGCAGCGGCGGCGAGCAGTGCCTGCGGGTCCTGTCGCGGACGACCCGGGGGCCTCGCCGGTGCGGCAGAGCGGTCGTCGTCCTGCGGATCGGTCATGTCGTCTCCTTCAGGTCTCGACCTGGCGCTTGCTTAACGGAACAGTGTTCCGTAACGTTGCGGAGCGTTGCTCCGATAGTCAGTCTCGCAGAGCACACCCTCGGGAAGGAAGCACCATGCCCTCATCCACCGCCACCCCGCTCGACAGCGTCATCGGGACCCCGGGCCCCGTCGTGTCCGTCGCCCCCGTCGGGCTGGTGGCCCCGGGCCGCCACGTCCCGCTCGAGGTGCGCGCTTCGGCGCCCGCCACCGGGACGGACCTGCCCGTCGTCGTGTTCTCGCACGGCAACGGCTGGGACCTCGACGGCTACGCACCGCTGACGGCGTTCTGGGCGTCGCGCGGCTTCGTCGTCATCCAGCCCACGCACCTGGACTCGAGGCGCAACGGGTTCGACTTCGACCACCCCGTCTTCCCCGACATCTGGACCGAGCGGATCTCGGACCTGACCCGCGTCCTCGACCAGCTCGACACCGTCGAGGCCGCCGTCCCGGGCCTCGCCGGCCGCGTCGACCGCAGCCGCATCGCTGTGGCCGGTCACTCCTGGGGCGGCCAGACGGCGCAGTCGCTGCTGGGCGCACGGATCCTGGACGACGAAGGAGGCGTCGGTCGGGACAGGTCCGACGCCCGCGTCACGGCGGGCGTCCTGCTGGCCGCGACCGGTCTCGCCGGTGACGACCTGGCCCCGTTCGCCCAGGCGAAATTCCCGTTCATGCGCCCCTCCTTCGCCGAGCTGGCGACGCCGACGCTGGTGGTCGCCGGCGACCACGACCAGTCGAGGATGTCGCGCCGGGGTCCCGACTGGTTCACCGACGCCTACACGCACAGCCCCGGGGCCACCGACCTGCTCACCCTGCACGGCGCGGAGCACTCCCTGGGCGGGATCGTCGGCTACGAGGTCGCCGAGACGACCGACGAGAGCCCCGAGCGGGTCGCCGTCGTCCAGCGGTTGACCACGGCGTGGCTCCGCACCGCGCTGCACGTCGACGACGGCAGCTGGGCAGCTGCCCGCTCCGCCTTCCACGACGCCGCCGACCCGATCGGCCACGTCGAGAGCAAGTGACGCCGGCGCGGGTGCGAATCCGTGGCCGTGTCGCACCACGTTCCGAGCATCGCGTCCGGCCACGACGTGACGTGATGCTCGGAAGGTGACGTGACGCCTCGAAGACATGTCAGCGCTTGCTGTATGGTCAGCACATGCTGACCATCCCGTCGCGTGTCGACGTCATGAACCGCCTCGGGCGCGCCATGGCCGATCCCACCCGGTCGCGCATCCTGCTGCACCTGCTCGAGCAGCCCGGCTACCCCGGTGCCCTGGCCGAGCAGCTCGGCCTCACGCGCTCGAACGTGTCGAACCACCTCTCCTGCCTGCGGGGCTGCGGCATCGTCGTCGCCGTGCCCGAGGGCCGCTCGACGAGGTACGAGATCGCCGATGACCACCTCACGCGCGCACTGACCGCCCTGGTCGACGTCGTCCTCGCCGTCGACGACGGGGTGCCCTGCACCGACGACGCCTGCGACGTCCCGTTCTGCTGCGGGACCGGCGCGTGACCGCGACGGCCGCGCCGCGCCTCCTCGGGTCGGCCCGTCGGCTCGTGCTGCAGCGCCGGATCCGGATCATCGTCGCCGTCACGATCACGTACAACGTGATCGAGGCGATCGTCGCGATCGCGGCCGGCACCGTCGCCTCCTCGACGGCCCTGATCGGCTTCGGCCTGGACTCGATCGTGGAGGTGCTGTCGGCCGCCGCGATCGCGTGGCAGTTCGCCGCACCCGACCCGGAGAAACGGGAACGGGTGGCGCTGCGCGTCATCGCCGTGTCGTTCTTCGGCCTGGCCGCCTACGTGTCCGTCGACGCAGTGCTCGCCCTGACGGGCATCCGCGAGCCCGACCACTCCCCCGTGGGCATCGTGCTCGCCGCGGTGAGCCTCGCGGTCATGCCGTTCCTCAGCCTGGTCGAGCGCCGCACCGGCACCGAGCTGGGCTCGGCGTCGGCCGTGGCGGACTCGAAGCAGACGCTGATCTGCTCGTACCTGTCCGCGGCCGTCCTCGTCGGCCTCGTGCTCAACCTCGCCTTCGGCTGGGCCTGGGCCGACCCCGTGGCCGGCCTCGTCATCGTCGTGTTCGCCGTGCGCGAGGGCCTCGAGGCTTGGCGCGGCGACGCGTGCAAGACGCCTGTGTCGGCCCTCACGGGCGAGCGCCAGGTCGAGGCCTGCGACTGCTGCTGAGCCGCGCCGTCCAGCCCCGTCGTCCCGACGGCACGACGTCCGTGTCTCGACGACGGCTCATGCACCGCGCCGTGCCGCAGCCCCCTCTCGTGCAGTCCGCTCGTCCTCGACGTCCACGCGCAGGACTGCGAGAGCCAGGCCGCGCCTCCCTCGGGTCGACCACACCGTGATGACGGACGCGACCGCCAGCAGGGAGGCGACGAACGCGAACAGGGGGACGTCGAGGGCGAGGAGCGTCGCCCACCCGCCGGAGCCGAGCGCCCAGCGCAGCAGGCGCCTGCCCACCCCGGGAACAGGTGTCGGCCGGAGGCGGACGACGTGCTCGCCGAGGGTGCGCCCGGAGGCCAGGACGATGACCAGCTGCACCGCCGGCGCCACGAGCGCGCCGGTCGTGACGAGCGTCGCCAGCAGCGGGTCGTCGTCGTCGCGGTCGGCGAGGGCCCAGGCGAGCGTCGTGCCGACGCTGAGCACGCCGGAGAGCAGCCAGATGGCCAGGACGTCGGAGAGCATGCCGGAGAACCGGCGGGCGGCGGTCACGGGCCGGGGCCGGTCGGCGTCGACGGGGTCGCCCGAGCCGGCCAGCAGCCCGACCAGCGGTGCCAGCAGGGTGCCGACGACGGCGCCGGCGGTGTTCGCCATGAGGTCGTCGACGTCGAACAGCCGGTACGCGCAGGGGTAGAGGAACCAGTCGCCGGTGAGCTGCGTCAGCTCGATGAGCAGCGAGACGACGAACCCGGTGCCGAGGCCGACCAGGAGCCCGCCGAGGAGCCGCCTCCGGGCGACGGCGTGCCGGGCGAGGGCGCCGAGCGGGACGAACAGCAGCACGTTGAAGAGCACCTGCGCGATCGCCGGGTTCGTCAGCAGCGAGCGCGGCCCGGAGATGCCGCCCTCCTTCACGATGTCGCCGACGAACGCGAACGGGGTCAGCTGCGCCGAGGCCGGGGCGGCGCACATGGTCGCGACGTCGGCAGGCAGGGGAAGCAGCGTGTAGGTGACGAGCGCGAGGGCGTAGACGAGGGTGCCGAAGGCGACGAGGGTGCGTCGGACACCGAGCTGGCCGTGTCGGCGGTACTCGGCCGCCGTCCACGGCACCAGGGCTCCGATCGCCAGCACGGAGCCGATCCCGAACGCGAACACTCCCGGCAGCACGTTTCCCATGCCGAGAAAGTACCGGGCCCAGGAGCGCCGGCACATGACGCCACGGGACCGTCGGAGTCGTCCCCCGGTACCGCGTCACCCGGTCAGGCGCCGAAGGCGCGAGCCCCGGTGAGGAGGCGCTCGAACGCCGTCTCCGTCGCCGGGTCGACCTCGCGACGGGAGGCCTCGGCGTCGTACCACTCGACGATCTCCCGAGCACCCGTGGCCCACGACGTCGTCGCCTGCCAGCCAGGCACGAACGCCTTGACCTTGGTGTTGTCGAACACGACGGAGTGCGCCTTGTCACCCAGGAGCCCCGGGCCCCACTCGGGCTCGACGACGGCCACGCTCTCGCTCGCCACGTGCACCAGCGCCGGCTCGTCGACGCCCGCCGCGGCCGCGAGGGTCGTGTAGATCTGGTCCCACGGCAGGGCCTCGTCCGAGGTGATGTGGAAGACGTCTCCGACGGCGGCCGGCAGGCCCAGCAGCCCGACGAAGGCGCGGGCGAAGTCGGCGTGGTGGGTCAGCGTCCAGAGGGACGTCCCGTCGCCGGGGACGACCACCTCGAGGCCGCGCCGCATCCGGTCGACGACGGTCCAGCCGCCGGTGACCGGGATCGTGGTCCGGTCGTAGGTGTGCGAGGGGCGGACGATCGTGACCGGGAAGCCGCTCTCCCGGTAGGCGCCGACGAGGAGGTCCTCGCAGGCGATCTTGTCCCGGGAGTACTGCCAGAACGGGTTGCGGAGCGGAGAGGACTCGCGGATCGGCAGCGCGGCGACGGGCTTCTGGTACGCCGACGCCGAGCTGATGAAGACGTACTGGCCGGCCCGGCCGGTGAAGAGGTCGATGTCGGCCTGGACCTGGTCGGGGGTGAACGCGACGAAGTCGACGACGACGTCGAACGACCGGTCGCCGAGGGCCCGGCGGATCGACGCCGGGTCGGACACGTCTCCCGTCAGCACCTCGACCCCAGGAGGCGTGGGCCGGGTCGACGAGGCCCCGCGGTTGAGGACGGTGAGGTGGTGGCCTAGCTCGACGGCTCGGGCCGCGGCCGCCGAGCTGATGATGCCGGTGCCGCCGATGAACAGGACTGTCGACGCTGACATGAGGGGCTCTTCTTTCTCGTGGAGGACTCCCCCAGTCTGCTCGTTCCGCCCCGGGCTCGGGCGACCGACCAGGCGCCTAGGCGGAACCCCGGACGACGAGCTTCACGGCGCCGGCCACGATGCCCGGGGAGGGCGCTCCGCCGATGGCGTCGACGAGGTGCTGTGCGGCGGCGCGTCCGAGCTGCTCGAGCGACATGTCCACGCTCGTGAGCGGCGGTCGCGAGTCGCGGACGAGCAGGTCCCAGTTGTCGAAGCCGACCACGGAGATGTCGTCGGGGACGCCGACCCCCTCGTCCCGGAGCGTGTCGATGACGCCACGGGCGATGTGGTCGCTGCCGCCGATGATGGCGTCCACCGACTCGCTGCCCCGGACCAGGAGGCGGGCGCAGTCACGCCCCCATCCCTCGCCCCACTGCCCGAAGAGGGAGGTCCCGCCGACCAGTTCGAGCCCTGCCGCCGTCAGGGCCTGCTGGACGCCGGTCGCACGATCGCGCGCCGCGGCGTAGGACGCCTCTCCGTTGACCAGGGCGATGCGCGTCCGCCCCTTCTCGATCAGGTGCTCGGCGGCCAGCCGTCCGGCCTGGACGTTGTCGGGGGTGAAGGAGGCGTCGGCCGGGTCGCTGGAGGGGGCGTAGACGTAGACGACGGGGACGTCCGCGAGCAACGGGACCGGCGGACGCGGGTTCGTCGTGCGCCCCACGATGAGCAGCCCGTCGACCCGACGCGTCAGCAGCGTCTGCAGGTGCAGCTGCTCGCGGAGCGCGTCGTCCCGGGCGTCGGCCAGGAGCACCGACAACGAGCCCGAGCCGAAGGCGTCCTCGGCGCCGAGCAGGACGGGCAGCACGAAACGGTTGTCGAGGTCGCTCGTGACCATCCCGATCGTGCCGGTCCTGGCCGAGTTCAGCGCCTGCGCGAAGAAGTTGGGCGTGAAGGAGAGCGCCGCAGCAGCCTCCTGCACCTTGACGCGGGTCGACTCCCGCACCTGGGCCCGGCCGTTCAGGGCCTTGGAGGCCGTGGCGACCGAGACCCCGGCGGCCCTGGCCACGTCGGCCAGCGTGACGGGTGTCGTCGCCGCCTTGCCGCCTCCTGCATTGGTCATGTACCGAAAATAGTTCACAAACTCATTGACGGGCAACCATTGCCCGTGTAACTTCACTCCCGAAACCAGTTTCGGTCTCTTTGCTCTCGACGATGAGCGCCCTGTGCTGCACCTGCCGGGCCCTCCGACGGAGCATCCGCAGCAGTTCAGAGAGGAACCTCCTGTGATCTCCTTCATCCGCAGCAAGCGCACCGCCGTGGCCGTCGTCGGCCTGGCCGCCGCGTCCCTGGCGCTCACCGGCTGCGCCGGCGGAGCGGGCGGCGGCTCGTCCGACGCCGCCTCGGGCACCTACACGTTCTGGGACCCGTACCCCCAGTTCGACGACTCGAGCGACTGGGCGAAGCTCGTCGAGAAGTGCGGCACCGACGCCGGCGTCACCGTCGAGCGCACCGGGTACGACACCTCCGACCTGACCAGCAAGGCGCTGCTCGCCGGCCAGCAGGGCAACTCCCCCGACCTGCTGCTCGTCGACAACCCGGTCGTCTCGACCCTGGCCGAGGCGGGCCTGCTCACGGACACCGACGAGACCGGGGCCGACACCTCCGACATCGAGGCGAACATCCTGGCCGCGGGCCAGCTCGACGGGAAGACCTACGGCGTCCCCATCGGCGCGAACACCCTCGCGCTCTACTACAACAAGGCCGTCCTGGACGCGGCAGGCGTCGACCCCACTTCGGTCACCGACTGGGACAGCCTCACCTCCGCCCTCGAGGCGGTCTCTGCCTCCGGCGGCAAGGGCATCACCTTCTCCGGCATCGGCACCGAGGAGGGCAGCTTCCAGTTCCTGCCCTGGTACTGGGGCTCAGGTGCCGACCTCACCGAGCTCGACTCCGACGACGCCGTCTCCGCCCTGGCCCTGTGGACCGACTGGGTCGAGAAGGGCTACGCCCCCAACTCGGTGATCAACAACACGCAGACGACGAGCTGGCAGGAATTCCTGACCGGCGAGTACGCCTTCGGCGAGAACGGCACCTGGCAGCTCGCCGGCGTCAAGGAGTCGGGCATCGACTACGGCATCATCTCGATCCCCGCCAAGGACGGCGGCGCGGCCCCTGCGCCCACCGGCGGCGAGTTCCTGACCGTCCCGGTGCAGAGCGACGACGCCCGCTACGAGGCCAGCGAGAAGATCCAGTCGTGCCTGACGAGCACCGAGAACCTCGTCGCGACCGACACGACGCTGTCCTACGTCGCCCCGACGAAGGACGCCCAGGCAGAGCAGGTCGCCGCCGACCCCGACCTCGAGCCGTGGGTCACCGCGGTCGCCGATGCCAAGGGCCGCACCAGCGACGACCTCGGCACCGACTACCCGAAGATCTCGGAGCAGCTCTGGAAGGCCGTCCAGAACAGCCTCAGCGGGTCGTCCGCCCCTGAGGCCGCCCTGCAGGAGGCGCAGCAGGCCGCCGCGTCCGCCACGAAGTAGCCGAGGCGCACCGTGAGCACCGACACGATCGAACGTCGCGAGGCACCGTCAGAGGGGAGGCCGGCCCTGCACCAGGCCGGCCTCCCCGGGGGCGTGGCCCGCCGTCGGCGCCGACCCGGCGCCTCCCAGCTCACCGCCTGGGCGTTCCTCGCCCCGGTCGTCGCCTACCTCGCCGTCTTCTACGTCTGGCCGCTCGTCCGCAACGTCGACCTCTCGACGCACGACTACACGGTCCGGTCGTTCATCGACGGCACCGCCCCCTTCATCGGGCTCGAGAACTTCGCGGACGTCTTCTCCAGCCCGACCTTCGGGCCGGCACTGATGAACACCCTGCTGTTCACGGGCGTCTCCATCGCGTTCCAGTTCTCGATCGGCATGGCCCTCGCGGTGTTCTTCTTCCAGAAGTTCCCGCTCTCGTCGACGCTCCGGGCACTGTTCCTCGTGCCGTGGCTGCTCCCGCTCATCGTGAGCGCGTCGACCTGGTCGTGGATGCTCAACAGCGAGAGCGGCGTCGTCAACTCCGTCATCCGCACCCTGGGCGGCGACCAGGTCAACTGGCTCACGTCGCCGCAGTGGGCCCTGACCAGCGTGATCATCGCCAACATCTGGATCGGCATCCCGTTCAACCTCGTGATCCTCTACAGCGGGCTGCAGAACATCTCCGGAGACCTCTACGAGGCGGCAGCGCTCGACGGTGCGAACGGCTGGCAGGTCTTCTGGCGCATCACCTTCCCGCTGCTGCGCCCGGTCTCCGCGATCACGATCCTGCTCGGCCTCGTCTACACGCTGAAGGTCTTCGACATCATCTGGATCATGACCCGCGGCGGGCCCGGCGACGCCTCGACCACGTTCGCCATCTGGTCGTACCAGCTCGGCTTCGGCTCGACCCTCCCCTCCTTCGGACCCGCCGCCGCGGTCGGCAACCTGCTGATCGTCATGGCCCTCGTCTGCGGATTCGTCTACCTGCGCGTGCAGAGGAAGCAGGACCAGTCGTGAGCGCCACCATCAGGCCCGCCGCCGCCCCGACGTCGGCCGCCCGCCGCGTCTCCTCGAGTCGCGCCGGCCGCCGCAGCCTCGCCACCACGGTGATCGGGGTCGTGCTCACCGCGATCATGCTGTTCCCGATCTACTGGATGATCAACGTGTCGCTGACGCCGACCGCTCAGATGCGGCAGAGCCCGCCGTCGTGGTTCCCCTCGTCACCCACGCTCGACGGCTACCGGGCCGTCGTGAGCGAGCAGCTGCCCTTCCTCGGCACGAGCCTGCTGGTCGGCCTCGGCACCGTCGTCGTGACGATCGCCCTGGCCGCGCCGGCCGCGTACTCGCTGGCCAAGCTGCGACCCGTCGGAGGAGGCGCGCTGAGCTTCGTGATGATCGTCGCGCAGATGATCCCCCAGGTGATCATGGCCATGGGCTTCTACGCGATCTACCTCAACCTCGGCATCCTGAACCACTGGTGGGGCCTCGTCATCGCCGACTCGACCCTGGCCGTGCCCTTCGGCGTGCTGATCTTCACCGCGTTCATGCGGGGCATCCCCGACGAGCTGATGAGCGCCGCGAAGCTCGACGGCGCCGGCGCCTGGCGCACCTTCCGGTCGGTGGTGCTGCCGGTGAGCCGCAACTCCGCCGTGACCGTAGGGCTGTTCGCGTTCCTCTGGGCGTGGTCCGACTTCGTGTTCTCGTCGACCCTCAACAGCGGCGGCGACGCCCAGACCATCACCCTCGGCATCTACCGGTACATCGGCAACAACAACCAGGAGTGGAACTCGATCATGGCGACCGCCGTCGTCGCGTCGATCCCCGCCACGGTGCTGCTCGTCGTCGCCCAGCGCTACGTCGCCGCCGGCGTCACGGCCGGCGCCGTCAAGGACTGACCCGCGCGTCGACCTCGGCACCACCTCCTCCTGCTTCCCCTCTCTTCTTGGAGCACATCGTGACCACCACTTCTCCGCGCACCAGCGCCTCCCGCACCGACCTCGGCGACAGCCGCCCCTTCTCGGGCCCGGTCGATCCGTCCCGTTCCGTCCTCACGCCGCTCGACGCGACCGAGATCCGGTTCACCGACGGCTTCTGGGCCGAGAAGCAGGCCCTGAACGCCGACGTCGTGCTGAGGCACTGCGAGGACTGGATGGAGCGCATCGGGTGGACGAGCAACTTCGACCGCGCCGCCGCCGGCCTCGACGACCCCGGCACCCCCTGGGAGCACTCCGGCATCGAGTTCGTCGACTCCGAGGTCTACAAGCTCCTCGAGGGCATGGCCTGGGAGCTCGGGCGGGAGCACGATCCGGCCCTGCAGGCACGCTACGACTCCCTCGTCGACCGCGTCGCCGCGGCCCAGGAGGCCGACGGCTACCTGCACACGAGCTTCGGCCGCGCCTGGCAGCGACCGAGGTGGAGCGACCTCGAGTGGGGCCACGAGCTGTACTCGATGGGCCACCTGCTGCAGGCCGTCGTCGCTGCCGAGCGCACCGCCTCCTCGCCCCGTCTGGTCGAGGTCGGTCGCCGTCTCGCCGAGCACCTCTGGACGGTCTTCGGCCCCGGGGGGCGCGTCGCGATCTGCGGGCACCCCGAGATCGAGGTCGCGCTCGCCGAGCTCGGCCGCGCCGTGGACGAGCCCCGTTGGATCGAGCTCGCCCGCCTCTTCGTCGACCGGCGCGGACGGGGCCTGCTCGGCCCGATCGAGTACGGCTCCGAGTACTTCCAGGACGACGTGCCGGTGCGCGACGCTGACGTGCTGCGCGGACACGCCGTCCGTGCCCTCTACCTCGCTGCGGGAGCCCTCGACGTCGCCGTCGAGACGCGCGACGACGACCTCGCCGCTGCCGTCCGACGACAGTGGGAGGCGACGGTCGCCCACCGCACGTACGTCACGGGCGGCATGGGCTCCCACCACCAGGACGAGGCCTTCGGCGCCGACGACGAGCTGCCGCCGGACCGCGCGTACTCCGAGACCTGCGCGGGCATCGCCTCGACGATGCTCTCGTGGCGGCTGCTGCTCGTGGAGGGCGATCCCCGGTACGCCGACCTGATCGAGCGCACCCTGCTCAACGTCGTGCTCGCCTCGCCTCGCGAGGACGGTCGCGCGTTCTTCTACACGAACACGCTCCACCAGAGGACGCTCGGCACCGAGCCCGACGAGGACGAGCTGAACGCCCGCGCCCTGTCCAGCCTGCGCGCGCCGTGGTTCGAGGTGTCGTGCTGCCCCACGAACGTGGCCCGCACCCTGGCCAGCGTCGAGCAGTACTTCGCGACCCGCACCTCCGACGGGGTGCAGCTGCACCAGTACGGCAGCTACGACGTCGACACCGTGCTCGACGACGGCACGCCGCTGGCGCTGTCGGTCGCGAGCGGATACCCCCTCGACGGGCGCGTCGAGGTGACGTGGCGCGGCGACGTCGACCGCGAGGTGGAGCTCACGCTCCGTGTCCCCTCGTGGGCCGACGGCTCACCGGTCACGGTGGCCCTGCCGGACGGGGAGGTCCGGCAGGCACAGGGCTCGACGGTCGTCGTCCGCCGCCGCTTCTCGGCGGGCGACGTCGTCGTGCTCGAGCTGCCCACCACGGCCGAGTGGGTCGCCCCGGACCCGCGCATCGACGCCGTCCGTGGTCAGGTCGCCGTCCAGCGCGGACCGCTCGTGCTGGCGCTCGAGTCGGTCGACCTGCCCTTCGGCAGCGTCAACGACGTGCTCGTGGACACCTCCGTCGACCCGGTCACGACGTCGACCGGCGCACGGGTCGAGCTGTCCCGCAGCCAGACGCCCGACAGCGGCTGGCCCTACGGCCGTGTCGAGGCCACCGCCCTGTGCCTCGGCAGCGTCCCGCTCGTGCCGTACGCCTCGTGGGGCAACCGCGGCCCGTCGACGATGCGCGTGTGGCTCCCCACGGACGACCTCGAGGCCTGACGACCTCACGCGTATCGGTAGGGGCCACCCTACCGAAACCTCTTCAGGCCGGGTACTTGCTTAAAATACAGCTGAGTGTCAGGGTTGCTGAAAGCGGTTTCGGACACTGCCGTCCCTCACGGCGCCGCTCGTCCACGCAAAGGAGCACAGGATGAGAAGAACGAAGAAGAAGTCGACGGGGGCCGTCCTCGGCCTCGGCCTGAGCGCGGCGGTCGTCGCCGCGCTCCTCACCCCGGGGGCCGCGGCGAACGCCGCCGGGAACACCCTCGTCGTCGACGCGGCGAACAGCATCCGGCCCGTCACCCACGTCGGGGCGGGCGGCCTGTACGCCGTCGCGAGCGACACCGACCCTGCCCCGGGCCTCCTGACGCCGCTCAGGCTGAAGCAGCACACCCAGCCCGCACCCGGAGTCCAGCAGCTGGGCAACGGCGCGACGGTGCCCTCGGGCGACATCCTCAAGACGGCTCCGGCGTTCACCCGCGACGGCGCCCAGGCCTACGCGCGGATGCCCGACGTGTACCCGAACTTCCCCTACCGCTGGATCAGCTGGGCCGACTGGACCCAGAAGATCGACACGATGGTGAAGGCTCGCGTCGACGCCCGGTCGACCACGAACATCAACGGCTGGGAGCTGTGGAACGAACCCGACGGCACCTGGGACACCGCCAAGGCCGGCCCGTTCCTCGACGGCTGGACCCGCACCTACCGTCAAGTGAAGTCGCAGGACACGACCACCCCGATCGTCGGCCCGAGCTACAGCCGCTACTACCCCGACCTGATGCGCGACTTCATGGCAAGGGCCAAGGCCGACGGCACCCTCCCCGACGTCGTCGTCTGGCACGAGCTTGACGACGGTGGCTGGAACGACGTCGACGAGCACGTCGCCGACTACCGCTCGATCGAGCGCAGCCTCGGCATCAGCCCGAGACCTATCTCGATCAACGAGTACGGCTCCCCGAACCAGGTCGACACGCCCAGCGTCTCCGCCCACTTCATCGCCCAGTTCGAGCGCACCGGCATCAAGGATGCCGAGCGCGCCTACTGGTACGAGTCCGGCACCGTCGGCGGGCTCGTCTGGAACGACCGCCCGACCGGGTCGTACTGGCTGTACAAGTGGTACGGCGAGATGGCCGGGAACATGGTCGGCGTCACGCCCTCGGGCGACCTCGACGGCTTCGCGTCGTACGACTCGACCCGGAAGATCGTGAACGTCGCCCTCGGCGGGACTTTCGGCGACAACGCCGTCCAGGTCAAGGGCCTGGCGAGCTTCGGCTCCCAGGTCAGGGTGACGGTGAACTACACGCCGCGCTCGGGACGCATGTCGAACGTGGCGGCTCCGACGCAGGTGTCCAGCACGACCGCGACGGTCGTGAACGGGGCCGTCACCGTGCCGATCACGAACCAGGACCACCTCGGCGCCTACCAGGTCGTCGTCACTCCCGCCCCGGGCCCGGTCACGAGCTACCAGCAGACGTACGAGGCCGAGAACGCCACCGTCGTCAACGCGTCGATCCTGCCGTCGGCATCGGCGTCGAACGGCAGCTACGTCGGACGCGTCGACGGCCTCGGAGACGGTCGGTCGAACTCGTTCGTCGACTTCGTGGTCGAGGTCCCGACGGCCGGCAGCTACTCGCTGACGACCCGCTACGCGAACGGCGGCACGACGACGTCGACCCAGGGCCTCGCCTACAACGGGAGCGACTTCTCGACCGTGTCGTACGCCCCGACCGGGGGCTGGGGCCAGTTCGCGACGTCAGCGGCCACGCCGATCACGCTGAAGGCAGGCTTCAACGTGATCCGACTCGCGAAGGGATCCCCGAACTTCGCAGGGGGCACCGGCTTCGCCGAGCTCGACTCGATCACGGTGACACCGCGGTAGACGGCGGGACGCGGCCGGGCTCCTGACGGGGCCCGGCCCGTCAGTCGCGGGCGCGGCACCTCGAGCTCTTCGAGTACCTCCACCCGGAGGCGATCGAGACGGAGCCGACGCTCCCCCACGAGATCGGCATGCACCGTGTCGCGTTCTCCGTCGACGACATCGAGGAGGCGCTCGAGACCGCGGCACGCCACGGCTGCCACCCGCTCCGGGGCGTCGCGACCTACGAGGACGTCTACGCGCTCACCTACGTGCGCGGCCCGAGCGGGATCCTCGTGATGCTCGCCCAGGACCTCACGAAGTGACGCCGGTGACCCCGCGGCCTCGGCGGCACGTCAGCCGAGCGACGTCGCTGCGAGACGCAGTGCGTGCAGCGCGGCGAGCGAGTGAGGAGCGAGACCGGCCTCGTCCGACCTGTCCCCGTCGGACCAGCTCGCGTAGCCCTGCTTGAAGGCGAGCACGCCCATCTCGCTGGCCAGCTGGGCGGTCATCTCCGGGACTCCGCGCGCCTGGAGGGCGGACGTCATCGCCGCCGCCATCCCGACGCTCTTCAGGGCGTCGCGCTCCTGGAGCTCGTTGCTGGCGCTGATCGCCGCCCGGATGCGAGGTCCGAGGTCACGGTTGCGCGGACCCATCTCGGACGAGGCGCGCTCGAGCCCTGCCGCGACCGCCTCGAGGGGCGACGACCCGGCCGGGGCAGAGGCGATCCCCTCGGCGAGGAGCGCGCTGAGGGTCTCCTGCCCCGCGACGAGGAGCTCGCGCTTGTCGGGGAAGTGCCGGAAGAAGGTGCTCTTGGTGACGCCGGCCCGCTCGCTGATCTGGGTGACGGTGGTGTCGTCGTAGCCCTGGTCGACGAAGAGGTCGACGGCAGCGATGACGAGCCGCTCGCGTGCTCCCGATTCCCATCTGGCCATGGGGCAATGGTAACCGGATGGGACAATTGTCCCATCGCGGTGCTACGGTGACGGGACAACGGTCCCATCAGGGGGTCGTCCTGCCCGAGGAGCACCCATGCACGTCTTCGTCACCGGAGGCACCGGCACCATCGGCTCGCCCGTCGTCGCAGAGCTCCTGGCTCACGGCCACACCGTCCTGGGCTTGGCCCGCTCGGCCAGCTCCGAGGCCGCCCTGCGCGACGCAGGCGCGGACACCATGCGGGGCGGCCTCGCCGACCTCGGCGTGCTGCACGAGGGCGCCCGGCAGGCCGACGGAGTGATCAGCCTGGCGTTCGGCAGCGACTACAGCTCGGCCGAGGCGCTCGCGACCAGCATCGACGAAGAGGGCGCGGCCATGCGCACTCTCGGGGAGGCCCTCGTCGGGACGGAGAAGCCGTTCGTCGTCGTCTCGGGCACTCCGTGGACCCGCGGACGACCGTCGACCGAGTCCGACCCGTTGCCGAAGGAGGGCCCTGTGGCCGGCCGAGCGGTCTCGGTCGAGGCTGCGCTGGCACTGTCCGCCCGAGGTGTCCGCGCGTCGGCTGTGCGGATGCCCCGCACCGTCCACGAGAACGGCGAGGGCGGGTTCGCCGGCCTCCTGACGGAGGCGGCCCGCTCCGCGGGAGTCGCTGGCTACCCGGGCGACGGCACCCAGCGCTGGCCCGCCGTCCACGCACGCGATGCAGCCGTGCTGTTCCGGCTGGCACTCGAGAAGGCTCCCGCCGGGACCGCGTGGCACGCGGTCGCGGACGAGGGCGACAGGGTCGTGGACATCGCCGCGGTCGTCGGACGTCGCCTCGGGATCCCCACGGCTCCGGTCGCCGACGAGGTGTTCGGTCCGCTCGGACCGATCTTCGCCATGGACCAGCCGTCGTCGAGCACCGTCACGAGGGAGGCGCTGGGGTGGGAGCCCACCCACGCGAGCCTGCTCTCGGACCTGGAGAACCTCCAGCCCTAGGAGCGGTGCGCACCACCCTGGCCGCTTCCGTCAGGAGACGATCCGGTCGAGCCACTCCATGAGCAAGCGGCGCTCGGAGCTGCTGAGCTGCTCGAGCTGGGGGGCGACCGCGCGGAACGCGACGGCCGTCGACAGGTCGCCCGGTCCTGCGGAGGCGGGCGCCTCGGTCAGGATCTGCGCGAGCAGGCCCGCCAGCACGGCCTCGGAGAGCCCCGGGTCGCGCTCGTCGACCGGCGTCGCGAGCAGCGTGGTGATGACGCCCACCCCGGAGGACTGGACCAGCCCCACGGCCCGGACCTCGGAGAGCCGCAGCCGCCCCGCGACCGCGACCCGGTGGATCCGCGCCTCGAGCACCTCCTTGCCTCGGCGGGCGGCAGGTGAGCCCGCCACTCGACCGGGGTCGCTGAGCAGCGCGAAGAGAGCCGGGTTCGCGAGGCCGAACGCGACCTGGCTGCGCCACCCGTCGCGGAGGTCGTCGACCGGGTCGACGTCCGCCTCGGCCGCCGCCTCGACGACCGACGCCTTGGCCGCCACGAACGACGACATCACGCTCTCGGCCACGGCCTCGAGCAGGCCGTCCTTGTCGCCGAAGAGCCGGTAGATCGCCGGCGCCTGGACGCCGGCCGCCTGCGCGACGCCCCTCGTCGTGACAGCGCCGGGACCCTCGTCCCGCAGGAGCCGGGCGGCGACCTCGACGATGCGGGTGCGGGTGTCGGGGAGAGTCGTGGCGTCGATCACGTGATCAACGATAGCGGCTCCTTGCTATCGCTGAGATTCCAGCGTTAGCATCAATGCCGTACCACGGATACCGAATCCGAGGACCAACGAGAGGCTCACCTCATGATCATCGTCACCGGCGCCACGGGCTCTCTCAACGGAGCCACCGTCGACCACCTCCTCGAGACGGTGCCGGCGTCCGACGTCGTCGTCGTCGTGCGCGACGCCGCGAAGGCGGCCCGCTTCGCCGATCGAGGAGTCGAGGTGCGGACGGGCGACTACGCCGACCCCACGTCCCTCCCCGCCGCCTTCGCAGGAGCCGACCAGCTCCTCCTCGTCTCGTCCAACGACCAGCGGGCCGATGCCGTCGCCCTGCACCGGAACGCCGTCGAGGCCGCCGTCGACGCAGGCGTCGGTCGGGTCCTGTACACGAGCCATCAGGGCGCGTCGCTCGAGACGCCGTTCGGGCCGGGTCGCGACCACGCGGCGACGGAGGCCCTGCTGGCCGACTCGGGCCTCGCCTGGACCTCGCTGCGCAACGGCTTCTACGCCCACAGCCTGACGTGGTCGCTCGGGGACTGGCGCGAGACGGGCGTCGTCACCGTGCCGGTCGACGGGCCGATGTCGTGGACGGCTCGGGAGGACGCCGCCGAGGCGGCTGCGCGCATCCTGCTGGCCGAGCAGGCCTTCGACGGCCCGGTGACCCTCACCGCGGCCGCCGCGCCCACCTTCACCGAGATCGCCTCGATCGCGACCGAGGTCTCAGGACGACCCGTCAGGACCGAGGTCGTCGGCGAGGACGAGTGGATCGACCGGCAGGTGACGTCCGGCCAGCCGGAGTTCGTGGCCCGCTTCATGCTCGGCATGTACCAGGCCGCGGCCGGCGGGTTCTTCGCGGGCACCGATCTCCTGCTCGGCGAGCTGCTCGGACGCGAGCCCCGGACGGTCCGCGACGTGCTCGTGGCGGAGCACCGCGGCTGATCAGCACAGCTGGTCACCAGTCACGAGACGTGGCCGCCGAGCCCGTCAGTTCGCGAGGTCGGCGAGGGGAAGGGTGAGCTCGATCGTCGTCCCGGCGGCCGAGGTCGAGGCCACGCGGACGCTGCCCCCGTGACGCAGGGCGACCTCGCGGAGGAGCGCGAGGCCGATGCCGAAGCTCGGGCGAGTGCCCTGCCCTCCGCTCGTCGGAGCCGGAGCCGGCGCCGGGGCCACCGAGCTCACCGCGGGCGACTCCGACCGGGCGAACCGGTCGAAGACGCGCGTCGGGTCGATCCCGGTGATGCCGGGCCCACGGTCGGTGACGGCCAGCACGACCGAGCCTCCCCTGACCTGGGTCGACACGGTGATCGTGGACCCGCCCGGCGCGTGGCCGAGGGCGTTGTCGACCAGGGCCAAGACGGCCCGTCGGAGGCTCGCGGGCGGCACGGCGACGCGGACCGACCCGTCGCCCTGCTGGTCGAGCGCCACCGCACGCTCCTCGGCCAGCACCGACATCGACCTCAGGACCTCGGCGACCACGTCGTCGAGCACGGTTGACCCCGCCGACGTCGCTCCCTCGGCAGGGTCGCCGCCGGCCGCCTCGAGCAGGTCGCCGACGATGTCGATCAGGGCCCGCGAGTCGTCGCGGAGCCTCGCCAGGTCGGCGGTGACGTTGTCGTCGGCGGTCGCCGCGCCTCCTGCGATCCGGCGCTGCAGCGCCTGGAGACGGGCGTCGAGCACGGCCAGGGGCGTGCGCAGCTCGTGACTCGCGTCGGCGACGAACTGGCGCTGCAGGCGCAGGGCCTCACCGAGCGGCCGGACGGCGCGTCGGGCGATGACCACCGTCACGACGCCGGCGAAGACGACGCCGGCGACGCCGAGGACGACGAGGCCGGCCACGACGTCCGTGGCCGAGACGAAGACCTCGCCCTGGCCCGCGGCGGCGACCTGCTCGAGGCGCTCCTGCGGGACGGTCTGGTGCAGCACCCACGCGATGGTCAGCGCGAGGGCGCCGACCACGACGAGTCCCGAGACGAGCACGATCTGTCGGCCGATCGACCGGGCGGCGGCCTGCAGGGCCGCGGCCTCGGGATCGGCAGCGGGCGTTGCCTGGGCACCGGCACCGGCACCGGCACCGGCACCGGCACCACCGTGCCCGCGCCCGCGCCCGCGCCACCAGCTCACAGGGCACCCACCCGGTACCCGCGCCCGCGGACGGTCAGCACGACGTCGCGGTCGATCTTGCGCCGCAGGTAGCTGACGTAGGTGTCGACGGTGCCGAGCTGCTCGCCGTGCGGGAACACCCGGGCGAGCAGGTCGGCCCGGTCGAAGGTGTGGTCCGGGCGTCGGGCGAGCTCGGCGAGGAGGGCGCTCTCTCGCTCGCTCAGCACGACGCGGCTCGACCACGGCGTGACGACGATGCGGCTCTCGGGATACAGGCGGGCCTCCCCCACGTCGAGCCAGCGCTCCTGGGCGGCGAACGACCGTGTCAGGGCGCGCAGCCGGGCGAAGAGCTCGTCGAACTCGAACGGCTTGACGAGGTAGTCGTCCGCCCCGCCGTCGAGCCCCGCGACGCGGTCGGCGGTCGTGCCGAGCGCCGTCAGCATGAGCACGGGGGTGGTCACGTGTTCCCGCCGGAGAGCCGCGACGAGCTCGGTGCCCTCGAGCCCGGGGAGGCGGCGGTCGACGACGAGGACCGCGTGCCCACCTGCCCGGGCGGCCTCGAGCCCGCGCCGGCCGTCGGTCACGAGGTCGACCTGCCAGGCCTCGCCGAGCACGTCGGCCACGATGGGCCCGAGCGCCGGGTCGTCCTCGACCAGCAGGAGGCTCGGGCGCGTGTCAGGACCGGTCACCCACCGCCTCCTCGTCTCTCGTCGTCGTCGCTGCGACCCTCTGCTCGGCCCGGCCGGCGTGCGAGCGCCGCAGGGCGGTGACCCCGATCGGCAGCACCGACACGACGACGAGCCCGACGGCGAGCAGGTCGATGTGGTCTGCCACGAACGGTAGGCCACCGAGCAGCGATCCGAGCACCGTCATGCCGACGGCCCAGAGGAACGCCCCGGTGAGGTTCCACACGATGAACCGGCGGTACGGGTAGCCGCTCGTGCCGGCGGCGAGCGGCACGAAGGTGCGGACGACGGGCACGAACCGGCCGAGGACGAGCGCCTTGCCGCCGTGCCGCTCGAAGAACGCCTCGGCCTGCTCGAGGTGCGCCGTCTTCAGCACACGGGCGTCGGGACGGAACCAGCGGCGCCCGAACCGGTGGCCGAGGAAGAACCCCACCTGGTCGCCGGCCGCCGCCGCGAGGAACGCGCAGAGCGCGATGACGGCCACGCTGAGCCCGAGGCTCTGGTGCAGCAGGCCCGCGGTCACCAACAGCGAGTCGCCCGGCAAGAAGGGGAAGAGCAGGCCCGACTCGACGAAGATCATGAGCGACAGGCCGCCGAGGGCCCACGGGCCCATGCCGGCGAGGAGGGTCTGGGGGTCGAGGATGCTCACGAGCGGGTCCGTCCTGGGTCGGTGGTCGGGGAGGGGTTCGGCGCCGAGGGGTCGACGGGGTGGGACGAGGGCGCTGCTGCGGCGCGGCCTTCGATCCGATCGAGGAGGTGCAGCCACGGCGGCAGGGCCAGCGCCACCACCGAGCAGCCGAGCACGACCGAGACGACCGTGTCGCTCGGCCAGTGCACGCCCACCCAGACACGAGACAGCCCGACGCCGGCCACGGCGAGCGCCGCCGTCCCGATCACGACCGGTGCGCCGCGCCTCCCCCAGGCGAGCAGGACCAGGGCGAGCGCGAGCCCGGTCGCGAGGGCCGTGTGCCCGCTGGGGAACGAGAACGAGTGCGGCTCGACGATCAGCGGGTCGACGAGCAGCCCCGGGTCGGGCCGGTCACGCTGGACGACGAGCTTGACCAGCTCGGCGGCGGCCCACGGCCCGGTCGCGACGCCGAGGGCAGTGAGGGCGGCGGCCGCTCGGCGGCTCACGACCCACACCGCGACGACCAGCAGCAGCACGAGGGCCGCGCCCAGCTGCGGCCCGAGCAGTCGGTCGACGAGCAGTGCGGCCCCGTCGAGCACGGGGACGTGCGCGCGGCTCGCGTGCTGGACGAGGTCGAGGTCGACCTCGCTCACGCCGCCCGCGCCCGAGGTGATCAGCAGCCCGGCGACGACGACGCCGGCGACGCCGGTCGCGCCCCAGGCCGCCCACGCCCGGTCGTGGACGACAGAGCGGACAGCCGGGAACAGAGGAGGCGCGGTGCGGCCGCGAGGGAACGCCGGTGAGGGCGGACGGTGCAGGACGGTCATGCACGCAGGCTCCGCCCGGTCGTCCCAGAAACCGCTCAGAGGCCCTGGCGGGCCGACCTGCGCCTCCTCGTCTCGGACGGTGCGCCTCCTCGTCTCGGCCCCTGGGGGCTTTCTGGGAGGCGACCGGTGACGGTCGTCGCATGACCACACGCGCCGTCCCGACCGGGACCACGACCCTCGACCGCGGGGCCCTGCTGAGCAAGGTCCCCGAGATCACCCTCGCGTTCTGGGTGATCAAGGTGCTGTGCACCACCGTCGGCGAGACCTTCGCCGACTTCCTCGCCGACGGCCTCGGACTCGGACTCGGACTGACCGTGACGAGCGTCGTGATGGCGGCCCTGCTCGTCGTGGCCCTCGTCGTGCAGTTCCGGACGCGGGCCTACGTGCCCGTCGTCTACTGGCTCGCGGTCGTGCTGATCAGCGTCGTCGGCACCCTCCTCACCGACACGCTGACCGACTCGCTCGGCGTCAGCCTGTGGGTGTCGACGGCCGTCTTCGCGGTGGCGCTGGCCGTCGTGTTCGTCGTCTGGCACCGCGTCGAGGACACCCTGTCGATCCACGAGGTCACGACCCCGCGCCGAGAGTCCTTTTACTGGGCAGCCGTCCTGATGACCTTCGCGCTCGGCACGGCGGTCGGCGACCTGCTCGGCGAGCAGCTCGCGCTCGGCTACCTGCCCTCGGCGCTGCTGTTCGCCGCGGCCATCGGGGTCGTCGCGCTCGCCCACCGGTTCGCGGGCGTCGGGTCGGTGCTCGCCTTCTGGGCGGCGTACGTCCTCACCCGGCCGCTCGGCGCCTCCGTCGGGGACTTCCTGTCGCAGCCGGTCGCGGACGGCGGGCTCGGCCTCGGGTCGACCGTCACGAGCGTGGTGTTCCTCGTGGCCATCGCAGCCCTCGTCGTCGTCCTCACGGAGCGGCGACCGGCGCGCCCGGCCCTGCGCGTCTGAACACCCCCTCCGCCCCTCCTCCCCCACCACCCACTCGAGAAAGAAGACCCCATGGACTGGCAGATCAACGGCCTCCCGATGCACCCGCTCATCGTCCACCTCGTCACCGTCGCGTTCCCGACGGCGTCCCTGCTCGTCCTCGTCGGGGCGTTCTGGCCCGCCCTGCGCCGACGGCTCGGAGTCATCACCCCCCTGATCGCCCTGGTGTCGCTGATCGCCGTGCCCCTCGCCACCTCGTCCGGCGAGTCGCTGGAGGAGCGGGTCGGCACGAGCGCACTGCTCGAAGCCCACACGCAGCTGGGCGACACCCTGCTGCCCTGGGCGATCGCAGTGGTCGTCGTGGCCGTGGCCCAGTGGGCCTGGCAGCACTGGGTGCTGACGCCCGAGAAGCAACGTCCCCGTCCGGCCGTCCGGGGCAGCGCCCGACTGATCGTCGGCGCCCTGCTGACGGTCCTGGCCGTCGGGACGAGCATCGGGGGGATCGTCACGACGGTCCGGATCGGCGACTCCGGCGCGAAGGCCGTGTGGTCCGACTCCTCCCAGAGCTGACAGGGCTGTGGCGGTGTTCGCCGGGTGGCGCGACCACGACGTCCCGGCGGTGGATGCCTATCGCGTCGGCGTCGCCACGGTGAGCTCGGCGACCTCGACGACTGCGTCGTCGGGCATGTCCGGGTACCAGTTCTCCCGGAGCTGCTCGGCGAAGAGCGCCATGTCCGTCCCTGCGGGCTGTCGCGCCTGCTCGGCGGTGAGCTCGTCGAGACGATGGCGCCGCACCGCGGTGACGTGCCCGGCGAGGGGCGGGGCGGTGGGGTGCTCGTCGAAGACGAACGTCGACGCTCCGACCCGGACTGACTCGCCCCACCGGACCGTCGTCACCTTCTCGCCGCTGACGATCGCGTCGTAGTGCTGCCGGTGGAAGTGGATGATCTGGCGCGCTCCGTCGGTCATCCGACCAGCCTGCCCCTTCCGGCCCGTCATCCACCTGTGCCACGGACCGCGTGGCGCTCGTCCGATCCGGATGAGACGGGGCCGCAGAGGCTGGCGCGTCCGCGTCTGCCACGTGTCGAACTCACGACGCAAAGCGGCATCGTCGCCGTAGATCTGCCAGGCGTCGTCCTGTCCGAGCTCGATGCCGAGCCTGCGACGCTGAGTCCGGTTCAGGAACTGCTGCTTGAAGGTCGCGAACTCGACGTCGACGCTGCCGGACGTCACGACGACAGCTCGGCGGAGGCCCGCACTCGAGTGGCGGTGGTCCGGTCGCGTCCCCCGCCGTCCGTCGGGGCGATGACCGTGCCTCGGGGCTGGGAGTACTTCCTCGGAGCCAGGCTCGGGACGTCCCCGGCCTCGGTGGTGACGACGAGCCCCCGGGAGCTCTCCGCCGAGTCCGCCAGTTCGCGCAGCCATGTCTCGTTGATGACCGGTACACGGCTGCCGTCGAACTTGAAGTAGATGAGCACCTGCGGGTGCATCCAGATCGCGCTCCGTCCCGAGCCGGCCTCGACGCTGTCCTTCCAGGACATGAGGAACGCCTCGCCGCGGCGGAGCTTGTTGACGATGACGATCTGGAGGTGCGTCAGGGTGCGGTCGTCCACGACGACCACGAGCCCGTCGTAGCTGATGGAACCCATGGGGTGGCCCGTCCAGACCACCGATGTGGATGAGATCGTGCACCGTTTCCCGACGCATCCGGGGCCTGGGGATGCCTCATGAACATTCGATCAACGCTCGGTACGCGCGACTCTATCCGCTGCGGGCCCTGCCACAAGAGGCTGCCCCCGCAGCCCTGCCAGCGTGACGTGACACGATCGCATCATGAGACGCGAAGTCGTGCACGAGGGGTCGCCCACGAGCATCGTCGTCGCGGCCATGACCGGGGTCGTCCTCCTCGGCGTTCCCCTCGCGTTCGTCGGCTGGTACGTCGTGGCGATCGGGTCCATGGCGTTCGCCGGTTGCAGCTCACGACCGGGCAGCTGCAACTATGCCCTCGGCAGCGGGACCCTGCAGGGCTACCCGTTCCTCGCCGGGCTCATCGTCCTGGTCTGCGCCGTGGGCATCTGGGTGCTCCGTGACCGCGTCCGCCCCTCCCGCCTCGTCGGCCTCGCCTTCGGTGCACTGCTCGCGCTGGGCGCTCTCATCGTGGCCTCTGCTGCTCTGGTGACCCATGCCGCGTCCGCGTGAAGCCGCCCGAGTTCGTCCTCCGGGCATCCCGCGATGTCCATCGACGGCAAGCGCGCCACGGTCCCTGCCTGCTTGCCCTCGCGAGACCGCCTACTGAGACGATGGTCGGTCGACTGAAAGTCGTTCCAGAGCGTGCATCAGCGTCGCGTGCTCGAGGCCCTCGGTGCGTTGCAGCAGGTGTTCTCGGACCGCGGCGGCGTGGATCGGTCGCGCGATCCGGACCAGGTTCGCTCCCTCGTCCAGGACTCTGACGAGAACGCCACCGTCGACCGCGCTGCGACTGACGAGTCCACGGCTCTCCATGCGCGTGAGCTGGTGAGAGAGGCGACTGCGATCCCACTGCAACAGACCGCCGAGATCGTTCTGGCGAAGCTCCCCGCCACCCATCTCGACCAGTCGGGTCAAGATGCCGAAGTCTTGATCGGACAACCCCGAGCCCGCCTTGATGTCCTCGGCCACACGCTGCCGCACCATGTCGGCGGCGACCTTCCACGCATGCCACAGATCCTGTTCCTGTTCCGTGAGGGGTGCGGTCATGCGTCGAACCTACCGGCCGTGGTGTTGACGCGTCAACGCGGTAGGTCCATGCTGTTGACATGACAACACACAGCATGAAGAAGGTCGCTCTCATCTCCGGCGGAAACAGAGGCATCGGCATCGCGATCGTGCGGGGCCTCGCCTCGAAAGGCTTCATCGTCCTGCTAGGCGCGAGGAGCATCGGCGCCGGCGAGGAAGCAGCGGCATCACTGGACGGTGACGTTCGCCCCGTCGTCCTCGACGTCACCCAGCAGGATCAGGTCGACGCTCTCGCCGCGGATGTCTCGGACGAGTTCGGGCACCTCGACGTGCTGGTGAACAACGCCGGCGTCAGCACCCTCACCTTCCACCCCATGGACCACCTGCCCAGGCCGACCGAGGAGACGGTCGACGACATCAGGAACGTGTACGAGGTCAACGTGTTCGGCGTCGTCCGGATGATGACCGCGTTCCTGCCTCTCCTCACGAAGGCGGACGCACCGCGGGTGGTCAACGTCACGAGCAAGCGCGGGTCCATCGGCGAGGAGGGCGCTTGGGCGGGGCAGCCGTCGATGGCGTACTCGAGTTCGAAGACAGCCCTCAACGCCCTGACGGTGCACTACGCCCGGCAGTTCGCCGACACGTCGTTGAAGATCAACGGCGCCGCCCCAGGACACGTCGCCACCGACTTCAACGACTTCCGTGGCACCCGGACGCCCGACGAAGGCGCCGCCGCCGCCATCCGCCTGGCCACCCTCCCCACGGCCGGCCCGACCGGCGCGGTCTTCGAGGACGATCAGCAGCTCGCGTGGTGAACGGCCGATGACCGATCGCCTGGCCGACGTTTCTCCTGTCGGTGACGACCGAAGGCGCGTCTGACACGTGAACGGCCCCGGCCTCAGGCGCCGGCGCCGCCGTCGACGGGCACGATGGCACCCGTCACGGCCGAGGCACGATCGCTCAGGAAGAATGCGGCTACCTCGGCGACTTCGAGGGCGGTCGCCATGCGGCCCATCGGGCTGGCCGCGTTGTTGGCGTCGATGATCCCCGGGGCCTTCTTCTCCCACTCGTCCATCATCTCCGTCGCCGTTCCGCCGGGCATGAGCCCGTTCACACGGATGCCCTCGGCAGCCCAGGTGACCGCCGCCGTCTCCGTGATGCTGTTCAACGCCCTCTTCATGGCCCCGTACGCCGGCAGCGGCGGCACGCCACGGCGACTGCCGATGCTGGACGTGTTGACGATCGCGCCGCCGCCGGTCTTCCGCATGAGGGCTGCTTCGGCGACCATCGCGACCCAGTGTGCACGGAAGTTCACGGCGAACTGCTCGTCGATGTCGTCATCGGACGTGGTGTCGAGTGGGCCGATTCCTTGCTGGTTGATTCCTCCGTTGTTGAATGCCCCGTCGAGGCGCCCGTGGCGTTCCTCGACTCGCTCGACGGCCGCACGGATGCTGGCCCGGTCGGCGAGGTCCATCGCGACGGCGTCAGCCGTGCCGCCTTGGGTGCGGATCTCGTCGACGAGGGCGTCGAGCGCCCCCGTGCCGCGGGCAGCGAGCACGACGGATGCGCCCTCTCGAGCGAAGAGACGGCTGGCCGCGGCGCCGATGCCGCGGCTGGCTCCGGTGATGAAGATGACCTTCCCGGTCAGCAGGCCGACCGGCGTGTTCTCGTTGTTGTTCGTCATGTGATGAGCGTCTTCGCCTCGGGAATCCGCATCCAGGCACAAACGGTACGAGGGTCCGCGGCCTGACCGGGCGGAGAATGGCGGCATGGACAAGGGTGAGCTCGCAGCTTTTCTCCGGAGTCGCCGCGAGCGTCTCCGCCCCCAAGACGTCGGCCTCTCGTCCGGGTCTCGGCGGAGGACTCCAGGTCTTCGGCGTGAGGAGGTCGCCGTCCTCGCCCACGTCTCGACCGAGTACTACGCCCGACTCGAACAGGGCCGTGCGCCTCGGCCCTCAGACGTCGTCCTCGCAGGCATCGCGGGCGCACTGCGTCTCACCCCCGAGGAGTCCGACCACCTGCACCGGCTGGCCGGCACCGCCCCCACTCCGACGGGACTGCACAGTCGCGACGTACGGCCGAGCATCCTGACCCTGCTCGAACGGCTCCCCCACACCGCCGGGATCGTCCTCTCGGCCACCTTCGAGGTGCTCGCCTGGAACGACCTGGCGGCAGCTCTCATGGAAGACTTCGCCCAGCTCGCGCCTCGCGATCGCAACCTCGCGAGGAAGACATTCCTCCACGATGGGCAACCGTCAGAGGAGATCTACGGCATCTCCGACGAGGTCGCATTCCGGGAGGGTGTCGTGACTCAACTCCGCAGTGCCCAGGCCGTCTACCCATCAGACCCGAGCGTCCGCGAACTCATCGACGACCTCCACGCCGGCAGCGCAGAGTTCGGACGACTCTGGGAGCGACACGACGTCCAAACGCCACCGCCCCTGCAGAAGACCTTCCGCCGCACACCGGCCGGGCCGATCACCGTCAACTGCGATTCCCTCGCCATCACCGAACGGGACCAACACCTCGTGCTCTACACCGCACCAGCAGGCTCCCGAGACGCTGAGAACCTCGCCTTGCTGGAAGTCATCGGCTCCGAGACCCTCGTCGAGCCGCAGGGCACCTGAACGGCCCATCCAAGCTGAGGCTCTGAGAGATCGACGAACATCGCGGCCGAGTCTCGATGGCCGATCCCCTAACGGGCGCATTGCCAGAGGTGACCTTGAGTTGTGGCACGCTTGCCGGCGTGAGCGAAGTTGTGCCCTCAGAAGTGGATGATGGGTTCTATGGCCCGAGACATCGGCGTCCGGACAGCACTCGCCACCGTTCGGGCCCCTGGACGCGCGCCTGGCATCTCTCGGTCTACGCCGGGGCCGCTCTAGTAGCGCTGGTCGTCGCTTTAATTCTCGCCTCAGCCGTCCACGACTCGACTCAGGCGCATGTGGCAGGCACGTTCACCGAGGAGAGCTGCGAAGGCGATGGCCGGTACGGCTGCCAAAGCGTCGGCACGTGGACGAGCGACGACGGTGAATTGACCTACCGCAGCGTCGGACTCGACGGGGCAGTGGGAAGGAACGGCACCTCGCGTTCTTACGCGATACCGGATGCCATCCTCGGTGGCACCGACACCGTCCACGACAGCGCCAGCAGCCCCCTCATCGGAATCCTCGTCGCCACCACCCTGCTCGTCGTGCTCGCTCTCGGAGTCCTGCGTGCAGCCGAGAAATGGGGCGACTTAGTGCGTCTGAAGAATTCGTGGAGACGCCGCAAAGGGTCCAGGCCCTGACTCGGACCGAGGAGACAATCGACAGACGCCTCGCCTCCCGAGAGATGCCCGCGACTACGAACGAGCTTGCCCGGTCGCCGATCGGCAAGTGGCACGCTGAAGCTGGTCAGGCGAGTCCCTAACGTGGGTCCCAGTGCACCGACCAGAACGCGTCGATCCGTTCCCGGTCGGTCCACCAGGTGACATCGACCTCACGGGTCAGCGCGTCGATGAGGCCCCCCTCTTCGCCAGGCACTCGACTGTCAGTAACCCAATCACTCATGACGAACCGGCCCGCCGCGTCGAAGATCTGGTCGGGGCCGTCCCAAAACTCCAATTCATAGAAGTCGAGACCACCAGTCTCTGTCCTGTAGCTGTGGGCTACCACGGTCGTTCCCGCAGCAGGTCCTGAGCCAATTGTGCCGACGATGCCATGCTGATCCCAGTCCACAAGCTTCGGAACCCTGGGATCGACCTCCTCGCGCGGAGGTGTGATTGAAGAGCGTTTAGGCCAGAGCCGCATGAACGAATGTTGTCACGGACAGTCGCGCCGGGCTGCCCAAGGGCACTACCAGCCAACGTCAGCCAGCGTCTCCCTGGCGGTCAACCGATCACCGATGACCGATCGCCTATGGCGTCGCCCGGGCCACGGGACCAACATCCCCAATTCGACACTGCTCGCGCGCAGCTTGACCGAGTTATCCTCACGCGTGCGCACACGTCGACTCCTGGCTTTCTCGGCCCTTTTCCTGGCCACCAGCGCGGCCGTGGCTGGGTGCACCTCATCGTCGGGAATCGAACAGCAGTGGGGTGACGGTAAGGGATACATCTCAGCCGACCAGGTCGTGACCGAGATCGCTCCCGAAGACCGCGGCGCCCCAATCGAGTTCGATTCCGAGCTCAGCGACGGCACGAAGATCACTGCGGCTGATTACCAGGGCAAGGTCGCCGTTCTCAACTTCTGGTTCGCCGGGTGCGTCCCGTGCCGAATGGAAGCGACCGACCTTCAAACGGTGAGCGAGGACGTGGCCGACGATGCTGCGTTCCTGGGCGTCAACGTCAGGGACCAGCCCGACACTGCTGACGCCTTCACCCGACAATTCGACGTCACCTACCCGACCGCCATCGACGCGAACACCGGCAGCGTCCAGCTCGCATTCGCCGGTAAGACGGCCCCAAATGCGACCCCGGCGA
This sequence comes from Frigoribacterium sp. VKM Ac-2530, assembly GCF_015350835.1. Lineage (NCBI taxonomy): Bacteria > Bacillati > Actinomycetota > Actinomycetes > Micrococcales > Microbacteriaceae > Frigoribacterium > Frigoribacterium sp. VKM Ac-2530. The sequence continues at coordinate 1,478,191 of NZ_JADKSE010000001.1, forward strand.
CCTTCGTCCTCGACCCTGAGGGCCGCGTGAGCGCTCGAGTCCTAGGAGCCGTCGAGCCTTCGATCCTGCGGGCACTTGTCAAGACCGCGTCCGCAACACCTGAGTGAACCGGGCGGCACCCGCCCCTTCTGCGCGATGCTTGGCGGCAAAAGCGCCACACCCATAGCCGATCGGCTATCGGGCATTCGACCCGAACTTGCTCATCAGGGCGCCTAGTCGAGAAGTACGACGAATTCCGGGCCGAGCTCAGCTTGCAGGTCTCGAGCCAATCGAGCCGCCCACCGGTCGTGGCTAGGAGACTGACGCATCTCGTGGGTGTGCCACCACTCAGTCCAGTCGTAGAGCTGCTGCGTCAGCCGTGCAGAAAGCCCGTACTCCTCGGGCGAGAAGGTAGTTCGCGCATCGTCATTGAGCAGAATGTTCTCGCGAAGCGGCCACGACTGACCCTCGAAGAGGACGAGGGACACCTCTCTTGGCATGAGACCCAGTGTGCCGGACGCCGATTCGTCTATCGGACATTGACGCAGACCCCCTTCCCGGGCCGCCGGTCGTGCTGCGTAGCTCGTATTCTCGGGAGAGTTGGCGCACCTGGTCAGGGGATGCCCATGCCCGGGTGCAAGCCCTAGCCTCATGGAAAAGGGGAGTCCTCATGAGCGTCGACGTTGAGCGTCCGGTACGCGCGCAGCGGTCGGATGCGCGCGTCTTGGTCGGTACGGGAGCAGCGGTCGGCGCGGGCTGTGCGCTGCTTCTGCCCATCGTGTGGATCGTCGTGTGGGGTGCCTTCGCCGGGCTCGACGGCGCCGGGATCGCGGGATGGGTCGTGATCACGCTCGTCTACGCAGTTCCTGCTGCCGTGGTCTTCGCCCTCATCGGAGCGGTTGCCGGACTCGTCAGCGCGTCGCTGTTGCGGCAGCACCCCCGCTGGGGCAGATCGAGAAGCCAGACATCAGCGGTGTTGGCCACAGCAGCAGTTGTCGGCATCTCAGCAGGCCTGGCCCTCGGCCTCTTCTTCAGCGATTCCCCTTCCGGTGCCATCGTCGGACTCCTTGCCGCATCAGGTGCCGGCCTCACAGCGGGATTGAGCCTGCGCCGACTGGCCCGATGAGAGGCGCCGACCGTTCGGTAGCCGATCGGTCACCGACCACCGGCTGACGCTAGCCACTCCCCCGCAGCTACGGGGCGCCGGCTGTCTCGATAGGTCAGTCCGAAACTGATCTCGGTGAACGATCCCTCATCGGACGCAACCGCCGCTAGGTTCAGGGCGTGGAAATTCACGACGTGATAGCCGAAGTCACTCGGCGATTTACCGCGCACCCCTCAGGCGGCACGCGGTGGGACGACCCTCATGAGCACCTGGATATCGCTGACGAGGAGTACTCCCGAGTCAGCGAACCAGAGCGCTACGCCGTCGTGGGCGCCAGGGCCAGGTCGTGGATCGACGCTCTGGAGGGCCTGGAGCTCGGGACGGCCCAGAGCGTTGAAGCGCCGCCATGGGCGTACGGACCCACCGACTCCCGGGCCGTTCTCGTCACTCCCGTGAAAGCGGATGCACTGTCGATCTTGGTCGTCATGGGGTCGACGGAGGGCATCGAGGACGCAGTCGCGCTCGGCGTTGGTGATCCTGCAGTCCTGATCGGGATGGAGCCCTTCTGCGGCTGCGACGCATGCGACAGCGGGAGCGACAACCTGCTGACTGCGATCGACGACCTATTCATCGGCCTTATGAACGGAGAGTTCCTCTACGCCGAGGGCAAGGACTGGAAGCTGACTGTCGGCGTGAATGGTTGGTCCGCGTCCGGCTGGCAGGACTTCGATTCGCTTATCGACAAGGCTCGGTTAGGAACGAGTATCGGCCGCCTCATGATCGCCGGAGACCCCTGGCTCACCTGACACCAGGGCTCGTGCTCGCAACCGATCACGGACACCGACCACCGGCGGACGCTAGCCACTCCCCCGCAGCTACGGGGCGCCGGCTGTCTCGATAGGTCAGTCCAAAACTGATCTCGGTGAACGATCGTTTAGTGGGACGCCTCATCGAGCCAGACGGGGGAAGAGTACTTCGGCGGCGGATCGGTGCACTTCGCCCAGTCGTTCCGCATCTGGGCCGTCGTAGGTGGCCAGGCTGTGGTCGAAGCGGGCACGCCATTCCGGGTGGGCATAGGGGAAATCGCTGCCGTAGAGCACGTGTCCCGGCTCCGCGAACGCAAGGAGCGACGGTAGCGAGGTAGGTGTCGCGGACAACGCCGTGTCGAAGTAGAACTTGCGGAGGCCCGCTTGGATGCTCTCGGGGGTGATTCCGGGGTTGAACATGGCGGCGGCGCTGAATCGGTCGGCGGCGTAGGGCAGGAATCCACCGGCGTGCGAGAGGATCACGCGGAGTTCTGGGTGCCGGTCGAATACTCCGTGGGCGACGAGGTCGACGGCGGTTCGGGTGGTGTCGAAGGGGAAGTCCAGGAGCGCTGTGGGCATGCCTGGCAGTTCTGCCATTGGTGGTGCGGTGGGGTGTACGAAGACAACGGCTGAGCGTGCAGCGAGTTCGACCCAGAGTGGTTCGTAGGCGGGATCGCCGAGGTAACGGCCGTGCGCGTTCGACATGAGCAGGACGCCGTCGGCGTGGAGTTCGTCGAGTGCTCGGACAGCTTCGGTGACGGCGCCGTCGAAGTCCGGGAGCGGGAGTACGGCGAAGTGTCCGAAGCGGTCTGGTCGTTCTCTGATGAGTTCGGCCTGGTAGTCGTTCAGTTCGCGGGCGAGGTCGCGGGCCGCGGCGTCGTCGCCGAAGTGCACGCCCGGTGCGCTGATCGACAGCATGCCTGTCTCGATGCCCGCGTCGTCCATCATCGCGATCGCCGCCTCCGGGTCCCAGTCCGGCATTAGCCACCCGCCGACTGTCCGCGAACCGTGCCGAGCGGTGGTTCCCGCGCTTGGTGCCCACGGGTCCCACTGCGCAGTCCCACCGACGACAGCCGTCGGACTCGGCTGCGTACCGGCCCCTGCGCCGCTTATCATCGCCCGGTGTCCCGCTGAGGCCAACGCCTCGAAGTACCGGGGTGGGAGCAGGTGCTGGTGGACATCGATCTTGCCTGGCATGCGCTTCCTTCCGAATGTTCGATCACTGCCGTTCAGGGTGCCGAAGTCGTCGCGTGAGGTGTCGGGCTCGCGGTGACTGCGGTGAGCTCGGGGCCGGAACTCGACGGGGCGGTCGCAGTGGCAGCACCGGAGCCCGGACGAGGGCCACCCTGCTGTCGGGCCGCAGCCTCTCGCCGGTTCCGGATCAGCATCGCGATCAACGTGAGCAAGATGCCGCCGACGGCCCAGATGCCCAGCCGCATGATGGGGGCCGACATGGCAGCGCCGTCGAAGTACTGGATGGAACGCAGGAGGTCGAGAGCATCGCCTTGGGGGAACACGTAGTAGAGCGTCTGGAAGAAGTCGTTCAGGACATGAATGCCGAGGGGGCCACCGGAAGAGGTGTTGCCGAGGATCACCAGAGCCAGTGTCATAGCCAGTGCTGCGATCGTTCCGCCCAGAGCTGCGACGCCGGTCACGGCTCCTCCGATGGCCACTCCTGTCAGCCACAGGACTGCGAACACCGCTCCCGGATTCACGGTGACGGCTTCGAGGCCGGCATCGATCCACAGGGTGATCAGTCCCGCCAGCGCGGCCGTGTAGACGACGAGGACGACGCTGCGTTCGACGAACTTGGACGACGTGTCGACCGTGCCGAGGATACGTCCGAAGAGCGTCGCACCGAGCGCAGCACCGAGCCCGGCGAACAGGATCGCGTAGAACTCGATCGACCCGACGGGATCGTTACCCGGCAAGGGGGCGAGATCGGTGGTCTCGTTGGTGGTGCCGATGTTCGCCGCGATCGAGTCTCCAATGCCGGAGACGGCCTGACCGACTGCTCGCCCCCCACCGCTCGCGATGTACGTCGTGACGGCAGAGGACTCGGCCGGGGACTCACCCGGGGAGGGGAGAACGACTGCGCCGTCGACGTCTCGATCACGGACCGCCGTCTGGGCCTCCTCTGGGGACCCCACGACGGTGAGTTCCAAGGCGTCCTGCTGCTCGAGGGCGACGATCGTGGTCGCGTCGCCGGTGACGGCGAGTTCGACGTTGTTGGGTCGCGGGTGGCCGAAGGCGCTCGAGTAGCTCGTCAGCATCGCCATCGCGAGCAGGAGGATCGCCACTGCTCCGAGGATCAGGTTGCGGTGGCGGTGCGCGGAACCCGGCCCCTCCGACGTCAAGGAACCTCCGGCGACCGCCGCTTCGAATTCGGGATGCTGCGGAGCGTCTCCGTGTCGTGATGTCGATCCTGTCGCGTGCGTCATCATGTCCTTTACAGTTGTCCAGTAGATGACGAAAGTACATCAGTGGTCGTGTTCTGGCAAGATGGACACATGTCCGAAGCAGCGAGCGCGCAGCCAGCCGGGGTGCAGCGGGTGGACCCACGAGTCACCCGGACCCGCGCGGCCCTCGTCAGGGCGTTGACCGCCCTGGTCGCTGAATCGCCCAAGGGCGAGACGATCTCGATGAGCTCGGTCGCGCAGCGAGCAGGTCTTAGCCGGCAGGCGCTGCACAATCACTACGGCAACATCGGCGACCTCGCCACGGATGTATGGATCAGCCGATTGCTGGACGGCACCCGCCTGTCTCTCGACGAAGGTGCCGCGAACCTTCCCCAGGCCCTGACCGACGCCGTTCGGGAGGCCGGCATCGAACCGCTGCTCGCCGCAGGGCGAGCCGATCGCGAGTTCTTCGACAAGTTGCGGGCAATCCCCCGAGGTGAGCGAGTCACCGAGGTCCTCGCTGCCGCTGTCACCACGTGGCTGACGGACTCGGACGGCGACGCAAGCCGCCCGGGGATCTGTCTCACAGGCGAGGCGCGAGCCTTCGCCATCGGGGGAATGGTGGCGCTGGTCTCTCGTTGGCAGATGGCCGACGCTCCGCCGAGCACGGCCCAGCAGGTCGTCACGCTCCGGGCATTCGCGACCAGCGCTGCCGCAGCCGAGATCACGGCGCGACCCTCCTAGACACCCCGCGGCCCGTCCGGAGTGCTACTCCGGACGGGACGGGCTGGCGTCAGTGGTCGTATGCGACGTAGTGCAGCTGGTCGTCCCGTCGTTCGTCGTGGAGCTTGACGTAGGACTGGGCGATGACGTCCGGCTCCGCGTCGGGACGACCACCTCCGATGAGCGCGGTGATCGCTACGTGGGCGACGTAGACCCCCGTGCCCTCGAGGGCGCTGTGCAGGTTTAAGGTCCAGTTCCGAAGGCCCGCAGCGGCGATGTTGATGTTGCCGCGCGCAGGTGTCGGGGCCATCGGGCCGCCGCCGGTGGTGACCAGGATGGTTCCGGCGCCGGCGGCGATCATGTCGGGCAGGACGGCGCCGACGGCGGTGATCGCGCCACCGAGATAGAAGTCGATCTGCGGCTGGAGGTTCTCCATCGTCACCTCCAGGGCATCGACGGACTCCAACGTCGGATCGGCCGGCGAGAACTCGAGGATGTCGATCGGCCCGAGTGACTCACGGATCGAGCGGAGAGCGCTCGTGATCGTGGCGGGCTGACCGACGTCGGCGGTGAAGCCCCGCGCGGTGATGCCCTCAGCGGCCAGGGTCTGGGCGAGTGCATCGAGCCGGGTCTGATCGCGCGCAACGAGGGCCACGTCGAACCCTTTCCGGCCGAAGGCGCGAGCGATCTCCCGGCCCAGGCCGGGGCCTGCTCCGATGATGGTGATGAGGGGCATGGTTCGTCCTTTCGGGCCTACCGCTGGGCCCTCGCGTGCGGAGGCGGTAAGTTGAGATAGTCCTCAACTGGCGATCAGCTTAGATTGAGGCCGCCCTCAATTTCCCGTGGAGTTGCCGTGACTGCTGTGCCAGGCCTGCGTCGAGACGCCCAGGCGAACCGCGAGAAGCTGCGCGCGGCCGCCGTCGCGGTGTTCTCAAGGCGAGGGCTGTCCGCGCCCTTGGAGGACATCGCCCGAGAAGCGGGCGTGAGCATCGGGACGCTCTACAACCGGGTGGGGTCCCGTGAGGAGCTCATCGACGCCGTGGTGGACGACATCGCTGGCGAGAAGCTCAAAGTGCTCAGGGCGCTCGTGCTGGACGAGGTCTCTCCTCGCTCCCAGTTGGAGTCCTTCATCTCGGGGATGATCGATCTGCAGCTCAGTGATCCAGCTATGAACGACGCGATGCTGCGGCGGTACCCCGACGCAGTTCTCCTCATCAACGCGTGCGAGCGGTCGATGGCCTTGGGGGCGCAACTCGTGGAGGCCGCCCATGCCGACGGCGTTCTCTCACGCGAATTCACCCCCGATGATTTGATGACCGTGCTCTGGATGGCAGGAACGGCCAGCCGTGATCCCACCGCCCCTAAGGGCTGGCGCCGCATCGTGGACCGCAGCGTCTCGGCCGCTTGGGTCGACTGACTCCAGCCATCGCCATCTAGGAGTGCCGATCAAGGATCCCCTATCGGGCGCTCCAAGCACGCGCTTCTACAGGGCTGAACGTCGGCGCATGCTCGTGGTTGCATCAGGTTCGCGACCGCTTCGTGCAGCCACATCAGTCGGCGGCCGCCGACTCCCTTTTCCGTTTCGACGAACGAGTGAGCAGGAGAAAGCATCATGAGCAACACCGTCATCCATGACTTGGTTTCCGAGATGCTGAGTCAGCTTCCGTCCGGTGGAGGCATCGTGGCTGTGGATGGCGATGCTGGCGAGCATCTCTCGGACATGGGCAGTCAGTTAGCTCGGGAGATCAGCGCGAGAGGCCTCACGTCGTCGGTCCGATCATTCACGGGCGCAGACTTCGAGTCTTCACCCGCCGGCACGGACGTGCTGTTGGTCGTCGGCGAAGGCGCGTTGCAGCCTGGCGTCCGGACGCGGTGGAACTGGACTCTGTGGGTCGAAGCCTCCGGGGTGCGTGATCCGGCGAGCAACGACCGCAGTGCGGTGGCGTTCGAGAGCTACCGGTCGCGTGACGAGCCCAAGGGCGCCGCCTCGGCCATCGTCGACGTCAGTGACCCCGAGGCCTATCGCCGTGACTGGAACGACGCCTGTTCGATCTGAGCCACTCCCCCACGCACCCTCGTCGTCCGCGGTCAGGGCAGGGGACGGGGAGGCGCGAGGAGCGTTCCGCGTATGACGCTGCCGTGGAAGGTGCGCACGGCGACCGTGACCCAGGCCCCGACGAGCCCGATGTAGAACACGACCGCCAGTACCTGCAGCGCGACGAGTCCCGTGTGCAGGGCCAGACCGTTCAGGCCTGTCACGCAGGTGCCGACGGGGAAGGTGAACGACCACCAGGTGAGTGAGAACGGGAGCCCCTGGCGGATGGTGCGGCGGGTGATGGCCGATGCCAGTGCCGCCCACATCAGGGCGAATCCCAGAGTGGGCACACCGTAGACGAGCCCGAAGACGAACAGGGCGTGCGAGGTTCCCTGGTCGACGGCGAGGTGGGCGTTGCCACCGAGCAGGTTGGCCGCGGTGATCGACTGCCCCAGGGGGCCGAGGACGATCCAGAGGGTCGGGACCATGCCGGCCGGGCCGATCTTGTGCTGGGCCAGGCGTGACCAGATCAGCGTGATGATCACGATCGACGCCAGCAACGACAACCCGAACATCGCGTAGCACCCCCAGAGCATGTTCTGCCTGGCCTGCCCCGCGGGCAGGAAGGGCAGCAGCAGCGCACCGGTCGAGGCAGACACCATCGGGGGAACCACGGGCATGAGCCAGCCGCCGAACGCACTGTCGGGGGCCGTGTCGTGCCGGGTGAACGTCAGGTACGGGACCGCGATCGCGCTGACGAGGCCGAGCACCGTACCGATGGTCCACAACACCCAGTCGATGCCGACCGCCAGGGGCGTACCGAGGACGTCTCTGCCCAAGAGCAGGGTGCCCGCGCCGACGGTCAGCAGCGCCATGGGCGGTGCCCCGTAGAAGTGCGCCATCACCGGATTGAGTCGATGCCCCCGCGCGGTGGCTCGGTAACGCACCCAGTGCATGACGGTCGCCGTGCTGAGAGCGACCAACAACACGCTGGCCAGTGCCCAGACGATGGTCGCGGCAGGGCGCAGCCCCGGGAACTGCAACGGCAGGGTCGCCGCGGCGTTGGCGACGATGCCGGTCCCCATGATCGACGCGAACCAGTTCGGGGTCAGGTTCGACACGATCTGCCCGCGGTGCTCGAGCTGGCGGAACAGACCGTGCGTGCGGGGAGGGGCGACAGTCGGTGTGATCGCGGCAGGCATGCCTCGATCTTCGTACGTGCGTCCGGCTGCCGATACGGGCGGATGCTTGTGGTGTCACAATCGATCCTTGTGACCGGACTCCCTGTTGATCTCGAGACGCTCCGACTGCTGGAGGCGATCTCGAGATCGGGCAGTCTGGGCCGGGCCGCGACATCGGTGGGCATCAGCCAGCAGGCGGCGTCGTCTCGCATCACGGGCGCCGAGCGGCGGCTGGGTCGTACGTTGCTCGTCCGCTCTCGGGCGGGCTCGGCGCTGACCGAGCACGGACTCCTGGTGTGCGAGTGGGGCCGACCCCTGCTCGAGGCGGCGACCACCTTCGAACGATCGCTGCACACCCTGATGACCGGCGCCTCCGACGCTCTCCTCGTCGCGGCGAGTCAGACGGTGTCAGAGGCGCTGATGCCACGCTGGATGACAGCGGCAGCGGATCGTGTCCGGGTACGCCTGGAATCGGGCAACAGCGACTGGGTCGTCGACGAGGTCCGTTCGGGGCGCGCGCACCTCGGGTTCACGGAGACCCCTGATGAGGCCGACGGGCTCGCCACGACCGTCCTGGGTGTCGACGAACTGCTCGTCGTCGTCTCGCCGAGGCACGCATGGGCATCGAAGTCCGAACCCGTGACGGCAGCGGATCTCGCATCCACACCGCTCGTGTCTCGGGAGTCGGGCTCGGGCACCCGCCGGACCCTCGAGCTCGCCCTGGGGATCGACCCTGCCCTGATGGCAGAACCCGCTGCGCAGTTGTCGTCGACGGGCGCCATCCGGGCGGCCATCGCCGGCGGTGTGGGTCCGGGAGTCATCAGCTCGTTGCTGGTCGAGGACGACCTCCGTGCCGGGCGCCTCGTCACCGTCCCGGCAGCCGTCGACCTGAGGCGCCCGTTCCGCGCCGTGTGGTCGGCCGGTCTGAGCGCCGGGGCGCAGGATCTCCTGGCCGTGATCGCCGCGTCGCAGCACAGCCCCGACTCCTCGCCGAGATGATCAGAGAAGCGAAGCGTGCCGTAGGGCCGTGACGGCCCGCAGGTGCTTCTCGCCGGCGCGGGTGGCGTTCGCCGGCGACAGATGGGGTGCCGCGAGCACGGGCACGACCCTCGCACGCGGTTCCAGGGTGAAGTACCTCATCACGCCCGTCAGGGCCGGAGTGCCGAAGGTCACGATCGCCCGCAGCTGCGGCAGAGAAACGAGCAGCTGAGCCAGGGCAGGGCGTGCCTCGTCGAGATCGGTGACGGTCGGCGCCCGACCAAGGGCCCACGGGACGATGTTCCATCGCAGGTAGACGTTCCTGCCCAGACCCGACTCGATCCGTGCTCGCCTGAACGCAGACGCCGTCGGCCCCGGGTTGTCCTCACTGCTGATCGCGTCCTCGCCCTGCTTGATCGTGGCAGGACCGGGTGATTCCATCAGCACGAGAACTGTCGCCGCTGCTCCTCCACCTGATGGGTCGAAGCCCGGCACGAAGCGCGCACGTCCTGGTCCGGAGCTCCGCCATTCCGATACGAGCTGATCGAGGCCCCTGGGCTGCTGCATCCCTAGACGCTACGACGTTAGGGACCGTTTCCGCCCACGCTCACCGACGACACGGAACGACCACGACGGCGTCCTCTCCGAGTGCGCTCGCCCCACAGCAAGTGATCCAGTGGGGGATGGGATATCGGGCGCTACTCGAACATCTCCGCCAAGGCCGCGTGGGGGTCTCCGTCGAACTGGTGAGTAGAGGGCCGTGGTGGCCAATGGGTGGTCTCGTCGTCAGGCCAGCACGGGACGACATGGAAATGCAGGTGCGGAACACTCTGCCCAGCATCTTGGCCCGAGGCTTGGAGAAGGACGGTACCCGTGGCCCCGAGCCCGCCTCGCATCGCTCGCGCGACGCGCTGTACCAGGGCGATCGTCGCCGCCAGCGAGCGAGGCGATGCCGTGCGGAGGTCCGTGGTGTGTTCGACGGGTACGACCAGAGTGTGCCCGGGAGCGAGTGCCGAATCGGGCAGAGGCGCGAAGGCCACGGCGTCGTGTTCACGTTCTATCCACACGGCCGGAGACGAACCGTCGATGATGCGGCAGAACGGGCAGGCCTCCAACTGCTCAGCCTCGTGTGGCGCCGCCGCCACCTGAACCTGCACCTCTGGTGAACCCATGTCCATCACGCCTGCTCTCCTCGCTGGATCGCGCGGTAGACCGTCGAACGGGCCACGCCAAAGAGCTCGGCGATCTCGCTGGTGGTGTGGGCGCCGGTGCGGTGCAGCTGCACGAGGTGCTTCTCCTGCGAGGCAGTGAGCTTGGGCTTGCGACCTCGGAGCTTGCCGGCGGCCTTGGCGATCGCCATGCCCTCCCGCGTGCGGGCACGGATGAGGTCGGCTTCGAACTCGGCGACCATGCCGAGCACGTTGAAGAGGAGCCGACCCACCGGGTCGGTGGGGTCGTAGACCGCTCCCCCGAGGTTCAAGGCGACGCCCTTCTTCGTCAACTCGTCCGCGATGTCGGTCGCATCGCGCAACGACCTGGCGAGACGGTCGAGCTTCGTCACGACCAGGACATCGCCGGCGCGGCACGCTGCCAGCGCCTCGCGTAGGCCCGGGCGTGCTCGAGTCGTGCCCGACAGGCCGTGATCAACGTGGACGTGTTGATCGTCAACACCGAGTGCTGCGAGACCATCACGTTGTGCTGCGAGATCCTGTCCCGAGGTCGAGACGCGGGCGTATCCGATGAGCATTCGATGACTGTAGCGTTTAGACCCCCATCACCGGGCATTTTTGCGGGACAGGCATACGCGAATTCGCAGGCCAGGCGCCCCTTGACCTCGGCCGGCCGAAGCAGGCCCGCCGAGGTGTCCCGGTGAACGACCGGCACCCGGGCGCTCCGGGCAGCGTCACGCCCCGGCGGGCCAGCGCACCGGGACGGGGAGGCGACGCTGTGCTCGCTCCGTGCCCGCGCCTCCTCGGCCGTCGACCAGGTCGAGCAGCAGGCCCGTCGCGACGCGGCCCAGCTCGTCGCCGTCGACGTCGATCGCCGGGACCCCGACGAGGCCGAGCGAGTCGACGACCATCCGCTCCGAGCTGACGACGACCCGGGAGGAGGCGGGCCGGTCTCCCAGCGCGAACATCAGCCCCAGCCCGATCGCGGTCGCGTAGGGCACGACGGCCGTCGCCCGCGCCTCGAGCACCGCGGGCAGCACCGAGACCCCCGCCGCGAAGGTGGAGGGGAACGGCCCGAGCCGCACGAGCGACGTACGCCCGTGCGCGGCACGGGTGACGGCCTCGGTGCGCTGGGCGTCCTGCCACGAGCCCTCCGGTCCGCCGACGTAGACGATGCGCTCGTGGCCGTCGTCGACCAGGCGCGTGACGAGCGACCCGAACGCCGCGGCGGTGTCGGCCACGACCGACGAGAGCCCGGCGACCTCACGGTCGACGAGCACGGTCGGCTTCGAGGAGGCGGCGGCCGCGACGACCTCGTCGGGCCCGCGGGGCGCCACCACGATGAACCCGTCGACCTGGGCCGAGAGCCGCTCGAACGCGACGAGCTCGTCCGGGTGCGCCAGCGGGTGCACGGCGACGGTCAGCTGCATGTCGTGCTCGCCGGCCAGCGCCTGCGCGCCCGCGATCACGGGCGTGAAGTACGAGTTCTCGAGCGTGGGGACGACCAGGGCGATCAGACCGCTGCGACCCCGGGCGAGCTGGCGCGCGGCGCGGTTCGCGACGAAGCCGAGCTGCTCGGCGGCGGCGAGCACACGACCCGCGGTCTCGGGCAGCACCAGCTCGGGACGGCTGAGGGCGCGGGAGGCGGTCGCCTTGGAGACCCCCGCGAGCGCGGCGACGTCGGCCAGTGTCGACATGCGCGTCCCCTCCGTCGTCGTGCCTGCAGCGAGCCTAGGGGCACGGCCGGACCACGTTTCACATGATCGTTACACGCGGTGGTCGTGCTGCCCCCAGGGGGACCCTATGGTTGATGAGACCGGTTGCACAACCGGTTGCACCGCCTCCTCGACTCCCCTGTCACTGCCCCCTCGGCGACCTGGGCGCCGACGAGGCGGCCCCGTACGAACGTCGTACCCCGACCGCCACGAAAGGCTCGTCGTGACCACTCGCAAGACCGCCCTGCTGCTGTTGCTGCCCGGGCTCGCCTTCCTGCTCGTCGGGTTCCTCGTCCCGTCGCTGGCGATGCTCGTCGCCCCTCCCGGCGTGGGCACGGGCGAGGTGCTGGGCCGCGTCGGCCAGATGCTCACCGACCCGTACGACCTGAGGATCATCGGCCGCACCGTCGGCCTCGGGCTGATCGTCACCGCCGTCTGCGTCGTGCTCGGGTTCCCGATCGCGTACCTGCTGGCCCGCTCCACGTCACGCTGGTCGAGCGTGCTGCTCGCCCTCGCGATCTTCCCGCTGCTGCTCAGCAACGTCGTCCGCACCTTCGGGTGGCTCGTCGTGCTCGGCTCCCAGGGCGCCATCGGCCAGCTGCTTGTCGGCCTCGGCCTCGTCGACCGGGCGCCGCAGCTGCTCTACACCGAGCTCGCGATCGTCCTCGGCCTCACGCAGCTGTTCCTGCCGCTCGCGATCATCTCGTGCTACTCGGCCGTCGCCCAGGTCGACGCCGGCCTCGACGACGCCGCCCGCGGCCTCGGAGCCAGCCGGTCGCGCACCTTCTGGGGCATAGTCGTCCCGCTCTCGAGCCCGGGCATCGTCGTCGCCGCGACGCTCGTCTTCGCCGGCTCGGTCACCGCGTACACGACCCCCTACCTGCTCGGCGGGTCGAGCCAGCGCATGCTCAGCACCCAGCTCTTCTCGTACTCGAGCGTCACGATCGACTGGGCCGGCGCCTCCGCCACGGCCCTGATCATGACCGTGCTCGTCTTCGTCGTCTCGGGCCTCTCGTCGCTCGTCGCCCGCAAGGGAGCCACCCAGTGACCCGCACCAGCACGCCCCGCAGCAGCACGACCGCCGACAGCAGCGCGACCGTCGGCGCCGACACCGCCCGTCCCGGCAAGCCGGCCCGCAGCAGCAAGACCCCGGGCACCGGACGCCCCGTCGCCGGGACCCTCGCCGTCGCGGGCTACGTCGTCATGATCGTGCCGATCCTGTTCGTCGTCGCGACGGCGTTCACGGGCGGCCGGACGCTGACGTTCCCGCCGCAGGGCTTCTCGCTGCAGTGGTTCGAGAAGGCCGTCACGTACGCGCCCTTCACCGGCGCCCTCGTCTCGAGCCTGCAGCTCGCCGTGCTCGCCACGGTCATCGCGCTGGCGGTCGGCGTGCCGGTCACCCTCGCGATCCACCGCGGACGCCTGCCCGGCAAGGGCCTGATCGAGGGCATGTTCCTCTCGCCGCTGATCGTGCCCGAGCTCGTGGTCGGCCTCGCGCTCTACCAGCAGCTGATGATCGGCTTCGGGCTCGCCAACTTCCCCACGCTGCTGATCGGCCACACCGCGCTGATGATGCCGTACGCGGTCCGGGTGACGGGCGCCTCCCTCGCCCTCGCCGACCCGTCGCTCGAGGAGGCGGCCCGCGGACTCGGCGCCAGCCCGGTCCGCGCCTTCTTCACCGTGACGCTGCCGTTGCTGCGGCCCGGCATCTTCTCGGCGGCGCTGCTCAGCTTCGTCACCTCGTTCAACAACGTCCCCCTGTCGCTGCTGCTGCAGAGCCGCGACTTCCGCACCCTGCCGGTCACGATGCTCGACTACGTGCAGCAGAGCTACGACCCCATGGTCGCGGCGATGGCCACGCTGATCCTCGCGGCCACCGTCGTCGTCGCCGTGGTCGCCGAGCGCACCGTCGGCTTCGCCAAGATCTTCGGAGGCATCAACAAGTGAGCACCCCAGACCCCGCCGGCACCCGCCCCGTCACCGAGCACGCCAGCGCCGAGCACGCCGCCGCCGAGCGCCCCGCCGCCGAGCTGCGCGGCGTCAGCCAGGTCTTCGGCGACTTCACCGCCGTCGACGGCATCGACCTGTCGATCCGCCGCGGAGCCCTGACGACCCTGCTCGGCCCGTCGGGCTGCGGCAAGACGACGACGCTGCGCATGCTCGCCGGCTACTCGGCCCCGACGAACGGCACGATCCTGATCGACGGCGACGACATGACCCGCACGCCGCCCGAGAAGCGCGGGCTCGGCATGGTGTTCCAGTCGTACGCGCTGTTCCCGCACCTCTCGGTCGCCGAGAACGTCGGCTACGGCCTGAAGCTGCGCCGGGTGCCCGCCGACGAGCGCGCCCGTCGCGTCGCCGAGACCCTCGACCTCGTCGGCCTCGGGCACCTCGCGGCGAGCAAGCCGAAGAAGCTCTCCGGCGGCCAGCAGCAGCGCGTCGCCCTGGCCCGGGCCATCGCGATCCGCCCGAAGCTGCTGCTGCTCGACGAGCCGCTCTCGAACCTCGACGCCCGCCTCCGGGTCCAGATGCGCGCCGAGATCCGCCGCATCCAGGGCGAGACCGGGCTCACCGTCGTCCTCGTCACCCACGACCAGGACGAGGCCCTCGAGATGAGCGACGACATGGTCCTCATGCGCGCCGGACGCATCATGCAACAGGGCGCCCCGCAGAGCGTGTTCCCGGCACCCGCGAACCGCTTCGTCGCCGACTTCCTCGGCTACGAGAACTTCGTCTCCGCCGCCGACGGCACCTCGCTGACGGTCCGGCCCGAGCACCTGGTGGTCGAGCCCACCGCAGGAGGTGCGGGTCGGGCGGCGGCACCGGCCGCGGCCGGCCTGCACCTCCCCGGCACCGTCACCGACGTCGCGTACCGCGGCGTCGACCTGCTCGTCACGGTCGCCGCGATCGACGCCTCGGGCGCTCGCGTGCGGCTCGTGTCCGACGTGCGCGCCACGGGCACGTCGTCGCTCGCGCCCGGCGACGACGTCGTCGTGACCGCGCCGCAGTCGCGGCTCGTCGCGCTGGCCGACTGAGCCGGCCCGCGCCTCCTGCACCTGGCCCCTCCGCTCCGCCCCTCTCCCCTGGACCGCACCCGCGCGTCCTGCCCTCCGCGCCTCCTGCACCCCCTCTGCCCTTCCTCGAAAGGACCACCATGACCCGCACCTCCCGCACACGGCCCCTGGCCCTCGCCGCCGGCCTCGCCGTCTCCGCCGTCGTGCTCGCCGGCTGCTCGTCGGGCGACGCCTCGTCGTCGGACGCCGAGAGCATCGTCGTCAGCACGTTCCCGTTCGGCGTCGAGGAGTTCCAGGAGGCGGTGGTCGACCCGTTCACCGAGGCCACCGGCATCGAGGTCGAGATCGAGACCGGCTCGAACGCCGACCGTCTGTCGAAGCTGCAGCTCGCCGACGGCGACCCCGGCATCGACGTCATGCTGATCAGCGACTACTACGCGGCCCTCGGCCAGGAGGACGACCTGTTCCAGCAGGTCGAGGCGGCCGACGTGCCGAACCTGGAGGCCATCGCCGACTTCGCGACCGAGGACGCCTACGTCGGCCCCGCCTACAGCTACCAGCTCAACGGCACCCTCTACTCGACCGACGAGCTCGACGCCGACGAGGCCGCCGACTGGTCGCTGTACGGCGACTCCGACCTCGAGGGCCGTGTGGCCCTGCCCGACATCTCGGTGACCGCCGGCCAGCTGATGGTCTCGGGCGTCGCCTCCGAGTTCGGCGACGGCCCCTACGACATCGACGCCGCGCTCGAGCAGCTCGGCGAGTGGTCGCCGAACGTGCTGCAGTTCTACAGCTCGTCGACCGAGGTCACGAACCTGCTGACGCAGGGCGAGATCGTCGCCGCCGACGCGCTCAGCGGCTTCGCCACCGACCTGGTCGCCTCGGGCGAGCCCGTCGCCTGGACGCCGCCCGCGACCGGCAAGTACATGGCCACCAACCGCGCCATGATCCCCACGGGCGCCGAGAACGTCGACGGCGCCTCGCAGTTCATCGACTACCTGCTGTCGGCCGAGGCGCAGTCGTCGTCCGCCGAGATCGTCGGCGACCTGCCCGTGAACCCCGACGCGACCGTCCCCTCGACCATCCAGGACGTCGTCGGCGACATCGCCGCCGACCCGATCGCCGCCGGCTACGCCACGCTCGACCCGACCGAGCTCGTCCCGACGCGCGCCGAGTGGGTCGACCGCTTCGCTCGCGAGGTGACGTCGCGCTGATGGGTGCCGACGCACGCCTCCTGACCTCCGACCCGGTGCCCTCCGGCTCGCGGACCGCTGGTTCGCCGGCCGCCGGCTCGCCGACCGCAGGCTCGCCGAGCGCCTCCTCGCCGACCGCCTCCTCGCTGCCGGGGTGGTACCTCGACCGGATGCCGAAGACCGACCTGCACTGCCACCTGATCGGCACCGTGCGGGCGTCCACCTTCGCGGAGCTCGCCCGGCGCGAGGGCCTCGCCCTGCCCGCCGAGCCCGAGCGGATCTTCGCCGACATCAACTCGCTGCCGCCCGACCCGGCGCTGTACCGCGACACGCGCATCCCCGTGCCGCAGGGCCGCAGCGAGGGCGAGCCCGACGTGTCGTACTCGCTGTTCCAGGCGTCGGGGTGGGTCGTCGAGGTGCTCCGCGACGCGGACGACCTGACCCGCATCACGTACGAGGCCTTCGAGGAGGCGCACCGCAGCAGCGGGACCCGTCACCTCGAGCTGTTCTTCGACGCCGTGCCGCCGCACCTCGAGTCGCTCGGCTACGCCGGGTCCGTCGAGGCGTACGCGGAGGGCATCCGCATGGCGGAGCGCGACTTCGGCATGACGGGCCGGATGATCCAGGGCATCGACCGCAGCCGGTCGGGCGAGCACGCGCTCGCCCTCGTGCAGCAGGTGGTCGACCACCCGCACGAGTACGTCGCCGGCATCGGGCTCGACAACCTCGAGACCGCAGGCCCGCCCGAGCGCTTCGTCGACGCCTACCGGCTCGCCGGGGAGGCCGGCCTCGGCCGCACCGCGCACTCGTCCGAGCACGCGCCGACCGCGGTGAACACGATCACCTGCCTCGACCAGCTCGGCTGCGACCGCATCGACCACGGGTACTACGTGCTCGAGGACGACGACGTCGTGGCGCGGATGCGCGACGAGCAGGTCGTTTTCACGGTCGTGTCGACGACGTCGCGTCGCTCGTGGCGGCCGTGGCGCCGCGCGTCGATCGCCGCGATGCTCGACGCCGGGCTGAACGTCGTCCCGGCGTCGGACGACCCGGGCATGTTCCCCACCTCGCTCGCCCAGGAGTACCGCATCGTCTCGGAGCAGATCGGCGCGAGCGCCGACCAGGTGCGCGGCATGGCCCTCGCCGGCGTCGACGCGTCGTGGCTGCCCGCGGCCGAGAAGGCGGCGCTGCGCGAGCGGTTCGTCGCCGAGCTCGCGGCGCTCGCTTCGCAGCTGGGGTCGGAGCTCGGGGTCGGAGCTCGCTGAGCGGCGTCGGCCGGGGCCTCGGTAGCGTCGGGGGATGTTCCTGCTCTTCGGCACCTCCGTCCGCCAGGCCCTGCTGACCGTCGTCGTCTTCGCCTGCCGGTTCTGCGGACGCACCGTCGACCAGCAGGTCGCCCGCCGCTCGACGCGCTTCACGCTGTTCTTCGTGCCGCTGTTCACGGTGTCGAAGCGGTACCACGTGCAGTGCACGAACTGCGGCGGCGTCACCGACCTCACGCGGGAGCAGGCCGAGCACTCGCAGGAGTGGGCGGCGCGGCAGGGCTGACGGGCGCCTCCTCGGGGCTTGCGCCGCGCCTCCTCGCGGGCTCGCACCGCGCCTCCTCCGGGCGCGGCCGGCGCACGCCGCGCCGTCTGCGGGACCGTCGCGTGGCACCCGGGTTGGGGGCGCGGAGGGGGTGGTCGGGACCGGCTGCCTGCTCCAAGCTGGGGACACGGACGACAGGCGGGGACTCACCCACCCGCCGCGGACGCCAGCCACGGAGGAGACCGCGTGAGCACGATCACCGCGCACCACGAACCGAGCGCGTTCGAGACCAGCGTCGCGGACCGCAAGCGCATCGTCGCCGCCACCGTCGAGACGCTCGACGCCGTCGGCTGGGACGCGACCGACGTCTCCGCCGTTGCCCGGACCGCGGGCATGTCGCCCGCCTGCGTCGAGCGGCACTTCCCGTCGTGGGAGGGACTCGTGCTCGCCGCCGTCGACCGGTGGAACCTCGACCGCTTCGAGCAGGTCGCCCGCGAGACGGCGGGCGCGGCGACGCTCGGCTTCGTGCGCGGACTCGTCGCGCACAGCAACGTGCACCGCGGGCTGTCGCGCTCGCTCATGACGCTCTCGATCGGCTCGGCCGACGCGGGCGACCTCTCGGGACGGTTCGTCCGCGACAGCTACCGCGACTTCCACGCGATGGTGTTCCAGGGGCTCGCGTTCGACCTCAGCCAGGGCGAGATCCCCGCGGGCACCGACGTCGCCGCCCTCTCGACCAGCGTCGTCGCGCTCTACATGGGCCTGCAGCTGCAGATGCTGCTCCAGCCCGACCACGACGTCGTCGTCGCGTTCGACCTCGGGCTCGAAGGGCTCACCCGCGGCTGGTGACCGCGGGCTGCCCCACGGTCCTCTCCTCATTCAGGAAGATCTGTCCTGCGTTGCGCGGCGGGGGGAGCGTGGGTCCTGAGTCGTGCACGGATCAGGAGTCCGCGATGCCCGCCTCCTGAGTTGCGCTGCGGCGCGGTCGACGCGGCGCGCGCGGCCGACGCGACGCGCGCGACCGACGTGGCGCGCTCGTCGACCTCCGCCTGCCGAGCGAGCTCGACGAGCGAGACGAGCGCGGCGTGGAGACGAGCGCGGCCGCGGCACGACGTGTCGAGGAGTCAGGCGTGCGTGTCGTCGAGACGCCGCCTGCCCCGCAGTGGGCACGCGTCGCGACGCTGACACCTGGATCCTCGACACGTCGCGGCGCTGACGAGCGCCGAGGACCCCAGACGTGTCAGGCTCGGTGCATGCGCATCGACGAATGGTGGTCCGAGCTCGTCCCCTCGACCCGACAGTGGCTGATCGACAACGCGGGCGAGGTCGTCCCCGCCTGGGTGCTCGAGCAGATCACCGCCGTCACGGGCGAGCCGACGGCCGACGACGACTGGGCCGCCGACGTGGACGCCGACGAGTTCTACCTCTCGGACGACGCGACCGACTGGGTCGAGGCGGCCGGCAACGACGAACTCGACGACACGGACGAGAGCGAGCTCGTCACGGACGACGAGGAGGCGGCGGGCACGTCCGCCAGCTGACTCGCGACCGCGTCGCTGAGAGCCGCCGGGAGCTCAGAGGGCGGGGACCTGCGCGTCGTCGTCCGCCGAGTCGAGCAGCACGCGCGGGGCGGCGCTGACGCCGAGCGCCTCGCCGAGGTGGTCGGCCGTGCGGCGGGCGAACGAGCGACGGGCCGAGGCGGCCAGGGCGCGCCGCTCGGCAGCTGCCTCCCACACGCCGGGGTCGGTCACGTCGTCGACGAACAGCGGTCGGCGTGGTCGCTGCTCGGTCATCGTGGCCTCCTCGGGGTCGCATCGGGTCTGCACGATGTTCGCAGCCCGAGGCCCCGGAGAGGGAATCGAGGACGCCCCCAGTTCTGGTGGTTCGTTCGACGGCCAGGCAGCCGTTCGGAGTCGAGGCACGGCTAGGCGCGGCGCGGCGCGAACCAGGCAGCCGGAGGAGGCGCGGCGCGAGCCGAGCGGGACGCGACCGGTCAGGGGGTCGTGCGCGCCGCCTCCTGCGCGACGACCTCGTCCAGGTCGTCGAGGCGTCGGAGCCCCTGGAGGGGACGCATCATTCGCGGGTTGCCCTGCAGCGCCGGCTCGACCCGGTCGAGGAACGCCCAGTAGCCCGCCGTGAACGGGCACGCCTTCGGGCCGACCCGGACGGTCGGCGAGAACGGGCACGAGCCGCAGTGGTCGCTCATCGAGTGGATGTAGCGGCCCCCGGCGGCGTACGGCTTGGTCGCCACCACTCCCCCGTCGGCGTGCTGGGACATGCCGACGATGTTCGCCGGCATCACCCACTCGGTGCCGTCGACGAAGACGTCCGTGAACCAGTCGGTGAGCTCGGCCGGCCGGTAGCCGCGCTGCAGCGCCCAGTTGCCGAGGATCATCAGCCGCTGGATGTGGTGCGTCCAGCCGTGCTGGTGCACCGTCTCGAGCGTGCTGCGCAGGCACTCGGCCTGGACCTCGGACGCGTCGACCTGCCGCCACCACCGGGGCAGCGGCTCGGTCGCGCCGAGGGCGTTGTTGTCGGTCGTGTACGACTCGCCCAGGTGCCAGTACAGGTGCCAGACGTAGTCGCGCCAGCCGGCGATCTGACGGACGAAGCCCTCGACGCTCGCCAGGGGCGCGCCTCCTGAGGCGTGGGCCTCGAGCACGCGCTCGACCACGTGGCGGGGATCGAGCACGCCGAGGTTCATCGGCACGCTGAGCAGGGAGTGCGACATCGTCCAGTCGTTCGAGAGCATCGCGTCCTCGAAGGGGCCGAAGTCGCCGAGGCGGGTCTCGACGAAGTCGTCGAGGGCGGCCTCGGCCTCGGCCGGCGTGACCGCGAAGCGGCGCCGGTCGTCGGCGCCGACGAACACGACGCTGCCGTCGGCGACCCACGCGTCGAGGTCGGCGCGGACCGCGTCGTCGATCTCGTCCTCGTCGGGCCAGACCGGGTCGGGCAGGCCGAGCGTCGTCGCGCCCTTCGGCGGCGGGTTGCGGTTCTGCTCGTCGAGGCTGAACTTGCCGCCTGCCGGCCCGTCGCCCTCGATCAGCCAGTCCTCACGGCGACGGACGGTCTCGTAGTGGTTCTCCATGAGGAGGCGCCCCTTGCGGGAGGCCGCCCAGGTCGCGAACTCCTCCTCGCTCGTCACGAACCCGCGGCTCGGCAGCACGCGGACGTCGCGGCCCTCTCGGCGGACGGCCGCGCGGAGCTGGTGGTCGGGCGGGTCGACGACCTCGAACGGGCCGAGCCCGGCGGCGTCGTCGAGCACCTCGTCGAGGGTGTCGACCTGCACGTGGGTCGCCCGGTCGCCGAGCGCGGCGACCCGGTGCCGCAGCGCCGAGAGCCAGAGGTGCGCCTTCGCGCGGTGCATCGGCCGACGGGTGAAGGCGTCGCGTGCCTCGACCACGACGACGGGGCCGCCGTCGTCGAACTCGTCGCCGTACTGCCCGGGCAGGATCAGCCGTGCGCGGGCGGGGGCGTCGGCGGGGCCCTCGCCGCCGCGCGCAGCGTCGTCGGGGGCGTCGGCGGAGGCGGTCGGCGTCTCGGACATGCTCGGAACCTACGCCCCGCCGCCGACAACACCGGCGGCACGGACGCTGCCGAGCGGCACGAGAGGCCGCAGATCGACCCGGCCGACGCCTCCCTGGTCGATTCGAGGCCTCTCGTCGGGTGAGACGGCACGAAGTGTCGTCCGGGCAGGCCAGGAGAGCACTTCGTGCCGGTTCACCGACCCACGCAGGAGGGTCAGCGCGCGCGGGCGGCGCGGCCGCGCCAGAGCAGCCA
Source organism: Frigoribacterium sp. VKM Ac-2530 (assembly GCF_015350835.1). Classification (NCBI taxonomy): domain Bacteria; kingdom Bacillati; phylum Actinomycetota; class Actinomycetes; order Micrococcales; family Microbacteriaceae; genus Frigoribacterium; species Frigoribacterium sp. VKM Ac-2530. Next base: position 1,499,795 of record NZ_JADKSE010000001.1, read on the forward strand.
CACGAAGTACGGCGTCCCGATCAGCGCGGTCAGCAACCCCGCGCCGAGCTGGGCCGGGGCGATGACCGTGCGGCCGAGGACGTCCGCGAGGCCGACGAGCGCCGCGCCGAGCACGACGGCGACGGGCAGCACGCGGGCGTGGCGGGCTCCGACGAGCGAGCGGGCGGCGTGCGGGGCGACGAGCCCGACGAACCCGATCACCCCGACGGCGGCGACCGCGGCGGCGGTCAGCAGCACCGCGAGCGACAGGAAGAGCAGGCGCGACCTCGACAGCGGGACGCCGAGCAGCCGGGGAGTGTCGTCGTCGAGGGCGACGAGGTCGAGGGCCCGGTGGCTCGTCCCCGCGACGACGAGGCCGACGACCAGCGCGAGGGCGACCGGCACCGAGTCGGCGAACGAGCGGCCGTAGGTCGACCCCGACAGCCAGGTCAGGGCCTTCGCGCCGTTGAACGGGTCGGTCAGGACGATCAGCAGGCTGATGGCCGCGGCGGTCGCGGCGGCCACCCCGACGCCGATCAGCACGAGCCGGTTCTGCGGGAACCCGCCGCGGGCGGCCAGGCCGAAGACGACCACCGCCGCGACGACGGCCCCGGCGAACGCGGCCCCGGCGACGCCCCAGCCCGAGATCGCGGGCACGCTCGTCACCGCGACGACGGCGCCGAGCCCGGCTCCCCCGGAGACGCCGAGGATGCTCGGCTCCGCCAGCGGGTTCCGCGTCACCGACTGCACGACTCCCCCGGCGAGGGCGAGCGCAGCGCCCGCCAGCAGCGCGGCGACGACCCGCGGCACGCGCGTGTCCAGCACGTAGCCGACGACCGGCCCGGCGCGCCCGGTCGCCCAGTTCGCGACGTCGCCGAGCAGCAGCACGGCGTCGCCGAGCAGCACGCCCGAGACGGCCACGCCGACCAGCACGACCACGAGCGCGGCGAGCACGAGCACGAAGCGGCGCCGCGAGACCACCCGGTGCTGCTCGGTCGGGGTAGACCCGCCGTGGTCCGCCGCTCGGAAGGCCAGCACGACGAGCACGAGCGCGCCGACGATCGACGTGACGATGCCGGTCGGCACCTGGACCGACGCCTCCGCCCCCACCACGGCGCGCAGCAGCACGTCCGAGGCGAGCACCACGACGGCACCGGCGAGCCCGGCGAGCGACACGAAGACCCAGGTGCGGCGGACGCTCGGCACGAGCCGCCGCAACGGCCGCACGAACGCGGGGGCGCAGAGCCCGACGAAGCCGATCGGCCCGGCGACGGTGACCGCACCGGCCGAGAGCAGCACCGACGCGACGACGGTGACGACGCGGGTGGTGCGCACGTCGACCCCGACGCTGCGGGCCGCGTCGTCGCCGAGGCCGAGGGCGTCCAGCCGGCGCGTCATGAGCAGCACCACCGCGAGGCCGACGAGCACGACCGGGGCCATCTGGGCGACCGACGAGAAGCCGTTCTGTCCGACGCTGCCCTGCCCCCACTGGTAGAGCCCGGCGGTCTCGCGCGGGAACAGCAGCAGCAGCGAGCTCGTCACGCTGGCGAGCCCCAGCGCGAGGGCGCTGCCCGCGAGCACGAGTCGCACCGATCCCGAGCCGAGGCCCGACAGGGCGAGGACGACGCCCGCGGCGAGCAGCCCGCCGACGAACGCGATGCCCGAGGAGGCGACCAGCGGGAGCGAGAGACCGGTCACCGACGTGACCGCGAGGGCCGCGTACGCGCCGGCGTTCACCGCGAGGGTGTCCGGCGACGCGAGGACGTTGCGGCTGACGGTCTGCAACGCCGCCCCCGCGGCGCCGAGGGCCACGCCGACGAGGATCGCCGCCGCCATCCGTGGCAGGCGCGACGCCACGACGACGGAGGCGTCGCCCGCGGTCGCGGAGCCGGTCAGGGCCCGCCACACCTCTCGCGGCCCGACGGCCGCGGTGCCCTGCGTGACGTCCACGAGGGCGAGGAGAACGACGACCGCCGCCAGCACGACGACGACCGCCACGGCGCCGAGGCCGGCACGGGGCGGGGTCGTGACCCGCACCTCCTGCCGGTCCGCAGCGACGGGCACCCCGGCGACGGGTGCCGCGTCGGCGACGGGCGCCGGCTCCGTGACGGTCACCGGATCAGGCCGTCAGCGTCTCGACGAGCGCGTTCACGTAGGCCGTCATGGAGGCAGGTCCGCCGAAGACCCAGACGCCGTCGGGCAGGCGGTGCACGTCGCCCGACTGCACGAACGGGAGCGACTGCCAGACGGCGTTCGACGAGAGCGTGTCGGCGAACGGGTCGCCGTCGACGGCGTTCGAGAAGTAGAGGAACTGCGTGTCGGCGGGCAGCTGCGTCAGCCCCTCGACGTCGGTGGAGGCGAGGCCGTAGGCCGGGTCGCCCTCGAGCGTCCAGGCGTTGAGCAGCCCGAGAGTGGTCGTGACCTCGCTGATCAGCGAGCCCGGCGCGTAGGGGCGGATGCTCACCTGGCCGGCGTCGACGTACCCGTCCGCGAACGCAAAGCTCGTCCCCGCGAGGCCGGCGTCGGCCAGGGCCCGCTCGCCGTCGAGCACCGCCTTCGTGTAGGCGTCGAGCACCTGGTCGGCCCGCTCGCCGGTGCCGGTCGCCGTGGCGATCATCCCGAAGTTCGTCTGCATCTGGCCGATCTGGTCGGACGCGTCGGCCGAGACGACCTGCAGCACCGGCGCGATGTCGCGCAGCTGCTCGACGGCGTCCGCGGGCAGGTCGGTGGTCGCGACGATCAGGTCGGGAGCCAGGGAGGCGACGGTCTCGACGCTGGGCTCGCCGCGGGTCCCGATGTCGGTCGGGTCCCCGGTGAGCGGCACGGCCGACGACCACGCCTCGTAGCCCTCGACGTCGGCGACGCCCACGGGCTCGACGCCGAGCGAGACGAGGTCGCCGACGACGTTCCACTCGGTGCCCACGACCTTCGTCGCCGGGCCGTCGAGCGTGATCTCGGTGCCGGTGCCGTCGGTGAGCGTGATCTGCTCGCCCGAGCCCGAGCCGGTTGTCGAGCCGCCGGCCGCCTCCTCGGTGGTGCCGCAGCCGGCGAGCACGAGGGCGGCCGAGGCGGCGAGGGCGGTGACGGCGAGGACGCGTCGTCTGCTGGTCATGGGTGGAGCCTCTCGGTTCTGGTGTGGTGACGGGCGACCGCACGGGTGCGGAGCCGGCCGGTGGAGGGATCGGTGTCGACCTCGATGTCGATGCCCCAGACCTCGGAGAGGAGGTCGGGGGTCAGCACGTCGGCGGGCGTGCCCGTGGCTCGGACGCGGCCCTCGTGCAGCAGCACGACCGTGTCGGCGAGCGCCGCGGCCTGGTCGAGGTCGTGCAGCACGACCCCGACGGCGATCTGCGACTCGTCGGCGAGGTCGCGCACGAGGTCGAGCAGCTCGACCTGGTAGCGCAGGTCGAGGTAGGTGGTGGGCTCGTCGAGCAGCAGCACGCCGGTCTGCTGCGCGAGGCAGCTAGCGAGCCAGACACGCTGCAGCTGCCCGCCGGAGAGCTGGTCGACGCCGCGCTCGGCGAAGCCCTCCACGCCGGTGAGCCGCAGGGCCCGGTCGACGGCCGCCGCGCCTCCCGGGTCGGCCCTGCCCCAGCGCCCGCGGTGCGGGTAGCGGCCGAACTGGACGACGTCGCGCACGCTGAGGCCGCTCGGCACCGGGCGTCCCTGCGTGAGGAGGGCGACGTGCCGGGCGAAGTCGCGCACCGAGAGGGCCAGGCCGTCGGCCGGCGCGGCGGTGTCGGGCTGCTGCTGCTTCTGCTGCTCGAGCGACAGCGTCCCCGTGCGCGCCCGCTGCAGCCGCGCGGCGGTCCGGAGAAGCGTCGACTTGCCGCTGCCGTTGGGTCCGACGAGCGCGGTGACCCGGCCGGGCCTCAGCTCGAGCCGGGCGTCGTGCACCACGTCGGAGCCGCCGTACGAGACCGAGACCCCGTCGGCCACGAGGGCGGTCGCCTCGGCCTGCGCACCGGGCGTCGGGCGGACGCCTGCGGGCTGCGCGTCGCCGGACAGGGCCGGGGAGGCGGGCGGCACGAGGGCCGTGTCGGTCGGGGTCACGAAGACTGAGGTTAGCCTACCCTTAGCAACCTGCCGCAACCCGGTGCCTCGACGCCGAGACAGCCGGTCGTCATTCGGGGTCGGCCTGCAGGGCGACCACCATGCTGCGCAGCAGGCGACGAGCCACGGGCCGGTCGGCCTCGCTCATCCCCGAGAGCATCCGCACCTCGACGCCGCGCACCGCGGCGGTCGCCGCCGCGAGGCGTCGCTGCCCGGCCGGCGTGAGGCGAGCGGGCAGCGCCTTGCCGACCGGCGCCTCCGCGGGCCGGGTCACCGACCCGTCGCGCTCGAGCGCCTGGAGCAGGACGTTCATCGACTGCCGGGTCACGAAGGCCCCGCGGGCGAGCTCCGAGTTCGACAGCCCGGGTCGCTGCGCGAGCAGCTCGAGGCACGAGTAGTGCGTGACCGTCATGCCGAGCGGCCGGAGCACCTCCTCCATCGCCGTCCGCAGTGCGCTCGACGCCTCCTTGAGGAGGTAGCCCAGCGACGTCTCGAGGTCGATGCCTTGACTCATGTCAGCATTCTGACATAGGTTGACGCATGTCAGCAGACTGACACATGCGACACCACCACCGCACCTCACCTCACCTCGATCAGCACAGGAGCACCCATGCCCGTCACCGGCCCCGACTTCGTCTCCCTCCAGGTCCGCGACCTCGACGCCTCCCAGGCGTTCTACGAGACCCACCTCGGACTCGTCCGCTCGCCCGCCGGCCCGCCGCACGCCGTCGTCTTCACGACGACGCCGATCGCCTTCGCCCTGCGCGGCCTCCTGCCCGGCACCGACCTCGACGCGGTCGCCCAGCCCGGCCTCGGCGTCGCGCTCTGGCTGCACGCCACCGACGTGCAGGCGATCCACGACGCCCTCGTCGAGGCCGGCGTGACCGTCGTCGCCGAGCCGATCGACGGCCCGTTCGGCCGGACCTTCACGTTCGCCGACCCCGACGGCTACCACGTGACCCTGCACGACCGGGCCTGACGTCGAGGGCGCGTGCGCCGCCGCGCCTGGCCGCCCGACGAGTGCGGACGGCGCGGGCCTGCCCCCAGTGGTGGGGACGGCGCCCGCCCCCGCCCGTCGCACGAGACGGATCCTCCGGGCCGGAGCGTCGGGGTCCCCGCTTCGGGGGACTGTCAGTGGTCCCCCTGCCGCCGATAACTTCTCTCCGGTCGCCACCCGAGCGACCTCCACCCGACCCGGATCGGGCGACCCGGCCTGCGCCGCGCGTCCGCCCGACTCGGCTGCGCCTCCTTCCCGAGAACGGCGACGCAGCACCCGACGCAAGAGAGAACCCGTGACCGCAGCACACCGCGCTCGACCGAGACCGCCCCTGAAGAAGTGGATCGCCGCCACCACGGCCGTCGTCCTCGCGACCGGGGGCGCGGCGCTCATCGCCCCCCAGATGGCCTCCGCGGCCGAGCCGTTCCCGGTCTCGGGCCTCTACGCGACGCAGTCGAGCCGGACCTCGCCCTCGTCGAACATCCTCTCCGTCGACCGGGCGACCGGCACGGCCACCACTGTCCTGACCGTCCCCGGCCAGGACGGGGGCGCGGCCCCCGTGGACCTCAACCAGATCGGCGTCTCGGGCGACGGCAAGAAGCTGTTCCTCACGAACCCCGACTTCGTGTTCGAGTACACGGCCAAGGACGAGTCGTGGAAGCGCACCCCGCGCACGCCCGGCGCCGCCGTCGGCACCACGATGGGCGGTGTCGACCCCAAGAGCGGGCGCTTCTTCTTCGGAGGCCAGTCCGGCAGCACGTTCTCCTTCGCGTCGTACGACCCCGCCACGGGCACCGTCGCGAGCGACGCGGTGACGGTCACAGCCCCGAACCCCCCGGGCGGCAACGGCGACCTCACCTTCGACCGCCAGGGCAACCTCTACTTCATCTCGAGCAGCTCCACCCTCGCCCAGCTCTACCGGGTGGACGCCGCGGACCTCGGCGGAGGAGCCACGACCGCGGTCGAGGTCGGCCCGCCCATCACCCCGACCGCGGCCCTCAACTCGCTCGCCTTCGGCGACGACGGCTACCTCTACGTCGCGGGCACGGGCACGAACGGGTTCCTCAAGGTGGACCCCGTGACCGGCAAGACGCTCGAGCGCAAGACCGTGAGCGTCGCCATCACCGACCTCGGCTCGCGGGCGGCGCCCTCGACCGGCCAGGTGGAGGCCGCCTTCTCGGGCGATCGCCACGACGGCGACGACCAGTTCACCGTGACCCTCGGCGGCGGCGGCATCACCAAGGAGCCCTCGGCGACGACCTCGCCCGACGGCGACCCCGCCACCGCGGGGCCGATCATCCTGCTGCCCGGGCAGGAGTACACGGTCACGCAGACTCCCGGCAACGCGACCACCGACCCTGCCGACTACTCGACCTCGTACACCTGCAAGAACCTCGTCGACGGCACCACCGTCTCCGAGGGCAAGGGCTCGTCCGCGTCGTTCACCGTTCCGGCTGCCGGCGGCGACGTCAAGTGCTCCTTCGCCAACCCGCTGAAGCCCGTCGTCGCCGACTCGACCTCGACGGGCAACCGCCAGGGCCAGCCGGTCACGGTCGACGTGCTCAAGGGCGCCACGGGCGACCCCGACGCGAGCACGCTCGCCCTGACGGCCCCCGCCGTCCCGGGCTCGACGCTCAGCAGCGACAGCCGCACCCTCACCGTCCCCGGCGAGGGCGTCTGGACCGTCGACCGCACGACCGGCGCCGTCACCTTCACTCCCGAGAAGGGCGCCACCCGCAACCCGACGCCCGTCACGTACACCGTCGCGAACGCCGCCGGCGGCCAGGCGACCGGCCAGGTCGCGGTGACCTACGTCGGCGTGGCCGAGGACGACGCCGTCACGACCGGACAGGGCACGGCGGTCACCGTCGACCCGCTGCGCAACGACCAGGGCACCCTCGACCCGACGTCCGTCGTGTTCCCCGCGACCGGGCAGCCGGCAGGATCGACCCTGACCGACGGCGGCCGCACCCTCGCCGTCCCGGGCCAGGGCGTCTGGACGATCGACCGCGGCACCGGGGCCGTCACGTTCACCCCCGACCCGCAGCTGCGCGGCGACGCGAGCCCCGTCACGTACCGGGTCTCCGACGCGGACGGCACCACGTCGACCGCCACGATCACCGCCTCGGTCACCGCCGTCGCCCCGGTGGCGTCGGCCGACACCGGCTCGACGAGCCAGAACACCCCCGTCACCGTCGACGTCGTCCGCAACGACCGTCCGGGCGTCGCCGGCGGCACCCCGCTGGCTCCCGGCTCCGTCGTGTTCCCGGCAGCCGGTCAGCCGACCGACTCCGTCGTCTCGGGCGACGGCCGCACCCTGACCGTCCCCCGCGAGGGCGTCTACACGATCGACCCGAGCACGGGCGCGGTCACCTTCACCCCGCAGGACGGCTTCACCGGCACCGCTACCCCGGTCACCTACCGCGTGTCCGACACCGGGGGCGAGACGGCCACCGGGTCGCTCACCGTCGCCGTCGACGCCGTGGCACCGGTCGCCGCCCCCGACACGGCCAGCACGCAGCAGGGCTCGCCCGTCACGGTCGACGTCCTCGCGACCGACGCCGCGGGCAACCCGATGACGCCCCTGGACCGCACCTCGGTGGTCTTCCCCGCCGGCGGTCAGCCGAACGGCGCCGTGGTCTCGGCCGGCGGCCGCACGCTGACCGTCCCCGACCAGGGCGTCCACACGGTCGACCCGAAGACCGGCGACGTCACCTTCACGCCCGTCTCCGGGTTCCGGGGAGAGGCCCTGCCGGTGTCGTACCGCGTGTCGGACGTCGACGGCAGCACCGCCACCTCCTCGTTGACCGTGACGGTCACCGCGGTCGGCCCGCAGGCCGCCGCCGACACCGCCTCGACGGACCAGAACACCCCCGTCGCGATCGACGTCACGACGAACGACCGCCCCGGCGTCGCCGGGGGCACCCCCGTCGACCCGGCGACCGTGGTCTTCACGGACGCCGGTCAGCCGACCGGAGCCGTCGTCTCCGACGGCGGCCGCGGCCTGACGGTGCCCGGCGAGGGCACCTGGACCGTCGACCGCGCCTCCGGCGTCGTCACCTTCACGCCGGAGCAGGGCTTCGCCGGCACCACCTCGCCCGTGACCTACCAGGTCTCGGACGAGGGAGGCGAGACCGCGACGGCTCGCGTCACGGTCACCGTCGCCGCCGTGGCGCCGACCGCGGCGCCCGACGCCGCCCGCACGCCGGCCGGCACCCCCGTCACGCTCGACCCGCTCCGGAACGACGTCGCGGGCAACGCGGCGACGCCGATCGACCCGACGAGCGTCCGGCTGGCCGACCCCTCCGGCGCCCTCGTGACGACCCTCGTCGTCGCCGGCCAGGGGACGTTCTCGGTCGACACGACGACCGGCGCGATCACCTTCGCGCCGGAGGCCGGGTTCTCGGGCGACGCCACGGCGCCGTACGCGATCGCCGACGTCGACGGCGGCACCAGCGCCTCCACCGTCACGGTGACCGTGGGCACGCCGCCGACGACCGTGGCCGACCGGACGACCACCCGGCCGGGCACCCCGGTCACGGTGGACGTCGCGGGCAACGACGGCCCCGGCTCGTCGCCCCTCGACCCGGGCTCGGTCCGGCTCGTGGACCCCGCCACCGGGACGCTCGTCACCACGGTGACGGTGCCCGGCGAGGGCACCTACGACGTGGGGACCGACGGTCGCGTCACCTTCACCCCGGCGCCGGGCCACACCGGCACCTCGACGATCACCTACTCGGTGGCCGGCGAGGACGGCGGCCGCGCGACCGGCGAGCTGACGATCACGGTGGAGGCCGCAGCCGCCGACCCGGCACCGGCGTCGCCCGTCGAGAGCGCCCTGGCGTTCACCGGCTCGGACGGCGTGCTGCAGGCCGCCCTGGCCGCGGTCGCGCTGATGCTCGCCGGCGTCACGGTCGTCGTCGTGCGTCGCCGCCGCGGCACCGAGAGCTGATCCGCTCCGCACCCTGAGGGGCCGGGCACGCCGAGCGCGTGCCCGGCCCCTCGTCCGTGCACCTCGCGCACGTTCGAGGTGATCTCCCGGCCTGCGTCGCCAGACTTCGCGCATGGACACGGACACCCTGCTCAACGTCGGCCTCGTCGTTCTCTTCGTGCTGGTCGGCGGGGTGTTCGCGGGCACGGAGATGGCGATCGTCACCCTGCGCGACAGCCAGGTCAGGGCGATCGAGGCCAGCGGCGACCGCGGCAGGAAGATCGGGCAGCTCGTCCGCAACCCGAACACGTTCCTCTCGGCCGTGCAGATCGGCGTCACCCTCGCCGGCTTCTTCTCGTCGGCCTACGGCGCCTCGACGATCGCGCCCGACCTCGTGCCGGGGCTCATGGCCCTCGGGCTGACCGAGAGCGTCGCGTCGACCGTCGCGCTGATCGGCATGACGCTCGTGGTCGCCTACCTCTCCCTCGTGTTCGGCGAGCTGGTGCCGAAGCGCCTCGCGATGCAGAAGTCCGTCGCGTTCACCAAGGCGCTGGCGCCGCCGCTCAACGCCCTCGCCCGGCTGATGCGGCCGGTCATCTGGCTCCTGTCGGTGTCCACCGACGCCGTGGGGCGCCTCCTCGGGCTCGATCCCGACCAGAAGGAGGACGAGGTCTCGGCCGACGAGGTCCGCGACATCATCTCGAACACGAGCGAGATCGACCGCGACAGCCGCAGCATCCTCGCCGACGTCCTCGACGCCGACGACCGCCGGGTGGCCGAGGTGATGAGACCACGGCCGGACGTGTCGTTCCTCGGCGGCGACTCGTCCGTCAGCGACGGCTACCGCACCGTGCTGGCCCTGCCGCACTCGCGCTACCCCGTGGTCGGCGTCAGCCGCGACGACGTGCTCGGCTTCGTGCACGTGCGCGACCTGATGGCGTCGGTGCCCGCGGCGGGCGGCGACCAGGCGACGACCGTCGCCGACATCACCCGGCCGATCCTCGCCCTGCCCGGCACGACCAAGGTCCTGGCGGCGCTCAGCACGATGCGCGACGACGGCCACCAGATCGCGGTGGTCATCGACGAGTACGGCGGCACCGACGGCATCGTCACCCTGGAGGACCTGCTCGAGGAGCTCGTCGGCGAGATCTACGACGAGTACGACACCGGCGACCGCGGCGAGGGCGCCCTGGAGGCAGGCGAGAGCCGCGAGGTCGAGGGCGGCCTGATCGTCGAGGAGCTCGAGGAGCAGACCGGCGTCTCGCTGCCCGAGGGCCCGTACGAGACGGTCGGCGGCTGGGTCTTCGACGCTCTCGGACGACTGGCGGTCGTCGGCGACACCCTCGCCGTCGACGGCGCCACGCTGGAGGTGGTCCACATGGAGGGCTACCGGATCGCGACGGTGCGCGTCACGCCCCTGGAGCACCACGCCGAGCCGCCCGCCGAGCCGACCGCGACGGCGGTGCCGACCGCCCCGACGGGCCCGTAGGCGGCGCGTCGAGGTCTCTCGTCGTCGAGCCATGTCCGTTCTGCGAACTCTCTCGCCCATCTAGTTAGAGCGACTAGCGAGTCTGTGTAACCATTCGTACGTACCGATTCACGGCGGTACGAGGCCGAGCAACAGGGCCTCACGAACACATGCACCTCGAGGTCAGCGCAGGGCTGGCAGGAACGGGCAGGACATGACCACCACGCAGCACACCACCTTCTCCGAGATCCGCGACGCCGACCGTCAGCTGACGCTCTTCGTCGTCGCGACCTCGGCCCTCGCCGCCTGCGGCACGCTGATCGCCGGCATGCTGTTCGCGATGGGCGCCGGCGCATGAGCGCCTCGACCTCCGCGACCGCGGCCGTGACGGACGCCGGCCACCACCTCCTGGCAGAGACCCAGCCCCTCGACCTCGCCGAGCTCTTCGACTCGGAGACCCTCCGATGAGCGTCGACCTGCGTCGCCTCACGCACGAGGGGCTCGTCGCCGCGGTGAGCGGCCGCGTCGCCGGCCCGGCTCGCCCCACGGCGACCGAGCTCGACAGCTTCTACGTCCGCGAGCGCTCGGTCCCCGCAGCCCGCATCGAGACCTACCCGCGTCGCCGTCGGGTCCGCGACGTCGTCGCGTCGATGGCCGGCTCGGTCGAGTCGGGCGCCCGGGCCGTCGAGGTGGTCCGACCCGTCGAGGTGAGCTACGCCAGCTTCTTCGTCGACCCCGAGGCCGTGTCGGCCCGCGACGACCGCGAGATGGCGGTCGCCTCGTGACCTTCGCCGACCGAATCCTCGGCTCCGCGCCGGACGACCACGTCGCCTACTTCGACACCTCGATCGACGACGACGACCTCGACTGACCGCCGACGATCGACACGCACCACCCGCACTCGCCGCACCCCGACGACCTGACCACTCAGAGGACACCACCCCGCATGCCGCACAAGATCCAGGCAGCCCGCCTGCACGCCGCCCTCGAGGCCTGGCGCATCACCGAGCAGCGACTCGACCGCCGCGGCTCGGCGGGGACCCTGCCCCGGACCGAGCGTGACGCGCTGGCGTTGGTGCTCGCGGCCGAGCAGACCGACGAGCCGATGACGCCCAGCACGCTGGCCGCGACGCTCGGGTTCTCGACGCCCGCGGTCTCGAACCTGCTGCACCGCCTCCAGGACGCCGGGCTGATCACCTGCACCCCCGACCCCGCCGACGGCCGCCGCAAGATCGTGACGACCACCGAGACCGGGCGCGACGCCTGCGACACGGTGACGAGTGCGCCCCACGTGCGCAAGTTCCTGATGGGCGTGCCCGCCGAGCAGGCGGAGGCGGTCAGCGCGTTCCTGGACGAGCTCAGCTCGGTCATCGCGTCGCAGCAGGCCTCGGCGCCCGTCTCGGCCCGCTAGGGGGCCGCTCCTCGGCCTGGCCTCGGTCCGGTCCGGCCCGCCGCGGGGGCCGGGCGCCTGCTCCGCCGCCTCCGGGTAGCCTCGGGGTCATGAACGACCGGGACGACGACGCGACCGTGGACGACCGGGACGCACCGCGCCTCCTCGCCGGCCGCTATCTCCTCGGAGACGTCCTCGGGCGCGGGGGCATGTCGACGGTGCACCGCGCCGACGACCAGCTGCTCGGGCGGACCGTCGCCGTCAAGCTGCTCAGCGCGCAGGGCTCCGACCCGGCGGACGCCCAGCGGGCCCAGAACGAGGTCGCCGTGCTCGCCTCGCTCAGCCACCACGCCCTCGTCACCCTGTACGACGCCGACGTCGCGCCGACCAGCGGACCGGGCTGGCTCGCGATGGAGCTCGTCGACGGCCCGTCGCTCTCGTCGCGCCTGGCCGAGGGCCCGCTCGACACCACCGACGCGGCGCAGTTGCTCGTCGACCTCGCGGGCGCGCTGCACGTCGTGCAGACGGCCGGCATCGTGCACCGCGACGTCAAGCCGAGCAACGTGCTGCTCGCGCCCTCCCCCGTGCCCGGTCGCCGCTGGTCGCCCAAGCTCGCCGACTTCGGCATCGCCTCGCTGGTCGACTCGACGCGCGTGACCGCGACCGGCGCCGTGCTGGGCACCGCCGCCTACCTGAGCCCCGAGCAGGCCCTGGGCACGCGGGTCGGACCGGCCTCCGACGTCTACTCGCTCGGCCTGGTGGCGCTCGAGGCGCTGACCGGGGAGCGGGCGTTCCCCGGCTCGATGATGGAGTCGCTGACCGGACGCCTGCACCGTGACCCCGTCGTCCCCGACGCGCTCGGCCCGGAGTGGGCCTCGCTGCTCCGCGCGATGACCGCGCGCGAGGCGGACGCACGGCCGACGGCCCTCGAGGTGCACGCCCGGGCGGAGGCGCTCGTCGCCGGAGGATCACGCGCCGACGACGCCCGGACCGGCGCCGCCACGGCGCTCATGCCGAGCGCGGACGGCGACGCCGCGACGCGTCGCCTGCCGGCGGGTGCGGGTGCCGGGCTCGGCGCGGCGGGCCTGGGCGTCGCCGGTGCGGCAGGTGCCGCGGGGGCCTTCGCCGGGTCGGGCGCGGCCGACGCGGCCACCGAGCGCTTCGGCGCCCTGGACGACCGGACGGCTGCCGGTGCGGGCAGCGGGCTCGGCACCGCCGGCCCCTCCGCGGCACCGCCGGAGCGCCGCAGCCGTCGCGGCGCGGTGATCGCCGGCCTCGTCGCACTCGCCCTCGGCGCCGCCGCCCTGATCGGGTTCGCGGTGACCCAGGGAGACGACGAGCCCGTCGCCCCGGCGACCAGCGACACACCCGCCCCGTCCGAGACGACGCCGGCCGAGACCGAGCCGGCCGAGACCCCGTCGCCCTCGACCGAGGACGAGGAGCCGGCACCCGAGCCTTCGACGTCCGAGCCGACCGACGAGACGAGCTCGCAGGCCCCCGCTCCCGAGCCGAGCACCCCGGTCGAGGAGCCGGCGCCGAGCCAGCCGGCCGCCCCGGGCAACAACGGCAACGGCAACGGGAACGGGAACGGCGGCCCGGGGGCCAACAACGGCGGTGGCGCGGGGGTCAGCACCGGCAACGGCAAGGGCCTCGGCGCGGGTGCCGGAGGCACCGCCGTCGACCTGGGCGGCGTCGGAGGACCCGCCGCCCGCTGAGCCCCAGGGGGGCTCGCAGGCCGGTCGTCGACCGCACACCCGCCGGTCCAGCAACTGGCCGCTGAGCGAAGCGCCCCGGACGGGGTGCGTGCGCGGACGCCACGACAGGTCCATGCTGGGCGCGCCCGGGACGATCCGGGCCCGACCGGAGGGAGCCCCCGTGACGTACCCCGAACCGCACCGCACCTCCTCCGTCGACGACCGCGAGCGCCGGGTGACCCTCCTCGTCGTCCTCGGCTCGGCCCTCGCGGCGGGCGCGACGGCCACGGCGGGCCTGCTCACGGTGCTCGGCCTCCTCTAGCCTCCTCTGGCCCTCTGACGCCAGACAGCCGCCCGAGTCCCAGGGCATCGGGACGCGATCGCCGGACGAGGACGGTCGCCCCGAACTGGGGAGTCCTCATTTCTGTGGACATCGATAGCGTTGCATCGACCGGTGGGGGATCAGTCGTCACCGTCGTGCGGCGCCGCTGGGAATCGGCTCGTCACGACCGCGCCGGTCGCGACCGTGACCGACCGACCCGACCGAAAGACCGATCACATGGCCTCCTCGTCCCACCGCGCTCGCGCGCGCCTCCGCACCACTCCCCTCGCCGTCGTCACCGGCCTCGCCGCCGCCGTGCTGATGGCCCTGACGATGTCGGGCACGTTGTCCGCGTTCACGGCGAGCATCACGAACGCGAACGCCAACGTCAGCTCCGGCACCCTGCTGATGAAGATGGATGGGGCGCCCGGCGCGACCTGCTACAGCAACGGCGCCGAGAAGAGCACCCCGATCTCTGCGTCGAACAGCACGTCGTGCACGACAGTGAACACGTTCGGGACCAGCGCTCTGGTGCCTGACCCGAGCGAGGTCCGCCCCGCCACGACCGTCGTCGTCACCAACGACGGAACCGTGTCCGCGAGGACCTTCACCCTCCGCAAAGCCGACATCTGCCGCCAGACCGCGTCGGGTTCCCCGAGCGGCACGGCGACGGACGTCTGCGGCAAGATCAACCTCCTCGTCATGTCGGGCAGCACGCAGATCTTCTCGGGAACACTCCAGCAGCTCGGCGCGAGCACCGTCGACCTCGTCCTGCCTGCCGTTGCCCCGAAGGCGAGCCAGTCGTTCACCTTCACCACGAAGCTCGCCGACGGTCTCTCCAACGACTACCAGGGCCTCACCGCCACGGTGCCGCTCACGTGGACCTTCACCGCCTGATCGGACCGGTCGCGGCGCCCGACCCGGCGTCGCGACCGGCTCGCTCGCCGGGTCGGGCGCCGTTCCGCCGTCGGGACGCAGCCCTCGTCGCCGGCGTCGTGCTCGCCCTCGGCCTGCTCGTCGCCCTGGCGGCGCTGCACCTGGCCGGCTCCCGGACGTTCGTCGTCCGCACCGCCTCCATGGGGACGGCCGCTCCCGTCGGCACGCTCGTCGTGACGTCGCCCGTCACCGTCGACGAGCTGCGCCTCGGCGACGTCGTCACCTTCGTCCCGCCCGGACGCGGGGGCACCACCTTCACGCACCGCGTCGCCGCCCTCGACGCCGACGGCGTCGTCACCCGTGGGGACGCCAGCGAGGCCGACGACCCATGGCGCCTCGTGGACGCCGACCTGGTCGGCAGGGCCGACGTGCTGCTGCCCGGCGTCGGGTGGCTCGCGAGGGCCCTGCCGTGGCTGGTCGTCGGGGGCGTCGCGCTCTGGGCCGTCACGCTGCTCGTGCCGTCGCGGACCCACCGCTCCGCCCTGCGCGTCGTCGGCGCCGCCGGCGTGGTCGCCGCGGTGGCCGCAGCCCTGCGCCCGTTCACGGCCGCGACCGTCCTCGCCACCACCGCGAGCGACGAAGGTCGAGGAGGCGTCGCGACCGTCGTGTCGACCGGCCTGCTGCCGTCCCGCCTCGCGACCGAGCACGGCTCGTCCGTCGTCCTCGCCTCGGGAGAGGTGGGGGCGCTCGACCTGCCTGCCCTCGCGCCCGACGCCCCGGCCGGCGGAGGCGTGCTCATCTCGATCGCCCCGCACCTGGACCCCGCCGGCTGGGTGGTGTTCGCGCTCGTCTGCCTGCTGCCCCTGGTGTGGTGCCTCACCGTCGGGCTCGCGCCGCAGACGGCCGGGCGACGATCGGCCGCCTCGTGACGGGGACGGTCACCCGTCGCCGCCTCCTCGTGGTCGCGCTGCTGCTCGCCGCGCTCGTCGCGGGGCTCTGGACCACGAGCCCGACCTCCGGCGCCTTCACCGCTGCCGTGCGGGGCACGGGGAACACGGCGACGACCGCCGCGTCGTTCCCGCGCACGTCCGGCCCCCTGCCGTACCGGTCCGGCTTCGCGGGAGGCGCCACCGACTGGACCACCTACGACGGCTGCTGGGCGACCACGACCGCCGAGGGGTTCGGCTACTACACGGAGAAGTGCGGCTCGCCGACGGCGGCCGCGCCGAAGGCCGTCACGGGCGACGCGGCCTGGACCGACTACACGGTGCAGGCCGACGTCAAGCTCGACGGCGGCAAGCAGGTCGGCCTGCTCGCCAGGGTGAGCGACCCCTCGCCGGGACTCGACCAGCACAACGGGTACTGGGCCTACGTCTCGTCGGCGGGCAAGCTCGAGCTCGGGAAGATGACCAAGGGCTCGTACAGGTTCCTCCAGACGATGGACGTCCCAGGGGGCATCGCCCTGAACACCTGGTACCACCTCGTCGTCCAGGTGACGGGCTGCACCGTCACGGTGTCGCAGAGCACGGCCGGGGCGAACGGCGACACCGGCGTGCGCGGGTTCACCTACGTCGACACCGGCTGCTCCCCCACGCACCTCCAGGGCAAGGTGGGCCTCCGTGACTTCGAGGGGACCGGGGCCTGGCGGTTCGTCACGGTGACGGCCGGCGCCACGGCCAGCACAGAGCCACGGCCGTGGAACACGCCGTGGAAGGTCGCGGACGTCTCGGCCTTCACCCCTTACGGAGGCGCCTGGTCGAACGACCAGGCGAAGGAGACCTACTCGAACACGCAGTCGGGCAAGGGCGACAAGTCGGTCGAGACCTCGCGCACCTGGGGGAACGCGTCCGTCACGGGCGAGGTGAGGTTCGACGCCGCGACGAGCGCCGACCTCGACGCGGGCTACAACGTCCGGGTCCGGAACCCGGGCACGGGGACCGACCGGCTGGACGGGTACTACGGCGGCGTCTCCCGCACGTCGCTGATCCTCGGGAAGCACGTCGGCGGCACCTGGCGCGAGTTCGTCCGCACGCCCCTGCCCGCCGCCCTCCCGCAGGGCCAGTGGCAGCACCTGACGGTCGAGATGGTCGGCTGCACGCTCACGGTGACGGCGCAGGCGTCGTCGGGCGGTCCGCGGACGACCGCGTCGCACACCGACACCGGATGCGACACCACGCCCGGCAACGTCGGGGTCCGGACGCTCGGCATCCCCGCGTCGTTCCGCAGCATGGCGGTCACGCCTCGCTGAACGCGCGTCGCCCGGGCGGGCACGGAGGAGGCGAGGGCCGGCCGGGCGAGTACGCTGCCGACCCGCGGCGGGTGCCGGGGGACGCCGCGTCACCCGGCACCTGACCATCGCCCCTGCACGTGGACGGGGCCGGCCCGCGCCTCCTACCGTTCACGTCGGCGGGCACGGCCTCGGACGAGGCTGCCCCACCAGTGCCGGCCCCTCCGGGGTCGGCCCCCGGGGCTCGCCCGCCCCACGACATCACGACAAGAGGAGAACACCATGGCACAGGCCATCGAGACGATCGACGTCGAGGTCCCCGTCCGCACCGCGTACGACCAGTGGACCCAGTTCGAGGAGTTCCCGAAGTTCCTCGACGAGGTCGAGTCGATCACCCAGACGACCCCCATCCTCACGGTGTGGAAGGTCAAGGTCGGACCGGTCGAGAAGACCTTCGAGGCGGAGATCACTGAGCAGCACCCCGACGAGCGCGTCGCCTGGACGAGCACCGGCGGCGAGGTCGACCACGCCGGCGTCGTCACGTTCCACAAGCTGAGCGACACCGAGACGCGCGTCACCGTGCAGATCGACTGGACCACCGACGGCATCCTCGAGAAGCTCGGCGCGGCCATCGGCTCCGACGGCCGGGCCATCAAGAAGGACCTCGCGAACTTCAAGCAGTACATCGAGTCGAAGGGCCAGGCCGACGGCGCCTGGCGCGGCGACGTGCAGGCGTAGCCCGCACCCGCGGGCCCCGGCCCGCAGACGACGACGGCCCCGTTCCTCCCTCGCGGAGGGGCGGGGCCGTCGCCGTGCGCGGCGGGGCGCTGCTGCTGTCGCCGCTACTTCTCCGACTTCGTCGCCTTCTCCGGGTCGTTGCCCCAGTTCATCAGCGAGAAGCGCCACTTCGAGTCGTGCGCGTCGCCCTCCGGACCCTGCGCGGAGTGCCGGTGCACGTAGCCGGTGACCTTCTTCATGTGCGCGTAGTCGTCGTCGCCCAGGTCGGCCACCTTCGTGCGGAGGATCGTCACGATCCGGCGTCCGCTGACGTGCCCCACCGACTCGGCGCCGTCGGAGGACTTCTGCCCCACCTCCTTCGCCTCGTCGGTCCCGAGCCACTGCTCGAGCTCGTGCGGGGTCATGTTCACCGCGTCGTGGAAGTCGTCGCGGATGCTCTTCTTCTCGTCGTCGTCCATCGGCCCAGCATGCCCCCGGCCCTCGCGGCACGGCCCCCTCACCGACTGCTCTCGGCGACCTCGGAGGCGCAGGGGTTGCGGAGTAAGGGTGACCTAAGTACGGTTCAGGGACGGGTGGTCGACCGACCTCCCGATCCGAGCATCGGAGTCACCCGTGGCCCACGACGTCGTCCCCTTCTCGGAGTTCCTGCGGGCCCGGACGACCAGCTGTCACGGCACCAGCAGCGGCGCCGACTTCATGACCGACCTGCTGCGCGGCACCTGCGGCGTCGACGACTACGCCCAGCTCGTGGCGCAGTACTGGTTCGTGTACCGGGCGCTCGACGGCGCCTCCTCGGCCATGGCGGCGCACCCGGTCGCCGCGCCCTTCGTCACCACCGGGATGAGCCGGCTGCCTGCCCTCGAGTCCGACCTCGAGTTCCTCCTCGGCGACGCCTGGCGCGACCGGGTCACGGCGCTGCCCGCGACGCGCGAGTACGTCGAGCGGCTCGAGACGGTGGCCGCGACCTCGGCCGGGGCGTTCGTCGCCCACCACTACACGCGCTACCTCGGCGACCTGTCGTGCGGGCGCTTCATCAGCACGCTGCTGCAGAAGCACTACGGCTTCGACGTCAACGGCGTCGGCTTCTACGTCTTCGCCGAGGTCGCCGACCCGGCCTGCTTCCGCGCCACCTACCGCGAGCAGCTCGACGCCGCCCCGTGGACCGACGCCGACAAGGAGGCGGTGGTCGCCGAGGTCGCGCTGGCCCACTCGCTGGACACCCGCCTCCTCGACGGCCTCGAGGCCGACCGCCGGGCGCGCCGCGCCGCCGCGTCCGCCGCCTGAGCCGCACCGCCGCGTCCGCCGCCTGACGGCCCGCCGCCGCTCTGCCGAATGGACCGACGCGGGAGCGACGAACGTCCGCGGGACCCCGCGTCGCTCTGTCGCTTCCGCGTCGGTTCTCGGGGCCAGCGGCCAGCGGCCCGCGGCGGCAGTCACTTGAGGCCGCTGTGCGCCAGCCCGTCGATGACCCGACGCTGCAGCACGATGAACGCGATGAGCACCGGTGCCATGGCGAGCAGGCTCGCCGCCATGACCACGGGGTAGTCGGTGGTCTTGTCGCCGATCAGGGTCGCGAGGCCCGCCGAGAGGGGCATGCGGTCCGAATAGGTCGAGACGACGAGCGGCCAGAGCAGCTCGTTCCACGACCAGAGCACGGTGGTGATGGCGAGCACGCTGATCGACGGCACCGCGAGCGGCAGCATGACGCGGCTGAAGACCTGGAACGGGTTGGCCCCGTCGAGGCGGGCCGCCTCCTCGAGCTCGGCGGGCAGCGCTAGGAACGCCGTGCGCATGAGGAACGTGCCGAAGGCGCTGAAGAGCCCCGGGGCGACGATGCCGGCGATCGTGTCGAGCCAGCCGAGGTTCTGCACGATCTGGTACTGCGAGATGAGGTAGACCTGCGACGGCACCATCAGGATCGACAGGATCACGGCGAGCAGGACGCCGCTCCCCCGGAACCGCATCCGCGCGAAGGCGTAGCCGGCGAGGGTGCACAGGACGATCTGGGCGACGGTCCGCACGAGGGTCACGACGACGCTCGTCCGCAGCTGGTCGAGGAACGGCAGCCGCTCGAACACGGCGACGTAGTTCTGCCACTGCAGCTCGGCCGGCCAGAGGTTCGGCGTGACGCTCTGCACCTCGGCGTTCGTCGACAGCGACATGATGATCTGCCACAGGAACGGGAAGGCCATGAGGAACCCGCCGACGCCGAGCACCAGGTGGGGCACGACGTGGGAGCGCCCCCGGCGACCGGGACGACCCGAGGAGGCGCGGCGTGCGCGGGCGGGACCGCCGGAGCGGGGCGCCCCCTCGCGCCGCGCCTCCTGCGGGGTCGCCGCGTCGACGAGCGCCGCCGGCGTCGTGGACAGGGTCTGGGGATCGCTGAGCACGGCCGCGGAGCGGACCTGTGCGGCTCGGTCGGTCACGACTGCACCCACTTCTTCTGGAGACGGAACTGGAGGAGGGTGACGAGGCCGATCAGCACGAAGATGAACATGGCGATCGCGGCCGCGTAGCCCTTGTCGTTCGCGATGAAGCCCTGCTGGTAGAAGAAGTAGACGAGCGAGAGGCTCTTCGGCAGCACCGGGTTCTGGCTGCCCAGGATCGCGAACTGCAGGTCGAAGAGCTGGAAGCTCGAGATGATCGTGATGATCAGCACGAAGAAGATGCTCGGCGTCAGCAGCGGCACGGTGACCGAGCGGAACTGGCGCCACGAGGTGGCACCGTCGAGCTCCGCGGCCTCGTAGAGCTCGGGCGGCACCGACTTGAGCCCGGCGCCGAGGATGATCATCGCGAAGCCGAGCGACGACCAGAGCCCCACGAGGGCGACGGCGACGTTCGCGGCGCCGGGGGTCGAGATCCAGTACGGCCCCTCGATCCCGACGCGGCCGAGCAGGTAGTTCAGCACCCCGAAGTCGCCGTTGAAGATGATGCGCCAGACCATGGCGATAGCGGTGGGCATGGCGACGTACGGCAGGAAGAACAGCACGCGGTAGAACGAGGCGAACCGGAGCCCGGGGGTGTTGAGCAGGCTCGCCAGCCACACCGCGAGGGGGACGCCGAGCAGGACGATCCCCGTGTAGACCAGCGTGTTGCCGAGTGCCGTCCACAGCTGGGGGTCGACCACCAGCCGCGCGTAGTTCGCGAGCCCGGTGAACGTCGAGCCGCCGAAGACGCCCCAGGTGGTGAACGAGTAGTAGGCCGTCTGCAGCACGGGCCAGACGAAGAAGACGGCGATGCCGGCCGCGAGCGGCGACACGAACAGCCACGGCCAGGCGCCGTCCCGCTGCAGCACACGGCGACGGGGTGCCGGGGACCGGTCCGCGGGCGGGGTCGCGGCGGGGACCGCCGGCGGCCTCGTGGGGGTGATCGTGTCGTCGCTCATCGGCGGTGCCTCATTCCTTCTCGAGCAGCGCGGTCATCCGCTCGCCGAGCGACGAGGCGACCTCGGCGACGGGCTCGTCGCCGCTGAACGCGCCCGGCAGGTCGGCGTTCTCGAGGGCGTTCCACGCCGCGGCGTTCTTCGACACGGGCAGCGGGACGGCGTAGTCGACGGCGTCGAGGAACACCTGCAGGTCACGGTCGGGGGCGCTGTCGACGAATCCCTGCTGCGTGCCGGTGAAGGCGGGGATCACGGCGCCGAGGTCGCCCTGCTGCTGCTGCGCCTCCTCGCTCGCGAGGTAGACCTGCAGCGCCTGAGCCGCCTGCTTGTTCTCGCTGCTCGCCGCGACGACGTTCGAGACGCCGTGGATGACCGTCGCCTGCTCCTCGCCGGCGGGCAGGGGCAGCACGTCCGTCGTCGCCGACACGGGAGAGTCGGACACGGCGGCGTTCAGCCAGCTGCCGCCCCAGTACATGGCGAGCTTGCCCGAGGTGAACCACTGGTCGGCGGGCGTGTCGGTGAGCTGCTGGATGCTGGGCGAGCCGCCGGACGCGATGAGGTCGGTCCAGAACTGCAGGCCCTCCTCCGCCTCCGGGGTGCCGTAGCCCGACGCGGTGCCGTCGTCGGCGACGACCTCGCCGCCGGCCTGGAAGATGGTGTCGTAGTAGGTGGTCTGGCCGTCCATGCCGCCGGCCCCGCCGTAGGCGCCCTCGGACGCCAGCGCCTCCGAGATCGTCGCGGCGGTCTCCTGGAAGTCGTCCCAGGTCCAGTCCGCCTCGGGCAGCGGCACGCCGGCCTGCTCGAACAGCGCCTCGTTGACCCAGACGCCGATCGTGTCCATGTCCTTCGGGACGCCGTACTGCACGTCGTCGAGCGAGTAGAGGTCGACGAGCGCCTCGGGGTAGTCACCGGTGTCGATGTCGCCCGCCTCGACCGCGCCGGTGACCGGCTCGATCTTGCCGTTGCTCGCGTACAGCTGGAAGTTGGGCCCGTTCAGCCAGAACAGGTCGGGCAGGCTGTCGCTCGACGCCTGCGTCTGCAGCTTCGTGAAGTAGTCGGCGTAGGGCGTCACGTTGACGCTCACGTCGATGTCGGGGTAGAGCTCGGCGAAGCCCTCGAGGTTGGCGTCGATGGCCGCGACCTGCGCCTGGTCCCAGACGCCGTAGGTGATCGAGGCCGAGAGGTCGCTCGGGGCGGCCTCGTAGTCGGCGGCTGGGGCGGGGCCGCCGGCCGAGCTGCAGCCGGCGGCCACGAGGGCGACGCCGACCGCGGCCGAGACCACGGAGAGACCGCGACGGACGCCACGGCGGGGAGCGGAGGAGGGTCGAGACATCGTGCTGTCCTTTCGGTCCGTCACGGGGCGACGGGGTCGGGCGAGGAGGAGCCGGCGGAGGCGGTCGGGGTGGGCTGGGCGGTCGGGGTGGGCTGGGCGATGGACGAGGAGGCGTCGGTCACGGGGGCAGCGCTCGTGGCGGCGCTGAGCCGGGCGAAGTGGGCGAGCACCGCATCGGGCAGCGGCGGCACGTCGCGCGGGGTGGAGCCGTCGCGCAGGGACTCCGCGGCGAGGGCGCCGGCGGCGACGGCCGCGCGGGCCGCGACGGGCGAGAGGGTCGGCAGCACGCCCCGGGCGACGAAGGCCAGGAACTCCGTGACCGCGGCGACGTCCGCATCGGCGTGGCCCGCCTCCACGCCGTCGATCGGGTACTCGACGTCGCCGGCCACCTGCCAGTCGTGCCGCCGGTTCCAGACCTTGACGACGCCTCCCCCGGTGTCTCCGACGTTCTCGAGCCGGCCCTCGGTCCCGACGACCGTGTAGTTGCGCCAGTAGTCGGGCGTGAAGTGGCACTGCTGGTAGCTGGCCACCACCCCGTTGTCGAGCGTCATCATCATCATCGAGACGTCCTCGACGTCGACGACCGGGTTCAGGCCGGTCGCCGACGCCGGGGGCCAGTTGTCGAACGAGAACCAGTCGCCGACCGTCTCGCCGGGGCGCTCACGACGGTCGTCGACGTCGCCGTAGACCATGAGGTCGCCCATGCCCACGACGCGCTGCGTGAAGGCGCCGGCGAGCAGGTGCACGACGTCGATGTCGTGGCTCGCCTTCTGGAGCAGCAGCGTGCCGGTCTGCGAGCGGTCGGCGTGCCAGTCCTTGAAGTAGTAGTCGCCGCCGTTGCCCACGAAGTGGCGCACCCAGATGGTCTTGACCTCGCCGATCTCGCCGCGGGCGATCACGTCGTGCATCAGCCGCACGACGGCGGCGTGCCGGAAGTTGTGGCCGACGTACAGCGGTGTGCCGGTCTCGGCGGCGACGGCGAGGATGGCGTCGGCGTCGGCGACCGTCGTCGCGAGCGGCTTCTCGAGGTAGACCGCGATCCCGGCACGGAGGAGGTCGATCGCGATCGCCGCGTGCGTCGAGTCCGGCGTCGTGACGATCGCGGCGTCGACGCGGCCGACGAGGTCGTGGTGGGAGGCCACGACGGCGACGCCGGGGAACTCGACGGCGGCCCGGTCACGGCCCTCGGGGGTGGTGTCCGCGGCGACCACGAGGTCGGCAGCCTCGCCGGACGCCGCGACGTGGTGGGCGATGTAAGCGCGCTGCCCGACGCCGACGACGCCCACCCGGAGGCGCGCGGCGGCAGTCGCGGTCGGCGCGTCCGTCGGGGTGGGACTGGTCATCGTGCCATCGCTCCTTTGCGTGAACATGACTCGAATGTAGCCGAATCGATCATGAAGCGACAGTAAATCGCGTGATCGATCAGCGATAGGGCCTGATGGGAGGTTTTACGCACACGAAACACGCCCGACTCGGTCGGCACGGAGCCACGCCGACGGCGGCCTCCGGGACGGCCGGGGCAGGGCGGCGGTCGGGTCGGCGGTCGGGGGGCGCCGCTCGAGGTCGACGGTCGGGGCGACGGGTGAGGGCGTCAGACGGTGGCGACGACGACCTCGACGCCGGCGGCCTCGAGGTCGCGGCGCAGCTCGGCGTCGACGGCGACGTCGGTCACGAGCACGTCGACCGCGGCGAGGGGGGCGATCCGCGCGAACGTCGAGCGGCCCAGCTTCGTGCTGTCGGCCACGACGACGACCTTCTTCGCGACGGAGGCGAACTGGCGGCTCACGTCGGCCTCGCCCTCGTGCACGGTGGTCGCGCCGAAGCGGGCCGTCAGGCCGTCGACGCCGAGCACGGCGACGTCGAGCGCCATCTCGGCCAGCGACGTCGTGACCATCGGCCCGACGAGCTCGTACGACTGCCGCCGGGAGACTCCGCCCGTGACGACGATCTTGACGTGCGGCCGGACGGACAGCTCGTAGGCGATGTTGAGCGCGTTGGTCACGATGGTGACGCCGTCCTCGCCCTCGCCGCGGACGAACCGCTCGCTCCGGCCGAGCTCGCGGGCCACCTCGCTCGTCGTGGTCCCGCCGTTCACGCCGACGGTGTCGCTCACCTGGATCAGCGCCGCGGTCGCCCGGGCGATGGCGACCTTCGCCTCGGCCTGCCGCGCGATCTTGTACTGCAGCGGCAGCTCGTACCCGCTGCCCAGGGCGGCCGCGCCGCCGTGCGTGCGGGTGACGAGGCGCTGGCCGGCGAGGGTCGAGAGGTCGCGTCGGGCGGTCGCGGCCGAGATGCCGAGGGCTTCGCCGATCTCGGCGATGGAGACGTTGCCCCGCTCGCTGACGAGCTCGAGGAGGGCGTTGAGGCGCTGCTGCTGTGTCACGGTCTCTCCTCGACGAAGCCAGGTGATCGAGGTTCCGATCTTATCGATCGTCCGGCAGGATGAGCGGATGTGAGCGATCGAGCGTGATTCGATCACGCCGCCGCTCACCTGGCGGCCAGTCCACCACGAAAGGGACCTCCATGACCACTCCTCTCCGAGACTCCCCCGTGCGCCCCGCCCCGGCGCCCCGCCTCCTCGGCGTCGACGTCGGCGGCACGACCGTGAAGGCCCGCCTCGTCGAGGCCGGACCGGACGGCCGGGCCCTCTGGGAACGACGCGTCCCGACCCCGCGCGGCGACGCGGACGGCCGACGCACGGTGGCCGCGGTCGTCGGGCTCGTCGACGCCGCTCGCGAGCAGGGCCGGCTCGACGCCGTCGGCCTCGTGGTCCCCGGCATCGTGGACGACGAGGCCGGCACGGCGGTCGCGTCGGTGAACCTGGGGTGGCGGGACGTGCCCCTCCGCGCGCTGCTGGAGCGCGCCTCCTCGGTGCCCGTCGGGTTCGGACAGGACGTGCGCGCCGGTGCCCTCGCCGAGGCCGCCACCGGCGCCGGTGCCGGGTCGACGGGCGGCCTCGCCTTCGTCCCGGTGGGCACGGGGCTCGCCTCGGCCTTCGTCGAGCGCGGCGAGTCCCTGGTCTCGGGCGGCTGGGCCGGCGAGATCGGCCAGGTCGTGCTGACCTCGGGTCCGCTCGCGGGACTGCGGGTCGAGGACGTCGCCTCGGCGGGCGGCCTCGCCCGCCGCGTCGGCGCGGAGAACGCCCTGGCCGTCGTCGAGCTCGTCCGGGCCGGCGACCCGGAGGCGACGACGGCCTGGCACGACCTGGTCGCCGTGCTCGCCGACTGCCTCACCTGGATCACCGCCGTCGCCGCGCCCGCCACGCTCGTCGTCGGGGGCGGGCTCGCCGGTGCCGGCGCGCTCCTCTTCGACCCTCTCGGCGAGGCCCTCGACGAACGCCTCGCGCACTCGCGTCGCCCCGCGCTCGTGCCCGCGGTGCACGGCGACGGTGCCGCGATGGTGGGCGCGGCGCTGCTGGCCGAGCGGGCGCTGCTGGCCGACCGGATCCCCGTCGGGACGACCGCAGGAGGCGCGGCGTGACCGCGCAGGTCGTCCTGGCCGATCGTGTCGTCACGGCCGAGGGCGACGTCGGCCCCGGCTGGCTTGCCGTGCGCGACGGGCTCGTGGTCGACGCCGGCCCCGGCGACCCCTCGAGGGACCGGGCCGAGCTCGCCGGGCTGCCGCGGGAGCGCGTCGCCGGCACGGTCGTGCCCGGCTTCGTCGACCAGCACGTGCACGGCGCCCTCGGCGTCGACTTCGGCACGGCCGACGAGGCCGGGGCCCGTCGCGCAGCCGCGCACCACCACCGTGCGGGCTCCGCCCGGCTCGTCGGGTCGGTCGCCACCGCCTCGACGCCGTCGCTGGCGCGGGCCCTCGGGGTGCTCTCGCCGCTCGTCGGCGAGGGCGTGCTCGACGGCGTCCACCTCGAGGGCCCGTGGCTCTCCGCCACCCGTCGCGGCGCCCACGACGCGGGGCTGCTGCGGAGCCCGGAGCCCGCCGAGGTCGAGGCGCTGCTCGAGGCCGCGGCCGGTGTCCTGCGCATGGTGACGATCGCCCCCGAGCTGCCGGGGGCGGTCGACGCGATCCGCCGCCTCGTGGCGGCCGACGTCGTGGTCGCCCTCGGCCACTCCGACTGCACCGCCGAGCAGGCGCACGCCGCCGCGGACGCCGGCGCCACGGTCGTCACCCACGTCTTCAACGGCATGCGGCCGCTGCACCACCGCGAGCCGGGCCTGGCCGGGGCCGCGCTGACCGACGACCGCCTCGCCGTGGAGCTGATCCTCGACGGCCAGCACGTCTCCCGCGACGCCGCCGAGATCGCGCGCCGCGCCTCCTCGGGGCGCCTGGTGCTCGTGTCGGACGCGATGGCCGCGACCGGCTGGTCCGACGGCCGCTACGCGATCGCCGGCTCCGAGGTGGTCGTCGCCGACGGCGTCGCGATGCTCGCCGACGGCTCGTCGCTCGCCGGCAGCACCGGGACCGTGGGCGAGGGCGTCGCCCGCCTGGTCGGCGAGCACGGCGTCTCCCTGCAGGAGGCGGTGCGCGCGTCGTCCGCGACCGCCGCGGAGTCCCTGGGGCTCGTCGGCGCGGGGCTGGCCCCCGGCGACCGGGCCGACCTCGTCGTCCTCGACGACCGGGGCCGGACCGGGCGCGTCATGCGCGGGGGCCGCTGGCTCTGAGCCGCCGGCTGCCTCAGCCGGCGACGGCTGTCGGGTCGGGCACGTGCCCGCCCGTGGCGACGGTCGACAGGTCGACCTCCCGGCCGTCGACGACGAACCGGTGGCGGCCCACCTGCTCGACCGTCGGGCGCTCGGACAGCCACGCCGTCAGCTGTCGACGCTCGGCCTCGCCGAGCCAGGCCATCGGGTCGGACGTCGAGCGGAACTCGAGCACCGCTGCGGTGTCGCGCAGCAGCTCGCGCTCGGCCTCGCCGAGCAGGCTGCGGGTGCTGCGGAAGTAGACCGAGTCGGGGTCGACCTCGTACAGGCCCTTCATCCAGGCCCGGTTCACCGACTGGACGATCGAGTTCAGCGCGCCGGCGCCCGACGGGTCGCGGGGACGCTCGGCGTTGTCCCACACCGCAGCCGTGTCCGGGCCGACGCGGGCTCCGTCGAGGACGCCCACCGACGGCACCATGGGCACGCCGCAGCCGAGCAGGTACGTGTCGTCGCCCACGACGTCGCGGATGTGCTGCAGCGCGTCACGGTAGGCGACCTCCCGGTGCACGTCGACCCTGCGTCGACCCGTGATCGCGCCCGCGTACATGAAGTCGAGCTTGAGGTAGCTGAAGCCCCACCCGGTGACCCGCTCGAAGACCTCCCGGAGGTGGTCGCGCACCTCCTGCTGCGTCGTGTCGAGGGCGAAGTAGTGCGACTCCCAGTTGTGGCCCGCGACGAGCGGCCGCCCGTCGTCGCCCTGCACCATCAGGTCGGGGCGCGTGCGCGCGATCTCCGAGCCGGGCAGGGCGATGAGCGGCGCCAGCCAGAGACCGGGTCGGAAGCCGCGGGCCGCGATGCCCTCGGCCGTCGCCTGCATGCCCGACGGGAAGTCGGGCCCGGCCGTCCAGTCGCCGACGATCGGCTCCCAGCCGTCGTCGATCTGGAACACGTCGACGGGCTGCCCCTCGAGGTCGCCGACCGTGCGGGCGATCAGCTGCTCGTCGATCGACTCGAAGAACGAGTACCAGCTGCTCCACACGGTCCCGGCGCGGCGGGTGCGGTGGCCGAGCCGGTCCGAGAGCAGCCGCGCGTAGTCCGCGAACACCTCGAGCTCGGGGCCGAAGGCGACGAACCACTCGGCGAGGTCCTGCTCGGCGCGACCCCAGAGCACGTCGCGGTCGGCGCCGACGCGCGGGGTGCCGAGGCCGAGGCTGCCGATCAGCAGCACACGGCCGTCGGGGCCGGCGACGGCGCCCACGGCGCTGCCGGAGTGGGCGTGGGGCGTCTCGACCGCGGCGTCGTCGGCGGTGAGCAGGCGCTCGGGGCTGTCCTTGATGCCGATCGTCTCGCCGTCCGTCAGCGCCCAGCCGCTGGGGCTCCACGAGTTCCAGCCGTGCCGGTAGAACTCGGTGTCGCCGAACGGGTGCAGCACCGCGAGCGGCCCGGGCGGGACGATCCACCCGGTGTCGGTGCGCCTGGGCTCGGCGGGGACGTTGGCGGCGAAGGTCGTGTCGTCGAAGTCGAAGGTGTACTGCATCGGGGTCTCTCTGTCGGCGGTCGTGGATCAGGAAGGGTGGTCAGGCGGGCTCGACCCGGACGAGGTCGGCGACCTGGCGCGCGCGGGCGGGGTCGAGCACGGCGGCTCCCGGCACCTCGGCGTTCGCGGCGCCGGCGCCGGTGGCCGCGGCGAGCGCCTGCTCGAGCGGCCGGCCCTCGTCGAGGGCGGCGACGAGCGCGCCCAGGAACGAGTCGCCGCTGCCCACGGGGTGCGTCCCCGCGGTGGTGGGCAGGGCCACGCGCCAGCGACCATGGTCGTCGGCGCCGAGGCAGCCGGCGGCCCCGTCGGTGACGACGACCGTGCCGTGCGTGCGCGCCCGGAGCCCGTCGACCAGCGTCGCGAGCTCGGCGTCGGCCGGCTGGTCGAGAGCGGCGCACGCCTCCTCGCGGTTGACCTTGAGCAGGTCGACGCCCGTCCCCGCGTCGAGCAGCCGGCGCAGCGGCTCGCCGTGCGTGTCGAGCGCGAGACGGGCCGAGGAGGTGCGGGCCAGGTCGACGAGACGCGTCAGGAGGTCCCCCCGACCGCCCGGCGGCATGCTGCCCGACGCCGAGAGCCACGCGCCGGGCACGAGGGCGGACTCCAGCTCGCCGAGCACGGCGTCGACGACGGCCTCCGACACGGGCACGGCGTGCTCGTAGACCTCGGTCAGGTCGCCGGTCGCCGTCGACGCGACCGAGACGCAGACCCGGGTCTCGGCGTCGTCGGGCACGGGGACCGCCAGGACGCCGTCGGCGCGCAGGAGCTCGGCCACGAGGTCGCCGACGCGGCCGCCGAGGACGGGCACGGCCCGGACCTCGGCGCCGAGCGCGGACGCGGCCCTGGCCATGTTCAGCGCCTTGCCGCCGGCGACGCGACGCACGAGAGACGGCCGGTGCGGCCGCCCGAGCACGAGGTCGTCGACGACGTACGCGGTGTCGAGCGCGGGGCTGAAGGCCGCCACGACGATCACGCGGGCACCCGCCCGAGGTCGTCGACCGTCGCCTGGGCCCCGGTGCCCCCCGCGGCGCGCGTGGAGAGCGAGCCCGCGGTCGTGGCCCAGCGCAGCCGCTCGACCTCGTCGGCCGCGCCCGAGGTCCACGCCGCGAGGTAGCCGGCGTCGAAGCTGTCGCCGGCGCCCGTGGTGTCGACGACGTCGAGGACGAGCCCCGGGTGGCGCACGACGGGCTCCCCCGCCCGGAGCGACCAGCCGCCGTCGCGTCCTGCCTTGACGACCACGGCCGGCCCGAGGGCGGCGACCGCGCTCGCCGCCGCGAGGTCCCGGGCAGCGTCGTCCCCCGACGAGCCCGACCACCCCGACGGGGCCTCGAGCACGGCCCCCACCGCGCGCAGCTCCTCCTGGTTGGGCAGGAACAGGTCGACGTGCGGCAGGGCCTCGCGCAGTCCCTCCCACCGGCCGGCCGGGTCCCAGTTCGTGTCGAGGCTGACCGTCGTGCCCTCTGCACGCAGCTCGGCGAACAGGGCGGGCAGCTCGGCCGCGAGGCCCGGCAGCAGGAACCACGACGCGACGTGCACGTGGCCGAAGGGCCGGCCGGCGCGACGGCCGGCCTCGAGGACCGCCCGGACGTCGGCCGTGCCCACCTCGGTCATCGCGCCGGTGTCCGTGAGGATCGAGCGGTCGTGCGGCGCCGAGAGGATCACCGAGAGCCCGGTCGCCCGGCCCCCGACGACCCGGACGCCCGAGGTGTCGACACCGCCCGCCCGGAGGCGCTCGACGGTGACCCGTCCGAAGTCGTCGTCGCCGACGCAGGCCACCAGCGTCGTGTCGACCGCGAGGCGGGCGAGGCCGTGGGCGACGATCCCGGCCGAGCTGCCGAGCACGAGGCGGCTCGAGTCGAGCAGCTGCTCCTCCTGCCCGAACCGCGGCACGACGTCGCCGGCGAGCACGAGGTCGAGGTTGGCGTCGCCGACGACGAGGACGCGGGTCATCCCTTCAGCCCCGACGAGGTCATCGTGGCGACGAACTGCTTCTGGGCCACGAGGAAGAACGCGATGAGCGGCAGGGTCGCGACGACGTTGCCCGCCATCAGCAGGCTCCAGTCGGTGCGCCGGTTGCCCTGGAAGTTCGTGAGGCCGAGCTGCAGGGTGAACGCCTGGTCGTCGTTGATCGCGATGAGGGGCCAGACGAGGTCGTTCCACGAGCCGAGCAGCGTGAAGATCGCCAGCGTGGCCAGGGCCGGACGGGCCAGCGGCAGCACGATCCGGAAGAAGACCTGCACCCGGGTGCAGCCGTCGATCATGCCGGCCTCCTCGAGCTCGGCGGGCAGCGAGAGGAAGAACTGCCGCATGAGGAAGATGCCGAAGGCCGAGGCGAGCCACGGCACGATCGCTGCCCCGAGGGTGTCGATCAGGCCCACCCGGGCGAAGAGCACGTAGGTGGGGATCATGAGCAGCTGGGTCGGGATCATGATCGTGGCGAGCACGGCGAGGAACCCGATGTCGCGCCCCGGGAACCTCAGCCGCGCGAACCCGTAGCCCGCCAGCGAGCAGAGCACGAGGTGCGACGCGATGGCGACGGCCGACACGACGACCGTGTTGGCGAGCCAGTGCAGGATGTCCGACTCGGCGAAGAGCCGCTCGTAGCCCGCCGTCGTCAGCGACGACGGGAAGAACGCGCGCGGGAACGTGTTGATCTCGTCCGCGGGCGTGACCGAGGTGAGGAACATCTCGACGAACGGCACGAGGAACACGACGGCGACGGGCAGCAGCAGGAGGTGCCAGGCGCTGAAGGGGAGCCCTCGCCGCCTCCTGGTCGGGGCGGCGGGCGGCGAGGTCACCGACTCGGCGGTGTCCAGGGGTCGGCGCGGCAGCACCGGGGCGTCGACGCTCATCGGGTCTCCAGTTCTCGGGCGGCGGCACGGCGCTGCTGCAGCGTGACGATCACGGTGGCGATCAGGGTGACGAAGAACAGGCCGTAGGCGACGGCCGAGCCGTAGCCGAAGTCGAGCTCGCGGAACGCCGTCTGCCACAGGTAGTAGACGATCGTCTCGGTCGCGTTCAGGGGCCCTCCGCGCGTCGTCGT
The DNA here is from genome assembly GCF_015350835.1 of Frigoribacterium sp. VKM Ac-2530. Classification (NCBI taxonomy): domain Bacteria; kingdom Bacillati; phylum Actinomycetota; class Actinomycetes; order Micrococcales; family Microbacteriaceae; genus Frigoribacterium; species Frigoribacterium sp. VKM Ac-2530. The sequence continues at coordinate 1,531,360 of NZ_JADKSE010000001.1, forward strand.
GTAGACGAGGTCGAAGAGCTGGACCGCCTGCAGCGTCATGTAGATCGCGACGAAGGTCGTGACCGGCCGCAGCTGCGGCCAGACCACGGCCCAGAAGACCTGCCACGGCCCGGCACCGTCGATCCGCGCGGCCTCGACGACGTCGCCGGGGACGTCCTGCAGCGCCGCGAGGTAGATGACGGTCGTGAAGGCGGCCTGGCCCCAGAGCGACATGAGCGCGATCACGACCATGGCCTGGCTCGGGTCCTCGAGCCAGCCCTGCTGGGGCAGGTGCAGCACCCGCATCACGTTGTTCATCAGCCCGAACTGCGGGTTGAAGAGGTACGTGGTGAGGATGCCGGTCGCGGCCGCGGAGGCGACGAACGGCACGAAGATCGCCGTGCGGTACAGGCCGACGAACCGGATGCGGCGGTTGAGCGCCACGGCCAGGAACAGGCCGACCAGCACGACCGAGGGCACGAACAGGGCCGTGTAGAGCACCGTGTGCACCACCGCTGCGCCGAGGTCGGCGTCGCCGACGAGCTCGACGTAGTTGTCGCCGCCCACGAACTCGGGCGCGCTGAAGCCGTCCCACTCCTGGAGCGACAGCAGCAGGGCCCAGAGCGCGGGGAAGATCGAGAGCCCGAGCACGATGACGAGGGCAGGGGCGACGAAGCCCCAGCCGCCGAGGCGGGAGCCGAGCCGATGACCCGACCGGGCCGGTGCCGGCGACGGGTCCGCGCCTCCTCGTGCCTCGACGGGGGACGGCCTCGGGGGCGTCGCGGTCGCGCTCACCGGTCGCCCAGGGCCTCGTCGGACTCGTCCGCGGCCCTGCGCAGCGCGTCGGCCGGGTCGCCCTCGCCCTGCAGCACCTCGGACACCGCCTGGCCGACCGCGGTCGACACGTCGACGTAGCCCGGCACCGTCGGACGGGCGTGCACGGCGTTCTCGGCGTTGGCCTGCATCACCTCGAGCCCGGGCAGCTCGGCGGCCTTGGCCTGGAACTCGGGGCTGTCGGCCTCGCTCGAGCGCAGCGGCAGGTTGCCGTACTCGACGTTGAAGCGCAGGTCCTGCTCGGCGGAGGTCAACCACTCGGCGAACTCGTACGACCAGTAGGCGCGGTTCGCGTCCTGGTGGTCGAAGAGGGCCCACACGTCGGGGCCGGAGACCGTCTGGTGGTCGCCGTCGGTTCCCGGCAGCTCGACGACGCCGTACTTCGTGCCGGCGATCTTCAGGTCGTTCAGCTGCCACGGCCCCGAGGTGATCATGCCGACCTTGTCGCTCGCGAACAGGGGCCCGAACTTCGTGTCGGTCTGGTCGAGGTAGACGCTCTCGTCGTCGACCGCCATGTCGCGCAGCAGGGTGAGGGCGTCGACGCCGGCCTCGCTGTCGAAGGCCGCCTCGGTGCCGTCCTCGCTGAGGATCTCGCCGCCGTTCTGCCACAGGTGAGGCCACAGCTGCCAGGTGGTCTCCTCGCTGCCCGACACCGAGTAGGCGTAGCCGTAGGTGTTCGAGGCAGGGTCGGTCAGCTGGTCGGCCGCGGCTCGGAAGTCGTCCCAGGTCCAGTCGGAGGTCGGGTAGGCGACGCCCGCCTCGTCGAACACCGTCTCGTTGTAGAGCAGGCTGATGTTGTCCACGACCGCCGGGAACCCGATGGTGCGGTCGCCGGTCGGCTGCACGGTCTTCCGTGCCGCCTCCGGGAACTCCTCCCAGGCCACGTCGGGCTCGGCGACCTGGTCGCTGATGTCGAGGGTGCGCTGCGACTTCTCGAGCTGGCTCGCCCACGAGCCGAACGCGTACGAGATGTCCGGGTAGGTGCCCCCGGCGAACGACGCCGACAGCTTCTGCAGCAGCTGCTCGGTCGACGAGGCGCCCGGAGACAGCTTCAGCGTGACGTTCGGGTGCTCCTCCATGAACTCCTGGGCGAGGTCGTCGAGCAGCTGGCCCGCCGCGTCGTCCTGGCCCGTCCACATCGTGATCTCGACGTCGGCGGACTCGTCGAGGGTCGATGACCCCGCGGAGGCGCAGCCCGAGAGGGCGCCGGCCGCGGTGACGAGGGCCGCGCCGAGCGCGAGGCCGCGCCGCAGGCCGGTGCCGGGTCGGCCCCGGAGGCGGCGCGGGCGGCCGGCGGCCGTGCTGCGGACGGTGGGCGGGTTCGAGAGGAAGGACATCGTCGTGCTCCGTTCGGGTGGTGGTGGAGGAGGTGGGGCGTCGTCAGCCGAGGATGACCGAGCGGGTCAGGTGCCGAGGCGTGTCGGGGTTCAGCCCGCGGCTCTCGGCCAGCGCGACGGCGAGGCGCTGGGCCTCGGCGAGCTGCACGAGGGGGTCGCGGTCGTCGACGACCACGGTCGCGCCGACGGCCTCGATGTCGGCGACGAGCTGCGGCTCGACCGGTCCCATCACCCAGACGAGCGAGCGCTCGCCCGCGACCGCGATCGGTCCGTGGCGGTAGTCGAGCAGGGGGTACGACTCCGACCAGGCCTGCGCGGCCTCGCGGACCTTGAGGGCCGCCTCCTGCGCCAGGCCGTGGGTCCAGCCGCTGCCGAGGTAGACGAAGTGGTCGTACCGCGTCACGTCGTGCGCGAAGGGCAGGGCGAGGGAGGCGCGCCCCTGCTCGACGAGGCCGCTCACGTCGTACCCGTAGACGGTGCGCGCGGCGGCGAGCAGGGTCGTCGGGAAGCGGGTCTGCACGACGCTCTGCTCGTCGGCCCAGTCGAGCACGAGGGTGTCCGACACGAGGTCGTCGACCGGCTTGCCGCCGACGGCCACGATCGCCACCTTCGTCGTCTCCGGGTCGGCGGCCTGCAGCGCGTCGAGGATCTCGGTGGTGGTGCCCGAGCGGGTGATCGCGACGATGCGGTCGTACCGGCGGCCGGGGCGCCACTCGCTGGCGTAGGCGGCGTCGGTCTCGCCGAGGCCGGCCCGCTCGCGCAGGGAGGCCAGCGACTCGGCGACGAACGCGGACGTGCCGCAGCCGAGGAACAGGACGCGCTCGCCCGGCAGCCCGAAGAAGGTGCTGGCGGCGGGCGCCTCGGCGATCGCCCTGGCCCAGGTGTCCGGCTGGCTCAGGATCTCGGTGGTGGTGAGGCTCATGGTGGTCCTTTCGAGGTGGCTCACCGACCGCGGACGGCGGCGGAGGCGGTGGTCGGGGAGATGACGGAGCAGAAGGAGGCGACGGCGTCGGCCAGCGCGTCGCGGCCGGGCCGGCCGTAGCGGCGCGGATCGGTCAGGCGGGAGTCGTCGGCGAGCGCCGTGCGGACGGCGGACGTCCACGCGACGTTGAGCGCCGTCCCGACGTTGATCTTGCGGATGCCGGCGTCGACCGCGTCGCGGATCAGGCCGTCGGGCACGCCCGACGAGCCGTGCAGCACGAGCGGCACCGGGACGGCCTCGGCGAGGCGGCGGACGAGGTCGAGGTCGAGCGACGCGGTGCGGTCGGCCATCGCGTGGGAGGAGCCGACCGCGACGGCGAGCCCGTCGACGCCCGTCGCGGCGACGAACGACGCGGCCTCGGCGGGGTCGGTGCGCACGCCGGGCGCGTGCGCGCCGTCCTTGCCCCCGATCGCGCCCAGCTCCGCCTCGACCCAGAGCCCGGCAGCACGGGCGCGACGGGCGGCGTCGGCCGTCACGGCGACGTTGTCGGCGTAGTCGAGGGTCGACGCGTCGACCATCAGCGAGCCGATCCCGGCGGCGGTGCCGAGCGCGATGGTCTCGTCCACCAGGGCGGCGTCCTCGACGTGGTCGAGGTGGATCGACACCCCGACGGCCGCGCCGGCCGCGAGCTCGCGGCAGGCCGCGACCAGGGGGCGGAGCCCCCCGTGGTAGCGGACGGCGTTCTCGCTCAGCTGCAGCAGCACGTCGGTGCCCGCGCGCTCGGCGCCGAGCACGATGCCCTCGGCGTGCTCGAGGCCGATCACGTTGAAGCTCGGCACGGCGCTGCCGCGCTCGACGGCCGCCGCGACGAGCTCGGCCGTGGCGACGGCGGTCACAGCGCGCTCGCGGGGAGCCGCTCGCGCAGCGGCTCGGGCAGGAGGTCGCCGTGCGCCTCGACGAGCTCGTCGCAGAGCTGCCAGATCTGCTCCGGGGTCAGGGTCGAGCTGGCGTTCGGGTCGACGAGCACGGCCTGGCGCAGGAGGCGGGGGTCGCCGGTGCGCATCGCCTCGACCGTGAGCTCGGCGACCGACACGTAGGGGCGGTTGACCGCGGCGCACTGCACGGGGAGGGCGCCCATCGGCACGGGACGGATGCCGTCGGGGCCCACGAGCGTGGGCACCTCGACGACGGCGCCCTGGGGCAGGTTGTCGATGAGGCCCGCGTTCGGGACGTTCGCGTGGATCTCGCGCGGGGTGCCCGTCACGAGCGAGTGGATCACCTGGGGGGCGTACTCGGCGGCGCCTCCCTCGACCGGCAGGTCCGCCCCGGTGCGGAGCGCCTCCTGTGCGCGGTGGTACTCGGCGACGTTCTCGTCGCTGATGCCGAGGTACTCGAGGGGCTGCAGCCGGAACCGGTCGACCTGCTCGGGCGAGCGGAGGAACCACGAGAGGTACTCGGACGAGTGCTCGCTCGTCTCGGTCGGGTAGAAGCCGACCCGGCGGAACATCTCGACCCTGACCCGGCGCTGCAGCTCGGGGTCCGCGGCGATCTTCTCCTCGAGCAGCGGGTAGAGGTCGCGGCCCTCGTGGGTCCACTCGAGCAGCCAGCTCTGGTGGTTGACCCCGGCCGCACGGTGAAGGGTCTCGTCGACGGGGACGCCGACCAGCTCGGCGAGGTCGTGGGCCGTCCAGTACACGCTGTGGCAGAGCCCGAGCGCCCGCACGTCGGGGGCGACGACGGAGGCCCACCAGATGTTCATCGCCATCGGGTTCGTGTAGTTCAGCAGGACGGCGTCGGGGCAGAGCTCGCGCATGTCGGCCGCGAGGGCCGAGAGGAAGGGGAACGTGCGGAGGGCACGGAAGACGCCCCCGACTCCGGTGGTGTCGCCGATGGTCTGGAGCAGGCCGTGCCGGGCGGAGATCTCGAGGTCGCGTCGCGTGGCCTCGACCCCGCCGATCTGGACCATGTCGATGACGAAGTCCGCCCCGGCGAGCGCCGTGCGCCGGTCGAGGTGGGTCGACACCGTGAGCGGCCGCCCGAACCGCTCGGCCAGCTGGAGGGCCGTGCCCTCGGCGACGTCGAGACGCTGCCGGTCGATGTCGTGCAGGGCCACCTCGACGGGGCCGAGGTCGTCGAAGCCGAGCAGGTCGGCGATCAGCTGGCGGGTGAAGACGACGCTGCCGGCACCCATGAACGCGATTCGTGTCATGCGCCGATCATGATCGATCGTGCGCGGATGTGCAACTAAATGATCATTAAGCTGCCTAATCGCTCACGACCGACTGCGCGTGCGTGTCGGCGAAGCGAGGAGGCGACGGTGTCGGCGGCCCGGCGTAGGGTCGCGGCATCGAGCGAGAGGGACGACGTGACGACACGCGACATCAGCACCTTCGGGGCGACGACGACGGCGGCCGAGACCGTGGAGGGCGTCGACCTGGGCGGGCGGACGGCCCTCGTGACGGGCGCCTCCTCGGGGATCGGGGTCGAGACGGCCCGCGCCCTGGCCGGGGCCGGCGCCCGGGTGACGCTGGCCGTGCGCGACCTGGCCGCGGGGCGTGCGGTGGCCGACGACATCGCGCGCTCGACCGGGGGGCCGGCGCCCGACGTCGTCGAGCTGCACCTCGACCGGCCCGCCTCGGTCGAGGGCGTCGCGGCCGCGTGGACCGGGCCGCTCGACATCCTGATCGCCAACGCCGGCGTCATGGACTCGCCTGAGACCTACACGACCGCGGGGTGGGAGCTGCAGTTCGCGACGAACCACCTCGGCCACTTCGCGCTCGCGCTCGGCCTGCACGGCGCCCTCGCCGCGGCCGGCGGCGCCCGCGTCGTCTCCGTCTCGTCGAGCGGCAACGGCGGGTCGCCCGTCGTGTTCGACGACCTGTTCTTCCGGCGTCGGCGCTACGAGCCGGGGCTCGCCTACGCCCAGTCGAAGACGGCCAACGCCCTCTTCGCCGTCGGGGCGAGCGCGCGCTGGGCCGACGACGGCATCGTCGCGAACTCGTGCATGCCCGGCGGCATCTGGACGGGCCTGCAGAAGCACTGGGACCCGGACGTGCTCGCCGCCACCAAGGTCGCGGCGGCCGACGCGGTCAAGACGCCCGAGCAGGGCGCGGCCACCTCCGTGCTGCTCGCCACCGCGCCCGAGCTGGCGGAGGTGCGGGGCCGCTACTTCGAGGACTGCCACGAGGCCGAGGTGGTCGACGAGATCGTCGACGGGCTGCACGGCGTCCGCGCCTGGGCGCTCGACCCTGCCCAGGCCGACCGCCTGTGGGACGTCTCGCTCGCCCTCGTCGACGCGGAGGCGCGCTCGCGCGCCTCAGGCACGCCCGCACCGCACGAAGGAGCATCGTCATGACCGACAGCCACGTCTGGCTCGTCACGGGAGCGAGCCGCGGGCTCGGCACCGACATCGTCCGCTCGGCCCTCGCCGCCGGCCACTCGGTGGTCGCGACCGGCCGCGACGTCGCGGCGGTCGAGTCGGCGGTGGGAGCCCACGACCGCCTCCTCGTCGTCGCCCTCGACGTCACCGACCCGGCCGCGGCCGACCGCGCGGTGGCCCAGGCCGTCGACCGGTTCGGACGCGTCGACGTGCTCGTCAACAACGCCGGGAACTTCTTCGCCGGGTACTTCGAGACGCTGAGCGCCGACCAGTTCCGCTCGCAGATGGAGACGAACTTCTTCGGCCCGCTCGCCGTGACCCGCGCCGTGCTGCCGGTGATGCGCGAGCAGCGCTCCGGCCAGGTGATCACCGTCACGTCGACCGCCGGCTTCGTCGGCGCCGAGTTCACCTCGGCCTACGCCGCGTCGAAGTTCGCGCTCGAGGGCTGGTCCGACTCGCTGGCCGCCGAGGTCGCCCGCTTCGGCATCTCGGTCATGGCCGTCGAGCCCGGCTTCTTCCGCACCGAGCTGCTCGTCGAGGGCTCGTCGACCACCTGGCCCGAGCTGCACGTCGACGACTACGCCGAGGGCACGGCCCGGACGATCGAGAGCTGGAAGGGCATGAACGGCACGCAGGGAGGCGACCCCGCGAAGCTGGCAGAGGCCGTCGTCGCGCTGTCGGACGGCCCCGAGCTGCCTGCCCGCTTCGTCGCCGGGGCCGACGCGATGCGCGCGGTCGAGGCCAAGCAGGCGACGGTGCAACGGCAGATCGACGCGCTGCGCGAGGTGTCAGGGGCGCTCTCGCACGACGACTGATCGGCCCTCAGGTCGGCTGTCGGCGGCGTGTGGCACGATCTAGCTCTTCCTGCCCGGACCCTTGCAGAGACGAGACGAAGCCTGATGTCGGACGAGTCCGCACGCCTCGACGTGCCGGCGTACAGCCGTGCCGTCGAGCAGGGCACCGACCTGCACGAGGTGCTGCGCAGCCGCGCCGACCACCACGGCGGGCGCCGCTTCGACGCACGCCCCTCCAGCGCGCCGTTCTCGTACCGCTACGTCACGGCGGGCGACGAGCGGGTCAGCCTGCAGACGTCGCACTTCAGCGGGCACATGGAGGGCGAGATCCCGTTCCCCGACACCCACTTCGTCATGTGGTTCCGCAGCGGGTCGGCGACGGTGCGTCGCGGGTCGGAGGCGTACCGCACCGAGGGGTCCACGCCGTTCCTCATCCCCGCCGAGGACTCGTTCGAGTTCGAGTTCCGGCCGCGTCAGAGCCACCTGGTCCGGCTCGGCACCGAGTTCCTCGAGCAGACCGCGACCGAGCTGCACGGCGGGCCGGCCCAGCGCGTCGCCTTCGACACGTCGAGCGTGCCCGGCACGGAGGCGATCTCCGACTGGCGGACGACGATGGCGGGGGCGACCGAGGCCGTCGTCGGCGAAGTCGTCCCTCCCCTGCTCCGGCTCGAGGCGCAGCTGAGCACGGCGCGGGCCGTGCTCCGCACCTGGCGCTGGCAGGTCGTCGACGTCCCCCGTTCGCTCCGCACGCCCGGCACAGTCCGCGTGCGGCACGCCCTCGAGTACCTGCATGCGCACGCGGCCGAGGCGATCAGCCCCTCCGACGTCGCGGCCGCCGTCGGCCTGCACACCCGCAGCCTGCAGCTCGCGATGAGCGAGCACCTCGGCACGACGCCGTCCGCGTACCTGCGGCAGGTCCGACTCGACCGCGTGCGGGCCGACCTGCTCGCCGCGTCGCCGCACGAGACGACCGTCGCCGCCGTCGCCCGCCGCTGGGGCTTCGGCAACCTCGGCCGCTTCTCGGCCAGCTACGCCGACCACGTCGGCGAGTACCCCCGCGACACGCTCGCGCGCTGACCGGGCGGCGGCGAGGACGCGCCGACACCCCTCGAACCCGCGCACACCCTCGCGCGCGCCGAGGGGTGCGCGCGGGTTCAGCGGGTGCAGCGCTGCGGACGAACCTCGAGGCGAGCGCCCCTGAGCACCAGCCACCTTGCGTCCCCGCAGGCCTGCGTCGACACCCGCCGAACCCGCGCACACCCTCGCGCGCGCCGAGGGGTGCGCGCGGGTCCCGAGGGTGCGGGCGGGTGCCGCAGACCGGGCGGGTCCCGAGGGCGCGGGCGCGGGCGGCGACGCGGCGCAGCCCCCGCTCTGGGGCGTGACGGCGCGCGGCTGAGCAGGCAAGCTCGAGTGACCCCCCTCGGAAGGCCCCCATGCTCTCGATCGTCTACACCAGTGCCGCCCGCACGCCCTTCGACGACGGCGACCTCGCCACCCTGCTCATGAACAGCCGCGCGAACAACCGCCGGCTGGGGCTCTCGGGGTTCCTCATGCACAAGCAGGGGCGCTTCGTCCAGGTGCTCGAGGGTCCCGACGACGCCGTGCAGGCCCGCTACGACCTGATCGCCGCCGATCCGAGGCACACCGATCTGGCCGTGCTGCTGAGCGAGCCGATCGAGGAGCGCCGCTTCGCGGACTGGTCGATGGGCTACCGGCCGGCCACCGACGAGCTCGTTGAGGCGATCCCGGGCTACGCCGACGTCAGCGGCGCGGCACTCGACGAGTCGCGCCGCCGGGCCGATCTCGAACCGTCGGTCCGGGCGCTGCTCGACTGGTTCCGCGCGCCGGTTCCCGCGGGGACCTGACACCCCCCGCTGCAGGACCGCACCGCGTTCCGTACACTGCACCGCGTCTAGACCCGGTGCGGTGTACGAAAGGCGGTGCAGTGCGGCGCGGTACGAGCGAGCGCGGCGCGGCTCAGCCCGGGCTAGACGTCCGACTGCGCGTCGTGCTGGGCGGCGCGCTCGCGGACGTCGCCCTCCCGGCTGCCAGTCCCGCCTCCGTCGCGGTGGTCGGCGTCGGCCTGCTCGGACAGGCCGTCCGTCTTCTCCTCGGCCGTCGCCTCCTCGGCACCGTCCATCATCGGGCTGGTCATGGTCTCGTCGGACTTGTCGTCGGTGCTCATGTCGCGGACCGTACGCCCGGCCCCCGCGAGAGCACCCCGAGCTCGCTGTGAACCCCCCGCCCGCAGGAGGCGTGGGCCGGGCACCGCAGGAGGTGTGGGTCGAACGCCGCAGGAGGCGCGGCCGACTCAGCGCCTCGGGCGCCCAGGACGCCCAGCAGCGCGCTCAGCGCGCTCAGCGCGGTCAGCGCGGTCAGCCCGCTCAGCCCGCTCAGCGCGCTCAGCGCGCTCAGCGCGCTCAGCGCGCTCAGCGCGCTCAGCGCGCGAGCGTGTCGCGCGGGTACTCCCCGAACCGCGCGGAGTACGACGCCGAGAAGCGGCCGAGGTTGCCGAATCCCCACCTGCGGGCGACGTCGGACACGAGCACCGAGCCGGGCTCGGACGAGAGCAGGTCCTGTCGGGCCCGGTCGAGGCGCACGTGCCGCACGTAGTTGGTCGGGCTCGAGCCGAGGTGCTCGCTCATCAGCAGCTGCAGGGTGCGGGTGTGCATGCCCGCCGCGGTCGCGATGTCGGCGGACGTGATGGCCTGGTCGGCGTAGGCGTGCACGTACTCCGCGGCCTGGCGGAGGCGTCGGGTGCGCTCGGTCCGGAGGGCGTCGGGCACGTCGATCGCGCGCCAGGGGAACAGGTCGAGCATGCCCCGGACGAGCGCCTGCTGGGCGGCGTGGCGGGCCAGCGCGGGCGTCTCCTCGCCGACGATCAGCGGGGTGACCTCGCCGAGGGTCGTCCGCCACGCGGCGAGCGCCTCGTCGGTCGGCACGGCGGCGTAGTCGAAGACGATCCGCTGCGGCGGCCCCGCGTGGCGCTCGCTGGCGACCGCCTCGAGGAACGCCGCGTCGACGTGGACGATCCCGTGTCGGTGCGGCGTCATCGAGAAGGCGAACGAGGTCTCGCTCGGCGTGAGGAACGGCCGCGAGCCCTCGCTCGTCAGCTGGCCGACGGGGTAGTCGACGGTCACCGAGCCCGAGCGGAACCACGACATCACGTAGTCGCGCGACCAGGGGATGACGCCCTGGAGGTGCGCGGTGAAGGTGCCGGTCTGCAGGCTGAGGCGCGAGTCGCCCGCGGAGGCGAAGCGCGAGACGAACGGCTCCCCCGCGAGGCGTGCCCGGAACTGGCGGCCGTCGAGCACGCTCTCGAGGCTGCTGCGCGCCTCCTCGAGGTCGTCTGTCGCGAACTGGACCTTCTCGAAGCGCGGCTCGGCGTCGGGCTCGACGGCGTCGGAGTCGTCCGCGTGCCCGGGGAGACGGGTCTCCAGGTCGCTGGCGTCGGCGGTGCCGGTCGCGGCGCTGGTGCTGGCGGTGCCGGTCGTCCCGGTGGATCCGACGGTGTCGGTGCTGGTCATGAGTGGTTCTCCTGGTCCGTTCCCGGCCGGCGCTCGTCGCTGGTGAGGCGGGCCCGCCTCTGTCAGGACGTGCCGGCGAGCCGGTTCGTCACAGACGCGCGGGCACGGAGGTGCAGGCACGGATGTCGCGGGTCCATCCTCTCGCACCGACGACCCCGCGTCACCACCCCCGAGCACGGGCCCGATCGGCCGCACCCGCCGACGCCCCATCCGTGTCCCGTCTCGTCCCGTGCGTCCCGTCTCGCCCCGGGACGACAGGATGCTCGGGACGAGACGGGACAGCCAAGCCCGCGACGAAGGAGGCGCGCGGCGCGACCGCAGACCGGTCGCGGACGGTCAGCTCGCGGGCAGCAGGACGTCGGGCGCGGCGCCGTCGGCGTAGCCCGACGTGACCCCGGCCAGCAGCACGACCAGTCGGCGCGACTCGACGTCGCCGAGGCCGGCGACCCCCGCGAGGGCCCCGAGCCTGTCCCCGCCGGCGGCCGCGAGCACGGCGGCGTGCACCGCGGGCGTCAGCGCGAGCCGGATCCCCCGGCCATCGGCCGGGTCGGGCCGACGGACCAGGTAGCCCCGCCCCTCGAGCCGCACGACGACGGGCGACATCGCGCTCGTCGAGATGCCGAGGTGGGCGGCGACGTCGACGGGGCGGGCGTCGGCACCACGCAGCTCGAGCCGCGCGAGGAACTGGACGGCGGCGAGCTCGCTCGCCCCGATCCCCAGCTTCCTGCGGAGCCGTGCCCGGAAGAGGGCCTCGGCGTCTTGCATCGCGTGGATGGCGGCGAGAACGCCGTTGTCGCCCTCGGTCGTCTCGTCGGTCATCGGGACCTCTCGATCGGGCCGCGGGCGTCCGTGTCGTGCGGAGGACGAGCGCAGGCGCCCATGCAAGCACACCTGCGGCTCCGCCACGGCCGCGGCGCGACCCGCCGACCCTCCGACCGGCCGGGGCGTCGGGGCGGACGGCCGGGTCAGCCGGTCAGCAGGCCGGTCAGCCGGTCAGCCAGCCGGCCAGAGGATCAGCGGGCGACGTGCGCGCCGCGGCGGCGACGCGTCGCGGCCGTCACGACGAGCGCGACGCCCGACAGCAGCGCGAGCCCGGCGAGCAGCGCGGGCACCGTGCTCTCGGCGCCCGTGTTCGCGAGGCGCCCGGCGGAGAGCTGGCCGCGGGTGCGGTCGGCGACGGGCGTGACCGGGACGCCGGGCGTCACGGGCGGTGTGGTGACGGGCGGCGTCGTGACGGGCGGCGTCGTGACGGGCGGCACCACGACCGGCGGCACGACCGCAGCCGCGTCGACGGTGATCACGTACGTCTCGCTGTCGGCCGGGGCGTCCCCGTTCGACGCGGTGATCGTGACGGTCGTCGAGCCGGGCGTGGTGGGCGTGCCCGAGATGATCCCGGTGCCCGAGTCGAGGCTCAGCCCGGCGGGCAGGGTGCCCGCCGTCACGGTGTAGGCCGGCGAGGGAGCGCCGGTGGCCGTCACGGGGAACGTGTACGGGGTGCCCGCGGTGGCGGTGGTGGGCGCGCCGGAGGTGATGGTGGGGTTGCTGGTCACGTCGCCGGCCGCGCAGTCCTCCGGGACCGTGATCGCGTCGTTGATCAGGGTGACGGCGCCGGTGCGGGCGAGGAGGCGGCCGACCACGGTCGCCCCGTTCGTGGCCGAGATCGACTCCTGCGCCAGGACGGTGCCGCGGAACTGCGCGGCGCTGCCGATGGTCGCCGAGCTGCCGACCTGCCAGAACACGTTGCAGGCGCTGGCGCCCGGGCTGAAGACCATCGTCGTGTCCCCGCCGATCGTCAGCGCGCTGGCGACCTGGATCACCCACACCGAGTCGGCGGTCCCCTCGAAGCGGAGCGTGCCGGTGTCGGCGAGCTGGACCGCCTGTCCGGAGTAGACGCCCGGGGTCAGCGAGCGCCCGTTCAGCTCGGTGATGCCGGACTCCTGCGGGGTGAGCGAGGCGGCGACGCCGTAGGCGGTCGTCAGGTCCTGCTGTGCCAGGGCCGCCGCGGGGTCGTTCACGTGCTGGACTCCCCCGACGACCGTCCCGGGCCCGCCGGGCACGTCGAAGCCGCTGACCGCGCTGCCGGGGCTGAGCCCGAGGTCGCCGTCGACGACGCTGGCGCCGGTGTTCGTCACCGCCGAGCCGGCGAGCACGCCGTAGGTGGCGGCGGTGCCGAGCCCGACGGGGCCGCCGATCACCGTGTCGGCGGCGGCCGGCGACGCCCCCGAGAGCGAGAGGCCCGCCGTGAGCGTCAGTGCGGCGGCCACGCCGAGCACGACGACCGTCCGCGGCGAGGAGGAGAGGGTGGACGTCGTGCGGGCCATGGCGGCACCTGACTGCGGAGAGGAGGCACCAGAGCACACGTGTCGGACGTGCTGATGTTCCCCGTTGCCTGAGATATACGCCTGATCCACGACAAGCACAATGATCGCGCTAGTTCTCTCGGCTGACGTCCGAGCGGCCGTACCCCGACCGGTGGCGTCGCCCCGTACCCGGGCTGGCCCCCGGTCGAGGGCCAGCCCGGTTCGACAGATCGGACGGCAGCCTAGGAGGCGCGCACCACCAGGGCAGGCAGGGTCGCGCCCTCGGGCCCGGTCACCTCCGCCGCGCCTCCTCGCCTCTCGACGCGGAAGACGGTCGGCTCGGCCGTCGCCTGGTCGGTGACCGTGACCTCTCGCACCCCGTCGGGACCGGGGAACACGTGCAGCGTCAGCCCGTCCAGGTAGTCGTAGTCGGGCCGGTCGTCGCGGGCACCGACGGGCACGACCGCTCCCTCGCGCACGTACAGCGGCAGGGTGTCGAAGCCGTGCCGCTCGGTGCGCCACGACCCGCCCTCGACGACCTCGCCGGTGAACCAGTTCGTCCAGCGGCCGTGCGGCAGGTACACCTCGACGGTGCCGTCGGCCGAGAACACCGGCGCGACGAGCAGGTCGGGGCCGAGCATGTACTGCGTGTCGACGTGCACGACGGCGCGGTCGCGGTCGAACTCGAGCACCATCGGGCGCATCACCGGGATGCCCTTCTCGTGCGCCTCGACGCCCGCCTGGAACAGGTACGGCATCAGCGACAGCTTGAGCTTCGTGAACGACCGCGTGACGTCGACGGCCTCGTCGTCGAACAGCCACGGCACCCGGTACGAGCTCGAGCCGTGCAGGCGCGAGTGCGACGAGAGCAGGCCGAAGGCGAGCCAGCGCTTGAAGACGCCCGCGTCGGGCAGCCCCTCGAAGCCGCCCATGTCGTGCGCCCAGAACCCGAAGCCGCCCATCGAGAGCGACAGCCCGCCGCGCAGCGTCTCGGCCATCGACACGTGGCTCGACGAGTTGTCGCCGCCCCAGTGCACGGGCATCGTCTGGCCGCCGACGGTCGCCGAGCGGGCGAAGACGACGGCGTCGCGCTCGCCCCGCTCGTCGACGAGCACCTCGTGCACCGCCTGGTTGTACAGCTGCGCGTACAGGTTGTGCATCGCCTCGGGGTGGCTGCCGTCGTGCCAGACGACGTCGGTCGGGATGCGCTCGCCGAAGTCGGTCTTGAACGAGTCCACGCCCTGCGCCGTGAGCTGCCGAAGGTAGCCCTGGTACCAGGCCACCGCCTCCGGGTTCGTGAAGTCGACCAGCGCCATGCCGGCCTGCCACATGTCCCACTGCCAGACGTCGCCGTTCGCCTTCGTCACCAGGTACCCCGCCGCGGCGCCCTCGGCGAAGAGCGGCGAGCGCTGCGCGATGTAGGGGTTGATCCAGACGCAGACGTGCAGGCCCTTCTCGTGCAGCCGGGCGAGCATCGCGTCGGGGTCGGGGAACGCGCGCGGGTCCCAGACGAAGTCGGTCCAGCTGAACTCGCGCATCCAGAAGCAGTCGAAGTGGAACGCCGACAGCGGCAGGTCGCGCTCCGCGAAGCCGTCGATGAACGACGTGACCGTCGCCTCGTCGTAGTCGGTCGTGAAGCTCGTCGTCAGCCAGAGGCCGTAGCTCCAGGCCGGCACGAGGGCGGGCCGGCCGGCGAGCGCGGTGTAGCGCTCTAGCACGTCCTTGCCCGTCGGCCCGGCGATGACGAGGTACTCGAGCGACTCGCCCTCGACCGAGAACTGCACGCGCTCGACCGACTCGGTGCCGACCTCGAACGAGACCGCGCCGGGGTCGTCGACGAGCACGCCGTAGCCCTTGTTCGTCAGGTAGAAGGGCACGTTCTTGTAGGCCTGCTCGCTCGACGTGCCGCCGTCGGCGTTCCAGATCTCGACGGTCTGGCCGTTCTTGACGAGCGGCCCGAAGCGCTCCCCCAGCCCGTAGACGTGCTCGCTGACGCCGAGGTCGAGCTGCTCGTGCACGAACGACCGGCCGGAGGCGTCGGTCACGTACCCGACGGAGCGGTGCCCCGACCCGGTCAGCCGTTCGCCGCCCGAGCTGAACTCGAGCGACCAGGGGGCGCCCTCGCCCACGGTCGCGGTGAGCGCCCCCGAGGTGAGCGTGCCGACGCCGTCGACGACGCTGACCTCGCCGACCCGCGAGCCGTCGTCGCCGGGCAGGTCGAACCCGCCGCGGCCGCGCGCGCCCTGGTGGTGGTCGATGCGGACGCGGATCACGCCCTCGGCCGGCGACGACAGCGACACGGTGAGCATCGGCCGGTTGAGGGTGTCGCCGCGCCCGGCGATGCGCTTGGTCGGGGCGTAGGCGACGAGGCCGCCGTCCTGCTCCCAGACGTCGTGCGCCTCCTGGGCGTACAGGGCGGTGACGCCGGGCAGGATCTCCCAGTAGCCGTCGGTGAACTTCATGCGGTGCTGCCTTCCGGGTGCGCGGGGTGCGAGGAGGAGGTGGCCGGGGTGGAGGTGGCCGGTGAGGAGGCGGCCGAGCGCCCGGGGGCCTCGGAGGTGCCGTTCGGGTCGGTCATCAGCCCTTCAGCCCTCCCGAGATCAGGTCGAGCCGCCAGAAGCGCTGCAGGAACAGCACCAGCAGCGTCAGCGGGATGATCGACACGGCCGCCCCGGTGATGGCGAGCGAGTACAGCGCCGGTGCCCCGGACCCCTTCGACAGCAGCGTGTAGAGGCCGACGGTGAGCGGGTAGTCGGCCTGGTCGCTGAGCATCACGAACGGCAGCAGGAAGTTGTTCCAGATGCCGACGAACTGCAGCAGGAACACGGTCACCATGCCGGGCACCATGATCGGCAGCACGATGTGCCGGAAGATCCGCCACTCGCCCGCGCCGTCGATCCGCGACGCCTCGAGGATCTCCTGCGGCACCGCCGACTGCGCGAACACCCGCGAGAGGTAGATGCCGAACGGGCTGATGATGATCGGCAGCAGCACCGAGATCGGTCCGCCCGCCAGCCCGATCTCGCTGAGCAGGATGTACTGCGGGATCGCCAGGGTGATGCCCGGGATGAGCACCCCCGCGAGGATCATGAAGAAGATCAGGTTCCGCCCGCGGAACGCGAACTTCGCCAGGGCGTACCCCGCCATCGTCGAGACGAGCGTCGACAGCACGCCGCCGACCCCGGCGTAGAGCAGCGAGTTCGCGGCCCACAGCCCGTACTGGCCGCCCTCGTACGCGAACAGGTCGCCGAGGTTGCCGAGCAGGCCGGTGCCGGGGGCGAACGAGAACGAGGTGAAGAGCTCGCCCGGCGACTTCGACGAGGCGATGAACACCCAGCCGACCGGCACGAGGCAGTAGAAGGCGCCGATCAGCAGCACGATCGTGGGCAGCAGCTTGCCCTTGCGGGCGGCGCGGGCGGCACCGGGGCGGGCCGTCCTGCGGTCGCCCTCCGCGCCTCCTCGTCGGGAGCCCGCGCGGGGGCGCGTGTCGAGCGCGGTCACGAGACGCCCTCCTTCCGGCGGCGGTTCGCGACGGCGAGCACGATCGCCGAGAGGGCGACCGTCCCGAGCGCGAGGATGGTCGAGGAGGCGGCGGCCGACGGGAGGTCGTCGGTCAGGAACGCGTCGCGGTAGATGGTCATCAGCGGTGCCCAGCTCTGGGTGATCTCGGTGGTCAGGGGACGGAGGGTGTTCGGCTCGCCGTACAGCTGCAGCGTGCCGATCAGCGCGAAGACGCCGGTGAGGACGAGCGCGGGGACGACGAGCGGCACCTTGATGCGCAGGGCCACCTGCAGCTCGCTGGCGCCGTCGAGGCGGGCCGACTCGTAGATCTCGGCGGGGATGCCGCGGAGCGAGGTGTAGATGATGATCATGTTGAAGCCGACCCCGCCCCAGATGGCGATGTTGGCGAGCGACCCGAACAGGCCGTCGGCCTCGAGGAACGGGATCGGCCCCCAGCCGAGGGCGTTCGTCACGTACGAGAACGGGCTCGTGCTCGGCAGGTACATGAAGCCCCAGAGCAGCGCCGCGGTGATGCCGGGCACGGCGTAGGGGATGAAGATCGCCGTGCGCGCGAACCGCTTGGCACGGACGGCGGGCACGTCGAGCAGCAGCGCGAACAGCAGCGCGAGCCCGAGCGTCAGCGGCACCGCGATGACGCCGTAGATGCCGAGCCGGCCGAAGCTGGCGAGCAGCTCGGCGTCCTGCAGCACGGCGACGTAGTTGTCGAGGCCGACGAAGCGGTCGACGCGGACGCCGAGCACCGACGCCCCCTCCTCGATCCGGTAGGCCCGGAGGCTCGACCAGATCGTGTAGCCGAGCGGGATCAGCATGAACACCACGAACAGCACGACGGCCGGCGCGACGAACAGGTAGGGAGCCAGCGGGCTCCGGCGGCGGCCGCGTGCCGGGCGCGGGGCCGGGCTCGCGGTCACGGGGTGCGTCATCTCGGGGCGCAGCGCGGTGTCAGCCATTCGTGGTCACCTGGTATCCCACTTCCTCCATGTCGGCCACGACGACGGCCTGGGTCGCGACGAAGGCGTCGCGCCACGGGGTGCCGGCCCTGATCGCGGCGTTGAGCTCGTCGGTGAGCGTGGTCGTCGCGAGCGCGACGTTGGGTCCCCACGTGGTGGGGAGGACGTCCTCCGAGACCTCGGCGGCCACGTCGTAGAACTCGGTCTGCTGCGGCATCAGCGAGGGCGGCGCGTTGCCGATCGCGAGCTCCTGGCCCTCGATCGACGCGGGGTAGACGCCGCGCACGTCGAGCAGCGACTGGTTGCCCTCGGTGCTCGCGTTCATCCACTTCGCGAACGCCGCCGCCTCCTCGGGGTGCTCGCTGTTCTTCGTGACGATCAGGGCCGAGCCGCCCTGGAACGGCACCGCGGCGTCGCCGGGCGTCCACTCGGGCAGCGGCGTGATCTCCCACGATCCGGAGGTGTCGGGAGCGACGCCGCCGAGCACGCTCGGCGCCCAGATGCCCGCGGCCCAGCCGCCGATCGTGCCGTCGTTGACGCGCTTGTTGTACTCGGGCGACAGCACGGGGTCCGTGTCGATCGAGCCGTCGGCGGCGAGCTGCTCGAAGAAGTCGGCGACCTCGAGCATCCGCTCGTCGGCGATGCCGACCGTCCAGCCGTCCTCGTCGACCGACCACCAGTCGGCACCGGCCTGCGCCGAGACCCCGGCCCAGAAGCCGAGCTCGCCGGCCGGGACCGCGGCGAGCACCGTGTCGGGCCGCTGCTCGTGCACGGCACGGGCGACGTCGCCGAACTCCTGCCACGTCGTCGGCACGGCCTGGCCCGTCTCGGCGAGCAGGTCGGCGCGGTAGGTGAGCACCATCGGCCCGGCGTCCTGCGGCAGGGCGTAGACCTGCCCGCCGAACGTGGTCTGGGCCCAGGTGCCCTCGGTGAACGCGTCGTCCACGTCGGCCACCAGGTCGGTGATGTCGCGCGGCACGTCGGCGATCACCAGCGACGGGATCGTCGTGTACTCGGCCAGCGCCACGTCGGGGGCGTTGCCGGCCCGGCTCGAGGTCAGGAGCTTCGCGGCCGAGTCCGTGCCGCCTCCGGCGTCGGTGTGCCGCACCTGGACGTCCGGGTTCGCGGCGTTCCAGAGGGCGACCTGCTCGCCCTGGCCGACCCCCCAGCCCCAGTACTCGAGCCGGACGACGTCGTCGCCGCCCACGGCGGAGCAGCCGCTCAGCGCGGCTCCCCCGATCAGGAGGGTCGCCAGCGCGGCGGCCCTCACGGTCTTCGGGTGTCTCATCTGCATCTCCTTCGACGCGGGTGCCGCCCGGGTGAGGGTCGGCGGAAGGTGTTCGGGTGGTGGTGCGTGCTCAGCTCGCCGGGGTCTCCTCGATCACGGCCACCGCGCCGGCGGGCACGGTGAACGAGCCGTCGGCACGCTCGCCCGACACGAGGTCGATGCCGGTCGCCTCGACCTGCTGGTCGACGTCGCCGTGGTTGATCGCGAAGAGCCACGACCCGGTCGAGGAGGTGCGGCGCACCCTCTCGAGGCCGTCGTCGCCGACCGCGGTGGGCGCGATCGCCTGCTCGGCGACCAGGTCGTCGACGAGGGCGGCGAGCGAGGCGTCGTCGAGGTGCGTGGTGAGGTAGAGCGCCGCTCCGCCGCCCGGGACGTCGCGGCGGAAGGTCGCGGGGTGCCCGGCGAGCTGGCCCGTGACGTAGGTGCTCGTGACCGTGGCGGCCGCGCCTCCGGCCCAGGCGCGGGGCTCGGCGAGCTCGCTCCAGACGCGGCCGCGGCGGCCGTCGGACAGCTCGACCTCGGCGCCCTGCAGCAGCGGGAAGAACTCCTCCGAGCGCACGCCGAGCAGCTCGCGCAGCACGCCGGGGTAGCCGCCCTCGACGACGCGGTTGTGCCGGTCGACGATGCCGGAGAACGGGGTGACGACGACGGTGCCGCCTCGGGCGACGACCTGCTCGAGGCCGGCCACCGCCTCCTCGGGGCACAGGTAGAGGGTCGCAACGACGACGAGGTCGTAGCCGGAGAGGTCGCTCGTCGGCGCGACCACGTCGACGGCCACGCCCGTGCGCGTCAGCGCTCGGTGGAACGCGAGCGGCTGGTCGAGCGCCCTGACGTCGACGCTCGGGTTGTTGCCCGAGCGGAGCGCGTTCGGGCTGATCTCGTCGAAGAGGATCGCCACGCGGGCCTGCTCGACGGTCGACCCGCGCACGGCGCCGATGCGGCGCAGGGTCGCGCCGAGCGCCTCCACCTCGCGGTAGACGCGGCTGTCGGCACCGGCGTGCGGCACGACGGACGAGTGGTGCTGCTCGCTGCCCGCGGTCGACTGGCGCCACTGGAAGAACAGGGCGCCGTCGGCTCCGCGCGCGACGTGCGCCAGGCTGTTGCGGGCCAGCTCGCCGGGCGACTTGGCGCGGTTGCGCGGCTGCCAGTTGACGGCCGAGGTCGAGTGCTCGATCAGCAGCCAGGGCTCGCCCTGCGACATGCCGCGGGTCCGGTCGGCGCTGAAGGCCAGCTCGCCCCAGCGCTCGGGGTCGACGCCGATCGTGTAGTGGTCGTTGGCGACGAGGTCGACCTCGCGCGCCCAGCCCGCGTAGTCGTGCACGCCCGGGTGGTTCTGGATCATGAAGTTCGTCGTGATCGGCACGTCGGGCGTCACGCGCCGCAGCACCTCGCGCTCGGCGAGGTAGTGGCCGAGCAGGGCGTCGCTGCTGAAGCGCTCGAAGTCGAGCAGCAGGCCGGGGTTGTGGCTCGTGCCGGTGAATCGGGGCGCCTCGACCTGGTCGAACGACGTGTAGCGGTGGCCCCAGAAGGCCGAGCCCCAGTGCGCGTTCAGCGCCTCGACCGTGCCGTGCCGCGCCTCCAGCCAGGTCGAGAAGGCGGCCGAGGTCTCGTCGCTGAAGCAGTGCGAGTTCTCGTTGCCGAGCTCGTTGCTCACGTGCCAGAGGCGGAGGGCCGGGTGGTCGGCGTAGCGGGCCGCCATGGTCTCGACGAGCCGCAGCGCGTAGCGGCGGAACACCGGGGAGCTCGGCGACCAGCCGAGCCGGCCGCCCTGCGAGACCCGCACGCCGCGGTCGGTGACGAGGCCGATCTCGGGGTGCGCCCGGAACAGCCAGATCGGGGGCGCCGCGGTCGGGGTGGCGAGGTTCACGCCGATGCCGGCGTCGGCCAGCAGGTCCATCGCGCGGTCGAGCCAGCCGAAGTCGAACTCGCCGTCGGCGACCTCGAGCAGGCCCCACGAGAAGACGGCGAGGTTGATGCTGTTCACCCCGGCGCGGCGCATGAGGGCGACGTCGTCGGCCCAGAGCTCCTCGGGCCACTGCTCGGGCGACCAGTCGCCGCCGAGGGCGAGGCCGTCGGTGATCCAGGGGAAGGTGCGGGGCTCGGGCAGGTCGCGGGAGCGGGACGTCAGCGTCGACATCGGGGGCCTCTCGGTGGGGGGTGGAAGTGGTGGGTGGCGGGTCGGGGGCGGTGCGGGCGGGTCGTCGTGGTCGTGGGCGGCCATGCGGCGTCGAAGCGCTTCGACGACGGGCCGTCGAGCGTCAGGTGCGTCGATAAGTCAGGAGACGGTGACCTCCGCCGTCGAGCGGCCCGCGATCCAGGTCGGCGCGATCAGCTGCACCTGATCCGTCGACCGGCCGTCGAGCTGGGCCATGGTCAGCTCGACCGCGCGGCGGCCCGACTCCTCGGCGGGCAGCGGCACGACGTCGAGCGCCGGCACGAACTCGGCCGTGTCGAAGCTCGAGCAGGCCGAGACGACGGACACGTCGTCGGGCACGCGCAGGCCGCGGGCAGCGAGCGACCGGAGCACGGTACGGTGGGCGCCCTCGTTGCAGTTCAGGACGAGCGCGGTCAGGTCGGGCAGCGCCTCCTGCAGCACCTCGACCGCGTCGCGCGGGTCGCCGGGCGCCGGCGCGTGGGCGACGGCGCCGCGCAGCCCGCGGGGGTCATCCTCGATCGCCGCGACGAAGGCGTCGCGGAACCGCGGCGCGAAGTTCGAGCCGTGCTCGTAGAGCGCCGCGGCGTGGCCGACCATGCCGATCGACCGGTGGCCCTGGTCGGCGAGGTGGCGGACCGACGTGCGCGCCGCCTCCTCGAAGTCGAAGTCGACGCACACGAGGCCGCTCGTGTCGCGGGGCACGCCGACGACCGTCGCGGGCAGGTCGAGCTCGCGCAGCAGCGGGAGGCGGGCGTCGTCGGTGTCGACGTCCATCAGGACCACGCCGTCGACCAGCTGGCTCGACGCCACCCGGCGGAGGCCCTCGAGCGGGTCGGCCTCGGTCAGCAGCAGGATGTCGTAGTCGTGGCGCCGGGCCGCCGTCGCGATCGCGACGACGAACGACATGAACGCGGGCGGGTGCGTCTCGGCGTGCATCGGGGCGCTGAGGGCGAGGATGTTCGTCCGCGTGCCGGCCAGCATGCGGGCTCCGGCGTTGGCGCGGTAGCCGAGGTCGCGGACGGCGGCGTCGATCCGGAGGCGGGTGTCGGCCCGGATGGACCGCTTGCCGCTGAGCGCGTACGAGACGGTGCTGATCGAGACGCCGGCGGCCTTAGCCACGTCGTGGATCGTGGTCATCTCGGCCTCCTCGTCGAGTCGTCGTTCGTGTGGTGCCGGCGTCGTGGCGAAGCGCTTCGACAGCCGTGTCGGACCTGAGACTAAGTCACCGTGAACGTTCACGCAAGGCTTGGGAGGACTTGTCGGCCCCCTTGCCTCTGCGCCGCCTGTGTGAATACGATGAGCCGATCCGCCCCTGGCCCCCGTTCGCGGGGCCGGCGAGGGCGGTCCTGCCTCGAGACGGCACGCGGCCACGACGACGTGGCGGAGTGGACTGTCCCGCGTCAGCTCGTGATTACAAGGGAGTAATCGTGGCCGTACGTCCTGTCCGCACTCGTTCACCTCGCACGGCCGGCTCGCCCTCGCGGCGCGCACCCGGCTCCCCGCACCGCGCCCGCGGCCTGCTCGGCCCCGCCGCGCTGACCGCCGTCTCGGCCCTGCTGCTGAGCGGCCTGCCGGCGGTCGCCGCCTCGGCCGCGCCGGTCGACCTGGCGCGCTACGGGACGGTCGTCGCCTCGGCGACGCAGTCGGACAAGGACGGCACGTTCCCGGCCGAAGCCCTGATCGACGGCGACTCGACCACGCGCTGGGCGAGCGGCAACGGCCCCGACGAGGACGTCCCCTTCACCGCCTCCGTCACGGTCGACCTCGGCGGCGTCGCCCGGGTCGACTCGATCGGCATCGACTGGGAGGCGTCGTACGCGTCGAGCTACCGGATCGAGACCACGCAGGGCGACCCGGCCCTCGAGGCGAGCTGGACCGTCGCGAAGACGGTCACGAGCGACGGCCAGCGAGACGAGGAGGCGGTCGGCACGGCCGACGCGCCCGTCGAGGCCCGCTACGTGCGGCTCAGCATGCTGCAGCGCGCGTCCGCCACCTGGGACCTGCCGCGCCAGCACTGGTACGGCTACTCGGCCTTCGGCCTGCAGGTCTTCGGGGAGTCGCAGACCCGCGCGGTCACCCTCGACCGGTCGACCGCGACGGTCGCCGCCGGGCAGCCGCTCGCCGTCGGGCTCAGCCTGACGGGCACGAGCACCGAGCCGGTCACCGCGCGCGTCCGGTCGACCGACGGCACCGCCGTCGCCGGCACGGACTTCGAGGCGGTCGACCAGGAGGTGACCTTCGCACCCGGCGAGACCACCGCCTCCGTCGTGGTCACGACCCTGTCGACGGGCGGCCTCAGCCCGCGTCGCGCCTTCACCCTGACGCTGTCCGAGCCGAGCGACCCCGTGACGCTCGGGGCGCGGTCGACGCTGGCCGTCACCGTCACGCCGACCGGTGCCCTGCCGAACGTCGGCGCCACGACGGTGGTCGACGACTTCGAGGGCGACGTGCCCGCCGGGTACTTCCCGTGGGGCGCGAACGCGCCGGTGACGCCGACGCTCAGCACCGTCGCGGCCGATCGTGCGGGATCGTCGGGCGCAGGCGCGAAGGTCCTCAGCGCGGTCGTCGCGGGGCCCACCACGCAGGCGGACTGGTTCGGCTTCGCGCACGACACCGCGGCCACCGACTGGAGCGACCACGACGGCTTCTCGTTCTGGTTCAAGGGGAACGCCACCGGCCTGCCGCTGCGCTACGAGCTGAAGAACGGCAACGACGCCCTCTTCGAGCAGACCGTCATCGACGACAGCACGGAGTGGAAGGAGGTCAGCGTGCTGTTCGCCGACCTCCGCTCGAAGACGGCACCGACCAGCGACGCCCGCTTCGACCCCTCCGCCTCGACCGGCTTCGCCGTGACGCTCACGGCCCTGGGCGCCGGCACCTGGCTGGTCGACGACGTCGCCGTGTTCGACCGCGCGACGATGATCGAGGACTTCGAGGGCGACGTGGACCTCACCACCGGGGCCGACCCCGTCGGCTTCTTCACGTGGGGCTCCCCCGCGCCGCTCGAGCCGACCATCAGCCGCGAGGTGACGACCCAGGAGCGCGGCGGCGTGGCCGACAACCACGTGCTCAGCGGCACGTACTCGATCCCCGAGGGCGGCTACGGCGGGCTCAGCCACGACCTGGCCGACGCGCAGGACTGGTCGAGCTACCAGGGCCTGCGGTTCTGGTGGTACGCCTCCCAGGCGAACAACCCCGCGTCGCCCACCGCCGGCGCCGACCTCAAGGTCGAGATCAAGGACGGCGACCCCGCGGGCGGCGGCGACACCGCCGAGACCAGCGAGCTCTGGGCCGCCACGTTCAAGGACAACTGGGGCAGCAGCACCAGCCGCTGGAAGCTCGTCGAGCTGCCCTTCTCGTCGTTCACGCCGTCGGGCTACCAGCCCGGCGACGACGCGACGAAGAACGGCACCCTCGACCTGACGAGCGCCTTCGGCTACTCGATCACCTTCGCCCCCGGCACCCCGGCGCCGGTCGGCTGGGCGATCGACGACACGCAGGTCTACGGGACGCCCGCGACCGCCGCCTCCGTGACCGTCGACTCGACGCAGGACGTGTGGCTCGTCGACGCGGGCGACGTCGCGGGGGTGCCGCTCACCCTCTCGACGGCGGGTGACGAGCCCCTCGCCTCCGACGTCGTCGTCGACTGGGCGACCGCCGACGGCACCGCGGTCGAGGGCGTCGACTACGACGCGGCCTCGGGCACGGCGACGTTCCCGGCCGGTTCGCCCTCGGGGACGGTGCAGACGATCAGCGTGACGACTCGCGCCTCCTCGGGGCCGGCCGAGTCGAAGGAGCTGCAGCTGACGCTCGCGTCGACCACGGCCAAGGTCGGCGAGGGCCCGCGCATCGTGATCGGCGCGCACGGCCTGCCCTACCTCGACGCGTCGCTGCCGACCGCCGAGCGCGTCGCCGACCTGCTCGGGCGGATGACGCTCGAGGAGAAGGTCGGCCAGATGGCGCAGGCCGAGCGCCTCGGGCTGTCGTCGCCGAGCGACATCAGCGGACGCGCCCTCGGCTCGCTGCTCAGCGGCGGAGGCTCGGTGCCCCAGGGCAACACCGCGGTGGCCTGGGCCGACATGGTCGACGGCTACCAGCGCGAGGCGCTCTCGACCCGCCTGCAGATCCCGATGATCTACGGCGTCGACGCCGTGCACGGCCACAGCAACGTGGTCGGGGCGACGATCTTCCCGCACAACACCGGCCTCGGCGCGACCCGCGACCCGGCGCTCGTCGAGCAGATCGCCCGCGTCACGGCGCAGGAGGTGCGCGCGACCGGCGTGCCGTGGACCTTCGCCCCCTGCCTCTGCGTCTCGCGCGACGAGCGCTGGGGCCGCAGCTACGAGTCGTTCGGCGAGGACCCGGACCTGGTCCGCACCTTCGCCGCCCCCTCGGTGATCGGCCTGCAGGGCGACGACCCGACCGACATCGGCGGCGCCGACGAGGTCCTCGCCACCGCCAAGCACTGGGCCGGCGACGGCGGCACCACGTACGACGAGTCCGTCGTCGGCACCGGCGCGTACCCGATCGACCAGGGCGTCACCGAGGCGGAGTCGCTCGAGGACTTCACCCGGCTGCACGTCGACCCGTACCTGCCTGCCCTCGAGGCCGGCGTCGGCACGATCATGCCGTCGTACTCGGCGGTCGACCTCGGCGACGGGCCCGTGCGGATGCACGAGAACGCCGCGCTCAACACCGATCTGCTCAAGGGCGACCTCGGGTTTGAGGGGTTCCTCATCAGCGACTGGGAGGGCATCGACAAGCTGCCGGGCGGCAGCTACGCCGACAAGGCCGTCCGCTCGGTGAACGCCGGGCTCGACATGGCGATGGCGCCCTACAACTACGGCGCGTTCATCGACAGCATCGTCGCGGCCGTCGGCTCGGGCGCCGTGTCGCAGTCGCGGGTGGACGACGCCGTGCGGCGCATCCTCACGCAGAAGTTCGACCTGAACCTGTTCGAGCAGCCCTTCGCCGACCGCACCAACGTCGACGGCGTCGGCAGCGCCGCGAACCGCGCGGTGGCCCGCCAGGCCGCGGCCGAGTCGCAGGTGCTGCTGAAGAACGCAGGAGGCGCGCTGCCGCTGGCTGCGGACGCCGACCTCTACGTGGCCGGCTCCACCGCGGACGACCTCGGTCGTCAGATGGGCGGCTGGACGATCAGCTGGCAGGGCGGGTCGGGCGACACGACGACCGGCACGAGCATCGCCGAGGGCATCCGCGAGGTCGCGCCCGGCGCGACCGTCACGGTGAGCCCCGGCGCCACCGAGCCGATCCGCGCCGACCAGACCGGCGTCGTGGTCGTCGGCGAGCGGCCCTACGCGGAGGGACAGGGCGACGTCGGCAACAACGGCTCGAGCCTGTCGCTCACGCCGGCCGACCAGGCCGTCGTCGAGAAGGTCTGCGCCGCGACCTCGTCGTGCGTCGTGCTCGTCGTGTCGGGCCGCCCGCAGCTGCTCGGCGACGTCGTCGGGCTCGCCGACGCCGTGGTCGCGTCGTCGCTGCCGGGCTCGGAGGGCGCCGGCGTGGCCGACGTGCTCTTCGGCCGCCTGCCCTTCGCCGGGCGCCTGCCCGTGACCTGGGCTGCCAGCGCCGACCAGGTGCCGATCAACGTGGGCGACGCCGACTACTCGCCGCTGTACCCGTACGGCTGGGGCCTGCGCACCGACGGCGCGCGCGACCGGCTGGAGGCGCTCGTCGCGTCGCTGCCCGCGGGCGCCGCCCGCGACGGCGTGCAGGACGTGCTCGACGGCGACGTCTGGGCGGCGGACGGGACGGTGGCGGGCGAGGACGCCGACGCCGTCGCGCGCCTCCTGCGCTCGTTGCTCGCCGCGGTGGGCCCGTTCTCGGGGACCGACCTCGACGCGATGGGCGCGGCCGACGACCTCGTGTCGGTCGCCCGCGACCTCGCGCAGGACGCGATGGTCGACGGCACGGCCGCCGCCGGGCCGGCGGGTGTCGGCGCCGCGGCGCTGACCGCCGACGCGGAGAACGCGCTGCAGCGCGGGCTGCCCGACGTGGCGCTCGCACGCCTCGCGACCCTGCTCGGCGTCGACCTCGGCGTCGTCGAGCCGGGCAAGAGGATCGTGCCGGGCACGCTCTCGCCGGCCACGGCACGGCCGGGCGACACGGTGTCGATCACCGCGACCGGGTTCGTCGCGGGCGAGGAGCTCGCCGGGACGGTCTACTCGGAGCCGCAGTCGATCGGCGACACGACCGCGACCGTCGCCGGGGTGGGCGTGCTGCGGTTCGTCGTGCCGGCCGACCTCGAGCCGGGGGCGCACGTCGTCGAGCTCGAGGGCGGCGCGCAGCTCGCCCGGGCGACGCTGACGGTGCTCGCCGCTGCAGGGCCGGGCGACCCCGGTGACCCGGGCACGCCCGGCGGCGGCACGCCGGGTGCGGGCACGCCCGGTGCAGGCACGCCGGGTGCAGGCACGCCGGGCTCGGGCGCTCCGGGCTCAGGCACGCCGGGCTCGGGCGCGCCGGGCTCGGGCGCAGGCGTCGGCGGCGGGTCGGGCGGCGCTGTCGCCGTGGCGGGCCGCGACGGCCTCGCCTTCACCGGCTCGGACGCCTGGGTCGGCATCGCCGGCACGGCGCTCCTGCTGATCGCGGTCGGTGCGTGGCTGACGCTGCGCCGCCGCCGCCTCCTCGGCGACGAGTAGCCGGGCGGGGACGGCTCGGCCCCCGGCGTCTCCCGGAACCGCGTTCCGAACCATGAACCGCGTTTTGTCGCGGTTCATGGTTCGGTTCGCGGTTCATCGCCCACGGGACGGCTGAGGGGGCACGAGGGGCGCCGGCGCGGGACCCGAGCGGCAGGGCGGGCTGCGCGGAGCCGCCCGTCGCCCGCCGGGAACACCCCGGAGTGGACGGAACACCCCGGAACGACGAGGTGTTTCGTCCACTCCGGGGTGTTCCGGCCTCCGGGCGGCTCGCGGTGGCCGCGTGCGGGGCGCGGCGCGGCGGAGCCGGGCGCGGAGCGGGCTACGCGGACTCGCGGAGGAGCAGCGTCCGCGCGACGCGACGCCGCGGCGGCTCGGCACCGGCGAGCATGTCGGCGACGACCTCGACGGCGACGCGCGCCAGCTCGGCCTTGTCGATCGAGAGCGTGGTCAGCTCCGGGGTGACGAGCGAGCCGAGGTCGAGCCCGTCCATGCCGACGACGGCGACGTCGTCCGGGACGACGACGCCGAGCCGCGCGAGGCCCTTCAGCGCCCCGATCGCGAGCACGTCGTTGAAGGCGAGCAGGGCGTCCGCGTCCGGGTACGCGCGGAGCAGCTCCGCCACCGCCCGCACCCCGTCGGCGTGGGTCTGCTCGACCCGCACCTCGGAGGCGGGGCTCCACGCCAGGCCGTGCTCGGCGAGGTACTCGCGGTAGGCGAGGGCCCGCCCCGAGCCCTCCACCCCGGAGTCGATCATCGCGACCCGGCTGCGGCCCGCCGCCCTGAGGTGGTCGAGGGCGCTGCGCACGGCCGTCCGCGTCTCGATCTCGATGACGCCCTGGGCGCCTCCGTCGGGATCGGTGTCGACCTCCACGGTCGGGACGCCGGCGACCTGCTCGCGCAGGTCGCCGAGCGGCATGAGCGAGACGAGCACGTCGACGCGCGGCACCAGGGACGCCAGGCTCTCCCGAGCCACGGAGGCGTCGTGCCCGAGGTCGCACAGCAGCACTCCCCAGCCGCGTGCGGTCGCGGCCCGGCTGAACTCCGAGGCGACCTCCGGGTAGTACGGGTTGCGGAGGTCGTCGAGCACGAGCCCGACCGTCACCTGCCGGCCCCTGACCAGGCCCTGGGCCGCACGGTTCGGCCGGTAGTTCAGGTCGCGGGCCGCCTGCACGACGCGCTCGCGCGTCGCCGCGCTGACGTCGGGCAGGCCGTTGAGCGAGCGGGTCACGGTCTGGCGCGAGACCCCGGCGACCCGGGCCACGTCGAGGATCGTGGCAGGGCGAGGGAGGCGGGGGTCGGCAGTCGTCACCCCCTGAGGTTACTGGTAGCGTCGTCGATGGCCGTGAACGTTCACGGTCGCTCGCCAGACCAGTGCTCGCCAGACCAGTGAAGGACACCGATGTCTCCCCTGACCACTCCCGCCGACGCGACCGCCCCCTCCTCGGCCCCTGCCGCCTCCTCGGCCGCTGCGTCCTCGGCCGCTGCGTCCTCGGCCTCCGGGCGTCTGGCCGAGCCCGGCGCCGCCGCTCGCTGGGCCGTGCTCGGCGCCGGCACCATCGCCCGGAAGTTCGTCTCGCAGCTGCCCTCGTCGGGCGGGGTGCTCGCCGCGGTCGGCAGCACCGACGAGGGCCGCGCCGCCGAGCTCGCCGCGTTCGCCGTCGAGCAGGGGGCGGCGCCGGCCGGGGACGAGCCGGGTGCGGGCGGCGCCGACGTCTCGGCCTCCGGCACCGACGTCGCGCGCGTCCGCACCGGGACGTACGCCGACGTCCTCGCCGACCCGACGATCGACGCCGTCTACGTGGCGACGGTGCACACCGCCCACGCCCGCCTCGTGCTCGACGCCGTCGCGGCCGGCAAGGCCGTGCTCTGCGAGAAGCCGCTGACCCCGAACGCGGGCACGACGATGGCGGTGGCCGACGAGGCGCGTCAGGCCGGGGCGACCCTCGTCGAGGCGGTCATGTACCGGTTCCACCCGCAGACGCGGGCGCTGCTCGAGCTCGTGCGCGACGGGGCGATCGGCGAGCTCGTGCACGTCGACGCCGCGTTCTCGTTCGCCGCCTCCGACCGCGAGGGCCGCCTGTTCGACGTCGACACGGCCGGCGGCGGGATCCTCGACGTGGGCGGCTACCCCGTCTCGTTGGCCCGCGCCGTCGTCGGGGCCGCCCGCGGCCGCGCGTTCGCCGAGCCCCTCGCCGTGACCGCCAAGGGCACGCTCGGCCCCACCGGCGTCGACGAGTGGACCCTGGCCCAGCTCGACTTCGGCGACGGCGTGACCGCCGCCGTGCGCTGCGGCGTCCGCGTCGACGACACCAACATCGCGACGATCACGGGGTCGTTCGGCAGCATCGTGCTCACCGACCCGTGGTTCGGCGACGACGCGGAGCTGACCGTCCGCACCGTCGACGGCGAGACCCGCACCCTGTCGTTCCCCGGGGCACAGCCCTACGGCCTCGAGGCCGCCGCGACGATCGCCGCCCTGCGCGACGGCACCGGCGAGGCCGCCGAGATCAGCCTCGACGACAGCGTCGGCACCGCCCGCGTGCTCGACCAGTGGCGTGCCGCGATCGGCCTGCGCTACCCGTTCGAGCGCGAGGACGTCGACATCCCCACCGTCACAGGCCGCCCGCTCGCCGTCTCCCCCGACGCCCCGATGGTCTACGGCGAGATCGCCGGGGTCGGCAAGAAGGTGTCGCGACTGGTCATGGGAGTGGACAACCAGCAGGACCTGGCGCACGCCTCCTCGATCTTCGACCACTTCGTCAGCCAGGGCGGCAACACGTTCGACACCGGCTGGCTCTACGGCGACGGCGAGATGGAGGCGCGGCTCGGCCGCTGGATCGCGAACCGCGGCATCCGCGACGACGTCGTCGTCATCACGAAGGGCGCGCACACGCCGCACTGCGACCCCGAGTCGCTGACCCGCCAGCTGCTCGAGAGCCTCGACCGGCAGGGCACCGACCACGCGGACATCTACATGATGCACAGGGACAACACCGACGTCCCCGTGGGCGAGTTCGTCGACGTGCTCGACGAGCACCGCCGGGCCGGGCGCATCCGCGTCTACGGCGGCTCGAACTGGACCCCCGCCCGCGTCGACGAGGCGAACGAGTACGCCCGCGCCAACGGCCGCGCCGAGTTCTCGGTGCTGTCGAACCACTTCGGCCTCGCCGAGGCCTACGACGTGCCGTGGGCCGGGTGCGAGCACGTCACCGACCCCGAGTCGAAGCAGTGGCTCGAGCAGCGCCAGATCCCGCTGCTGCCCTGGTCGTCGCAGGCGCGGGGCTTCTTCACGGGCCGGGCCCGCCCCGACGACCTCACCGACGCGGAGCTCGTGCGCTGCTACTACAGCGACGACAACTTCGAGCGCCTGCGCCGTGCGGAACAGCTCGGAGCCGAGCACGGCGTCGCGGCGACGGCGATCGCCCTGGCGTACGTGCTGCACCAGCCGTTCCCGACGTTCCCGCTGTTCGGGCCGCGCACGATCTCGGAGGCGCGGTCGTCGATGCGCGGCCTCAGCGTCTCGCTGTCGGACGAGCAGGTCGCCTGGCTCGACCTGCGCTGACCCGACGTCCTCTCTCGTCATTCAGGAAGATGGGTCCTGAGTCGCGCAACTCAGGACCCGTGCGTCCTGATCCCTGCACGACTCAGGACCCGTGCACGCTCGGTTCCTGAACGCTGATGCCGAGACCGCGAGCCGAGGAGGCGCCAGCCCGGTCCCGCAGACCTGCCCACCGCCTCCTCGAGGTAACGGTCAGGTAACGCACCAAACTCATCCAGCGAGGGTGGCGAACCCCTGTCAACTCCCCCACCGGGAACCACAGACAAGGAGAAACATCGTGAACATCTCGCGCAAGACCATCACCAAGTCCGCCTTCGGCATCGTCGCTTCCGGCGCCCTCATCTTCAGCCTCGCCGCCTGCTCCTCCGGCGACGCCACCTCCGGCTCGTCGTCCTCGGCCGCCCCGTCGTCCTCGTCGTCCGCTGCGTCGACCGAGCCCGTCGCGTCGCTCCCCGACCTCAGCAAGGGCGTCGACACCCAGGTCGCCGTCGACGCGTCCTTCGTCGACGCTCTCACGAGCCTCGGCCTCACCCCCGGAGTCGTCGGCACCGCCGCGTTCGATGCCACCACCGGCACCTTCTCCTTCCCCATCACCGGCGGCAACGTCGACTACTACGACCCCTCCAGTGACGTGCGCCCCTACGTCCAGGGCGAGATCGACCACGACGGCTCCGGCCTGTCCCTGACCGCTGCCGACGGCACCGTCGTCGAGCTCAGCGACTTCCGCATCGACCCGGGCGAGAGCAAGCTCTACGGCACCGTCACCGCCAACGGCGCTGTCGCAGCCGAGGACGCCTACCTCTTCAACCTCTACGGCGGCACCCTGAAGCCCCTCCAGATGGAGGGCACCAACGCCGTCCTCGAGGGCACCACCGTGCACATCAGCCCCGACGCCGCCGCCCTGCTGAACCAGACCTTCAACACCGACGCCGTCCAGGACGAGATGCTCGTCGGCGTCGCGAAGATCACCGTCGCCACCGAGTAGGGTCCGCCCTCACCCGAGTGACGACGACACCGGCCCCGACCCTGCACGTGGGCCGGTGTTCCCGGTGGGGCCCCGTCTCACGCTCACGCGTGGGGCGGGGTTCTCCCTCCGCTCGGTCATGAACCGTCAGGAAAGGTCCTTTCCCGTCTGGGAAAGGACCTTTTCTGTCGTCTCGCCGCCCGGCGCCGGGACGGAGACGGGACCGAGACGGGACCGGCTCGGCACTGTCACCGTTCAGGAGGTGCGCGCCCGCGCCTCCTGGACCGTGCACGAGTCAGGACTCCCGCTCCCCCCATTGCGCGACTCAGGACAGATCTTCCTGAACGGGGAGGGCCCGGGCTAGCCGGTGACGACCGCGATCTCGTTGGCCGCGACGCCGAGGTCGCCCGTGGCCGTGACCTCGCCGGTGGCCACGTCGACCGCGTGGATCGAGCCCGACGCCGGGTCGGTCACGTACGCGGTGTCGCCCACGACCGAGAGGCTCGGGTGCGAGTCCTGCCACTCGGCGGGCCCCTCCCACGCCTCGATCACGGGGTACGACGCCCCGAACGAGCCGGTGGCGACGTCGAGCACGTGCAGCGCTCCGTCGGTGCCGAGCACGAGCGCGTCGTCGTCGGCGGTGCGGCCGACGCCCTTCCAGGTGTACGCCACGCCGTCGGGCAGGTCGAGCACCTGCGAGGTGGCCGCGGCGGTGTCGACGGCGGTGAGCTGCGTCAGCTCGTAGCCCTCGGAGTCGGGGTCGCTGTTGTAGTCCCCGAGCATGACGGGCGACGAGTCGGTGACGTAGGCGTTGCCGGTGCGGCCGTACTCGTCCGCGGCGGCGATCTTCGTGAACGCGCCGTCGTCGTACAGCAGCACGCCGTCGCTGCAGCCGAACACCGCGACCTCGTCGGCCGTGGTGCCCTCGCCGTGCACGCTCGGGCACTCCTCGTTGCGGACGATCTCCTCGCCCGCGGCGTCGAGCGCGCGCACGCCGACCCGCGACTCGGAGTCGCCGATGGTGGTGAGCAGCGTGCCGCCCTCGAGCTCGATCGAGACGCCGTGGTGGGCCTCGGGCGACGAGATCGTCTCGGTCGCGGGCAGCTCCCCGGTCGACGAGACGTCGAGCAGGTCGGCGGTGTCGAAGACGGTGGTGTCGCCGGTCCCGTCCGAGAACAGGACGGTCTTGTCGCCGTGGCGCACGACGTGGCCGGGCGTCGGCGCCTCGAACACGAGGTCGGTGAGCTCGGGCTCCGCGGTGTACGACGTCCCGTCGGCTGTCCAGGCCCCGGTGTCGAGCACCTGGAACCCCTCCTCGGTCGAGACGAGCACGTGCCGTCCGTCGCCGGCCGGGTTGACGCGGTTGAATCCCGCCAGCTCGATGTCGGCCACGGTCTCGAGGGTGGTCGCGTCGAGCATGAGCACCCCGCCGTCGTAGGTGGCCGCGATGCGGGGCTGCGCCGAGGAGGCGGTGGTCGCGCCCGCCTCGGAGGCCGCGCCGGTCGCGCCGTCGCCGCCCGCGCCTCCTGCACTCGAGCACGCCGTGAGGGCGAGGGCGGCCGAGGCGGCGAGGGCGAGGCCCGCGAGGGCCCTTGTCTGGTGTCGCGAGATCTGGTGTCGCTGGGTCATGTGATCCGTTTCCGTGTTCGGTGATGAGGGTGGTGCAGGCCGGTCAGGGCGACAGGCCGGTCGCGATGAGCTGCTCGTTGGAGCGCATCATCTCGAGGTAGGTCTCGGCTCCCCCGCCGGGGGCGCTGAGCGACTCGGTGTGCAGGGCGACGACGTCGACCTCGACGTCGGCCTCGTCGGCGAGGACCTGCACGAGGCGGTCCGGCTGGGAGGCGTCGGCGAAGATCGTGCCGACCCCCGCCTCCTCGATCGCGTCGGTGAGCCCGGCGAGGTCGGACGCGCTCGGCGCCGCCAGCGTCGTGCCGCTCGGCAGCACCGCCCCGACGACCCGGAACCCGTACCGCTCGGCGAGGTAGCCGAAGACGTGGTGGTTCGTGACGAGCGCACGGCGCTCGGCCGGGATCGCGCCGAAGCTCGCCTCGAGGTCGGCGTCGAGCTGCTCGAGCTGGCCCCGGTAGGAGGCGGCTGCCGACTCGAGCGCACCGGCGTCGAGGCCGTCGACCTGCGTCGCCAGCTCGCGCTCGAGCCCGTCGACGACGTCGAGCATCCGCTGCGGGTCGGTCCAGAAGTGCGGGTCGAGCTCGCCCTCGGCGTCGCCCTCGGCGTAGGCCAGGGGCTCGATCAAGTCGCCGGCCTCGACGACGGGCACGCCGGCGTCGGCGGCGGAGTCGACGTGCTGCTGCAGGCCCTCCTCGAGGCCGAGGCCGTTCGAGACGACCAGGTCGGCGTCCCGCAGGTCGGCGGCCTCGCGGGCCGAGATCTCGACGCTGTGCGGGTCGGCCCCCGGGGGCATCAGCGTGACGACGTCGGCCTGGTCGCCGATCAGCTCGCCGACGACGTCGCCGAGGATGTTCGTCGTGACGACGACGCGCGGGGCGCCTGCGGCTGCGCCTGTGCCGCCGGGGCCGTCCGCGAGCGCGGAGCAGCCGCTCGTGACGAGCAGCACGGCGAGGGCGGCGGCGGCTGCCGCAGTTGCTGCTGCTCGTGCGGGTCGCGCGGGTCGCTGTGCTCTGACACCCCCGAGTGGACCGTGCACCCCGGAACGACGGGGTGTTCCGTCCACTTCGGGGTGCCGGAGGACGGCAGGCGCGGGCGCGGGCGCGGCGGCGGCGGAGCCGGCGCGGAGGCGCGTGCGGCTCATCGGCCCGTCTCCACGACCAGGCGGCCGGGCAGCGGCAGCGTGCGGGCGACGCGAGCGGAGTCGGCGTGGTCGATCTCGTGGACGACTCCCGCCGACGGCGAGTTGAGGTAGCTGCGCGACGCGTCGACCTCGAGCACGACGCCCGCGGGCAGCTCGGGGCCGTCGGCTCCGGCGACGAGGTCGGCCGCGACGAGCGGCTCGGTCTGCGCGACGACGCCCTCGGGCGAGAGCACCACGACGCGTCCGGAGACGTCGACCGCCACCACCGTGTCGTCGGAGTCGCCGACGGCGGTGGCGCGCAGCAGGGGCTCGGGGGTCTCGATGAGCGTCCAGGCGCGGGCCCGCGTGTCGAGCAGCCAGGCGCCGCGGGTGCCGGCGACGGAGGCGACGGCCGGCCGGCCGGGACGCGCCTGGAACGAGGTGGCCACGTCCGACGCGGCCGTGCCGGCCGGGTACGGGATGCGCTCGAGCGTCACGTCGCCGGCGCTGTCGGCGGTGGCGAGCACGGCGCCGTCGGCACAGCCGACGACCACCCCGACGCGGGTCGCGGCCGAGCCGCGGAGGGCAGGGCAGGGCTCCTCGAGGCCGTCGACGGCCTCGCCCTCGGCGGTCGTGACGACGACCGTGTCGGCGCGCACGGGCGCGGCCGGCCCGGACGCGTCGGCGGGCCCGGACACGGACGTGTCGGCCGCGTCCGCGTCGGCCGCGTCGGAGGCGTCGGCCGGGTCGGAGGCGTCGGACGCGTTGGCGTCGGCCGCGTCGGCCGCGTCGGACACGTCGGCCGCGTCGGCCGCGTCGGACACGTCGGCCGCGTCGGCCGCGTCGCTGACGACGCTCGCGATCAGCTCGTCGCCGAGCGGCACGAGCACGCCGTCGTGCGGCGTCCCCTCGATCCGCCCGACCGCCTCGAGCTCGCCGTCGGCCAGGGCGTCGCCGTCGAGCACGAGCCCCGTGCCGGTGGCCGACCAGGACGCGGCGGTGAGGGAGGCGCTGGAGGCGGCCCGCACCTCCTGCGCACCGCCCTCGGACGCGCCGGCCGCGCCGGCGCCGGAGCTGTTCCCGGTCTCGACGCCGAGGTCGGCCAGGTCGTCGGGCTCGGCGACGACGCGGGGATCCGCGAGGTAGTAGTGCGAGTGGTCGCCGTGGGGCACCGTCCAGGCGCCGCCGTCGACGACGGTGAGCCGGCCGTCCGGGGTCGCCGCGAAGAGGTGCCGGCCGTCGGTCGTGAGCGAGGAGGCGTCGCCGAGCGCACCCCCGGACGCCAGCTCGACGATCTCGCCCGAGGCAGGGTCGAGGGCGCTCAGCACGTCGCCGTCGAGGGCGACGAGGCGGAGCTGCGGCTCCTGGAGCTCGCGGGCTCCCTCGACGTACCCGTGCGGGACGGCGGTCTCGTCGGCACCGGTCGTGCCGGCGTCGTCGGCGGAGCCGGTGCCGGGGCTGCAGGCCGCGAGGGCGAGCAGCGTGACGAGGGCGGCGGGGAGGAGGGCTGTGCTTCTTCTGGTCACGAGTGCGGGGTCGCTTCCTGTCGCACCGGGGGCGCGAGGTCGAGTGTCGGGTGGGCAGGTGCGGGGTGGGCGGCGAGCACGAGCGTGGATGCCCTCGTCGGGGATGCAGGTGCGGGTGCGGGTGCCGTTGCCGCGGATGCGGGCGCGGTCGCGGCTCCGGCGGTCGCGTCGGGCGTCGGTGCCGAGGAGGCGCGGTCCCCGACCGCGGCACGCGCCGCGGCCGACAGCCCGGCCAGCGCGACGGCGCACGCGGCGATGCTCGCGCCCGCCGCCGTCGAGGCGTGCCACGAGACGAGCAGCCCCACGAGCACGGCCAGGGCGCCGACGAGAGCGGCGGCGGCCATGGTGGTGGGGATGCGACGGGTCCACTGGGCGGCGGCCACGGCCGGGGCGATCAGCAGGCCGACGACGAGGAGGCTGCCCACGGCCTGGTAGGAGGCGACGACCACGAGCGTGACGAGCCCGACCAGCACGACGTGGGCGAGCCCCGGACGGAGGCCGGACGTGCTCGCGACCCGGGGGTCGAAGGCCAGTGCCACGAACGGGCGGTGGAACGCGGCCGTGACGGCCACCCCGACGACGACCGCGACGGCGATGAAGACGAGGTCGCCCTGGTCGACGGCCAGCACGTCGCCGAACAGCACGGCCGTGAGGTCGGTCGCGAACGAGCGTGAGCGGGAGACGATCACGACCCCCGCGCTGAGCATCGCGACGTAGAGCAGGCCGATGGCGGTGTCGGGAGAGAGCCGCGACCGTCGCGTCACGAGACCGACGCCGGCCGTCATCACGGCGGCACTGACGGCGGCGCCGAGCACGGCGGGCAGCCCGAGGAGCGCGGCCAGGGCGACGCCGGGCAGGACCCCGTGGGCCATGGCCTCGCCGAGGAACGCCATGCCGCGGACGACGACCCACGTGCCGACGACGCCGCAGAGCACGGCGACGAGCACGCCGCCGACGAGGGCCCTGAGCATGAACGCCGTGCTGAACGGATCGAGGAGGAAGGTCACGAGGCACGACAATACATGAAAACGATTATCAGTATGATCAAGCCATGGACATCGCACCGGGACCCCTCGCGCCGGCCTCCGACCTCCCCTCCGACCTCCCCTGCCGCCGCGCCTCCCGCCCGGCTGAGCCGACCTCGGGGACAGTCGCGCGCCTCCTCGGCGTCAGCGCCCACCACGACGGACGCACCGCGCTGCGGGGGGTCGACGTCGACGTGCTCGGCGGCCGGCTGACGGTGCTCGTGGGCCCGAACGGCTCGGGCAAGTCGACGCTGCTGGGCGTGCTGGCCGGCACCCACCGCGACGTGGAGGGGCAGGTCGCCCTGCCTGCGTCGGGCACGACGGCGTTCGTCGTCCAGCGGAGCGCGGTCACCGACCGCCTGCCGATCACCGTGCGCGAGACGGTCGCGATGGGGAGGTGGGGGTCGCTCGGTGCGTGGCGGCCGGTCGGGCGTCGGGACCGTTCCGTCGTGGACGACTGCCTCGAGGTGCTCGACGTCGCCGACCTCGCGCGGCGTCCGCTGGCGGCGTTGTCGGGCGGGCAGCGGCAGCGCGTGCTCGTGGCCCAGGGGCTGGCCCGGCAGGCCGACCTACTGCTGCTCGACGAGCCGACGGCCGGGGTCGACGCCGCCGCCACGGCGCTGATCCGCGCGGCCGTCGACGCCGAGCTCGCCCGCGGAGCGACCGTCGTCGAGGCGACGCACGACCACTCCCTGCACGGGCCGGGCATCGACGTCGTGCACCTCGTGGACGGTCGCCGCGTGGCATGAGCGCGGCTGCGCGCGCCGCCCGCGGCGCCGTCTCGCCGCCGGACACCTCTCGACGCACCCCCGATCGTGCACCGCACCCCCGAATTCAGGGGTGCAGTGCACGGTCGGGGGTGCAGCGCGTCGTCGGGGCTGCACCGCGCCCGGCCCCGCCGCCGCGGCGCCGGCTGCGCCCGCACCCCGCGAACCCGCGCGCACCCCCGCGCGCGCCGGAGGGTGTGCGCGGGTTCGCGGGGTGCAGACGGCGCGCGATGATGGTCGGCGTGCAGCTACCGCCGAGTGGACCCCCGCGTGAGCCCGACGCGGGCACCGGCGCAGACGCCGACGCACACGCGGGTGCGGGTGCGGACGCCGTCCGTGCGGCCTACGCCGAGCGCGCCGGCGAGTACGCGACAGCGCTCGGCTCGATGAGCGCGGTGCACCCCGACGACCTCGACTTCGTCTCCCGCTGGGCCGGGGGCCTCGACGGCCCCGTGCTCGACCTCGGGTGCGGTCCGGGCCACTGGACGGCGTTCCTCGCGGGGCGCGACGGCGCCGGGCTCGACGTGTCGGGTGTCGACCCCGTGCCGGCGTTCGTGCGGCACGCGCGCCGGACGCACCCGGGCGTCCGGTACGAGGTCGGCTCGGCCGAGCACCTGCGGGCGGCCGACGGGAGCATCGCCGGGGTGCTCGCGTGGTACTCGCTCGTCCACCACGCTCCGGACGGCATCGAGGAGCCGCTGCGCGAGATTACGCGCGTCCTGCAGCCGGGCGGGCGCCTCCTCGTGGGGTTCTTCGAGGCGCCGGCGCTCGAGTCGTTCGACCACGCGGTCGTGACGGCCTGGCGCTGGCCGGTCGACGAGCTCGCCGTGCGGCTCGAGGCGGCAGGGCTCGCCGTGCTCGAGACGACGACCCGCACCGACCCGGGATCACGCCCGCACGCGGCGCTGATCGCCGAGCGCCGCACCGCCCGCTGAACCCGCAACCCTGCGCGGCCAATAGCGCCCGGCCTCAGACACCGCCGAGTGGACGCGACACCGGCGAACGAGGCGGTGTTCCGTTCACTCGACGGTGTCAGGGGCAGCAGCCCGCACGCGACATGCGCTCCCGGAACGACGGACGCCCCGCCGCCGGGTCGGCAGCGGGGCGTCCGAGCGACGATCAGCGCCTAGTACGAACTGGCCCCCGAGGAGGCGGCGGCCGAGTCGGCGAGGAGCGCCCGCGACCCCGAGACGCCCAGGCGCGTGGCACCGGCGGCGACGTACTTCTGCGCGTCGGCCAGCGTGCGCACGCCGCCCGAGGCCTTGACGCCGAGGCGCCCGCCGACGGTCTCGGCCATCAGCCGGACCGCGTGCTCGGAAGCACCGCCGGCCGGGTGGAACCCGGTCGAGGTCTTGACGAAGTCGGCGCCGGCCGACTCGGCGGCCTTGCAGGCACCGACGATCGCGTCGTCGCTCAGCGCGGCCGACTCGATGATGACCTTGAGCACGGTGGGGGCCGGCACGGCCTGGCGGACGGCGGCGATGTCCTCCTCGAGGGAGGCGTAGTCGCCGGCGACCGCGGCGCCGACGTCGATGACCATGTCGACCTCGTCGGCCCCGGCACGGACCGCCTCGGCCGCCTCGGCGGCCTTGACCGCGGAGGTGTGCTTGCCGCTGGGGAACCCGGCGACGACGGCGACCTTGAGGTCGGTGCCCTCGGGCAGCACGAGGGGCAGCATCGACGGCGAGACGCAGACCGAGTACGTGCCGAGCTCGACGGCCTCGGCGATCAGTGCGTCCACGTCGGCGCGGGTCGCCTCGGGCTTGAGCAGGGTGTGGTCGATCAGGCGCGCCGCGTCGGCGCTGGTGAGGGTCGTCTCGGTCATGAGACCAGGGTACGGCGGTCGGCCGCACCGTTCTGCGCCGCGTCGCCGTCGGCCCCGCCGTCGCGGACCTCGACGACCGAGGCCGTCGGGTGCTGGGCGAGGAACCGGTCGGCCGTGCGGAGCGACATGGCCATCTGCAGCAGGGCGGGGTTCGCCACGACGGCGCTGGGGAACGTCGAGTTGTCGCAGACCCACAGGTTGGCCACGTCGAAGCTGCGTCCGTCCGGGTCGACCACGGCGTCGGCCGCGTCGTCGCCCATGCGGCAGGTGCCGAGGGTGTGCGCCGTCCGGGCCAGGACCCGGATGTCGGTGCCGCCCGCGGCCTCGACGATCGACGTCATCGTGCGGATGGCGTGCTCGTCGATGGCCTGCTCGTTCGGGCCCGCCGTGAACGAGATGCGCGCCTTGGGCACGCCGACCTCGTCGAGCTCGTCGGAGAGCACGAGGCGGTTGTCGTCGCTCGGCAGGCACTCGGCGTTGATGCCGATGCCCGACAGGTGGCGGTAGCCCCCGATGACGTCGGCCAGCTCGTCGCCCCAGAGCCCGCCGCCGCGCACCAACGTGGTGGCCAGCGTGAGCGGCGGCACGCCGAGGCTCTGGATCAGGTAGCCGCCCACGAAGTCGGCGTCGGCCGGGGCCCTCAGGTCTTCGGTGATGATCGACGACGGGTAGCCGCGGTGCCCGCGCATCTCGCCCTCGAAGGTGCCCCAGACCTGGGTCGCGCCGTGCGCCATGAAGTTGCGACCGACCTGGCCGCTGCTGTTCGCGAGACCGGTGTGCAGCAGCAGCCGCGGGGTCTCGACGCCGCCGGCGCAGAGGAACAGGGCGGCGGTGCGCTGCCGGTGCTCGACGCCGTCGTGCACGTAGACGACCGCCGTGACCTCGCCGCTCTCGTCGGTGTCGATGCCCGTCACCGTCGAGTCGGGCCGGATCTCGGCGCCGTGGGCGACCGCGCTGGGCAGGTACGTGACGTCCATGCTGACCTTGGCGCCGTTGCGGCAGCCCTGGTGGCAGCTGCCGCAGCTGACGCAGGCGTGGCGGAGGCCGGCGTGCTCCTGGTGGTGGTCGTGCGTGATGAGCGCCTCGGGGGCGTCGGCGGTGCGGATGCCGACGGCGTCGCAGCCGCGCACCATCATGTCGGCCGCCGCGTTGCGCCCGGCGGGCGGGTAGGCGTAGTGCCGTGAGGGATCCCACGGGTAGTCGCTCGGCCCCGAGACGCCGACGAAGGCCTCGACCTGTTCGATGTAGCGAGTGACCTCGGCGGAGTCGACGGGCCAGTCGACCCCCTGGCCCGTGACGGTCTTCAGGTGCAGGTCGCGCTCGTCGGGCCGGGGCACGAAGGCACCCCAGTGCAGGGTCGAGCCGCCGACGCCGCGACCCGAGTTGTTCGGGCCGAACGCGTTCGGGTCGTCGCCGTCGCTGAGGCGCTCGTCCATCCAGTTGATGGCCGTGCCCGCGTCCTCGTCGTTCGTGTACAGCTCGGGGTCGAAGTTCGGCCCCGCCTCGATCGCGACGACGCGCAGGCCGGCCGCCGCCAGCTTCGCCAGCAGGGGCGCGCCTCCTGCTCCGGTGCCCACGACGACGGCGTCGACGACCTCGTCGTGCCCGTAGGTGGTCATGTCGTCGAGCTTCATCGTGCTGCCTCCATGGTCGGTTCCCACGCTTCTCGGGCATCGGCGGCCAGGAGCTGGAAGCCCTGGAACCGCGGCCCGTCACCGCCGTTCGCGTAGCCGTCGTAGCCGATGCGCGACATCGTCGCCGGGTGCGACAGCCACGTGCGGACGAGGTCGACCCGGCAGTCCTCGAACCAGAGCGTCATCTGCTCGGCCGTGAAGTCGTCGGCCCGGGGCTCGTGCTCACCGGCGACGACCGCCGTGAGGAGGGCGTCCTGCTCGGCCCGCGGCAGGTCGCCGAAGCCCGCGAGCTCGTCGAGGCCGCGGCGGTAGGCCTCGGGGTCGGGCGGCAGGGCGGCGTTGCGCCAGCCGTCGCCGCGACCCGAGCCGACCTGCGCGTCGACGCGGGCGGCGAGGTCGATCGTCTGTCGCGGCTCGGGCGCGCGCTGCGGGACGACGCGGTCGCTCAGCTCGCGCAGGGTGCGCAGCTGCACCTCGTCGAGCACGACGGGGGCGTAGCGGGGGTCGTCAGCCAGGACGCGCCGCGCGTGCAGCGCTCGGGTCTGCGTGCTGACGCGGGAGGAGGCGAGGGTGCGGACCACGTCGACGGGCACGACCGGGCCGGTGCCGGCCTCGTCGCGCCAGAAGTCGCGGATCGCGGCGGCGACCTCGTCGGGACGCTCGAGGGGCAGCAGGTGCCCCGCACCCTCGAGCACGTGCACCTGGGCCCGCGGGTAGACGCGGCCGTTGAGCTCGCGCTGCGCCGCCTCGCCGAGGTCGCCGTCGCTGCCGCCCGCGAGGATCACGGCGGGCACGTCGAGCACGCCGACCGCCTCGGACCAGTCCTCACGGCTGCCCCGGTCGAACCAGGCCGTCCAGGCCTCGGCGGAGGCGCGCTGCACGTCGTCGACGGCGGTCGCGTCGGACGTCGGGTCGAGCGGCGCGCCCACGTTCGCGTCGACGAACGCACGAGCCGAGGCGGCGTCGAGCGCCCCGCCGTCCGCCATCGCGCGCTTCTCGGCACGGTCGTCGTCGCTCATCGGCTCGGGCGTCGGCGGCGACGCCGCGAGCAGCACGACGCCGCTGAGGCCGAAGAGCCCGTGCTCGCCGGCGAGGGCCCGGGAGGCCACGACGGAGGCGATCTTGCCGCCCATGCTGTGGCCGACCAGCAGCCAGCGGCCGGGCGCGTGGCGCCGGACCTTGCGCACGACCAAGGCGGCCATGTCGTCGACCGAGACGCCGGAGGCGGCGCTCGCGTCGCCGAAGCCGGGCAGGTCGAGCGCGACCACCTCGGCCGTGTCGGCGAGCCGGGCGGCGACGCCGTCGAACTCGCGCCCGCTCATGCCCAGGGCGTGCAGGAAGAAGATGGTCGGACGCGACGCGTCGACGGGTGTGCTCACGGTTGCTCCTCGGGGGCCTCGGCGCGGTGCCCCCGGACGGCGGGGCACGACGGACACTACGAGGCACCGCCGACACTACGAACGGGCGGCTGACCGCCCTCCCAGCCTGCCGCCTCCCGCCGGGGTACGTCGGTCCGCGCGAGCGCGAGCGCGCGAGCGCGGGCGCGGCGCCGGGTCGCTCAGACCGCGGCCGGCAACGCCGCCAGACGTCGCTCGAGGTCGTCGACCGTGCCGAGCCGCCGCTCCGGCGACACGTCCCGCAGGCGCCCGACGAGCCGGCGCGCCGCCGCGACCACGGCCGGCTGGTCGGCGCCGTACGTCTCGACGCCCGCCACGACCGAGTCGACGAGCGACTCGACCGACGGCAGCCCGACGACGACGCGGAGCGCCCCGTCGGCGTCGCGGTGCCCGGTCACGCGGTCGCGTCCGCGCCACACGGGCACGAGGACCGCCGTCGACATGTCGAGCGCGCTGACCGCCGTGTAGGGGTCGTTGGTGCCGGAGGCCAGGCCGCGCACGGCGATCTCCACGAGCTGCTGCAGCGCGTAGTCGACGTCCTGGTGCGGGGTCCGCGACGAGCCGAGCGTCACGCAGGCGCGGATCGCCGTCGCCGTGGCGGACGACGCGGTCGTCGTCGTGCCCACGAGCTCGTCGCCGACGATGACCCAGCTGCCGGGCATCGCGCGCACGACCACGACCGTGTCGGCGTCGGCCGCGACGCGGACGAGCCGCGGCCAGTCGACGGCCTGGACGTAGCCGTCCCGGTCGGTGCGCACCGCGGCCGT
Organism: Frigoribacterium sp. VKM Ac-2530; assembly: GCF_015350835.1. NCBI lineage: Bacteria > Bacillati > Actinomycetota > Actinomycetes > Micrococcales > Microbacteriaceae > Frigoribacterium > Frigoribacterium sp. VKM Ac-2530. Next base: position 1,575,219 of record NZ_JADKSE010000001.1, read on the forward strand.
CGTGCGGGGCGCCTCCTGCGGCTCGGTCGTGACGCGGTCGCCGGGCGAGGCCGGGTAGGCGAGGTCGGCCGCCGTGCGCAGGTCGCCCAGCACCTGCTGCTGCAGCGACGTGATCTGCACCGACGTCGCGATGTGGTGGATGAAGAAGACGAGCACGCCGACGTCGACCACGCCGAGCAGCACGGCTCCGTGCACGGCGAGCAGGGGCACGAACGCGTCGGCGCCGTCGACCTCGGTGTGCACCGAGCGCATCACGACGATCGCGTAGAGGAACGTCGAGGTGAAGGCCGCCAGCACGAGCTGGTTGGCGCGGTCGGCCATGAAGTTGCGGACGAGCCTCGGCCCGTAGGTCGACGACGTCGTCGCGAGCACCGAGATGGTGATCGAGAACGAGGTGCCCGCCACCGTGAGCATCGACGAGCCGATGATCGAGAGCAGCGACCGCCCGCCGCTCGCGCTCAGCGCGTCGAGGAACGGCAGGCCGACGGTGCCGCCGCCGATCAGGCCGCGGTCGACGGCGACGAGCAGCTCGGCCGCGACGATCGCGACGACGCCGAGCAGCGCCGGGAAGAACCAGAACGACTCCCGCGCGCGGAGCAGGACGGCCCTCACGGGCACGTCACGAGGGCGGCGGAGGCGCGGACGCGGCAGAGGGGCATGCCCCACACTGTGCCCGGTCGCGCGGACGGCCCAGCCGTGGTCGGGCACGCAGACGAGGAGGCGCGGCGCGGCCGGGTGCCGCACCGCGCCTCCTCGACGCTGGTCGGGCCGTGGCCCGGGGGACGGGTCAGGCCCGGTGGGCGCCGTCCCCGTGGTGGCGGGTCGACGTCTCGGCGTCGACGGGCGCCTCGGCCGCGACGTGCGACACGGCCTCCGACGAACCGGAGCCGGAGCTCGCACCCGCACCGCCGTCAGCACCCGCAGCCGGGTGCGACCGCTCGAGCGACGCGCCCTCCACGTCGACGTCGGGCAGGATGCGGTCGAGCCACTTCGGGATCCACCACGCGGCGTCGCCGAGCAGGTGCATCACCGCGGGGATGAGCAGCAGGCGGACGACGAACGCGTCGACGAGCACGCCGAGGGCGAGCCCCAGGCCGATCGACTGGATCATCACGGAGTTCGAGAAGACGAAGCCCGAGAAGACCGCCGCCATGATCAGCGCCGCGGCGATGACCACGGTCCGCCCGGCGTGGACGCCGCGCTGGACGGCGAGGCGTGCCGGCGACCCGTGGGCGTACGACTCGCGCATGCCGCTGACGAGGAACAGCTGGTAGTCCATCGCGAGCCCGAACAGCACCCCGACCATGAGGATCGGCAGGAAGCTCAGGATCGGGCCGGGGTCGTGCACCCCGAACACCGGGCCCAGCCAGCCCCACTGGAACACCGCGGTCACGCCGCCGAACGCGGCGAACAGCGACAGGACGAACCCGAGCGTCGCCGTCACGGGCACGAGGATCGACCGGAACACGAAGATCAGGATGATCAGCGACAGCCCGACGACGACGAGCAGGTACAGCGGCAGGGCCGCGGCCAGCTTCTCGCTGACGTCGATGTTGCCGGACGCGTTGCCGGCCACGCCGAGCGACGAGACGCCCTCGACGTCGAGCGAGCGCAGGTCGCGGACGAGCTGCTCGGTCGACTCGGCCGTCGGCCCGCCCTCGGGCACGACCTGGAACGCGAGCAGGGTGTCGTCGTCCGAGGCGCCGATCGGGGCGATCGCGGCGACGTCGTCCTGGGCGGCCAGCTCGGTGCCGACGCGCACCTGCTCGGCGACGAGGTCGTCGTCCGAGACGGCCTGGTCGAGGTCGGCGACGACGAGCAGCGGCCCGTTGACGCCGGCGCCGAACTTGTCCTCGACGATCTTGTACGCCTGGTAGGCGCTCGAGTCGACGGGCTCCGACGACCCAGCCGGGAGGCCGAGGCGCATCGACAGCGCCGGGATGGCGATGATCAGCAGCACGGCGACGCCGGCGACCAGCGTCAGCACGGCACGCCCGGTGCGCATCGGCTTCGAGGGCACCGTCACGGCGCCGGTGCGGCCGACCGCGGCACGCGCCTTCTTCGTGAGGATGCGCGGGCCGACGAGGCGCAGCAGCGCCGGCGTCAGCGTGATCGCGATGAGGATGGCGACGAACACGCAGACCGCGCCGACGGTGCCCATCAGGCCGAGGAACGGGATGCCCGTCAGGTTCAGCGCGAGGAGGGCGATGAGCACGGTCGAGCCCGCGAACACGACGGCGTTGCCGGACGTGCCGTTGGCCAGCCCGATCGACTCGTCGAGCGGCACGCCGGCCTTTAGCTGCGTGCGGTGCCGGTTCAGGATGAACAGCGAGTAGTCGATGCCGACCGCGAGGCCGAGCATCACGCCCAGCACGGGCGTGACCGAGAGCATCTCGACGGCGCCCGAGAGCGACAGCGAGGCGAGCACGCCGACGCCGACGCCGACCAGGGCGTTGAGCAGGGGCAGGCCGGCGCCGATCAGGGTGCCGAGCATGACGAACAGGACGATGGCGGCGATGATGACGCCGCCGACCTCGCCCGGGCCGAGGATCTCGGGGATCGTCGCGGCGATGTCGTTCGAGACCTCGACGTCGACGCCGGCGATGTCGGCGTCCTCCAGGTGCGAGACGACCGCCTCCTTCGCCTCGGAGGGCACCAGGTTGAGCGCCTTGTCGAACTGGACGGTGGCGACGGCCGTGGTGCCGTCCTCGGACACCTGGCGGATGCCGGACGAGAGGTCGAGCAGCGAGGCGCCGTCCTCGAGGGTCGTCTCCTGCGTCTCGAGCTCGGAGAGGCTCGAGTCGAGGGTGGACTGCTGCGTGTCGATCTGCTGCTGACCGGCCGTGATCTGGGCCTGCTGCGCGTCGAGCTGCGGCTGGGCGGCGGCGAGCTGGCCGGCAGCCTCGGCCTGCGCCCGTGCGGCGTCGAGCTGCTGCTGACCCGCGGTCAGCTGCGCCTGGGCGGCGTCGATCTGCGCCTGGCCGGACTCGATCTGGGTGCGGCCGTCGGCGATCTGCTGACGACCGGCGTCGATCTTCGACTGCTGGTCGGCGAGCTGCGCCTGCGTGTCGAACGGGTCGACCGTGCCCTTGACGTCGTCGAGGTCGGTCATCCCGCCGAGCAGCGAGACGATGTCGGCCTGCTGGTCGGCGCTGAAGGCGCTGTCGTCGCTGGTCGTGAACACGACCGAGCCCGTGCCGCCGCTCGCCTGCGGGAACTTGTCGGCCAGCTGGTCCGACACCTCCTGCGTCTTCGTGCCGGGGATGCTCACGGCGGTGGTGAGCGTGCCGCCGAAGAGGGCGAACGAGCCGCCGGCGAGGCCGAGCACGACGATCCAGGCGGCGATCACCACCCAGGCGCGTCGGGCCGAGAGCCGGCCGAGTCGGTAGAGCAGGGATGCCATGGGCGGTCGTCCTCCTGGTGGTGCGGTGGGCCGGTGGTCGGTCCGTGGGGTGGTGGAGCCTCGCGTCGCGTCGTCGGGAAGGAGGTGGGGGTCGGGGCGGGTCGGGCAGGTCAGGCAGGAGGCGCGTAGCCGCTGCGCACGGTCACGATCAGCCGGTCGAACAGCTCGGCCCAGACCTCGCGGGAGGCGTCGTCGAGCGAGCCGTCCGTGCGCCTGATCCAGTGGACGGCGATGACCGCGATGCCGTGCATGACCGAGCTGACGAGCAGCTCGACGTCGAGCTGGTCGACGTCGATGCTGCGGCGGGCCGCGTCGGCCGAGAGCTGCTCGGTCGCGCGCGAGAAGACGTCCTGCATGACGTTCGGCGCCCCGTTGCCCTCGGCGTCGCCGTCCAGCACGCGCCAGAGGTAGGCGATGACGGCGGGCAGGTCGATGCCGCGGAGAGCGAGCGCGACCTCGTCGAACAAGGAGGCGCGGGTGCCGGCGACGGCAGGCGTCGCGACGGCCGCGGTGGCCGACTGGAACTCGTCGACGGCGTCGGTGATCGCCACGGTGCCGAGAGTCATCACGACCTCGTCGAGGCTCGCGAAGTGGTTGAAGATCGTGCGCCGTGACACGTCCGCGCGGGCGGCGAGCTCGTCGACGCTGAAGCGCGGGGAGCCGCGCTCGGCGATGAGGGCGTCGGCCGCGTCGAGGATCGCCTGACGGTGCCGCGCTTTGAGGGCGGCACGTCGGTCGAGGGCGGGAGCGGTCGAGGGCACCTGCCTACACTAAGTGCAGCGACGCACTCGGTGCACGGCGCCAGGGTGGGGAGATGCTGGGAAGTTCTGCCGGACTCCTCAGCGGCCGAGGGCCCGGGCCAGGTACGGGGCCGTGCGGCTCGCGCGCGACGCGGCGACCTCGCGCGGCGTGCCCGTCGCGACGACCTGCCCGCCCGCGTCTCCCCCGCCGGGGCCGAGGTCGATCACGTGGTCGGCGGCCGCGACGACGTCCATCGCGTGCTCGACCACGACGACCGTGCCGCCCGCGTCGACCAGTCGCTGCAGCTGCGCGACGAGCAGCTCGACGTCGGCGGGGTGCAGGCCGGTCGTCGGCTCGTCGAGCAGGTACAGCGTGTGGCCGCCGCGCATCCGCTGCAGCTCGGTCGCGAGCTTGATCCGCTGGGCCTCGCCGCCCGACAGCTCGGGGGCCGGCTGCCCCAGCCGCAGGTAGCCGAGGCCGACCTGCCGCAGCGTCGAGAGCGCGCGGGAGGCGGCCGGCACGTCGCCGAGGAACCCCTCGGCCTCGTCGACGGTCATCCCGAGCACGTCGGCGATCGTCGCGCCGTGCCAGGTCACCTCGAGCGTCTCGGCCGTGTACCGCGCGCCGTGGCACTCGGGGCAGGGCGCCCAGCTGCCCGGCAGGAACAGCAGCTCGACCGTGACCGAGCCCTCGCCCTGGCAGACCTCGCAACGGCCGCCGACCACGTTGAACGAGAACCGTCCGGCGCCCCAGCCACGGGCCTTCGCCTCGTCGGTGGCCGCGAAGGAGGCGCGCACCGCGTCGAACAGGCCGGTGTACGTCGCGAGGTTGGACCGCGGGGTGCGGCCGATCGGCGCCTGGTCGACCTGCACCACGCGGTCGACGAGCGGGTGCTCGGTCGCCCGCTCGGCGAGGACGCCGCCGACGAGGCTCGACTTGCCCGAGCCGGACACGCCCGTGACGGCGGTGAGCACCCCGAGCGGCACGTCGACGTCGAGGGCACGGAGGTTGTGCCGGGCGACGTCGCGCAGCTCGAGCCACGCGGCGGGGACGCGCGGGGCACGGGAGGCGGGCGCGTCCTCGGCGGTCTCGCGCGCCTCCTCGGCCTCGTCGCGCCCCGCGGCCGACGTCGCGACCGCCGCCCGACGCGGCGAGAGGAACCGGCGGGTGACGGACGCCTCGACGTCGGCGAGGCCCTCGACGGGGCCGCTGTAGAGCACCTCGCCTCCCCCGGTGCCGGCGCCCGGCCCGACGTCGACGACCCAGTCGGCGCGACGGACGATCTCCATGTCGTGCTCGACCACGAACACGCTGTTGCCCCCGGCGCGGAGGGCCTCGAGCACCTCCACCAGCGACTCGGCGTCGGCCGGGTGCAGGCCCGCGCTCGGCTCGTCGAGCACGTAGACGACGCCGAACAGCCCGGAGCGCAGCTGCGTCGCGATCCGCAGCCGCTGCATCTCGCCCGGCGAGAGCGTCGGCGTCGCCCGGTCGAGGCTGAGGTAGCCGAGCCCGAGGCCGGTGAGCACCTCGACCCGCGACAGCAGGTCGCGCGCGATGGTGACGGCCACCTCGGTGCCCTCGCCCGAGGAGGCGCGCGAGGTCGCCGCGGTCGCGTGCGCCAGCGAGGCGGTCGGCCGCAGCACTTCGGCCACCTCGGACAGGGGCAGCCCGTTCAGCTCAGCGATCGTGCGGCCGGCGAAGGTCACGGCGAGCGCCGCCCGCGTCAGGCCGGTGCCGCCGCAGAGCGAGCACGGGCCCGACTCGACGAACTGCAGCACCTTGGCGCGCTGCGTCTCGCTCTGGGAGTCGGCGAGGGTGTGCAGCACGAAGGCGCGGGCGCTCCAGAACCGGCCCTTGTACGGCTTTGCCACACGGTCGCGCTGCGGGACGACCTCGACGACGGGCTGCTCCTCGGTGAAGAGGAGCCAGTCGCGGTCGGCCTTAGGCAGCTCGCGCCACGGCCGGTCGATGTCGTGGCCGAGCACGGCGGTGACGTCGCGGAGGTTCTTGCCCTGCCAGGCGCCGGGCCAGGCGGCGATGGCTCCCTCGCGGATGCTGAGGGAGTCGTCGTGCACCGCCGACGCCTCGGTCACCTCGTGGGCGATGCCGAGCCCGTGGCAGCGCGGGCAGGCGCCCGCGACGGTGTTCGGCGAGAAGGAGTCGGACTCGAGCCGCTCGGCGCCTTCGGGGTAGCTGCCCGCGCGCGACCAGAGCATGCGGGTCGAGTTCGAGAGGGTGGTGAGGGTGCCGACGGTCGACCGCGAGCTGGGCGCGCCGCGACGCTGCTGCAGCGCGACGGCCGGCGGCAGGCCGGTGATGGACGCGACGTGCGGGGTGCTGCCCTGGGCGATGAGGCGGCGGGCGTAGGGCGCGACCGACTCCAGGAACCGGCGCTGCGCCTCCGCGAAGATCGTGCCGAACGCGAGCGACGACTTGCCCGAGCCGGAGACGCCGGTGAACGCGACGATGCGGTCGCGGGGCACGTCGACGTCCACGTCGCGCAGGTTGTTCTCGCGGGCGCCGCGGACGCGGACGAAGCCGTCCGTGAGCGCGGCCTCCGGTGCGGCCACGGGCACGTCGGCGGTCGCGTCGGCGGGCACGGCGGCGGTCGCGTCGTCGGGTGTCGAGGAGGCGCGCGAGCGTGAGGAGGGCATCCGGACGATGGTAGGCGGTGCGGCGTCAGCGGGTCCGGGTCGGGGAGGCGGCCGGCGAGTCCGACAGCTGGCTGCGAGAGGGGCAGACGACCTTGTCCGTCCGCCCCGGCGTGGCTACCGTGGAGGCACGGCACCGGGGGGTGCCGGCGCGAGGCAGCCCTGCTGCTCACCGACTCGCGAGCACGACCCGATCAGGGAGACGGACCATGTCGACGACGACGAAGACAGGCAGCGGAGGCGGCACCGGCGCCGCCGGCAGCGGCAATGGCATCGGCAGCGGCAGCGCAGGAGGCGCGACCGGCGGCCGACCGGACCGGTTCGCGACGACCGCCGGCCGCCTCCTCCGCGCCCCCGCCTCGGCCGCGCGGTACGCGAGGCTCCGCGCCAGGGCGACGTCGACGCCGCGTCCGAGCGACGTGCCCTTCGGCGCCGGCGCCGGCGTCGACCCCGACCGCGTGCTCGTCGTCGGGGCCGGCCCGGCCGTCGGCTGGGGCACCAGCTCGCACGACCTCGCCCTGCCGGGACGCGTCTCCCGTCGGCTGGCCCGCCGCACGGGCCGCGGCTCCCACGTGGCCTCCCTCGCGGAGCCGACCCACCGCCTCCCCGCCATCCGTGCGGCCCTGGACGACCTGTTCCTCGAGAACTGGGACGTGGTCGTCGTCACGCTCGGGGCTGCCGACGCCGTGACGCTCCGTTCGCCGCGCGCCTGGGGCCGCGAGCTCGACGCGCTCGTGACCTCGCTCCTGGCCAGGCTCCGGCCGTGCGCGCGGGTGGTCGTGGTCTCGGCCCCCCTGACGGACGCCCTCTCGACGTTCGGGCTGCACCCGTCGCCCGCCGCCGACCGGCACGCCCGGGTGCTCCGCGACGTCGCCGACCGCGTCTGCGCCGATCACGCGCGCGTCACGCACCTCGCGCTGCCTGCCGTCCCTGCGGGGCACGACGGGTCGGCCGTTCCTGCCGCGCCGCACAGGACCGGGGCCCAGGAGGCGCCCGGCGGCGTCGACGACCCCACCGGCCGTCTCTACGAGCAGTGGGCCGACGCGCTCAGCGAGCACGTGGCGCCGTTGCTGCACGCCCAGCGAGCCAGGACCGACTCGCCGCAGCGGGCGCGGAACCGGCCCCAGCCCGCGCGGGTCAGGCTCGACGCGATCAGCTCCTCGGGGCTCGTCCAGGCCGAGCCGACGGCGGCCCTGCACGACATCACCGACCGGGCCAGGGAGGCGTTCTCGACCGACGGGGCCGCCTTCGACCTCGTGCTCGACGACCACCAGTGGGCCGTGGTCAGCACGCTCGGGTCGGCCACGGCCATGCCCCTCAGCGAGTCGTTCTGCGTCACGACGATCCGCTCGGAGGAGCCGTTCGTCGTGTCGGACGCCTGGCAGGAGGGACTCGACCTGCCCCGCAACGACATCCGCTTCTACGCGGGCTGGCCCGTCCACACGGCCGACGGCACGCGCATCGGGGCCCTCTGCGTCTTCGATCCGCAGCCCCGCGACGTGTCCCACCTCCAGGTCGAGCTGCTCCGCGGCTTCGCGCTCGACATCGAGCGCGAGCTGTTCCGCCGAGCGGCCGCCTGAGACTTCGTCACGTCCGCCTAGACTGACGCCGTGCTCCGTCGCCTCGCTCCCCTCGCCGCCGTCGTGCTCTCCGCCGCCCTCCTCGCGGGGTGCTCCACCGCCGACGACGAGCCCGACCGTCCGTCTCCGAGCTCCACCCCGTCGGCCACCGCGCCCGCGCCGACACCGACGCTGAGCGCCGCCCCCGCCGTCCCCTCGACGTCGACCGTCGCGAGCGTCACGGGCCGGTCGGTCGAGGTGCACGACGCCCCCGACGGCGCCGTGACGACCACCCTGGACAACCCGCAGGCGTCCGGGGCACCGCTCGTGCTGCTCGTGCTCGGCCAGGAGGGCGACTGGGTGAACGTCTCCGTCGCGCAGCGTCCGAACGGGAGCAGCGGCTGGGTGCCGGCCTCCGCCGTCACCCTGACCACCACCTCCTACGCCCTCGTCGCCTCGACGACGAGCAACACCCTCGTGCTCTACGACGCCGGCGTCGAGAAGAAGTCGTTCCCGGTCGCGACCGGCACCGGCGGCACGCCGACGCCGACCGGCTCGTTCTACCTCACCGAGCTGCTCGCCCCGACGAACCAGGGCTACGGGCCCTTCGCCTACGGGCTCTCGGCGTTCTCGGACGCCCTCAACTCCTTCGGCGGCGGCCCCGGCCAGATCGGCCTGCACGGCACCGACGACGAGGCCAGCATCGGCCAGGCTGCCAGCCACGGCTGCATCCGCCTCTCGAACGCCGACATCAGCGAGCTCGCCGCGATGCTCCCGCTCGGCACGCCGATCACGATCACGTAGCAGGCCCGGCCGCGCGCGCGCTCGGCGCCGGGCCCGGGCTCCTCCTCGGCGTGGGGCCCGCAAATGCCGACCGTTCGCGCCGCACGGGCCCTGCAACACCCGGATATCCACGTATTGCAGCGCCCACGGTCGGCATCTGCGCCGCCCGAGCCCGCGATGGCCGACCGACCGGCCCGCCTCAGAGGACGATCAGCACCACCACGACCGCAGCCGCGACGACGACCTCCAGCACGACGTCCGCCACGATCCGCCGACGCGACCGGTCGGGCCGCAGCCACGGCAGGCCCGGCCAGCGCAGCACCGCGCCCACCACGCCGGCCGCGACGAGCAGCACCGGCAGCAGCCAGAGCGCCACGGGGACCGAGCTCCAGGGCAGCAGCTGGTGCAGCACCACCAGGACCACCACCGAGTTCAGCGCGGCGATCAGCAGGTCGACGCGGCTGCGGGTGCGCCGCGCCTCCTTCGCGGTCCAGACCGAGAACGCGAAGGCCCCCGGCACGAACAGGGCGAGCACGCCGACGACGACGGCCGAGATCCAGGTCACTTCTCCTCCTCCAGCAGCTCGAAGGCGAGGTCGTCGAGGCTGACGGCCGAGCTGCTCAGCACGACCACCGCACGGTCGGAGTCACGGTCGAAGCCGACGAAGCTCGCGTAGCCGCCCGTCATCCCGTTGTGCCAGGTCGAGGTGCCCCCGGGCGTCGAGCCCTCGTTCCCGTCCCCACCGCCGTCGCCGTCGTCGTCGTCGTCGTGCGGCGTCGTCATCCACGCCCAGCCGATCTCGGCGCCGCCGCCGCCCGCCTCGACGAGCGGCTCGGTCGCGATGACTCCCGGAGCCCGGTCGTCGCGCTGCGCCACCGTGTAGGCGACCATGTCATCGAGGGTCGAGCGGACGCTGCCGGCGGGGCCGAAGGCCCGCATCGTCCAGGCGTCCGCATGCCGGCCGCTCGACGTGAAGCCGGTGGGCGCGTCGGCGCGGAGCCCGTCCGGGTCGCCCGGCGCGTACGTGTCCGCCAGGCCGAGCGGCTCGGCGACGCGCTCGGCGACGAGCTGCTCCCAGGGTGTGTCGGCCGCCGCAGCCAGCGCCTGCCCGAGCAGCGCCATCCCGAAGTTGGAGTAGCCGTACGGCTTCTCGTCGTCGACCTCGGCCCGCGAGGCCTGCCCGACGAGTGCGGCGACGTCGTCGGTGTAGGGGTCGGCACCCGTGACGTTCGCGAGCAGCACCCGCCCCGTGAACGGCAGGTCGGCCGGGAGCCGCGGCAGGCCGCTGTGCTGCGTCGCCAGCTCCTCGAGGGTGATCGAGGAGGCGTCGCCCGTCACCCCGAGGAGCTCGCCGAGCGTGCTCTCGCGCTGCACCTCGCCGCGCTGCTGGGCCAGCGCGTACAAGGAGGCGGTGACCGTCTTCGTCACCGACCCGATCTCGAACTCGTCGGCCCCCGGCCCCGTGGCCGTGCCGAACTCGGCACGGGTGACCTCGTCGCCGTCGACGACCGCGAGGGCGAGCCGGTCGAAGGCGCCCGCGGGCAGCTCGTCACGGACCCGCTGGATCAGCGCCTCGTCCCCGGTCGTCTCGGCCGAGAGCGACGGCGGGCGCGGGATCGCGGCGGCGCCCAGGCCGAGCGTGACGACGCCCGCGACCACGGCGGCGACGACGCGGCGTCCGACACGGCCGCTGCCGCGGCCGGTCCTGCCGGTGCTGTCGGTGCTGCGGCCGGCGCGGCGCTCGGCCCCGCTCACGAGGTCCTCCCCGCGGCGCCGAGCACGACGAGCAACGGCACGACCCGCTCGGGCGGCACGGCGTAGCGACCCCGCCCCACGGCCACGAGCCACCCCGTCGCGACCAGCTGACCCAGGTGGTGGTACAGCTGCCCGGTCGACCCGAGGCCTCCCTCGGCCGAGATCTGCGCGACCGTGTCCGCGCCTCCCACGACCGCCTGCAGCAGGCCGAGCCGCGTGGCGTTGCCGAGCGCGGCGAGCGACGGAGCGGCCTGCGCCCAGTCGGCCGCGAGCAGCCCGTCGGTCGTCAGCGTGATCTGCCAGTCGACGGGGCCCGCGGGCACCGCGACGGAGCCCGCGAAGACGATGCCTCCCGGCGGGTCGAGTCGCTGCTTGACGCCGTCGAGCGCCCAGAACACGTCGGCCGAGGAGCCCGCGGCAGCAGGAGCCGAGGAGGCGCCCACCGGCTCGTCGGCACCGGCCGCCTGCTCGAGCACGTCGAGGCGCGCGAGGGCTCCGGCCAGGGTCTCGCGCAGCTCGTCGAGCTCGGCGCGGAGAGACTCGGGGGATGTCATGACTCCACCATAGCCAGAATTACGGAAGAAGTCAGCAGATGTGGAGACCTAGGCGTCCTGCAGCAGAATGACCTGGCGGTCACCGGCCGACGACGAACGTCTCGACCGCCGCGACCGCCGCGCCACGCGCCCACCGCGTGAACCCGGTCGCCTGCAGGTCGACCGTCACGGGCTCCGCGTCCGCAGCCCGACGAGCCCGCATCGCCGTGTCGACGACGTCGCGGCCCGCCAGGGCCAGCCCGATCCCGTCGCCCGTGACGACGATCGCGCGCGGCCAGGCCAGGTCGGCGACGAGCGCGAGCAGCGCACCCAGCGCCTCCGCTGCCTCCTCGACGACGGCCGTCGCCCCGGCCTCCCCGGACGAGTGCGCGGCCAGCAGGTCGTCGAGCGAGACGTCGCCGCCCCGCCCGAGGGCCCCGGCGGCCCGGTCGAGCACGGCCGGCAGGGCCAGCACCGAGGAGGCGCACCCCCGGTGGCCCTCGTCGCACACGCCGTCGCCGATGCCGAGCGGCACGTGGGCGATCGGGCTCCGTGCGCTCGACGGCAGCTCGAGGATCTCCCCGCCGACGACGAGCGCGTAGCCGAGGCCAGCGCCGATCGTGACCAGCGCGAAGCGGTCGAGGTCGCGCGCGGCCCCGAGCCAGCGCTCGGCGCGGACGAGCGAAACGACGTCGTTGTCGACGACGACGGGCAGGTCGAGGCGCTGCCGGAGGGCGGCTCCGAGGTCGACGTCGACCCAGCCGAGCAGCGGCGCGACCGAGACGCGGCCCTCGGCGTCGACCTGTCCGCCGACGCTCACCCCGACCCCGTGGACGGCCCGGTCCGGGCACCGGGCGAGCGACCGGCGCACGAGATCGGCGACCGCGCCGACGGCGACGCCCGGATCGGTCGAGGAGAGCTCGACGGACGCGTCGTGCAGCACCTCGCCGCGCAGGTCGGCGACCACGCCCCAGACCCGCCCCGTGGTGATCTTGACGCCGACCACGACGTCACGGTCGACGACCAGGTCGAGCGGGGTCACCGGACGGCCGAGGCCGGGGCCGGGCAGCGCGTCGAGCTCGGACACCACCCCGGCGTCGAGCAGGGGCCGGACCGCTCGCGTCACCGAGCCCGGCGTGAGCGCGAGCGCGAGGCCCAGCTCGCCACGGGTCAGCGGGCCGTGCAGCAGCAGCTCGACGACCACCTGGTGACCGGTGCCTCGTCGCGGCAGGAGGGAGGCAGGTGTCGTGGCAGGCGTCGCTGCAGGGGCCGTCCCGGTCTCCTCTCCCACGGTGCCTCCTCCGACGATCAGCAGTGTAGTGACGGCCCACCTCCTTGACCGATCAGATCGTTGCGCACTACAAATAAACGTCGAGGTCGACCCCCTCGGCCGTACGCGACCCCGCCAGAGGAGCACGATGACGACGCCGTCCGACCCCACGACCACCCCCGCGACCGCCGAGCCGACCGCGACCGCGGTCCCCTCGGTGGTCCACCTGACCTCCGGCGGCGTCAGCGTCGTGCTCGACCTCGGCGCGGGCCGCCTGCCCGTCGTCGCCTGGTGGGGCGCCGCCCTGGGCGACCTGTCGGCGGACGAGCTCGACGCCGTCGTCCGCGGCGGCCTCGCCGGCGTCGTGCCGAACGAGCTCGACGAGCCCGAGGTCGTGGAGCTGCTGCCGCTCGCCTCGGGCGGGTGGCGGGGCCAGCCCGGGCTCGAGGGGCACAGCGCCGGGACGTCCTGGACGCCGCTGTTCCGGGCGCAGGCCACGACGCTCGCGGGCCGTGTGCTCACCGTGCACGGCGTCGACGAGCAGTCGGGCCTCGCGGTCGACGTCGTCGTCGAGCTGCTCGGGTCCGGGCTGCTGCGCAGCCGTGCCGCGGTCACCCGCACGTCCGGCGACGAGTTCGTCGTCGACTCGCTGCAGGTCGCCCTGCCCGTGCCCCGGCGCGCCCAGGAGGTGCTCGACCTCGCCGGCCGGTGGGGCCGGGAGCGCGCCCCGCAGCGGCTGCCGTTCGTCGTGGGCGCGCACCTGCGCGACTCGCGGCGCGGCCGGACCGGGGCCGACGCCTCCTTGGTCCTCGCCGCCGGCACGCCCGGCTTCGGCTTCTCGTCCGGCGAGGTGTGGACGCTGCACGTCGCGTGGAGCGGCGACCACCGCGAGTACGCCGAGCGCATGGCGAGCGGCACGAGCGTGATCGGCGGGGGCGAGCTGCTGCTGCCCGGCGAGGTGCGGCTCGCGGCCGGTGAGACGTACCAGGGGCCGTGGGTCTACGCCTCCTGGGGGCGAGGCCTCGACGCCGCCGCGGCACGGTTCCACGAGCACCTCCGGTCGCGCCCCGGGCACCCCTCGTCGCCGCGGCCCGTCGTCCTCAACACCTGGGAGGCCGTGTACTTCGACCACGACCTCGACCGGCTCGTCGAGCTCGCCCGAGCGGCCGCCGAGGTCGGCGCCGAGCGATTCGTGCTCGACGACGGCTGGTTCCGCGGGCGACGCGACGACACGGCCGGCCTCGGCGACTGGTTCGTCGACGAGACGGTCTGGCCCGACGGCCTCGAGCCGCTGATCGGCGCCGTCCGCGAGCTCGGCCTCGACTTCGGCATCTGGGTCGAGCCCGAGATGGTCAACCCCGACAGCGACCTGGCCCGGGCGCACCCCGAGTGGATGCTCGCGCCGGTCGGCCGCCTCCCCATGACCGGGCGCAGCCAGCAGGTGCTCGACCTCGGGCACCCCGAGGCGTACGCGTACCTGCTCGAGCGGCTGACCGACCTGCTCGGCTCGCACGACGTCGCGTACGTCAAGTGGGACCACAACCGCGACCTGCTCGAGGCCGGCCACTCCCCCACAGGGACGCCGGGCGTGCACGAGCAGACCCTCGCGCTCTACCGCCTGCTCGACGAGCTGCGCGGGCGGTTCCCGGCCGTCGAGATCGAGTCGTGCTCGTCCGGAGGCGCCCGAGCCGACCTCGGCGTGCTCGAGCGCACCGACCGGGTCTGGGCCAGCGACAACATCGACCCGCTCGAGCGTCAGCAGATCCAGCGCTGGACCTCGCAGCTGCTGCCCGGCGAGATCGTCGGCTCGCACGTCGGCTCGCCGCACTCGCACTCGACGGGCCGCACGCACACCCTGGCGTTCCGCGCCGGCACCGCGCTGCTCAGCCACTTCGGCATCGAGTGGGACGTCTCCCGCGCCTCGGCCGACGAGCGCGCCGAGCTCGCCCGCTGGGTCGACCTCCACAAGGAGGTGCGTCCGCTCGTGCACACCGGTCGCGTCGTGCGCGGCGACCACGTCGACGAGTCGGCGCTGCTGCACGGCGTGGTGTCGCAGGACGGGTCGGACGCCCTCTTCGCCTTCGTGCAGCTCACGACGCCGCTCACCTCGGCGACGGGGTCCGTGCCGCTGCCGGGGCTCGACCCGGCACGCCGGTACCGCGTCGAGCTGCAGGCGCCCGGCGACGTGCCGCGCACGCGGTCCGACTCGCCGCCGCCGTGGATCACGGACGGCAGCGTCGTGCTCTCCGGGAGCGTGCTCGCCGAGCAGGGGCTGCAGCTGCCTGCCCTGCACCCCGAGCAGCTGCTGCTGCTGCGCGCGACGGCCCTGTAGGAGGCGCGGGCCGGCCCTGCAGGAGGCGGCGGCCGGCCCCCGGGACTCGTGCACCGCCTCCTGCGACCTGGGTGTCGCCCGCCGGGACGCGGCGTACGCTCGCGCCCATGACCAACGACGATCACACCACTCGCCCCTCCGAGGCGAAGCACGAGACCGACGACCCCACCACCTCGACCGCGACCAGCGAGGAGACCGTCGAGGAGATGCAGTCGACGCCCGTGTCGGACTCCCCTGCGATCGACGACGACATCGACCAGGACGCCGTCAAGACCCTCCCCGGCTCTGGCGGGCCCGACGACGTCGGCACGATCGACGTCGACCCTGCCGACCTGAACCTCTCGGGCGACTCGATCCCCGGGCACCCGAAGCCGGGCCCGCCCAAGCACTAGCCCGCCGCAGGCGCGGACCTCGGGCCCGGGCCTCAGGCCCCGACGCCGTCGCGGAGGAGTCGGACGACGCCGTCGATCGACTCCTCCGTCAGGTCCCGCCGCGTCACGATGTGGTAGCTGAGCAGGCCCACGAGCGCCTCGACCGCCGTCGCGGTCGGGGCGTCCGCACGCACCTGGCCCGCCACCGCCGCGCGGTCGAACCGCGCCTCCAGAGCCACCCGCGTCACCGTCGTGAGCTGCTCGTCGTAGCGAGCCGCCACCTCGTCGTCCTCTGCCGTCGCCGCCGACGTCGCCCTCAGCAGGGCGGCCGTCGACGGCGTCGCGAGCGCCCGGCCGAAGTCGCGCAGCCACCCGGCGACGTCGGCCCAGACGTCGTCGCTGTCGGTCTCGGTGCTCGGCACGGCGAGGCCGGGCATCAGGTGCCCCTCGAGGACGCCCTCGGCCACGAGCGCCGCCTTCGACGACCACCAGCGGTAGATCGTCTGCTTGCCCACGCCGGCCGCGGCCGCGACCCGGTCGAGCGAGAGCTTGTCGTAGCCGCGCTCGGCGAGCTCGTCGCGGGCCGCCAGCAGGATCGCGAGGCGCGCCTCCTCGCTGCGGGCCCGGCCCGGTCGTGTCGTGGTCATGGCTCCAGCTTCGTCGATCGCCGCTACTGCACCGACCAGCCGCCGTCGCTCGCGAGGATCGCACCGTTGATGTTGACCGCGTCGTCGCTGAGCAGGAACGTGATCGACGCGGCCAGCTCCTCGGCGGTCGCGACGCTCGGGATCGCCGCCTGGAAGGGCCGCAGCCGGGCCGAGCCGACCTCGGACACGGTCGCCGGGAACGGGATGCCCGTCGCGACGCCGCCGGGCGCCACCGCGTTGACCCGGATGCCCTGGCCCGCGTACATGAACGCGGCCGACTTCGTCAGGCCGACCACGCCGTGCTTCGACACCGTGTAGGCGTTGCCCGAGGCGTTGCCGCGCAGCCCCGCCTCGGAGGCGACGTTGACGACTGAGCCGCGGCCCGCCTCCTGCATCAGGGGCAGCACCGCCCGCGACAGCTTGAAGGCGCCGGTGAGGTTGACGGCGATGACCTTGTCCCACATCGCGTCGCTCGTCTCGTGCAGCGGCGAGAAGTCGTCGTTGATGCCCGCGATGTTGGCGAGGGCGTCGATGCGGCCGTCGGCGGCGGCGACGATGCGGTCGACGTCCGCCTGCGCCGTGATGTCGCCGGCGACGGTGACGAGGGGGACGTCGATGCCGGGCAGGTCGGCGACGAGCGCCTCCAGCTTGTCGGCGAACAGGTCGACGGCGACGACGCGGCCGCCCTCACGGGCCACGCGGGAGGCGGTCGCCCGGCCGATCCCGGAGGCCGCGCCGGTCACGACCACGGTCTTGCCCGTGAAGCGTCCCGGGGTGGCCTTCTCGCGCCAGGGGCCGGTGTCGTCGCCGCCCGCCGCCTCCTCGGGGACGACGCCGCCGTTGGCCCGGAGCACGAGGTCGTCGACGACCGCCTGCGGCAGCTGGCCCTGGCTCAGCGCGACGAGCTGCTGCAGCGGCAGGCCGCGCACGGGAGCGAGCGACGACTCGTCGAACGCGCCTCCCTGCCCGAGGACCTCACGGACGAGGGCGCCGCCCTCGGGGTGGTCGAGCCAGTCGCCGATCGAGGTCGAGCCGGTCAGCGGGCGGTCGTTCGTGGTCATGGTGTCTCGCTTCCTCGCGTGTTACGAGACTGATCGTCTCGTTTTGAGGAGCGTAGGGGCGGAGGCTGAGCGTCAGCCGCGCGAAGCGTCAGCCGCACGAGGCGTCAGCCGCGCGAGCTGGCGCAATTCAGGACCCGAGCCTTCCGCTTTCCTGATCCGTGCACGATTCAGGACTGCGCCTCCCCCCGCCGCACGGCGCAGGACCGATCTTCCTGAATGAGGAGACGACCAGGGGCGTCAGCCGCGCGAGTACCGGACGACGACGCCGGGCGACCACGTCGTGAGGTCGGGCTCACGGTCGACGAGGCCGGGCAGGCCGGCCGCCGCGAGCAGCTCGTCGTCGAGCCGGGTCAACGTCGCGGTCCGCAGGGGCCACGGCTCGTGGGCCCTCCGCCACCAGCGTGTCGAGCCGAAGGAGGGGGCGTGCACGCCCCAGCGCTCCGTCAGGAACTCGAGGGCCGGGTCGGGCGCGACCACCTCGTCGCCCGGGGCGACGCGCACGAGGCTGCCCGCACCTCCTCGGTGCCGCTGCGTGCGGTGCGCGACGTCGTCCGGCCGCACGCGGGACCCGGCCCGGGCCCAGACGTAGGGCAGGCCGATCGTGCGCGCGGCGAGCACGGCCGGGAGGTGCTGCGTGTCGATCGAGCGGTAGGCGACGCCCTGCCTTCCGGCGGCGTCGACGGTCGCCAGCTGCACGACGATCTCGGTCATGGTGCCGAGGCGGCCGAGCCTCGGCAGGGGCGGCACCGTGCTGTCGACGAAGCGGTACGCGACGAGGCTGGCCCAGGCCGCGCCGTCGTGCTCGTCGGGGCGGGTGCCGGGCGGCACGAGCGGGGCGACGCGGTCGGGCTCG
This sequence comes from Frigoribacterium sp. VKM Ac-2530, assembly GCF_015350835.1. Lineage (NCBI taxonomy): Bacteria > Bacillati > Actinomycetota > Actinomycetes > Micrococcales > Microbacteriaceae > Frigoribacterium > Frigoribacterium sp. VKM Ac-2530. Next base: position 1,593,178 of record NZ_JADKSE010000001.1, read on the forward strand.
ACACGCCAGTGCAGGCCGACGACCTCGCGCCAGTCGTGCTGCGTGACGGGTCGGTGCGGGAGCGGAGGGGCGGCGGACACGCGTCCGTTCTACCCCCGCCGCCCGCGGCGTGCCGCAGACGGGTGGGTCCGTCGCGGCCGGGCGACCACGACGGCCCGAAACCCACGAACTCGCCCGTGCCCGTGCCCGTGCCCGTGCCCGTACCCGCGCCCGTACCCGCGCCCGTGCCCGCGACGGCGACGACCCTCGGGAGGCGGCGTCAGTACGCCGCAGACTGCCCGCCGTCGATCGGCACGACCGCCGCGTTGACGTAGGAGGCGTCGTCCGAGAGCAGGAACGCGACGACCGACGCGATCTCGGGTGCCTCGCCGTAGCGCTTCGTGGGGTTGCCCTGGATGAACTGCTCGGCGGCGCCTCGGGGGTCGTCGGCGCTGATCTGCGTCATGGACGCCTCGACCATGGGGGTCCAGATGGCGCCGGGGGCGATCGCGTTGATGCGGATGCCGAACCGGCCGTACTCGACGGCCGAGTTGCGGGTCAGGCCGACGACGCCGTGCTTGGCCGCCGCGTAGCCGGACTGGTTGCCGACGCCGCGGATCCCGCCGACGCTCGCCGTGTTCACGACCATGCCCGAGCCCTGACGCCGCATCACCGCGAGCACCTTCTCGAGACCGAGGAACACGCCGCGCAGGTTGATCGCGACGACCTTGTCGAACTCGTCGGCCGTGAAGTCCTCGGTGAGGTTCTGGCGGCCCTCGATGCCGGCGTTGTTGAAGAAGCCGTCGATGCGCGAGAAGCGCTCGACGGTGGCGGCGACGTACGAGTCGACCTCCGCCTCCTTCGACACGTCGGCGACGACGGTCAGCACCTCGGCGTCGGGCGAGGACGAGCGGATCGCCTCGACGCTGTCGGCGAGGCCCTTCTCGCTCACGTCGACCAGGGCGAGGGAGGCGCCCTCGGCGGCCAGGCGGACGGCGGCGGCACGACCGAGGCCGGAGCCCCCGCCGGTGATGAGGACGACCTTGCCGGCGAAGCGGTCGACGGCGGGCGTGGGGGCAGGTGCGGGCGTGGTGGTCATGGTGCTCTCCTGACTTCGACGATGAAGGGCTCGGAGCTCAGCGGTGCGGCGAGTCCTGACCGCGTGCTCCCGCACGAGATCGGCTCATACGCTACACCTGTCGCCATCAACATCACCTGTCGCCCGACCGCGTCGGGCGGCGGCCACGCCGTCCTCGCGGCGGCCACGCCGTCCCCCGCGGCGACAGGGGGAGGCGCGGCGTCCGCGTCAGCGCTGCGGCAGCTCGACGCCGGTGGCCTCGGCGAGCGCCGCGAGCAGCTCGTCCTGGAAGGCCTCGTCGAGCGCCGCCGCCTCGGGCTGCTGCTGCCGGTCGTGGTGCCAGTACGCGCCGCTGACGTCGGCGTCGGCACCCTCGCCGACGACCAGCCTGTCCTGTGTGCGGTGGCCCTGCTCGAAGTCGTCGGGGGCCGAGGGGCCGCCCATCTTCGTCGCGACCCAGCCCGGGTCGACGGAGGCGGTGAACAGGCCGGGCGACCGACGCGCGACCGCGGCCGACAGTGCCGTCACGAACAGCTTGCTGTCGGAGTAGCTGCCCGTCGCGCGCTCGCCGGCCCAGTCGATCCCGTCGAGGGAGGCGGTGCCGCTGCGGTGCATCCCGCTGCTGAGGTAGACGTGCCGCGTCGGGTGCTCGAGCAGGGCCGTCAGCAGGTACGGCGCGACCACGTTGACCGGGATCAGCGGAGCGCCCGAGTAGACGCCGGCGTTGTGCACGACGCCGTCGAGGGCCGGGCCGTCGTTCAGCTCGCCGACGGCGCGCAGCACGTCGTCGCGCACGCCGAAGTCGGCGACGAGGAGGCGCGCGCCCTGCTCGAGGAGGCCGGCCACCGCCTCCTGCCGCTGCTCGCCCCGCACGTGCACGACGACGTCGTGCCCCTGCTCGAGGAGGGCCGCGGCCGAGCCGTGCCCGAGGCCGTCGGAGGAACCGGTGACGAGGAGGTGTGCCATGCGGCCCATCCTGCACCCTGCCCCCGACACCGTCCCCCGCTCGGCTACCGTGGAGCCCGACCCCCAGGAGGCCCCCGTGGACGCACGCCGGCAGCGCATGCTGCGCGCCGCCCTGTCCGCGGGCGTCAGCACCCTCGTCACGGCCGCCGCGCACGCCCTCGGCGGCGGCACGTTCCCGCCCGCGCTGCTGCTCGGCACCGCCGTCGTCGTCAGCGTGCTCGTCTGCTTCGCGCTCGGCGGCCGCCGCGTGACGCTGCCCCGGCTCGTCGTCGCCGTCGCCGCGACCCAGGGCCTGCTGCACGCCGTCTTCACGCTCGCGGGCGGCATGGCCCCGATGACCGACGACCAGGGCGCAGGAGGCGCGGGCGGCACGCACGCCGGCCACCACCTCCCCGGAGCCGCCGTGCTGCCCGAGCTCGCCGCCGGATCCCACGACGGCAGCATGGTCGGCGCGCACGTCGTGGCCGGCCTCGTGACGATCGCGTCGCTCCGCGTGGGGACGTCGGCCGTGCGGCAGCTCGTCCGCGCGCTGGGGCTGGTGCTCGTGCGGCTCGTCGTCCGCGTGACGGCGCTCGTCGTGCCGCACCGGCCGCGCGGCGCCGTGCGCGTCGAGCGCGCCCCGCGACCGCTCGTCACCCTGCTGCTCGCGACCACGCGAGCCCTGCGCGGGCCGCCCGCGCCGGCGACGACCTAGAGCCGCGCACGCCTCCTGACGGCGGGCGCGGCGTCGTGCGTGCCCGACCGCTCCCGCCGGTCCGGCCCGGACGGCCTCCCCTGTCGCCGCGGGGTCCGCCCCGCCTGCCCGAAGGACACTCCATGCGCCCACGCGCCCGCACCACCTCCCCTGCCCGCACCCTCGTCGTCGGCACCGTCGTCGCGTCCGCCGCGGGGCTCGCCCTCGCCGTCGCCACGCCCCTCACGGCCCAGGCCCACGTCGAGCTCGAGGCCTCGTCGACCGCGCCCGCGGCGCTCAGCGTGCTGACCTTCGCGGTCGGGCACGGCTGCGAGGGCTCCCCCACCACCTCCCTCGCCGTCACGTTCCCCGCCGAGGTCCAGGCCGTGACGCCGACGATCAAGCCCGGCTGGTCGGTCACCGAGGTGCCGGCCGACCCGAGCACGAGCACCGGCACCGGCACCGGCACCACGGTCACCTGGACGGCCGACCCGGGCTCCGCCCTCCCTGACGGCCTCCGCGACACGGTCGCCGTCTCGGCCCTGCTCCCGGTCGGGGGCGAGGCGGGCGACCTCGTCGCGTTCCCCGCCGTGCAGACCTGCGAGGTCGGCTCGTACGACTGGGTCGAGGTCGCCGAGCCGGGCTCCGACGCGGAGCCCGCGTCGCCGGCGCCGTTCGTGACCCTGACCGACGCCGACGGCGGCGGAGCGGGCGGCAGCACCGACGACGCGACCGGCTCGCAGGAGGCGCTGGCCGCCTCCTCGGCACCTGCTCCCGTCGACGAGACGGCCAGGGCCCTCGCCGTGGGTGCCCTCGTCGTGGGAGTGGTCGGGCTCGTCCTGCTCACGACGACGCTGCGCCGCCGCGCTGCGGAGGCCGGCCGATGAGCGCGAGCGCCCCTCCTGCCCCCGCTCCCGCTGATCCGTCACGAGACGGATCAGCAGATGCACCACGCACGCCGCCGGTCGATCCGTCACGAGACGGAACAGCCCGGGCGGAGGACAGCACCCCCGCTCGCGAGCCCCGCGCACCCGGCGGGATCGGCAGCTGGCTCGGCCCGCTGCTGCTGCGCCTGCACTTCTGGGCGGCGATCGTGGTGGGGCCGTTCATCCTCGTCGCGGCCCTGACCGGCGCGGCCTACGCGCTCGCGCCGACGCTCGAGCGGGTCGTCTACGCCGACGAGCTGACGGCTCCGGGCACCGGGCCGGCGCTGTCGCTCGCCGACCAGGTCGAGGCGGCCGAGCGGGTCGTCGGCGACGGCGGCGAGCTCGTCGCCGTGCGTCCCGCACCCGAGCCGGGCGACACCACACGCGTCCTGTTCGCCGGCGACGACCTGATCGAGAGCCAGACCCGGGCGATCTTCGTCGACCCTGCGACGGCGGAGATCCGCGGCGACCTGCCCGTCTACGGCACGAGCGGGTCGCTGCCGCTGCGGACGACGATCTCCGACCTGCACCGCAGCCTCGGGCTCGGCGACGTCGGCCGCCTGTACAGCGAGCTCGCCGCCAGCTGGCTGGGCGTCGTCGTGCTGGCGGGCCTGGGCCTCTGGATCGCCCGCCGTCTGCGGGCTCGCGGACCAGGGCAGGCCCGAGCACGAGCGCGGCGCGACCTCGTGCGGCCCGACCTGCGCGCGACGGGCCTGCGTCGACTGTTCTCCTGGCACGCGTCCGTCGGCGTCGTGCTGACGGTCGGCGCGCTGTTCCTCTCGGCGACGGGCATCACCTGGTCGCAGCACGCCGGCGACAACGTCACCGCGCTGCGCGCCGCGCTCAGCTGGACCGCCCCCACGCTCGACACCGCCCTGCCGGCCGAGGCCACCGGCACCGCAGGAGGCGCTGCCCCCGACGCCGCGGACGTCGCGGCCGACCCCCACGCCGGTCACCACGGAGCGGCCGCCGCCGGCGTCTCCGACGTCGACCCGGCCCGGTTCGACGACGTGCTCGCCGTCGCGCGCACGGTGAACGTCGACACCGGCCTGGTCGAGATCAAGCCGCCCGCCGACGCGGACAGCGCCTGGACCGTGACCGAGATCAAGCGGAGCTGGCCGACCCAGGTCGACTCCACGGCGGTCGACGGCACCACGCTCGCCGTCGTCGACCGGACCGACTTCGCCGACCACCCGCTGATGGCGAAGCTGGCCCGCTGGGGCGTGGACACGCACATGGGCACCATGTTCGGCCTGCCGAACCAGCTCCTCCTGGTCGTCACGGCCCTCGGGGTCGCCGCGATGGTCGTGTTCGGGTACCTGATGTGGTGGCGGCGAGGCCCTGCAGGAGGCGCGGGCCGCCTCCGTGCCGGACGTCCTGCTCCCGCAGGCGCCCTCGTCCGCGCCCCGTGGCAGGGGCTCGTCGCGGTCGTCACCGTCGGCCTCGTGGTGGGGCTGTTCCTGCCGATGGTCGGCCTCGGGCTCGTGCTGTTCGTCGTGGTCGACGCCCTCGTGACGGCGGCCCGCACCCGCGCGTAGCGGTGTCCGACGCACCCCGGAACCCGCACGACACCCTGATCGCTCGGGGTGGTGCGGGTTCCGGGGTGTGGCGCGGTGCGGTGAAGGGGGTCGAGCTCAGCCGAGCTCGGCGGCGGTCGGCACGACGACGGCGTAGAGATCGCTGATCGTCGCGAGGGCGGCACGGTGCAGGTCGCGCGCCGCCACCGGCCCGTCGACGCCGGGCAGCGGTCGCGTGGCCGAGGCGTCGGCGACGACGGTCGGCCTGCTGCCGCGGAGGAAAGCCCCCTCGGCGGTGAAGGTGACGCACATGTGCGTCATGAAGCCGGCGACGACGACGTCGGCGTGCCCCGCCGCGTCGACGAGGTCGCCGAGGTCGGTGCCCACGAAGGCGTTCGGCGCGTTCTTGACGACCACCGCCTCCCCGTCGATCGGTGCGACGCGCTCGTGCACCTGGCCGATCGGAGCGCTGATGTCGTACGGCGTGCCCGAGCCGCCGTCGTGGACGACGTGGACGACCGTCGAGCCCGCTGCCCGGGCGCGGGCGAGGAGGTCGGCCGCGGCGTCGAGGGCCGGCTCCCAGCCCTCGAGCTCCATGACGCCCGTCGTGTAGGTGACCTGGTAGTCGACGAGGATCACGGTCGAGTCGGCGAGCACGGCAGGCGCCGTCGGCAGGTCGTTCACGGCGCGGAGGGTGGTGGAGGGTGACATGTCATGTCCTTTCAGGTCGGTAGATCGTATTCTGCACGATCCGGCGCGACCTGCCGCCCCCGGCTCAGCGGTAGAGCGCGTCCTGCCCGTAGAGCGGCTGCGTGAAGCTCGAGACGAACGCGCTGCGGTCGCCGCCGGGCAGGCTGTACGTGAGGAACACGCCGTAGCCCTCGTCGACCGTCCGCTGCGCGAGCGCTGCGGCCGTGCTCGCCGACGTCGCCTGGATGTCGACCGCCGCGGGCGAGAGCTGCTGCTTGCCGAGGCCGGGGATGGCGGGAACGCGCCAGCTGCCGTAGTAGGGGTTCCAGGCGTAGTCGAGCTGGGCGTTCACGGCGGGGTCGGTGGTCGCCAGGCTGTCCGACGCCGGGCCGATGTCGTAGAACGACAGCACGGCGTCGGGCAGCTCGGCACGGAGGGCCGAGATCAACCAGCCTGCGGACTGGCCGTTCGGCTGCGGGGTGCCGCCGACCCCGTAGTCGGAGTACTCGTCGTCGAGGTCGACCCCGTCGAGGCCGTACCGCTCGACGACGTCCGCGACCTGCGCCGCGAAGTCGGCCGCCGCCTCCGGCGACGTGAAGTTCGCGATGCCCGCGCCCTGGTGGTTGCCGAGCACCGACAACGACACGTCGATGCCCTTGGCCTGCAGCGGCCTGATCTGGTTCTCGGCGTCGTCGAGGGTGGCCTGCACCCGCTCGTTCAGCGACAGGACCGCCTCCGTCCCGTCGTAGTCGATGTTCGCCGCGAAGATGATGGCGACGTCGAAGGCGTTCGACCCGTCCTCCAGCGTGTAGCGGCCGACGTTGCTGAGGTCCTCGTCGTTGACCTCGACGTAGGCGATGCTCGTCGGCCCGCCGTCGACCGAGGCCTGGGCCCCGGTCGTGCTCGCACCCTCGGCGGAGGCCGCCGCCGCACCGGTGACGGCCGCGGGGACCGCGACGACGGCGACCGCCACGGCGGCGAGCAGCCGCCGGGCTGCCCTCCCCCGACGGCGCCGGTGGCCCACGGCGTCGTGGTGCTGCGCGTTCTCGTGCTTCTCGTTCTCGTGCATGTCACTCCTCGTCGAGCGGTGCAGCGGTCGCGGATGTCGACCGCTGCCTCGACACTCCACGACTTAAACGCTTTAGTCAACGGGGCCCGAGAGCGCCGTGGTCACCTCAGCCCAGCACCTCGACCTGCAGGAGGCGGAGGTCGCGCACCGCGGTCAGCCTCACTCCGTGCGTCGCCCTGGCGACGGGCGCACCGGTCGCTGCGTCCGCGCCTGTCGCGGCGGCCACGTCGACGGCAGAGCCCGCCCCTGCTCGGAACACCCGCGTCTGCCCCGGCCGGTCGAACACCTCGTCGCGACGGCGGTCGACCTCGGCCTCCGCCGACGGCGCTCCCCCGTCGGCAAGCGCCTCGACGTCCCACGAGAAGCGTCCCGGCTCGGCCACGGTCACCGTGTAGAGGCCGAGGGCCTCGACCGGGGCGACGAACTGGATCTCGACGGCCCGTCCGGCACCGACGCGCACGGCCCGTGCCGCCTCGTCGTCGACGAGTGCGGCGGCGTGCCGGACGCCCGAGACTCGTGCGCCCGCCGTGGCGTCGCGGATCGCCCGCCGGTGCCCGTGCTGCTCCGACGCGGAGAACGGCCTCGACCCGGCTGCCCACCCGCACGGCGTCGCCGACAGCTCGAACTCGACCGTGGCACCGGCCACGAGACGTGCGTGGTCGATCGAGACGTCGTGCCACTCGACGCCGTCGACCAGCACCCGCCGGATGTAGCGTCCGCCCTCGTCCGGGTTCGTCACGACCAGCGTGATCGGCAGGCCGCCCCGCGGCCGCAGCACGGTGCGCTCGACCGCGGGGGGCAGCAACAGGTAGCTGCCCGAGGCCGGCACGAGCGGGTAGAGGCCGATGGTGGCGAAGATCCACCACGCGCTCATCTCGCCGTTGTCCTCGTCGCCCGGGTAGCCCTGGCCGAGGTCGGAGCCCACGAACAGTCGGTCGAGCGCGTCCCGGACGACGCGGTGCGCGTCGTCGTGCCGCCCGGCGAACGAGTACATGAAAGGGATGTGGTGGGCCGGCTGGTTCGAGAGGCCGAGCATGCCCCGGCGGACGTCGCGCGCCTCCGTCATCTCGTGGATGGCGAAGCCGTACGAGCCCGACAGCTCGGTCGCTCCCGTCTCGGGCACGGTGAAGAAACGGTCGAGGGCGGCGCCGAGCGCCTCCTCCCCGCCGTGCAGCTCGGCGAGGCCGGCCCCGTCGTGCGGCACGGTGAACGCCGTCCCCCACGCGTTGGTCTCGGTGTAGTCGTGGCCCCACTCGGCCGGGTCGAACCGGTCGGCGGGCACGCGCCACGAGCCGTCGGGGCGACGACCGACGAAGAAGCCCCGAGCACGGTCGAAGACGGTCCGGTACTGGGCCGATCGCCGGGCGAACCACTCCGCCTCGACGCCGGCACGGTCGTGCTCGGGCGTGCCCGGCTCGTGCCGTGCGGCGACGAGGGCGGCCAGCTGCGAGGTCGACCAGTCGTTGATCGCGGCGTCGAGGGTCCACGACATGCCCTCGGGGGTGTCCGTGTCGACCCAGCCGCGGAACAGCCCCGGGTGCAGTCCCTTGCGGCCTACCCGAGGGTCGGTGGGAGGCACGGTCGCGTTGGTGACGGCGCTCGCGTAGGCCTGCTCGAGGTCGAGGCCCGGGACGCCCTTGACGAGCAGGTCGGCGAAGACGGTGTCGCTGGTCGTGCCGGTCATGACGTCCTCGGCGCCGGGCGCGCTCCAGCGCGGGGTCCAGCCGCCGTCGAGGTGGTGCTGCACGAAGCCCTGGGCGAGAGCGCCCGCCGACGACGGCGTGAGCAGGCCGAGCAGGGGCCACGCGGTACGGTAGGTGTCCCAGAAGCCGTTCGTCGACGAGTACGGCCCGACGACGACCTCGGCGGCGGCGACGGCGCCTCCCCCGGCACCGGCCTCGGTGCCGGCTGCGGAGTCGCGGATCGGCGAGGACAGCACGCTGCCGTACGGGCTGCGCGACCGCGCCGGCCCGCCCGCCGGCGACTCACCGTGCCGGGTCGGGAACGAGAACAGCCGTGCGAGCCCGCTGTACAGCGACACCCGCTGGTCGAGCGTCGCGCCGTGCACCTCGACCGTGTCGAGCGCCTCGGACCAGCGCCGCTCGGCCTCGGCCGCCATCGCGTCGAATCCGCCCGCCGCCGCCAGGTTCGCCCTGGCCTCGTCGCGGCCGACCGTCGAGATGCCCAGCAGCACGTCGACCGGACCCGAGGAGGCGTCGACGACGACCCAGCCGCGCAGCCGCCCGCGCCGGGGGGCCAGGTGCTCGTGCAGGTCGTCGTCGGACACGCGCCCGACGCGCAGGTGCACGAAGTGCGGCGGCGTCTCCGACCGGTCGTCGAGGACGAGGTCGACGACCAGCTCGTCGCCCTCGCGGGCCAGCGACACGTCGGCGACCGAGCCGTGGTGATCCAGGACGACCGAGCCCGTCGCGCCCTCGAAGCCGAACCGCATGCCGAGCGCGAACTCGCCGGCCGTGAGCGCCGCGTCAACTCCCCCGTCGAGCCGGACCCGGTAGAGGTGCGGTCGGTCGACCTCGTCCGCGTGGTCGAAGCCGAGGGCCCGTCCCTCGGGCGAGACGTCCGGCCGCACAGAAGGGCTCGGCATGACCTGGAACACTCCGCGGTCGCCCATCCAGGGGCTCGGCAGGTGCGACGTGGAGAAGGCCTGGACCGTCGGCCGGTTGTCGCTCGCCCGGTTGTGCTCGTGCCACGAGTAAGGCCAGTCGGACTTCGTCGCGTCGGTCGTCGGCAGGCCGAGCACGCCGCCGTGCGGCACCGAGACGAGCGGTGCCGTGTTGCCGCGCGAGAACCGGCCGGAGGACTGCGTGCCCCGGGTGGTGCGCACGTGGTCGAGGGGCGTGGTCGGGTCGGCGGGACGCGGTGCGATCCCGACGGCGTCCACGAAGAGGACGAGGTCACGCGTCGCGGACGCCCTGGCCGTCACGACGACCCGCTCGACGACGCGGCCGACGCACGCGCCGAGGTCGACGGTGCGGAGGTTCCACTGGTCGACCCAGAGGCGCTCGGCGGCGGCCTGGTCGTCGGGGCCGAGCCGCCCCCCGTACTGGTCGACCGCCTCCGGCACCTCGCTGAGCCAGGCGCCGTCGTCGAACTGGACGTCGACGGCAGCCGCCGTCGCGTCCCAGAGGCTGTCGAAGGGCGCGTCGGCCCCGACGGGGCAGATCTGCCAGCTCAGCTGGTCGAGCTCGCCGACGGGGTGCCCGGTCGCGACGGGGAGGTCGGCCCGCACGAGCCCGTCACCGGCGACGACGTCGAGGCGCCAGGCCTCGAGCGACGTCGCGCCGATGCCCGCCCTCGCGGCGACCGGCGCCGACGGGCCTCCGTCGCGTCGGAGGAGGCCGAGCTCGACGACGCCGGCCGGCCGGCCGGAGCCCGTCATGCGCGTGCGAGCCCGAAGCGCAGGGTCCGCACCTCGAAGCCGCCGAGGGCCAGCTCGACGGCCCCTCCCGCCCCGAGCTCGACCACCTCGGCAGGGGCACCGTCGCCGGCACCGGGCAGCACCTCCTCGAGCAACGAGACGGTCTGCACGCCGGTGACCTCGGCGTCGACCCGGACGGTCGCCCGGACACGGCGGCCGATCGGCTCCCAGAGCCGGACGACCAGGTCGCCCGACCGGTCGTCGGCGAGCTTGACGCTCGACACGAGGACGCCCTCCGACGCCGACACGAGGGGCTCGACGTCCCGCGCTCCCGTCGTCGTCGTCCGGTCGACGTTCATCCAGAGCCCCTCCGCCGTCGCGCCGGCGAGATCGGTGCCGATCACGAGGCCGAAGCGGTGCGTCTGCGTGCCCTGGTCCGTCGCCGGGTCGGGGAACCTCGGTGCCCGGAGCAGCGACAGGCGGACGGTGGTGCTGACGGCCCCGTCGGCGCTGTCCCGGGTGGTGTCGAAGCCGTAGCTCGAGTCGTTGACGAGGGCGACGCCGAAGCCGGGCTCGTCGACCAGCACGAAGCGGTGCATCGAGGTCTCGAACTTCGCCGCCTCCCACGAGGTGTTTACGTGGGTGGGCCGCCGGACGGCGCCGAACTGCGTCTCGGCGGTCGTGTGCTCGGCGCGGACGTCGAGCGGGAACGCGACCTTGAGGAACTTCTCGGTCTCGTGCCACTCGGTCTGCTGCGCCCACTCGAGGGTGCGACGACCCGGTGCGAGGGTCAGGGTCTGCACGACGGACGACGCCGAGAACGAGCGCCGGACGACGACGCGGGCCGTGCCGGTCTCGTCGACCTGCGCCTCCATGCCGTCGAGCTCGCGCAGGTCGACGACCTTGTTGCGGTAGTAGCGGTCGACGTCCCACGCGTCCCACATGTTGGGGAAGTCCTGGTGCAGCTGCAGCAGGCCGGCGACCTGGCCGGGCGCGACGGCGTCGCGTCCGGTCGTGAGGTCGACCGCCGAGACGACGAGCCCCTGCGCGTCCACCTCGACGCGGACCAGCTCGTTGGTGAGCACGTGGCCGCCGCCCTCGCGGGCCTCGAGCCCGACCGCCGGCACGTCGCGCGGCTCGACCACGCGGGCCGAGAAGGCGGCGACCCCGTCCCGGGCGACCGGCGACGAGTTGACCTCGATCTCGAGGTCGCCCTCGCCGACGAGGGCGGCCTGCGACCGCTCGACGATCGCCCGGGCCGCGGCCTCGACGCGGGCGTACTCCGCCACGGCCTCGCGGTGCACCCAGGCGATCGACGTGCCCGGCAGGATGTCGTGGAACTGGTGCAGCAGCACGGTCTGCCACAACGCGTCGAGCTCGTCGTACGGGTAGTCGGCACCGGTGCGCACCGCGGCGGCGGTCGCCCACAGCTCGGCCTCGACGAGGAGGTGCTCCGTGCGTCGGTTGCCCTGCTTGGTCCGGTGCTGCGAGGTCAGGGTCGCCCGGTGCAGCTCGAGGTACAGCTCGCCGACCCAGACGGGCGGGTCGACCAGCTCGCCCCTCGCCCGCTCGAAGAACACGTCCGGGTGTTCCCAGGCCACCCGCGCGCTGCCCTCGAGGTCGGCCAGGCGGGCGGCCTTGCCCGTCATCTCGCGAGTGGTCCCCCCTCCGCCGTCGCCCCAGCCCACCGGCGCGATCGACCCGCTGGCGAGCCGGTTCTCGCGGAACTGGACCGACGCCTTGGCGACCTCGGCGCCGGACAGCTGCGAGTTGTAGGTGTCCATCGACGGGAAGTGCGAGAACGTGCGCGACCCGTCGATCCCCTCCCACTCGAAGGTGTGGTGGGGGAACTTGTTGACCTGGTTCCACGAGATCTTCTGGGTGAAGAACCACCGGAACCCGGCGCGGTTCATCAGCTGCGGCAGGGCCGGCGAGTACCCGAAGCTGTCGGGCAGCCAGACCCCGGCGGGGCGGATGCCGAACTCGCGCTCGAAGAAGCGCTGGCCCTGCGAGAACTGCCGCACGATCGACTCGCCCGCGGGCATGACCGTGTCGGACTCGACCCACATGCCGCCGAGCGGCAGGAACCTGCCGGCCTCGACGGCGGCGACGACGCGCGCCCACACCTCGGGCCGGTGCTCCTTCACCCAGGCGTACTGCTGGGCGCTCGACATGCCGTAGACGAAGTCGTCGGTCTGGTCGATCAGCTCGGTCACCGACGACGCGGTGCGGGCCACCTTGCGGATCGTCTCGCGCACCGGCCAGAGCCAGGCCGAGTCGATGTGCGCGTGCCCGACCGCCGAGATCCGGTGCGCCGACGCCTCGGCGGGCGAGGCGAGGGCCGGCGCCAGGGCGGCCCGTGCGTCCGGGGCCGTCTCGGCGAGGTGCTGCAGGTCGAGCGCGTCGAGGGCGTCGTCGAGGGCCTGGAGGACGCGCATGCGCCGCGGCCCCTGCGGCAGCTCGGCCTGCAGCTCGAGCAGCACCTCGACGTCGAGCGCCAGCTCGTGCAGCTCGGACTCGAACAGCGCGAGGTCCATGCGACGGCTCGTGTAGAGCGGTCGCGGCGACGACGTCTGCACGTCGCCCTCGTCGGTCGGCAGGAAGGGGTGGTAGTCGAGCAGCACCGGGTTCGACGCGCACTCGACGAACCACTCGACCTCGTCGCCGGCCTCCGCCTCCTCGCTGACGAGCACCCACTGGTTACGCGGGTTGATCGACTTCACCGGCGTGCCGTCGGCGCGGTAGACGAGGCCCTCGCACTGGAACCCGGGCATGTTGACGTCGAAGCCGAGGTCGACGACGGCCTCGACCCGGCGGCCGGCCCACTCGGCCGGGACGGTGCCCCGCAGCCGGAACCAGGTCGTGCCCCAGGCGGCGCCCCACGGGGTGCCGACCTCGTAGGGCTCGTAGTCGAGCGCGAGCCCCTCGGTCGGCGGCACCGGTTCGCCCGGCAGCACGTGCCAGGCGACCTCGAGCGGCACCGACGTCGCGTGCACGGCCGGCACGATGCGCTCGTCGAGCACCCGGCGGGCGCGTCCGGTGGTCAGGGGGATGTCGTCGTGCATGGTGGCCTCTCGCCGGGTGGCCGGCAGGTCGGGGGCGGTCGGTTCTCGGTCGTTCGGTCGGTCAGTTCACGAGGGTCGGTCAGCGCATGAGGGTCGGTCGATCGGTCAAGGCAGTCCAGGCGGTCAGGGCGGTCTGGGCGTCCCGCGCGGTCCCGGCGGTCGGCTCCAGCAGACCACAGCTCACCGCAGCGTGGCGGGGTGCGCGACCGCCAAGGGGACGGATCCGCGCTCAGTCGTCCTGTGGAGGGTCCGCACTCCCCTCGCCTCGAGGAGGCGCTGGTCGCCGAGCCGGGACGCCAGCACCACCTGGGGCCCCCGCCCCGTGCTCTCGGCCAGGCGCAGCCAGGCGGACGAGAACGCCCCGCCGGGGGCGCAGGAGGCCCGGTGCCCGGGCTCGGCGGAGCCGTCGGGGCCGACGTCGTCGAGCACCAGCGCGTCCGGCGCGGGGACGGGCGCCTGCCGACCCCTCAGCTCGGCGGCGACCTCGGCGAACCGGCGCCCGGTCGGCTTGAGCACCCCGTCGGCCGTGAAGAGCCCCAGGTCGTGCTCGAGGTCGGGGAAGTCGCTGAGCGTGCGGGACACGTCGTGCGAGCACCACCAGGTCACGCCCCAGACGCCCGGGGCGTCGGCCGCGTGCCGCAGGGTGGCCTCGACGAAGTCGGGGCCGTCGGCGGCGGGCACGACGTTGGTCGGCGAGCCCACCTCCTGCAGCCAGTTCGGTCGCGACGCGTCTCGGTTCCACGCCGCGGCCAGCTGGACCAGGTACTCGGCGTGCCGCGCCGAGCCGGGGCCGAGCGGGCCTGCGAGCTGTGCCGCCCCGTTGAACACCCACGAGTGCGTCACCGTGAGGTCGCCGTGGTCGGCGGCGTGGGCCGGCTCGAAGGGCTGCCGGTCGTCGTACCAGGCGGCGTCGTACATCGCGTGGGTGACCGACGCGACCCGACCCGAGGAGGCGCCGCCCGCCTCCTGCAGGCCGGTGCGCGCCGCGGTCGTCATCGTCTCGAGCCAGGCCGACGCCTCTCGGGCGTCGATCCGGTGCGGCGCCGGGTGCGGCGGTCCGGCGAACTGGTTCAGCTCGTTGCCGATCGTGACGCCGAGCAGGGAGTCGCGGCCGCCGACCGTGCGGGCGAGGGCGCGGACGTAGTCGGCCGTGGAGGCGACGACGTCCGGGTCGGTGAAGAGGTTGCGCCGGTGCCAGCTCTCGAGCCACGACGGCACGAAGTCGAAGCTCGACAGGTGCCCCTGCACGGCGTCGACGCTGGCGTCGAGCCCGGCGGCGGCGGCCAGGTCGACGACCGTCGCGACGTCGTCGAGCCCGCGCTGCCGGATCAGCGTGCGGTTCGGCTGGACGAGCGGCCACACCGGGAACACCCGGACGTGGTCGACACCGAGCGACGCGATCTGCTCGAGGTCGCGGGCGACGGCGTCGACGTCGAAGTCGAGCCACGAGTGGAACCAGCCCTGGGAGGGCGTGTAGTTGACCCCGAACCGCATCAGCCCTTCACGCCTCCCTCTTCGAGTCCCTTGAAGAAGAAGCGCTGCAGCACCGCGAAGACGATCGCGATCGGGATGAACGCGATCATCGTGCCGGCGGCGATGAGCCGCTGGTCGTTGCTGAAGGTGCCGGCGAGGTACTGCAGGCCGATCGTCAGGGTGAAGTTGTCGGGCGTCGTCAGCACGATCAGCGGCCAGAGGAAGTCGTCCCAGGCGCCGATGAAGGAGAAGATCGCGACCACCGCGATCGTGCCGCGGACGGCGGGCAGCGCGATGAGGCGGAGGCGCTGCCAGGCGTTCGCGCCGTCCATCACCGCCGCCTGGTCGATCTCGTCGGGGATCTGTCGGAACGCGTTGAACATCAGCAGCACGTTGAGGGCGGCGATCATGCCCGGCAGCGCGACGCCCACGAGGGTGTCGGCGAGGCCGAGGTCGCGGATCGTGAGGAACTGCGACACGATCGTCACCTCCCCGGGCAGCACCAGGGTCGCCAGGAACAGCCCGAGCACGATGCCCCGCCCCTTGAACCGCAGCCGCGCGATCGCGAAGCCGGCGAGCGTCGCGAAGACGACGTTGCCGCCGACGTCGATCGCCGCCACGACCAGCGAGTTGCCGATGTAGCTGAAGACGGGGATCGCGTCGGCGACCTTGAGGTAGTTCTCGATGGTCGGCTGCGACGGGACGAAGCTCGGCGACCGCGTGTAGATGTCCTCGCCGCTGCCCTTGAGCGAGGTGGAGAACTGCCACAGGAACGGGCCGATGCAGATGACCAGCACGAAGAGCAGCAGGGCGTAGCGGAGCATACGCTCGCCGACCCCCATCGAGTCGATGCCGCGTCGTCGCCGACGGCCTCGTGGCTGCCGGGGCGGGACGCCGTCGGGGCTCGGGGCGGCAGCGCCCCGGGCGCCGTCGAGCACGGGCTCGGGCGTGGTCGTCGTCGTGCTCATCGGTCTGCCTTGCTGTTGATGCGGGCGAGGGCGATCATCGGCACGAGCGTGACGACGAAGAGCAGCAGGCTGAGCGCGGAGGCGTAGCCCAGGTTGCCGGTGAAGCCGCGGGCGTACTGCTGGATGAGCATGACCAGCGACTGCACCTGGCCGCCGGGCCCCCCGGTGCCGTTCGTGAGGATGAACAGCTCGGAGAACACCCGGAGCGCCGAGACGCAGACGAGGATGGCGATCAGGGTCATCGCGCCCCGCACGCCGGGCACGGTGACGCTGAAGAAGCGCCGGATCGCCCCGGCCCCGTCGATCGCCGCGGCCTCGTGTAGTTCTTTGCCCACGTTCCCGAGGGCGGCCAGGTAGATGATCATGTAGTACCCGAGCCCCTTCCAGACCGTGAGGCTGATGGCGCTGAAGAGCAGCAGCCACCGGTCGGTCAGGAAGGGCAGCGGGCCCTGGATCACCTGCAGGGCCTGCGCCATCTCGTTGATGATTCCGCGGTCGTCGAGGATCCAGGTCCAGATGAGGCCGACGACGACCGCCGACGCGATGACCGGCGTGTAGAAGGCCGTGCGGAAGAACGCGATGCCCGGCATGTTCTTCTCGACGAGGGTCGCGATGAACAACGGCAGCAGCGTCAGCAACGGCAGGCAGACCGCCATGTAGACGACGCTGTTGAGCAGCGCCAGCCAGACCTGCGGGTCGCCCAGCAGGGTCTCGAAGTTCTGCAGCCCGACGAAGTCCGTCACTCCCCCGAGGGGGCTCGCGTTCGTGAACGACAACCTGACGGTGTTGATCGACGGCCAGAGGCTGAAGACCAGCAGCCACAGCAGGGCCGGCCCGACCAGCAGCCAGGGGGTGAACCAGCGGTTCGCTCTCATGACGACCTGCTCCGGCTAGCCGTTGGCCAGGAGCTGGTTCATCTTCTGCTGGGCGGTGTCGAGCGCCTCCTGGGCCGTGACGTCGCCCTTCATCGCCAGCGCGATCTGCTGGTCGAGGAACTGCGTCATCGCCGAGTTGGCCTCGACCGGCGAGAGGTTCTCCGCCGTCTTCAGCGACTCGAAGGCGAGCGCCCTCGCCTTGCCGTCGACCGTGCCGTCGTCCTCGGAGAAGTACGGGTCGGACGCCGACGCGGTCGTCGACGGGAACACGTTGACGATGTGGCCGAAGGCGTTCTGGTTCTCCTCGTTCGTCATGAACGCGGCGAACGCGGTGGCCGTCGCGAGCTCCTTGCTCTTCGCCGAGACGCTCAGCCCCTGCACGTAGAGCGGCGGGGTGTCGAGCGCGGGCGACACGACGACCTGGCCCTCGAGGCTGGGGTTGTTCGTGACGAAGTCGCTCAGCGACGACGCGCCTCCCGTCGTCCAGGCCACCTTGGCCTGGGTGAACAGCGTGGAGTTGCCGAGGTACTCGCTGGTGAGCACCGACGGGGGCAGATAGCCCTGCTGGTACGCCTTCGCGTACCGGTCGATCAGGTCGGCCGAGGCGTCGTCGTCGGCGAACACGAACTCCGAGCCGTCGTCGCTGACGACCTGGGCGCCGGCGAGGCTGAAGTCGCTGAGGCCGGGCTTGCGGCTCATCAGGTAGTCGTCGGGGCAGGCCTCGTGCATCGTGGCGGCCTGGGTGAAGAGCTCGTCGGTGTCGGCGGGCACCGTCGTGGAGTCGAGGCCGCAGGCGTCCATCCGGACGGCGTTCCAGTAGTTGACGTCGGTGTTGAGGTACCAGGGGTAGCCGTAGACCCCGTCGACGCCGTTGTACTCGTAGGCGTCGAGCGCTCCCGGGACGTAGGTGTCGTCGAGGGAGTCGTCCGCCTGCGAGATGTCGTAGAGGAACCCGCGCTTCGCGAGCGGCAGCGCGATGTCGGGCGGCAGGTTGACCACGTCGGGCAGCGTGCCCGAGCTGGCCTGGCTCAGCACCTTCTCGGCGTAGCCGTCGCCCGGCTGGTCGACGAGCTTCACCTCGGTGCCGGGGTTGGCCTCCTCGAACGCCGTGGCGACGCCCTCGAGGTAGTCCGTGTAGGTGGGCGTCAGCGACCAGGTCTGCACCGTGATGGTGCCGTCGACGGGCCCGTCGACGTCGCCGCTCGCGGCGCCGCCGGCACCCCCGGAGCAACCGGAGAGGACGAGCGCGGACGCGGCGGCGACGGCCGCGACGACGAGTGCGGGTCGCCTGCCGGGGGCAGGGAAGCGTCGGGAGGTGGGGGTGGAGATGATCTGCATGACGTCGGACTCCTTCGTTCGCGGTCGTGCGGTGAGGCGCTGAAGCGGTACAGGCGACGGAGCCCGGTCGAGCTCCATCGCGTGCCGGTGTCGTCATCGTGCTGCACTAAAGCGCTATAGTCAAGCCCTCGTCCTGCATGATGAGCCCATGACCGATCCGGAGGACCGCCCGTGACCCAGCCCCGGCGCGCCACCATCGGCGACATCGCCGCCAGGGCCGGCGTCTCGATCGGCGCCGTCTCGTTCGCCCTCAACGACCGCCCGGGCGTCTCGGCCGAGACCCGGAGCCGCATCAAGGCGATCGCGGCCGAGCTGGGCTGGCGGCCGCACACCGCCGCCCGTGCCCTCAGCGGCGCCCGGGCCGACGCGGTCGGCTTCGTCCTCAACCGGCCCGCGCGGGCCCTCGGCACCGAGTCGTTCTTCGGCGACCTGATCTCGGGCATCCAGCTGGGGCTGACGAGCGCAGGAGGCGGCGGCCGCGACGGCTCCGCACCCACCTCGCACGTGGCGCTGAACCTGCTCGTGGCGCGCGACCTCGACGAGGAGGTCGAGGTCTACCGCGAGTGGTGGAGCGGCCACCGGGTCGACGGGGTCCTCGTGATCGACCCCCGGGAGGACGACCCGCGCCTCCGTCTGCTCGAGTCGATCGGCATGCCTTTCGTCGTCATCGGGTCGCACCCCTCGACCACCGGCACGGGCCCGTCCGTCTGGATCGACGACGTCGCCGCGGCCGACACCCTCTTCGGCTACCTGCACGCGCTCGGCCACCGTCGGTTCGCCCACGTCGCCGGCCGCGCCGAGTTCGAGCACACGGCGCTCCGGCAGGCCGCCCTCGTCGGGTTCGCGCGCTCGGCGGGGCTCGAGATGGCCGAGACGATCACCACCGACTACTCGGCCGCGGCGGCCGCCGACGCGACCCGGCGCCTGCTCTCGCTGCCGGTGCGCCCGAGCGTGATCGTCTACGACAACGACGTCCTCGCGGTCTCCGGTCTCGGGGTCGCCGCCGAGATGGGCGTGGACGTCCCCGGCGACCTGTCGGTCGCCTCCTTCGACGACTCGGTGATGGCCCAGCTCGTCCGGCCGGCGCTCACGACCCTGACCCGCGACACGGTCGAGCTCGGCGAGCGCGCCACCCGCCTGCTGCTCGACCAGCTCGCGTCGTCGGAGCGCCTGGCGTCCCGCCCCGGGCCCGCGCTGACGCTGACGGTGCGCGCGTCGACGGCGCCGCCGCGGCGCTGAGCGCGAGGCGCGGCGCGGCGAGGCGCGGCGCTCGCCCGCACGTCGCTCGCGCCGGGCACGCGCGACACCCCCGATCGTGCAGCACACCCTCGGATCCGGGGGTGTGCTGCACGATCAGGGGTGCGGCGCGAGGCGGGGCCCGCCGGGCCGCGCCCGGGAGGGCCGGGCCCGGGAGGGCCGGGCTCAGCGCAGCTCGACCTCGACGCTGACCACGCGGGCGTCGTCGAGCCCGACGAGGTGCACCGGCCCGGTGATGGTGAGCGCCGCCTCCGTCTCGCGCACGGCGCACGAGGCACCGACCCAGAGCTCGACGGCGCCGGGCTCGACCACGCGCCGCATCCGGCGGTCGCTGAACGCGAGGCGCTGCGTCGGCACGCGGAACGTCACCCGCGCCTCCTGCCCCGGCTCGAGCTCGACCCGGGCGTAGCCCAGCAGCTGCGCGACCGGACGGGTCACGGAGGCGACGACGTCGTGCGCGTAGAGCTGCACCACGTCGGCACCGGCCCGGCCGCCCGTGTTCCGCACCGTCACGGTCGCGGTGAACGCGCCTCCTGCGGGCACGCCGCCCGGTCGGCCCGACGCGCCGTCGCGGTCCGCGCCACCCGCACCAGCCGCACCGTCGACCGCCTCGACGACGAGCCCCGACCGCTCGAAGGTCGTGTACGAGAGGCCGTGGCCGAACGGCAGCACGGGGGTGCTGTCGGCGCTCGTCACCTCGCTCGGGCCGCCGAGCGGCGGGTGCAGGTACGAGAACGGCTGCGCGCCGGCCGACCGCGGCAGCGAGACGGGCAGCCGGCCCGACGGCACGACGCTGCCCGAGAGCACGCCGGCGATCGCGGGGCCGCCCTCCTCCCCCGGGAAGAACGCCTGGACGACCGCCGCCGGGGCGCTCGACCCCGAGACGGCCCAGCCGATCGCGTAGGGACGGCCCGAGAGCACGACCAGCACGACCGGGGTGCCGGAGGCGACGACCGCCTCCACGAGGTCGCGCTGCGGCCCCGGCAGCTCGAGGCTCTCGACGTCGTTGCCCTCGCCGACGGTGCCGCGGCCGAAGAGCCCGGCGCGGTCGCCGACCACGACGACGGCGACGTCGGAGGCGGCTGCCTCGCGGACGGCCTCGTCGATGCCCGAGCGGGCGTCTGCGTCGAGAGCGCCCTCGACCTCGCAGCCGGGCACGACGACGAGCTCGCAGGCGGGCAGCTCCTCGCGGAGCGCCTCCGCCACGGTCGGCACCGCGATGCCCGTGGGCACCCCCGGGTGGTGCGCCAGCACGTGGTTGACGAACGAGTAGCAGCCCATCAGCGCCTCGGCGCTGTCGGCGTTCGGGCCGATCAGCGCGACACGCGCCGGGCCGGCGGACGCAGCGGCGCCGGTGCCAGGGGCCCCGGCGCCTCCGCCCAGCGGCAGGACCCCGTCGTTCGTGAGGAGCACGACCGACTCGTCGGCCAGGCGGCGCGCGACCGCGCGGTGCGCCGGACTGTCGAGGTCGATCTCGGTCGGCGGACCCGCGGCCTCCGCGGCGTCGAGGGCGGCCTCGTCGAGCAGGCCGAGCTCCTCCTTCTCCGTGAGGACGCGGGCGACCGCGAGGTCGACCAGCGTCTCGTCGACCAGCCCGGCCCGCACGCGCTCGGCGAGCGGCGCGAGGTAGGCGTCGCCCGTGGGCAGCTCGACGTCGATGCCCGCCTCGAGGGCGAGCGCGGCGGCCTCTCCCCGGTCGGCGGCGACGGCGTGCATGACCTCGAGGAACGCCACCGCGAAGTAGTCGGACACGACGACGCCGTCGAAGCCCCACTCGCCGCGCAGCAGGTCGGTCAGGTACTCGGGCGTCGACCCGACGGGCACCCCGTCGACCTCGGCGTACGAGTTCATCACCGACCGCACCCCGCCGTCGCGCACGGCCATCTCGAACGGCGGCAGCAGCACGTCGGCGAGGTAGCGCGGGCCGACGTTCGCGGGGGCGTGGTTGCGGCCTGCGTCCGAGAGCGAGTAGCCGACGAAGTGCTTGAGCGTGGCGTGCACCCCGGCCGACTGGAGGCCGCGCACGTACGCGGTGCCGATGGTGCCCACGACGTACGGGTCCTCGGCGATGCACTCGTCGACGCGCCCCCACCGCGGGTCGCGGACCACGTCGAGCACCGGCGCGAGGCCCTGGTGCACGCCGAGCTCGCGCATGGAGCCCCCGATCAGCGCCGCCATCCGCTCGACGAGGTCGGGATCGAAGGAGGCGCCCCACGCGAGGGGCGTCGGGAACGTCGCGGCCTGCCAGGCGGCCAGGCCCGTCAGGCACTCCTCGTGCACGATCGCCGGGACGCCGAGGCGCGTCTCGGTGCGGAGCCGGCGCTGCTCCTCCCACAGCCAGGAGGCGCGCTGCACCGGGTCGACCGGCCGCGTCCCGTAGACCCGGGTCAGGTGCCCCAGCCCGTGCTCGGTCGCCGCCCCGTAGTCGTCGCTGGGGGTCATCGCGCCCTGCATCGGCGCCACGGCGCCGCCGCCCTGGTCGACCCACCACCCGACGAGCTGGGCCAGCTTCTCGTCGAGCGACATGTCGTCGAGGAGGCGGCGGACGCGGTCGCTGAGGACGAGACCGGTCGCGCTCGTCGCGGCCCGCGCCTCCTCGGCTCGGCCCTCGTCGCCGTGCCGGCCGGTGGTGTGCTGCATCTCGATGGTCATCCCTTCACCGCCCCCGTCAGGCCGCCGACGATGCGGCGCTCGAACAGGCTGAAGAAGATCAGCGCGGGCAGCATCGACAGCGCCGTGAAGGCGAGCACCCGTGCCGTGTCGACCGAGTACTGCGACGAGAACGCCTGCACGCCGAGCGGCAGGGTGAACGTCGACGGGTCGTTGAGGATGAACAGCGGCAGCAGGTACGAGTTCCACGCGCCGATGAACGCGAGGATGCCGACCGTGATCACCCCCGGCAGCGACAGGCGCACGACCATCCGGAAGAAGAAGCCGAGTCGGCTGCAGCCGTCGATGAACGCGGCCTCCTCGATCTCGTCGGGGATCGCCCGCAGGAACGGCACGAGGATGATGATCGTCGTCGGCAGCGCGAAGGCGATCTGCGGCAGGATCACCCCGGCCAGCGAGTTCGTCAGCCCCAGGTCGCGGATCACGAGGTAGAGCGGCGTGATGGCGACGGTCATCGGGAACATCAGCCCGGCGGCGAAGAGCGCGTAGAGCACCCCGCGCCCGGCGAACCGGTAGCGCGCCAGCACGTAGCTCGCGGCGAGGCCCAGGGCGACCGTGCCGATCGTGGTGGCCCCGGCCGAGATCAGCGAGTTGCCGACCTGCCGCCAGAAGGTGCCGCCGGTCAGCACGTCGAGGTAGTTGCCGACCTGCCAGGGGCTCGGGAACCCGGAGGGGTCGGTCGTGATCTGCGCGTTGGTGCGGAAGCCGCCGATCACGATGAACGCCACGGGGGCGAGCATCGCCACGATGACGACCGCCGCGACCACGTACGCGACGCCGCGTCCGGGGTCGGCGATGCCGCGCCTCCTGCGGGTCGGCCGGCCGGCCGGGGACCGGGGCGTGCGCGTCGGTGCGCCCGCGCCTCCGCCGTCCGGGCCCGCCGCGCCGCGGGGGCGGGCGGGCAGGGTGCTCGCGGTCATGACTCGTCTCCTGACGTGGTGAGGGCGCCGGCCGTGTCGCGCCGCAGCACGAAGCGCTGGTAGACGAGGGCGACGACGAGCGAGATGAGGAACAGCACGACGGCGACGGCGTTGCCGTAGCCGTAGCTGCCCGAGGTGCGGCCGTTGGCGACCATGTACGTCGCCATGGTCGAGGTGCCAGCGGTGGCCGCGATGTACTGGCCCCAGATGATGTAGACGAGGTCGAACAGCTGCAGCGAGCCGATGATCGACAGGAACGCCCAGATGCGCAGCGTCGGGCCGAGCAGCGGCAGCGTGATGCGGCGCTGGATCTGCCACCAGCTCGCGCCGTCGATCGCCGCCGCCTCGCTGAGCTCCTCGGGCACGCCCTGCAGGCCGGCGAGGAACAGGATCACGGCGAAGCCGACGTACTTCCAGGTGATGATGACGAGCAGCGTCCAGATGGCGATGCTCGGGTCGGCGAGCCAGTCCTGCGTGAAGGCGCCGAGGCCGACCTTCGTCAGCACGTCGTTGACGGCGCCGCTGCCCTGGAGCATGAGGCTCCAGCCGGTGCCGACGACGACCTCGCTGATCACGTAGGGCACGAAGATCAGCACCCGGATCAGCGATTGCCCGCGCAGCTTGCGGTTGAGCAGCAGGGCCAGGCCGATCGCGACCGGTCCCTGCAGCACCAGCGAGAGCACCACGATCGTGGCGTTGTGGCGCAGGGCGTCGAGGAACGTCGTGTCCTGGAAGATCGTCAGGTAGTTGCGGAACCCGACGAAGTCGGTCGGCGGGCCGAAGCCCTGCCAGCTGAAGAAGCCGTAGTAGGCGGCCATCACGATCGGGAAGACCACGAAGGCCAGGAAGACCACGAGGGCCGGGCCGACCAGCAGCGCGATCTCGAGGCCGCGGGCGCCACGCCCCTGCCGGGACACGGCCCGGGAGGCCGCCGGGGGCGAGGCGACTGCCTCGCCCCCGGCGGTGGCGTGAGCCCCGGCTGGTGCGGCGGGCCGCACGGGGGGTTCGCGGAGGCTCACGAGGGGCCTACGCCTTCTTGGCGGCCGCGTCGACGGCGTCCACGAACTCCTGCGGCGTGCCGTCGCCCGAGAGCAGGTCGACCACGGCGACGTTCATCGCGTTGCCGACGTTGAGGCCGTAGACGGTGTCGAGCCACTGCGAGACGAACGGGGCGTCGTTGTAGGCGGCCAGCACCTCCTGCAGGTACGGCTCGGTGACGGCCTGCTGGGCCACCGTGTTCACCGGAGGCGCGTTGAAGGCCTTGTAGTACGCCTCCTGCACGTCGGGGGTGGCCAGGTAGTTCAGGAAGTCGACACACGAGTCGGGCGCGCCGGCCGAGCACGAGTACCCGTCGACGCCGCCCATGATCGCGCCGGGCTCGCCGTCGCCGCCGTCGATCGCGGGGAACGGGAACCAGCCGAGGTCGGGCAGCGGCTTCGCGTCGGGGGTGAGCGAGGCGATGACGCCCGGGTCCCACGCGCCCATCAGCTCCATGCCGGCCTGCTTGTTGGCGATGAGGCCGGCCGAGCTGCCGGCGCCCTGCTGCGCGGCGGTGGTGAGGAAGCCCTCGTTGAAGGGCTCCGTGTCGCGGAAGTCGGCGAGGTCCTGCGCCGCGTCGACCCAGCACGGGCCGCTGAAGTCGCGGTCGGTCGCGGCCTGCTCCAGGGTGTCGCTGCTGCAGGCGCGCAGGGCGAAGAAGAAGTACCAGTGCGCGGCGGGCCAGGCGTCCTTGCCGCCGAGGGCGACGGGCTGGGTGCCCGAGTCCTTCAGCGCGGTGACGGCGTCGTCGAGCTCGTCGATCGTCGTCGGGGGCGTCGTGATGCCCGCCGCGTCGAAGACGTCCTGGCTGTACCAGAAGCCGCCGGGCAGCACCGCGATCGGCATCGAGTAGACCTTGCCGTCGATCGAGCCGGCCCCGAAGGTGCCCTCGCTGATGTCGGCGCGGGCGTCGTCAGAGATGCCGTCGGTGATGTCCTTGACCTGTCCGGCCTGGACCATCGCCTGGAGCTTGCCGCCGCCGCGCTGCAGGAACACGTCGGGGGCGTCGCCCGAGTTGAGGGCGGTCTGCAGCTTGCTGTCGAAGTCCTCGTTCTGCACGGTCTGGACGTCGATCGCGACGTCCGGGTTCGCCTTCGTGAAGTCGGCAGCTGCCTTGGTCCAGAAGTCCTGGCCGGGGCCCGTGGTGCTGTTCTGCCACAGGGTGAGGGTGCCGTCGTCGGCGCCGCCTCCACCGCCGCCTGCACTGCAGCCGGTCAGGAGCCCCGCTCCCATCAGCAGGGCTGCGGACCCTGCCAGGAGTCGTCGGGTCGTCATCGTCTTGCTCGCCATCGTTGCCACCTGTTCCTCGTCGTTGAGCGGCCGTGGTCGGCCCGTGACGCAGCGCTCCGATGTGCTGCGTCGGACAAGTGTCAGAAATGGCCGAGGGGGTGTCAAACGTTTTCGAAAACCATTTCGACGGCGCTAGGCTCGCGCTCGTGAACGCCCGTCCCACCATCCACGACGTCGCCGCGGCGGCGGGCGTCTCGCTCGCGACCGTCTCGAAGGCGGTGAACGGCCGCTACGGCGTCTCCCCCGAGACGACGGCGAAGGTGATGGCCGTCGTCGACGCGCTCGGCTACGAGTCGAGCCTCGTCGCCAGCAGCATGCGGGCCCGCCGCACCGGCGTGATCGGCGTGCTCGTGGCCGACTTCGAGCCGTTCAGCTCCGAGGTGCTCAAGGGCGTCGGCACCGCCGTGCGCCAGCTCGGCGCCGAGTACGACCTGCTGGCCTACAGCGGCGCGCACCAGGGCGGCGCCGACGGCTGGGAGCGGCGCTCGCTCAGCCGACTCAGCGGCACGCTCATCGACGGGGCGATCCTCGTCACCCCGTCGGTCCTGACGACGACCACGAGCGTGCCGGTCGTCGCGGTCGACCCGCACAAGGGACGCGCCGACCTGCCGAGCGTCGAGGCCGACAGCCGAGGAGGCGCGGTCCAGGCGGTCGAGCACCTCGTCTCCCTGGGGCACCGGCGCATCGGGTTCCTCGCCGGGCGGCCCGACCTGCGCTCCGCGTCGCTGCGCGAGGCCGGCTACGCGGACGCGCTCCGCTCGGCGGGCATCGTGCGCGACCCCGCGCTGACCCGCGACGGCGACTTCGAGATGGGCGCCGCCCGCCGGGCCGCCCGGGAGCTGCTCGACGTCAGGCCGGCCGTCCGCCCCACCGGCGTGTTCGCGGCCAACGACCTGTCCGCGATCGCCGTGCTGCGCACGGCCCACGAGCTCGGCCTGCGGGTGCCGGACGACCTCAGCCTCGTCGGGTTCGACGACATCCCCGAGGCGTCACGGGAGCAGCCGGCGCTGACGACGGTGCGCCAGCCGATGCACCGGCTCGGGACCGTCGCCACGACGATGCTGTTCACGCTGCTCGAGGGCGGGGTCATCGACCGGCCCGAGGTGCAGCTGCCGACGAAGCTCGTCGTCCGCGGCACGACCGGCCCGGTGCCGGCGCCGAACGGCCGCTAGCGGGCGGCAGGGGACGGCGAAAGCCCCCGCCGCAGAGCGACGGGGGCCTTCGGGTGCTGCGGGTCGGGTCAGCGCTTGGCGCCGCGACGACCGGTGATGAGGCCCCAGATGAGCAGGACGACGATGGCGCCGACGATGGCGATGAGCCAGCTCTGGATGGAGAAGAAGCCGTCGTAGCCGACGCCGAACACGGCGCCGCCGATCCAGCCGCCGATGAGGGCGCCGATCACGCCGAGCACGAGGGTGGCGAGCCATCCGCCGCCCTGACGGCCGGGGAGGATGAGCTTGGCGATGGCGCCGGCGATGAGGCCGAGGAGGATGAAGGCGAGGAAGCCCATGATGAGCCCTTTCTTAAGAAGGTGAGGGGCCGCTTCGGGGCAGGCGACCCGAGGTCGACCACCAGCTTGCTCCCAGCCGGGCGGTTTGTCCGGAATTGGTCAGCAACACCCCCTTGTGCACTGATCGCACGAAGAGTAGGTGAACGGGAGATGTCCTGCGCCGGTGCCCGGGCGAGTCCCCCTGGCAGGCCCGTGCGTCGCCCTTGACGCAGGAGCCCGTGCCGAGAGTCGGGGCTCTCGGCGTCCACCGGGAGTTCGGGCTCCCGGAGGTGCGCGGCCGCCAGCCGCACCGGGTGCCTAGGGAACACCCGGGCATGTCTTCGGAGCCGAGGCACCCCCCGATTGGGTGACTTTCCCACTGCCCCGAGGAGGCGCCCCCTGCGAGCGCGGACACCGCCCGCGGAGCATGCTGGAGGCCTACCGAGGGGGACCATGAAGTACATCGTCTATGGCGAGAACCGCGTGATGACGGGCGACGCGATCGCTGAGGCCGTCATCGCCTACGCCGCGGCCCTCGGTCAGAACGGCACGACCGACATCGTCGACGTACCCACGAGCGACGAGCACGGCTCGGCGGCGACCGCCGAGCTGCTGCTCGGCCCCGCCAGCCAGCTGATGATCGAGACCGCCCCCGACGACGAGCTCGAGCCCGAGGACGAGGCGCTCGTCGCGGAGCTCGTGCGCCGCGCCGCCGCCGTGGGCGGGGCGCGCTTCGTGGACGCCGCGTCGGGCAGCTCGGTCGACGAGGAGGAGCACGCCGCGCAGTCCGGCGACGACGCGCCCCTCCGCACCCGCCCGCCGGAGCCCCGCGACCCCGACGACCGCACCCAGCCGGCTCCCGCGTTCCGTCCGGCCCGCCCGGCGCGGCCCGCGGGCCACGCCGACGAGGCCCCGTCGACCTGACGGCCTGAGCCGGGGCCCGACGGACCGAGCCGCGGCTCTTCCTCGCCCTCGGCGCCCGCTCCTCGGTCGGCCGGGGCCGCTAGACCTTCTGCTGCCGCGGCACGACGACGCGCTCGAACACGACGACCCCCGCGGTGGCGATCGGGATCGCGACGAGCGCGCCGAGCACGCCGCCGAGCGCTCCCCCGCCGAACGCCGCGACGATCACCAGCGCCCCCGGCACGGCCACGGCCTTCGACATCACCCGCGGAGTGAGCACGTAGGCCTCGACCTGCGCGTAGACGAGCAGCACGACGCCGACGACGATCGCGGTCACCGGCGAGACGGTGAGCGTCGCCGCGATGATGATCGCGTACGCGACCACGGTGCCGACGACGGGGATGAGCGCCCCGAGGAACGCCAGGGCCGCGAAGAGCACGGGCACGGGACCGCCGGCGATGGTCAGCACCACGAAGACGAAGACGGCGTTGATCGCGGCGAGCGCCACCTGCCCCGCGACGTAGCGGCCGACGGACAGGAAGATCTCGTCCGAGATGTCCATCACGCGCTCGCGGTGGCTGCGCGGCACGGCCCGGCTCAGCGAGCGGAGCATCTGCGGCAGCGTGACGGCGAAGTAGATCGTGAGGATCGCGACGATGATCACCGCGGTGATGCCGCTGGTGATGCCCTGTCCGACTGCGAGCACGCCGCCCCCGAGGGCGAGCAGGCGGTCGGGGTCGAGCAGGTACGAGCTCAGGGCGGCGACCGCGTCGTCGACGTCGACCTCCAGGCCGAGGGTCTCGACGGCCTGCTGCACCCACGGCTGGCGCGAGATGTCCTGCAGGGCGGCGGGCGCCGTGCGGATCACGTGGCCGACCTGGTCGACGAGCGCGGGCACGACGGCGGCGAGGATGCCGACGACCGCGCCGAGCACGAGCACGATCGAGACGACGACGCCGACCCAGCGCGGGGCACCGGCCCGGGAGAGGCGCCGCACGACGGGCTCGAAGGCGAGGGCGAGGAAGAACGCGAGGCCGATGTAGACGAGGATCGTCGAGAGCGCCATCAGGGCGACGATGATGCCGACGCCGAGCCCGCCGCCGAGGGTCGCGATCAGGCCGAAGCGGAACGCGCCGGGACGACGCAGCGGGCTGGACGACTCGTCACGCGAGGCCGTCGAGCGCGCGGACGACGAGGCGTCGGACGTGCCGGACGCACCGGACGGCGCCGTCGAGCGGCGAACGGAGCGGGCACGGTGCGAGAGGGCCATCCGACCATCCTGGCGGTCACCGCCGCCGGAGGGCCGCCGGAGGGCCGCCGGAGGGCCGCCGCGGCTGGGCCGGGCCGCTCCGCGTCGCCGCTCAGATCGGCTTCTCGACCATCCCCCACGGCGAGTCGTGCCCGTCGGGCGACGCGAGCAGGTCGAGGAACGGCCCGGCCGGGAACGCCTCCGGCCCGAGGATGCCGACGCCCGACCAGACGCCCGTCGCCAGCAGCTCGAGGGCGATGACCGGACCGAGCGCCGTCTGCCAGACGACGGCCTGCGAGCCGTACTCGCGCATCGAGGTCTCATTGTCGGCCACGTGGTAGAGGTACGTCGACCGCGGCCTGCCGTCCTTTCCCGTGCCCCGCACCCAGACGCCCGCGCACGTCTTGCCCGACATCACGTCGCCCAGCGTCGCCGGATCGGGCAGCACGGCCGCGACCACGTCACGCGGCGAGACCTGCACCCCCTTCACGTCGACGGGGGCCGTCCTGTCGAGCCCGAGCTTGTTCAGCGTCCTCAGCACGTCGATGAACTCCTGGCCGAGGCCGTACTTGAAGGTGACGCGCTTCGCGCTCGTCCAGCGGGGCATCAGCAGCACCTCCTCGTGCTCGACGTTGACGCACTCGACCGGGCCGATGCCCTCGGGGAAGTCGAAGACCTCGGGCTCGCTGAACGGGGCGGTGGTGTACCAGCCGCGCCCCTCCTCCCAGACGACCGGGGGGTTCAGGCACTCCTCGATGGTCGTCCAGATCGAGAACGAGGGAGCGAAGTCGTAGCCCCGGACCACCAGGTCCGCGCCGTCGCGCACGCCCAGCTCGTCGATCTCGCTGAAGAGCTCGTCCTCGGCCCAGCGCGCGAACACGTCGGACATGCCGGGCTCGACGCCCATGCCGACCAGGGCGAGCCGTCCTGCGTCCCGCCACCGCGCCTCCTGCGCGAACTGCTCGTCGCCGAGCTTGACGCCGGTCAGCGCGTGCGGCTCGTCGGGGTGCGGCCTCGACAGGCTCATCGCCATGTCGAGGTAGACCGCGCCGCCCGCGAAGGCGCCCTCGAAGATCGGCATCACGAAGCGCGGGTCGACGGCGTTCAGCACGTGCGTGATCGCGTGCTCGCGGATCAGGGCCGTGACCGAGTCGGCGCTCGACGCGTCGACCGAGGCGCCGAGGAGGCGCGGGTCGGCCAGCGAGTCGACCAGCGCCTGCGGGCGGGCCGGGTCGTGGTCCGCGACGACGAGCAGCTCGAAGAAGGCGCGCCGCACGGCGATGCGGACGGCGGCCGAGCCCACGCCTCCCGCGCCGACGATCAGGATGCGGGCCGGCGCCGCGGCGACGTCGCCGGGTGCGGGGGTGGTGGGTGCCGTCGTCATGCCAGTCCTCCGTCGATGGAACGCGTGTAGATCTCGGGCTCGTCGGGCACGAGCACCTCCGTGTCGCGGTTCAGGCTCTCGCCGCGGAAGAACGGGCGGGACTCCGCGAAGGCCGACCAGACGACCATCAGCACGGCGCCGAGCAGCAGCGAGCCGATGCCGATCACGAAGGTGCCGCCGATGCCGAGCAGCACCGTGTAGCCGTAGTCGGGCGCGAGCATGTCGACCACCGACTGCACGAAGGCGTACGTGAGCATCAGCGCCCCGAGCAGCGGCAACAGGCCCTTGAAGAGGAACGCCTGCCACGACGACGTCAGCTCGCGCCGGAAGTACCAGACGCACGCGTAGCCGGTCAGCCCGTAGTAGAAGGCGATGGCGAGGCCCAGCGACAGGATCGAGTCCTGCAGCACGTTCGCGCTCACCAGTGTCATGACGACGTAGAACACGATCGCGACGACGCCCATCACGAAGGTCGAGAACGACGGGGTGCGGAACCGCGGGTGCACCCGGCCGAACCGGGCGGGCAGGGCGCCGTAGACGGCCATCGCGAGGGTTCCGCGGGCCGTCGGCAGGATGGTCGTCTGCGTCGACGAGACGGCCGAGACGAGCACCGAGATGACGAGCACGACCGAGAGCGGGCCGAGCACCGGGTCCTTGAGCGCGAAGAAGACGTCGTCGGCGTTCGCCTCGTTCGCGAGGCCGATGCCCGTGCTGCCGAGGCCCGCGAACGACATCGCCACGACAGTGACACCGACGTAGGTGACGAGCAGGATCGCCGTCGACAGCACGGCGGCGCGGCCGGGGGTGCGCTGCGGGTCCTTCGTCTCCTCGGTGAGGGCGAGGCAGGCGTCCCAGCCCCAGTAGATGAACAGGGCGAGCAGCACGGCCTCGACGAAGCCCGACCAGTCGGTGAACGCGGTCGGGTCGAACCAGCTCCACTCGACCGGGGTCACGTTCGGGGCATCGCCCGTCGCGATCTTGTAGAGCGCGACGACGACGAAGAGCGCGAGGGCCACGTACTGGACGCCCAGCAGCACGTTCTGGACGCGCTCGCCGAGCTCGAGGCCGCGGTAGCTGATCCAGGTCATCAGGGCGATGAACACGACGCCGGTCGCCGTGACCAGCGGCACGTTCTCGGCGAGCGAGCCGTCGCCGACCATCAGCCAGGTGTACTGCCCGGCGATCTGCGACAGGTTGGCCAGCACGACGATCCCGGCGATGGCGACGCCCCAGCCGCCCATCCAGCCGACGCGGGGGCCGAAGGCCTTCGTCACCCAGGTGAAGGTCGTGCCGCAGTCGGGCACGGCCCGGTTCAGCTCGCGGTAGGCGAAGGCGATGAACAGCATCGGGACGAACGCCACGATGAACGCGATCGGTGCCTGCGCCCCGACGGCGGCGACCACGAAGCCGAGCGTCGCGACGAGCGAGTAGACGGGCGCCGTGCTCGCGAGGCCGATGACGGTCGACCCCCAGAGGCCGAGGGTGCCGGCCGCGAGGCCCTTGCCTGCTGACGGGGTGCCGGGGGCCGGGGTGGCGGGCCCCGGTGCACCGGGGGCGGCCGGGCGCGAGGAGGAGGTCGGCACGCGGCCGGGAGAAGCGTCGGGACCGCTCATGGCCAGAACGTAGTCCCGGCGCCCGGGCGTGTCAACGAGCCTGTGTCGCTGCCGCCCGGCCCACCGCCCGTGCCCATGAACCGCGTTCCGAACCATGAACCGCGTTCTTTCGCGGTTCATGGTTCGGAACCCGGTTCATCGTGAGCGCCGAGGGCAGATCAGCGGGCTGTGCGGAGCCCGGCGACCAGCCACGCGACCGCCACGACGAGCAGGGTGACGATCGTGAGCACCTGCCCGCCGTAGGCGACGGCGGTGACCGAGGAGGCGCCGAGCGCGAACCCGACCGGGGTGGAGAAGACGACGGTGCGGGCGAGCGCCACCACCGTCCACGGCACGAGGGCCCAGCCGGCCAGGCCCCGGACGCCGTCGCCGGAACGCGCTGCCAGCACGGCGCCCACGAGGGCCGCGACGACGGACACGACCGTGAGGAGGAGGACCACGAGCGGCCCCGGGCCCGTGGCGAGGACGGCCGGGACGAGGGCGAGGACGGCGACGAGCAGCTGCGTGACCGCGGCGATGCGCAGCGCGACGCGTCCGGCGGGCGAGGTCGCGCAGATGCCCCCTCGGCCGCTGACCAGCCAGAGCCCCGCCGACGTGGCGAGGGTCGCGATCAGGGCGAAGACGGGCAGGACCGCGTAGAGCGAGATCGTCGAGAGAGCGGCCAGGCCGATCAGGAAGCGCGCGGCCGTCACCAGGGCAGCCAGCCCGACGAGCACGCCCGCGACGACGAGTGCCCTGCGGTCGAGGCCCGCGGGCGATGAGGCTGCGGCCGGAGGGTGGACGTGGGCCGAGGGAGGAGTCACGGGATCGCTCATGCCCCGACGCTACCGACAGACCGTCCCGTGCGGCACGCTGCTCGTCGCCGCAGAGCGAGAGTGATCCGCGTCGGGAGCCCCACGGGACCAGGTTCCCGGGCACTCCCGGACCAGATCACGGGACACAGCCCCCGCGGCACGGGCGCAGACGAGGAGGTGCCCGTCCGGCACGGCCGGACGGGCACCTCCTTCGTGCTGCTGAGCGGGCTCAGCTGCGGCGCGACCTCCTCCGCAGGGTGAGGAACCCGCCCGCGACCATCAGCAGCAACGCGGCCAGCAGGACCGGCGCGGTGTCGCTGCCCGTGAAGGCCAGCGGGCCGCTGCCCGCAGTGCCGCTGTAGTGCCCGCCCGAGCTGCCGGCGCCGCCGACGCCGCCAGCTCCGCCGACCCCGCCCGCACCGGGCGCACCAGGCGTGCCGGGCGTGCCGGGCGTGCCGGGCGTGCCGGGCGTGCCCGGCGTCTCGCCGCCGGGCTCGCCGGGTGCCGGCAGGTCGACCGCGAACTCGACGGGCTCCGACGCTGCCGACTCGACCCCGTCAGGGCCGGTCTGCGTGGCCGTCAGCGTGTACTCGCCCTCGGGCAGCCCGCCGAGCGGCGAGCAGGCCCAGGTGCCGTCGGCCGCGACGACCGTGGTGCAGAGCACCCGGTCGAGGATGCGCACCCGCAGCTGGTAGCCCGGCGTCCCCGTGCCCGTGATGACCGGGTTCGGCGTCGTGACGACCTGGCCCTGCACCGGCGAGGTGATGACCGGCACTGCGTCGGGGTCGGCGTACACGAAGGGCAGCGGAGCGCTGGTGCCCGCGCCGTTCGTCACGGTGACGGTCGTGCTGCCCGCCGTGCCGGCCGGGGTCGTGAACGTCAGCGTCGTGCCGTCGGGCGAGATGCTGTCCGGCGTGATCGGCGCGGAGCCGCCGACCGAGACGGTCGAGCCCGGCGTGAACCGGGTGCCCGTCACGGTGACGACGGTGCCGCCGGTGATCGGTCCCACGGGAGGCGTCAGCGACGTCAGCTCGGGAGCCAGCGCGGCAGCCGCCTGGTACGAGAACGTCAGCGGGGCACTCGTGCCCGTGTCGTTCGTCACCGTCACGGTCACCAGACCGGCGACGTGCGCCGGGGTCGTGAACGTGAGCGACGTGCCGTCGTCACTGATCGTGACGGGCGTGATCGCCGCGCCGCCGTCGACCGAGACGGTCGAGCCGGCTGTGAAGCCGGTGCCCGTGATCGTCACCGTGGTGCCGCCGCCGACCGGGCCGGAGCTCGGCGTCAGCGAGGCCAGCACCGGCGCCCCGTCGGGAGCCGCGACGTAGGTGAAGGCCAGCGGGGCGCTGGTGCCGCCCGCCGTGGTCACCGTGACCGGCACCTCGCCGGCGACGTGCGCCGTCGTGGTGACGGTCAGCGACGTGCCGTCCGGCGAGACGAACGAGGGCGTCAGGGGCGCGCCTCCGTCGATCGAGACCGTCGTCGCCCCGACCACGAAGCCCGAGCCGGTGATCGTCACCACGGTGCCTCCGCCGACCGAGCCCGACTCCGGGGAGAGGCTCAGCAGCAGGGGCGCGGTGGACGCCGGTGCCAGGTAGGTGAAGGGCAGCGGCGCGGAGGTCCCCGCGTCGTCGGTCACCGTCACCTGCACGGTGCCCGCGACGTGCGCCGGGGTCGTGAAGGTCAGCGTCGTGCCGTCGGGGCTGACGACGGTCGGCGTGATCGGCGCGGAGCCGTCCACGGAGACCGTCGACCCGGCGGTGAAGCCGGTGCCGGTGATCGTCACCGGGGTGCCGCCTCCGGCCGGGCCGCTCGTCGGTGCCAGCGTCGTCAGGACGGGAGCACCGGCCGGAGGCGCCTGGTAGGTGAACGGCAGGGTGCCGCTCGTGCCTGCCGGGTTCGTCACCGAGACGTCCGCCGTGCCCGGGGCGCCGGCCGGCGTCTCGAAGACCAGCGTGGTGCCGTCGGTCGAGACCGAGACGGGCACGATGCCCGTCGTGGTGCCGACCGTGACCGTCGAGTCGCCCGTGAAGCCGGTGCCCACGATCGTGACCTGGGTGCCGCCTCCTGCAGGGCCCTCGTCGGGCGTCAGGCTCGTCAGCACGGGAGCGACGACGGGAGCCGCCTGGTACGTGAACGTGAGGGGCTCGCTGGTGCCCGTCCCGTTCGTCACCGTCACGGGCACGCCGCCGACGGTGGCCGCGGGGGTCGTGAACGTCAGCTGCGTGCCGTCGGGCGAGAGGGTGCCGACGATGCCCGTCGTGTCGCCGATCGTGATGATCGACCCGGCGGTGAAGCCGGTGCCCGTGAGCGTCACCGAGGTGCCGCCCGCGACGGGGCCCGCGTCGGGCGCGATGGCCGTCAGCACGGGCGAGCCCGCAGGAGGCGCCACGTACGTGAACGTGAGCGGAGCGCTGGTGCCCACCTCGTTCGTGACCGTGACCGGGACGTCGCCCGCGATGCCCGGGGGCGTCGTGAACGTCAGCGTCGTGCCGCCGCCGCCGATGGCGTCGGGGACGATGCCGTCGGTGCCGCCCACCGTGACCGTCGAGCCGGGCAGGAAGCCGGAGCCCGTGATCGTGACGGAGGTGCCGCCGCCGGCCGGGCCGGTCTCGGGCGTCAGCGACGCCAGGACCGGAGCGCCCGCGGGAGCGGCCTCGTAGGTGAACGTCAGCGGCGCGGAGGTGCCGCCGTCGGTCGTCACCGTGACCGGCACGTCGCCCGCGGTGCCGGGCGGAGTCGTGAAGGTCAGCTCGGTGCCGTCGTCGGAGACGTCGTCCGGCACGATGCCGGCCGTGCCGCCGACCGTGACGGTGGCGCCGGGCGTGAAGCCGGTGCCGGTGATCGTCACCGGGGTGCCGCCGCCGACCGGGCCCGAGTCGGGCGTCAGCGTCGTCAGCACGGGCGCGGTGGCGGGCGCCGCGACGTAGGTGAAGCCGAGCGGCGCGCTGGTGCCCGCGTCGTTCGTCACCGTGACGCTCACGGGGCCGACCGCGTTCGGCGGCGTCGTGAAGGTCAGCTCGGTGCCGTCCGTCGAGATCGAGTCGGGCTCGAGGCCCGCCGTGTCGCCGATCGAGACCGTGGACCCGTCCGTGAAGCCGGTGCCGGTGATCGTCACCGTGGTGCCGCCGCCGACCGGTCCCGAGGTCGGGTCGATCGTGGTGAGCACGGGGGCGTCCGCCGGAGCGGGCAGGTAGGTGAAGGCCAGCGGGGCACTCGTGCCCGCGTCGTTCGACACCGTGATGCTCACGGGGCCCGCAGCGTTCGGCGGGGTGGTGAACGTCAGCGACGTCCCCGTCGGGTCGATCGAGTCGGGCACGATGCCGACCGTGTCGCCGATCGAGACCGTCGAGCCGGGCGTGAAGCCCGAGCCGGCGACGATGACGGTCGTGCCGCCTCCGACCGGGCCCTCAGCAGGGGTGGCCGAGGTCAGCACGGGTGCGCCGACCGGAGCAGGCACGTAGGTGAAGCCGAGCGGTGCGCTCGTGCCGGCCAGGTTCGACACCGTGACGCTCACGGGGCCGACGGCGTTCGGCGGGGTGGTGAACGTCAGCGACGTCCCCGCCGGGTCGATCGAGTCGGGCACGATGCCGACCGTGTCGCCGATCGAGACCGTCGAGCCGGGCAGGAAGCCCGAGCCGGTGATCGTCACCGGGGTGCCGCCTCCGGCCGGTCCCTCGTCGGGGACGATCGTCGCGAGCACCGGGGCACCTGCAGGAGGCGCGGTGTAGGTGAACGGCAGCGGAGCACTGGTGCCCGCGCCGTTCGTCACCGTCACCGACACGGGGCCGACGGCGTTCGGCGGCGTCGTGAACGTCAGCGACGTGCCCGCGGGGTCGATCGAGTCGGGCACGACACCTGCGGTGTCGCCGATGGTGACGGTCGACCCGGCGGTGAAGCCGGTGCCGGTCACGGTGACGGTGGTGCCGCCTCCGGCCGGTCCCTCAGCAGGGTCGATCTCCGTCAGCACGGGGGCGTCGGCCGGAGCGGGCACGTAGGTGAAGGTCAGCGGGGCACTCGTGCCCGCGCCGTTCGTCACCGTCACCGACACGGGGCCGACGGCGTTCGCCGGGGTGGTGAACGTCAACGACGTCCCCGCCGGGTCGATCGAGTCGGGCACGACGCCCGCGGTGTCGCCGATCGAGACCGTCGAGCCGGGCGTGAAGCCCGAGCCGGTGATCGTCACCGGGGTGCCGCCGCCGACCGGTCCCTCCTCGGGGACGATCGTCGTCAGCACGGGTGCGCCGGCCGGGGCAGGCACGTAGGTGAAGCCGAGCGGTGCGCTCGTGCCGGCCAGGTTCGACACCGTGACGCTCACGTCGCCGGCGGCGTTCGGCGGCGTCGTGAAGGTCAGGCTCGTCCCCGCGGGGTCGATCGAGTCGGGCACGACGCCCGCCGTGTCGCCGATGGTCACCGTCGAGCCGGGCAGGAAGCCCGAGCCGGTGATGGTCACCGGGGTGCCGCCGCCGACCGGTCCCGAGGCGGGATCGATCGTCGCGAGCACCGGGGCGCCCGCAGGAGGCGCGGTGTAGGTGAACGGCAGCGGTGCGGACGTGCCCCCGGCGGTGGTGACCGTGACGGTCACGTCGCCGGCGGCGTTCGGCGGTGTGGTGAACGTCAGCGACGTCCCCGCCGGGTCGACCGAGTCGGGCACGAGGCCCGTCGTGCCACCGATGGTGACCGTCGAGTCGGCGGTGAAGCCGGTGCCGGTCACGACGACGGCGGTGCCGCCTCCGGCCGGGCCCTCAGCAGGGTCGATGGTCGCGAGCACGGGCGCCGTCGGCGGGGCCGGCTGGTAGGTGAAGTCGAGCGGGGCGGACGTGCCGCCCGTGCTCGTCACCGTGACGGCCACCGTGCCGGCGACGTGCGCCGGGGCGGTGTACGTCAGCGACGTGCCTGCGGGGTCGATCGTGTCGGGCGTGATCGGGTCCGAGCCGTCGACCGAGACCGTCGAGCCCGCGGCGAAGCCGGTGCCGGTGATCGTGACGACCGTGCCTCCTCCGGCAGGGCCCACGGCGGGGTCGATGGTCTCGAGCACGGGCGCGGCGGCCGGGGCGGGCTCGTAGGTGAACTCGAGCGGGGCGGACGTGCCGCCGGCGTTCGTCACCGTGACCTGCACGGTGCCGGGGACGTGGGCCGGGGCCGTGTACGTCAGCGAGGTGCCGTCGGGGTCGATCGTGTCAGGCGTGATCGGGTCCGAGCCGTCGACCGAGACGGTGGACCCGGCGGTGAAGCCGGTGCCGGTGATCGTGACGGGGGTGCCGCCTCCTGCCGGGCCGACCTCGGGGTCGATGTCGGTCAGCACCGGCGCGGCCGCCGGGGCGGGCGTGTAGGTGAAGTCCAGGGGCGAGGACGTGCCGCCGGCGTTCGTCACCGTGACCGTGACCGTGCCCTCGACGTGCGCGGGCGTCGTGAACGTCAGCGAGGTGCCGTCGGGGTCGATCGTGTCGGGCGTGATCGGGCCGGAGCCGTCGACCGAGACCGTCGAGCCGGCGGCGAAGCCGGTGCCGGTGATCGTGACGGGGGTGCCGCCTCCCACTGGGCCCTCGTCGGGGTCGAGGGCCTCGAGGACGGGGGCGGCGGCCGGGGGCGCGACGTACGTGAACGTCTGGGGCGCCGAGGTGCCCGTGCCGTTCGTGACCGTCACCGGCACGGGGCCGGCGACGTGGGCGGGCGTCGTGAAGGTCAGCGTCGTGCCGTCGACGATCGTGTCGGGCGTGATGGGGTCGGACCCGTCGACCGAGACCGTCGAGCCGGCGGTGAAGCCGGTGCCGGTGATCGTGACGACCGTGCCACCTCCTGCCGGGCCCTCGACCGGCGTGATGTCGGTCAGGACGGGCGCGCCGACCGGCGCGGGCTGATAGGTGAAGGTCTGCGGGGCGCTGGTGCCGCCGCGCGTGGTGACCGTGACGGGCACGCCGCCGAGGGCGTGCGCGGGTGTCGTGAACGTCAACGAGGTGCCGTCCGCCGCGACGGTGTCGGGCGTGATCGGCGCGGAGCCGTCGACCGAGACCGTGGAGCCGGCGATGAAGCCGGAACCGGCCACCGTCACCGAGGTGCCGCCTCCGACGGGGCCCTGCGCGGGCGTGAGGCCCGTGACCGCGGGGACCGCGAGGTAGGTGAAGGTCTGCGGGCCCGAGGTGCCGACCGCGGTGGTGACGGTGACGGGCACCGGTCCTGCCGCGTGGGCCGGCGTGCTGAAGGTCAGCGAGGTGCCGTCGTCCGAGACCGCCGTGGGCGTGATCGGCGCGCCGCCGTCGACGCTCACGCGCGAGTCGGCCGTGAAGGTCGTGCCGGTCAGGGTGACGGAGGTGCCGCCGGCCACGGGGCCCTCGACGGGCGTGATGCCGGTGAGCGTCGGCGCCGCGAGCGGGCCGGCGTTCGGGCCGACCGAGGCGGAGGCGAGCTCGACGGCGGTGCCGGCCTGGAGGCCGCCCAGCAGGCCCACGCGGAGCGCGCCCTGCGTGAAGACCCCGCCGCTGCGGGCCTGCGTGTTGGCCCGCAGCGAGACGACTCCGGTGAGCGCGGTCGCGAGGGGCGTGACCACGGTCGAGCCGAGGGTGCTGATCACCGCGTTGACCGGGGCGACGACCTGGGCGATGACCGGGTTGAGCACGGGGGCGAGGACGGCGAGCGCGACGGGGACCCCGAGGACGCTCACCGAGATCCCGCTGATGCCGTTCGTGAGCTGGGTCACGACGTTCTGCAGCGTGACCGTGATCGCGGGCAGCAGCTGGTTCGTCAGCGCCTGCGTGATGAGCGGCAGCAGCTCGGTGTTCGGGTCGAGGGAGTTGAGGTCGAGCCCCTCGGCCTGGAGCGCGAGCGGCACGTCGATCGTGATCGCGCCGGTGCGGAGATCGGCGGTGATGCCGCCGTTCGGGGTGGTCACCGTCGTGAGCGAGTCGGTGATCGCCGTGAGGTTCGGCAGTCCGGTGACGACCGCGAGCGAACCGACGGCCGGGATCGCCTTGATCAGCGCCGGCAGCCCGTTCACCACGGGCTGGAGGCCGGCGACGGTCGTGCGGAGCCCGTTGACCGTCGTGCCGAGCACGGGGCTCGTGAGGCTGAGGTCGAGGTCGGCGATGCCGTAGTCGCCGGTCTGGGCGCCGTTCGCCCCGGCCGCCTGCGCCGCCGTGGCCGAGAGCGCGCCCGTCGTGAGCTGGAGGTTCGTCAGGGCGTTGCCCTGCCCGCCGGTCAGCGAGCCGAGGTTCAGGGTGGCGTTGGCCTGGGGCACGCCGCCCTGTCCGCCGACGCCGATGGCGCCGGCGTTCGTGACGGCACCGGTCGCGGCGAGCGAGCTGCCGTCCGGGTTCGCCTGCGCGTACTGGTTGATCGCGCCCACCGTGAGGAGGCCGTTCGGCCCGAGGAGCTGCAGGCCGTTGCCGAGATCGGCACGCGCGGCGTTCAGCACGGTCACGTCGAGCGGCGTGGCCTGGGTGACCGTCCCGCCTCCGGCGTTGACCGCCGCGGCCGGCCGCAGGGCGAGGACCGCGTCCAGGTCGAGGCCGAGGGCCGTGCCGCCGAGGAACCGCCCCTCCGCGATCGAGGCCGTCGGGGCGGCCGTGGCCGGCGCCGCGGCGAGCACGCTGCCGCCGATGCCGAGCAGGGCGGCCGTGAGCACGGCCACGCCCTGCTTCGCCCTGGAGTGGTGACGGTGCGCGGTCGGTCGCCCTTTTTCGGCGCGCGCGAGTGCTTCAGTCCTCATGGACTCGCTCCTGATCCTCATGGCAGCGGTGGTTGGCGCCCGCGCCGTCGGTTGGTGAGACCGAGGCAGCAGACTCGCTACCTGGCCGACGATAGGGCACGTCGGCGAGGATCGCTCGACCTATTTCGCCGCATGTCCCCCGATCCGGCCGGTCGACCCCCGGAATGGGGGTCCGCGTCGGAGGCAGGGGCGGGCTCACCGGCCGGCGGCCTTAGCGTGGTCCCGTGGACCACCTGAGCGACCTCCGGCACGCGACCGTCACCGTCGTGGGGGCCGGGCAGGCGGGGCTGTCCGCGGCGCACCACCTTCGGCTGCGGGGGTTCGTGCCCGCTGGGGGCGGGGCCGTCGCGAGCTCGGGCGATGTCGATGCTCCGCCGACGTTCGTCGTCGTCGACGCCGGCGAGGCCCCCGGAGGCGCGTGGCAGCACCGCTGGGAGTCGTTGCGGATGGCCACCGTCAACGGCATCTTCGACCTGCCGGGCATGGCGCTGCCGCCCGTCGACGAGTCCGAGCCGAGCCGGGTCGCCGTGCCGCGGTACTTCGCCGCCTACGAGGAGGCGGAGCAGCTGCGGGCGCACCGCCCCGTGCACGTGACGAGGGTCGAACCCGTCGACGACGACCCCGTGGGCCTGCTCCGGGTCGAGAGCGACGCCGGGACGTGGACGACGTCAGGGCTGGTGAACGCGACCGGCACCTGGGACGAGCCGGTGCTGCCGGACGTGCCCGGCGCCTCCTCGTTCACGGGTCGCCAGCTGCACACGCGCGACTACGTGTCCGCGGCGGAGTTCGCGGGGAGGCGCGTCGCCGTCGTCGGCGGCGGCATCTCGGCGGTGCAGCTGCTCGACGAGATCAGCCGGGTCGCGACGACGCTCTGGTACACGCGGCGGGAGCCCGTGTTCCTCGACCACGACTTCACCTCGGGGTCGGACGGCGTCGACGTCGAGCGACGCGTCGCCGAGGACGCCGCGGTCGGCCGCCTGCCGGGCAGCATCGTGTCGTACACCGGGCTGATCTGGACCGGGTACGCCCGCGAGGCCGCGCGGCGCGGCGTGCTCGAGAGGCGTCCGATGTTCACCGCGATGGGGCCGCGGCACGTGGTCGAGGCCGACGGCTCGACGACGAGCGTCGACGCCGTGCTGTGGGCGACGGGGTTCCGGCCGAGCGTCGGGCACCTCGACGGTCTCGACCTGCGCGGCCCGCTCGGGGGCGTCCCGCTCGTCGGCACCCGGGCCGCCCGCGACCGGCGGGTGCACCTGATCGGCTTCGGGCCGTCGCAGTCGACCGTCGGCGCGAACCGCGCCGGCCGTGCCGCGGTGCGCGAGCTCGCGCGCGACCTGCTCGGCCCCGCCGGCTGACGCGGCGCCGCGCCGCGCCACGCCGCGCGCCGCGATCCTCCTCGAGAGCGACGAACCTCCGTGGAACTTCGCGTCGCTTCGTCGCTCTCGCGGAGGGACGCCGCGTGAGGGATGCGCGGGCGGGACTGCCCCCTCCTCGGGTCCGTCGCGCGGGGGACGCCCCTGCCGGGGCGCCTGCCTAGCCTGGAGGGATGGACGAGGAGCGGCCCGAGACCGAGGCAGGCGCGAAGGCGGCCGCCGACGAGAAGAGGCGCAGCGACAGCGTCGGGATCGGGGTGGTGTTCGGCCTGCTCGGCCTCACGCTGTTCCTCGCGATCGACACGCCCTGGGCGGGGCTGCCGATGCTGGTCGTCGGCATCGTGCTCGTCGCCCAGGGGATGAAGGGCGGCAGACGCCGCGGCACTGACGACTGACAGGGTTCCACGCCGAGCCGCGGCCGACGCTCAGCCGCGGCGCAGGCGGAACCGCTCCGGCGCGGGGGTGCCCGTCGCGACCCCGGCCAGCAGCTCGCCGAAGACGGCGCCGAACTTGAAGCCGTGCCCCGAGAACCCCGTCGCGACGGTGACGGAGCCGACGCGGTCGAGCACCGGGTCCTCCGTCGGGGTCGTGTCGTAGAGGCAGCTGATCGGCGCGAGCGTGTCGACGTCGACGCCGGGCACCCACGCGGCGACGTAGTCGCGCAGCACGGCCTGCCCCTCCGCACCCGGCGAGACCAGGCGGGCGTCGGGGTGCACCTCGCGGCCGGTGCCGTGGGTCCCGACCTTGACGCCCTCGCCTGGCGTGAGCAGCCCGTAGATCGTGCTGACCCTCGCTCGCAGCGCCGGGTCGGTCGGGTGGTGCACGAAGCTCGGCCAGGCGTTGTCGGGCAGCTCCGTTGCGAAGTGGGCGGGCTCCTCCTGCGTGACCCTGACCT
The DNA here is from genome assembly GCF_015350835.1 of Frigoribacterium sp. VKM Ac-2530. Classification (NCBI taxonomy): domain Bacteria; kingdom Bacillati; phylum Actinomycetota; class Actinomycetes; order Micrococcales; family Microbacteriaceae; genus Frigoribacterium; species Frigoribacterium sp. VKM Ac-2530. Next base: position 1,635,754 of record NZ_JADKSE010000001.1, read on the forward strand.
CGGGCAGCGCCGCTCCCCCGCGCCGCACGAGGTCCCCGGCCAGGTGGCGCGCCCAGGAGCCGACCGCGAGCACGACGCTGGTCGAGACGACCGTCGAGGAGGCGCCTCCCGCGCCCCCGAGACGCAGCACCACGTCGCCGCCCTCGGTCTCGATCTCGGCCGTCTCGATCGCGGCGACGACGGTGTCGAAGCGGAGCTCGGCGCCCGCGGCCGCGGCGCTGTCGAGCAGCGCCTCGACGGCGTCGGCCGAGCGGACCCGGCCGGCCTGCGCGTGGACCAGGACGCTCGTGTCGAAGCGGAGCCCCGGCCAGCGCGTCGCGGCCTCGTCGGGGGCGAGACGCTCGTGCGCGACGCCGCCGCGCTCGAGCGCCGCCTGGATCTCGTCGAGCACGGCAGGGTCGCCGTGGTCGAGGGCGCCCGTGAAGTCGAGCAGGGTGCGACCCGTCTCGGCCTCGAGCGCCTGCCAGGCCGTGATCGCGTCGCCCGTCAGCGCGAGCCAGTCGTCGGCGGTGTATCCGCGACGGAAGATCCGGCTCGCGCCGTGCGACGAGCCGCGGTCGTGGCCCCGGCCGAACTGCTCGACGAGCAGGACGCTCGCGCCGCTGCCGCCGTCTCCGCCGCGTCGCGCGAGTGCCCGCGCGGTCGCCGCGCCGATCACTCCGGCGCCGACGACGACGTGGTCCCAGCGCTCGGTCGTGCTCGCGGGTGCAGCGGCAGCGGGCGTGGGCGCGGCGGCAGCGGCGGCGGGCTCGGGCTCGGGCGTGCTCATAGGTCTCCTCCGGTCTCCGTTGACACTATCGGCGGGCCCCGGCGACGCAGTTCCGGTGGCGCGGAGCTCGGCCCCTGATCCGGCGGCACACCCCTGAACGAGCACCACACCCCCGGATCACGGGGTGTGGTGCTCGTTCAGGGGTGTAGCTCGCTCAACCGGTTCGTCCGCGACGCACCGGCACGACGAGCGGCGCCCCGGTCGACGGGTCGGGCACGATCGTGACCGGGTGCCCGTACACCTGCGACACCCGCTCCGCCGTGAGCACCTCGACCGGGGTGCCCGCCGCGACCACACGGCCCCGCTCGAGCAGCACGAGCCGGTCGGCCCAGGCCGCCGCGAGGCTGAGGTCGTGCAGCACCACGACGACGGAGGCGCCCGCCGAGGCGAGGTCGCGGAGGGTGCCGAGCAGCTGCTCCTGGTGGCCGAGGTCGAGGGCGGCGGTGGGCTCGTCGAGCAGCAGCACCGGCGTCCGCTGCGCGAGCAGCCGGGCGAACGAGGCCCGGGCGCGCTCGCCGCCCGAGAGCGACGGGAACCGGCGGTCGCGCAGCGCCGTCGTGTCCGTGGCGGCGAGCGCCTCGTCGACGACGGCGTCGTCGCGGTCCGCCTCCGGGCTGCGCGACCACGGGGCACGACCGAGCGCGACGACCTCCGCGACCGTGAAGGGGAACGCGACGTGCGCCTCCTGCGTCATGACCCCGCGTCGGCGCGCCCGCTCACCGGAGCCGAACGAGCCGAGGAGGCGCTCGTCCAGCTCCACGGTGCCGCGAGCGGCCGCGACGTCGCCGGCCACGCAGCCGAGCAGGGTCGACTTGCCCGCGCCGTTGGGGCCGAGCAGGGCCACGACCTCGCCGGGGCGGACGTCGAGGTCGACGCCGTCGAGGATCGTCGTGCCCTCGAGCTCGACGCCGAGGCCGCGGACGCGCAGCGCGGCGGCGGGGATCTCGCGCTCGGCGTCGGCACCACGACCCGATGCAGCACGGCCCGTCGTGCCTCCGCGGCTCATGCCCAGCCCCCGGCCCGGCGCCGCGTGCGCCGCAGCAGCCAGAAGAAGAACGGCCCGCCCACCAGAGAGGTGAGCAGCCCGAGCGGCAGGTCGGCGTTCGGCACGACGACGCGGGCGGCGGTGTCGGCGACGAGCACGAGCAGCGCGCCGGCGACCGTGCTCGTGGCGAGCAGCCCGCCGTGCGACGGGCCGACGACCATCCGCAGCAGGTGCGGCACCACGAGCCCGACGAACGCGATGATGCCCGTGAACGCGACTCCGGCCCCGACGAGCAGGGCGACGAGCACGATCGCGACGATCCGGAGGCGCTCGACGTCGACGCCGAGGTGCGAGGCGCTGCGCTCCCCGAGGGCCAGCAGGTCGAGCTTCCGCACGAGCAGGGCGGCGCCTCCGACGCCCACGACGACGATCGGGAGGGCGACCGCGACGTCGGTCCAGAGGGCCCCGTTGATGCTGCCCATCTGCCAGAAGACGATCTGCTCGCGCGCCTGCGTGTCGGCGAGGAACGTCAGCAGCGCGATGCCCGCCCCCGCGACCGCGTTGACGGCGATGCCGGTGAGCACGAGCGTGACGACCTCGGTCTTCCCGCCCGAGCGCGAGAGGCCGTAGACGAGCAGGGTCGTCACGAGGCCACAGGCGAAGGCCGCCGTCGGCGTCACCCAGAGCCCGGCCGACACCCAGCCGAGCACGACCGTCGAGGAGGCGCCCAGCGCGGCCCCGGAGCTGACCCCGATCACCGCCGGCTCGGCCAGCGGGTTGGCGAAGACGGCCTGCATCAGCGTGCCGGCGGCGGCGAGCGCGGCGCCCACCACGAGGGCGAGGGCCACCCGCGGCAGCCGGATGCCGGTGACCACCTGGTCGACGAAGCGGGCGTCGGGGTCGCTGGGGGCGCCTCCTGCGCCCCAGGCCCTCAGCACCGCGCCGACGACGTCGCGCGGCGCGACCGGGTACTGGCCGATGCCCGCCGAGAGCACCGCCACGACGAGCACGAGCACGAGCAGCACGACGAGGGCGAGGGCGACCAGGCGGCGGTGCCGGGCGTGGTGGCCGGTGCGGCGGGCCGTGCAGAGGTCGGCGCGAGGGTCTGCGCGCGGGTCTGCGTGGCGGTCGATGCGGAGGTCGACTCGAGAAGGCATTCGGTAAGGATAGCCTTACCTACATGTTGCCCCTCGACCTCCCGTGCTCGCCGCCGTCGCCGGCCCCCACCTCGGTGCCCACGTCGCGCCGCGGCTCGAGGCAGGCTCGCCGGCGACGGGCGGGCGTCGCGACCGCACTCGCCCTCGGCATCGCCCTCGTCGCGACCGGCTGCACGGGAGGCGACGCAGCGAGCGGCGGCGGGACGTCCGGCGGCGGCACCGGCACCGCGGCAGCAGCAGCCACCCCGCTCGACGAGCTCGACGTGCCCGCCGACCTGCGGACGCTCGAGGGGCCGTCGACCGCCGTGCTCGCCTCGGACGAGGTCGTGCCGCTCGTCGAGCCGGGGGTCGCGAGCCTCCCCGTCGAAGTGACCTCGCACGACCTCACCGGCGACACGGCCCAGGTCGTCACCGACACGTCGCGGCTGCTCGCCCTCGACATCTCGGGCGCGCTCGCGGCCACGGTCACGGGGCTCGGGCTCGGCGACCTGCTCGTCGGGCGTGACGTCTCGACGACCTTCGCCAGCGCGGCCGACCTGCCCGTCGTCACCAAGGAGGGCCACTCGATCAACGCCGAGGCCGTGCTCTCGCTCGAGCCGACGCTGGTGATCACCGACGGCAGCATCGGGCCGACGGACGTCGTGCAGCAGCTCCGCCAGTCGGGGGTGACCGTCGTCTACGTCGAGAACGAGCCGTCGCCGGCCGGGGCAGGCGACCTGGCGCGCGCGGTCGGGGCGGCCCTCGGGGTGCCCGCGGCCGGCGAGGCGCTGGCCGACGCGGTGGGCACCCGCACCGAGGAGGTGCAGGCCCAGATCGTCGGGCTCGCCCCGGCCGCCGAGGCGGACCGGCTGCGCATCGCGTTCCTCTACCTGCGCGGCAGCGCGGGCATCTACTACCTGCTCGGCGAGGGGACGGGCGCCGACGCGCTCGTCGACGGGCTCGGCGGGGTCGACGTGGCGGCCGAGATCGGGTGGGTCGGCGCGCGGCCGATGACCGACGAGGCGCTCGTCGCGGCCGACCCCGACGTGTTCCTCGTGATGACGGGCGGGCTCGAGAGCGCCGGCGGCGTCGACGGACTGCTCGCGGCGAAGCCCGCGGTCGCGCTGACGGCGGCGGGCGAGCACCGGCGGTTCGTCGACATGGCCGACGGGCAGGTGCTGAGCTTCGGCCCCCGCACGCCGGAGGTGCTCGCGGCGCTGGCCCGCGCGGTCTACGCGCCCGGGCAGTGAGCCGCGCCCGGGCATCCGGGCGGGACCGAACGTCACGGTCCGGTAACGACGGAGGGCAATAGTTAGGTAAGGCTTGCCTTAATGAGGCTTACCTAAATACGGTGCAGGAGTCCCCGGCAGTCGAGTCCGACCTGCCCCTCCGACATCTCTGGAGCCCCTCTGTGACACCACTCCCGCGCGCCTCGGCGCGCCGCCACCTGTCCCTGCTCGTCGCCGCGTCGCTCGTGGCCGGCGCCGGCCTCGTCGGCCTCGCGGCCCCGGTCGAACCCGCGGCCGCAGCACCGGTCGACGCGACCGCCGGCTCCCTCAGCTGGGGGATCGACGCCGACTACCGGGCGACCTTCGCGAACTACCGCACGGCCACGGCCCCCGCCTCGTTCGTCGACGACCTCGCGACCTTCCCGCTCTCGGGCGGCACGTGGGACGACGCCTCCCAACAGGGCGAGCTCGCCTTCTCGGGCACCGCGCGCATCGGCTACGTACTCGGCAGCGACGCCCAGGTCGGCACGGCCCAGGGCAACTACGTGCACCTCGGCTCCCCCACGGTCTCGATCTCCGGAGGCGTCGCCACGATCTCCGGCACCACCGCCGGTTCGTCGCACGACCTGAACCCGGCCCTGCCGACGGCGGCGAAGGCCACGCGCACGTTCGCGACGGTCGACCTCTCGGCCGTGCAGGCCGTCAGCACACCGACCTCCATCACCTGGACCGCCGCCCCCGCCGCGATCACCGCGCAGGGCGCCCAGGTGCTCGCGCTGCTCGAGGGCTCCGACGCCTCGCAGACGCCGCAGGTGCGCGCGACCGGCTCGTCGCTCGACCCCGTCACGATCACGGTCGACCGCACGCTCGCCGCCGAGCCGACGCCGGAGCCGACCCCCGACCCCGAGCCGACCCCGGACCCCGAGCAGAGCACCCCGGCCGAGCCCGAGCCGAGCCCCGAGCCGAGCACGCCCGACCCGACGACCCCGGCCGAGCCGACCACCACGCTCGACACGACGACGACGGTCGCCGCGACCAGCACCGCACCGGTCGTCGCGCCTGCCCCCTCGACCTTCACCGCGACCGTCGCCGCCGCGGAGACCGCCGACGGCGCCGACGCCGGGCAGGCGGTGCCCACCGGCACCGTCGCCTTCAGCGCGACCCCGGCCGGCTCCACGACGCCGGTCGACCTCGGCAGCGCTCCCCTCGTCGACGGCGTCGCCACGCTGACGACGCCCCTCGCCCCCGGCGGCCACGCGATCTCGGCCGCCTACGCGGGCGGCACCTCCGGCAGCACCGCGTTCCGCGCCTCCTCGGCTCCGCTGAGGGGCACCGGCCAGGGCGCGACCTCCGCGGCCAACTGGTCCGTCGTCGACGCGGCGCAGCCCGCGGCGTGCACGCCGGGCAGCGCGGCCGTCGCCACCTCCGACGACGTCACGGCCCGCTGGGGCTGGTCGGCCTACAGCTCCGGCTGGACCAAGACCGCAGGAGGCGGCATCTCGCTCGCCGAGGACGGCCAGACCTTCGCGCTCACCGGCGGCACCGCCACCGGCGACGCGGACTGCGTCGTCGTCGACTTCACCGGCACGATGAGGGTCGCGGCCTACGCGAGCTTCTTCCCGCCCGCCGGCCAGTGGGTCGAGCTCGTCGACCCGTCGCTCGCGATCGCGTCCGACGGCACCGGCACGTGGAGCGCCGGCGTCCGCACCGGCGTCGGCGCGGAGAACGCCTCCGCACCGGTCGAGACCGTCGTCGCCGCCGTGACCGGGGCCGCGTTCCCCGACCTCGCCGCCGACGGAGAGCTCACCGCTCCCCTGGCCTACGAGGGCACGACCGCGCAGGGCACCTGGAGCCGCGACTTCGACGACGCCTGGTCGAACGCCTTCGTGCTGCAGGTCCCGAGCGCCGTGCGCGCTTTCTACTTCACGTCGGGCACCACGGCCGCGAACGCGACCAAGCCGCCGTCGCCGGTGTCGCTCGCCTGGGGCGCCGCACCCGTGACGACGCCCGAGCCGGAGACCCCCGAGCCCGAGACGCCCGACCCCGAGGTCCCCGGCCCCGGCACCGAGCCCGAGGCCGGGCAGGGCAACCTCGCCTGGGGCTTCAAGGACTCCTGGCGCGGCTACCTCGCGACCATCGCGGCCGGCACCACCGCGGTCTCGGGAGGCGCCACCGTCGCCCCCGACGGGCGCTTCGTCTTCGACCAGGTCGACGGCGGCGACTTCGACCCCGCCACGGGGCTCGGCACGATCCGCTACACGGGCGCCGTGCTCTTCACGAGCGCCTCGCACCGCTTCAGCATCGGCTTCGCCGACCCGTGGGTGACGACGACCGCCGACGGCGGCTCGGTGCTCACCGCCCGCACCTCGACGAGCGACACGGCCGGCCTCGGCTCGACCGAGCGGATCGAGCTCGTCCGCCTGGCGCAGAGCACGGCGACCGGCGCTCCCGCGGTGAGCCTGCTCGCCGCCCTCGACGCCGCCGCGGCGCCGACGGCGCGGTGGGACGCGGTCGCCGGCACCTTCAGCGACGCCCTCTCGCCCGCGGGCTGGGCGCAGTATCGCGGCCAGGCCGCCGACCCCGTCTCGTTCGGCTTCCGCACCGCGGTCGCCGAGCCCGGCGGCGACACCCCGATCGTCGCCCCGCTGCCCGGAGGAGGCGCGGGTGCCGGAACCGGGACCGGCGTCGTCCCGGCCGGCACCGGCACGCCGACCGGAGTCGCCGCCGAGCAGGACCGCTGCGTCGCCCGCGCGGTCAGCGGCGCGACCCTCAGCTGGGGCGTCAAGGAGAGCTACCGCTCGTACATCACGGGACCGATCGCGAAGGGCGCGGTGTCCCTCGACGGCGTGACCACCACCTCCGGCGGGGCCTATGCCTGGTCGGGCGGCTCGGGCTCGGTCAACACCGAGGCCGGCCGCGGCTCGGCGAGCTGGCGCGGCGGAGTGCACTTCACCGGCCACGGAGGCTCGCTCGACATGACGATCTCCGCACCGCGCATGCAGCTCGTCTCGGGCAGCCAGGCGACCCTCGTCGTCGACATGACGAGCAAGCCGCTCGCCGGCGGGGCCGCCGTCACGACGAAGGGCCTCGCCCTGGCGACCCTCGCCCTCGGCCAGGGCTCGCGCACGGCCACGGACAGCACCCTCGGCTGGTCGGGCGTGCCCGCCACCCTCACCGCGGCCGGCGCCGTCGCGTTCGGCGACTTCTACGAGGCGGGTGAGGCGCTCGACCCCGTGTCGTTCTCGCTGCCGCTCGGCGCGACCGTGGCCTGCGACGGCAGCACCGCGCCGGCCGGGTCCGCCCTCGCGTTCACGGGCGGCGACCAGGGCCTCGGCGGCCTGCTGCTCGGCTCGCTGCTGCTGCTCACCGGGCTCGGGGCGGTGGCCGTGCGCCGTCGCCGCGCCGGTGCGCTCGAGGGTGCAGCTGTGCTCGTGGCCGCACCTGCGCCCGAGGCCGCCCGTGCGTGAGGCGCGTGCCGCAGGCGCCGGTCGCGCCTCACGTGCAGCAGGCACCACTCGTGCCGCTCACGCCTCTCGTGCCGCAGGCGCCGCTCGGCGCCGCACCGCCGCGGTGGTCGTCGGGGCCCTCGCCCTGGCGGCCGCCGCGGCGGTGCTGCCGGCCCCCTCGGGGGCCGTGGCCGGTGCCGCTGCCGCGCCCCGCGCCTCCTCGTGCACCGTCTCGGGGGCGACCCTGAGCTGGGGCGTGAAGGAGTCGTTCCGGTCGTACATCAGCGGCTCGATCGCGAAGGGCGCCTGGACGCCCGAGGGAGGCGCGACCTACGCGACGCCGTCGTTCGGCTGGGCCGCCGGAGCAGGCCAGCTCGGCGACCCGACGGCCGGGGCGACCGGCGACGTCGCGTTCGTCGGCAGCGTCCGCTTCACCGGCCACCAGGGCGTGCTCGACACGACCATCGCCGACCCGGTGCTGCGCTTCACGTCGGCCACCTCGGCCCAGCTGCTGCTCGACGTGGCCGGGACGACGCAGGAGGGGGTGGCCGTCAGCTCGCCCGACGTCCCCTTCGCCGACGTCGACCTCAGCGCCTCCCCCGTCGACCCGTCCACGGGAGCGCTCTCGTTCGCGGGGGCACCGGCGACGCTGACCGCCGAGGGAGCCGCCGCGTTCGGCAGCTACGAGCCGGGCACCGCGCTCGACCCGCTGACTGCGGACGTGCCGGTCGCCTGCACCGCACCGGTCGACGCCGAGGAGGCGGCGGTCGCCTCCGCCTCGGACCCCGACGCGTCGCAGGCGGCCACGTCCGCCCCCGCGGCGGCGGGCACGCCGGACGCGGGCACCCGCGCCGACACCGACGCAGGCCCGACCCCGGCTGCGCTGGCCTGGTCGGCGGTCGCCGCCGCTGCCCTGCTCGGGGCGCTGGCGTGGCTCCTCGTGCGCCGTCGACGGCTGGCCGTGGGCGCCTCGACGACCGGCGGCTCGACCGGCAGCTCGACGACGGGGACCTCGAGGACGGGAACGTCCCACACCGCGCACGACGACGAGAAGGAGACACCGTGACCACCACCGCCGCACCTCCCCCCACGATCGCCGCCGAGCCCCGGGGCGCGACCCGCGCCTCCCTCGGCGACACGACCGTCGACGAGATGGATCCGGGCGTGCCCCCGGCCCCCGTCCCGTTCTCGGAGCTGCTGCGCACCCGCACGCGCAACGGCCACGGCACGAGCAGCCGGGCCGGCTTCATGTCCGACCTGATGCGCGGCAGCTGCAGCCGGGACGACCTCGTCCGCCTGCTGGCCCAGTACTGGCACATGTACCGAGCGCTCGAACAGGCCGCGGTCGCCCACGCCCGGCACCCGGTCGCCGGGGCGTTCGTCACCGACCGGCTGACGCGGCTGCCCTCGCTCGAGGCCGACCTGGAGCACCTCGCCGGGCCCGCGTGGCGCGACCGTCTCGACGCCGTGCCCGCGACGGTCGAGTACGTCGACCGCCTCCGGGGGGCTGCCTCGTCGTCGCCGACCGCGTTCGTCGCGCACCACTACACGCGCTACCTCGGCGACCTGTCGGGCGGGCAGCACATCGGCCGTGCCCTGCGGCTGCGCTCCGGGCTGCCCGACGAGGCGACGACGTTCTTCACCTTCGACGACGTCCCCGACCCGACCGCCTTCAAGGACGAGTACCGCGCCCGGCTGGACTCCCTCCCCTGGGACGAGGCCGACGAGGAGGCGGTGGTCACGGAGGTCCTGCACGCCTACGACCTGAACGCCCGCCTCCTCGCCGAGCTCGACGCCGAACGCGACCTCGGCGCCTCGGCGGGCGCCTCGACGGGAGTCGCCTCGTGAGCCGCGCCGACGCCGACGCCGACGCCCGTCGGCTGCCCTTCGGCGACGACGTGGTCGAGGCGGTGCTGGCGCACATGCGTGACGACCACGCCTCCGACGGGGTCGTCATCGTGCGTCGGCACGGGGCGCCGGGGGCGACGGCCGCGCTGATGCTCGGGTTCGACGCGATCGAGACGACCTGGTCCGTGACGGACGCCGACGGCGTCGAGGGCGTCCTCACCGTGCCCTGGCCCGCGCCGATCACCGACCGTGCCTCGGTACGCCGCCAGGTGGTCGAGCTGTTCGACGGGCGCTGACGGCGTCGGCCGACCGGTCTCGCCGACGGTCGGCCGAGTGTGCCGACCCGAAAGGGACAAAGCGACGCGGGGCCCCGCGTCGCTTCGTCGTTTTCGCGGCGGGACTCTGGCGGGACCCGGTCGGAACCCGGCGGCGGCCGTCGGCGCGGCTACGCGGCGACCGCCAGCGCGCCCCCGAGGAACGCGGCGAGCGCCGCGGTCGCCGACACCGACGACTCCCGCTCGACGTCCGGGTTGTAGTTCGTGTTCGTGTTGACGTCGTAGGGCACGACGCGGCCGTCGACCGTCTCGATGAACTCGACGCCGGCGACCTCGATGCCCTTCGCGGCGAGGAAGTCCTCGAGCCGGGCCACGAGCGGGTTCTCGGCCGTCACCGCCGGACGCACCGCGAACGGCGCCCAGGTCGCCGGGTCGGCACCCGCCGGGACGACGCAGGCGTCCGCTGGGCACAGCTCGAAGCTGCCGGCGGACGTGTCGACCCTGACCGCGTAGACGAAGCGGCCGCCCACGAACTCGGCACGGGTGACGAACGGCTCCTCGGCCTGCAGGTACTCCTGCAGCAGCGTGACGCCGTCGGCGGGCTGCTCGAAGTCGGGACCGTCGACGTACGCGTCGAACGACCCGTGGTCGTCGAACCGGCGGACCCCGATGCCCTTGCCGCCCTGGTTGTGCTTCGTGATGAACGGCGTCGGCAGCTCGCGCGCTCGCTCCTTGAGGTCGGCGGCGCCGAACACCGCGACCGTCCGCGGCACGTCGAAGCCGTGTGCCGACAGCGCCAGGTACTGGGCGACCTTGCTCACCTCGAGCTCGACCACGCCGCTGCCGTTGACGACCCGGCGACCGTGCCGCTCGGCCCAGCGCAGGGTGGCGCGCGCCACCTCCTTCGCCGTCGCCCTGCCGCGGGTCGCGGCCGACGCGCTCAGGCGCGACCAGAACACCCCCGCAGGAGGCGCGGCCGACAGGTCGAAGGAGCTCCCGTCGAGAACGTGCTCGGCGTGCGGCACCCCCGCGGCGTCGAGCGCGGCGAGCAGCGGCGGCAGCCACTCCTCGTTGTCGTGCAGCACGTGGACGACGGGTGTCGGGTCGGCGGTGTCCGGGTCGGGGGAGCTCATCCCCCCACCCTGCCCGTCGCCGCCGACACCGGCACGACGGTGACGGCGCGTGACGCCGCCCGCCCGCTCGCCGCATGCGCCGTCAGGGCGTGACGACGGTGACGAGCTCCTCGAGGCCCACGAAGTCCGCGGGGTTCGCGGTCACGAGATCGGCGCCGTGCACGACCGCCGTCGCCGCGATCATGAGGTCGAGGATGCGCCCTCGAGAGTCTCGACCTGCGGCGTGCGTCAGCTCGACGAGGTGCTGGAACGACGCGGCGGCCGCGTCGTCGAACGGCAGCCCCGCCCCGAAGGCGAGGCGCAGGTGCTGGTACTGGTTCTCGAACCGCACGGCCTTCAGCGAGTCGCCGCTGCCTCGGTAGATGCCGATGCCGCGCCTGATCTCGGCCCACGTCACGGCCGACACCTTGAGGTCGTCGTAGCCGTCGGGGACCCGATGACCGGCGAGGAGGACGTTCGTGTCGAGCAGGGCCCTCACAGGTTGGTGCCGAGCTCGGACCGGCGCCCCTCGGCGACGATCTCCGCGAGATCTCCGAGCTCCGCGGCGGCGGCAGCCCGGAGCGCCTGCTCGACCTGCTCCCGGTTGTGCGTCCAGCGCTCGTCGTCGCGGATCGGCACGACGCGGGCGACGTCGCGCCCGTTGCTGGTGAGCACGTACTGGTCGCCGTTCTGGACGTCCGCGATCATCTCGGCCGAGTTGCGTCGGAGGTCGCCGACCTTGATCGTCTTGAGCATGCGTCCATGGTGCCTCGCTCGTAGGCATTTGTCTACGAAGCGCGTCGCACCTCGGGAGGACGCTCAGGGGCAGCCCGCCCGCGGCACCTCAGAGCAGGCTGAACAGTACGACGAAGGCCGCGGCGCCGACGGCGGTGAGCCCGACAGCGAGCGCGCGCTCCCGCCACCCGTCGAGTCGCCGGACCACGACCCAGCCGAGCGCCGCGACGCCCACGGCGATGCTGATCAGCCACCAGGTCGTCCCGGTCGTGTCGGCGACACGGACCAGGCCGGAGACGCCGTCGCCGATCATCACGGCGGCGAGGACCGCGATGCCCGCCGCACGGAGCACGGGGTGCGGCGACCACCACCACAGCCCGGCGAGCCCGATGACGGGCCCGGCCAGGGTCGCCGCCGTGAACCAGAAGTCGCCCGGACCGTACGAGTCGGGGAAGCCCCGCAGGGTGGACACGACCACGTAGCCCTGGACCGCGGCGTGGAACACGACGAGGCCGAGGCCGGCCCCCGTCCACCACCTCCGGGCGCTCGGCCTGCGCGTGACCACGACGACCGTCGCGAAGGTGAGGACCGTCCAGCCGCCGCTCGAGTTCGCGAACGAGCTCAGCCCGCCTGGCAGGTACTGCTGGCCGTAGGAGGTGGCACCGCCGAGCACGAGGCCGGCTGCGGCGCCCAGCAGCCACCACGCGAGGGTCTTCGTGAACGAACGCTTCATCCCGCGAGCATCACAGGCCCGCGGCCTCGTGCCGACCGTCTCGCGGACGATGCTCGCCATCCTGGAGGAGGACCCGCTCGCCGCCCGGCCCTTGAGCCGGCAAGGGGGCCCGACGTACGGTGGAGAGGTCGACGACGACGAGGGGACCACGACGATGGACGACGAGACGAAGCGCGACGAAGGCCGGCTCCGCCTGCAGAGGCCGACGTTCCGCGGCTCCTCCGTGGGCTGGGGCATCGCCGCAGTCGTGTGGCTGGCCTGCGTGGTGAGCGTGGTCGTCAGTATGGCGACCGACTCAGGAGGCACTGCCCTCGTGGACGTGCTGATCCTCGTCGCGCTCGTCGTCGCCACGGCCGTCTGCGTGACGGGCACCGTCGCGACGATCCGGCACCCTCGCCCCGCGCCTCCGGCCGTCGACGACTAGCTCGAGCGGAGCCCGCCGCCGCCAGGTTCGCGTCCGCAGGACGAGGCCGCCGCAGGCGGCACGCCGCCGGGAGGCGGCCAGACGAGCACCAGAATGAAGAACGGCTCCTGCCTAGTAGGGCAGGGGCCGTGCTGAGTGTCGTGCGCCTGGGCGGGGACGACGCGAAGCGTCGTCGAGCCGCGGGGGTTCTCGGCCCGCAGGGCGCACAGAGAAGGCGGCCCACATCGTGGACCGCCTTCGTTCTGTGCGCCTGGAGGGACTCGAACCCCCAACCTTCTGATCCGTAGTCAGATGCTCTATCCGTTGAGCTACAGGCGCGTTTCCTCGGCCGAATGGCCGGGGGAAACACTACACGACCGGTGGCGTCCTCGCGAATCGAGGGCGCCTCCTCGTCTCGGCCCTGCTCTGTAGCGAACAAAGTGACGCGACGAGGGCATCTGCGGCGCGCAGACCCCTCGCAAGCGTCACATCGATCGCGGGCTACGGGGCGCGCGGGCCCTCGTGGTCGTCGTCGCGGTCCTCGCGGCGGCCGAGCAGGTCGTCGACGTCGGAGGCGTCGACCGATCCCGTGCGGTCGAGCACGTCGCCCGTGGCCTCGCGACCCGTGAGGTGGTCGGGCTCGTCGTCCGTGCCGGGCGCAACGGGCTGCTCCACCTCGCCGTGGTTCTCAGTGCTGCCCGCGACGGGCACCTCGGAGCGGTCGCCGAACTCGGCCGTCTCGTCGGTGACCCCGCCCTGCTGCGGCTCGTTGCTGTTCGTGGTGCTCATCGAGCGCCTCCTCGTGTCGAGCCGACCGTGTCGGCTGCTGTGCGTCGATCATGCTCCGGCGACCTCCGCGCCTCCCAGGAGGACGGCCAAGACGCCGACTCGATCGAGAGCACGGGCGACCGACCAGGTGGGCCCACGGGTGAGCGTGCGTGTCCGCGGTCGGCGCGGGTGTCCGACCGTGCCAGGGTCGACGGGTGGACGAGCAGCGCGGCTGGATCAGGGAGCACGTGCTCGAGGCGCCACGACGACGCACGTTGCTCTGGCTCTTCCTCGCCATGACGGTGGTCTTCGGCGGGTCGATGGGCGCGTTCATCTCCTTCCTGGTGCCGCTCGCGGAGCTGCCCGTCTCGACCGCTGTGGCCCTGGGCGTCGTGGCCGGTCTGGCTACGGGCCTCCCCTTCGGCGTCGTGATGACCCTCGCCATCGCCTGGACCTGGTCACAGCAAGGAGGCGCGGCCCAGGCCGAGCGCATCGCCCGCGCGATCAGGTCCGGTCGCGTCCCCGACGGCGCTGAGGCGTCGACCTGGGATCCGGTCCTCGCCCGCCAGGAGACCTGGGCGAGACGCGGGATCTGGCTGTTCACCATCGAGTTCGCGGTCTTCGCCGCTCTCAGCGCGCTCCTCCTCACGCTCCCGGACGCACCCTCCGACGCGACCCTCCCGGCGTGGCTCCCCTGGGTCGGCCTCGTCTTCTTCGGCGTGATGACCGTCGTGAACCCGCTCGCGAGCCTGCATCGCCTTCGTCGCGTCCGTGCGCTCCGCGCCCAGCTCAGGAGATCCGACCTCCCGCTGTGAGTCCCCGCCCCTCTCGACGCATCACCAGGCGGGTGTGAGGCGGCGTCCAGGAGGGGTGCTGTTCTATGGGGAAGTGACTGCAGCCCCCGTTCTCCCGACCTCGAGCGCCGTCCGGCGACACGGGTCGGCCCGGTGGATCGTCGCGGCGAGCGCCTCCGTCGTCGCGTTCGGCGGCGTGTACGTCATGGCCGTGCTGACCGAGACGGGCCAGTCCGTCGAGGACAGCATCCTCAGCTCGGTCGACGACGACCGCCTCCTCGGCTCCGGCTCCGCGCTCGACGCGATCTCGCCCGCGGCGCTCATGCTGCTCGTCGGCCTGACGATGCTGGTCGCGTTCCTCCGACGACGGCCGGGCGCGGCCCTGCAGTCGGGCGTGCTCATCATCGGCGCGACGGTGACGACCCAGGTGCTCAAGCAGCTCGTGCCGCGCCCCGACCTCACCGGCGAGCTGTACGGCAACAGCTTCCCGAGCGGCCACACGACGATCGCCGTCGCCGCCCTCTTCGCCGTGATGACGGCGTTCGGACGCCACGTGCGCCCCCTCGTGTTCCTCATCGGCACGGCCTTCGCCGCGATCGTCGCCGAGCAGACCGTCGCCTACGGCTGGCACCGCTCGAGCGACATCGTCGGTGCCTGCGCCGTCGCCTTGTTCTGGCTCGCCGCCGTCCGCTTCACCGCCTCGCGCCTGGCGGGGAGGGCCCGCGGCCGCCTCCGCAGCCCCGCCGCCGTCGACGCGGTCGGGCCCAAGGCGTTCGCGCTCACCTCCGGCCTGCTGGGGCTCGCGCTCGTCGCCTGCCTCACGATCTCGGGCCTCGTCTGGGGCATCGGGATCGGCAGCGACATGAGCGTGACGACCTCGACCGGCAGCGGCGTGCTGACGGGCGCCCGGCTCGCCGCGGCCGGGGTCGTGCTCGTCACCGCCTGGGTCGGCTGGAAGCTCGACCGCCGCTCGTGACCGACGGGACGGTCGTGACGGGCGACGCCCCGCGCTACCTCGGCGTCGACCTCGCATGGCGCGACTCGACCCCGACGAAGCCCGCGAACGAGACGGGCCTGGCGGTGATCGCCGCCGACGGGACCGTGCTCGACGCCGGCTGGGCGCGGGGCATCGACGAGGTGACCGAGTGGGTGCTGCGCTGGGGGACCCCGGGGTCGCACGTCGCGATCGACGCGCCCGTGCTGGTGCCGAACGCGACCGGCATGCGGCCGAGCGAACGGCTCGTGGGCCGGGCGTACGGGCGCTGGCACGTGTCGGCGAACGCCTCCAGCGCCTCCTTGCCGTGGCTCGGCGGGCGCAGCCTCGGCGAGCGCCTCGCCGCCGCCGGCGCCGTGTACGACGACGGTGTCGCGCCTGTGCCGGCCGACGCCGTCTCGTACTTCGAGTGCTACCCGTACACGACGCTGGTCGGCGCCCCGGAGCTCGGCTACGACGAGCGCCGGCCCCGCTACAAGCGTCCCGACACGACCGTCGCCCAGGAGGAGCGGCGCGGCGCACGCGCGGTCGCCTGCGACGACCTGATCTCGCGCCTGGCCGCCCTCGACTCTGCCGACCCGCCGCTGCGGCTGCTCTCGCACCCGGTGTCGCGCCTCCTCGTCGACGAGCCGTCGCCGCTCGTCGACCGGCCGTACAAGCACCGCGAGGACCTGCTCGACGCCCTCGTCTGCGCGTGGACGGCGTCGATGCGGGCGCAGCGTCCGGAGCGGATGCAGGTGCTCGGCGCGGCCGCCGAGCCCGACGCGCTCGGGCGGCGCGCGACGCTGATCTCGCCCGCGCGCGAGGTGCAGCGGCTCGCGGCGCCCGAGGGCACCGTGCCGGTCGGGCGCGCCCGGCGCTGAGCCGCGCGCAGCAGTCGCGCAGCAGTCGCGCAGCGCGTGGCACGCTGGGCGCATGAGCCCGCGCGTCCCCAGCACCGTCACGATCCGCCGCACGACCGCCGACGACTGGCAGCAGGTGCGCGACCTGCGGCTCGAGATGCTCGAGGACACGCCGCTCGCCTACGGTGAGACCCTCGCCACCGGGCTGACGCACGGCGAGGCCGAGTGGCGCACGCGCGGCGCCCGCGGGCAGGCACCGCACAGCGTGATGGTCGCCGCGATCGACGACGACACCGGCGAGTGGCTCGGGACGATGGGCGGCTACCTCGACGCACCCGGCAGCCCGATGCTCGTCGGCGTCTACGTACGGCCGAGCCGGCGAGGCAGGGAGGCGGGGGTCGCCGACGCCCTGCTCGACACGGTGGTCGAGTGGGCGCGCACCGAGGGCTCGGCGTTGACGCTGCACGTCCACGAGGACAACGCGCGGGCGGTCGCCTACTACCGTCGGCGGGGCTTCGAGCCGACCGGCGTCACCGTGCCGTACGTGCTCGACCCGGCGAGCCGTGAGCTGGAGCTCAGGCTGCCGCTCACCTGATCTCAGGCCGGCCGGTCTCCCCGCGGCCCGGCGCGGCCGGTGGCCGACGTCGCGACTCCTCCACAGGAGATGCCCAGGCGTGTCCAGGGGTACAAATGAGGGATCTTCGTGGACATCTGCGGTCGGCTGGCGTAGAAAAGGGGCACAGCGGGACCAACCACCCCGCCGGCCGGGCCCAACCACCCCGGCAGCAGCTCAGCGACCGAAGAAGGTGCGCCGTGGATCAGACGGCCGAGGGGACGATGCGGCGACCGGCCGCGCTCTCCTTCGTGCGCCTCCTCGTGGTCTCCGGCCTGGCCGCTCTCGCGGCCGTGGTGCTGAGCCTGTTCTTCTCGTCGACGTCTGCGTCGGCGGCACCGGCCGCTCCGCCGGCCGACTCGTCGTTGCTCGGCGGCGTCACCTCGGCGGTGGGCGGTGCCGTGCAGTCGCTCGACGCTCCCGTCGCCGCTGTCGGGACGACCGCAGGAGGCGCGGTGTCGACGGTCACGCAGGTCGCCACCCAGGCCACCGCGGTCGCTCCCCCGGTGCAGCAGGTCGTCCAGGCCGTGGCGCCGGTGGTGCCGCAGGTCGTGCAGCACGTGGCCGCCGCAGCGCCCGTCTCGAGCGTCGTCGCCCCCGTCGCGCAGGTCGTCGACACGGTCGTCGCCGCCACCCCCGTCGTCCCCGCCGTCGTCGGCCAGGCACCGGTCTCGACCGTCACGGCCCCCGTCGCGGGCGTCGTGGACACGGCGCTCGACAGCACGGGCGACGCCGCGGCAGCACCTGCCCCGGGCCTGCCCGGCGTGCCGGTCCCGCCCGTGACGACTCCCCTGCCCGACCTGCCCGGCACCCCTGGCACGCCGGGTGCGTCGATCGACGGCTCGCCCTCCTCGGCCCCCGCCTCCGGCGTCGCGGCCGGCGACGACGCGGCCGCCGCGGCCCTGGCCGACCAGGCGACGGCCGGCTCCGCCGACGTGGTCGCGGCCGACCCCGCCAGCGTCCTGCGCGACCGCATCGCGGCCCAGGCGTCCGATGTCGGTGCTGGTTCCCCCGCAGCCGCGGGCGCCCCGGCTCCCGTCTCTCCCCTGCCCGGCGACGACCGCTCGCCCCTCGGCGACGACGGCCTCCCGGGCCTGCCCTCCGGCAGCACCGGGTCGACCGGCTCCGGCTCGGCCGGCGCGGGTGCCGGCTCGGCGGGAGCCGTCGTCGGCGACGCGGCCCGCCCCTCCTCGCTTCCCGGTCTCGCCGTCTCGGCGGGCTCCGCGGACGGCGACGACGATCTCCCGTCGACGCCCACGTACGACACCGACAGCTCCCCCGACTGAGGTCGGTCGCGTCGTCAGGGCCCTGCTGCACCCGCAGCCGGCCCGACAGCAGGCACCTGCCTGCCGACGACACACGCGACCACGCCGCGAGACCGCGGCACCACACCTCATCTCATCTTGGAGTTCGTCATGAACAAGTACGTCTCGAGAGGGCTCACCGGAGCGCTCTTCGTCGGAGGCCTCTGGGCCCTCGGAACCACCGCCGCGAACGCGGCACCTGCCACCACCGGAGACGACGGGCTGCTCTCGGGCACCCAGATCGGGGCCGTCGTCGACGCCCCCGTGTCGGCGCTCGGCAACGCGATCTCGGTCGTCGGCGACAGCGCCGCGACGGCACCTGCGGCCCCTGCCGCACCTGCCCCTGCTCCTGCCCCCGCCGCCGCACCGGCAGCGGCACCGGCTCCGGCTCCGGCACCCGCGCCTGCCCCGGTCACGACGACCAGCGGCGACTCGGGTCTGCTCTCGGGCACGCAGGGCATCGTCTCGGTCGACGTGCCGATCACGGTCACCGACAACGCGATCTCGGTCGTCGGCGACACGGCCAGCACGGCTCCGGCCGCGCCCGCGGCTCCTGCCGACGCGGCTCCGACCGCACCGGTCGAGGCTCCCGCGGCGACCACCTCCGGCAGCGACTCGATCGGCGGCGGCACGCAGGCCCTCGTCGACGTCGCCCTGCCGGTGACGATCTCGGGCAACGGGCTGTCGCTCCTCGGCGACAGCTCCAGCACGGGCGCCGGCGCACCGGTGACGACGACCCCGACCACGTCGACCCCGGCGACTCCCGGGGCGACGACGAGCGGTGAGGACTCCGTCCTCGGCGGCACGCAGATCGTCCCCGGCGTCTCTGTGCCGGTCACGATCGGCGGCAACGCGGTCAGCGTCCTCGGCGACAGCAGCTCGACCGGCACCACGCCGGTGGTCGGCACGACGCCCGCGACGGGCTCGGGTTCGTCCGGAGCAGGCTCGACGGGCACCACCTCGGGCGACGACGGCATCCTCGGCGGCACCCAGATCATCCCCGTCGTCACCGCTCCCGTCACCGCCGGCGGCAACGCCGTCAGCATCATCGGCGACAGCAGCTCCACCGGCACGGGCACCGGCACCGGCACCACACCCGCGACCGGCACGGGCACCGTCACCACGCCCAGTACCGGCGGTACGACCACCGGCGACGACAGCGTCCTCGGCGGCACCCAGATCATCCCCGTCGTCACCGCTCCCGTCACCGCCGGCGGCAACGCCGTCAGCATCATCGGCGACAGCAGCAGCACCGGCACCACCACCGGCACGGGCACCGGCACCACGCCCACCACCGGCACCGGCACCGGCACCACCACCTCGGGCGACGACGGCATCGCCGGCGGCACCCAGATCATCCCCGTCGTCACCGCTCCCATCACCGCCGGCGGCAACGCCGTCAGCATCATCGGCGACAGCAGCTCCACCGGCACGGGCACCAGCACCACGCCCGCCACCGGCACCGGCGGCACCACCTCGGGCGACGACGGCATCGCCGGCGGCACCCAGATCATCCCCGTCGTCACCGCTCCCGTCACCGCGGGCGGCAACGCCGTCACCGTCATCGGCGACAGCAGCAGCACCGGCACCACCACCGGCACGGGCACCACGCCCGCCACCGGCACCGGTGGCACCACCTCGGGCGACGACGGCATCGCCGGCGGCACCCAGATCATCCCCGTCATCACGATCCCGATCGACCTCGGCGGCAACGCCGTCACCGTCATCGGCGACAGCAGCACCGACCCGACGGGCACCACCGGCACCACGCCCGTCGACCCCGGCACCCCCGTCGACCCGACGGACCCCGGCACCCCGGTGGTCCCCGTGACGCCCGCCTTCCCCTTCGACCCGTCGGACCCCACCACCCCGACCACTGAGGGTGACGGCGACGTCCCGACGACCGGCGGCGGCGAGGTCGTCGTGACGACCGACTCCGGCACCGGCGTGGTGACCGCCTCGACGGCCGGACGCATCGTGTCCGTCTCGACCGCCTCCTCGGCTGGTCAGCCCGTCGCCGCGGCGGCCGACACCTCGGCCCTCGCGTTCACCGGCAGCGAGTCGACGGGCGGCCTCGCAGCCGGCCTGCTGGCCCTGCTCGCCGGGCTCGGACTGCTGCTCGCGGCTCGCCGCCGGGCACGCGCCTGAGCGACGACGCGATCGCACCCGCGATCGCGACGGCAACAGCAACAGCAACAGCAACAGCAACGGCAACAGCAACAGCAACAGCGACAGCTCCGCACGGCGGCGCACCGCAGACCGGTTCAGGGCCTGCGGTGCGTCGCCGTGCGCCCCCGCGCCCGTGCCCCGAGGCCGCGCTAGGTTGTCGCTCAGGGCCCGCTCGGGCCACGGGGCATCGACACGGGGGACGCATGGCCGACAGCAGCTACGACTACTTCTTCACGGGACCGCACGACGACTCGCGCAGGCTCGTCGACCACGTGGCCCAGGCGCAGGGGTTCCGGCTCGAGCAGATGCCGAACGGCAGCACCAAGGCCGTGCGCGGCGACCTCACCAAGACGCTGTTCCTGGGGGTCTTCGCCGGCAAGGCGTTCCACGTCGTGCTCTGGCTCCAGTACTTCGTCGACGACTCCGACCGCCTCGTCGTGCGCCTCAGCCGCGACCTCGGCACCGGCCTCGTCAAGGGCGGGGCGCTCGGGGCGGCCCGGTCGCAGGAGGCGTTCGCCGAGCTCGCCCACGCCCTCGGCCGCGCGTCGACGGGCGGGCAGCTCGACCCCGGCGCGTACCCGCAGGGCACCCCGCAGCCCTAGCCCGGACCTCAGCCCGGTGAACCGGCGGGAACTGCCCTCGGCCACACCTCGGAGAGCAGTTCTCGTCGGATCGACCGGCCGAGCGCCGGCCAGCCCGCGCCGGCCAGCCGCGCCGGCCGAGCGCCGGCTAGCCGGGCACCCCGTCGACGTACAGCCACCGGCGCGAACGATCACGGACGAACCGGCTGACCTCGCGCTGCACCTCGGCGTCCCCGTCGACCCGGCGGTGCGCCGCGAACTCGACCACGCCCTGGTCGTCGAGGGGCCCGCCGCGCTCGGTCCGCAGCACGTCCAGCCGGAACCACCGCGCGGCCGGGTCGAGCTCCAGCTCGTCCGGACGGGTCGACGGGTGCCACGTCTCGAGCAGCCAGCTGACGTCGCCGACGGCGAACGCCGAGTACCGCGAGCGCATCAGCCGCTCGGCGGTGGGAGCCGGCACGACGTGCGCGTGCAGGGGCCCGCAGCACGCACCGTAGGTCTCGCCGCTCAGGCAGGGGCAGCGTGCGGAGTCGTCCATCCGTCCATCATCGCCGACCCCGGCGGGCCGACGTGCAGCCGACCGAGCCCAGGAGGCGCGGCGCGGCTGCCCGGCCGCCCCGCACCTCCTCGGCTCCCCCGCCCTGGGTCGGCCTCGGCCCCTCAGGCGGCCGTGCCGCCGATGTTCACCATCCAGTGGATGCCGAACCGGTCGTCGAGCTGGCCGAAGCTGTCGCCCCACGGCGCCTTCGCGAGCTGCTCGTGGACCGTGCCGCCCTCGGCGAGCGCGGCGAACCAGCCGGTCAGCCGGTCCTCGTCCTCGGCGGCGCCGAAGAGCGACAGCGAGATCGCGTTCTCGCTCTCGAGCGGGACCGAGTCGGGCCGGTCGGCCGCCATGAGGAGGAGCCCGTGCGGAGTCGCGAGCTGCCCGTGCATGACCTTGTCGCCCTCGCCCTCGCCGCCCATGCCGAACTCGGAGTAGCTGCTGTAGGTGGGGTCGCCGCCGAACACGGAGGCGTAGAAGTCGAGCGCCTCGCGGGTCTGGGTGCGGAACGCGAGATACGGCGTGAGCTGGACGGACATCGGTGCTCCCTCGGTCGTGTCGCCGGCACGTCGGGAGGGCGACGCGGGCCGGCGACCACGCTGCCTCCCGGCATGATGGCAGCGTCGAGGAGGCGCCACCACCCCCGGCCGGGTCGGCCCCGAACTGGGCGTGACCCCGCGTCGCGCGCCCTGTCACAGTTGACGGATGGCCACCCCTCCGCCCCCTGGCACCCACCCCGTGCTCGAGCCGGAGCTCGTCTTCGCGCACGTCCGGGCCCGCCTCGAGGCGAGCACGATCCACGGCGACCCGCGCGGCGGCCGGGAACGACTGCCGCGGCTCTCCCGATCGGCCACCGCGAAGGCGCTGACGGCGGGCGGGTTCCGCACCCTGACCGGCCTGAACGTGTCGCCGTCCGACCTGAACAAGGACGGCACGCAGTTCCTCGACGACACCGAGACCGTCCTGCTCGAGACCCTGGCGCTCGGCCGCCGCTTCTACGGCCTCTACGTCGAGCCGCAGAACCCCTCGCATGAGCAGTGGGACGCGGTCACCGCGATGTTCGCCGAGCTCGGCGCCAAGCTCGACGCACGCCTCGGGCCCATCGAGCAGTTCCTGGCCTAGCCGCGCCGACCGCTCGTCCGGTCGTGCGGTCGGTCGCGGAGGAGGCGGTGGCGGCCAGTAGGGTCGGCGCATGTTCGCCCTTCTGCCCGGAGCCCTGCGCGTCGTCCACCTGAGCGACTCCCACCTGAGCGGCGACGGGAGCCTGCACCAGGGGTCCGTCGACACGCTCGCCGCCCTCGACCGCGTCCTCGCCGAGGCGGCCCGGGTCGACGGCGTCCGGCTGATCGTCGGCTCGGGCGACCTGTCGGACGACGGGAGCACCGCCTCCTACGCCCTGCTGCGCGACCGGCTCGGGGCCTGGGCCGCGAGCCGGGAGGGGCAGGTCGACGTCGTCCTCGTGCCCGGCAACCACGACCTGCGCGCCGGCTTCACGGAGGTGCTCGGCGACGGCCATCTCGCGCACCGCGCGCAGCCGCACGGCGCGCAGCCCGACGCCGCGCGCCCCGTCGACGGCCTCTCGCTCGTCGAGGGCTGGCGCGTCGTCACCCTCGACACCTCGGTGCCTAGGGCCGGCTACGGCCTGCTGCGGCCGGAGCAGCTCGACCGGCTCCGCGGCCTGCTCGCCGAGCCGGCGCCGCGCGGCACCGTGGTCGTGCTGCACCACCCGCCGCTCCCCGCGCCCACCACGCTGCACCAGTCGCTGGCCCTGCAGGCCCCGGAGGCGCTGGCTGAGGCGATCGAGGGAACGGACGTCCGCGTCGTCCTCGCCGGCCACTACCACCGCCACGTGGTCGGCTCGCTGGCGGGGGCGCCCGTGCTCGTGGCCCCGGCGGTCGCGAACGAGACCGACGTCTGCGCACCGCACGGCACTGAGCGGGCCGTGCGCGGGTCGGGGTTCCTCATCGTCGACCTGCTCCCCGACGGCTCGGTGCGCTCGACGCCGGTGCGGGTGCACGACGATCACGACGGCGACGAGGTGTTCGTCCTCGACGAGGAGGCGGTGCGCGCGATCGCCGCGGCCGCCGGCGCCCCGGCCCCCGCCTGATCCCTCGCGTTCCCTCCCCCTGACCACTCGAGTTGCCCCGAACGGTCGCCTCCTCGACGGCCAGGCAGCCGTTCGGGGCAACTCGACGTGCCCGCGACGGGGGCGGGCGACCTCGGGCGGCGGCCGGTGCCGGGCGACGGCCCAGGCGCGCCGCGTAGGGTCGAGGCGACGTCGGGTCCGCGTGGGCGGGCCGAGGCGTCCACACCTGTCCGAGAGCTATGCGAGGGAGACCGCAGCATGCGCGTGGTCGTCGTCGGAGCCACCGGCAACCTGGGCACGGCCCTGTTGACGCGGCTCCAGTCCGAAGCCGACGTCACCGAGCTGGTCGGCATCGCCCGCCGTGCGCCCCGGACGGCCTCGCCGCCGTACGGCGACGTCCAGTGGTTCACCCTCGACGTCGGCGACGACGCCTCGCCCGACCGGCTGGCCCGCGCCTTCGTCGGCGCCGACGCCGTCGTGCACCTCGGCTGGGCGCTGCAGCCGAGCCACGACCGCGACGCGATGTGGCGCACCAACGTCGTCGGGACCCGCCACGTGCTCGACGCCGTCGCCCTGGCCGGGGTGCCGCACGTGCTCGTCGCGTCGTCCGTCGGCGCCTACAGCCGCGGCCCCAAGTCGCGTCGCGTCTCGGAGTCCTACAAGACCAAGGGCGTCCGCCGGTCGAGCTACTCGAAGCACAAGGCGGTCAACGAACGGCTGATGGACGCGTGGGCCGTGGCACACCCCGACGTCGTCCTGACGCGGATGCGTCCCGGGCTCGTGTTCCAGCCTGCCGCCGCGAGCGAGATCATCGGCCTGTTCCTCGGCCGCTGGGTCCCGACGCGGTGGATGCAGCACCACCGCCTCCCCTTCCTCCCCCTCGCGCCGCGCTTCGTGTCGCAGGTCGTGCACGCCGAGGACGTCGCCGACGCCTTCTGGCGCGCGATCGACCGCCGGGTGGGCGGGGCCTTCAACCTCGCGGCAGAGCCGATCGTCGACCCGCAGATGGTGGCCGAGGCGTTCGGCACGCGGCTGCTGCCCGTGCCCTACCGCGTGATGCGCGCCGCGGCGCTCGTGACGTGGCTGCTGCGCCTGCAGCCGACGGAGCCCGGCTGGCTCGACATCGCCGCCAAGGTCCCCGTCATGTCGACGGACGCCGCGCGCGAGCAGCTCGGCTGGACGCCGCGGTACTCCTCCGGCGACACGCTGCGCGCCTTCGCCCGCGCGATCGGCCGTCGCGACTCGCACGCCGGCTCGCACCCGCTCAGCGGCTGACGGCCGCGAGGGCGCTGCCGACCAGGCTCAGAGCGTGATCGTGAGCAGCCCGTCGTCGCCGAGCTCGACCGCGGCACCGCGGTAGTCGGCGACGCGCGTCAGCCCCTCGGAGGCCGGCCCGTCGTGGTCGCCCACGACCACGACCTGAGCCCCGGAGGCGCGTGCGGCCTGCAGCCCCGCCTCCGCGTCCTCGAAGACGACGACATCGCCCGGCTCGACGCCCAGCAGCTCGGCCGCCCGCAGGTACCCGTCGGGAGCGGGCTTGCCGACGGGAACGTCCTCGGAGGCGAGCACGACCGCGGGCAGCCCGACCCCCGCGACGGCGGTGCGGCTCCGCGCGATGTTCCCCGGCGCGCTCGTCACCAGCGCGACGAGCTGCACGGGCAGCGCGGCGACGAACGCGGCCGCGCCGGGGATCTCCACCACGCCGTCGGGGGCCTCGCCCTCGACCGACAGCAGCGCGTCGACGTGCCGGAGCACCGCCTCCTCGTCCAGCTCGGGCAGGAACCGCCTGACCGTGTCCGCGGTCTGCCGACCGTGCGCGAAGGCGAGCACCTCGCCGGGGTGCAGGCCGAGCGGACCGCACCACTCGGTCCAGATGCGCTCGACGAGGGCCGTCGAGTCGACGAGCGTCCCGTCCATGTCGAAGACGACCGCCCGGGCGGTCAGGGTCGTGCGGGGCTGCTCGGGGCTCATGGCGTCAGTCTGTCGCACGACCCTGGCGGGACGGCCGTG
The DNA here is from genome assembly GCF_015350835.1 of Frigoribacterium sp. VKM Ac-2530. NCBI lineage: Bacteria > Bacillati > Actinomycetota > Actinomycetes > Micrococcales > Microbacteriaceae > Frigoribacterium > Frigoribacterium sp. VKM Ac-2530. The sequence continues at coordinate 1,661,127 of NZ_JADKSE010000001.1, forward strand.
GACGGCAGGGTGGTGGCCGGCGCGGTCGTGGGCAGGACGGGGGACCTCGCCGGGGTACGGGCCGCGCCGGGGGGCTCCGTGCAGCCTGTGCATGCCGTGCGCGTCCGCCGGCCCCCTTCCGGGGGACTCGACGGAACGCGTAGCCTTGTCGGGTCGGGACCTCACCGGTCCCACAGGATGTCGTGCCTCGCGAGCGTTCCCTGCCCGTGAAGCTCACGCTCGCGGAGCGGCATCCGGGTCGCGCTCCTCGCTCGAGGGGCGCGGCCCCTCCTCGGAGGGGACGGCCAGCCGGCGGCGTCAGGCCGGGAGGCGACGGGCCCGGCGGCGACGTGTCGCGAGCCTGCCCCTCGTGACCCTCCGCAGCGATCGTCCCTGCGTGAAGCTCCGACAGTGCGGAGAGCCACGTGCCTGCTCGAGGCGGGCTCCGCCAGCCTACGGCCGCAGGCGACTCCCCGACAGGGGTTGACTCTGACGAAAAAGCCTGGTCACCATCCACTTTTGCTAGACACTCTGACTAGTCCGCCTAGCGACTGTCCCGTGGTCGCGGTGCGCTGCTAGCGTCGCCCCCATGACCGACGCCCCTCCTCCCGTGCTCGTGATGATCGACCGAGCCGCCGCGGGCGGACCACCGCTCGGTCCGGGCGAGACGGGCTGGCGAGTCGTCGAGCCGTCCGAGCGCACGATCCACGTCACCGACCTCGGCGTCACCCGCGGCGACGGGATCTTCGAGGGCCTCGGCGTCTCGCACGGCTCGATCCAGGCCCTCGAGCCGCACCTCGCCCGGCTCGCCCGCTCGGCGGCCCTGCTCGACCTGCCCGAGCTCGACCTCGACGTGATCCGGGCCGCCTGCCTCGAGTCGGCCAGGCTGCACGAGCCGGCGCCGCTCCTCCTGCAGAAGCTCGTCGTGACGCGGGGCATCGAGGGAGGCGACGGGTCGCCCACGGCGTGGGTGCGCACCGAGCTGATGCCCGACCACGACGCCGAGCGCGTGCACGGCATCCGCGTCGTGTCCCTCGACCGCGGCTACCGGCACGACGTCGCACAGACCTCGCCGTGGCTGCTGCAGGGCGCCAAGACGCTGTCGTACGCCGTCAACAAGAGCGTGCTGCGCGAGGCCGCCCGCCGAGGAGCCGACGACGTGCTCTTCGTGAGCAGCGACGGCTACGCGCTCGAGGGGCCGTCGGCGTCGCTGATCGCGCGCCTCGACGGCGTGTACGTCACGCCGCGCACCGACCAGGGGATCCTCGAGGGCACGACCCAGGCCGCCGCCTTCGAGGTGCTGCGCTCGCTGGGGCACGAGGTCGCCGAGGTGCTGCTGCCGATGGACGAGGTGCGCCGGGCCGACGCGCTCTGGCTCGTCTCGAGCGGCCGGCTGGTCGCGCCGCTCTCGTCGCTGGACGGCGAGCCGGTGCCGATCGACGCCGAGGTCACCCGGCAGCTGGCCGACGCGCTCGTCGACCGGCGCGTCTGACGCGGCGCGTCCGAGCGACCACGAGCGCGGCTCACGTGGTGGTGCGGGTATCCGCGACACGAACAGTACTTAGGTGAGCTAGACACTTCCGGGGTCGACTGCGATGGTGGGGACGTGCCGATTCACGGCGGCGCAGCCATCATCCGCAGTTCGATCAGGCGTTCGCAGGGCGCCGGGAATGAGCCGAACATGTCCGCAGCGACCCCCCGCTCCCCTCTCCGCTCCGTGTCGGCCCGCGACCTCGCCGGCCTCGTCCCGGAGCAGCTCGTCCAGCACGTCCGCTCCCGGGTCGACGTCACCACCGACAGCTCCTACCGACGCGAGTCCAGCGTCGCGCCGGCCCGCATCGGCGCGTACCCGAAGCGCCGCCGCACCGCGCGGACGCCCCGCGTGCCCGTCGTCGCCGCCGGCCCGTCCTACGCCGACTTCTTCGTCGAGCCCGCGCGGCACCTCGCGACGGCCTGACGCCGTCGACCCGACCACACGCCGGAGGGCGGGCACCCTGGGTGCCCGCCCTCCGGCGTCCTCGTCCGCGGTCCTGTTCCCGGGACCGGCGTGACCCGACCCGAGGAGGCGACGCGCGCCTCCTCGGGTCAGCTCTCGCCTGGTGCCCCTAGGAGGCGCGGCTGCGGAGCAGCGTGAAGCTCGCGTCGCGCACGAGCAGCGTCGTCACCGGGCCCTCGACCTGCTGGTCGGGATCGCTCGAGCTGGCGAGCTCCCACTCGCCGTGCGGCGCCTCGGGCACCTGGAACTCGACGACGCTCGTCGAGCCGTTGGTCAGGTAGGCGAAGGCATCGGCGTCCTTGTGCGTGAGCACGAAGGTGATCGCCTTGTTCTCGCCCTGCTGCCAGTCGCCCGTCGAGAACGAGTGGTCGTCGGCGCGGCGCACCTGCACGTGGTCGTCGCTCTCGACCTCGGGCGCGTAGCGGAACCAGTCGGGGCGCAGCGCCGGGTTCTCGCGACGCAGCGTGATCAGCTCGGTCGTGAAGGCGAGCAGGTCGCGGTCGGCGCGCTCCCAGTCGAACCACGAGATCTCGCTGTCCTGGCAGTAGGCGTTGTTGTTGCCGCCCTGGCTGCGCGCGATCTCGTCGCCGCCGAGGATCATCGGCACGCCCGCGCTGATCAGCAGCGTCCCGAGGAAGTTGCGGCGCTGGCGGTCGCGGTACTCGTTGACGGCGCCGTCGTCGGTCGGGCCCTCGACGCCGCCGTTGAACGACTTGTTGTCGCTCTCGCCGTCCTGGTTGTCCTCGCCGTTGGCGTCGTTGTGCTTCTCGGCGTACATCGTCAGGTCCGCCAGCGTGAAGCCGTCGTGCGCGGTGACGAAGTTCACGCTCGAGAGGGGCGAGCGGCGCGAGTCCTCGTAGACGTCGGGGCTGCCGAGCACGCGGTCGGAGAAGGTCGACAGGACGCCGGGCTCGCCGTTCCAGAACTCGCGGACGTCGTCGCGGAACTTGCCGTTCCACTCCGACCAGTCGGCCGGGAAGCCGCCGACCTGGTAGCCGGCGGTGTCCCACGGCTCGGCGATCATCTTGACGCTCTGCAGCACCGGGTCCTGGTGGATCAGCGTGAGGAACGCGCTGTGCTCGCTGGCCTCGCCGCCCTGACGCGTCAGCGTCGTCGCCAGGTCGAAGCGGAAGCCGTCGACGTGCATCTCGGTGACCCAGTAGCGCAGGCTGTCCATGATCAGGCCGAGCGCCGCCGGGTGGCTGACGTTCAGGCTGTTGCCGGTGCCGGTGGTGTCGAAGTACGCCGACTCCTCGCCCTCGACCAGGCGGTAGTACGACGCGTTGTCGATGCCCTTGAACGAGATCGTCGGGCCCATGTGGTTGCCCTCGGCCGTGTGGTTGTAGACGACGTCCATCCACACCTCGAGGCCGGCCTCGTGGAAGGCCTTGACCATGGCCTTGAACTCGGCGACCTGGCCGCCTCGCGTGCCTGCCGCCTCCGAGGCGTACTCGTCGTGCGGGGCGAAGAAGCCGATGGAGTTGTAGCCCCAGTAGTTGCGGAGGCCCTTCTCCTCGAGGTGGCTGTCCTGCACGAACTGGTGCGTGGGCAGCAGCTCGACGGCGGTGACGCCGAGGTCGGTGAAGTACTTGATCGCGGCCGGGTGCGCGAGGCCCGCGTAGGTGCCGCGGATCTCCTCGGGAACGTCCGGGTGCTGCTGCGTGAAGCCCTTGACGTGCACCTCGTACACGACCGTGTCCTCGAGGGCGGTCAGCGGGCGCTCGTCCGAGCCCCAGTCGAAGTCGCGGTCGGCGATCACGTTGCGCGGCATCGCCGACGCGGAGTCGGTCGTGTCCATCGTCTCGGGCTCGTCCATGTCGTGGCCGAAGACGGCCTGGCCCCAGTCGAACCGGCCGTCGAGGGCCGTGGCGTAGGGGTCGAGCAGCAACTTGTTCTCGTTGTGCCGGAGGCCGGCGGCCGGGTCCCAGGGGCCCGCGACACGCAGGCCGTAGCGGGAGCCGACGCGCGCCTCCTCGACGACGGTGTGGAACACGTGGCCGGTGCGCTCGGTGAGCTCGAAGCGGGTCTCGGTGCCCGCGGTGCCGCCGGTGCCGTCGGTGCCGTCGTCCGCGTCGTCGAACAGGCAGAACCAGATCTTGTCGGCGGTCTCGGAGTACACGGCGACGTGGGCGCCGCCGCCCTCGAGGGGCGTGACGCCGAGGGGGTAGGGCAAGGAGCGAGAAGCGGTCATGCACCAGACATACAGGCTGCGCGGCTGCGGGGGCCAAGCTGAGCGCCCGGCCCGCTGTACCCCGCCGCCCCGCGCGCGCTCCGCGCGCCGCCGCGCCTCGCGCCCCGCGCCGCCGGCCCTGAACCGCGTTCCGTTCAAAGCACCTCGTTCTAACGCGGTTGTGTGAACGGATCGAGGTTCGTCACGCCCGTGCGGCAAAGCGGCGGGCCGCTGCACGGACCGCGGAGGACACGTGCCGGGGGTCGAGTGGGATGCCCGCTCGGCGCAGATGGCCCGCCAGCCGCTCGGGGTGGACGACGTCCGCGTACTCGCAGTGGACGACGCGGCGCACGCCCGGCGCCCCGAGGAGGCGGTGGTCGCGCCGGTTCTGCTCTCGCGCGACGTCCGCAGGGCTGCGTCCAGCCAGCATCGCGGGGTCGGTCAGCTTGACGAAGCCGTCGAGCTCGACCGCCGTCTCGTGTTCGGCGAGGAACGTGTCGACGCGGCCGGCATCCCGCCCGTCGACACGGAGCACACGCTGCAGGGCCACCTCGCCGACGCCGAGCTCGTGGAGAGCGAGACGGAGCAGCGACTCGCCTCCGTTCTCGGCCCAGGGGGACGCGAAGGCCAGCGCCCGGCGCGCTGCCGTCCCGCCGCGTCGGCCGGGTGCTCCCAGCTCGTTCGACAAGCTCGCCCGCCACCTCTCCAATCGCGCATCGACTTCCGGGCCCTCGTCGTGGCCCTGAGGCAGCACCAGACGACGCAGCACCGCGTCGAGGCAGAGGACGGCGTCGTCGAACCGGGCGGTGAGAGCGATGTCCGTGGCGGTCCGGACCAGCGAGGTCACCGTGAGGTCGCCGATGCGCTCCACGTCGGATGCGACGGTGGTCCCAGGCCGGCGGCACAGGTGCGTGGAGCGCTGTGCGGTCGCCCGATGTGGATCGACGACGTGGACGACGTCCGGCAGGGATCCGACACGGGGCAGCGCCCAGACCGCACCAGCCGACATGTGAGAGACGACGCATCTGCGGCCGAGACCGGCGGCGACAGCGCGGCACAGCAAGACGTGGCGGCCACGCGCATCGAGGCCGGCCACCAACAGGCTCGGGACGTAGACACCGCGATGGAGTCGCGTCAAAGCGCCGGACGACGCCCCGCGCCGCAGGGCGAGCGTCTCCTTGGCACCGTCTCCGTGCGTCGCAGCGAACGACAACGGGACATCGAACGGGCTCTGGACTGATGACATGGCCCGAGCGTGGCTGACGCGGTCATCGAGACGGCAGCACCTCCTCCTCGACTGTCAATCGTCCAGCCCGCCTCGGCTCTGTGGAGGGTCCACTCCGAACCATGTTCCGTTCAAAGAACCCCGTTGCTTCGCGGTTCTTTGAACGGAGCACGGTTCGTAGGGGGGGGGGGGAGGCGACCGGAGGCGGTGGGCAGGCGAGCTGGGGCAGGGCGCGGCGGCTAGCTGACGTGCACGTCGGGGCGGCGCGAGCGGTGCGGCTCCGCCTGCCGCAGCACCTCGCGCGTCACGGGCGCCACCTCGCCGGCCCCGGTCACCAGGAACCGCCCCATGTTCGACAGCGGGCTGCCCTCGGTCCATTCGAAGTAGACGTCGGGCACGACCCCGGTCTCGTCGCGCACCGCGAGCAGCACCGACGCGATCGTGTTGGGCACGGCGCCGCTCGTGACGCGCAGCACGCGGTAGCCGTGCACGACGCAGCCGGTGACCTCGAGGTCCTCCTCGAAGTCGGACGAGTCGCCGGGGTGCACCTCGAGGAAGATCACGGGCGAGCGCTGCGGGATGCCGCTGTACTTGCGCTCGGCGCTCAGCTTCTTCTTGTAGATCTCGGCGACCTCGCGGCCCGGCTCGTGCGCGATGATGCGGATCGAGCCGTACTCGTCGGCGTCCTCGCGGACGTAGCCGAGCGACGTGTCGTCGAACGAGATCGACGTCGCGCGCAGCTGGAACGACCGTCGCACCCGCGAGATCAGCGACACCGCCATGATGCCCACGATGAAGATCGCGGCGATCCGGACGCCGTCGGGGCGCTCGACCACGTTGACGACGGTCGTGTAGACGAAGACGACGGCGATGACGCCGAAGGCGACGGTCCGCTTGCGCTGACGCGCCCGGCGCGCGGACAGGGTCACCGCCACGGAGGCGCTGGTGATGAGCACGAGCACCCCCGTCGCGTACGCCCCGCCCTGGGCGTCCACGTCGGCGTCGAACACGATGGTGATGACGAAGGCGATCACGGTGAAGACGAGCACGAGCGGCCGCACCGCCCGCGCCCACTGCGGCGCCATGCCGTAGCGCGGCAGGTAGCGGGGCACGATGTTGAGCAGCCCCGCCATCGCCGAGGCGCCGGCGAACCAGAGGATGCAGATGGTGGCGACGTCGTAGAGGGTGCCGAACCCGTTGCCGAGGTAGGCGTGCGCCAGGTAGGCGAGCGCGCGGCCGTTCGCCTCGCCTCCTGACCGGAACTCCTCCTGCGGGATCAAGAGGGTGGTCACGAAGCTCGACAGGATGAGGAACGAGCTCATGATGATCGCGGCCGACGTGAGCAGGCGGCGAGCACCGCGGATCCGGCCGACCGGCTGCTGCGGGGTGTCGCTCGCGTCGCCGGTGATCTGCGGCATGACGGCGACGCCGGTCTCGAACCCCGACAGGCCGAGCGCGAGCTTCGGGAACACGATCAGCGCGATGCCCACCATGACCAGCGGGTTGCCGTGCTGCACGGTCAGCGCCTGCCACCAGTTGCCGATGACGACCGGGTTCTCGGCGACGTGGGCGAGCGCCACGGCGATCACGACGAGGTTGAGCGCCAGGAAGACGCCGACCAGGACGACGGCGATGCCGATCGCCTCCTTGAACCCCCGGAGGAACACCGCGGCCAGCAGCGCCACCAAGAAGAGGGTGATCGGCACCTCGGCGCCGTGGAACCACGACGGCGCGAAGGGGTTCTCGACGGCGTGCGCGGTGGCGTCGGCGGCCGAGAGGGTGATGGTGATCATGAAGTCGGTGGCGGCGAAGCCGAGCAGCACGAGCACGAAGACCTTGCCGCCCCACCAGGGCAGCAGGCGCTCGAGCATCGCGATCGAGCCCTCGCCGCGGGGGCTCTCGCGGGCCACGCGGCGGTAGACGGGCAGCGCGCCGAAGAGGGTCAGCAGCACGAGCACGATCGTCGCCAGCGGCGAGAGCAGGCCGGCCGCGACGGCGGCGATCGCCGGCTGGTAGCCGAGGGTCGAGAAGTAGTCGACCCCGGTGAGGCACATGACGCGCCACCACGAGTGCGTCTTCTCGACGGTGGTGGCGTGCGGCCCCTGGTGGGCGCCGCTGTTCTCGGAGAGGCCGCCCAGCAGCCAGCCACGGAGGCGCGACCCCGACGTGCGGGAGAGCGCCGGTTCCAGCGCGTCGGCGTCGCGCTGCTCGGACGTCGTGGACACGGTGACCTCTCGTCGCTCGTCGCACCCGGGACGGCTCGACGGAGCAACGCTACGCCCGGCGCGAGGCGGCTCGGGGCGGTCGGCCGTAAGGATGTCGTGAGGACTTCGGACGTCCGCAGCAGACGCCCAGCGAGCCCACGGCGGGCACGCAGGTCGCGTGCGGGGCAGCCCGGCGACGGTCTCGGCGGGCAGGCTCCTCTGAGGTCTGGCTCCTCTGGGGTCAGGGCTTCTCGGCGCCTCCGTCCGGCACGAAGCGGTAGCCCATGCCCAGCTCGGTGACGAGGTAGCGCGGCTCGGCCGGCACCGGCTCGAGCTTCTTGCGCAGCTGCGCGAAGTAGAGGCGGAGGTAGCCCGTGTCCTTCGCGTGGAACGCCCCCCACACCTGCGTCAGCAGGGTCTCGCGGGTGACGAGCTTGCCGGGGCTCTGCAGCAGGAGCTCGAGCACGCGCCACTCGGTCGGCGTGAGGCGCACGAGCTCGCCGGCGCGGGTCACCGTCGTGGCCGACAGGTCGACCCGCACGTCGCCGAACTCGACGACGGGCGCGTCGTCGTCGCCGGGAGCGAGGCGGCGGGTGAGCGCTCGGATCCGCGCGAGCAGCTCCTCCATCGCGAACGGCTTCGTCACGTAGTCGTCGGCGCCGGCGTCGAGCGCCTCGACCTTGTCGGCGGCGTCGGTGCGCCCGGAGACGACGAGCACGGGGGCCGTCGACCAGCCGCGCAGGCCCGCGATCACCTCGACGCCGTCGAGCCGCGGCATGCCGAGGTCGAGCATGACCAGGTCGGGGTGCTGCGTCATGGCGACGTCGAGCGCCTCGCGACCGTCGGACGCGGTGTGGATCTCGTAGCCGTGGGCGCCGAGGGTCACCTTGAGCGCCCGCAGGATCTGCGGGTCGTCGTCGGCGATCAGGATCTTCACGGGCCCTCCTCGACGACGGTACCGCCCGCAGGAGGCGCCGATCGCGCTCCTGACGTAGGGATCCCGTGAGGATCCGCGCCGGCACCCGGGGCAGGGGCCTCGGGCAGCGAGACGACGGCGGTGAGCCCGCCGCCCGGGGTGTCGTCCATGGTGAGGGTGCCGCCCATCGCCTCCGTGAACCCCATGCTCAGCGCCAGGCCGAGCCCGAGCCCCGTGGAGTTGTCGGTGTCGCCGAGCCGCTGGAACGCGACGGTGATCTCGTCGCGGCGCTCCGGCGGGACGCCGGGCCCGCGGTCGACGACCCGCACCTCCACCCGGCCGGCGAAGCCGCTGGTCGAGATGCGCACGAGGGTGCCGTCGGGCGAGTGGCGGAGCGCGTTGTCGAGCAGGTTGACGAGGACGCGCTGCAGCAGCACGGCGTCGGCGACGACGGCCGGCACCGAGGCGCGCAGCGCCAGCTCGACGTCGGCGGGCCCGAGGCCGAGCTCGTCGAGCGCCCCGAGCACGACGTCGTCGACGTCGACCACCGCCGTGCGGACGGCGAGCGCGCCGGCCTGCACCCGGCTGACGTCGAGCAGGTTGGTGACGAGGGAGGACAGCGACTCCAGGCTCTCCCACGCGGTGGCGAGCAGCTCGTCCCGGTCGGCGTCGCTCCAGTCGACGCCGGGCTGGCGCAGGCCGCTGACGGAGGCGGTCGCCGCGGCGAGCGGGCGGCGCAGGTCGTGCCCGACCGCGGCCAGCAGCGCGCTGCGCATCCGGTCGACCTCGGCGAGCGGCGCGACCTGGCCGGCCGTGCGGGTGAGCGCCGAGTGCTCGAGCGCCGCCTCGACCTGCGCGGCGACCACGGCGAGGAGGCGTCGGTCGCCCGCCTGCAGCGGCTCGCCCGTGAGCTCGAGCACGCCGTGCTCCCCGGCGGGCAGCGTCGAGACGTCGGCCGAGGCACCCGCAGCAGGCGCACCGGCACGTGCACGAGCAGCAGCCCCACCCGCACGTGCACCAGCAGCAGCAGGCCCCTCGCCCGCGACCCCGCTGTCGCCGAGCACCTCGTCGCCCGACAGCACCCGCACCCGCCTCAGCCCGAACGCCTCGCGGGTGCGCGCGACGAGCGCCTGCAGCGCGTCCTGCCCCCGCAGCACGCTGCCCGACACGGTCGCGAGCAGCTCGGTCTCGGCGAGGGCCCGGGCCGCCGACCGGCTGCGCCGTGCCGCCTGGTCGACGACCCAGCTGACGATGGCGGCGTTGAGCACGTAGAGCACGAGCGCGAGCAGGTGCAGCGGCTCGGCGATCGTGACGCTGTAGATGGGCGCGATGAAGAAGAGGTCGAGCGTGACGCCCGACAGCAAGGCGGCGAAGAGCGCCGGCCAGACGCCGCCGGTCACCGCGACGACGACGACGAGCAGCTGGAACAGCAGCACGGTGCCCGCGATGCCGTCCTCGGTGCGGTGCCCCGCGAGCAGCCAGGTGAGCAGCGGCCCGACGACGGCCGCGAGCACGAAGCCCGTGGCGACCCGCGAGCGCGACAGCGCCCCGCCGAGCTTGGGCAGCGACCAGCCCCGGCCCGCCGCCGAGTGCGTGACGATGTGCACGTCGAGCTGGCCCGACTCGCGGATCACGGTAGCGCCGATGCCCGGCCCCGTGACGAGCGACCCGAGCCGCCCGCGTCGGCTGACGCCGATCACCAGCTGGGAGGCGTCGGCCCCCTTGGCGAAGTCGACCAGCGCCCTCGGCACGTCCGAGCCGACGACCTGGTGGTAGCTGCCGCCGAGCTTCTCGACGAGGGCGCGCTGGGCCGCGAGCGCGCCGGGCGCGCCCTGCCGGAGGCCGTCGGGGGTGCTCACGTGCACGGCGATCAGCTCGCCCCCGGCGCTGCGGGCCGCGATGCGCGCGGCGCGACGGATCAGCGTCTCGCCCTCCGCGCCTCCGGTGAGGGCCACGACCACGCGCTCGCGCGCCTCCCACGCGGCGTCGATGCCGTGCTCGACGCGGTACGCGCGGAGGGCGCTGTCGACCTCGTCGGCGAGCCAGAGCAGGGCGAGCTCGCGCAGCGCCGTGAGGTTGCCGAGCCGGAAGTAGTTCGAGAGCGCCGCGTCGACCCGGGCGGCCGGGTAGACGTCGCCCGCCGCGAGCCGGTCGCGGAGCGCCTGCGGCGCCAGGTCGACGACCTCGATCTGGTCGGCCGCGCGCAGCACCGCGTCGGGCACGGTCTCGTGCTGCGCCGCGCCGGTGATCTGCTCGACGACGTCGGCCAGCGACTCGACGTGCTGCACGTTGACGGTCGACACCACCGAGATGCCGGCGTCGAGCAGGGCCTGCACGTCGCGCCAGCGCTTGTCGTGCCGGGAGCCCGGGGCGTTGCTGTGCGCGAGCTCGTCGACGAGCGCGACCTGCGGCGCCCGGGCGAGCACCGCCTCCAGGTCCATCTCGTCGAGCTCGACCCCGCGGTGCACGTGCCGCTCCCGCGGCACCACCTCGAGGTCGCCGAGCCGGGCGGCGGTCGCTGCCCGGCCGTGGGTCTCGACCACGGCCACCACGACGTCCTTGCCCTCGTCGCGCAGCCTCGCGCCCTCCTCGAGCATCGTGAAGGTCTTGCCGACGCCGGGAGCGGCGCCGAGCAGCACCCGCAGCCGACCTCGTGTCATGCGCCCAGCTTCGCACGCGCCGCCGACACGTCCGTGGCCGCGCACACGGCGACGCCCGCGGCACGGGCCGCACCCGCCGCGCGCGTCGCACCGGCGGCAGCCGCCGCCCTCACGACCCGAGCTCCGCCAGTGCGGCGTTCAGCTCGAGCACGTCGACCGTGGGCTCCCCCAGGTAGCCGAGCTCGCGGCCGTGCACGTGCTGCTCGACGAGCTCGCTCACCTCGTCGACGGGCAGCGACCGCGCGGCGGCGACGCGCTCGACCTGCTGACGCGCCCACTCGGGCGAGATGTCCGGGTCGAGGCCCGAGGCCGAGGCGGTCAGCGCGTCGACGGGCACCGACGCGGGGTCCACCCCGTCGAGGGAGGCGACGGCGGCGCGGCGCTCCTCGATCGCCGCGATCAGGTCGGCGTTCTCCGGCCCGAGGTTGCTGCCGCTCGACGCGCCGGCGTCCCAGCCGTCGCCCGCCGCAGAGGGACGCGACTGGAACCACTCGGGCAGGGCGGCCCCGTCGGCGTCGACGAACGACTGGCCGAGCAGCGACGAGCCGACCACCTCGCCGTCCACCGTGAGCCGGGAGCCGTCGGCCTGGTGCGGCAGCACGAGCTGACCGACGCCGGTGACGAGCAGGGTGTAGCCGAGGCCGAGCACGACGGTCGCGACGACCATCGCGCGGAGTGCCGTGCCGTACTGGCGCAGCGTCGAGCGGGTGTCCATGGGGTTCCTTCTTCTGGTGGTGCAGGTGCGGTGCGGGAAGCGGTGGTGCAGGAGGATCGGGCCGGGCAGGAGGCGCGCGCTCAGTACCCCGGGATCAGCGCCACGACGAGGTCGATCAGCTTGATCCCGACGAACGGCGCGACGACGCCGCCGACCCCGTAGACGAGCAGGTTGCGGCTGAGCACCTGCGAGGCCGAGGCCGCGCGGTACGCGACGCCCCGCAGCGCCAGCGGGATGAGCACGACGATGACGAGCGCGTTGAAGACGATCGCCGAGAGGATCGCCGAGGCCGGCGAGCTCAGCTGCATCACGTTCAGCACCCCGAGCCCCGGGAACACCCCGGCGAACATGGCGGGGATGATCGCGAAGTACTTGGCGACGTCGTTCGCGATCGAGAACGTCGTCAGGGCGCCCCGGGTGATCAGCAGCTGCTTGCCGATCCGGACGATGTCGATCAGCTTCGTCGGGTCGCTGTCGAGGTCGACCATGTTGCCGGCCTCCTTCGCGGCCGACGTGCCCGTGTTCATCGCGACGCCGACGTCGGCCTGGGCGAGGGCCGGGGCGTCGTTGGTGCCGTCGCCGGTCATGGCGACGAGCGCGCCGCCCTCCTGCTCGCGGCGGATCAGCGCGAGCTTGTCCTCCGGGGTGGCCTCGGCGAGGTAGTCGTCGACGCCGGCCTCGGCCGCGATGGCCTTGGCGGTGAGCGGGTTGTCGCCCGTGATCATCACGGTGCGGATCCCCATCGTGCGCAGCTCGGCGAAGCGCTCGCGCAGGCCGTCCTTGACGACGTCCTTGAGGTGGACGACGCCCAGCACCCGGCGCTCACCTGAGGCGTCCGCGACGGCGACGACCAGCGGCGTGCCGCCCGCCTCCGACACGGCGTCGACCAGGCCGCGCAGCTGCTCGCGCCGGTCTGCGGGCAGGGCGCGCGCCTCCTCGGCCCAGGCGACGACGGAGGCGGCGGCCCCCTTCCGGACGACGCTCCCGTCGGGCAGGTCGAGGCCGCTCATGCGGGTCTGGGCGGTGAACGGCACGACGACGCTCCCGTCGCCGGACGAGCCCGCCGCGCCTCCCTCGTGCCAGCCCGTCGTGAGGGCGAGGTCGACGATCGAGCGGCCCTCGGGGGTCGGGTCGCTGAGCGACGCGGTCGCCGCGGCGTCGACGAGCTCGCCCGGGGCGACCCCGTCCAGCGGCACGAACTCCGACGCGCGCCGGTTGCCGTAGGTGATGGTGCCCGTCTTGTCGAGCAGCAGGGTCGTCACGTCGCCCGCGGCCTCGACGGCCCGGCCCGACATCGCGAGCACGTTGCGCTGCACGAGGCGGTCCATGCCGGCGATGCCGATGGCGCTGAGCAGCGCGCCGATCGTCGTGGGGATGAGGCAGACGAGCAGGGCGATCAGCACCGGGATGCTCACCGACGCGTCGCTGTAGGCGGCGATCGGGTTCAGCGTCAGCGTCACGACGACGAACACGACCGACAGGCTCGCGAGCAGGATGTTCAGCGCGATCTCGTTCGGCGTCTTCTGCCGCGAGGCGCCCTCGACGAGGCGGATCATCCGGTCGACGAAGGTCTCGCCGGGCTTGCTCGTGATGCGCACGACGACGCGGTCGGACAGCACCCGGGTGCCGCCGGTGACGGCGCTGCGGTCGCCGCCCGACTCGCGGATCACCGGGGCGGACTCGCCCGTGATGGCCGACTCGTCGACGCTCGCGATGCCCCAGACGACGTCGCCGTCGCCCGGGACGACCTCGCCGGCCACGACCACGGCGACGTCGCCGAGCACGAGGTCGGCCGACGACACCTGCTCCGAGGAGGCGCGCTCGGCCGAGGGGTCGCCGGTCTCGTCCCACGCAGCCACGCGTCGCGCCGTCGTGCTGGTCCGTGTCGCCCGGAGCGTCTCGGCCTGCGCCTTGCCGCGGCCCTCGGCCACGGACTCCGCGAGGTTCGCGAAGACGACGGTCGCCCAGAGCCAGAGCGCGATCGCCCAGGTGAACGAGCCGGGCACGGCCGAGCCGCCGGAGGTCTGCGGGCCGGCGAACAGGCCCGCGACCGCGAGCACCGTCGTGTACGCGGCGCCGACCTCGACGATGAACATGACGGGGTTCCGCCACATCAGGCGGGGGTCGAGCTTGCGGAGCGCACCGGGCAGCGCCGCGGCGAGCTGGGCGACGCTGAAGGCGCCGCCCCGGGACGAGCCCGAGCCGGTCGTGCCGTCGGTCGCGCCGTCGGTCGTGCCGTCGGCGCCCTGCTCGGTGGTGGTGGAGGAGTCGGCGGGCGAGCCGGTCGGTGTGTCGGTGGAGGTGGCCATGGTCAGTTCAGCCCTTCGGCGAGCGGCCCCAGTGCGAGCACGGGGAAGTAGGTCAGCGCCGTCACGATCACGGAGACGCCGGTGAGGAGGCCCACGAACTGCGGGCGGTGGGTGGGCAGGGTGCCCGCGGTCGCGGGCGCCTTGCCCTGGGCGGCGAACGAGCCGGCGAGGGCGAGCACGAGCACGATCGGCACGAACCGGCCGAGCAGCATCGCGACGCCGAGGGCCGTGTTGAACCAGGGCGTGTTCGCCGTGAGCCCGGCGAAGGCCGAGCCGTTGTTGTTCGCGGCCGAGGTGAAGGCGTAGAGCACCTCGCTGAAGCCGTGCAGGCCGGGGTTCCAGATCGACGTGCCCTCGACGTCGGCGCGCACCGCGGGGATCGCGAAGCTCAGCGCCGTGCCGGTGAGCACGAGCGTCGGGGTGACGAGGATGTACAGGCTCGCGAGCTTGATCTCGCGCGGCCCGATCGCCTTGCCGAGGTACTCGGGCGTCCGGCCGACGAGCAGCCCCGCGATGAACACGGTGATGACGGCGAGCACGAGGATCCCGTAGAGCCCCGAGCCGACCCCGCCGGGGGCGATCTCGCCGAGCATCATGTTGATCATCGCGACCATGCCGCCGAGCGCCGTGTACGAGTCGTGCATCGAGTCGACGGCGCCCGTCGAGGTGAGCGTCGAGGTCGAGCCGAACAGGGTCGATCCCCAGACGCCGAACCGCACCTCCTTGCCCTCCATGGCGCCGCCGGCGAGCTGGGGAGCCGTGCCGGCGCCCCGGACCTCCGCCCAGGTCATCGCGGTGAGCGAGACGACGGCGATGGTCGTCATGACGGCCGCGATCGCGCGTCCCTCGCGGACCGAGCCGACCATCCGGCCGAAGGTGCGAGGCAGCGAGAACGGGATGACGAGCATCAGCACGACCTGGAACAGGTTCGTCCAGGCGGTCGGGTTCTCGAACGGGTGCGCGCTGTTGGCGTTGAAGAAGCCGCCGCCGTTCGTGCCCAGCAGCTTGATCGCCTCCTGCGAGGCCACCGGCCCGCCCGGGATCACCGCCGAGCCGCCGCTCAGCGTCGTGACCGTCTCGGGCGCGGCGAAGGTCTGCACGACGCCGCCGGCCAGCAGCACGAAGGCCGCGACGACCGCCAGCGGCAGCAGGATGCGCGTCACCGAGCGGGTCAGGTCGACCCAGAAGTTGCCGAGGGTGCCGCTGCGGGCCCGGGCGAGGCCGCGGATCAGCGCCACGGCGACGGCGATCCCGACGGCGGCCGAGACGAAGTTCTGCACGGCGAGGCCCGCGAGCTGCACGGCGTAGCCCATCGTCAGCTCGGGCGAGTAGGACTGCCAGTTCGTGTTCGCGACGAAGCTCGCGGCGGTGTTGAACGCGAGGTCGGGCGGCACGGCGGGCAGGCCGAGGGAGGCGGGCAGCAGCGCCTGCGTGCGCTGCAGCACGTAGAGCAGGACGAGGCCGACGACCGAGAAGGCGAGGACGCCGCGGAGGTACGCTCGCCAGGTCTGCTCGGACGAGCTGTCGACCCCGATGGCGCGGTAGAGCAGCCGCTCGGCCGCGAGGTCGCGGGTGCTCGTGAAGGTGCGCGCCATGTGGTCGCCGAGCGGCCGGTGCAGCACCACGAGCACCAGCACGACGGTGGCGATCTGCAGGAGGCCTGCGAGGGTGTCGTTCACGCCTGCCGCCTAGAACTTCTCGGGCGCGACGAGCGCGACCACGAGGTAGACGAGGGCGGCCACGGCGAGGACGACCGCGACGATGCCGAGGGCGGTCACAGGCGCTCCACCCCCTTCGCCACGAGGGCGACGACCGTCATGACGGCGACGATGGTGAGCAGGTAGACGAGGTCGAGCACGGTGGTGACTCCGAGTCCAGGAGGAGCGGGTGCGGCCGGCGGCGCCGGTCGCGTGCCCGACGGGGGCACGGTCACCCAGCAGACACCGGCGCACGGGCCCGGACGGCGGTCCTCACGGGTTCCCTACGGCGGCGGGCGGCATCCTCGCGGTTCGCTGACGCGGCGCGGCTGACTGGCGACGCGGAGCGGCCGGTCGGCGACGCGGAGCGGATGGCTCGCACGCGTCGGCGCAAAGAAAAAGGCCCCGTGCATCGATCTGGCGAGATCACAACGCGACGGGGCCCCGCGGAGCCGGTGGGATTTGAACCCACGGTTCCCACAAAGGGAACTCCACCTTAGCAGGGTGGTGCACTAGGCCGAACTATGCGACGGCTCCATGCGCAGTCTCGTGCGGGACGTGACGGCGCACCCACGATCATAGCGGGCCGGACGCGATCTGCCGAACCGCGCCTCCTCGACGGGCCGAGCCGCGCCTCCCCGGGCCTTCGGGCGGGCCCGGTCACCCGTGATTCACCCGGTGATCCCCCGTTCGGGGGGCGTCGCGGCCTTGTCCACCTATATGCCGACTCATAGAGTACCCCTGGCGCCGGAGACGGCGGAGTCGTGCACCACCCGGCAGCACGGTGCGTCCTCGGACGCGACGATTCCCCCCTGACGACGCCGCCCCAGACCTCCGACGCACGTCCCGACAGCGTGCCGCTCCGACGCGGCACCGGCCGGAGGCATCTCTGTCGACGACGACGTCGACGTCACACCCCCTGCGGTGCCGAACCCCTGATCCCGGCACCGCAGGGCCCCCCACGGCGCGTTCGGGCGCCCGCGCGGGGATCCCCGGTCGTCCCGGCGAGCTGGTTACTCGCCGGGGCGCCCTCTCAGCCGCCCCGACCGGCGCCGCGCAGGCAGCGTCGGCAGGACTACTTCTGCAGGAAGCCGACCGAGCAGGTCTGCTCGGCCGCCGACTGGCCCGTGAGGCCGGAGATGACCTCCGGGCCGGCAGGGGCCACGGCAGGGTCGGTCGGGGCGCCGGGCGCCGGGGTCGTCGGGGCGGGCGTCCCGGACGCGGACGCGGCAGGCGCCTCGGGAGCCGCGGAGGCGCCTCCTGCGACGTCGCCCGCAGCAGCATCGCCCGCAGCCGCGTCGTCCGTGCCGGCGGACGCCGCGCCCAGGCCCTCGCTGCCGGCCTCGAGCGTGAAGGGCTGGTCGGCCCGGATCGCGTCGAACAGCTTCGTCGCGACCGAGGTGATCGGCTGCACCTTGCCCGCGTAGACCCCGGTGCCCTCGGTCGTGCCGGGGTACTGGACGAAGTTCACCTGGTCGAGCGGGAGGTCGCGCAGCGCGGAGCCGATCTGCACCATGGTGCCGAGGTCGGTGAGCTGCTCGGAGAGGGTCATGTTGCTCGCCGCCGCGCGGGCGAGCGAGTAGAGCTTGGTCGGGTTCGTGAGGGTGTCGGCGCTCTTGACCGTGCGCAGCAGCGACGACAGGTAGACCTGCTGGCTGCTGATCCGGCCGAGGTCGGAGCCGTCGCCGACGCCGTGGCGCGTGCGGAGGAACTGCAGCGCCTGCTCGCCCTGCAGCACCGTCTCGCCGGCCTGGATGTCGAGGCCCGTGTAGCGGTCCTTGATCGGGGTCGCGGCGCAGACGGGGACGCCGCCGACGGCGTTCGACATCTCGATGACGCCGTTGAACGAGATCATGCCCGCGAACGGGATGTCGAGGCCGGTCAGCTCGGACACGGTCGACACCACGCAGCTGAGGCCGCCGTACGAGTACGCCTCGTTCATCGGCCGGGCCGACATGGCGGAGTAGTAGCCGCTGCCGTCCTCCTTCGCGCAGGCGGGGATCGGGACCACCATGTCGCGGGGGATGCTGACCGCGGTCGCGTTGGAGTGGTCGGCCGAGACGTGCAGGAGGATGTTGACGTCGTTGAGGGTGGCGTCTCGCTTGCCGAAGGCGCCCTCGTCCTGGTCGGCGTCGTTGTCGGTGCCGACGACGAGCACGTTGAAGCCGCCCGGGTAGGCGTCGACGGACGGCGGCGACGCGACGATCGGTGTCTTGCCCTTCGCCGCGGGGAGCGCGACGCCCGAGCCGAGGTCCGAGCGCACCTGGTAGGCCGCGATGGCCCCGACGGACGCCCCGCTCACGAGCACCACGGCCAGGGCGCCGGCGACGACCTTGCCGATCGTGCCCAGCGGGCCCGTGGCCCGGAGGCGCCCGTGACGGGCGACGCCTCGGCCCGAGGTCTCGGCCGCACGGCGGCCGGTGCGGCTCTCCGCACGCCTCTCGGTGCGGCTGGCTGTGCGGTCGCGGTCGTCGGTCACGCGGAGTCCTCTCGGTCGACGCGGGCACGACGCGGACCCGGTGACGGTCGGCGGGGATCGTGCCTGCGCGATGGGCGGGCAGAACGGCATCGTAACGGGCGGAACCCGACGAAACGGTCCGTCGCCCAGAACGGGGGGCTCGTGGGGTTCAGGGGTAGCCGACGAACCAGAGCAGCACGACGGCGACGGGCTGCAGCGCGACGCCGACCCCGAGCAGCACCCACCGGAGGCGCGGCACGGCCACGACCGCGGGGTGGCCGAGCAGCGGCGCGACGGGCAGGAGCAGCCTCGGCAGGCTCTGCTGCGGCAGGAACACGGCGACGAGGTAGAGCAGGTAGCTCGCGGCGTACGACACGACCTCGACGCCCATCGCCCGCGTCGACCGACGGGTGAACGCCCAGGTCACGACCCCGAGCAGCACCCCGACGAGCACGATCCCCGCCGCGCCGAGGAACGTGCCCGCCATCACGAACCACGGCGTCAACGGGGCGAAGTGCTGGCGCCCGACGAAGCCGACCCACCACGAGAGCTCGGTGTCGAGGTAGGCGCCCGAGCGGCCGGTCACGTGGTCCGCGACCACGGGCCACGCGAGGCCCGCCGCCGAGATCAGCAGCCCGGCCACGACGACCGAGACGCGCTCGCGCCTCCTGAACCCTCGACCCTCGCGTCGCAGCCGCACGATCGCGGTCACGGCGAGCGCCAGGGCGAGCGCCAGCACGCCGGGCCGGGTGAAGGCGGCGACGACGCCGAACGGGACCATCAGCAGGTACTGCCGGCGCACCAGGGCCAGCAGCGCCGCGAAGGTGAGCAGCAGCATCAGGCTCTCGGCGTAGGCGACCTGCAGCACGAACGAGAGCGGCCCGAAGCAGAACAGGGCGACGGCCCAGAGGGCGCTCTGCGCGCCGACCGTCTCGAGGACGACACGGTGCAGCAGCACCGCGGCGCCGCCTCCTGCGACCACGGCCACGACGAGGCCGATCGCGAAGAAGGCGTTCCCGGCGAGGTCGACGCCGAGCACGGACGCGACGCCGCGCACGAGCCCCGGGAACACCGGCAGGAAGGCCCACGGGTTGGGCAGCACGTGGCCGTCGTCGTCGACGGGCAGCTCGGTCGGGTAGCCCTGCTGCGCGATGGTCCGGTAGAAGCTCGCGTCCCACGAGCCGGAGAAGGAGGCGAAGCTCGGGTCGGCACGATGGCTCGCGAAGGCCCAGCCCTGCGAGGTCGCGAGCGAGAAGAGCCCGCCGAGCCAGGCGCTCGAGACGAGCCGCGAGAGGGCGTACAGCACGAGCACGACGACCACGGGAGGGGCGCCCTGCAGTCGGGGGCTGAGTCGCAGGCGCACCCCGTCAGCCTAGGAGGCGCCTCCTCGATCCCGAGATCCGTCCTGTCGATCGTCGGGAACCTTTTGTCATGGGTCGACAGAAGTGACAGAGTTGACGTGCACGCCCTCGATCTTCCTCTCCGGCCCTCCGGCCACCACGAGATCCACCACGACAAAGGAGTTCGCCATGACCTCGTCACCCTCCGTCCAGCTCTACACGGTCAGGGACGCCATCTCGGCCGACCTGCAGGGCGCCGTCGCCCGCGTCGCCGAGATCGGCTTCACCAAGGTCGAGCCCTACGACTTCGTCGCCCGCGCCGACGAGCTCGAGAAGGCCTTCGCCGCCTCGGGCGTCACCGCACCCTCCGCCCACGCGCCGGTCATCGACTCGACCGAGCCCGAGCGCGCCTTCGCCGCCGCCGCCCAGCTCGGCGTCGGCACGGTCATCGACCCCTTCATCCCCAGCGACCGCTGGCAGACCGCCGACGACGCCCGCGCGATCGCCGACCGCGTCAACGAGCTGCAGGTGCAGGCCGCCGCCACAGGACTCAAGTTCGGCTACCACAACCACCAGTGGGAGTTCGCGAACAAGGTCGACGGGCGCCCCGTCTACGAGTTCTTCCTCGAGCGCCTGAACGACGACGTCGTGCTCGAGATCGACACCTTCTGGTCGACCGTCGGCGGCATGGACACCCCCGCGCTGCTGCGGTCGCTGGGCGACCGCGTCCAGTTCCTGCACGTCAAGGACGGCCGCATCTCGGGCGACATCGCCACCGCGCTGCCGAGCAGCGAGAGCGCCCTGGAGGTGCCCGAGGCCCTCGCCGCGGCGTTCAAGAACCAGACGCCCGCCGGCCAGGGCGACGTCGACGTCGCCGCCGTGCTCGCCGCGGCTCCGCACGCGCTGCGCGTCGTCGAGTTCGACGACTACAGCGGGAACGTCTTCGACGGCATCGCCGAGTCGCTCGCGTGGCTCGCGGAGAACGACAAGTGACCGGCGTCGAGACGGACGCCACCGGCGGGACCGGCCGCACCGGCACCGGCCGCACGGGCCGCGTCGGCGTCGGCGTCGTCGGCGCGGGCGTCATCAGCGGCACCTACCTCGAGAACATGACGAGGTTCCCCGACCTCGAGGTCCTCTTCGTCGCCGACCTCATCGCCGACCGCGCCCGGTCGCGCGCCGAGGAGTACGGCGTGCCCCGCCACGGCACCGTCGAGGAGCTCCTCGCGATCGACGAGATCGAGATCGTCGTCAACCTGACGATCCCGGCCGTCCACGCCGAGGTCGGCCGCCAGATCGTCGCCGCGGGCAAGAGCGTCTGGAGCGAGAAGCCGCTGGCCCTCGACCACACCTCGGGCAGCGACCTGCTGGCCGCGGCCGACGCGGCGGGCGTCCGCGTCGCCTGCGCGCCCGACACCGTGCTGGGCGCCGGCATCCAGTCGGCGATGCGCGCGATCGCCCGCGGCGACATCGGCGAGCCGCTGACCGCGACGACGCTGTTCCACGTGCCGGGGCCCGACGCGTGGCACCCGGACCCCGAGTTCCTCTTCGCGAAGGGCGCGGGCCCGCTGTTCGACATGGGCCCGTACTACGTGACGACGCTCGTGCACGCGTTCGGCGCCGCGAGCTCGGTGAGCGCCGTCTCGTCGACGTCGCGCACCACGCGCTCGATCGGCAGCGGCCCCCGCGCCGGCACCGAGTTCCCCGTCGAGGTGCCGACGCACCACGCGGCGCTCATCTCGTTCGAGGGCGGGCAGTCGGCGCAGTCGACCTTCTCGTTCCAGAACGCGCTGCCCCGCATGGGCTTCGTCGAGATCAGCGGCACCGAGGGCACGATCGTGCTGCCCGACCCCAACACCTTCGAGGGCGACTCCACGATCTGGCGCTTCGGCCAGGACGAGCCGAGCACCCTCACGGCTGCGGGATCGACCTACGGCCGAGGCTCGGGCGTGCTCGACCTCGCCCGGGCGCTGCGCGGCGGCGACGCCGAGCGTGCGAGCGGCGCCGTCGCGTCGCACGTGCTCGACGTGCTGCTCGCGGTCAGCGAGGCCGCGGAGTCGCGCTCGGTCGTCGAGGTCGCCTCGACCGTCGCGAAGCCGCAGCCGCTGGCCGAGGCCTGGGACCCGTCCGAGGCCACGCTCTAGGTCGGCCCCGCCGGGACGACCCGGCCGCCTGCAGGAGGCGCGGTGCGAGCGAGGCTCGCGCCGCGCCTCCTGCGCGTCTCCGGCCGGGCAGCTGCGCAGCCCTTGCTCGGACAGGACCGTCCTCTCGGGAGCGCGGCGAGTCTGCTTTCCGCAAATGCCGACCGAGCCCCTCGCAATGGCGGGTTTTCCCGTCACGATCGGGGCTGCAGGGCGCTTGCGGTCGGCATTTGCGGCCATCGAGCGCACGCGGGCAGGAAGCCGATCAGCGCGCGACGGGCCCGAGGGACTCCCGCCCGGCCCGAGCCTCAGCGCCGGTTCGCGACCAGCGCCGTCGCGTACGACGGGAACCACACGCCCGCCGCGGGCCCGCCGTTGCACGTGCCGTCGCTCGCGCCGGGCGTCTTGACCCAGAGCAGCGCGTCGAGCGCGCCCGTCCCCGAGGTCGCCACGCGGGGCGTCTGTCCGAGTCCGGCGCCGGGGGCGTTGCACCAGGTGCCCTTCCACCCGCGCCCGTTCCGGGACACGTCGATCACGTACCGGGCCCCGCCCGTCGCGGCGGAGACCGCGTCGGCGTAGGCCCGCTCCTGGTCGACCGTGTAGTAGTTCGCGACGTTCGTGTAGAAGCCGCGGGCCTTGTCGATCCCCGCCGCCTTGAGCCTGACGGCCATGTCGGCGGGCTTCACCCAGTTCGAGTTGCCCCCGTCGAGGTAGGCGGGCACGCCGGCGCGCGAGAAGGCGGCGACGGCGCTCGCGATCGTGGCGGTCCGGGTCGCGGTGAGTGCCGGGCACGAGCTGAGGTGCCCCAGCGAGTCGGGCTCGACGAGCACGACGGCACGGTGCCCCGCGAGCGCGGTCGCGACCTTCTGGTTCCAGGCCAGGTAGGCGGCGTCGCTCGCCGCGCCTCCTGCGGAGTGCCCGCCGCAGTCGCGCCCGGGGATGTCGTACGTGACGAACACCGGCGTCGTCCCTTTCGCCTCGGCGGCGGCCAGGTTCCGCTGGATCACCTTCACCAGCATCGCGTCGTCGTACCAGGAGCCGAGCCAGATCGCGATCGGCTGCGCCGCGATCGTGCGGGCCGCGGCGGCGTCGGCAGTGCGCCCCTGGGCGGCGAGCTGGGTCGCGGCGGTGGCCGCGGGACCGTACTGCTCGACGTGCAGCCCGCCCTTGAAGACGGTCGCGGCCGACGCGGAGCGGATCGTCGAGGAGGTGGTGGTCGCGGTCGTGCGGGGAGCCGCGGCCTCCGCAGCCGAGCCGGGGGACGAGGAGGCGGGAGGTGCGACGACGAGACCGGCCGCGAGCGCGACGACGGCCCCGGCGACGACGCCCGCGCGGGCGAGGTCGATCACGGGAGGGTCCTTGGAGGTGAGGAAGGGTGCGGGTTCGCAGGGCCGGGAACGAGGTTCCCGGAGGCCGGGCAGGTGCTGCGCCGTCGGCGGGGCGTCGGCGCCGGCCGGCGGGCCTCGGTCGGCCCGCCTGGCGACGACGTCAGTGCACCACGACGCCGGATCCGCCCCCACCCCCCGTCCGGAGGCGGTCGTCGCCCGTCTTCGGGGGTGGGGGTACGTCGCGCGTCCTCGCTGCGCAGGACCGGGGCGAGGGTTCCTGCGCATCCGGTGCGCGTCTCCTCGACGTGCTCGGCGTGCGTGCTGCCCACCAGCGGTGTGCGTGCTGTCCTCCAGCGGTGTGCGTGCTGTCCTCCAGCGGTGTGCGGGCTGTCCGCCGCGGCGTGCACGCTGTCCGGCCGCGGCCGGCGAGCAGGCCAGCCGCGGTCGCCGAGCGACCGCGCGCGCAGCACCCTTGTCCGGCCTTGCACCCCGAAGTGGACCAGACACCCCCGAACGACGAGGTGCATGGTCCACTTCGGGGTGCGGCAGCCTGCGTCGACAGGCCCGCGGCACGGGTCGAGGCGCGCGGCGCGCGGCGCGGGTCGGCGCGCGCGGCGCACGGCGCAGGTCAGCGCGCGGCACACGGCGCAGGTCAGCGCGCGCGGCACACGGCGCAGGTCAGCGCGCGGCGGCGGCGGTCACTACGCGCGGCGTGCGGCGCGGGTCAGCGCGCCCGGCGCGCGGCGGCGGCCTCGACGGCGGCGACCGCGGCGGCGACTCCCCCGCCCCAGGGGGCGCCGTGCCCGGGCAGCACCCACGTCGCGCCCGTGTCGACCAGGGCCCGCAGCGACGCGACGGCACGCTCGGGCTCGTCGGTGAAGGGCGCCGGCTGCGGCCCCTCCGCGCCGGTGAGCACGTGCCTGGTCGTCAGCGCGTCGCCCACGAAGAGGGCATCGGCGAGAGGCACGTGGACGGCGATGCTGCCCTCGGAGTGGCCGGGCACGCTGATCACGCGCGGCGAGCCGGGCAGGTCGAGCACGTCGCCGTCGCGCACCTCGACGACCTCGCTGAGCCAGGCCGAGCGCGCGCCGCCCTTGCGGACGAAGTACGTGAGGAACTGCAGCATCGCCCCGATCTTCATCTGCTGCTTCAGGCCGGCCGGCTTGTCGCCGCCCTTCGCGCGGGAGGCGTCGGCCGAGTGGACGTAGACCGGCACCCCGTGCTCGCGGCGCAGCCACTCGGCGAAGCCCACGTGGTCGGAGTCGCCGTGCGTCAGGACCACGCCGGCGACGTCGGCCGGCCCGAGGCCGAGCGAGGCGAGCTCGGCGAGCAGCTCGCGGCGGTGGCCGGGAAGGCCAGCGTCGACGGCGGTGACGCCCTCGGGAGTGACGACGAGGTAGGAGGCGACGATGTCGTTGCCGAGGCGGTGGACGTGCTCGCTGATCTTCATGATGGCTACGATACATAGCCATCATGGCTACGGTCAATAGGTATGGTGGACGGATGCCGACTCCTGACCGCACCTCCTTGGAGGCCATCGTCACCGCCGCCCGCGACCTGCTCGAGACGGAGGGGCTGGCCGGCCTGACCATGCAGGCGGTGGCCGAGCGGGTCGGCGTGCGCGCCCCCTCCTTGTACAAGCGGGTGCAGGGGCGGGACCAGCTGGTGCAGCTGGTGGCGGAGGCGACCCTCGAGGAGGTGGGCGTGCGGCTCGAGGAGAGCGCCGACCTGGGCGACCTGGTCGACCGGTTCCGGACGTTCGGGCACGAGCGGCCGGCGGCGTTCCAGCTGGTGATGACGCCGGGGCCGGGCGTCCCGACCGCGCGGCCGGAGTTCGGCGCGGCGACGAGCCGGCCGATCCTGCGTCACGCGGGCGCCCTCGCGGGCGAGGACCGGGCGCTGGAGGCGGCGCGCACGGTGACCGCCTGGGCCGCCGGCTTCGTGAGCATGGAGCTCGCCGGCGGCTTCGGACTCGGCGGCGACGTCGACGCCGCCTGGCGGTTCGGGGCCGAGCGGATCGTGGCGGCGGTGTCGACCGCCTGATGACGGGCCTGCCGTCCCCGCTCGACTGCATGCCTGGCCGCCTGCCTGCCTGACGGCCTGCACGGCCACCTGCCGGCCTGCCCGGCCGCCTACGGCGTCGGCGGGTAGTCGCGCCGCTCGGGGATGACGCCGCGGACTCCCCCGCGGGGCTCAGGCACGTCGCCCGTCCACCGGGGGATGACGTGCACGTGGAGGTGCATGACCGTCTGGCCGGCCGCCTCCCCGACGTTGACGCCGAGGGTGTAGCCGTCGGGCGCGAGCTCCTGGTCCAGCTGCAGCCGCACCTCCTCGACCAGGGCCGTGAGGGCGGCGTGCTCGTCGATCGTCGCGTCGAACCAGGTCGCCACCTCCCGTCGCGGCACGACCAGCGTGTGGCCGGGCGAGACGGGGTTCGCGTCGCGCACCGCGAAGGCCAGCTCGTTCGCGGCGACGTGCTGGTCGGCGGGGATGCACGTGAACGGCGACGACATGTCCACACCCTAGGGGCGCGCCCTTGTGGCGCCGAGGGTGCACGGCCAGGATGAGCGCGACCCGCTCGCGGCTGCCGTGCGCGGAGCTGCGGCTGCGGCTGCGGCCGCGACTGCGACTGCGACTGCGGCTGCGGCTGGGCGAGCAGCGGGCGACGGGTCCACGACGAGAGGAACACATCATGGCGTCAGGCGGAGAAGGACTCAGCAAGGAGGAGCGCGCGGCCGTGAAGGAACGCGCGGCCGAGCTGCGCGCCGAGGCGAAGCGGCAGAAGTCCGCGGACAAGTCGGCGGCCGAGCTGCAGGCGGTCCTCGACGCGCACGCCGCGATGACCGAGGAGGAGCGGGCCGTCGCCGAGGGACTGCACGCGCTGGTGCTCGAGCACGCCCCGATGCTCGCCCCCAAGACCTGGTACGGGTTCCCCTCGTACGCCGACGCGGACGGCAAGATCGTCGTGTTCTTCCAGCCCGGCTCGAAGTTCGGCGGGCGCTACTCGACGATGGGGTTCCAGGACGCGGCCCAGCTCGACGACGGCGACATGTGGCCGACGTCGTACGCGCTCGCGAGCGTCGACGAGACGACGAGCCCCGTCATCGCGGCGCTGCTGCGCAAGGCGACCGGGCAGGGCGCGTAGCCGCGCCGCTGCAGCCCCACCCGCGCCTCCTTCACCGCCCGCGCCTGCCTCGTGCGAAGCTGACCGCATGGACCTCGTCGTGTCGCGTGCGCTCACCGTGCCCGCGGCCGAGCTCGTGTGGCGGTTCTCGCGCTCGTCGGGCCCGGGAGGTCAGCACGTGAACACGTCCGACAGCCGGGTGCAGCTCTCGTGGGACGTCGCCTCCTCCGCCGCCGTCAGCGACGACCAGCGCGACCTGCTGCTCGCCCGCCTCGGTGGTCGGCTCGTCGACGGCGTGCTCACGGTCACGTCGTCCGAGCAGCGGTCGCAGCTGCGCAACCGCGAGACCGCGCTGGCGAAGCTCGCCGACGTGGTCGCCGCGGGACTCGCTCCCGATGCAGCGCCTCGGCGTCCGACCCGGCGCACCCGCGGCTCGGACCGCCGCCGGCTCACCGCGAAGAACGAACGCTCGGCCACGAAGCAGCAGCGCCGACGCCCGACAGACGACTAGCGCGTCGCGTCGCTGGCGGTGCGGGTCGTCGCGCTGAGCAGGCTGGCCGGGCTGGGCGGGCTGATCCGGCTGGGCGGGCTGATCAGGCTGGCCGGGCTCGGGAGGCTGCTCGTTCGGGCCGTGGTGGCGGAGGGCGTGGGATTCGAACCCACGAGACATCTCTGCCCACTTGTTTTCAAGACAAGCTCCATCGGCCGCTCGGACAGCCCTCCCGGCACACCCGCCGGAGCCGGTGCGACCGCGTTGAGTCTAGCCGAGGAGGCGCGGCACCAGCCGGGCAGGATCGCCGCGCTGCCTACCCCGCACGTCGGCCGCCGCGGGGCTGGTGCGTCCGCACCCGCCGAACCCGCTCGCACCCCGCCGCGCGAGCGAGGGTCCGCGCGGGTCCCGCGGGTCTCGGCGGCAGACAAGCCGCCGCGGCCCGCGAACCCGCACGCGAGGACACCGCACCGGGTTTCGTACACTGCACCAGGTCTAGACGCAGTGCAGTGAACGAAAGCCGGTGCGTTGCGCCATGCGGCAGCGCCGCAGCGCGCCGGCGCCAGCTCAGAGCTGCGCGAGCGCCTCCGCGAGGCCGTCGTCGAGGTCGGTGCGGGTGCGCTCGTTGGCGACCTCGTGCACGTCGTCGGGCGCCTGCCCCATCGAGACGCCGCGACCTTCGGCAGCGGCCCAGTGCAGCATGGCGATGTCGTTGCGGCCGTCGCCCACGGCGAGGACGCGATCGCGCGGGATGCCGAGGTCGGCACGCACGCGCTCGAGGGCGGTCGCCTTCGTCACGCCGTCGGGAGCGATGTCGAGCCACGCGGTCCAGCCGACGTTGTAGTTCACCTTCTGCAGGCCCATCCGCTCGACCACCTCGAGGAAGTCATCGGTGTCGTGCGACGGCGACACCACGACGACGCGGGTCGCCGGGATGTCGAAGAGCTGCTCGAACTCGACCTTCTCGGCACCGCCCGTGTGCTCCACCTGCGGGAACGAGCCGCAGTAGCGCATGACGCCGTCGCGGTCCTCCACCGCATAAGCCGCCTCGTTCAGTCCCTCGCGGATGGTGGTCAGCACGTCGGTCGGGTCGAACTCCTCGACGTGGAACTGCGAGTAGCCGGTCGGCGCCGACTCGTCGCGACCCAGCGTGATGGCCCCGTTCGCGCAGACCACGTACTCGGACACGAGGCCGAGACGGTCCATCACGGGCAGCGTCATCGACACCGATCGCCCGGTCGCGATCATCACCGCGTGCCCCTGGGAGGCGAGGCGCGTGATCTCGCCGGCCACCGCCTCCGAGATGGTGCCGCCTTCTTGCATGATCGTGCCGTCGACGTCGAGCGCGACGAGCCAGCGCTCGTCGGCCGAGACGGTCGCCGCCACGGGGGACTGCCCGCGGCGGGTGTCGTCGTCCCCGCTCGAGCCCTCGCTCGTCGTCATCTCGTCGGCGCTCACGCGACCGGCTCGATGACCTCGAGGCCGCCGAGCCACGGACGCAGTGCCTCGGGCACGACGACCGAGCCGTCGGCCTGCTGGTGCGTCTCGAGGATCGCCACCAGCCAGCGCGTGGTCGCCAGCGTGCCGTTCAGCGTCGCGACGGGCGCGGTCTTGCCGCTCTCGGTGCGGTAGCGGGTGTCGAGGCGACGCGCCTGGAACGTGGTGCAGTTCGAGGTGCTGCTGAGCTCGCGGTAGGTGCCCTGCGTCGGCACCCACGCCTCGATGTCGAACTTGCGCGCCGCGCTCGAGCCGAGGTCGCCCGCGGCCACGTCGATCACGCGGTAGTTGAGGCCGAGCGCCTGCATCATCGACTCCTGCAGCGCGACGAGCGCGTCGTGCTCCTGCTCGGCCTGGTCGGGGTGCACGTAGCTGAACATCTCGAGCTTGTTGAACTGGTGCACGCGGAGGATGCCGCGGTTGTCCTTGCCGGCGGCGCCCGCCTCGCGGCGGTAGCAGGTCGACCAGCCGGCGTAGCGGATCGGCCCGGCGGTCACGTCGAGGATCTCGTCGGAGTGGTACCCGGCGAGGGCGACCTCGCTCGTGCCGGTCAGGTAGAGGTCGTCGGCGGGCAGGTGGTAGACCTCGTCGGAGTGCGACCCCAGGAACCCGGTGCCCGCCATGATCTCGGGCCGCACCAGCGTCGGCGTGATCAGCGGCGTGAAGTCGTTCTCGATCGCCTTGTCGAGCGCCATGTTCATCAGCGCGAGCTCGAGGCGGGCGCCGATGCCGCGGAGGAAGTAGAAGCGCGAGCCCGACACCTTCGTGCCGCGCTTGATGTCGATCGCACCCAGCTTCTCGCCGAGGTCGGCGTGGTCGAGGGGCTCGAAGTCGAAGGAGGGGCGGGTGCCGACCTCGCGGAGCGTCGCGAAGTTCTCCTCGCCACCGGCAGGCACGCCGTCGACGACGACGTTGCCGAGCGAGCGGACGGCCTTGTCGAAGGCGGTGTCGGCCTCGGTCGACGCGGCCTGCGCCTCCTTGACCTTCGCGGCCAGCTGCTGGGCCTGCGCGACGAGACCGGCCTTCTCCTCTTTCGGCGCCTTGGCGACGGTCTTGCCGAACGCGTTCTGCTCGGCCCGCAGCTCCTCGAACGAGGCGATGGCCGCGCGGCGGGCGGCGTCGGCGGCGACCGCGTCGTCGACCAGCGACTCCGACTCACCTCGGGCACGCTGGCTCGTCTTGATCACGTCGGGGGCATCGCGCAGCAGCTGGGGATCGATCACGGGTCCATCTTATGGACGCCCCCTGACGCTCGCCGCTCTCCCCGGGCGCAGGTGCGGGCCGCGCATCCTTCCCCAGGCGGTGCAGGAGGCAGGCCTCGCGTCGTGCCCGCCCGTTACGGTGGGCGGATGACGACCTCCCCCGCCGCCTCGCCCGCCGAGCCCCCCTCGACGCCCGACGCCGCGACGGCCACGAAGACGGCAGCCGTCGTCTACAACCCCATCAAGGTCGACATCGCGAAGGTCCGCGCGGCCGTGCTGCGCCACGAGGCCGAGGCCGGCTGGGGCCCGACCCGCTTCTACGAGACCAGCGTCGAAGATCCGGGCGGCGGCATCACCGCGACGGCCGTGGCCGAGGGCGCCGACGTCGTCATCGCGGCCGGCGGCGACGGCACGGTCCGCGCCGTGGCCGAGGCGCTCAGGGGATCGCACGCCGCAATCGCCCTGCTGCCGAGCGGCACGGGCAACCTGCTGGCCCGGAACCTGAACCTCGACCTCGACCACCTCGACGGCTCCGTCGCCACCGCGTTCTCCGGCCGCGACCGCGCCATCGACCTCGGGCTCGTCGACGTCGAGCGCGAGAACGGCGAGCGGGAGCGCTTCGCGTTCGTCGTCATGGCCGGCATCGGCCTCGACGCCAAGATGCTCGCCAACACCAACCCGAAGCTCAAGGCCCGCGTCGGCTGGCTCGCCTACGTCGACGCCATCGCGCGCTCGCTCCGCGACGACAACAGCATGGTCATCCGCTACGACCTCGACGGCCAGGGCCGCAAGACGATGCGTGCCCACACGGTGCTCGTCGGCAACTGCGGGCTGCTGCCCGGCAACATCATGCTGCTGCCCGACGCCGCGGTCGACGACGGCGTCTTCGACATCGTCGCCCTGCGCCCCGACGGCTTCTTCGGCTGGGTGCAGATCTGGGTCAAGATCGTGTGGGAGAACGGAGTGCTGCGTCGCAGCTCCGTCGGACGCAAGATCATGGCGCACAGCCGCGAGGTGCGCACGGTCCGCTACTCGAAGGGGCGCGAGATCGTCGTGCGCCTCGACGAGCCGCAGGACTTCGAGATGGACGGCGACTCGGTCGGCAAGGCCGTCGCCATCAAGACGTGGGTCGACCCCGGGGCGCTGACGGTGCGCGTCCCGGCCTGACGACCGGCGCCTCCTCCGCTCCCCGGTCGGGCACGCCGGACCGGGAGGAACGCGATCCGAGGAGGCGCGGCTCAGGCTCCCGAGACCAGCCCGCGGAGCCAGTCGCGCGCGTCGACGAACGCGTCGTCGTCGTAGCGCGGCACGACGACGACCGGGCGGGCGTCGGCCCGGGGGTACGACCCGAGGAACATCACGTTCGGGCTGAACCTCTTGAGCCCGAGCAGCGCGTCGGCCACGCGCTCGTCGAGCACGTGGCCCTCGAGGTCGATCACGAAGCGGTACCGGCCGAGGGCGTCGCCGATCGGCCGCGACTGGATCAGGCTGAGGTTGATGCCGCGGGTCGCGAACTGCTCGAGCATGTCGACGAGCGCGCCCGCGCCGTCCTCGGGCAGCTCGACGATGATGCTCGTCTTGTCGGCGCCCGTCGCGGGCGGCACCGGCACGGTGCGGCTGACGAGCACGAAGCGGGTCACGGCGTTGCGGTTGTCGCCGATCTCGCGGGCGAGCACCTCGACGTCGTGGTGCTCGGTGATCGTCGGCGGGGCCACGGCGGCATCGGCCCGGCCTGCTCCGGCCGGCGTCGACAGCAGGTCGGCCGCCGCGGCGACGTTCGAGGTCGCCGGCAGGTGCCCGTGCCCCGGCAGGTTCGCCTCGAGCCAGAGGTGGGTCTGCGCGTAGGCGACCGGGTGCGCGTTGACGACCCGCACCTCCTCGAGGCGGGTGCCCGGACGCGCGACGAGCACGAAGTCGACCGCGACCAGGTACTCGCCGACGATGCGGAGGCCGGGCACGGTGGCCAGGGCGTCCTGCGTGGCCGAGACGCCGCCCTCGACGCTGTTCTCGATCGCGATCATCGCGGCGGCGCTGCGGCCCGACACGACGTCGGCGAGCGCCTCGCCCACGTTGTTGACGCTGCGCCACTCGGCGCCCGCGGCCTCGGGCACCTGCTTGAGGGCCGCCTCCGTGAAGGTGCCGGCCGGGCCGAGGTAGCTGTAGGTCGACGAGGAGGCGGGGGTCGGCATGACGGAGAGCCTACTGATGGCCGACGGCGTGCTGACGACCGAGGGCCTGCTGATGTCCGAGAGCCTGCTGAGCGCCGTGGCCGGGCAGCGACGGAGGTCGGCAGCTGGTGCCAGGATGAGCGCATGACCGATCGCGCAGGCACCCCCGCACTCGACAGCGACCTCATCGACACCGGTGAGCTCGTCGACGCCTACTACTCGCTCGTCCCCGACGTGTCGGTGCCCGAGCAGAAGGTCGTCTTCGGCACCTCGGGCCACCGGGGCTCGTCGCTCGACACCGCCTTCAACGAGACGCACATCGCCGCGATCACGCAGGCGATCGTCGAGTACCGCGCCGGCCAGGGCATCACCGGTCCCCTCTTCATCGGGCGCGACACCCACATGCTCAGCGCCCCCGCCGAGCGCACGGCGATCGAGGTGCTCGTCGGCAACGGCGTGCACGTGCTCGCGGACGCCGACGGCGGCTACGTGCCGACGCCCGCGCTGAGCCACGCGATCCTCGTGCACAACGCCGACCCGGCCAACACCGAGAAGGCCGACGGGATCGTCGTCACCCCCAGCCACAACCCGCCGCGCGACGGCGGCTTCAAGTACAACCCCCCGCACGGCGGTCCGGCCGACAGCGACGCCACGTCGTGGATCGCGAACCGCGCGAACGAGATCATCGCCGCGGGCAACGTCGACGTCGTCAAGGCCGACGGCAGCGCCGGCCGGCACGACTTCCTGCGCGGCTACGTGGGCGACCTGATCAACGTCATCGACATCGACGCCATCAAGGCGGCCGGCGTGAAGATCGGCGCCGACCCCCTGGGCGGCGCGAGCGTCGAGTACTGGGGCGCCATCCGCGACGTCTACGGCCTCGACCTGACGGTCACGAACCCCGGCGTCGACCCGACCTGGCGCTTCATGACGCTCGACTGGGACGGCAAGATCCGGATGGACCCGTCGAGCGCCTCCGCGATGGCCAGCGTCGTGCACCGCAAGGACGAGTTCGACGTGCTCACGGGCAACGACGCCGACGCCGACCGCCACGGGATCGTCACGCCCGACGGCGGCCTGATGAACCCGAACCACTACCTCGCGGTCGCGATCGACTACCTCTACACGCACCGCCCGCAGTGGCGCGACGACGCCGCGATCGGCAAGACGCTCGTCTCGTCGAGCATCATCGACAAGGTCGCCGAGAAGCACGGCCGACGCCTGTGGGAGGTGCCGGTCGGCTTCAAGTGGTTCGTGCCCGGCCTGGTCGACGGCTCGGTCGCCTTCGGCGGAGAAGAGAGCGCGGGGGCGTCGTTCCTGCGCAAGGACGGCACGGTGTGGACGACCGACAAGGACGGCATCCTGCTCGCGCTGCTCGCCAGCGAGATCATCGCCGTCACGGGCAAGACCCCGTCGCAGCTCTACGCGGAGCTGACCGAGGAATTCGGCGACCCCGTCTACGAGCGCGTCGACGCCGCCGCCAGCAAGGAGCAGAAGGCACGCCTCGGCAAGCTCAGCGGTGACGACATCACCGCGACCGAGCTCGCCGGCGACCCCATCACGGCCAAGCTGGCGGAGGCGCCCGGCAACGGGGCTGCGGTCGGCGGCCTCAAGGTGGTCACCGACAAGGCCTGGTTCGCGGCCCGCCCGAGCGGCACCGAGGACGTCTACAAGATCTACGCCGAGTCCTTCGAGGGCCCCGAGCACCTCAGGCGCGTGCAGGCGGAGGCCAAGCAGATCGTCGACGCGGCGCTCGGCGCCTAGCCCGCCGCCGGACGGGTTCCAACCCGAAAGCGACGAACCGACGTGATGAACCACGTCGGTTCGTCGCTTTCGGGTTGGTTCGAGGCGATCACCGTCCGACCTCGAGGCCGGCCGCGAGCAAGATCCGCCGCAGTCTCTCGGGCGAGCGGAGATCGGCGGTGCCCCAGCGGGCGAAGCCCCGCACCTCCGGAAGCGAGCGCAGCCGGTCCTCACGCTCCTTCTCGTCCTTGACGACCTGTTCAGGCGTCCGCCCCCGACGCCACCGGTCGCTGAGGTACTTGACGTCGCCGTCGTACTCGCCGATGACGCCGAGCTCAGGCCACCACATGTCCGTGAAGCCGATCAGCCCGAAGGTGTCGCGCCACGGCTGCTGCAGCACCGGTGCGGGGAACCCGAAGCCGTGCACGAGCACGCGGCTGACCGACTCGCCGGCCGAGTCGGCGCCGGGCTCGCAGAAGCCGAGGGTGCGGCGGGCCCGGGCGTGCGCTCTCGCAGCGGGACGCTGCTCGACGAACTCCGCGATGCCTGCCGGGTCCGTCTCCCCGGCGTGCAGGGCTCCGTCGACGACCACGGTCGCGTCGAGGCTCGGGTGGTCGAGGAGGACGTCCGCGCAGGTGCGGCCGAGGACGGTCGCCCTGACGCCCAGGTGCTCGACGACGTCGCCGTCCCTCAGCGGTTGAGCGTGGACACGCGTCAGACGATGAGTTCGTGAGGAGCGAGCTGCCGGATCGGTGACCTCGACCAGACCGGGCGGAGCACCCCACCAGGGCAGCCCCCACAACGCAGCCGCGGCCGCGTGGGAGAAGACGAGAGGCCGGACGGCCGTCCGCTGCGCCGCCGCGATCCGGTAAACGAAACGCTGGCTGGGGAGGAGCGACGACCACCGGCCTGTCTCCACGTACGCGCCGTGGGCGATGCGGACGAGTCGCCCGGCGGCGGCATCACGCTGGAGGGCACGTGAGTCGCCGACGCCGGCCCGCGCCTCCTTCGACGTGACGAGGTCGGACGTCTGGTCGGCGAGGTCGATCATGCGGCCACCATGGCTCCCGGCTGGCCACGGACGCCCCGACGTCACGCGTCGATGGGGAGGGCCCGCCGAGGAGGTGCGGCTGGGGAGGAAGCACCGCCGGCGGCCCGCCACATCTCCGCGTGAGCGAAGCCACGCGAAAGTGACACAGCGACGCGGAACATCGCGGAGGGTTGTCGCTTTCGCGGAGGTCCGGGGGGCGAAGCAGCGGCGGCGGGGCTCAGCCGGCGTAGGTCGGCGCTGCGGGCAGGCCGAAGAACTCCTCGAGCGTCGTGACGCCCGTCGTGTGCAGCTCGGTCGCGAGCGGCACCCCCACGTAGCGGAAGTGCCACGGCTCGTAGGTGAACCCCGTGACGGCAGTCTTGTCGGCCGGGTAGCGCAGCAGCCACCCGTAGCGCCACGCGTTGGCGGCGAGCCACTGCCCCTGGGCGGTGTCGCCGAAGCAGGCCTGCAGGGCGCAGCTCAGCGGGATCGGGCTGATGTCGGCGACGAGGCCCGTCTGGTGCTCGCTGTGCCCGGGGCGTGCGCTCTGGATGTCCGCCTGCGCCTGGCCGAGCCGGTCGACCCAGCCCTGGTAGACGCTCACCTGCGTGGCGTACGACCGGTACGCGCTCTGGACCTGGAACTGCCCGGCCCCCTCCGCCTCCCCCGCGGCGAACAGCGCGAGCAGGGCGTCCCCGGCCTCGCGGCGGAACACGGGAGGGTTCTGCGACGCGACGTCGATCGTGACGAGGTCGCTCGGCACGTAGTCGATCGGGCTCAGCGGCCTCAGCTTGTCGCTCACGACCCAGAGGCTCGCGGGGTCGTCGATCGACATCGCCGACTTGTCGAAGGCGGGCGCTGCGGGCGTCGGGGGCTCGGCGGGGCTGGTCACGGGGGCAGGCTCCTCGGAAGGATCGGCGGTCGCCGCGGGAGCAGACGACGAAGGAGGCGCGCTCGGCCTCGCACTCGTGCTCGCGTCCGGCGCGGCACCCGAGGTGCACCCCGCGAGCGCAGCCGTCACCAGGGCCAGCGCGAGCGCGGCCAGCGGGGCTGACGCCGACGGGCGGTGTCGCGACGGTCGGCGACGGCGGGAGGACGGCATCGCACCAGGCTACGGCTCCTCCCCCGACAGCAGCTCTGCCTGCTCCGTCCCCAGGCTCGTCACCACGTCTGGTGGAAGCCGTGCCGGTGCAGTACTTTTGCGGTCTGCGCACGTTCGGTGCGCCTCCCTCGGCTGCAGCGTCGCCGCCTCGCCCCTCCCGTTCCGCAGCCCATGCCCGGTCCCGCAGCTCACGCCCGGTCCCGCAGCCCCCGCCCTGCTCCGCAGCCTCACCACCTCGTGCCCTCCGAAGGACGCCGCGCCATGTCGAGAACCACCGCCTCCTCCTCCCCTGCGACCACCGCCTCCTCGGCACCCGCGGAGCGACAGGGGCTGATGACCCACCGCCAGATCCTCTTCGTGATCTTCGGCCTGATGGCGGGCATGTTCCTGTCGGCGCTCGACCAGACGATCGTCGGCACGTCGATGCGGACCATCGCCGACGACCTCGACGGGCTGAGCCTGCAGGCGTGGGTGACCACCGCCTACCTGATCGTCTCGACGATCTCGACGCCGATCTACGGCAAGCTGTCCGACATCTTCGGGCGGCGGCCGCTGTTCCTGATCGCGATCTCGATATTCCTGCTGGGCTCGCTGCTGGCCGGCTTCTCGACGAGCATGTACCAGCTCGCGCTGTTCCGCGCCGTGCAGGGCATGGGCGCCGGCGGCCTGATGGCGCTGCCGCTGACGATCATGGGCGACATCCTCGCCCCGCGCGAACGCGCCAAGTACCAGGGCTACTTCCTCGCCGTGTTCGGCATCTCGAGCGTCATCGGCCCGCTGGTCGGCGGGCTCTTCGCGGGCGCCGACCAGATCCTGTTCGTCACCGGCTGGCGCTGGGTGTTCCTCGTCAACCTGCCGATCGGCGTCGTCGCGCTCGCGGTCGTCGTGCGGTTCCTGCACATCCCCGGCCAGGTGCGTCGCGAGAACGTCCGCATCGACTGGTGGGGCGCGGCCTCGGTGATCGTCGCCGCCGTGCCCCTGCTGCTCGTCGCCGAGCAGGGCCGCGAGTGGGGCTGGTCGTCGCCCGGCGCCTTCGCCTGCTACGTGATCGGCGCGATCGGCATCGTCTCGTTCGTCATGGTCGAGCGGGCGATGGGCGACGACGCGCTCATCCCGCTGAAGCTGTTCCGCAACGCCACCTTCTCGATGGCGACCGTGCTCGGCGTGCTGGTCGGCTTCGGCATGTTCGGCGCGCTGCTGACCGTGCCGCTCTACCTGCAGCTCGTGCTCGGCTCGACGCCGACCGAGAGCGGTTTCCAGATGCTGCCGATGATCGCCGGGCTGATGATCTCGTCGATCGTCTCGGGCCAGCTCATCTCGCGGACGGGCCGCTACCGGATCTTCCCCATCACGGGCACCGCGTTCATGTCGCTCGGCTTCTTCTGGTTCACGAACCTCTCGTACGACAAGCCCTACTGGTTCATGATGATCGGCATGCTGCTGATCGGCCTCGGCCTCGGCCAGCTGATGCAGACGCTCACCATCGCGTCGCAGAACTCGGTCGGCCCGCGCGACAT
Organism: Frigoribacterium sp. VKM Ac-2530; assembly: GCF_015350835.1. Classification (NCBI taxonomy): domain Bacteria; kingdom Bacillati; phylum Actinomycetota; class Actinomycetes; order Micrococcales; family Microbacteriaceae; genus Frigoribacterium; species Frigoribacterium sp. VKM Ac-2530. The sequence goes on from NZ_JADKSE010000001.1 coordinate 1,698,138, forward strand.
CGGCGTGGCCACCTCGGCGTCGACGTTCTTCCGCCAGATCGGCGGCACGCTCGGCACCGCCGTGCTGTTCTCGGTGCTCTTCTCGCGGATCCCGCAGACGATCGCCGCGGCGTTCGCCGACCCGGCGCTGCAGCGCGACGCCCAGGCGGCACTGGCCGACCCGAGCGTCACCGCCGACAGCGCGAACGCGAGCATCCTCGGCCTCTACCAGGCGGCACAGAAAGGCGACACGTCGCAGGTCGGCGGGGCGCTGAACGGCAACACGTCGTTCCTCAACACGGCCGACAGCCGGCTGGCGGCGCCGTTCCTCGACGGCTTCGCGCAGGCGACCGTCACCGTGTTCTGGGTCGCGCTCGGCATCGTGCTGGTCGCCTTCGTGCTCAGCTTCTTCCTCAAGGCGACGCCGCTGAGGCAGAAGTCGGCCATCGACGAGGCGAACGACGACCGGCTCGCGGCCGAGCTGGCAGCGCAGGAGGCGGCGGCCGCGTCGGGCGCACTGGTCGCGCCGACGACGGGGAGCGTCCCGGTCGTCGAGGGCGACGGGCCGTCGCCGGAGCGACCCGCGTCGGTCGGGTCGTCCTCGGACCGCCCCGCGTCAGGCGAGCCGTCCTCGGACCGCCCCGCGTCAGGCGGGCCGTCCTCGGACCGGCCCGCTTCGAGCTGACCGGGGCTGGTCGCACCCGCCATGAACTGCCTGGGAACGCCTCGCGACGCCCGGCGCAGGCTAGGACTGCCTGATCGGCTTAGCTACACTCTCTAGCATGCCTCCTGAGCCGACCCGGCGGAACTACGACGCGACGGGCTACTGGTACGGCTCCAGCGCCAGCGAGCGCGGAGTCGCCGTGCTGAACGCCCTGCGCCGCTACCGCGCCGCCGAGTCGGACATGCGCCGTCGCACCCGCGACAGCATGAAGATGAACGAGACCGACCTCGCCGCGCTGCGGTTCCTCGTGCGGGCCGGCCGCAAGCACGAGCCCGTCAGCGCGAAGGTGCTGGCCGAGCACCTCGCCATCACCTCCGCGTCCACGTCGGTGCTGATCAACCGGCTCGTCGCGAGCGGCCACGTCGAGCGCCTGCCCCACCCCACCGACAAGCGCGGCGTCCTGCTGCGGGCCACCGAGGGCACGCACGCCGAGGTCACCGACACGCTCTCCGGCATGCACGGCCGCATGATCACCGCGGCCCAGGGACTCTCGCCCGACGAGACCGCAGCCGTCGTCTCGTTCCTCGAGGCCATGACCGCCGCCGTCGACGTCGACGACCACGCCCTCGCCGAGATCGCCCTCGCCGAGGCCCGCGCCGAGGCAGAGGCCGAGGCACTCGCCGAGCTCGAGGGCCGCGACGCCGCCCCCGCTGGTGCTGCCGCTGCCGAGCCGTCGCGCGACGCCCATGCCGGCTCGGAGCCCGTCTCCGCCTGACCGGGCCCGCTGGCCGCAAAAGCCGACTGGGCGCGCCGCAATACCGACTTTTCCCCTTGTTGTAGCGGGGAATGCGGGCAGATGGTCGGCATTTGCGGATCTACAGCCGCCATGACGGCAACTCGGGCGGCTGCGGCCGTAGGTCAGCTGGCCGAGGAGGCGCGGGGCGGCTCGGCGACGACGAATGTCGCGTCCGGGAGGCGTCTGCGCATGACGGCCACCGCCTCCTCGTTGCTGTCGACCAGCACGTAGCGACGACCGAGCGCCTCGGCCACCGCGCCGAGCGTGCCGCTGCCGGCGAAGAAGTCGAGCACCCAGTCGCCCTCGCGGGACGACGCCTGCACCATGCGGCGCAGCACCCCCTCGGGCTTCTGCGTCGGGTAGCCGGTCTTCTCGCGTCCCGTCGGCGACACGATCGTGTGCCACCAGACGTCGGTCGGCAGCTTGCCGCGCGCGACCTTCTCGGGCGTGACCAGGCCGGGAGCCATGTACGGCTCGCGGTCGACCGTCTCCGAGTCGAAGAAGTACCCCTTCGGGCTCTTCACGTAGACGAGGATCGTGTCGTGCTTCGTCGGCCACCGGTTGCGGCTCTTCGCGCCGTAGTCGTAGGCCCAGATGATCTCGTTGAGGAACGAGTCGCGGCCGAACAGCGCGTCGAGCAGCACCTTCGCGTAGTGCGCCTCGCGGTAGTCGAGGTGCAGGTAGAGCGTGCCGTCGTCGGCGAGCAGCCGCCACGCCTCGGCGAGCCGCGGCTCGAGGAACGACCAGTAGTCGTCGAAGCGGTCGTCGTACCGCATCAGGTCGCCGCGGATCCGCTCGTAGCCGAGCCCCTTGAACCCGGTCACGGCGGTCACCGAGTCGGGGACGCTGCGCACCGACGTCGTCGAGCGGCGCGTCTGGGGCCGGCCCGTGTTGAAGGGCGGGTCGAGGTAGACGACGGTGAACGCGCCGTCGGGCAGCGTCGCGGTCGCGTCGAGGTTGTCGCCGTGGACCACGAGACTCGAGGAGGCGCGGGTCCAGTCGACGGGCATGGTCGCCATCCTCTCGCACCGGTGGACGGGCCCCGAGCCAGCCGGCGTACCGTGTCGGGATGAGCACCACAGTCGAGAACCGTCCGGAGCAGAACCAGTACGTCCTCGTCGAGGACGGCAGCACCATCGGGCTCGCCGCCTACGACGTCGTCGGCGACGAGATCCGCTTCACCCACACCGAGATCGAGCCGGCCCGCCGCGGCGCCGGCCTCGGGGCGCAGCTCGTGCAGGGCGCGCTCGACGACGTCCGCTCCGAGACGTCGCTGCGCGTGGTGCCGATGTGCCCGTTCGTCGTCGACTGGGTCGACGAGCACGTCGACTACCAGGAGCTCCTGACGCGCTGAGCCCCGAGCTCGGGGACAGGCCCGGCCTCAGGCTCGGGCTCGGCCTGCACTGGCCTGGACGTCACGTCGAGTGGTCGATTCCTGTCGTTCTCGCGAGCGGGAGGGACAGGAACTGACCACTCGACGGTCCCGAGCTCGGGGCCGGGTCCGGGGAGGTCGGCGACCGGTCCCGGGGCCGAGCCCGCGCCTCCCTCGGTGGGATCTGCTGGTCAGGGGACTCGGCGGAGCCACTCCGGCGTCGCGAACTTCGTGGTGACGAGCTGCTCGGCCGCCTGCAGCTCGTCGTCGGTGACGTGGCCGACCTCGGCGCCGTAGAGGCCGGTGAAGGTCTGCTTCATGCGCTCGATGATCTCGGCGCGCGGCAGCCCGGTCTGGCTGCGCAGCGGGTCGACGCGCTTGGCGGCGCTGGTCGTGCCCTTGTCGCTCATCTTCTCGCGGCCGATGCGGAGCACCTTCACCATCTTCTCGCCGTCCATGTCGTACGACATCGTGGCGTGGTGAAGCAGGGCTCCGTTGCCGAGGCGCTTCTGGGCGGCCCCGCCGATCTTGCCCTTCGCGCTGGTGATGTCGTTCAGCGGCTGGTAGAACGCGTCGATGCCGAGCGACTTGAGGGCCGTGATGACCCACTCGTCGAGGTACGCGTAGCTGTCGGCGAAGCTCATGCCCTGCACGAGCTCGCCGGGGGCGTAGAGCGAGTAGGTGACGATCGACTGGGCGTCCATGAACATGGCGCCGCCGCCGCTGATGCGCCGCACGACCTCGAAGCCGTGCTCGGCGGCCGCGTCGAGGTCGACCTCGTTGCGGAGCGACTGGAAGCTGCCGATGACGACGGCGGGCTGGTCCCACTCCCAGAAGCGGAGGGTGGGCTGGCGGCGGCCGGCCCCCACCTCCTCGGTCAGGACCTGGTCGAGGGCGAGGTGCATGTTCGGCGAGACGGGCGCGTCGTGGATGATCTGCCAGTCGTGGTCGCGCCAGTCGGTGGCCTTCGAGAGGCTGCGGCGGATGGCCGTCGCGACCGCGTCGGGCGAGAAGCCGAGCAGGACGGCGTCGTCGGGCAGGCCCGCCTTGATCGCCGCGGCGATCGACCCCGCGTCGGACTCGACCGGGAGGCCGTTCACCGCACGGTCGATGGCGTCGAGCGCGGTGTCGGGCTCGAGGAAGAAGTCGCCCGCGAGTCGGAACTCGGCGAGGCGGCCCTCGCGCACCTCCAGGTCGACCACCACGAGCTTGCCGCCAGGGACCTTGTACTCACCGTGCATGGCTGCAGCCTATGCCTGCGCGGTCTGCGGCGGGGCTGTGGCAGATGCCGACCGCAGCAGCATGGACGGCCCCGCAACCCTTGGATATCCCACCATGCGAGGTCCCGCGGTCGGCATTTGCGGCCCCAGCGGGTCTGGGGGCAGGGCGCGGCGCGGCGCGGGAGGTGAGGGGCGCGCCGCGGGACAGGGGCAGGTCAGGCGGGCAGGTCAAGGGCGCGGGAGGCGGGCGTCGAGCCAGGCGAGGAGGTCGGCGAAGACCTGGGCCCGGTTCGTCTCCTTGAAGACCTCGTGCCGGGCGCCGTCGTAGACGACGAGCTCGACGTCGGTCAGCCCGCTGCGCGACACGTACGCCTCGGCGAGCTTGCGGGCGCTCTCTTCTCCGCCGAGCGGGTCGTCTCCCCCGACGAGGATCAGCAGCGGCACGTCACGGTCGAGCTGCTTGGCCGGACGCCCGAGCAGCCGCAGCGCGTCGCGCCAGCCGAACAGGGTCGCGACCTTCGCGTCGACGGCGAGCGGGTCGGCCGCCATCTCGGCCGCGACCGCCGGATCGCGGCTCAGCCACTCGAAGCCGGTCGTGCCGAGGTGCGCGTGCCGGGCGTTGAGGTCGCCGCCGTTCATGCTGCCGGGCACCCGGTACGCGGTCCCGCTGAGCACGACGGCGTCGTAGAGCGAGGCACGCTCGTCGACGATCTTCTGGAGCATCAGCGACCCCCAAGAGTGGCCGAGCGCCACGAGGGGCAGGCCGGGTGCGTCGTCGCGGATGATCCCCGTGAACTGGACGACCGCCTCCACCGCTCCCCGCAGCCCCGACGGGCCGAGCCGGCCGAGCTTCGTGCGGTCGCCGCCGTGCTGACCGAGGCCGGTCGCGCCGTGGCCGAGGTGGTCGTCGGCGTAGACCGTCCAGCCGGCGCGGACGAGCTCCTGCGCCAGCTCCTCGTAGCGGAGCGCGTGCTCGCCCACGCCGTGCATCAGCTGGACGGATCCGCGCGGGTCGGCCGCCCGCCAGACGTACCAGTGGACGGTGACGCCGTGGGCGTCGACGAACGTGTGGTCGCCTCGCGCGGCGGAGAAGATGGGCACGGTGTCATCCTCGCATCGTCAGGCGGTGGGCGGCGCTGGTCGTCGTCGAGACCCCCGGGAACCGCGCGCACCCTCCGGCGCGCACGGGGGTGTGCGCGGGTCCGGAGGGTGCGGAGGAGGCGCGGAGCGCGCCGGGCAGGTCAGCGGCGGTCGTCGACGTCGGTGCGGAGCACCCCGAAGGAGGCGTCGAGGTCGACGTCGACCTCGGTCCCGTCGTCGAGGCGCACGTCGACCTCGTAGGCGGTGTCGCCGTCGTCGCTGCGGTCGGCGTAGGTCACGGTGCCCCCGCCGGCCGCGGCGATCGCGGCTGCGGCGGCCTGGTCGAAGTCGGCTCCGACGAGGTCGTCGTCGTCCGTGCCGGAGGTGCTGCCGGACGTGCTGTCGGAGCCGGGCGTGCTCGAGGAGCCGGGCGTGGCCGTCGAGTCGTCGGAGAGGTCGTCGTCGCCACGGCCGTCGCGGCCGGAGTCGTCGTCGCGGTCGTCACGGCCCGAGCGGTCGTCACGGCCCGAGCGGTCGTCACGGCCGGAACGGTCGTCGTCGTCGATGAGCGACGAGGAGACGCTGAAGTCGTCGCCCAGCAGCACGGTGCTCTCGCGGCCGTCGGGCAGCACGACGTCGACCTCGTAGCCGGGCAGGCCGTCGTCGAGGCGGTCGACGTCGGTGACGGTTCCTCCGCCGGTCTCGGCGAGCGCCGCCTCCTGCGCCCGGTCGTTCGCCCCGCCGCCGACGCGGTCGTCGAGGGTCGAGGCGACGGCCACGCCGCCGCCGCCCAGCACGAGGATCCCGACGACCCCGCCGGCGACGAGGAGGGACTTCTTGCTCTTCAGGACGTTCTTCACGGTGTCTCCGATCGTGGGCCGCGGTGCGGCGGGTGGTGCTCTCTCGAGCGATGACCCCACTGTCTCGGGCAGGCGCTGAAGCGCCCCTGAAGCGACCTGAAGGAACGTTCAGCGAGCGCCGCCGCAGGTCGCTCGACGGCCACCTCCTGTCGATTGCCGCTCGACCCGCACCCACAGCCCGCACCTCGCACCCCGTTGTGGACGATGCACCCCGTCGTTCCGAGGTGCATCGTCCACTCCGGGGTGTTTCGACATCGGAGCGGGCGACGAGGAGGCGCGGGCCGGGCAGGCAGATCAGGCCGGGTCCGCCGACGGCCAGGTCAGGCGGCGTCGGCCGGGAGGTCGACGACGAAGCGCGCCCCGCCGAGCGGCGACGTCTCGACCCGCACCGAGCCTCCGTGCACTCGCACGATCTCGGCGACGATGGCGAGCCCGAGGCCGCTGCCCCCGGCGTCGCGGTCACGAGCCTCGTCGAGGCGGACGAAGCGCTCGAAGATCCGCGCGCGGTCGTCCGCGGCGACCCCCGCACCGTCGTCGTCGACGGTCAGCACCGCGCGGCCGTCGGCGGTCTCGACGAGCCCCACGGCCACCGCCGAGCGCGCGTGCCGGGAGGCGTTGGCGACGAGGTTGCGGACGACCTGCCCGAGCAGCCCCTCGTCGCCGCGCACGCGTGCCGGTCCCACGGCCGTGGCGTCGACGGAGACGCCACGACCGACGCCCTCGCCGGAGCCCGACCGCAGGCGAGCCGCCTCCGTCAGCACGAGGTCGTCGAGGTCGACCGGGCGGCGGGCGACGCCGAGCGCGCCCTCGTCGGCGCGGGCGAGGACCAGCAGGCCCTGCACCAGGGAGGTGAGCCGCGCCTCCTCGCCGAGGACGGTGCCGGCCAGCGCACGCCCGTCGATGCTCTCGGGGTGCAGCAGCGCGACCTCGGCGTGCTGGCGGATGGTCGCGAGCGGCGTCTTGAGCTCGTGCGAGGCGTCGCCGACGAAGCGCCGCTGCGCGGTCGCGGAGGCGTCCAGCCGGTCGAGCATCCCGTTGAGGGTCGAGGCGAGCCTCGACACCTCGTCGCCCCCGCCCGGGTCGGCGAGGCGGTGCGACAGGTTCGCGGCGGTCACCTCGGCGACCTCGCGGCGCATCGACTCGACCGGGCGCAGCGCCCTCCCGACCACGAACCAGGTCGTCACCCCCAGCACGAGCAGCGCCACGGGGACGGCCACGCCGAGCGTGAGCAGGCTGGCCGAGGAGGCGGCCTGCGCCTCGTCGAGGGAGCGCGCGGCCACGACGTCCCACCGTGTCGTGACGGTCTGGACGTCGAGGTCCTCGTCGCCCTCGGCGGCGGCAGCCGCGGCGGCTTCGCGCGCGTCCTCGGCGGCTTCGCGCGCGTCGTCGGCGGCGTCGCTCGCGGCCTCGGCGGCGTCGTCCTCGTCGAGCGCGTCGTCGTCGTCGGACGGGGACCCCGACGGCTCCGGCGCAGAGGACGCGCTCGCGCTCGGGCTCGGGCTCGACGACGGCGAGGGGGTCGACGTGGTCGTGCTCACCGACTCCGCGCCGTCGGTCTCGACGACGAAGTCGTCCCCGTCGAGCGAGACCCGGCTGCCCGAGGCGGCCCCCGCGAGCTGTCTCGCGTGGTCGGCGAGGTCGTCGTCGCCGCCCGTCGCGACGAGCTGCCCCGCGGAGTCGAAGACGGCCACGAGGGCTCCGTCCGCGTCGCCGGAGACGGCGACGGCCGGGCTCGACCCGCCGGCGAGCGCGGCGACGGCACGGTCGACGTCGGCGGACGCGGCCGAGCGCGGGGCGTCCGCGAGCACCGCCTGCTGCACCAGCGCGAAGACGAGGGCGAACGCGCCGAGCGTGAGCGCCACGGCGAGCACGGCGGCCGCGGTGATGCGGAGGCGCAGCGAGCCACGGCGTCCGGGGCGGGCCTGTCGACCGGTGCGGGTCGCGCGGCCATCCTCGTCGTCGCGACCACCGGGGCCGACGCGACCGGAGTCGTCAGCCACCCCGCGCCTCCAGCCGGTAGCCGGCCCCGCGCAGGGTGACGATCGACTCGCGGCCGAAGGGCCGGTCGACCTTGTTGCGGAGGTGCCGGACGTACACCTCGACGATGTTCGGGTCGCCCTCGAAGTCGTCGTTCCAGACGCCGTCGAGCACCTCGCGCTTCGTGACGACGCTGCCGGAACGGCGCATCAGGAACTCGAGCACGGCGAACTCGCGGCTCGTCAGCTCGATCTGCTCGTCGCCGCGGCGGACGTCGCGCGACGCCGGGTCGAGCCTCAGGTCGCCGGCCTCGAGCACGACCGGCCGCTCCCGGGCCCCGCGGCGGACGAGCGCACGGAGGCGGGCGAGCAGCACCGCGAACGAGAACGGCTTGGTGAGGTAGTCGTCGGCACCGGTGTCGAGGGCCTCGACCTGGTCCCACTCGCCGTCCTTGGCCGTGAGCATGATGACCGGCGTCCAGTCGCCTCCTTCACGCATCGCCCGGCAGACGGCGTAGCCGCTCATGCCGGGCAGCATGATGTCGAGGACGACCACGTCGTAGCTGCCCTCGCGCGTGCGCCAGAGGGCGTCGGTGCCGGTGCCCGCCACGTCGACGGCCATGCCCTCGGCCTCGAGCCCGACGCGGAGCCCCTCGGCCAGCGTCGGCTGGTCCTCGACGACGAGCACGCGCACGGTCGGCCCCTTCCTCGCGCGCACCCTGCCCGCGTGCCCATCCTGGCGCGGGCGCGCTGAAGCGGGGCTGAAGCGGCGCGCGGGGCGGATCGCAGGAGGCGCGCGCTAGTGCGCCGAGTAGCCGCCGTCGACGAGGTGGTAGCTGCCCGAGATGAACGAGGCCTCGGGGCTGAGAAGGAACAGCACGAGCGCCGCGACCTCGGAGTCGGTGCCGAGGCGGCCCGACGCATGCTGGCCCTCGAGGGCGTGCAGCTCGTCGGTCGACATCGACGAGCGGACGAGAGGCGTGTCGATGAAGCCGGGGCCGACGGCGTTGGTGCGGACGCCCTGGGCGGTGTACTCGAGCGCCGCGACCTTGGTCAGTCCGATCAGGGCGTGCTTGCTCGTGACGTACGCCGCGTTCTTCGCGATGCCGACCGAGCCGAGCACGGAGGCCATGTTGACGACGGCTCCGCCGCCGGCCTCCACCATCGCGGGCAGCTGGAACTTGAGGCCGTAGAAGACGCCGTCGAGGTCGACCGAGCGGACCCTGTCCCAGGCGGCGATGTCGTAGTCGCCGATGGTCTGGGGCGCGGCGCCGATGCCGGCGTTGTTGACGGCGAGGTGCAGGGCCCCGTAGGTCTCCTTCGCGAACGCGACGGCCGCCTCCGAGTGCTCCCACTTCGCGGTGTTCTGCTCGAACGCGACGGCCGTGCCGCCGGTCGAGGTGATCTCGTCGACGATGCGCTGCGCAGAGTCGAGCTTGATGTCAGTGACGACGACCGACGCCCCCTCCGCCGCGAGCTGGCGCGAGACCTCGGCGCCGATGCCGCTCCCGCCGCCGGTGACGATCGCCGTCTTGCCGCTGAACTTGCCCATGCTGTCGCTTCTTCCTCGTGTCGTGTGGGGCTCCTCGATGAGCCGTCCTCGACGATACGCCTGCATGGACTTGACGGCAACAAGTGTCGTACATCGTGGTAGATCGTTTACTTAGGCGAGCTAAATGATTAGGCTGGCGGGCGATGACCGAGACCACCGCACCCGCAGCTGCAGCACCCGCACGCCGCACCGTCCCGCATGCCCAGCTCGCCTCCGACGTGCGCGGCTCCGTGCTCCGCCTCGCCCGCCGGATGCGCCAGCAGAAGGCCGACGTCGACGTCTCCGACGCGCAGATGACGGCCCTGGGCTACGTCTTCCACGAGCAGCCGCTCACCATCGGAGCACTCACCGAGCACGAGGGCGTCACTCCCCCGTCGATGAACCGCACGGTCGGCAAGCTCGTCGACGCCGGCCTGGTCAGCCGTCGGGCCGACGACGACGACCGTCGCCGGGTGGTGCTCGAGACGACGGAGGCGGGTGCCGCGTTCGTGCTCGAGACCCGGCGCCGCCGCGACGAGTGGCTGGTGCCGCGGCTGGCCGCGCTGACCGCCGACGAGCGCCGCACCCTGGCCGACGCCACCGAGATCCTCCGGAAGCTGACCCGGTCGTGAGCGCGATGTTCCGCTCGCTCGGCCTCTACAACTACCGGCTCTGGTTCGGCGGCGCGCTCGTCTCGAACACGGGCACGTGGATGCAGGCGACCGCACAGGACTGGCTCGTCCTCACCCACCTCACCGACCACGACGCGACCGCGGTCGGCATCACCATGGCGCTGCAGTTCGCGCCGCCGATCCTGCTCGTGCCCGTCACGGGCCTCATCGCCGACCGGTTCGACCGGCGACGCATGCTCATGCTCACCCAGGGCACGATGGCGCTGCTCGGCCTGGCCCTCGGCCTGCTCGTGCTCACCGACGTCGCGCAGCTCTGGATGGTGTGGGTGTTCGCCCTCCTGCTCGGCACGGTGAACGCGATCGACGCCCCGATCCGACAGAGCTTCGTGTCGGAGCTCGTCCCCCCGGGGCACCTCTCGAACGCCGTCTCGCTGAACTCGGCCTCGTTCAACGGCGCGCGCCTCCTCGGCCCGGCCGTCGCCGGCGTGCTGATCGCGAGCGTGGGCACCGGCTGGGTGTTCCTGATCAACGCGGCCTCGTTCGCCGCAGTGTTGCTGTCGCTGCGGTTCATCCGGGTGTCGCAGCTCGAGCACAAGCCGCCGGTGTCGCGGGCCAAGGGACAGATCCGCGAGGGGTTCCGCTACGTGAAGGGGCGCCCCGACCTGCTCGTCGTCTTCACGATGATCTTCGTGATCGGCACCTTCGGCCTCAACTTCCCGATCTTCACGTCGACGATGGCCAGCGTCGAGTTCGGCGTCGACGCCAGCGGGTTCGGCCTGCTGTCGTCGTGCATCGCCGTGGGGTCGCTGACGGGCGCCCTGCTCTCGGCGCGACGGGAGCGCCCGCGGATGCGGGTGCTGGTGCTGGCCGCCGCCTCCTTCGGGGTGACCTGCACCGTCGCCGCGCTGATGCCCAGCTACTGGACGTTCGCCGCCGTGCTCGTCGCCGTCGGGCTGTCGTCGATCACGCTGATGACCACGGCCAACAGCACGGTGCAGCTGTCGACCGCGCCCGAGATGCGCGGCCGCGTGATGGCGCTCTACATGGCGATCTTCACGGGCGGCACGCCGCTCGGCGCCCCGATCGTGGGCTGGGTCGCCGACACGGCCGGGCCCCGCTGGGCGATCGGCGTCGGCGCCGCAGCCGGCTTCGTCGCCGCCGGCATCGCCGTCGTCTGGCTCGTGCGCCGTCAGCACCTGCGGGTGCGGCGCGTGGCACCGGTCGCCGCGGCCGCCGACGCCGGCGTCGTGCGGCGGATCGCCCCGCGGCTCGTGCCGCACTTCACCGTCGAGCACGACGGCGACGGGGGCCGACCCGCGCGCGAGCGGAGTGACGAGGCCGCCGCGGTGCTCGCCGCCGACGAGGTCACGTCGCGCACGTCGTGAGCGCGTGGCCGCTGAGCGCAAAGGGCTACCACGGTCGGGCCGCCCGGCGTACAGTCCGCCCATGACGAGTCCTCGGGTCTGATCCGGCCCCGCGGCGTCCCGTCGTGGAGGGTCCCGACATGGGCAGGACAGCGCGGTGCGCGGCAGCGGCCCTCGCCGCGGTGGTCTCCGGAGGCGCGCTCGGCCTGGCAGCGGACGCCCGCGCCGTCGACGGCCCCTACGACTACGTCGCGGTCTCGTTCCTGCTGCTGGCGTCCGCGCTCGTCGTCGGCGGGGTGGTGGTGCTGCTCGTTGCCCTGGCCGACCGCGTCCTCGGACGGCTGCCCGCGTCGGGCTCGTCCGCCGAGGCGGCCGCCGCCACGGCCGAGTCGAGGACCGCATCGGCGACCGGCCGCACCCGTGATCTGTCCCGGTCCCCCGCGTCCTCCGCCCTCGCCGCTTCTTCCTCTTTCCCTGCTCCCGTCGCCGAGGAGACGGCGCCCACGTCGGCATCGCCGCTCTCAGCACCGTTCGCGGCGCCCGTCGGGACCTCGGACACGGCCGTCGCCGCGGGGCCGTCCTCCCTGTCCGCAGCTCGGACTGCCGCGCACCGCCACGCGCTCACGGCACGACGGGCGGCGAGGGCCGCCACACAGCGGGCGGGGCAGCACGCCTCCACGGCTCAGCGCACGGCCACGGCCTCGCTCGCAGCCGTCGTGTCACGGTCGGTCGCGGCCGTCCGATCGCGGACGGTCGCCGCGGGTGCGATCGTTCCGAGCGCGCCGTCCGGAGGCGAGGCGCCCGACGTGTCGATGGTGCCTTCCGCAGTCGGCGATGGGGCCGTGCCGGTCGACGAAGCGGGCTCTTCCGGACGAAGCCCCCGGCCCGGCCCTGGCGGCGGGGCGCCTCCGCAGCGCCGCTAGCTGGGCCTGGGGCGCCTGAGTGCGGAAGGCTCGAGTTCGGCAACTCGCCCGCCTGTCCCCGATGTGTCGTCGGCGTCGGGTTCGGAGACCGTGAGCGTCACCAGCTCCCATCGGCCAAGGTCACGTCTGAGCCTGCCGATGAAGCTGGCTTCACAGATCGTCGTGTCCGTGAGTGACTGATCCGGTCGACGACGAGACCCGACACGAGCGCGATGATGACCGCGATGCCCGCCCCGAGAAGGGGAGTGTCGTGTACCCAGGCGCCGGCGACGACACCGATCAGGACCGAGTACGCCGCCCAGAGGACTCCGGAGACCGCAGAGAACGCGACGAATCGGTGCCGCGGGAAGCTGCTGGCTCCTGCCAGGACATTGACGACGACGCGGCCCCCGGGAACGAAACGGGCCGTGAGGATCACCGAGGCGGCTCGGCGGTCGAGATTCGATCGCGCTCGCTCCATCAAGGCCCCGACCTTCTTTCCCCGCAGGGAACGGAACCTGTTCGAACCGACTCTGCGCCCGATCGAGAAGGCGATGTTGTCGCCGAGGAACGAGCCCAGGCCCGCGACGAGGAGCACGAGCCCCGGGTTCGGCGCCCCGGTCGCGGCGCCGACGGCTGCCAGCGCGACGACCACAGTCTCGCTCGGGACGGGGGGGAAGAATCCGTCGAGGACGACGACCAAGAAGACCGCAGCCAGCACCCACGGAGATTCGGCCAGCGAGACGATCACTGCGTCCACGTGATCTCCTTTCGATAGGGATGGTCCGCACCTGAGGAAAAGCCAGATGGTGCGCTCTCGTCGGTCCCCACGGCGCGGATGGCGCCGACCTCGCTCGAGGCGGCCAGCCGCCGTCTCAGGGCGGGCACGACCCCATCTCGAGAGCCACTGGCCAGAACGGGAACAGGAACGTTCTCCCACCTTCTCGGGAACAGCCCACCCCTCGCCAGGGGGCAAACCCCCCGCCACGATCACCTGCTACCCGGAGTCACACGTCGAAATATCTCCTTTAGGATTCCATGGTTGACATCTGGAAACTCGACCGCCCGAGTATCGATCTCGAGGCGATCGCGCGGGTCCAGATCTCCGACCTCGACGCTCGTGACCGCCGCGTCTCCACCGTGCTCCGCTGCCTCTGAAGGCTGGCGGCGGACACGCTCCACAGATTGGTACCCCATGAATTCTCCTCACCGCACACCACCATCCCCGCAGGCCACCACCTCCACGCCCGATAGCCGTCCCCCCTCGAGGCGCTCCTCACTGACCGCAGGAGCAGTCGCCGGCATCGCCGCGCTGACCGCAGTCGTCATCGCAGTCCCCACTGTGGTCATCGGCGGAACCCTCGTAGCCACTGCTCTGAGAATCGGTCAGCCCGCTCAGGAAAGGAGCGATCCGCGGACCGTGTGGGTCGATGAACCCTTCGAGCGAGTCACCTTCGACACCTCCATGGCCGACATCACCGTCGTCGACTCGGATGTCGAACGCCCCCGGATCATCCACGACGCCGGGGCGATCCACCTCCGGCACCACGTCGACGGCAACGAACTGGTCATCGAGACCGACCGCCCCTCATGGGACTCGTGGAACTTCGATGGAGGCCGGTCACCTGAGCGGCATCTCACCCTCCAACTTCCCCACGACCACGCACTCGGCGCGTCCCTCGTGATCACCACCTTCGGGGGCGATGTCACCCTCGACGGCCGATTCGGCGACATCACGGCTACGACCTCTGGCGGCGACTTCTCGTTGGAGGGAAAGGCCGCCTCGCTCGCCCTCGAGAACGTCGCGGGTGACTCGAGAGTCAACCTCGACGACGCGCCCGCCACGATGTCCATCCAGACCTCCGCCGGCGATCAAGACGTCACGCTTCCTGTCGGCGACTACGGCATCACCACCAAAGCCGGCCTTGGCGACATCAGGAACGGACTCGGCAACAACCCGGACGCCGCGCGGCAATACCGATTCGAGTCGCGCGTCGGTGACATCCTCATCGGCCCACGCCAGCCCGACTGACGACCGGTGCACGGCGGCACGACACCACGTCGACGTGCTCCGAACCGACGTTCGAGGCGCGCGTAGCTGCTGCGGCGTGGCCTGAGCGTGATCCTCGAGACCGACCCTGCAGCCGACGTGGCCGACTGAACCCAGCACCGTCGGAACAGATGGAGAGCGCGGGCGCCACTCCAGGGCCAGAGGGCGTAGCCGCGAAGTGCATCGCGCTCGGTTCTCTCCTCTTCTCCGATCAAAGAACATCAGGGCAGTGAACCGCATCCACATCGGTGGGTTCCCGTGCACTGGACCACGACTCAGAAAGCTGGACGCATGACCCAGATAGATGTCCGAAGCATCGAGATGCTGCGGCAGACCGGAGGACAGCAGACACGCATTCTTGCTGGCGTTGACCTGAGCGTCTCCCCGGGCGAATTCGTCGCTCTCGAGGGTCCGTCGGGTGCCGGCAAGACGAGTCTGCTCAGCTGCCTCGCGGGGCTCGACAGGCCGACCCGGGGGGTCGTCGCGCTCGACGGTGTCGATCTCCGCACACTCTCGCCGCGCCGCCTAGCGGATCTGCGGTCACACAGCGTGGGCCTGATCCAGCAACACGACAACGTCTTCTCGTCCTTGTCCGTCGCCGAGAACGTCGAGCTCCCGGCACGCATCCGCCGTGGCCGCCTGACGCGCAGCGAGATCGGGGCTGCCCTGGATGCGGTCGGGCTGCGAGACCGTGCCAAGGCCCGCCCCGCCGAGCTCTCGGGCGGCGAGAGGCAACGAGTGGCAGTTGCACGGTGCATCGCCAATCGTGCACGGCTCATCCTCGCAGACGAACCGACCGAGTCCCTCGACCGGGCGAACGCCCGTCAGGTCATCGCTCTGCTCCGGGACCAGGCGGCCCGCGGGTGCACCGTGGTCATGGTCACCCATGACGGCGAGGCCGCAGCGGCCGCCTCCCGGCGAGTGCGACTCGAACAGGGCCAGATCGTGAGCGACCTGCGATGACCCTGCTCCTGCTCCTGCACCGCACTGTGTCGGCGCCCCGGGTCATCGCCGCCGAGCTGCTGACCACGGCGACATCCGTGGCCGTCTTCTCCCTCATGCTCCACGCATTCCAGGAACGAGAGGCCAGCATCCCGTCCATGACCGACGAGTCGGGCGAAGCTACGCTCGTCACCATCACCACCGTCGCGGTGATCGCCGTCATCACCGCGACCACACGAAGCATCCACGACGCCGGACGCCCAGCCCTCCTCGCGCTCACCACCCTCGGCACCCCACCCGCCGCCGTGGCCTGGACCTACGCCGCACGCTCGGCCTTGATCGCGACATGCGGGGCGATCCTCGCCGGGACGGTCGTCG
Organism: Frigoribacterium sp. VKM Ac-2530; assembly: GCF_015350835.1. NCBI lineage: Bacteria > Bacillati > Actinomycetota > Actinomycetes > Micrococcales > Microbacteriaceae > Frigoribacterium > Frigoribacterium sp. VKM Ac-2530. The sequence goes on from NZ_JADKSE010000001.1 coordinate 1,713,884, forward strand.
TCCCGGCCCTGGCACCGGTCACCTCACACGCCTACGTCGCCCTGCTCGGCGGCGCCGAGGAGACCGCCCACGCCTCGGCCGGCGACCTGGTCGGGACCGTGGTCACCACATCGATCGCGGTGGCCGGTCTGGCGTTCGTGTCGGCATTGGGCGTGGCTGGTCGTGCGAGCCGCGAACTGCCCGCAGCAGCAGCCCGCCGCATCGTCCGACGCCGACGGGCATCGGCAGCCCTGCGCGTGACCACGGCGATCGCCTCGCTGGCGCTCCTGCTCATCCCCATCGCACTGTTCGCCCTGCTGCCCGATGACAGGGACGAGATGGGTGACATGCCGAACAGCGACTGGGTAGTGGCTTTCATGGGGGCGTCGTTGGTGGCAGGGATCATCTGTCTCGCGGCCCTCATGCCCCTCATCGCGTCTGCGACCGTCCGTGCCATCGGATGGGTCGTCCCCCGGGGCGGCCTCATCTGGCACCTCGCCCGCCACGTCGCCCTCGAGCGGGCAGGCGTGACCGCGGCCTATTCATCAGCCATAGCCCTCGTCGTCGGGTCGGTCGCGCTGACCCAGGCCACCTTCGACATCGTCCAGATGCTCTCCTTCGAGCTGTCCACCTCCATCGGGGCCGAATGGCTCAACATCGCCTCGACCCTCGGACCCATGATCGCCGTGAGCCTGTCCGGTGGCGTCGCCGCCGCACTCGTCGCCTCCCGACATGATGCACGCGACTGGGTGGCACTCGCCGGGATCGGCATGAAGCCACGACAAGCGCGGCTCCTCCCCGTCGCCCAGGCCCTGATCCAGACCATGGCTGCAGGAGGTCCCGCCGTCGTGTTCGCGATGGTCATGCTCGCTGGCGGCGTCGGTCTCGCACAAGCGACCGAGACACCCCTCACCCTGGCGACCCCTGACCTCCGACCGGCAGGAGCAGCACTGCTCCTCTGCTTCACCATCACCCTCGCCATCTCAGCCCGCCGACTACCAGACGCCCTCGGACGAGGAACCGGAGCAGGAGGCCGCCTCCTCCTGTGACCAGTGGACCCCGTCGAGTCCTCCTCGATCCACCGTGCAGAACCGTCACCCGTGCACGACCGAGCCGCCCGACGGAGTGCACTGTGCCGACTCGACCCGTCGGAACAGGCAAGTCGACGTGGTGGAGCCCGACCGGTGCCCCAGAGGACGACGTCCGACGCATCCGGCACAGCGACGAGGAAGGGGAGGTCGCGCAGCCGCGGCCCTGCCCACGCTGACCTAGGCTCGCGGCATGGACCAGGGACGACGCACTCCTCCGCGCGCACGGACTCGCCTCGCCGGGCGCACCGCGGCCGTGGTGGCGGCCGCCGCCGCCGCGACGGCGCTGGTCGTCGTGCTCGCCAGCTGCGCGGCAGCCGCCCCGCCCGCGACGAGCGGAGCAGCCGCCGCAGGCGGTGCAGGCGCAGCGCCCTCAGGGGCGACCGGTGCTGCCGACCCGGCCCGCGCCTCCGGCGCCGACCTCTGGCCCACCGGAGCCGGCTTCGACTATCAGCTCGGCGGCACCTCCCCCGTGCCCGACGGCGTGACGGTCGTCGCCCGCGACAGCACCGACGAGCCCGCCGGCGCCGGGTTCGACATCTGCTACGTGAACGGGTTCCAGACGCAGCCCGGCGCGGTCTGGCCCGAGTCCCTGCTGCTGCACGACGCCTCCGGCGGGCTTCTCGTCGACCCCGGCTGGCCGGACGAGCACCTCTTCGACACCTCCACAGCCGAGGCCAGGGAGGCGCTGGCCGAGCTGCAGGCGCCGGTCATCGACGGCTGCGCGGCGGCCGGCTTCGACGCGGTCGAGTTCGACAACCTCGACTCGTACAGCCGCTCCGACGGCGCCCTCGACCTCGACGACGCGGTCGCCTTCGCGACGCTGCTCGTCGAGCGCACCCACCAGGCCGGCCTCGCCGCCGGCCAGAAGAACACCGCCGAGCTGGAGGCGCGCGGCCGCGACGAGATCGGCTTCGACTTCGCCGTCGTCGAGGAGTGCGACCTGTACTCCGAGTGCGGGTCCTTCACGGACGTGTACGGCGACCACGTGCTCGCGGTCGAGTACACGGACGACCTGCGCGACACCGTCGCGGGGCTCTGCGCCCGGGCGACGACGCCGCGCAGCACCGTCGTGCGCGACCGCGACCTGGTGCCGGCCGACGACCCCGGGTACTCGTTCGCTCGCTGCTGAGCCGGCTACGCCTCGCGCGTGATCTCCACGGTCACGAACAGCGACGACGCGCCCGACCCCGCGTACACCCCGCGCAGCGGCGGCACGTCGCGGTAGTCGCGGCCGTGGCCGACGACCACGTGACGGTCGCCGATGTCGATCAGGTTGGTGGGGTCGTAGCCGTGCCACGCGCCGCAGAACCACTCGATCCAGGCGTGCGACTCTCCCGTGACGGTCTCGCGCAGCTCGGCCGACGGCCGGGGGTGCAGGTACCCGCTGACGTACCGCGCCGGGATCCCCGCCGCGCGGAGCGCCCCCACGGTCACGTGCGCGATGTCTTGGCAGACCCCGGCCCGGGCGGCCCAGCTCTCGGCGGCCGTCGTCTTCACGTTGGTGACCCCGGGCAGGTACCGGACCGCACCTCCCACCCTCTGGCAGATCTCCATCGCGGTCGAGCAGGGCGAGGTCGACGCCCCCTTCGCCTCGAGGGCCAGGTCGACCAGGTCGGCCGGCGGCGCCGTCAACGGCGTCTGCTCGAGGTGCTCGACGAACTGGGCGGTGGCGCCGGCGACGCGGGCGAGGTCGTCCCAGCCCGTCGTCGTCTCGGGGTGCAGCACCGGCCGCAGCTCGACGGTCGACGTCGCCGTGAGCGACAGCTGCCGGTGCGGCAGCAGCACCTCGAAGGCCGACACCCGCGTGCCCCAGTAGTCGACGTACTCGTGGGTGCCCGCGGCCGGGTCGATGCGGAGGTGCGACGACAGCACGAACTGCCCCTCGGCGTGCGCCGGCAGCATGCGCGCCTCGTTGTAGCTCGCGACGGCCTCGCCGGCGTAGGAGAAGCCGGTGTGGTGGCGGATCCGCAGCCGGCTCACGATCGCTCACCGACCCACGTCGGCGCCGCGCTGGTCGGGAAGTACCGCTGCCGGATGGCCTCGGAGGCGGCGCTCGTCGCGGCCTGGACGGCGTCCATCTGGGCCGGCAGGTCGTCGAGGATGTCGCCGATCGGCCGGAACTCGAGCTCGCTGCGCATCTGCCCGAGGATCCGCACTCCGCCGTCGGTCGCGATCACCCGCCCGTTCGACGGCTCGACCTCGCGGAGGCACGCCTCGGCGCGGCTGACCGCGAACATCACGCTGCGCGGGAACAACCGGTCGAGCAGCAGGAACTCCGCCGCGTTGCGGGCGCTCGGCACGCCCCGGTAGGTGCGCAGGTAGGCCTCGTAGGCGCCGCACGAGCGGAGGATCGTCGTCCACGACGGCCCCGACGCCTCGGTCAGCGTGCGCGTCGCGAGCAGCCGCGCCGTCATGTCGGCGCGCTCGATCGACCGGCCCAGGGTGAAGAACTGCCATACCTCGTCGCGGCTCGTCGCGCTCTCGATGATGCCGACGGCGAGCGCGCTGCGCTCCCGCACCCAGGCGAAGAACTCGTGCACCTTGTCGCCCGCGACCTTGCGCGGCATGCGGGCGCGGGTCGTGTTGAGGCACTCCCACAGCTCGGTCGAGACGATCTCGCGGGCCCGCCGGGCGTTCTCGCGGGCCGCGCCGAGCGAGTACGCGATGGAGGCCGGGTCGTGCCGGTCGACGGCCAGCCGCGCGAGCACGTCGCCCCGCGTCAGCGGCACGTCGGAGGCGGCCTCGCTGCCCATCACGGAGAGGAGGCTGCGGCAGGCGGTGTCCTCGTCGATCCACGGGTCCTCGAGCAGCAGCTGCAGGTGCACGTCGAGGATGCGGGCCGTCCCGTCGGACCGCTCGATGTAGCGGCCGATCCAGAAGAGGCTCTCGGCGATGCGGCTCAGCATGGTCGTCCTTCGGTCGTGGTGGCGGGTCTCGCCCGCTGTTGCTGTTGCTGTTGCTGCTGCTGGGCCTGCTGGTCGTTGCGGGGGTCGTCCTGCGGGGCGTGGTCGGGCGTGTGGTCGGCGGCCGCCGCTGCTGCCGCTGCCGCCGCCTCCGGCGTGATGACCGGGATCGACTGCGTCGGCGTCGTCTGCTCCGCGATGAGGGCGCTCACGTCGTGGCCTGCCCAGGCCGCCACGTCGCCGCCGACGATCCAGGTGTCCTTCGACCCGCCTCCCTGGCTGCTGTTCACGACGAGCTGGCCCGCGGGCAGGGCCACGCGCGTCAGCCCGCCGGGCAGCACCCAGACGTCGTCGCCGTCGTGCACGGCGAACGGCCGGAGGTCGGCGTGGCGGGGCTGCAGGCCGTCGTCGACGAGGGTGGGGATGGTGCTCAGCTGCACGACTGGCTGAGCGATCCAGCCACGCGGGTCCTGCCGCAGGCGGGTGCGGAGCTCGTCCAGCTCGCGTCGGCTCGCGGCCGGCCCCACGACGAGGCCCTTGCCGCCGGAGCCGTCGACGGGCTTGACGACGAGCTCGTCGAGGCGGTCGAGCACCTCCTCGAGGGCGCCGGGATCCTCGAGGCGCCAGGTGCGCACGTTCGGCAGCAGCGCCTCCTCGCCCAGGTAGTAGCGGATGAGCTCGGGCAGGTACGTGTAGACGAGCTTGTCGTCGGCGACGCCGTTGCCGACCGCGTTCGCGATGGTGACGGTGCCGAGGCGCGCGGCCATCAGCAGGCCGGGCGAGCCGAGCACCGAGTCGGCACGGAACTGCAGCGGGTCGAGGAACTCGTCGTCGACCCGGCGGTAGATCACGTCGACCCGCTCGGGGCCGCCCGTCGTGCGCATGAAGACGCGGCCGCCCGAGCAGTAGAGGTCGCGGCCCTCGACGAGCTCGACGCCCATCAGCCGGGCCAGCAGGGTGTGCTCGTAGTAGGCCGAGTTGAACACCCCGGGGGTCAGCACGACCACCGTCGGCTCGTCGACGCCCGACGGCGCGCTCTTCTTGAGGGCAGCGAGGAGGCGGGCGGGATAGTCGCCCACGGGGCGCACCTTCATCGAGACGAAGAGCTCGGGCAGCGTCTGTGCCATCACCCGCCGGTTCGAGATCACGTAGCTGACGCCGCTGGGCACGCGGACGTTGTCCTCGAGGACGCACCAGGCACCGGCCTCGTCACGGATCAGGTCGATGCCGCTGACCTGGATGCGCACGCCGTTCGCGGGGTCGATGCCCGCGGCCTGGCGGTGGAAGTGGCTCGAGCTCGTGATGAGCCCCGCGGGGATCACCCCGTCGGCGACGGCGCGCTGCGGCCCGTAGACGTCGGCGAGGAACGCCTCCAGCGCCTTGACCCGCTGCTTCACGCCCTTCTCGACGTCCAGCCACTCGTCGTGCTCGATCACGCGGGGCACGGCGTCGAGGGGGAACGGACGCTCCTCGCCGGCGAAGTCGAAGGTGACGCCCTGCGCGAGGTACGAGTCGGCGAGGGCCGCGGTGCGGCCGCGCAGGTCGTCCTGCGTCATGCCCTCGAGCGTCGCGTGGATCTCCTGGTAGGCCCGGCGGACCTCGCGGTCGGACGCGAACATCTCGTCCCAGGCGGGCGCCGGCTGCCTCGCGGCGGAGCCCCGGGCCGGGGTCGCCGCGGCGTAGCGGTCGAAGAGGTCTGCCATGGCTCGACGCTACTGACGGGGTGTTGCCAGGGTGTTTCCGGGCGGTTGCGGGCGGGGACGGGGCTCCGGGCGGCGCCGGTCGGGGCCCGGTCGGGGCCCGACCGGGGCCAGGTCGGGGCCCGGTCGGGGCTTGGCCGGGGCCGGTCGGGGCCCGGTCCGGCCGCCGAGCGAGTTCTCGGCGGTCTCATCCGCACGGGCGAGACGCCGCACAGGCGCGGGGACTACCGTCGACGCAACACGTCAACGTTCCCTGGGAGGACCCATGAGTTTCCGATTCTTGCTCATCGCCATCATCGCGTTCATCGCCTACACCTTCGGCGCGAAGGCCGGGCACGGTCGCTACAAGCAGATCTCGGGCTACGTCGGCTCGTTCTGGAACGACCCCCAGGTCAAGAAGGCGCGCAAGAGCGCCAAGAAGAACGTCGCCGTCGCCCGCAAGGCCGCGATCAAGAAGGCCAAGAAGGCCTCGCGCTGACCTGAGCACGCGTACGTCGACGAGGCCCGTCCCGCTGAGCGGGGCGGGCCTCGTCGTGCGCGCGGCGGGCGCCGCCAGGGCGTCCGGACCCGCCGAACCCGCGCACACCCTCGTGCGCGCCGACGGGTGCGCGCGGGTTCGGCGGGTGCGGCCGCAGGGGCGCCACGGCGGCGGGCGCCGCAGGCGCTGGGGGCGCTGCCGTAGCGTGGGCGGATGATCCCCGACGCGTCCTCGGCCGGTGACGACCGCCTCCTCGTGGTGCCGGAGCCCGTGCTCGCCGCGGCCGACGGCGACACCGTCACGCCGGTGTGGCTGAACGAGGCAGGAGGCGTGACGTACCGCCTCGGGGACGGTCCCGACCGGCGGTTCGCCAAGTGGGCGCCGCACGGCAGCGGGCTCGACCTGCACGCCGAGGAGATGCGCCTGCGCTGGGCCGTCGAGCACGCCGTCGTGCCGCGGGTCCTCGAGATCGGCAGCGACGACGAGGGCGACCACCTCGTGACCGCGGGGCTGCCCGGCCGGAGCGCCGTCGACCTGCGCTGGGTGCGAGACCCGGAGCGTGCGGTGCGGGCGGCGGGGCACGGGCTCCGCGTGCTGCACGACGCCTTGCCGGTGGACGACTGCCCGTTCAGCTGGTCGGTGGAGGACAGGGTCGCGACGAGTGCACGGGCGCGCACCGCGCCTCCGTCGTCGCACCCCGACTCGCTGGGGCCGGCCCCCGAGGTCGACCGGCTCGTGGTCTGCCACGGCGACGCGTGCGTGCCGAACACGCTGCTGCTCGACGACGGGACGTGGTCGGGCCACGTCGACCTCGACGCGCTCGGGGTCGCCGACCGCTGGGCCGACATCGCCGTCGCGACGATGAGCCTGGAGTGGAACTACGGCCCCGGCTGGGACGCCGTCTGGCTCGACGCCTACGGGATCGACCCCGACCCGGTGCGGACCGCCTTCTACCGCGGGCTCTGGAACGCGACCTGAGGTGCAGCGGGCGCTCGGGCGGCCCCGGGGCGTCAGGCGGCGGTGCGCCGTGCTCGCCAGCGGCGGGCGAGGTCGCGACCGTAGAGCACGGCGGCGACGTAGTGCCCGACGAGCCCGAGCAGCAGCACGAAGCTGCTCACGACGACGAGCAGCTGGCCGAGCGCCTCGGGGCCGTCCCCGCCCTCGGAGCCGCGCCACTGGGCCACGACCGCGACGCCGACGAGCAGCATCAGCAGGCCGACGAAGATCAGCGCGGTGCGGACCTTGCCCACCCACGTCACGGGGAAGGAGGCGCCCCCGAACGCGATCAGCGCGATCAGGCTCAGCACCACGTCGGGCAGCAGGATCAGCACGAACACCGGCCAGCTGAGCAGCCCGCCCAGCCAGAAGGCCAGCACCACGACGATGACGGTGAGCCGATCGGCCACCGGGTCGAGCCAGGCGCCCAGCTCGGAGGTGGTGTGGGTGCGGCGCGCGACGAAGCCGTCGACGAAGTCGGTGAGGAACACGACCGCGATGACGACCATCGACGACCAGTAGTGCTCGCCGACGATGAGCACGACGAAGACCGGCAGCAGGAGGAGGCGGAGGGCCGTGATCGCGTTCGGCACGGTCCGCCACTCGTCGGTGCGGAAGAGGCGGTCGACGAGCTGCACGGGGGCTCCTGGGTCAGGGGGGCGGGGCGGCGACGATCCGGGTCGGGCGTCCTGACGATCCTAGGCGGCGGCTCGCAGCGCCGGGTCGGAGCGGAAGACGGCGGCCGTCAGTAGCCGTAGTCCTCGAGGGTGCCCGGCGACGTGTCGCCGTCGACGAACGCGTAGCAGAGGACCTCGCGGTCGCCCTCGGCCCAGCTCTGCTCGGTGGGGGTCAGGTAGCCGTACTCGACCACCGAGTCGTCCCAGGGGATGCCGACGAACGACTCGAACTCGGCGTAGCAGCCCTCGTCCGCGAACGCCGTCATCGCCTCGAGGCCGGGCCAGCCGGGCTGCGTGGCGTCGACGGTCGCGTAGGCCTCGTTGTCGTGCTCCTCGTCGCACGGCTGATAGACGACGCCGTCGATGTCGCCTGACCCCCTGGCCGCGCCCTCACCGAAGCCGAAGCACTCGCCCACCCTGATGTCGAAGGCCGAGATGTCGGGGGTGCCCCCGGTCGTGCCGGAGCCGCTGCCCGCCTCGTCCGGGTCGCGCTGGACGCCCTGGTCGTCGGCGTCGCCGCCGGTCGTGCCGGGACCGTCGCTCGGCGAGGTCGACGCCGATGCGAGCTCCGCCGCCGAGTGCGCAACGGCGACCGCGGCAGCGGTGCCGCCCGCCAGCACGAGGAGGCCGGCGGCGACGATGCCTCCGATCAGGAGACCCTTGCGACGGCGCGGCGGCCGGGCGGACGGAGCGGACCAGGTGGAGCCGGGCGCGGTCGACGTGTACGGCGCGTACGGCGTGGGCGCCGTCGCGTGGGGATCGGGCGCGGCCGTCGCGTAGGGCGCGGGCGCCGGCGCGCCGAACGCGGCCGGGCCGGGGATCGCGGGAGGAGCGGAACGGGACGCGCGCGTGAACGGGGCGTCCGCCTCCTGCGCGCCGATCGCCTCGACCCACCGCCAGACGGAGGCGACGACCGCGGTCGCGACGACCGGGGCCTCGGCCTGCAGCGGCACGGCCAGGAACTCGCGACGGCGCTCGCCCGGAGGGGTCTCGCCGCCCTGGTCGGCCCAGAGGCCCGCGACGAACCAGGAGGCGCCGTCGTCGGCGAGGTCGAGGAACGCGCGGTGGCCGAGACGGACCCGGACCGCCCCACGCGGGTCGGCCGAGTACGCGGACGGGACGACGACGATCTCGGCCCCCGTCAGCTCGTGGCGCAGCAGGCCGGCCAGGCGCTCGAGGTCGGCGGGCGTGGGAGGGATCGACGGCGACACGGGCTGCTCCTGACGGGCGGGGCCGGGTGCGACGGCTCCTCGACGGCGGACCGGGTGCGTCCGCCGGGAGGATCGTATCCCGCCCCGCCGACCTCGGACAGGCCTCGATCGGGGGCGGACGCACGACGGCGTGCGCCCTGCAGGTGCGGGGCGCACGCCGTGGCGTGTCAGGCGGTGCTGGAGCAGCGTGCCGGCTCCCGTGAGGCGAGCGGGCACCGGAGGCACGGAGGGCGCCCCGAGGTCAGCGCGAGACGGACTCGAGCGTCGGGTAGTCGGTGTAGCCGGTCGCCCCGTCGGCGTAGAACGTGGCCGGGTTCGGCTCGTTCAGCTCGGTCTCGCGCTCCCAGCGGGCGACGAGGTCGGGGTTCGCGATGGCCATGCGGCCCACGGCGACGGCGTCGGCGTGGCCGTTCTCGACCAGGTCCTTCGCCTCGGCCAGGTCGGTGACCGTGCCGAAGCCGCTGTTGAGCACGACCGCCTGGCCGAAGCGGCGGCGGAGGCGCTGGACGAGCTCGCCGCGGGGGTCGGAGTGCAGCACGCTCATGTAGGCGAGGCCGAGGGGGGCGAGGCCGTCCATCAGGGCGTCGTAGGTCGCGGTCACGTCGTCGAGGTCGGTCTCGACGACGTCCTGGATGTTGTGCATCGGCGAGATGCGGATGCCGACGCGGCCGGCGCCGATCGCGGCGGAGACGGCCTCGGCCACCTCGATGCCGAGGCGGGCGCGCGCGGCGGGGCTGCCGCCGTACTCGTCGGTGCGGACGTTCGAGACGGGCGAGAGGAACTCGTGCAGCAGGTAGCCGTTGGCGCTGTGCAGCTCGACGCCGTCGAGGCCGGCCTCGAGGACGGCGCGCTTCGAGGCGGTGACGAAGTCCTGCACGGTCTGGCGCACCTCCTCGGTGGTGAGGGCGTGCGGCACCGGGTAGGCGGCCTTGCCGGAGGGCACGTGCAGCTGGCCGTCGATGGCGACGGCGCTCGGGCCGACGATCCGCTCGGTGCCGGTGACGTCGGGGTGCGAGACGCGGCCGGCGTGCATCACCTGCATGACGATGGTGCCGCCCTTGGCGTGCACCTCGTCGGCGACGCGCTTCCAGCCGGCGACCTGCTCGTCGGTGACGATGCCGGGCTGGCCGGTGTAGCCCTTGCCCTCCTGGGTCGGGTAGGTGCCCTCGGTGACGATCATGCCGAGGGTGGCCCGCTGGCCGTAGTGCTCGACCACGATGTCGCCGGGCACGTCGCCCGCGTCGGCGCGGGTGCGGGTCAGCGGCGCCATGGTGACGCGGTTCGAGAGGACGAGGTCGCCGAGGACGGCGGAGGAGAAGAGATCCACGAAGGGGTCCTTTCCGGTGGGGAGGGAGGAGGTGGCCGCGTCGCCTCGCGACGCGTCAGGAAGAGTGCCCGTCGTCGCGCACCTGCGACCCAACCCGGGTCACGGCACGCTCATTCCGCCGGACGGGCACGGGGGAGGGAGTTCTCAGGAACGCAGTCCGGGAAGCAGCCCGGGGAGCGGTCAGCCGGTGAAGGCGGCGTGCACCGCGGCGATGTCGTCGCCGCCGTGCCCTCGGTCGGAGGCCGTGCCGTACAGGCCGGCCAGCGCCTCCAGCAGGGAGGTGTCGAACCCGGCGTCGGCGGCGGTCGCCGCCTCGCGCATCAGCGAGACGTCCTTGCGGAGGCCGTCGAGCGCGAACTGCGCGGGGTACTCGCCGGCGATCATGCTGGCGCCCTTGAGGTGCGCGTAGGGGGTGTCGGCCTGCCCGCCCTCGATCGCGTCGAGGAACAGCTGCGGGTCGAGACCGAGCGTCCGGGTCAGCGCCAGCGACTGGGCGGTCGCGGCGGTGACGGACGCGATCCACGCGTTGGCGGCGAGCTTCAGCGCCGTGCCCTGGCCGACCGACTCGCCTGCGGTGATCGTCTTCGCGCCCATCGCGTCGAGCACGGGCTGCACCCGCGACAGGAGATCGGGGGCACCGGCCGCCAGCATGACCAGCTTCCCGGTCTCGGCGGGCTTCTTGGTGCCCAGCATCATCGCCTCGACCAGCGGCACGCCGCGCTCGGCGGCGAGGTCGACGACCCGAGCGGTGTCGGCGGCGCCGATCGTGCTCGCCTGGACCCAGACGGGGCCGTCGGCCGAGGTGCCGGGGGCGGTGGTCGCGTCGGAGGCGGCGGTCGCGTCGGCCGCGGAGGTCGCGTCACGCAGCACGCTGAGCACGGCCTCGCCGTCGAACAGCACCGTGACGACGACCTCGGCCCCGTCGACCGCCTCGCGGGCGGTGTCGACGACGGTCGCCCCGACGCCGGCGAGCGGCTCGGCCTTGTCGCCGGTGCGGTTCCACGCCGTGACGTCGTGCCCCTCGCGCAGGAGCGTCCCGACGACGCCCTGCCCCATGATCCCCGTGCCCAGCACCGCGACCTTCATGCCTGCTCCTCGCCTGCGGCCGGGCGTCTCGCCGGGCCGCGTCGTCGTCGTGTTCGTGTTCTCCGGCACCTCGCGCTCGGCGCCTCGGCGGGCCTGCGCACCGCCGGGGTCGACCGTACGCCCGGCCGCCGACACCGGACCCGGGAAGCGCACCGCACCTCCTGCAGCCGCTCTCGGGAGGCGTCACGCGCCTCCTGCAGCTGTTCTCAGGAGGCGTCATGCGCCTGCTCGACGCCCGTGCGAGGCGGGGGCCGGGTCAGTCGATCGCGTCCGACCCGAGGGGGTCGCGTCGGATCGCGCGGCGGACCCGCTCGACGACCGACGGGGTCGGCGGCTCGTTGTAGGTGCCGGCCTCCTCCTGGCCGCTCAGGCGCTGGATCGCGGCCATCACCTCGTCCGTCGCGTGCCGGCGAGCGCGGCCCGACTTGGCGTCGCCGTGGTGCGAGAGGTCGATCGGCTCGCCGAACTCGACGGTGAAGCGACGGAGGCGCGGCACGGTCGTGCCGACCGGCTGCAGCTCCTGGGTGCCCGTCAGCGCGACGGGCACGACCGGGGCGCCGCTCGTGAGCGCCAGCCACGCGACCCCGGTCCGGCCCTTGTACAGGCGGCCGTCGAGCGATCGGGTGCCCTCGGGGTAGATCGCGAAGGCGTGCCCCTCGGTGAGGCGGCCCAGGCCGAGGTCGAGCGCCTGCTGGGCGGCGGCGCCCGCTCCCCGCTCGACGCCGATGGCGCCGATGCCCGAGAAGAACGACCGGCTGAGCCGCCCCTTGAAGCCGGTGCCCGTGAAGTAGGCGTTCTTGGCGAGGAACGAGACCTCGCGCGGGGCCATGAGCGTGATCACGACGCTGTCCATGAACGAGAGGTGGTTGCTCGCGAGGATGACGGCGCCGCGGCGGGGGACGTTGCGCCGCCCGATGACCCTGGGGCGCCAGAGCAGCCGGACGAGGGGCACGAGCACGACGCGGCTGAGGAAGGTGAGCACGGCACCACTGTGGCGCAGACCGCATGCCGGGCGGGGCATGCGAGGCGCCGGGCGCCGCTCTTCGGGCACGTCGCCGGGCCTGCCGGCCGGCCGTCGGCCGTGCCGGTCGCGACCCCGAGAAAGCGAGATCGACTCACCCTTTTGCCGCCTCATCGTGCGGGACGGGTGGCGGGACGAGGCCGTCCGCCTCGCCCGCTGTCGCCCGGTGCGGGGACAACGGGTGTCCTCCTCAGGGAGGATTGCGGCCCATCCGAGCTCCTCCCTAGGCTCGCCGCGTGGGGACTGGACGAGGTACAGGAGCGCAGCGGGGGCTGACGCTCGACGACGGACGACGGGCGCAGGGCGACCTCGTCGAGGGGCCGCTCGACGGACTGCTGCCGCTGCCGGCGGGTCGCGTGCGGCGGGCCGCCTGGCTGCTCGCCCCCGTCTGGCACGTCGGCTTCGCCGTGCTCTCCGTGCTCGGCGCGGTCCACGCCGGCCATGTCGGCACCGTGGCCCCGCTCGCCGCGACCGTGCTCTACGCGACCGCCGGGGCGCTCTTCGCCGCGGTGGCCGCGACGCTCGTCGCCCTGCGCGTGCAGGGGACCCGAGGAGGCGCGGTGCCGCTGGTCCCGGTGCGTGCGGCCTACCTGACCACGCCCCTGGCGAGCGCGATGCTGCTCTCGGCCGCGTACGTGACCCGACTGGGCGGCGGGCCCTTCCTCGGCGGGTTCGGCGCGATGATCGCCCTCACCGTCGCGCTCGTGATGCTCGCCCAGCGGACGACGGAGCTGCGGCTCGGGTCGGCCGGGCCCGTCTCAGAGCGACGGACGCCGACAGCACCGGTCGCCGTGGTGCCTGCACCTGCTGTACCTCCGGGCGTCCCTTCCGAGCTGGCTGCCCCGCGCCGCTGATCTCCCGCCACGACTCCTCCGCCCCGACGCGGCCGTTCACGCGCGAGCCTGGTGCCTCGTGCGACGCGAACGGGAACGGCTCCGAGCCGGCCGCCGGGGCCGCGCTCGTCGTCGGCGTCGGGCGAGAACTTGGGGCGGTGGC